>JAEYWY010000017.1 GCA_023428695.1 Bacteroidota bacterium
ACTGTGGGACGAGTGGGAACTGTGGGACAATTGGGACCTGTGGGACGAGTGGGACCTGTGGGACGAGTGGGAACTGTGGGACGAGTGGGAACTGTGGGACGTGGGACTAGTGGGAATAATATGGGCGCTGCGCACCGGGGTTGGGAGGACTAGATAAGGTTCCATTTTTTGCGGTATGGGCGATGAAGAAGAGAGTTTGCTTCTTTGTCGTTGGTGAATTTTTCCTTTTCGCTATTCCAGGAAAGTTGTCGACCGAGGCGATACGAAATTAAGCCGAGGTGCATGGGCAGGGTCATGCGACGCGCGTAGTCCAGGTTGGACTCCGTTTGGTTGCGTGACTTCACTGCATCTATAAAGTTTTGCTGGTGACCCGGTGAACGAGGAAGCGTGATCGCGACATCGGGCAGGTCTTCAACTGTTTCTCCATTCATAGTAATAAGTCGCGAACCATAGTCGCAAAGCAGCGTACCCTTCTCCCCTTCAAAGTACGCACCAATGCTCCTGTCTGCAGCGCCGGGTACGTCCGGAGGTTCGTGTGTCCAGAACAATTTCAGGTCATCAAATTCGTAGTCGACGTCCAGCCACTCCGGTGCATCATTGAAACCTTTTGGTGCCTGACCACGCGCATTAATAGTTTTAAGTCCTTTTGGATCCAGTGACCAGTACACGACATCGGCAATATGACACCAGAAGTCCGCGAAAATTCCGCCGGAGTAATCGAGGAAATACCTATATGTAAAGTGACATCGTTGCGGTGTGTAGTCCGTAAACGGCGCGGGACCAAGCCACATGTCCCAGTCAAGGGAAGGTGGCGGTGCCTGAACTTGCGGCGTCCCCAGGTCAGGTGGCGTTCCCGTTTTCCAAAGGCGTACCGTATTAATCTTGCCAAGTGCACCTGAACGAATGATCTCCACTACCCGATGATAGTTATCGCCTGCATGTATCTGCGTTCCCATTTGAAAGACGCGGCTGTGGCGATTCAGCGCTTTCGACATTCGTTGTCCTTCGCGTACGTCGTAGGACAGCGGCTTCTCGCCGTACACATCCTTGCCAGCTTCAAAGGCGAGTGTCGCAATTTGTGCATGCCAGTGATCAGGTGTGGCACAACTGATTGCATCGATGTCCTTTCGTTCCAGTATACGCCGGAAATCCGTGTAACCTTGCGCCTTGCCCTGGGGTTGTAACGTGGCTAGTGCTTTCAATGCGCGATCAAGATGGTCTTTATCAACATCACACAGTGCCACCACTTCCACTTCAGGTAACGCCGCAAACCATTCGAGGTGTTGAAGACCCATACCGCCGAGTCCAACGATGGCTATACGCACGCGATCGCTGGCTACAACTTTCCGCGCCATAGCCGGCAGGAAGTACAGTCCCATTGCCGTCAATGCGCTACGCCTGATAAACTCCCGTCTTTGCATAATATTCTTTACTGTGGATGAACTACAACTCAGAATACTGTTACAATTCCTTAATGACCAAGTCTTTCCAGCGCACCTTAATACCTCCGCCATCATGTATCTGCAACGCGATGAAGCCGCGTCCGGCGCCAATCTTTGCATCCTTTAGGTGAACCATCTGATGACCATTGAGCCAGGACGTGACTTCGTCGCCGACGACTCGTATCTTTAGCTCGTTCCATTCGCCGGTTTTGAGATGTTCCTCATCTTCCGGTTTCGGTTGTATCAGCCATCCGCGTCCATAGGATTCATAGATACCACCGGTGTGGCCACCTGACGGGGCTACCTCTACCTGCCAACCGCTGATCTTCGTACCCTCAATTCCCGAACGAATGAAAACGCCACTGTTCCCGTTGGTCTCTTGCTTGAACTTCAGCGTCAGCTCAAAGTCCTGGTATTCTCTGTTTGTTGATAGATAACCGTATCCTTTGTCCGGACCACTCTCACAAACAAGAATGCCATCCTCAACATACCATTTTTCAGTGCCGTGAATCGTCCAACCATCAAGGTTTTTACCGTTGAATAGTTTCTTTCCCGACTGTGCAAAAACACCAGGCGAAATAAAACAGAGAAGCGTAATGCAGAGAATATTCTTCATGGCTGAAATGTTGTCCATGAAGATAAGATTTCCGCCGGTTAATTCCCTGCAGTGTTTCATTTTTCGGCTGGCGCACATAACACACACGGCAGACTGTCGCGGTGAACGGCGGATACACGCAACATCCCTCCGACAGGGGCATCAAAGTTATTTCGCGAGGATTTCGCCGGCGCGTTTCAGGGAAAGTGTGACGTTGGCAAGCAGGTTCCTTCGATCAAGGACGTCGTAAATTCCGGAACGTTCGAGTTCGTTGCGAACCCCATCACGTACACCGGACAGGATGACCTGCACACCGTTCCCTTCAAAGTGTTTAATTATATCCTTGACGCGACTTGTTCCCGTCGCGTCGATGAACGGCACGTGTCGCATCCGAAGTATGATCACTTTTGGTTTTGCGTGAAGCTCTCTCACTAGGTCCTGGAATTTCTGAGCTGCTCCAAAAAACAACGCACCCTGAATTTCATACAGAACAACACCTTCAGGGATCTGAGGAAGTTCTTCTTCAAACAATTTTTCATCTTCGCCGTTGTGAATCATCTCCCCTGTCTGGACCGTAAGCGTGTCACTCATCCTCTTCATGATCATGAAACTTGAAAGAACGAGGCCAACCTCGATCGCAACGATCAAATCAAAGACAACGGTAAGCAGGAATGTGGTTACCAGAATCATTACATCCATTCTGTTGCTGTTCATCAATTCGAGGAAGTTCCGCCATTCACTCATGTGATATGCTACAACGACAAGTATACCCGCCAGGCATGCAAGCGGAATCAACTTGGCCATAGGTGCGAACAACAGCATGATAAGAAGGAGCACGATCGCATGCGTGATCCCTGCAATGGGAGTACGTCCGCCGTTTTTTACATTCGTGGCCGTACGTGCAATCGCGCCAGTGGCGGGAATACCGCCGAACAAACCTGAGGCGATGTTTGCAACGCCCTGGGCTACCAGTTCGCCGTTCGAACGGTGGTTCCCACCAATCATACCGTCGGCCACCACTGCTGACAACAAAGACTCAATGCTTCCAAGCAACGCAATAGCAAGTGCAGGCTGAATAAGTTCTTCAATCATGGCAAGATCCACTGCGGGAAACGACGGCCAGGGTATCGAAGACGGTATGGAGCCAAACCGGGAGCCAATTGTATCTACCGGTAGTTGAAAAACGTATACCGCCAACGTTGCTACTATGAGCGCCACGAACGGTCCGGGAACTTTCCTTGTAATCCGATGGCAATGAACTGATATCAGCATCGTACCAACCGCGACTCCGAGCGCATAGTAGTTTATGTCCTGCAATGAATTTAAGTACGCGCTCCATTTTCCTATAAACGATGCAGGGACGGTTTCAAGTGGTAAGCCAAGAAAGTCCTTTACCTGTGATGAGAATATTATCACAGCAATACCACTGGTGAACCCTACGATCAGCGGCAAGGGAACAAACTTGAGCAAGCTTCCCAATCGCGCAAGGCCCATCAATACAATAATGCAGCCTCCAATCAATGTCGCAACGGTGAGACCCCCGACGCCGTACTTCTCCACTACTCCGTAAACGATAATAATAAACGCACCTGTAGGGCCACCGATCTGAACCCGGCTTCCGCCAAGCAAAGAGGTGAAAAATCCGGCGACGACAGCGGTGACGAGTCCTTTTTCAGGACTTACACCTGATGCAATTGCAAAAGCAACTGCAAGTGGGAGTGCAACGATACCAACGACGGTTCCGGCGATTATGTCTTTAAGAAGCTGATGCCGTGAGATACCCTGCTTTAAAAGCGTGATCAGCTTTGGCGTAAAATCATTCAATGGGCGTGATCAATAAGAGGAAACGGAGCCCAATTTAAACGATTATTCAAATACTCAGAAATGACTTTTGTCAGGAACGCGTTTGAGTGCCCCCGCCGCCGGCTTCCCGATCCTATTCTCCATGACCCGAACTTTTGTAAATTGACGCGATCCACCAATAACAAACGATTACAATGAGCAAAGTCAAAGTATGTGCATATTCAGTTTCGCTCGACGGCTACGGTGCAGGGCCAAACCAAAGCAAACAGAATCCCCTCGGTGAAAGAGGTGAGGAACTCCATGAATGGATCTTTCCAACGAAAATGTTTCAAAGTCTGTACGGCAACGGAGTCGGAACAGAAGGCGTCGACAATGACTTCGCTGTGAAATCATTTGAGAATCTTGGTGCATGGATTATGGGGCGCAATATGTTCGGGCCCATTCGCGGACCCTGGCCAAATGAGGACTGGAGGGGCTGGTGGGGTAACAACCCGCCGTATCACGTACCGGTTTTTGTTCTGACCAACCATCCGCGCGAGTCTTTGAATATGGAGGGCGGGACGGTGTTTCACTTTGTTACCGACGGTATTGAGTCGGCACTGGAACAAGCGAAGAAAGCTGCCAACGGAAAAGATATACGCATCGGTGGCGGAGCGTCGACTGTAAGGCAATATCTCACGGCCGGGCATATAGACGAAATGCATATTGCGTTTTCGCCAGTGTTCCTCGGTACAGGTGAGAATCTTTTTGAAGGAATTGATCTTGTCGCACTAGGGTTTAAACCGGAGACTTTCCAGGGAGAACGCGCTACGCATGTCCTGCTTAAGAAGACAAAGTAGTCATTACTTCACAGCTGAATCATAAAGGAACACGACAACATCAGAAACCCCGGACACTAAATCAGCGGGTGGCTCAAGATTACGGCTGAATATCGGAGCGGCCGGGATATTCACAACATCGGTTTTATCCTCCATGCTGTTCAATACATAGGAACACGTCAACGCGGTAATGATCCCGGCAACTGTGATGAGCCAGCGAAACATCGATTTCATGTTTGGAGTGGTGAAGCGCGTTTCCATATTATCTGATTTATGATATAAATAACGGCAACGGATGCAGGCGCGGCCATTCAAAAAAGGCTGTCACAGGGCGGGGGTCGGTGAACGGCGGAAGTTGGTCGGCCAATAATGCTTGTGTGAACCAGCCCGGAACGGTTGCCATGTACTTTGTCGCATTGAACCAGTCTGGATGTCGCATTAGCAACCCTGTTTGCATTCACAAATCACTGAAATTTGATGGTAGATAATCAATCGAAAAAATCAAAGACTACTACCATGCGAAAGCTCAAACTTCAGGTACAAATGACCATCGACGGTTTTGTCGCTGGTTCGAATGGCGAAATGGACTGGATGTGGATTGGTGAGATGGATAAAGCGATCTACGGGGACGTAATCGAACTCGCTGACAGCTGTGATCTCATTCTGCTCGGTCGCAACATGACTGCTGATTTTATCAAACATTGGGAAAACGTTCTCGACAATCATCCGGAAAGCATTGAGCATCCGCTTGCGCGCAGAATGGTCAACATTCAAAAGATCGTATTCAGCAATTCGCAGTCTTCCATTAAAGGCAGAAATCTTGAAACAAAAAGCGGCGATGTGGCAAGTGTAGTCCGTGCGCTGAAGCAACAACCCGGTAAAGACATCATGGTTTACGGCGGTGCAACGTTTGCCGCTTCGTTAGTGAGCCAGGACCTGGTTGATGAGTTTTATATCTTCAGGAAGCCCGTTGCAATTGGAAAGGGCCTGCCAATATTCAATAAACAGGTTGTGCTGAAAAATGAAAACTCGACTGTTTATACAGATGGAACGATACTAACCAAATACGTTCCGACAAAGGGATGACGTCTATCCGGAGCGTTACTCGATCACACCCATGAACACTCTGAAGCCGATCGTTGCATTGGGTCGGGTGTAGGAGTTGACACTATGGATAGTGCCTTCAGAAGGCGCGTCGTCCCAGCTTCCGCCACAGGCCTTGCCTTTGTCGGACACCATCTCGGCTACATTCCGACGACGTCATATAAACCGATGTCGTTCGGAAAGTAGGATGCAGTACGCGACATCATACTCCAGCCATCGTATGCGTAATGACGCGCCGGACAAGGTATCTCGACATATTCGATTTTATAGTTTCCGAGGAAGCAGCCTTTGTGATTCTGTGGGCTTCTCCGATAATAAAATGAACTAAACCAGGGATATAAGATATCCTTTCCTACCGAAATTGTTTTTGCGCTCACCCCTTTTTGGTGCAATCTCCAGGCAGTTATTCATCTTTCATTCACGAAGCTTTCTTACGTTTCTTGCGATTTCGTTTGGTATAGCGTTGCCGCTTATGATTTACCTTTCTACAAGCTGGCTGTCAAATTTTGCGTATTCGTGTTGAATTAAGCGTTTATCACTTTCTCTCCAGGGATAATCGCATTAGCCGTTTGTCGTTGTTATCTCCGGATACCATGCGTTGCGGGTTACTCGCGTTAATCCTGCGGACACGTTAAAGTACGAATAGACTGAATCGATTTAAATCAGATCGTGCTGGCGATTGTCCTCGCAACCTCGTAGAATGAAACAACGGATGTACTACGCGCCAGTTTGTTTACTTTCATTCGTACCATAATCCGTCCTTTGCGAAAGACAATTATGGAAAAATTCTTCCTATCACTATGGCGCCATGCCTCGTCGCCTATTCCATCGACAAGTTCCTCGCCGGCCATGCTTCGGTTGGCCTTAACAATTCCATCAAAGGCGCGATTTGCCGCCGTCGTGTCTGAATAAGTTTCAATCAAATAATAGAGATTACTCTGTCGTTCCTTGATTGACCGAAAAGTACACATACGTCTGTGCAAACCATCGATCTTTTCCGATTTGCTTTCCAACAGTTGAGCGGAGCCTCCAAGGATTCGTTCTGCATCTGCCTGGGAAACGCATGCCTCAGATCCGGTCGTCATCGGAGTGTCCGGAGCGGCGGGCAACATCAGAGCCAGAACAATCAAAACGGCAAAGACATTCATTGTAAGATCAATTTACCCAAAACCGACGGTGAAACAAAATAGGTCTACTCAGTCTTTAGTGCATTGACAGGATTTGCCGGCGCGCCGCGAATTGACAGGAAGCTGATACTCACCCATGCGATTACGAAAACTGCCACGCCCGCCAGCACAAAACGCATTGGGTTAATCGCTGCCTGCAGGAGAAAGCAACAGCAGCAGTGCTGGCAGAAAGGCTTTGCGCATAGTATTTACACAACAAAAATTAAAGAAATCACATTGCTGTCGTCTCGGACGCCTCTGCTAGTCCAGTGGCTCCACCAGAACCTGTGTCATCTTATCACTCCAAGCTGCACGATATACTCTCAGTTGAGGATGTCCGTCCCGGATAGCCTCTTGTATTCTGTCAATTACCTCAAGAGGCGTATCCTTGTCTGCATGAATAACAAATTCAAGGCGTGGCCTATCATTCTCCGACAACACACTCATCTCATAAAGAACCATTCGCGGAATCATAGTATAAGAAATAAGTACATCATGAGACTGTATACAGCTGGAGTCGCTCCCGATATTTGGATAAGTGCCTTTTATTAAAGTTTTGAGCCTCCCTACAAACACGTCTGCCCACAACCTGGTCCTGTCCTGATCGCGAAGACTTCCGTTAGTTGACAGCGGCAGCCTGATTCTCAATGGCGAATCGCAATAGAACAATTCCCCGCGCATTTCATCGAGATTCGCCTTTTGATAATAAGACTTTTCCTGTGTGGACACCAACGTTTCGACCATGCCATCATTTTCAAGGCAAAATAACGCTTGGTCCTCCCCATGTGGACCAAATTGATTGAAGCAATCACCCTCTGGAATAAAATAACTCTCGTAGTTCATTACTCCATACGGATTAATTTCGATCACAGAATCCCTGATGAGTAAAGCAGACGAGATTGTGTCAGGAGAAAATCTTTTCGATATCCAAAGCCCTTTTACGGATGCATAGGGATCCTTCCCTGTCTTACAGGTGGTCGGAAAACTGACGTGATCAGAAATAAAAGCAAACAAAGAAATGTCACGCTTCAATTGTAGGTCTATCAACTCCGATGAGTTCCAGCTGCAGATTAAGAACGCTGGCCCGCGCCTTAAATTCCCTTTCGCTCGCAACGTTCCATAGCGCATACAGGCACTCATTGAGCCGGTCAATATCTTCCTGTACATGCTCCTGTGCCCGGAAATAGTCCCATTCCTTAGACAGATAAGTCGTCACGCTTTTGCGCTGATCATCGGTAATGAGTTCAACATTCGACGGGTCGTCAATAACTTTCGAGAGGCGCTCGCGAAAATCGGGTTCTCCCAGTTTTAGTTGGGAGATCGCAATCTGAATTGCGTCGAAAGTCATCGTCTGAAAAAGTGGCATCATCAATTCCTGCATCTTCGCGTAAAGTCTCACATCATTTTCTGTTCGCTCGACTTCAAGGAACAATTCACTGTAAGCGGCACGCAGTTTTTCGTGATCACCATTTTCACGAGCCTTTCCAATGAACCACGCAATAAGTTTTCTATCGGCTTCCCCGATCAAACGTTCCGTTTCCTTTAATTCATCCTGCAACTGAAGGTAGACACCGCCAGCATCCTTACCGCGGTACTTCTTGCCATCAAATTCAAACGTCTTTACTTTCACGTGACCATCACGAATAGCCGCTAACGTATCCAGGTCGTTGATCAATCCGTTCTTTACCTGTGGCAGGGCAACGGTTTCTTCCGAAAGCAGCTTCTCAAGAGATTCACCATTTACGTCAATTGTGTCCTCCACGCCACGCAGGTCGGTCCTGGTGACGTATCGGGAATCAAAATAACCTTTATAAATCGATGGTAGCTGATAACGGTCGAACTCCTCGCGATATTGTCTGCGAAAATCCGCCGCATCAATCAACTGCACCGCCGCCTCATATTTCACTTCCTGAAAGGCCTTCGTAGTGACCATTCGCTGCAACGCTTCAGCGCCTTCAAAAAGCTGCCACGGCGACTCGTGCATTGCCGGTGTTTCTACGGCAAGGGAACGAAGATGGCGTTCGCGGTCATCGGTAGAAGGGTGCGAAGCCCATTGATCTTTAAGCACAACGCGTGACTTATTGAATCTGGCAAAAGAACCTGCATCGACCTGTGGCAATCCGTTATCAACGGGAAGACTGTGGAATTCTGAAAAAAGTCGCATTACTTCCGAATGCTGCGGATAAATATTCTCGGGTTTGAATCCCTTGGTAAAGTGTTGCTGATAAAACCCAAACACATTGTTGTATGTGATGTCTGCAACTTCGAGTCTGCGTAATGAAGTGATGAGATGGTTGCCACCACTCACAGTGGCAGAAACGGTATCCGCATGAAACTCCATCTGTCTCGACAGACTCATATAGCTGGTATTGATCAGCGTGTACAATTGCTGCAGTATCCATTGAATTCCTTTGACAATACGAACGGTAAGTCCGGCAAACAAAGCAAAGTATCCGCTTGCATTACCCCAGGTTTCAATCGCGCGCTCATAGCCGTCGTTGTCGTAAAGCATATTGAAAATGATGTGATTCATGTTGTACACATAACTTCCAAGTTTCATGCTTTTCTGAGAGAAGTGACCGAATTCGTGCGCAATGATGGCCTTGAATTCACTCAGGTTGACGGCGTTTACAAGACCAAGTCCGATCTGAAGATTCTTACGTACCGGCAGGAACATACTCCAGAAGCTGGAATTATAAAAGACCGACGCATTAACGTCCGGTGACAAATAAATCTTCCGCGGAAATGATGTATGCGTCTCAAGTGCAAGCTGACGTACAAACTGAAACAGTCGCGGATGTTCCTTCTCGGTAATTTCGATTAATCCGGACCGGTCGATCTTTTGTCTTTTGAACAGAAATTTGAAAAGAAAGAACAACACCATGACACCCAGTCCGGCGAGGCCTATGCCAAGCATAAGTGTCAGAAACATTGGTTTCAGAAGAATCAACGCAATACCTCCGGCCGCACAAAGCGCAGCAAGGGCGACGCCGGCGACTACGAGGACGATGTACATGAAGACAAAAAACACGATAGCGCCAACTGCTTTCAACGCTTCCTTTCTGAATTCGGGTGAGGGTTCGAGAATCCGCGGGTTAACATTCCGGGGTGTTGTGGGATAAGACAACGATTGGGGTGACATAATATTAGGTAATGAAATATAATAGCTAAGACTGCCCCAAAATAATAATTCACATTAACAAAAGTCAATAAACAAGGCTGCCGAACTTACGTGGAATTAAGAATTGCGGCGATTATAAAAATCAAAATAGCACCGACAACCAGGTAGCCAGACCAATAAGCGTACTTTCGCATATGCCGTGTCCCCTCCTGGTATTCTGAAACCTGTCCGGGTGATGGTTTGCCCGATTTCAGAATTTTTATCATAGCGCGAGTTTTGAGAGTACCTATGAAGAAAAGTCCGGCCAGGACCAGCGCTAACGCGAAGAGAGAATATGATATATAAAGGAGTGTCTTAATCAACTTTCGCTCCCGTTTTTATGATAAATCACCTGCACAACTCCGGACCTGAATTTTTTCACGTCAACAAGATT
Organism: Bacteroidota bacterium; assembly: GCA_023428695.1. Taxonomy (GTDB): domain Bacteria; phylum Bacteroidota; class Bacteroidia; order Cytophagales; family Cyclobacteriaceae; genus Ohtaekwangia. The sequence continues at coordinate 10,483 of JAEYWY010000017.1, forward strand.
CAATGCAAGCCGGTCCGCACGATTTTCAAAAAGAGGCTTCCCCGATCCAAGAACAATGGGATGAACAGCCAGACGGAAAACGTCAATCAGGTTATGATCGATAAATGACCTGATCAACTTTGCACCGCCATACAACCAGATATCACCTCCGGGCTGTTTCCGAATCTCATCCACCCTGCTAACCCAGTCAGGACCAATAAACGTCGCGTTGTTGTCCCGCCTGAATGTATTTGAAAACACATATTTCTTTTTTGAATGCACCCCTGCCCAAAGTGACTTTTCCGCCTCACTTACATCCTGGCCGGGTTGAAAGTTACCCCAGGCGTCGTAGCTCACACGGCCGTAAAATATCGCATCGATTCCGTCGAGAAATTTGTCAAAATTGATATCGTCATCCATTATACACCAGTCGATTTCACCATTGGGGCCTTCAATGAATCCGTCAAGTGTGACAGCAAGATCAAGAATTATCTTACGCATATAACTTCATCAAAAATTTCGAGAGCGTGTCAGTAACTCTTCGTAATGTCATCCACGATGCAAAAAACAAAATCAGCCATCTTAAGATTTGACTTATCCAACGCGCTGATAGATGATTGTTCCGCGACGTGAAGGGTAACGATATTCAAACCTGGCTTGTATTTTTTCAGATACGACAGGATACCCTCGTAATTCTGTGAGTGATACGACCCGTTTATGTGAAAAAATGTTCCACCTTCAGGTAAGTTGATAACAGTGAAGTGCGCCATTGTCGCATCCTTCAAGGCTTGAGACGCTGCAAGATTTTCAGCTGACGCACCACCATGCTGGCCCATGCCATCCATCATCGCTTTGTACCCGGGCAATGTATAGTCAACAACCAATGGCAAAGGTGCAATCCAGCGTTTCGCCTCCGCACCAACACTGTCGAGTGCAGTGAGTCCCTTTCGATAAACGAGGTTGGCGTACCGGCGCGGTACATTTGTAGCGATCACAGGAATTCCAGCCTTCTTTGAATACTCCACGAGCGGCTTGTAATCTGTATTATAGTTATCCCAGAGTTTTACTTCTTTCAGAAAGTTCTTCTCATCAATACGGCCGGAAAGATATTCATCCAGAACAACCTGGTCGTCGCGTTCAAACATTTCCATCCCTACAGCCAGTTTCTTCCTGCCTGAATTCAGATCCTTAAGAACCTGAAGTTCCAGCCAATGTGCCAACGTGTTATTATGGAGTTCGCCAAAGAAAACAACATCTGCCTTTGCGAGACGTTCAACCATACTTGCATACGAAACCTCCTTCCCCTCGCCATTGAAGAGAGCGTAAGGTGCTTTTACCTGGGCCGCCGTCGCGAAAGGAACGACCAGTACGAGATACATCAGTCTTTTTAGCATGAATATTATGGGTTAAAAGGAAGGTCACCGTCGCCGGACGATGACCCAAAATCTTCTTACTCCGCGGATTGGACAAGCGCGAACCGGAATGGCGGTCTTCCGTGCTCGCCGCTCTGCGTCAGCGCGGTAAATTGCAACTTATAACATAAAGTGCTCTCATCTTTAGAATCAATCTAAACAAAGTGCAAGCCTACAGCACAAAATGTGTTTCTGCAAGTTATTTGAATCTTTCTAATCAGGATCACGACTGATTGTGGGATTTGCTGAATATGATTTCGCTGATTCGGTGGTGACTCCTAATAAGTATAATATCCAGCAATTGACCGGGTTCTCACCACAATCCCAGGAATCCTGCAATCCCATCCTGCAAAGCCTTAATCCCTCGATCCAGTTGTGGCGGCTGGCCCCTTTTAGGTATCTTATCTGTACAGGGTAAAGTCCCCGGGCCACCGGGCTTTCCGCTGCAAGCCAGTCGGGTGTACAAGGATCACTGTTTGGGCGTCCCGAACATGCTCTTCCTTTTTCGTCCCCCCAAGTCCCACATTCAATCCCTCAATAATCCATAAATCCCAATCATACCAATCGATCAATCCCTTTAATCCCAGTCCGCTTTCCGCTTCAATCCCTGCCGCGGGCGTAGGCCTTGTATTGAGACTCGCTTTTTTAAACCTATAGGCAACTTGTTGTTCTGGTTCAGTGATCTGCTCTCTTGCGAGAATTCGCGAATCCAAAAAAAAGCGGTTCCTCATGCAACACTATCCCTTAGAATCGAGTCTTATCACAAAAGAAATCCTGATAATCCTGAAATCCTGAAAATCCATCCTGTCAATCCCTTAATCCCTCAATCCCAGTATGGTTTACAATTACATTCTCATCAGCCTCCGGAATCTCAGGAAGCACCTGTCCTTTACTGTGATCAACATCACGGGTCTCGGACTCGGACTCTCCGTCTGTCTTTTGCTGATGCTCTGGATTCGCCACGAAACCAGCTACGACAACTTTCACGAAAAGTCTGACCGCATCTACCGCGTGTCGCTTGAATATAGTTTCGGCGGACAGATTGCCCGGACGGCGGTATCGCCAACTGCGCTGCTTCCGGCAATGACTTCACTTCCTGAAACAGAAACCGGCGTGCGCTTCTACAATGCATCAAGGTCCAATCCCATAATAGTCGCCACCGACACCGAGCGTCACCAGGAGCACCAGTTCTGTTTCGCCGACAGCACCTTCTTCGACGTCTTTAGTTTCAACCTCGTAAAGGGAAATCCTGACAAGGCCTTAACCGAACCGTATTCCGTAGTCCTCACGGAGTCAACGGCCGAAAGATACTTCGGCAACGATGACCCTATGGGCAAACTGCTTACAATCAACAATGTCCAGCCATATACGGTTACAGGTGTTGTCAAAGATCCGCCTGCAAATTCATTCTTCCAATTTGAATTTCTTGCCTCCTTCCATTCCATGCGTGCTGGTCGTGAACAACCTATCTGGTGGAGCGCAAACTATCAGACCTTTTGCGTCCTCAATGAGAAAGCGGACCTCGACAACCTTGTTACGAAAACAAACGAAATCGTAGCGAAAGCACTTGCATCTGAAGTCTCCAACCCGGGCGATTATGTCCGATACAACTTCATATCCTTGCGTGACATTCACCTTCATTCCGATTTCGATCACGAACCTGAAGTAGTTGGAAGTATTCAGTATGTATACATCTTCACTGCGATCGCCCTTCTGATTCTTGCGATTGCGTGTATCAATTACGTTAACCTTGCCACCGCCCGCGCTACGGAACGCGCGAAGGAAGTCGGGATTCGCAAGGTGGTTGGTGCTTTACGCAAACAACTCTTCACACAATTCATTGGTGAATCCGTCATCATCACGTTCCTGGGATTTTTGTTAGCATTCGGGCTCGCCTACGTGCTATTGCCGTTCTTCAATGACCTCGCAGGACAGGATTTTTCGCTCGAGTCACTGACCGAACCCATCTTTATAGGCTACCTCATCGTTGGAATGATCGCTATCGCTATTGCCGCCGGAGTATATCCTGCGATGATGATAACGTCATTCAAGGCCGTCAGTGTGCTCAAAGGAAACTTCAAAACGTCGGCTCGCGGCATTGGTCTGCGGAAGTTCCTCGTTGTTGTGCAGTTCACGATCTCGATGATCCTGATTGTCGGGACGTTCGTCATCAGCAAACAATTAAACTACATCCAGGACAAACGACTTGGTTTTGACAAAGAGAACACGCTTATCCTTCCGCTTGACGGAAAAACAAACACCGCATATGAGGCATTGAAAACGGAACTCATGCGTACGGGAAGCGTCACACGTGTCGCCCGTGGCTCCGATTCACCGGCTCAGGTCGGGGGCGGCTACTCGATAGCATTGCCGGGTATGACTGAGCCTGGCATTATGATTACCGGCCTCATCGCCGACGAAGACTATATCCCAACGCTTGGGATGGAGCTCGTGCGCGGAAGAAACTTTACCCGCCACGATGTCGAAAGACAGGAAAAAGATACTGTTTATACGTTCATCCTGAACGAGGCCGCTGTCAGGGAACTTCATCTCATGCTGGACGATGCCGTGGGAAAACAGGCTTCCATGGGCGACCGCAAGGGTGAAATCATCGGCGTCGTTCACGATTTCCATCACGCCTCCATGCACGCGCCAATCGGACCGCTCGTAATTTTCCCGGAGATGGTGCAAACAGACAAAGTCTTCGTCAAGATTCCCGGCGGTGACGTTGCAAGGCACATTGAAAACGTAAAAAGCGTCTTCACCAACCTCGTTCCACATCGTCCGTTTGAATTTCAATTCCTTGATGCCGAATACGCGTCACTGTATCATGCAGAACAACGTATGGGGAAAGTCTTCATCGTGTTTGCCGTACTCGCTATCGTTATTGCAAGCATGGGTCTGCTCGGTCTCGTAGCATTCTCCGCCGCACAAAAAACAAAGGAAATCGGCATTCGCAAAGTACTTGGGGCCACTGCCATGAACATTGTGGTGCTCATCACGCGTGACTTCGGAAAACTGGTTGGGATTTCCATTGTCATCGGTTTACCTGTTGCATACTGGATGATGGAACAATGGCTGGGTGATTTCGCATATCGTACCCGTATTGGCGCGACGCCTTTGGTCCTTGCTGCCGTGCTGTGCCTTGCCATTGCAATCGCAACGGCATCATATCACGCTCTCAAATCGGCACTTGTTAATCCTGCAGATACGTTGCGGAGTGAGTAAGGGCGCACTTCTCCATTAACCCACTCGTGTTCGATGTTTTCCATCAGCAAAGCATTATCGAATTGCACTGTAGCTGTTGGAAATAATGACTCATTTTCAAAGTACGCGGATTCGAGGATATCGACCATCAAAGGGCTCACCGACCACGTTCTGGTCTTCAGTTCGGTTGATATGAATTTCTTTCCGTCTGCTGAAGGTGAAATCCCGTAGTTACAACACTGGAACCATCCTGATGCATCCTCAAGAGATGTGAACATGGAGTCAGCCGGGAAAGGATCACAACGCGTTGCTTTTACATGCAGGTTTGAAGAGCCATCATCGCTGCAAATGTCAACCTCGAACTGATCGTGTTCATTTACGTGAAAGTCGGCAGCATAATGCGGCCACGAAAAAAGGTTGGTTGCAACGAAGACGTTAAGCGCAGAATTTGTTTCGCGACGCGGGATATAAACGCCACGTCGTTTTTCACCCTCCCGGAAGCGCACCAGGAAACGATGGGCAGCATTTTCAGATGTAATGCCAGGCAGACCGGATAAACGTCTGGGTCTGACATCCTTCAACCTCAGGAGACAAATACCTCCGCTTGCATATCCGTTTATGATCAGCGGTTCCAGAAAGTCGGGCAGTAGTGGTGTGACATACTCTGGTAAAATCCGATAATTAATGAGAATTCGACGGTCGATCACACCTGTAAGTGTGGGCATATTCATAGATGTCCTTTTATGTCTTCTGTGAGAACTCCTTCATTAAGTATTTTGGTCCATCCCTCACCTTCAGCATACGCCTTAACCACTTCGTTTCTCCGGAGCAGTACGCGGCGCAAGTAGTCAGTAAGAACAACCCTATTAAACGCCATTCCCAGTATCCCTCCCGGTGATTCAAAATGAAACCAGTTTTGTACGAGTGTACCATCGCCAGAGGGAATGAACCTATGATCGTGAACGATTGATTTAAAAGGACCGGCAATCATTTCATCACGGAAATAGTAAGGCGCTCTGAAACGTGTAATGCCTGACGTAAGTGTCTGGCGAAACCCGAAATGCCACGCGCTCCAGGTCACGTATTGGCCTGCGTTTATCAATCCCTTTGTAACGCCGGCTATCGCTTCTTCATCCGTCCCTTTGGTAGATATCTTGTGCAAGTCAATACTCCGCGCAAGATCAAAGCATCGTGAGACAGGAGCGTTTATGTATGTACTAAGTTCAATTACGGGCATGACTGAATTCGTTTTTGAAGAAATTTCGAGTTGAGCCGGGACGTCTTGAAAGCAGGCGCTCCGCGTCACGTGTATCGGTTACGTTGTCCTCGAACAGGAGACGGTACTGTGTCTCACTAATCAGGTTCGGGAACATTATACCAATCATTCCGGTGATTACTACGTCAGTAATAAGTCTGGGAATTTCCATCAGCCGTATTCGACTGTCGACAGACTTAGCCATTATGTTAATGATTTCCCGGAAGGTGATTGCTTCTGATCCGCCGATGGAGACAATGCCTTCATGACCGTTGTCGCACAACACATTCACAAGATCAGCCAGATCGCGTGGCATCACCGGTTGCAGCTTCGTATCAGCAAATCCCTTTGGTACCGGTAACAAACCACACGACCAGCGCGCAATGCCAGAAAGCATACGCATCTTTTTCACGACCATCGTTCCCGGTGTACACACAATCGAGGGGCGAATAACGACGGTATTGCGATGTTGCAGCAGGATATCATCCGCGATTCCTTTTGTCCTGAGAAAACAAACATGATGATTGGATGAGGCGCCTAATGCGGAAATCTGAATGATGCGCGGGGTACCCAACAGTAGTCTGTTGTCAAGAATACACCGGGTAACACCGACATGTGCAGCATGAAAGCTACTTCCCGTTCCAGGTGAGATTTGACCAATGCAATTGATCAATACATCCGGTTTTCCCAACATTGACCAGTCGTTGTTGAACGGATCGAATTGAACAAGACGCGGAAGCTGCTTACGCGATGTACCGGTAACGTTGTGACGTCCTGCCAACCCGGTTCGGATCACTGAGCCTATCTGTCCGGAGGCGCCGAGTATGACAATGTTCATGCCGTTATTGTTTTCTGTGGAAACCAATCGTAGTAAATCGTCTCGTTTACGCGAAACGCTCCCTTGAACCTTGCTGTCGAAAAGAATGTATTGTCGAAATCGCTGCATGCCACTTGCTCTATGGGCCATTTTTCGCGCTGAATTTGCGTAACGCGAACTTTGTCTCCGAGTACGGAGTATGCGCGGTCCAGCCTACCTATCGTTTCTTTAAGGTTTGAATCAGAAATTTGAGTCCCCTTCTGCAACACGTATCGTACCTGGTTGGTCCCCTGCGTGATAGCCACTTCGTTCTCATCTTCGGAAATGTCCGCGTGTTCGAGGTTGTAGTCTGTCATAAGTGAGCCTCCCGCAACAACGGTACGCCTGTTGGTGAACGAACGCAGGAAAAAGATGCCTTTGCTAACCCCGTCGTTGTACGCACTATCATCAACTAGCAGGCGAAATGCAACGTGCCGATAGGCGAAACGCAGGAACGGCAGCAATACCGGTCGCATGTTTTTCAAGTTGACATCAACCATCGAAATCATTGCCCTGCCATTGAAGTTTCGCGGTTTGATGTAGCGTGGTATCTTAGTTCGGATTTCATCCATGTCTACAGAAAAGTTTATCAGCCGTACATTGTGCAGCTCACCGCGATAATGTACCGGGATTCGTTTGAGCAGGTTCATGATATGTATTGTTTGATGTGGAAAACATAGACCCAGATAAGCGCAGTGGATTGAAGTGACAGAAACCAGCTCACCGTCCACCATTGAGATAATTGCAGATGGCGCACGCGATGAAGGTGCAGGTGCAACATGAACCAACTGCTGATGACAACACTTATTGCAGGAACGTAAGGTGAGATCGTTCCGCCCATTACATATAAGCAAACCGACGGCATCAGTATCAAAAGCCCCGCGACCATGATGCTGCCCAGGTGACCAACATAATCCAGTGCACCTCCTCTTAGAAAGAGTATTGCGAATAGTATTTGAAGTACCCAGCCGGTTCCGGCGGTAAGTATCATCTGCCATGCTGCGTCTGCAGCCGGAACTCCAAAAATGCGTCGGATTGAAACTCCAAAAACCGCCGTGAGTATGAACGCGGTCAGGACCGCGATCGCGATGTAACTGATTCGGTATCTTTCCACCTTATCAGGGAAACAATCACAATGAAATCTGCTTTTGGGTGCAGCTATGATGTAGCGATTATACGCCAGCACCTTGTACAGGAACGCAAAGGTTTTGAAGATAAGCGGGATACGTAGCAGCATACGTATTAGCAGGTATTGGCTTGCGAAAACGTAAGCGACACCTTCGGCTCCATAAATGGTTTCGCCGTCCGAGGTATCGATGAGCGCCATGCCATTTCGAAATCTGTCAGTGTCGACTTTGTCTTGAAGGGACAAGTCCAACTTTGCTAAAGCGACGACTTTATGTTGATCAATCTGCGTCAGTTTGAGGATAACTTTGCGAAGTGAGGAGCAGACCTTGCAGTTGCTGTCGTACACGATAAGTTTATTTTCCAGAGAGTTCATAAGGGTTTCTGAGTATTTATACGCCAAACATAGATTAATGTTATTAAACTTTCAATCTTTTTTGAAAGTTTAGTCTATACATTATGTAGTGTCTGCCTGGGGTATCCCTCAATCCCTCATTTGAGGCCTTTTTTCGAAGTTCCTGGCTGTATTCAAGGCGTAACCATCGTTCAAAAAAAGCTGGATTTATCATCATTCCTGTTAAATTTACCTGATCGACCTTTGACCTGACCAATGAAAAAAATAGTACTGCTGCTTTTATTGTCAGCACCGTTGACTATACCCGTAACCGGACAGACCCTGCAATGGGCAAACAAGGTTCTCGAATTCTCATCGCAGATTACCCCGGGACAATATTCCGCCGAACAAGCACTTGGAAAACCCAATGTACTCCCTGCCGGGGGCCAGAATCCCGCGGCATGGATGCCCGACAGGCCGCGCCGTAAGGAATTCCTCAAACTTGGTTTTGCCCGGCCGATGAGCATACGCCAGATTGCCGTTGCCGAATCGTTCAATCCCGGCGCCCTGTCCAAGGTCTACCTGTATGATGTCACGGGCAGGGAATACGAAGTGATGACACTGAGCCCGCAGGCAATCCCGCAGAAAAGCAGAATGCTGAACATTTTTATCGAGCCGACTTCTTACGAAGTTGTCGCAGTCAAGCTTGAATTCGACGGCGCTGCATTGCCAGACTATTTCAGCATTGACGCCGTCGCAATAACAGACTCCACTTATCCTGTAATCGCTGAGATTCCACAAGCCGCACTGAATGCGTCGGGCATAATGGTGGAGGCTCTCGATGAGAACGTAAACAGTGAATACAAGGAACTCAATCCGTTGCTTTCACCTGATGGCAAAACGCTTTACTTCGGACGTCAGAATCACCCCGGCAACATGGGTGGTGTCGCGGATCGTGAAGACATCTGGTATTCGGAACTCGATGACAACGGAAACTGGACGCTGGCCCGAAACCTCGGAGCCCAGTTCAACAACACTTCACCAAACTTCATCAACGCTATAACGACTACGCCAGACGGTAAGTCTGCGATCATGGTTCTTGGTAACAAGTACATCGACGGGAAGAACCGAATGGAAGCCGGCGTATCGATCAGTTCGAATGTCGGTGGGCAATGGAGCAAGCCCGTGGCATTAAATATAACCAACGACTACAACCTTAGCGAAAAAGCAAACTATTTCCTGGCCAATAACAGGAAAACGCTGATCATGTCAGTGCAACGCCGGGATACACGCGGCGACCGCGACCTTTATGTCAGTTTCATGCGCGACGACAGCGTATGGACCGAACCGTTGCACATGGGCAACGTCATCAACACAATTGCTGAGGAATCGGCACCATTCCTAGCGATCGACGACATGACGCTGTACTTTTCATCGCGTGGATTCAGTGGTTATGGTCAGGCCGATGTATATGTATCCAAACGACTTGACGACACGTGGATAAATTGGTCTGAACCCGAGAACCTGGGACCAACAATCAATTCTCCACTGGATGATCTTTTCTTTAATATCCCTGCAAAGAGTGATTTCGCTTACTTCTCACGCGGCGTAAGTGAAACCAACACAGATATCTTTCGCGTCAGCCTGCCGATCATGAGATCACCCGAACCCTGGGCAACAGTGGCGGGAAAACTTGTCGATGCGAAAACAGGCAAGCCACTTGCAGCCAAGATTGTTTACGAGAGGCTACCTGATGGCGCCGATCTGGGCATCGCGCAGTCCGAACCTGAAACCGGGGCCTACGAAATACACCTTCCGGGTGGACAGCTTTATGGGATTCGCGCTGAAGCAACGGACTACATGAGCGAAAGCCAGACACTCGACCTTCGTGACCTTAAGGCCGATACAAAGATTGACAGGAACTTCACGCTTCGTCCGATCCAGGTTGTACCCATTGCCGAAGAAGCTATTGTACGACTTAACACAATCTTTTTCGATTTCAACAAGGCGGTGTTAAAGCCCGAAGCATTCCCTGAACTGGAACGCGTGGTAAAATTAATGAATGACCGCCCCGGCATGGTCATCGAAATCGGCGGTCACACAGATAACATCGGCTCGGATCATTTTAATCAGAAGTTGTCTGAGCGCAGGGCAAATGCCGTAATGAAATTCCTTTTGTCAAAAGGGATCAATGCAAGCCGGATTACTGCGGTAGGTTATGGTGAAAAGCGACCTCTTGTTTCCAATGATGATGAGAAAGACGGCCGCGAAATCAACCGCAGAGTAGAATTCCGCATCGTGAAATTATAACCACGTACGGCGGACGACGAAGCAAGGTTGTGTTACTTTAGCTACCTTTGCTGTCGTTATGAAAATTGCATTCTACCTCATCTCAATAATTGCCGGTGTTGCTGTTGCATTTCAGACCGGCGTAAACTCACAACTTCGTACCGACACGGGTAACGCGGTACTCGCCTCACTCATTTCGTTCATTATTGGCACTGTAGCACTGATCGTGCTCTACTTCGCATTCTTCCGGCAGTCGCCGATGTTCCCTGAAGGGTACAAGTTCGAATGGTGGAAATTCACGGGTGGGCTACTCGGAGTTCTTTATGTGACGGCAGTTGTTCTTGCGGCTCCACGTATCGGTGCGGGTAATGCGCTTGCATTCATCGTAGGTGGCCAGTTCGTGGCTGCAATAATTATCGATCATTACGGATGGATGGATCTGCCTGTTACCCCCGCCTCGCTGACACGCATCATCGGAATCGTGCTACTACTGGCTGGAGTGTATCTTATCCAAAAGGAGTGAGTAGGACGAAAGAACGATCTTAACGCCTGAGTGTATCCTTATACGGCCATAAGTAAAAACAAGCATAGCTGCGATAGGGCCGCCACTTTTCCGAAATCTTTACACAACGCAGACGAAGTGCCTTCCCGGTAGACCTCAGGTTGTAGAGCCGTTTCATCGCGTTGATGATTCCAAGATCATCGGCCGGGAAAACGTCCTTCCGCCCCAGCGAAAACATCAGGATCATCTCAACAGTCCAGCGGCCAACGCCCTTTATACTGGTGAGATACGTAATCACTTCTTCGTCACTCATTCGATCAAGGCGTTCGTACGAAATATCATTGTCTCGGGCGAAGTCAGCGATCGCCTTGATGTAACTGGCCTTTTGATAGGACAAGCCTGCGCGTCTCATCGTCTCAGCTTCGAGTGAGCCCACCAGTTCGGGATGAGGATAACGATCCGGGAAAAGGTCAAGAAACCGTTCCCATATCGTCGTGGCCGCCTTTACCGAAAGCTGTTGGCCGGCGATGGCACGCATCAGCCGGAAATAAATGTCACGCTGTCTGCGCGGCCGGTATGGCGTAACAAGTTCCAGAATGCCTGCAAGTCGCAAGTCCTGCTTAAGTACGAGTCGGTGTTTCATAAAGTGGGCCCCGTTAAAAATAGCCGGCACGACGATGACATGCAAGGTTAGTGATCTCGAAACAATATCCCGGCAGACCGTTGGTAGTAACAAAAACGAATACTTACTTGAATCCCAATCGCCCGTACAGCAGGCAAAGCAAATCCCAATGAAAATGACTGAACGTGATCTCAGAAAGCTCGAAGGAACAATCCGTAGCAAAATGGAGGAAATCAAAGCACAACGTGTGAGCCTTAAAGATTCAGGTATCGGCGGGCTCATGAACACACTAAAAAAAGTTGACGAAGCGCTTTACGAAAAGATCCTGCCCGAGTACAAGAAAATGGTAGCTGAGCGCAACATCTTTAAGTGAGATATATTCCACGATCATAAAAGGGCACCCTCCCAAACAACTTACCTCATCACCGCTTCCGCGTTTCCAGAGCCGAAGGCTCGGCTTGGTATTGTGACTATAAAGGAACTCTAAATCCAGTGCACCAACGAGAACCGTGTCCCGCTATAACTTCAAAAAAAAGGAAAGCCGGGTATGCCGGCCTCCTTTCCTAAACATGATGCAACGTGCTTAATCTAAATCACCAGCCTAACGGTTAAAGTTGGGTCATTTCGATTGATTCCACCTCAGCCCAGGGAATATACGTGCTGCTTCTCTCTTTCCCGGGAAAAATAAGCAGCCCTTGATTGCGATCACCGACATCCTGAGCGTCATCAAGTGTAACAGTCTTTCCGCCGACGAGTTCGACAACGCTGCGACGTGAACCTTTTGCTGTTATTTTCTTTATGCTACGGAATGGAATCGTGTACTCAAACTCACCCTCTTTTCCCTGAAGCAATTCAAAATCATATGCTTCGTCCAGGTCGAATATGAGTCGGCCTGACAACGTACTCCCGTCGCGTGTCTTCACGCGGGCATTAAGTTCTTTCGGATTCTTATAATCACTGAACGTCAACAGGTCGCCATCGGCGTTGTCGGAAAACGTTACTTTGTCAAATTCTGACCATGGAATATCAAATGCCGGGAAGTCTCGATTCATAACGATGACGCCCCGATGTCCTTTAGCTACATCGTTGCTGCCGCTCATTTCGAAGCGCCGGCCCGACTTCAATTCAACAATACTCCTTCCACCCTTCTTTTCAATTGAGCGTATCTTACCAAATTCGATTGACAACTTTCCATCCTCGGACTCGCCGTCCAGTTTGTCCGTGGAAAGGCGTTCATCGTGATCCCACTGAATATACCCGGATACCTTTTTTCCGAAAGCTTCGACTGTCCCGTATAGCGGTTCACCAAACTTTCCGGGCAAAGCCGAAGGTGTTTTCATGAACTCAACTTTTTCAATTCTGTTCCATCTTAGCGTAACCTCTCCAAGTTCCTTATCGAGAATTACGATATCGTTTCCCACGTCGTTGTAACCTTCGCCGTCCACTTCGACGCGTGTTCCGTTTCGCAATTCAATTTCAGCACGCTGGCTGCCTGTGGGCCGAATCGACTTAATATCACCAAACTGACACGTGAACTGATGTGTGTAGTCGCGGCGATGATTGCTAAACCGGCCACTGACCCACCGTGCCACATTATCTGACATACTGATCCAGCTATCGTTTTGTTGAGCGTCAAGGCGTTCGCGATCACGCTCAGAAAGGTAACGCAGGTTCTCGTTTTCCTGCTTGGCGGCGTTGAACAAATCAACCCAGTACACTTCTTCACGGCCCCAGCGAATAGGGCCTTCATACGACTTCTCGTCGACGGTGACGATTTTGCCGTACATAAAAACATCGTCCTGGCCTGCGGGAGGTTCGGCGATCAGACTAGTAATTACTAATGCGAGAAACATATTTTTGTTTTTGATTACAGGTTTTACGACTTTCGTCGCATATCTGAACCAAATTTGAATAGTCTAAGTCAGTTACGCAGGCATATACTGACCAACCCGGCATTCACCTGACTGAACCGGGATAATAGACGGATGAATCTCCCTTGCAGAGACAGCGCCTTTGGAATGCAGGCACATCCCGGTATCCCGAAAAACATAAAGTCCGGTTACGCCACTGGAAGTTGATGGATCATGGATCATTGATCGATCCACTTCTTGAATTCGGGGGTTCGTTCGGCACTAATGATCACTTCCTCGCTCGATGGAGGATTCAGCGCCAGCTTGAGACGACCCTTAAAGTAGGGGTGCATTTCAGCAATAGCATCGAAGGTGATAATGTACTGCCTGTTTACCCGGAAGAATAACCGCGGGTCAAGCAATTCGATAACTTCCTCAAGCGTCTGGTCATACGGGTATCGCTTACCATCGCGCGTAACAATGTAGGTGAGTTTGCTTTCGCTATAGAAGTAAGCAATCTTTTCTGACGGAATGGCTGCAATCTTTTGTCCGACGCGAATCATAAACCGGCTCTTGAACTCAGGTTGAGGCGCCTTCAGAAAACGAAGTACTTCCGCGTAGTCGGGAATGACTGGTTGCGATGTAACGGTACGGTATTTTTCCAGGCTTGCACGAAGCCGGTCTTTCTGAACGGGTTTGAGCAGGTAATCGATACTGTTCACTTGAAACGCGCGAATCGCATACTGATCGTAGGCAGTAGTGAAGATAACCGGACGCGTGATTTTGACGCGTTCGAATATTTCGAATGACAATCCGTCGAGGAGTTGAATATCTGCCAGGAATAAATCGGGGTGTTCGTTGGATTCAAGCCACTTCACGGAAGCAGCAACGGAGGCGAGCTTTGCGACAACATCCGCAGACGGTTCAACTTCTTTGATCAGCGATTCCATCTGACCCGATGCCAGGTTCTCATCCTCGATGATCAACACTTTCATAAATGCTCGACGTTAAGTAATGGAATATGAACCTCAAAATGCGTGTCGGACCGGATCACACATACTTCTTTGTCTGTAAAGTGCGAATATCGCTTCCGGATATTTTCCAGGCCGCTGCCATCCCGGTCATCCGATGAAGTTTTCTCGTTCAAGGTATTACTTACAATCAAATAATCTTCCTCCATCTGAAGAATTTGTATCACCAAAGGGTTGTCTTCGGAAATATTGTTGTGCTTGATTGCATTTTCAACAAGCATCTGGATTGACGCCGGCGGGAGAAAACGCGTATGCGCAGCAGGCTCCACGTTGATCGTAAAAACTATATTATTTTCAAAGCGTGTCCGGAGCAGAAAAATGTAAGATTCGATAAACTCGATTTCATCCGTCAGACTTGTAAGGTCACCCGACGTCGCCTTGAGCAGACTTCTGTACACATTCGCAAAGTTCGCGATGAAGTCTTTTGAACGCCCGGGATCCCTGTCAACAAGAGCCGAAAGGATATTCAGGTTATTAAAAAGGAAATGCGGATCGAGATGGTTTTTCAACTGACTGAGTTGCGAACGAATATGCTCCTTCTGGTATCGTTCAACCTCCAGTTCCGATTTCCGCCAATGGCGAAGAAAGTGAAGGCTGAAATAAATTGAATAGCCGGGAATAAAAATGAAGGCACCCCATACGTTCATCACGATAATCTGTTCGATTGAAGGCGGTGCCGGGGTAAGGAAGATTCTAAGAATGATATAGGTGACGTTGACGAGCAGTAGCAGGTACGTGAGGCCAACCAAGAGCTGTACAAAAAACCGCAAGGTTCCGGCCCGGTCCCACGGTAACAACCGGTCGAACATCCGAGTCAACAATTTGTTCCCGCCCCAAACCAGTATCGCGACCGCAACGAGCCATCCAATACTCAGGTACCACACAGGATCCGGGTTATAAAAAATAATGATGATTGCCGCACCTGCAATAACAAGAACGGCAACGACAATCAGAACAATCGTCCTGGTCCGGAATAGCGGTGTCGAATTAGTCAAAGACAATCTCATTGATATTCTTCCATGCAACGTACTTCGGTTCTTTCGCGCCTTTTATGAAAACAAGGACTCCGCCATTCTGAGAAGACACATCACGCTGACCACCCAGGAGGAGCGATTCACCTGATCGCAATTCCACCATTGAATAGTCGAAGTTCTTGGGTTTGATGCGGCGGATGTTTCGAAGCGGAACAATGTATTCTACATCGTCGTCTTTACCTTCAACCATTTCGAGGTCCATAGCTTCGTCGATGTCAAAGATAATGCGCCCTGCCAATTCGCTGCCTTCAATTGGATAAACCGTTCCGCTAAGAATTCCGGGTGACTTAAACTGTTGGTATTCGGCGGGCTGCCCGGGTGAAGCAAATGTTACACGACGGAATGCCGACCACGGCAACTTGACGATACCCACGCCATCTACAGCAACAAACACACCCCGGTTTCCGCTGTTCACATCGTTGGAACCATGAAGCATGAACTCCCGGCCTGAACGAAGTTTTACAAGACTGCCCTTGCCACTTTTTTCGATCGACGCGATATCGCCAAATCGGATCGCTACCTTACCATCGGGACCGGTTCCGTCAAGCGGATCTGTTGACAGCCGCTCATCGTTGTCCCACACAATAAATCCTGTGAACGTTTGTTTGCGCATACCCTCCACGGTACCATACATCGGCGACCCAAAAACGGTTTTCAGTCGTGGTGGTGTTGGCATGAACTCGATCCGTTCAATTTTGTCCCATTCGATAGATACTACGCCAAGCTCTTCATCCAGTACCTGGACGCGTCCACCGATATCGTTGTAACCTTCACCGGATACAGTGATCTTTCCGCCGTTTTTGAAGACAATCCGGGCTTGCGACCTGGGAAGTGGCGTCAGCGACGCGATATCACCAAACTGGCAGGTGAACTGATGTGACGGCCTTTTGTCTTCCCAGATGCCGCTGAAACTCCAGTCATAGCCGAGCCATGAATCGTTCTCCTTTTTTTGCTCCGGCACGAGATCTTTATAACTATTGTCGGTTTTAGCAGCGTTGAAAAGGTCGGTCCATAATACCTCTTCCTTATCCCAGCGGATGAGGCCGGTGTACGATGTACCACTGGTAATCACCTTCCCGTAAATCATTCCATCGTATGCCTGTGCCGTTGCCTGGAAGCCGGCAAGACAGGCCACGCCTACTCCGATGACGATCAATAACCATCGGTAAATTTCATTCTTTCTGTACGCTTCTGTCATTTCCATGCCCTTGATAACGCTAAAATCGCCACTCCGGATGAGGGCTGCAAACGGAATCGGACTGAACCGGGAAAAGGTAAGCCTGAATCGGGTTGGAGAATTTCCAATTAGGGAATTTACAGTTTCTAATTGCGGGAATAACCTTGTTATCGGGAATTCACGTATCGGAAAACAAGACTGATTGCGAGGATCAGGAAACCAAAAGTTGGGTAAGAAACACCATTGTGCAGTGCGCCGGCAACGATGGCCGGAGAAATGTCTCCTGCCATTTCAATTGCTTCAAAAGCCTCAGACCACTGGCTGTACAATCCGATAAATCCAAAAGCGGCGGCAGCACCTCCAAGCGGGACAAGTGATCGCGGCTTTGTCGTTTCGGCCAGATATCGGCTTATGATAAATTGCCAAATACCCATCGCTACGATAAATACCAAAAGGACATAAAGAATGAACGCTATGCCCGACTCAGCAGGGTAAGGAAATCTCATATATCAATATTACAAATAGATCACCGTAAACTAATCCGGCCAGTTGATCGATACTACCTGGCCAGGATAATAGCTATTATGCATCTAACAATTTTTCGATATTTTTTCCAACTTCCCGGACCGTGCCAATGTGTTGCTCCCGCACCTTATCGATCTCAATTGTTCCGCCCAGAATGATCAGCTCCTTTTTTTCAAATCGCTGACCGAGTCTGTCATCGATCATAACCTTCCGCATACTTTCGGCGATTCCGATTTCTTCGAGAGACTCTTTTGAATAACCCGCTGTACAGATCAGCAACCCCAGCTTTTGTTTTTTCATTCTGATCTGGCGGTTTCCATCGGCATCATACCCGTATGCATAGCCACGACAGAAGACGCGATCAAACCACCCTTTGAGTTTCGCAGGACAATCACTCCACCAAAGCGGATACACAAAAATAACACACTCGGATTGTTCAATTTTCTCCTGTTCACGAACAACGTCTTCAGCGAGGGCGGCCTCACTAGCAACACCCGTCTCGCAATCATACTCGGCTTCACTCATGTCGGAACGAAAACCTGTTGCATACAAATCGGATATTTCTACCGCATGACTGGCGGACTTCAAACCATCAACCAGGCTTTCGAATATTTGGCGTGTGAAGGATTTTTTAGCGGGATGACAGTATACAACGAGTACGTTCATTATTGTTCAGCTCATGATGGACAGGCAAATTCTGCCTTGGTCACGAATTTCCCAAAATCAAGCGGGGATATTTGTTGCCTTCAGCTCCAGTGATTGCTTCAAAGCATCTGCACAAGCTGAATGTTATTCCCGCACGTATCGTCCAGCACCGCAATCTTGACCGCTCCAACTATACGGGGCGCCATTGAGAATTCAACGCCGAGGTTAGTCAGCCTCTTATACTCATCATCAACATCGGTCACCATGAACGACGTATATGGAATGCCGGCATCTTTAAGGGCCTTTTGATATGTGCGGGCAGGGGCAAATGCCATCGGTTCCAGCAGCAATTCCACACCGCTTTCTTCGGCTGGTGACACTACAGTAAGCCACTTATGCTCACCCAGCGGAACTTCGGTCTTCTTGACGAATCCCAGTTTTTCTGTGTAAAACTTTAGCGCCCTGTCCTGATCCTTGACAGGAACGCTGGTAACGTAAATTCTAATCATACCTCTTGAACTTAATTTCACAAAAATTCAAGTTGTTACCGAAAATGTGTTATTCAGGATTGCTTTTGTTCAGATATTGAAATTCACCTGGCGTATAGCCTGTCGCTCTTTTGAATGCGTTGCAGAAAGTCGGCAGGCTGTCGTAACCAACCGCGGCGCAGACACCGGAAACGCCTACCCCCTCCTTCAGCAGATCCTTTGCTTTATTGATGCGTAAATCACGCAGGTAATGCATTGGCGAAAAGTCCATACACTCGCTTGAACATTCGTACATAATGAAATCGCGACATGAAAGCAGCGGATGCAATCTGCTCCAATTCAATCTTCTCAGACAGGTATTTCTCCATGAAAGACCTCGATTGCCTTACCCGGACGTAATAATATTCAGGCAGATAATAATTTCTGACAAGCCGGTCGAGCTGCGTTTCAAAGAATATCTTTTCACGGGATGTCATTCGGCGAATATACGATATAAACCAACAACCATTACGAAGATTACAGCACCTATCATGACAACGGCGCCTGTTCCCGCCAAAACATTCAGTGCAAGTATTCTCACCACAGCGCTATAGTCACCAGCGTATTTCTTATCCCTTATTTCCTTCTCCTTTTTTCTGTCGCGATACCAAATCATCAGGCAGAGCCAGCCGAGTCCGGAAAGAATGAGTTCCACGAGTACGAATCCCAGTATCTCCACTGTACCTAATCTTGATTCATTTTGTGACTAATTTCCAGGCAGGAACAATCTCGCGGTTCCTGGCTGAATTTTCAATTTATCAAGATGTCCCATCTTACGTTTGTCCGCCGTAATCAGGTGCACGTGAACATTTGTGTCATGATGAGTAAACACACCCTTGTGCCTTGTCGAGAAGAAACCAACCAATTCAACTTCTTCGTTAACGATTTCATAATTAGCCTGACCCTGGTGCGCTTCTTCCGGAGAAGAGACTTTCGTACCAGGTGGCAAATTAACGACATGGATACCCGCACGCTCTACTGTTGCAATCAGGCGAAAACAAAATGGCCGGGACATCCGCTGTGAGACAAAATCCAGATAGGCGTCAAGCGCACCTAAGGTGACGACACTATCAGGTAAACCTGTTTCCGTCCATGCGTCCACATTCGCATAAACAAAAAATGGCGCTTTCATATCGCACGTTTCGGCAACATACATTGAAGTATCTGACTTTACCGTGGATTTGTATCCTTTGCCATCGATGAGCAGTATCTCTCCGGCAAGGCCTTCCAACGGCCCAAGGCCATAAAGATGCTTTTTGTTACTTATTGTGTCGATATCAACAACGCCGGAGAGTTCACCCTTGTGCATTACGTTTCGCATTGCGCCGACAACCTTCACGGAATTCAAGGAATGAATTTCCGAAACGGGAGGACTTGAATTCGATTGACAAGCGACAAGAAATATCAGTGTGACAAATACCGCGAAATGAGGACGCAACATAATCAGCCTTTTCCTTTTACATTCGAACAGTTTCCGGTCTGACAAATTCGTTCAACAAAACCGGGCACTCTTCAGCTAACTGACCACAAACAACAGTGATTACAGATCGGATAAAACGACACCATCCTTAAGCCTTCGGTGCCTTCCACGGTTTCTGCAGGCACTCACCCACGGTCGCAAAATCTTCCTGGCGATCTGTGAGGACCATTAAAGTGTCACCTGCCTGCAACACGGTCGATCCGCCCGGACGGAGGTACTTCTCCTCTCGCTTGATCATTATGATAAATGCTGACTTCGGAAAATGTAAATCAACGATCCTTTTGCTCACCGCATGAAACTCTGGCATCACCTGAAATTCCTGCAGCGCTGACTTGGGAAGATCGAGTATCAGCTTATCGATTTCAGTTATCGGTTTCACTTTTTCAGGAAGCGCAACGTTAAGCCATTTTGCCACTACGGATAAGGTGGTCCCCTGGATAATTACCGAAGTCACTGAAATGAAGAATACAATATTGAAAATGATATTCGCCCTATCAATTCCTGCTAGTAGCGGGTACGTGGCAAACACGATGGGAACAGCGCCGCGCAAACCCACCCATGAGATATATAACCTCCTCCTGAGTTTCATCTTGAAAAACATCAGGGAAACAAAAACGCTGAAGGGACGAGCTACTATGATCAGGAACAGGGAAACAAGCAACCCGATTCCGACATAAGGAACCATCTGCGACGGGAATACGAGCAACCCCAGCGTAAGGAACAATACGATTTGCATCAGCCACGCCAACCCGTCGAACATCTTAAGGATCGTGTTCTTGTGAATGAGATCCTGGTTGCCGAGGTAGACCGCACTAATGTAGATGGCAAGGAATCCATTACCGCCAACAAAATCAGTGGCTGAAAAAGTTATATACATCAATGCGATGACAAGCACCGGGTAGAGACCTTCAAAATCAAGCTTGATCTTGTTAATAATGATCTTGCTCAACTTTCCAAATCCGAACCCTGCAATACCGCCGATAATCATTTGTTTAAAGAATACGGGAACAACAGACCATGCGCTTTGGTCCTGATTTACCACAAGGCTCAGACAGGCAATTGTCAGGACATACGCCATCGGGTCGTTACTACCGCTTTCCAACTCGAGGGTTGGACGCAGGTTGGATTTCAGGGCGAGGCTCTTGGAACGCAAGATCGAGAATACCGCGGCCGCATCGGTTGACGAAACGATGGAACCCAGCAGCATGCTTTCGTAAATGGTGAAATCAGTTACGTAGTAAACAAAGGTACCCAGTGAAACCGCCGTAAGAAGTACACCCATCGTCGACAAGACCAAACCCTCCTTCAGGATCGGCTTGACTGATGTCCAGTTTGTATCAAGACCACCCGAAAACAATATAAAGTTGAGGCTGATTACGCCAATGAATTGTGCAAACCTTGGATTATCAAAATTGATCCCACCGATTCCATCGGTCCCCGCCAGCATTCCGATCGCAAGGAAGAGTAGCAATGTGGGAACGCCGAATTTATAGGAAGTCTTACCAGCGACAATACTTATAAAAAGCAGAAGTGAACCGACTAATAGAATGTTCTCAATTGTTAAATTCATTCTTTTTCTCTTATTACGATCTCAGTCAGGTTGGACCACGGGCGTGGGGGCTCCTAAGGTAAACGGTTTTGAGACGCTGTACAAGAGCGTGAAAAAAATATCGTCATTCGGAAGCGAAATATCTCCAACGCAAGTATCGGAAGTTCCAGTTCTTAAAAAGTCAATAGACAGGTTCAAAAAAATTCAGCTTGATACATCGCAACGCCGCCACGACACTCGCCTTCCCGCGTTCGGTAATGTCCCCTGGAGCAAACCTGGACTCGTCTCAGGGGATGGGGAGAAATGTTCCGGTTCGGACACGTTTTTTTCTGGCTCAGTTGATCTGTCGGGCGGAGCATTCAACATTTGCAATCGGTTACGTACCTTTTGAATGCTGTCAAAATTTATCCCGATACTATGGACAAGGCTATCGAAACAATGATTGCCAACCTCAGGAAAAACACAGGGTTGTCGCTCGAACAATGGATCGAAGACGTAAACAAAAAAGGCTTCGTCAAACACACCGAAGCGGTGAAGTACCTCAAGGAGGAACGCGGCCTTACGCACGGCTTTGCCAACCTGATTGTCCACAAGGCAAAAGGCTCCGACGCGGACTCAAAGCAGGATAAGAATGATCTGGTCGCCGGCCAGTTCAAAGGCAAGGAACATTTCCGACCAGTATACGATCAGTTGATCAAAATCGTAACGGCTTTCGGGAACGACGTCGAGATCGCTCCGAAGAATACGTACATCAGCCTGCGCCGAAAGAAACAGTTCGCGATGCTTACCCCGGCGACGAAAACCCGGTTCGAAGTAGGCGTTAATCTAAAAGGCGAAAAACCCAAAGGGAAACTTGAAGCAATCACTGCCTCCAACGCAATGTGTTCACACAAAATCAACATCACGGATCTAAATGACGTCGATGAAGAAGTCATTAGCTGGATAAAGTTAGCGTACGAAAAGGCTGGATGAAATCTTCCCGGCGACGTTCACAGGTGGACAACCCTACAACGCACGGCCCAGGGTAAATGGTGCGAATTTCCAGTTGGGATAGTACAAATCCTTACGTTCCCTGCTGACTTAGCGCCCTGGGCGGTGAAATGTGCATACACTTATCTCCACGGGCCAGACACTAAAGTCCATTCTTTTCTGCAAGCCTTCGGATTTGTTCCTGGTACTCAATCATGTAGCCGTCGCTCAAACGCGTCAATAATTCTTCCAGGGAATCCCTGTACAGCTCCGCCGGATAAGTCTCGAGATAGCGGATCAATTCATGCACAGCCTCGACATCTTTGCCGGACTCTGCAAGCGACACATACAGCCCAAGCGAAGCCAACTCGGAGGCTGGGTTTAGTTCAGTGGCTGTCCTGAAATTTACCATGGCGCTATCCCATTCTTCAAGGTCGGAGTACACACCCGCTATCACCGCATAAATCATGTACGCTTTGTCATGGTTCGGATGGCTTCTGAGTATTTCCTTCAAAACACCTATTGCGTGTTCAAATTCACCCTCGTCCCGGAGGTCGATTGCCAGGCCAAACATGCTATTGATAGTCGCCATATTAAACACCAGACATAATGCTTCTTTTACTTAAACATCCGGAAACCCAGAGTCCGGATAGCTACATGCAATTTATGAAGTCCGGGATTTCCATTGAAGTCTATTTCATTTTTACTTACCTTGATTAAAACTGTTGTCCGAAATATGACAAAACCCACCTTCCTCGTAATTCTCATACTTGTATGTGCGTTACGCTTGACAGGTCAGGTGCCTTACGGCTCTATTGAACTGACATCGAAAAATCTTAGGACTCTTCAACGCTTCCTGGTCGGCGATACGGTTGTCCTTTTTTACAGCGATCCCTATTCATCCAGGCAGCCGCAACCATATCTCAATGAACATTGGGTGTTCATTACAACCGCTGGGGAAAGACAAAACCTCCGCATACCTGAATTAGTCGGAAAGGAAAAGGTAGCGGTACTACGCAACGGCGAGAACCTCCTTTTTTACTTCGCGGAGGAAGTAAAAAAACAGACGTTGCTAAAAGTCCTCACCTACAACACCCAGACAAAAGAAAAGACAATATCCCAATGTTGTGTCATTCCCGACAACCTGATCGTAACTGCACTCGATGAAACGCTGACATTCATCTATTCTACACCCGCAGGCGAGTTGGGCTTAATGCAAATCGACGCGGGGCGCGTTGTGCGCGATGCCAGGTATCCGGTTCCGCCGAATACGATACACGTAAAATCCGGGGTTGCGTTTATCGACGAGGGCGCATTCATCCATCCGGGGCAGGCATTTCAGCCTGTAAAGATCTACCGCTCGCAGGATCAAATCGTGATCACCCATGACAAAATCGACTACAACTTCAACAACAAAAAGAGTGTTACATACTGGACAATCATCGATACCAATTCCGGTAACGTAACTTCGATGACGATTCCGGAGCCAGGCAGAACATTATACAAATCCATCTGGCATGATGGCAAGCTCTACAGGATCATCAAAGACAAAGGTTTTCACATCAGGATATTCGACGGCGAAGAGGAAGTAGATAGTTTCTCGATCCCGTACAACGTCGGGTATGCCGACAGTTCAGGGATGTTAAGAGACGATGCGGCCCGTCGCGTATTCAACAACCGAAACGTTCGTGACGTGATGGACAATCCTGGTAAGCCATTCATTGTCGTTCAAAAGATCGACGCAACAAACATTATCCTGAAAGTCGGCACACAAAGAGAAGTGAGTCACGGCCATACACCGATCCTTCCAATGGCGTCAATACCAGGGATATTTGTTTCACTCGCTGTCTCATCGATCAGTCACGCAATTGCAGATGAGTCATACATACATCATTATTTCTATCTCAAGGGAAATATTTCGGATGGTTTTACCTACACAAATGAAACAAGTCTTTTGGAACAGCGGATTGATCAATATGAACTCTTTGATCCGAAAACCAAATTAGATTACCGTTATAAAAGCTATCTGCGGACCAATCATCACACCATTGCTTTTTATATGCGTGGGAGGTCGCGACGGCTTGAACTTATCGGATTCCGGTGATACGCTATTTCCTCAATACAACAATGAACCCGCCACCCGGCGCCATTGAAATGTCAACCTTTGTATCGCGTTTCACTTTTCGCTTTTCGATCCGATAGTCTGACGCATAGTTATCAGCATTAACGCCATCAACCGCGAGTATTGCGTCGTATTCGGCGTCATCCAAAAAATCAAAACTCAAAGTGATATCCCGTGGGATCCAGTTTGTCATACCTGCGATAAACCAGTCATCACCTTTCTTGCGCGCGGTAACAATGTATTCACCCAATTTTGCATCGCGTATGATTGTTTCATCCCATACCGTCGGAATGCTTCCGAGCAGATTCATAAACTCAGATTCCATCGTTCCCTGCGAAGGATTACCCGAGAAAATTTGTATAGGACTCTCATAAACAACAAACATCGCAGCCTGGTGCATACGCGTTCCCATTGACATCACCTTGCCGCCGATAGGACGAAACTTCTCCTTTGTGGCATTATCCAAAAGTCCCGGCTCATAATCCATTGGTCCGGCCGTCATCCTTATAAACGGCAATAGCAAATCATGTTCTGGTGTGGCCTTTTCACTCCAGATGTTGTATTCAGAACCAAGTACACCTTCGCGGGTAACGGCATTTGGCCATGTGCGCGAAAATCCTGCCGGCTTGAAGCCGCCATGAAACATAACCATGATCTTTTTTCGCGCACACGCTTCAGTAATACGATGATAGAAGTTCACTATTTTCTGATCGTCGCGATCCATGAAATCGGTCATGATAAAATCCACACCCCATTTGATAAACTGTTCCAAGGCGGGTTCAAGTTGTCGGTCAAGTGTGGAGGCAAGTGTCCACATGCTTAATGATACACCGTTTTGTTTTGCATAGGCGGAAATCGCGTCCATGTCAATGTCCGGATTCACCGCGAACAGATCCTTGTAGTCGCTCCATCCCGCATCCATCATAATTCGTTCAAAACCAAAACGCTTTGCAAAATCGATGTAGTACTTGTACGTTTCTGTATTAACGCCGGCTCTAAAAGGCACATTAAACAAACTTATTCCAATGATCCATTCATCGGTGCCTTGACCGGGTTTGATCCACGAAGTGTCTTTTATCCGTGATGGCGCGCCAAGCCGGTAAACGATATCATTTGAGGGCAGATCTCGATCGCGTTCCGACAACAGAAAAACACGCCAGGGCAAAGTACGTTTACCTTTTGTTCTTGCGATGTAGTCAGCCCGTTGTGTGACTACTTCCTGTGGAAACTCGCCATCGGTCATATGTACAGCCAACGGAAAGGGAGCATTTACTCCTTCAAGGACGCGGTTTTCCCGAAAGCGAAGAAACATACCCGGATAATCCTCGATATCTGATTCTGTGACAACCATTCGCCGACCTTGCGGATAACTTACGAGTATGGGTGAAAAGAATAACTTGCCGTTGTCAACGCTGTCAGTGGCTGCTGCCAAATAGGGCTCCTCGAATGAAGTATGAAAGATATCCGCGTCATCGCGTTTGTTTACAGGTGACCCGTGAAAGTATGTATTCTGCGGAAGCCGATAGCGGGCCACCTCTTTCGTAATCGTAATTGAGTCTTTTATCGAGGTGACAAACCGATATGCAAATCCATCATTGTATGCGCGTACCTGCAGGCTGATCCCTGAACGAAACTGAACGGTGAGCTCGCGATAGTGATCGGTAATACGCCTTCTCTTTTCAGGAACCGGCGATACAATAATTTCATTGACCTCGCGGGTTTGCGTTCGCCTGAAAGCCCAATGCTCTGTCAATCCCTTAATATCAATTCCGATTGCCGACGGCTCCAGCACGACCTGATTACCAAACCGTGCTGACAACATGAGCTCTTCACCGCCTGTAATGGATACGTTAACCGTGTTGTCAGGTGACGACACGGAAGCCTGCGCAACGCACATTACAGGAATCAACAGTGCAAGGAAAAGAAAAAGTATTCGCATCGAGTTTACCGTGATGAAAGGTAGCGATTTTTCGGCGCCCGGACATACCGGTGCGCAACGCTTAATGCAGCATTCTTTCAATCTTCAGGATCAGCTGATCCGGGCGTATGGGTTTCCTGACCCAGGCGGAGAATTTTAGTCCCACATTCCAGAAATGACGCGCCGGCTGTTGTTCAGTGGACATAAAAACGACAGGTACATCGGGCTTTGTTGAGTGGTGACGGATTCCATGCAATAATTCGAAACCATTCTTATCGGGAAGGCGAAAGTCTGCAAGCACCAGGTCGATTACAACAGCGGAATCGGCAAGTAATGAGAGGGCATGGGCTGCACAGTCTGAATGAACGGTACGATAGCCATGACGCTCAAGAACCGCACTGATCGATCTGCGCATGGTGTGAAAATCGTCAACGATCAAAATCGTCTTCAATTGGACTTATCGTTATGGTTAACAAGACTACACTGCGGTATCGTCATCAGAACGGTATACTCGTCGCGACCAGCCAATACGAATTGCATTTCACCCCTTAGACGGAATAACACCTTCTTTGCTGCATAGAAGTTTAACAGATCAGGATGGTTCAGAATCTCAGAATAGCCACTGTTTACGATCGACATTTTTTGCTTCAGCAAAGAATGATGGGCAAAGCCTCGTGCATAGAAGACGATCTCAATAACATTTCCTCTTGCATGGGCATCCAGATGAAATTCCGGATTGGATGAAACGTTCTGCCGGGCAAAAAATGAAACCAGGTTTCCAAATAAGGATCTGATCATTTCGCCATTCTCAAAATCACGGACAGCGGTGCATTTCACGGCTGGAGAATTTCCGGGCATCGCAGACAATGCAATGGATTCAAGATGAGCTGTAAGATCAGTAGCCGAAACAGGATTTGAGTTTACTTCAAACCCCTTATCGGATTCCGAGAAGTAAATCAGATTATAGATCTTTTCATCCAGCTTCCTGGCGTTATCATTGATGTGATTCACGATAAACTTCAGTTCATCCGTATCGGCATGGTTTACGGCAAGATTGGCAAGACCGCGAATCGTTGCCAGCGGTCCTCTCAGCGCATGCGCGGCCACATAGACAAACCGGTCGATTTCGAGAGTCTTGTCGGCAAGGCGATCATGCTCTATGGTTATTTCATCCTGGTTGACCAGTTTCAAAATGATCAAGCCGTTGATATCGGAAATAAGTCCAAGGTAGAATCCGGAGATGGAAAAGAGTAAAGCCGCGCCATCGCGGCGGTGAAGTTCGATCAACTCGTCGGCAAAGTATCCGGGCTGCAGATGCAATCCGAGTTCGTCTTCAAGGTTGCTGTTTCGTGAGAATAGTTTGACCGACTTGCCCAACAACTCTTCACGCGAATACGACATTGCATCCAGAATATTCTGACTTATCGAAATAAATCGGAATTTTGCATCAAGAATGATGTGATCGCGAAAGATCATTCCAATTTGCTGCTGTACTTCAGATGCAAGAATCAGTTGCCTGGAAATGTCTGGTCGCATAGAATTTCTTAAAGAAAGTCCCGGATTCACCCGGGACTTGTTCTCTTTCGAGATTTATATATATGAAGCTATTATGGAGCAAAAATAGGCTGTGCGCGATAGCGCTTCCAGCCAGAACGAGCAAATGGCCGGTTCGAATGAGTATTCGGGAATTGATCAGTTGTCAGGACGCAACACGAGCACCGACCCTGGCGAGAAAGCCTTCTTTTTTTCGTTTTGAGACGTCCAGAGAAACGTCGTTGTCCATGATAACGTAGCCGCCTTCACCGCGAACGTATTTCTTGATGTGTGCCAGGTTGACGAGGTATGAGTTATGGATTCGGAAAAAGTTCCGTTCGCCAAGCAAATCTTCGTATTCTTTCAGCGTCTTGCTAACGACATGCTTCTTGTCAGAAACCATCACAATCTCCGTGTAATTACTCGCTGCCTCGCAATAAAGAATGTCACTCACCTTGACAAAAACGAGTCCTTCGGACGTTGGCAGGGCGAGTTTGTATGCATCGGCGTTACCACTTCGCAGGTTTTCAAACAGGCTGAAAATCCTGTCTTCTATATGACCGGTCTCATTTTTCTTAACCTTTTTTATCGCCGCCTGCAAATCAGCGATATCGATCGGCTTTAACAAGTAATCGATTGCAGAATACTTGAATGCCTTAATGGCATACTCTGCATAAGCGGTCGTGAAAATGACCGAAAAAGTTATATCCGGTATCTTTTCAAGGAGATCAAATCCGGTTTCACGCTGCAACTGGATATCGAGAAATACAATATCCGGATTGCTTTTCCGAATGGCATCAATTGCTTCGCCGACATTCTGGCACAACGCTACCACCTCGACGCCGTCGCAAAAATCCTCAATAAGTATGCGCAAGCTTTCGCGGCTTTTTAGTTCGTCATCAACAATAACAGCCTTGAGCATGGTTAGGGGGTTGTCCAAATCAAGGTATGCGAAAATCCGCTGATTTTCAAGACTAGCCCCTTACCCCGGCGTAAGGAATTAGCCCTTCCTTAAGAATTTTGACATATCGTGCGCAATTTTGCACGGTGCGGTCCGAATCATACGGGACTCAACATTAGCCGCTAATATATCCAGACACTCAATTTGCACCACCGTCTACTCATTTCCGGTACCATCAATCCGGTCCGCGCTGTAATATTCGAAAAAAAGAAACCACGTATGACAGCCGCCATCCCTTTCCGCCTTGTAAGGCGCGCCCATGTCGACGCACTGCAGCGACAAGTGTCTGGCCAGAAAGCCATTATCTCAAATGCAACCGATTTCGTTAAGGAAATCGAATCAGGAAATTTCGATGTTCGATACGGCCACCATGAAGGCGAAGCAATTGATGACATGCTTGGAGCGTCGCTTGAAAGCATGCGTGACAAACTGAAGTCATTCGCCATTGAGGAGAAGCAGCGTCATTGGGTCACGGAAGGGATTGCAAGGTTTGTTGACATTCTCCGTTCGGGCCAGGATATCAGCAAACTCGCTGACGAAATTATTAGCAATCTTGTGCGTTACCTCGATGCCAACCAGGGTGCGTTGCTCATGTTAAACGACGACAACCGTGACGACATATTCCTGGAGATGATTGGATGTTACGCCTATAACCGGAAAAAATTTCTGCATCACCGTATCAATCCCGGCGAGGGCATGACTGGCCAGGTCTTTCTTGAGAAGAGCACATTATATATGACGCACATACCGGAAAATTATGTGCGTATCACATCCGGACTTGGCGAGGCGCTTCCGCGGAATCTTTTGATTGTGCCGTTGAAAATAAACGAAGATGTGTTTGGTATCGTGGAACTCGCCTCGTTCAAAACGATCAAGCCATACCAGATCCATTTTGTCGAAACGATTGCTGAAAGCATTGCATCGACAATTTCCACCGTACGCAACATGGCACGCACACAAAAACTGCTTGAGGAAACTCAGGTCCAGTCGGAACAAATGCGCGCGGTTGAAGAAGAGATGCGTCAGAACATGGAGGAGCTCGAGGCGACGCAGGAAGAAATGAGGCGTGCACAGCACCAGACCGAGGCAGCCCTCCGCGAGATCAGTGAAAAAGAAGCTTACATGATTACCATGCTGAATGCATCGGTAGATGGCATCCTCACTGTTGACAACGACTTGAAAATCGTGCTGGCCAACAAGGTGATTCGCGACACTTTCGGCGCGCAGGGATTCGAAATCACATCAGGTTTTCACATTTCGAAACTCAGTCCAGAGGGAGAGGAAGAAGCATTCATTTTTCCATACAGAAAGGCTCTGACGGGTGAAGTCTTCGAAGTGGAGAAAAACTACTTTGGCCACGACTATATCATCACGTACAATCCCATCCGCGACACCGAGAACAACATCATTGGTGTAAGTGTATTCACAAAAGATGTCTCTGAACAAGCCAAGCTTCGTCGCCAGAATGAAAAGATTCACGCGGCCGAGAAGCTGCGGATGTCGGCGGTAGAGAACTATAGAAACGTGCTCCGCGAACTGGTGAAAAGCAGCGATATTCAGAATGGCAACCTGAATGGAGCTCTCGAAGAAATCACAGTGCAGCTGTCATCAGCGTTGGGTGTATCACGTGCCTCGATCTGGGCTTACAATCATTCCAACGATAGTATTGTACTCGAAAAACAGTTCCTTGCGCAGGACAAATCATTCGTTTCAGGTGCCGAGCTGTTCGCAAAAGATTTGCCTCACTATTTCGAGGCCGTAAAGTCCGAACAGGTGATTATCGCTGCGGATGCCATGGATCACCCTGCACTCGTCGAATTCCGAAAGGGCTACCTTGATGTGTACGATATCCGCTCAATGCTGGATGTGCCATTCTTCCTTGACGGAAAAATCGGAGGCGTCATCTGTTGCGAAAACCAAAAGGAATGGAAGGATTGGACGGCGGAAGACGCTGACTTTGCCAAATCGGTTGCCGACCTCATCACGGTTGCGTACAAGTCCCACACAGCAAGAACCCTTCTGCAGGAAGCACAGACAATGACTGAAACGTTGCGCGCGCAGGAAGAAGAATTGCGTCAGAACATGGAAGAACTTTCGGCTACTCAGGAAGAGCTTGAGCGTCAGATGAATTCCATTCAAAGAATGAAGAATGACCTCGAAATACGCGAGCAGGTATTCGGGCTGACGACGATACTTTCGGAATCAGATACTTTTGGTACAATCACACTCGTCAACGATAAATTGTGTTTGGTATCAGGTTACTCACGCGAGGAGTTGATCGGAAAACCGCACAACGTGTTCCGCCATCCTGATATGCCGCGTGAACTGTTCGCGCGCTTCTGGGACACGATCAAAAAAGGAAATACATTCCAGGGTATTATTAAGAACAAATGCAAGGACGGATCGCATTACTGGGTCGATGCGACGATCATGCCCGTCAAGGATAGCGAAGGAAAAATTGTGAAGTACGTTGGCGCGCGCTATCACATCAAGGACGACGAATTCGCATTGGCAATGTACAACGAGCAGGCGAAAACACTCGGCCTGTCTCCGTTACAAAAACAATCCGCCACAGTGAGGTAAACAAAACTTGTGTATGTTGGGATGAAGGGGGAAATGGGCAGCGCGCGATTTGCTGCCCTTTCCATTTTTATCAGGTTCTGCAAAAAACGCATACACCGATCTTTACATATAGTAGATGATTACCGCGGCAACCAGCAGCAGTGTGAAATGGTAGCCAGTGTTGATTGCAAAAAGTTTTAATGATCTATTCTCCCAGGCCAGTCTGCTCAGATCCATCGGGAGGAAAAACCCGAGCCATGTAAAACCCACGGCGTTGAGAATACTTGCCGATTTTGACATTTCGCTCGTTCCCGGCACGAAGCTCCATGCTACGATGTTGTGCGCAAACACAAATGCAAGGAAAAAATTCCCAATGACCATAAGCGTCATACCGCTCGCGAGTCTCGCCGCGGATGGATTGCCGGAAGTATCGAATCCCATTTCACGCGCCCACACCTTTCCAAAAAGCGGGGTGTACCAGAGATAACCGAGAACAAAATTTGCAACGACGGCGACGAGAATCGCCATCATGTTGATACCGAGTTCTTCCATAAGATTTGAGGGTTAGGTGGTAGTTGATAAAGTTAACGAAAAATTTCACCAGACTACCCGTGTTCGCGCAACAACAGCTTTGAAAAAAAATATTACATCGGCATTCCCACAGCTTACGGGATAAGAAACGATTCATTATCTTACTGAAATCAAAACCTGGAAACCTATACTTGCCGGAATAGCCGTTTTTGTGGCCACCACGTTGCTTTCACAACTACTGGCCTATCAGCGCTATCTTTTCCTGAAGGAAGCTCAGGACCAGTTGGTCCTTGAGGAAGCCAATCGTTTTAAGGAACGATTCAATGGCGTACTTGAAAACAGTCGTTCAGCGATTAAAACGCTGGCCTTCGTGATCACCAAATATGGCGTGGACGAAAACTTTGACTCCATCGCGGAAGCTATTCTGCAATCAAACCCCTACATCGACGCTCTTGAAATTACCAACCAGGGCACTATTACACACGTGTATCCGCTGGCGGGTCATGAGACGGTGATCGGTTTCAATGTCCTCAGCGATTCCATACGCAAGGTTGAAGCGCTGAAAGCAATTGAAAAGCGTGAGATGTTTTTTGCCGGACCGTTTGAACTTCGCCAGGGCGGTCTCGCGATTCTGGGCAGGCTTCCTGTCTTCAGGGATGACAAATTTCAAGGGTTCTCCGTTGCATTGATTCGCTTCCCCACAATGCTAAAAGCAATTGGTGTTGACGGGAACTCAGGATTTATCTATCAGCTTTCAAAAAAGGATCCGATTTCGGGCGAAACGCAATTCTTTCTCCCCGTACCCGACGGCACCGATGTCAAAGATTTTGTTGCCATTGATGTTCCTGAAGGTGAATGGCGGCTCTATGTCGGGCGACAAAGTACGGACCTGTTTCCGGGTGTAATTCTTTTCTCCCTCCTGGGCATCGTGCTTTCAGCAACGGCAGGGATATTCACATGGAACCTGGCATGGCAGCCTGAAAAGCTCAATCGTCTCGTGCGCATCAAGACTTCGGAGATAATCCGACAAAAGCAAAATACGATCACGACACTGGAGCGCGTAAGTGACGCGTTTGTTGCCCTCGACAAAAACTGGTGTTTTACCTATATCAACAAAAAGGCCGGTGAGATCTTCAACTGCGATCCCGAAGCGATCATAGGAAAGAATATCTGGGAAGAGTTTCCTGAAACAAAGGACACACCTTTTCATCAGGCATATCACAAGGCAATGCGCGAGCAGCATTTTGTTTCACTTGAAGCATACTACGAACCTCTCGACGGCTGGTTTGAAAATCACATATACCCTTCTCCTGACGGAATATCTGTTTACTTCCGTGACATCACAGAGAAAGTGCGGGCTGCGCGAATAGCAGAATATGAAAAGCAAATGTCCGATTCGATAATCAACAGCTTGCCAGGCGTTTTTTATTTGTTCGACAGACATGGTAAGTATCTCCGCTGGAACAAAAACTTCGAAGTTGTCTCTGGTTACAGTGCCGAAGAAATCAGTCGCGCGGATGCACTGCTGTTTATCTACAGAGAGGAGCGCAACCGTGTACGCGAAAGTATTGAAGAAGTTTTTGCCACCGGAAAAGGAGAAATCACGGCGAATGTCGCAACGCGCGAGCGCAAGGTTATTCCATATCATTTTAATGGTATGAAAGTAACGTTCGATAACGAGGAGTATATCATCGGAATGGGCATAGATATTTCCGAACGAATTGCTGCCGAAAGTGCGCTCCTTGAACGCAACGAAGAAATACAGAAGTTAACAACACACCTTCAAAATATTCGTGAGGAAGAGCGCACGCACATGGCGCGCGAAATTCACGACGTTCTCGGGCAACAGCTCACCGCATTGAAAATGGATGCTTCGTGGCTAAAGAAGAACGTAGTTGATGACCGCGCGCTGGAGCGACTCGCCGCGATGGTCGGGCTAATCGATGAAACGATCAGAACCGTTCGCAAGATATCCTCCGAATTGAGACCCGGTGTGCTTGACGACCTCGGTTTGATCGCTGCACTTGAATGGCAGACGACCGAGTTTGAAAAGAACACCGGCATCCGAAGTACGTTTCATTCAGAACAATCCGAACTTCCCCTGGATCAAAAACTCGCCACGCACGTATTCCGTATTTACCAGGAAGCGCTAACAAATGTTGCGCGGCACGCCAATGCGACACTCGTGTCGTCGTACCTGCGGGTATCAGACCAGGTGTTAACACTCGAGGTACGCGACAATGGAAAGGGATTTGATCCCGAAGAAGTTCGCCTTAAAAAGAGACTGGGATTAGTTGGAATGCGCGAACGTGCCAAGCTGTACGGCGGCGACGTCGTTATCCGGAAAAACGATCCGACCGGATCAGTTGTCACACTCGAGGCACCTTTACACACCAGCATTCCCCTGATGTTATGAACATTCTTATCGCCGATGACCATGCAATCGTAAGAAAAGGACTGGTTCAACTCCTGCGTGAAGGATTTGCTGATGTGAACGTGATGGAGGCTTCAAACAGTGTCGAAGCGATAGATCTGTGTCATAGCAATGCTTTCGATGTGATTCTGCTTGACATCTCGATGCCAGGTCGCAATGGCATGGAAACACTAAAACAACTGAGGACCGAGGGCATCAAAACTCCGGTTCTTATGCTTAGCATGCATTCGGAAGACCAATACGCGATACGGGCCTTGAAGGCCGGCGCATCGGGATTCGTTAACAAAGAAGCCGCTACGGAAGAATTGCTCACAGCAGTGCAAAAAGCCGCATCCGGAAAAAAATATATCACACCATCCGTCGCTGAAAAAATGGCGGCTGCTATCAGCGATCGTGGAGAGTTGCCTTCGCACGAAATTTTATCAGACCGGGAAATGCAGGTATTGCAACAAATCGCATTGGGAAAAACTGTTTCAGAAATTGCCGAGGAGATTTCATTGAGCGTTAACACCATCAGCACCTACCGCACACGTTTGCTCGACAAGCTTAAGCTGAATAACAACGCAGAACTCACGCGTTACGCAATAGAAAACCATCTCGTCTAAAGCCGCTGTAGTAAAAACTACTACGCGCCATTCATTAATCTTCCTATACGATTCCGACGACCATCAGGCGAACTTTGCCGTATCAATTCATACGAAGATGATAAAGGTCGAATACAAATCGCGGTTGAGAGTGATCATGGTAGACGACTCCAGGATCGTGTCCCAACGTCTTGGTTCATTACTGGATGAGCTCTCGGAAGTTGAGGTTAAGGGCAGTGCGGGAACGATTGCGGAAGCCTTATCACTCATTGAGGTGCAACGTCCGCATATCGTAATTCTTGACATTCATCTTGCGTCCGACAAACCACGTAACGGAATCGATCTGCTGGCGCTGATCAAAAAGACTTATCCACCTGTCAAGGTTGTGATGCTTACTAATCTTACAGATAAACGATATAAAAATCTGTGCATGGAGGCCGGTGCCGAATTTTTCCTTGACAAGTCCAATGACTTCGACAGGATTCCGGGCATAATCGGCGCGTTGCACGACGAGGCGTGGATTGAGGAAAGCGAGGCATGGTGGAAGGAACAACGATAAAACTGACGACGGAAACAATCAATCAACAACATAAACAGTATGGAGCGAAAAATGAGGATAATGCTTGTCGATGATGAACCAATCAACAACTTTATCACTGAAAAGATTATTGAGCGGTTTTCGGATTACCGGGTGGAGGCGTATACGAGCGCGCGTGAAGCGTTGTCACGGCTGCGCAACGGAGCAACTCCGGAATTTATTTTCCTTGATATCAATATGCCCGAGACAAACGGCTGGGATTTCCTCGATGAGTACTCCACATTCCCTCCCGAAGTTCTTGAAAAAAGCCCCGTAGTAATGCTCACTTCCTCAATCGATATGAAGGATGTCGAGCGTTCAAGATCGTACCGGTGTGTCTGTGACTTTATTTCGAAACCGCTGAATGAGACGAGCCTTCATGCGGTACTCCAGACCAAAGACGCTTATTGTCTCCGCTACCGCTGATCAGCAACAGTCATTGTGCCGGCTAGTCACGCAGGGTGGTGAAGCCGGAAGCCCGACGCAATCGTTTCCAGAATCTATACTTACTCCTTACTGACTAATCCTCCGCCCCTCCATCTCCCTGCCGTTCTGAATTAAGACCAGTTTGGAGATTTTCCCGGATTCATCCTTTCGAAATTCAATCTGGGCGTTGACTACTTTCAGAAAAAACCGATTCTCGCTTTCCGCAAAAAGATCTGCCTCGCCCTGATTTGTTGCCTCCGCTTTCAAGGCGTGACCTTCCCGCCGAATGGTAATGCGGAATGTTGGCGCGATTTCGTATTCACCGGTATAGGAATCTAGTATTTCATCCGATACGGATACAACAGTCTTACGAATGGGATTATAATAATCGACCCATCCGTAAACCGTTGCCACACTGTTGGCGATTTCCTGAACAATCGCTCCGTTGTCAGAGTTTACCATTACAACAACACCATCACCACCGGTAAGACTTCCGACATACCGACACCTGAAACCCTCATTCGCACCGTTGTGAGAGAAATACTTTTCCCTGATTACAAAAACACCGAGAGCATTCTCCAACATAACCGGCTTCATCATCTCCTTCGCGGTCGCCTGCGTTATTACCCTTGACTTTCCATGCAGTGCAAGCTGAATCTCTATTATAAACCTGGCAAGTTCAGTGGGATTCGTCCAAAGCCCCGCTGCAGCTTGTTCGGGATATGAATGATATTTACCATCAACAGGTTTGCCATCGTCGCGATAGCCGGTAGAAAGTAACGGCAACTTCGAAGCAGGTGCCGGTACCGTGTAAAAGCTCGAATTCATGCCCAGTGGTTTCATAACGTTTTCCGCCATGTAGACGTCGTAAGGTTTTCCGGTCAGGTCCATTGTGATCAGCTGACTAATCGTTGTGCCGCCACCCGAGTATTGGACGCGCGTACCCGCGTCAAACATTGATCGTATGGCTGCACTGTTGGCGGGCTTTTCGCCGTCGAGGATTTGTGTAATTGTTGGGAGTGGCTCGCCAGCAGCATAGCCGCGGAAACCATGAACGGAAGTGCCCGCGGTATGGCTCAGGAGATTCCGCATTGTAATCGTCTTTTTTCCTTTCGCTGAATCATAAGGAAACCGCCACGTTTTGAGGAAGGTGTTTATATCCGCATCCAGATCAAGTTTACGTCTCCCAAACAACATTAATACACCAAGCGCATTAACCGATTTGCTTATGGATGCCGCCTGAAAGAGTGTCTCAGGAGTCGCCGGCACATTTGCCTCCTTATCTGCAAAGCCATACGTTCTGACCCATTCCACGCGAAAGTTTTTGATCACCGCGATTGAAACAGCAGGTACACCGTAATACTTCATCCGGTCTGAGAGAAAAATCGGATCGTCACTTGTCCTGATTTCTTCACCGAGGCTCTTTTCAACCAAAGCTATTCGCGCTTCTATTTCGGGCGAATACCGCACCTTCGCCTGACCTTTAGTCAACAGCGGAAGCATGACGAAAATGAAAATGATGAATCGGGAAGCAGGGAAAACTTTCATGGGATTAGGTTAATGCATTTTGGGGTTATGGATGAACTGCGAGCCGCGTACGGCCACATTGAGGGCATAAACGGCGACCGGTCCGCGACGGTTTCAAGTCGGATTTCACTTAACGAATGTATTACAACCCTATGAACGAAGAAAGCGCCCTTTGAAAAGCGCTTTCGAATTTTCACCTACCTCACCTATTTTTTCTGTTTCCAGTCTTTACCCGGTTTGTCCCCTTTGTTGTGCTTCTCCCCTTTGTCAGGATTGCCGCCTTTGTGATGTCTGCGTTTGTGCATCATCTTATGCCCATTCTTGCGCATTTCCTTCCTCGCCGCAAGCCATTGCTCGTATTGTGACTCTGTAAGCGCCGACTTCACCTTTTCGTTGTAGTCCTGATTCAAGCGTTGGAATTCCTTTTGACGTGCTTCGCGAGACATGGTAGTGTCCTTCCTGATTTTAAAGGACTGCTCGTGAAACTCTTTGCGCGCCTTTTTCATACCCTCAGCCTGTTCATCATTGAGGTTCAGTTTGGACTTGATGTCGCGCGCGCCGTCCTTCCTGTGTGCTGCGCCGCGCTGACGTCGTTCCTGCTTAAGCGTGTTCCATTTTTCACGTTGCTCCTGCGTGAGAACGGCGCCTATTTCAGCATCCCGTTTTTCGCGTACAGATTGGAACGCTTCCCGATTTGAATTCTTGTCAGGAGAATTGCGGAGTTCGTCAATACGCTTTCGATACTGCGAACGAATTTCAGTGATCTTCATGTATTGATCATCTGTTAATTTGAGGGTCTCCCGGAAATTGTCCGAACGCTGTGGTCTGCGTTCGGTATCCTTTTGTGGTTGCTGCGCCGCCAGCATTGTACCGCAAAGAAGCGCGGTAATTAACATTATGTTTTTCATAACCTGAACTTGTTGTTTCAACTTTCCTCATTCAATAAAAGCACCAATTTGATCGTCGCAACGAGTGCAGTCGATTACCCGTCCAAAAACATCGGCATTTTCCTGTCAAAACTCGACAAATCCGGAATAGAAAAGACCCCTTCTGGGGGAAGAAATGACATCAAACTTCGAAATAGAGCTCTGAATAGCCTTCCGAAAACGACAGTTCGCGATCCAGGAGATTTTCAAGATCGTCGATTGAGACTGCGGCATAAAACTGATAGGCGCCGACATCACTGTTATAGAACATCAGGTTTATGAAGTCAGCCCGTTCCGGTTCCCATTCACCCACCAGTTCATCGGGTTCCGCAAGCCGTGTTTCGGGAACTCCTTCTTCGAACAACGGATATGATGTAAGTTCCCGCGCCTGTTTAAAAGAATCCGGCGACATCGGAACATTTTCCTGGTTATAACCAATCAGACTACCGGCCTCCAGTTTTTCGACAATTGTGCTGTTCCATTCTCTGTTCCACTGCGGCAACGCGTCAAAAAAGATAAAGTGACTTTCGAACCGGTTCGAATAATGAAGAACAAGGTGTTCCCGGCAACCAGACATCAACATCAGGCATAGTATGGAGAGACCTGCTCCGAAGCGCATTTTGACAAGGCGTTTCATCGTATTCCAAGTAACGTTCTTTCCGGAAATTTTTCCCGATACTAATTGTAAGCGAAGCAGCCGCGTAAGATAATCTGAATAAAAAACGTCGGCGGGCGTGGATACAACTCGTCAGGTTGTGGACTGTGGAATTCACCAAAAACACGCCCGCAAGCAATACAACGTCGTATATATACGCACACCGAAAAATCCGGCTGGTGTCGCACGGGATTCGGGCAGGCATGAAATTGTTAGCTACTACACTGTCTTTCAGGAATTTTTTTATTTCTGAAAATTAAATGTTCAACCAAAAATAAATTTTATGAAGAAGCTATTAGTTGCAATATGCTTTCTGTGCGGTGGTGCAATCGGCGTAAGCGCCCAGCAGACCGACGATCAGGCAAGTACCCGTGATCAGTCTGCCGAACAGACGATGAATCAGGATCAGGAATTTTCAGATCAGGATAAAATCTCTGCTACCGAGTTGCCTGCCCTTATCTCGCAGCAACTCCAGAGCGGCGATTACACCGGCTGGACTGTAAATGAAGCTTACAAGAAAGAAAAAGACGGTCAGACGTTTTACAAAGTAGAACTTCAGAATGGTGAAGAGAAAAAGTGGGTGAAGTTTGACGCTCAGGGTAATAAGGTGAAAGAGAAGGACGCTAAGGACAAAAAGCACAAAGAGTAAAGAGGTGCATTAACTGAGCGATAGTTTATTATCGACGAACGAAAAGGTGCTGAAAGGCACCTTTTTTTTGTTGGCCGGTGAAATCGTTATGCTGAATTGCACTATTTTAAGGGAGAACAAATACCCTATGGACACATCTTCACGAGCCGGCATCGCTCTCGTTGGTATCGGCAAATACGCGACGGAGGAAATAATCCCGGCATTCGCTCATACGCAGCACTGTCGGCTTGCCGGTTTGGTTACCGGATCGTCCGAAAAAGCAGCCGAACTTCATTCCAGGTACAGGTTGGACATGAAGAATATTTACGTCTATGATACGTTTGACGACATCGCAA
Source organism: Bacteroidota bacterium (assembly GCA_023428695.1). Taxonomy (GTDB): domain Bacteria; phylum Bacteroidota; class Bacteroidia; order Cytophagales; family Cyclobacteriaceae; genus Ohtaekwangia. The sequence continues at coordinate 50,591 of JAEYWY010000017.1, forward strand.
AAAATCCCGACATCGACATTGTGTATATCGTCTTACCGAATGCAATGCACCACGAATTTGTAATACGCGCCGCACGTGCAGGTAAACATGTGATCTGTGAGAAACCCATGGCCATCACGACAAAAGAGTGTGATGAGATGATTCATGCATGTGAATTAAACAAAGTACAACTATCAATAGGGTATCGGCTGCAATTTGAACCGTTCAACCAACGAATGATGGAACTTGGTCGTAGCAACGAATCCGGCAACATAAAAAGGATCGTCGCTGAAAACGGACTTGGTCATGTTGAAGGTTGGCGTCTCGACCATCAGCTTGCCGGCGGAGGCCCGCTGATGGATGTGGGCATTTATTGCATTCAGGCGGTACGATATACAACCGGATTAGAACCGTTATCTGTTACAGCACAGGAACACCCGAAGACAGACCCATCCATGTTTGATGAAGTCGAAGAAGGTTTATCCTGGTCGATGGAGATGCCGAACGGAGTCGTCGCGGAATGCAAGTGCAGTTATTCGCAAAGTATGGACTGTCTGCGCGCAGAAACGCCGGACACATGGTTCGAGCTTCGTCCCGCCTATGCGTACCGCGGACTCGCCGGTTCAACTTCATCGGGAAAGATGAATCTGCCCGCGATCAATCAACAGGCAGCACAGATGGATGCGTTTGCTCTTGCTATCCGCGAAAACCGAAAGACGTCAGTGCCTGGAGAAATGGGACGGCAGGATGTGAAGATCATACAAGCCATTTACGAATCAGCAAGAACGGGAAAGACAATCAAGATTGCCTAGCCAAACCGTTGTTCTCTCGTCACACCAACTGGCCTTTGACCTGTATCGAAACCCGGACAGAATTTTCCTTTAGCCTGAGCCACCTTAGTCGTTCAGGAGAATTTGCATAGCCGGCTAATTCCTGATCACCGGGGAAAGACACCATGTGGACTTCGTATGGGCATTCGCGCGTACCTGCGACCCACGCGGACGGCGATGGTCTCAATCTCAGCTCAAGGACCCCGTTAAACTGCGCGAGTAATGGCAGGACGTGGTCTTCAAATTCGAGGAATTCTTTTTCACGACCTTCCTGAAGATAGATCAATTGTACGACGTGTATCATTCCCGAAGATAATCAATGCTTATCTACTTCATACTTTGAAGTATCCATAAACGGTATTGCTCAAGACCACGGCAGCAAGTAACTTCATTGCTCATTCCCAACCATATGAAGCCAACACACATCATCATCGGCGTTCTTTTTTCCCTGCCCGTATTTTGTTTCGGACAGAAACCTTTGTTTACGGCACCGCTCGGGGTTCAGACTTATTCATTTCGAAAGAGCATGGCCATCGACGCAGCGAAGACCCTTGACACGATCAAGATGATGGGCTTCACGGAAATCGAGGGCGGTCCGGGAAAGCTGTCGCCAGAAGAATTTCGCCGGCTTTGCACCGAACGCGGACTTACCATCCCGTCAACCGGTGCAGGTTACGAAGAACTTGTAGCCAATCCACAAGCCATTGCTGACAGAGCCAGGGCGTTGGGTTCGAAGTTCGTTATGGTGGCGTGGATTCCGCATGAGCGTGGCAAGTTCTCATTAGAGAATGCAAAGAAAGCTGTCTCCGATTTTAATGCTGCCGGAAAGGTTCTCAGCGAGAACGGCATTACGTTCTGTTATCATGTGCATGGTTATGAATTCCAGCCACACGGTAAGGGTACGCTGATGGATTACCTGATCAATGAAACCGACCCGCGTTACGTTTCCTTTGAAATGGATATCATGTGGGTTCACTTCGGTGGCGGTGATCCCACTGCGCTTTTGAAGAAGTATGGCAACCGTTGGAAACTCATGCATTTGAAAGACCTCAGGAAAGGCACACCGAAAGACCTGACTGGAGGAACATCCCAGGAGAATGACGTACCGCTTGGAACGGGTGAACTTGATATCCCGTCAATTCTGAAAGCGGCACGAAAAGCAGGAATTCAGCACTATTTCATCGAAGACGAGAGCAGTCTTGTTACACAACAGATCCCGAAGAGCATCGAGTATCTTAAGAGCCTTTAAAGAATAACGCCTGCCATACCGGACGGCCATCAAATGACCGCAGGGGAATATTTGTAAATACTACACCTTTATCTTTTAGGATAATTGTTCTGTCAGTACATTTAGGTAATGTACTTTCCCCACTACGACCATTTATGACTGAGCAGCAACGTGAAGATATCAAGGATGTATTGATAGCCGACGATGATAGCGATGATTTCGACATACTCTCCGACCTGATCAAAGACCTTGACCTTAACATCGTCGTTTCACGGGCAGAAAATGGCGATATGCTTATGCGACTTATCCATAACAAATTACCCGACTTACTTTTTCTCGACTTGATTCTTCCCTGCAAGAATGGAAGAGACTGCATACGGGAAATACGCAGCGACAGAAAGTATGACTCACTTCCTATTATCGTATATACATCGTTACGTGATATGGAGTCGATTGAGTTTTGTTATCGTTGGGGAACAAATCTTTTTGTACATAAACCCCATGTATACACCGACATCGGTGAAATCGTTAAACGCATCTTTTCAATAAACTGGAAAAAAATCCGCTACTATCCGACACGCGCAGAATTTGTTCTGAATCCTGAATCCGACTGGTAGCATCGGCACTGGTGATGAAGGTTACACCGGGCGCCCCGGTTGATTATCATAAATAATAATGTCGTGCAAGAGCACGCGGGAACCCTTCTGCGGATTCTTGTACTGTATCTTCACCTTATGTTTGCCGTCAGACAATTTGTACTTCCAGAATAGTTCGTGGCGGCGTGTTGTGAAATCTGCGGGCAGGTCTGCTTCCTCTACCAACTGACCATCGAGATAGAGATCGACCAATGCCCGATAGTCAGACTTTGTTTCAGTATGAACTGAACCACGCACCACGAATCCGATACCTTCGAAATCAAATTCGTATGCGTTTTCGAGATCTTTGTGAACGTCAATCTTTCCTGTCGGATAATGCCCCGTAAAACTTTCCTCCATTCGTACGGGTTGAGGTTCCTGGAGCTTCAATGTGATCGTATTGCCGTCAATACTTCCGCCATTGCGTTCGACGTTCGCAATTGCATGACGGACTCCCATGTCGTAAACATCGCTAAGGCTGACATTCGTGTACTTAAACGGAATGGATTCCGCTTCGGCAAGGCCTGCTTTCCATTCAGCAGGAATGTTTTTGTATCCGATCAGAGTACCCAGAATTCCCCCCGCCGTAGACGGGTTACAATCAGAATCCTGACCAGCTCGCGTACTGATCTCAAGTGTTTTCGTGAAGTCGCCGTCTCCATAAAGCAGTCCGAGTACAACGTACGCTGCATTGACCGTTGCATCGATATTAAATGCAGCGAACACGCCATCCGGACATCCAATGTCCTCGGAGTATTTGCGCTGAATTTCGAACCACGTTCTTTTCCAATCGTCGGGATACTGTTGATGCCATCCTATGACGTCGCTGATTACATTGTAGAAACGACTTTCTGACGGTATCATTTTCAGTCCTTCTTTAACGACGTACTTCACATCGTTCGAGACAAACGCGAGCGCATACATCGCGCTGACGTAGACACCACCGTACCAACCATCGCCGTAGTTCATTATATGACCAATGCTGTCACTGATAACGGCTGCGGTATTGGGCATTCCGGGTGACATCAATCCGGCGAAATCGGATTCGATCTGAAAGTCAATACAATCAGCATGAGGGTTGTTCAGCCAGTGACCGGACGCAGGTGCAGAAATTCCATGAAGTATGTTATAACGACCAGCCTGGTTTGCGTGCCACAGCATGTAGTCGGCCCCGGCATACGCTTTTGCAAAATATTCAACAGGAGCATCCAATCCATGTTTTTCAAAAACCTCGACAAACGTCAGGTCCATATATATATCGTCATAAAGACCCGGATTGTTTTCCATCGTGTGTTTGATGTAGCCATCATACCATTTTATTGGCTGGTAGTCCTGAATAAAGGTACCGTTGAATCTGAATTCAGTCGGCCCGCCAAACGTTACACCGATGGTTTGTCCGGCCCACCCGCCCATTATTTTGTCACGCAGGGCATCCATCGGGAGTGTGTTGGACAGCGACTGGGCGCGTGTATCGGCTGGCGTGTCCTTTTGCGATGACTGGCATGCGCACAACAATAACATTGTTACAACAAGAATAAAGCGTGGGGTATTCATGGGGTTTGGTTTTAGGTTCTTTCTGAAACAGGTGGCGCACACAGACGCTGCCGCTTTCCATGGTGTCTCAAAAGCCGGCAACTTGTTGCGGGCGCTTCACCGAAGATAGCAACAAATTATCGCAGTTCTCCTGATGGGTCCATCCTGCGATGCCCTCTTGCATCTGTTCAAACGACATATCCGGAAAATTTTTAAAAAAAAGTTCGGCATGCAAAAGACCTCTTGACATAAGGCTGTCACAGGGCCGGGCTAACTATGTAGCATCAACGAACAAAACAAAAGAGTTATGGAAAAAATCATGGAATCAGTAACAGAGAAATCAATTCTGACATCAAATGAACTGCTCGAAATCTGGCAAGGCAACCGTCGGCTTACACGAAGAACGATTGAAGCGTTTCCGGAAGACAAGCTCTTTACGTTTTCGGTGGGAGGAATGCGACCCTTCGCGCAGCTTGTTCTGGAAATGGCGGGCATGGCGATCCCCGGTATGGATGGCATTGTAAGTTCAAAGTGGGGCAACTACGACGACGTACAAAAGAACGCACCGACCACAAAAGAAGGATTGCTTGCATTATGGGATGAAACCACCGAAAAGATTAACCGACTCTGGCCTCAGATCAAACCGGAGCGTTTTCGTGAAGTCGAGGCGGCTTTCGGCATCTATGAAAATACGATTTTCGCTACGATCACGTACTTCATAGAAAACGAAATTCACCATCGTGCTCAGGGTTATGTTTACCTCAGAGCACTCGGTATCGAACCACCGCATTTTTGGGAAAGATAAGCGGCCGTGTGGAATGGTTATTGCTTCCTGGTTGAGCCTAAAACCTTAATCGTTATGAGCATGATAAAACCATTTCCCTTCTCGCATTCGTACTGGTGGCCACCCTTGGAGATGCGCAAGACCGCATTCATGAGGGTGGCCTTTCATTTTTAGGATTGAACAACTTCGGCCTGACGTACAGAACAGGAAAACCCGAAGCGCTTTGGCGGTTCAATGCAATGTCAGTCAGCGCGGACCGGCGCGACCACCAAACGATGGACTATGAGCAAATCGAGAACACTTTCGGCGCACACATCAGTGCCGGTCGGGAGTTTCGAAAAAACCTTGCCGACAAATTGCAATTCCGCTATGGATTTGACTTCGCGTTTTACTATAGCAGACAAAAGACCAGAAACGAATCAATTCCATTCGCCTCAACCTCCATTCAAAAATTAATATCATGGGGACCATCGGCAGAAGCTGTGCTCGGTCTCAATTACGCAATCGCAGAACGATTTCTCATCGGGGCGGAAATCTTACCTTCTCTAAGCATGAGAAAGACAGAAAATACCAGCCGGATTGGCGACTCCGAAAGCAAAAACGAAACCACACGATTTAGTTTTGATCTATCATCGTCTTCCGCGCTCCTTAGTCTGGTCTACAGATTCTAAGTCAGGTGTGATATCCGGCCAAGTCCCCGGTCACGCATGTTGACCGGGGTGCGCGGCCACTGTTTATTTAGCGCCGTGCCTGAGTCACGAAAGACTGGAAAAGTTTCCTGAAGGAATCTTAAATCACATCACATCAAAAAAACGTTACCTGGCATAATACCCAGGTCAAAGCGACCTTCCTGGATACTCACAGGATTACCACCGACAAAACCCTGAATTTCGAAATATCCCGAAAGTATTACCAATGCGGGCTTTCCATCAACCCACAGGTGCTGGGCGCGTTGAAACTTCAGCACACCATTGCTCACCGTCATAGGTTCCTGCATTCCATCTTTCGATAGGAAAACATCAATTTCCTTAAGGTTGTATGTCACACCGTGAAGTGCAAGAAGGTCATCATACTCTTCCGGATCGATGTCAGGCAACGTAAACGAAAGTATATAGTGTTCACCGACGGCGCCAAACGGACTTTGTTTCTTAACCCCATCAAGCTGAAAGGTCGTCGATTGTTCATCGACGATAAAACGCGCTGGAACATAATCATCGGTTGACACAAAAGGTATTCTGTCGTAGTAAGCACCAAACGTATTATATCCCCATTCGGAGTACTGCGGAAGCCCTGGCGAATCGGGATCTTCGATGAAGATCGTACGCTGCAATTCGGTTTCGCGCGAACAGCCTGCCAGTACACTGATGAAGGTCACAGCTAAAAGAAGGTTTCGTTTCATACACTAACGTTTAACTGGAATGATAATACTAAAAAGGCCTCCTGTGCCGACAGAGGGACGGACAATTCCCCCGCTGCCAGGCGAAAGGAAAGCTGATGGGCCGGCGAATTCAAATGCAAATAAGACTGAGCCTGGTTTACCAAAACGAACGCCGCCTGAAAGCGAGAGCACACCATGGATGTCGGCAGCCTCCGGCAGTTGTGCCACAACCTGTTTCTCGTATGCTGCCATGGCGGGTTCATAAAACTCGATGTCTGCCCCTGTTGCTACCTTGTAATTGATCTCTGCGGCGCCTTTAATGAAAAACCTGACGCGTTTTCCGTCGAACGGGAACCAGCGAACCTCCACGGGAATTCCGATAAAGTCTGTCTTTTGCGCAATTTTTCGCAAAGACACGTACTCTGTGATTAAACCGGATTCGCGGAAGCGAAAAAAGAAATAGGGTGTATTGAAAAGGATGAGATCCTTCATCGACAGGGTTCCTGTCATGCGGGAATATCGTACGCCGGAAGAATAGACGAACCTGTCATTATCGGAGGAAACTTCGATTGATACGCCGCCATATGTTGATGTCAGCACTGAACCAATGTGAGCATTTCGTTCATCACCAAATGAATACCCCAGATTTCCTCGGATATTTTTTACATCGGCGGGCTCAGCCATGAAGGCGTGTACACCTGTCTCGAGGCTAACGGCACTCAAACTTTGTGCGCTAACAAGATGAGGAACATAGAAACCGGCAAGGACGGCGAAAGTAGTAATGATTCTGACCATGGTTCAGAGGTTTGGCACAACATTCTGTTTGACACGGTCAAAATTAAATTGGTTGTAAGAAAAAGCAAGGCGGCTGGCACCTTGCTTTTTCTGTCGATTAAAGCCCTTCCCGAACTGCCTTTCTTCGGGTAATTCGTCTGTCTGTGCGAGCTTGTCTTCGGTCGACCCGGTTGCCGCGTCTGTCCAGGCGGTCGTCGCGTCTGCCATAGCCATTGGGATTCCTTTTTTCGACACGGTCCTGGCGGCGCTCAATGCGCTGTTCACGGCGTTCCAGTTGATTAGCACGCGGATTTTGTGATTGCGCAATGGCTGCGCCAGCGAGCATCACGAACATTGCGAGTGATAAGATGATTTTCATGCTGTTTTTGATTCGTTTTTCGTTTAGATGTATGAGAGCCACGAAGGTTTAATCACAAGTTTATTTTTTTAGCCATGATAACGACCACGTCAACGATGCGCTGAAGTAACCCGATGGGTCATACGCGTAATCTTCGCCTGGGAGCGCATGCGGAAGGTTGTAGGTGTAGTTTAGCAGTAAACTAACGCTCCCCATGCGGATAATTACCGGCAACGAAAAATACAGGTTCATAAAACCGAACGAATTATCGGATTCTATCTGCCCGTCATAGTATTGATCGATCAGTTGCCCTATCTGTTCGGGGGTGTATTCTCTGTTAAACAAGAAAAGCGCGGCAGCCTGCTCGCGCCCGCTTTCAAGCATATTATAAAGTCGGAGGTATTCACGGAGGTTTAACCGCGGATAATCATTGGTTCGGATAATCCGATGCAAATCGGTGAGTGCATTGCGGGGTTGCCTGAGATAAAGTACATCGGCATTGCCCCATTGTCCGGCAATGCCCGGCATAATGGTTATCGATTCAATCCATCCTTTAAAGCTTTTTCGCAGGCGCAGATTTGCCGTGGTCGTGATCCTGTGGGCGTTGCTGCTTCCGTACAAAAAACTATAGTCAACACTTGCATCGGCAAATGAAAACCGATGACTCAACGCTGCCTGAGCGCTGTTTCGAAATGGATGATCATCGATCGTGTCGTTGAAAATGTAAAAAGAGTGATCAACGAACATATTCCACTTATTGTTCCTGGACGTGCGCATGTAGCCCGCGCTTATATCAGTGAGATAGTAACCAGGCGTATACTCATTACTCCAGTAACCGGTAACGCCGCCGTAAAATCCGCTGTGATGATAATACGTAAGCGAAGGATTAAAACCATATTGACTAACCCCAAACGCGCGACCTGCCGAAAGCACTTCACTCACATAGCCGCCGCGCACGCTAAGAACGGAAATGCGTGCGTTTTCCAGTGCAAGCAGGCTGTCGGCGAGACGAAACAAATCGTCCGGGATCGACTCGTTCGCGAACAGCGAGTCGAGCTCCTGATAAAGGCTATCCAACTCGCTCCGGCTATTCTGACCAAACGCCGAGGGAGTCAGGGCAACAAAGGAAACAAATACGATTAACCGGCTCGTGCAAAAACGCATGAAGGATTCCGGTTAGTTATTGTTTCGTAGTTCTTCACGACGCTGCAACCGGTCGCGCTGTTCACGTCGTCGCTCAATGCGCTGCAGTAGCAATTGCCTGAAGTCGTCTTCCGCTCTTCGCAATTGCAGTATCTGCTGCGTTGTTATTACTGTATTCAATCGTTCTGTATAATTTTTTTCCAGCGCAAGTTGACGTTCCTTCAGTTCCAGACCTTTTTCAAGCAGCTTCTTGCTCTCTTCCTCTGTCATACGTTCGCCACCCAAATTTCTGCGCGCATCGGTAAATTCGCGACGGAGTTCTTCGCGCTTGTCCATGTACTCACGATACAACGGCCAGAATTTCTCTGCCTGGCCGGGTGTGAGTTTCAGCCGTTCCGTAATAAGAGCGATCCTGGCACTTTCAATTTTTTCCAGAGCTTCGGGATCCTGCGCGCGGCCCATCAGCGGAATCAGCGCCAGCAGGAATATGAAAGCGTACTTCATGCTATAAGGTTTGTAGTTTCTCATCTTCAGTTACACCATATCGTTCAAAAAGGAGGTCAAGTTCATCGTCGCTCATTTCCGCCGGTGGAAGCAGTTGCTCCTGCTCGTCAAAGAGATCTTCCGTTTCAATAAGGGCAAGTATGTCTGCCGTTTCGATATCAGAGTGCTCAAGATAATAGAGGCAATCTTCCGGCGAAAGCTGACTTATAAGTTGTTCGGCTGTTAATTCGTTTCTGTTATTCAAAAAAGGAATGGCAACGATCAACAGTGCTACAGCAGCTGCCACGGCGAGTGATAATCTCCTCACCAAAGGCCGTTCAAGGAATACCTGTTTCCCTTGCGGCCTTGCAATTCGTTCACTAATCCGATCCTGCAAGCCTTCAAAATAGCCTTCCGGAACGTTGAACACGTCCTTTCTGGGAATATCTGTGAGTTTTATCGGCTTCTTTTCTTTCATCTTTATCTTGGATGCGCCATTCCGCGCCAGGTTTAATTACTCCTGCAAAAATTCTTCAATTTTCCGGGTGGCGTGATGGAGGCTGGCCTTCAGGCTTCCAACACTCGTATCCGTGATCGCGGCGATTTCCTCGTAACTTAATTCTTCGAAGTAACGAAGATTAAACACCAGTCGCTGCTTGTCGGGCAGTGTAAGGATAGCTTTCTGCAATTTCATTTGCACCTCGTCGCCATCAATAAAGTTATCGCTTACGAGTTTTTCGGCAAGTTCCTCCGAAACGTCGCCTCCAAGCCATTGCCGGTTCCGCTTCTTCCTCAGAAACTGAAGGCATTCATTGGTAGCAATCCGATATATCCACGTGAAAAGCGACGATTCCCCTTTAAACTTGTCGATGTTATGCCAAACTTTGACAAAAACGTCCTGAACAATATCATCGGCATCGTCATGGCTGATCACCATTTTACGAACGACACCATACACCGGCCTTTGGTATCGTTTAACCAGGTCAGGGAAGGCTTCGCGACGTGTTTGAACGTCCTTAAGCAAGGCGGCAAGTGATTCGGTCTCCTGCACGTTATTCAAGATAAGGAAGCGTATGCCTCCGAAAAAGAAGCATACACTTTTTATATCCACTTTTAATCGATCACGAAAGCGTAACGGCCAGGATTTTTCCGTTTACCGTTATTGTGATTGTGCCGTCACACGTGCCATCGCCGTAGTCTATTATCCTGGTTTGTTCGCGGTGCACACCCTTGATGTATATCTCGATCTTTCCGGCAACGGTTCCAAAACCTCCGCTGGCGATACAACTGAAGTCGATAACTACAGGTTCGGTGATTGTTCGTGTCACATGTCTTCCGCGGGTTGACACACCTTCCTGTGAACCCATAATCTTAAACACATTGTTGGCAGGATCGCCATCGCCGAATCCGGCGATCCACGTGAGCGTGATAGTACCGTTTGAAGTGAAATGATTTCCATCAGGGAACAGCACCCTGAGGTCTACATGACGACGTGTATGCGTGCGGTTACCATCTTCATCAAGGTTGAAATCGCGCACTTCAATAGTACCGGTGATTTGTTTATTGTTGACGAAGTAGTTATGGAATGAGATTACTCTGTTGGCGAGATGGTCGCCGAACTCACCACCATAAGTAATGATAACTTTACCTGAACGCTCGCGACCATAAGGTCCGACGCAACCTTCACCAAAGTCGAGTGTAATCGTTTTTGCATCAGCGTCGCGGGTGATGGTCACACAACCAGTCGCAATTCTTCCGCCTTCATCTTCGGCTATAAGCTCTTCGAATATCTGCATCTCAAAATCAACGAGTGCATCATGCGAAGTGCTTTCATCAGCTATTTCGAGTTCTTCCTGTTCTGACACAGGTTGAAGGTTTTCCTCCTCGCGGCAGCTGTAGAGGGTGAATGTTAAAGCAAGCACGAATATGCTTACAAGGATTTTAGTTGTTTTCATATAGGTTTTCTGACGATTTGGCGGTTTGATGTCGACCGCAGCAAAAGGTTTAAATGACCGCAATTATTTTTTTTGAACCGTTGCGCAATCGCTGAAAATCGGGGTTTTGATTAAGATTATCGGAGTTTTGCGCCATCCGACACATCAGAAAGTGGGGAAGCTTTTCCAACGACAACCATCGACGAGTAACCCGCCTGCCCGGAAATTCGGGAACCGCATTCCTCGGATAGCGCAATCGTTGCAGGTATTTAAATTTCTGTTAGAAAGAAAAACATAATGCATATGAAGAACGAAAAGAATAACCCGGAACGCGGCGATCGTGAATCACGCGGACAACAATCCCAGCCAACAGGTGAAGGAAAACCGAACACGCAGGGAAAGGCAAAGGATAATCCTCAGGAAGATCAGATCGGCGAAAACGCCGGCGGAAATTTCGGCACCGCAGCAGGTTCACGCAATCAACCCGATATGCGCGACAAGAATGAAGGAAGCAGAAATTCACGCGAAAGCGAATCACCCTCAGAAGGTGATCAGTCGAAAGAACAAACCGAATCGACTGAAGAACGCAACCAGGAAAACAAATAACAGCATCTTTCGCATCACGCGCGAACGATGTTGACGAAGATTTCGAGAGTATTGTAGAAGCAGTTCGAAAATTCGACGTAATCTGGATTTTCCCTTTGGGGATAGCGAAAGCTACCGACCGGCTCGTCCGGGACGATTTCCACGAATGCGGCGAAGAGTTGCTTTAACAATACTCTCTTCTTTTTTTGCTGCTCAATAAAAAAAAAGCCCCACCAATGGCAGGGCCGTTGCAGGTAAGGCAAGAACCTACATTGTTTCCTTTACACGTGACTTGTCTGTTTCCGGCCTTTTGAAGGCCAAATCAGGTTCGTCCACATCATCCACCGGGCGACCAAACCTAAGTGCTTCAAAATACAGACGGAACGCCGGATCAGACGGATCAAAGTCGACATCATTCAGGGTAATGCATTCATCCATTCGGACGTCGCGCTTTAGTTTGAGATTATCATTGAGGAGAATCGGAAGCCCGGGTGTTTGTTGATCAGCAAGGTTTTCAATAAACCCGTACGAATTATATCCACCCATACCATCGAGCACTTCTCCAGCCTTGAGATCCTTTTTGGCATACGTGAATACATTGGTCCTCATACCGTAGGCTGGCTGAAGGCGTGCCGTTCCAAACAAGAATGCCTGTGCAACACATTCCATCGCTTCGATGTGACCCAGATGGAACGGACGATAGAACACGTAAAAAGGCCCCGGACCCATTTCAGGCGGAAACCATTCCATTGTCCATTGCTGAAATTTTTCGTGGGTGTGACCAATCACGAATACACCACCTTTGGGGTAAGCGCCGACGACGTAGTCAACCAACGGATTCTTTCCATTCCAAAGCTTTTCGAAATCGTAGTATTTAAAGATGTCTTGAATATGTGGTATCCGGTGGCCGTACATTCCGGGAATTGCAGTCATTCCGTTAATACCATTGGCAAGCACAGCCATTTCAACGCAAAGTTTTGTCCCATCGGTGTACGATGAACACATTTTATGATCGAGTAGTCGCTTGTCAGCTTCGGGGGCGATTTTTGTCGGGTTAGTATATCGATCGTGGAATCCCTTGATATTTCCGGCCATTACCAGGTCAAATCCCCACAATGTGATATCATCAATCAGTTTTTTTATGACCGTGGGTTGATCTCCATCGGCGCAAGTGTACACGACCCCCTCCTGGCGCGCGAGATCAAGAAGGTATGGTCCATACATCATTTCGGCTTCGTAGTTCATCATGACGACATGCTGATGGCTCCGGATTGCCTTGATCGCATGAATGGCACCCTGATAAACCGCATTGGAGGATTCGATCAGAACGTCAATCGATTCAGTTGACGCGATCAACTCGCCATTATCGGTAACCGCCACTTTCCCTTTACCGATAACACGATTGAGCTCCGCGACGGAGTCTACAACCTCATAGTCAAGTTTTAGCCATTCTGCACAATCGACGGCTTTTTTTATATGAATGTCGGCAATGGCGACAGGCTGAATTCCTCTTGTATGGTGCGATTGGAAAACCAAACCCTTGCCGATTGAGCCGATTCCAACGATTCCAACCTTGATTTCACGGTCAAGTGATGCAAGGCGGTGGTTCAGGTTGATCATCTGATTCATAAAAAGGGTGCTTTGTTGGGTAAGAATAAAAAGAACAGTGTTGACTCCGTAAACCGTAAAAAACCGTACCGTCGCTGCCTTCGCCAAAAAAGCCGCCGACCGCGGGAAAAATCTCCATCACTGTGGAAAAAAAACAGCATCATTTCCGGTAATGTCAGTGTCCCGTTCTGGACGATCATCTGGTTTTGATTATTTTGCGCATCAACTAATTCCTTCGGTGGATGAAAAAACACGTCAATGTGCTCGTAACGGGAAGTCGCGGTCAACTTGGAAGCGAACTCAGGGACATTAGTTCCTCATGGCCGGGCTTTAACTTCCTCTATGTAGACGTCGACGAACTCGACCTGACGAAGCGCGATGCTGTCACCGTTTATTTCGAAACCCATCCGGTAGACGTCGTAATTAATTGTGCTGCATATACAGCAGTTGATCTCGCCGAAGACCAGCGCGAACTCGCATACCTTGTGAATGCTGAGGCTGCAAGAACACTTGCCGAACTTTGCCGCGAGAAACAGATACGTATGGTTCACATATCAACCGATTATGTCTTCGACGGTGAATCAAATCAGCCTATTGATGAAACGGAACGACCAAACCCGGTCTCCGTATATGGGGACTCAAAGCTAAAAGGTGAAGCGTACGTAACCACCATACTCCCTGACGCATATATCATACGCACAGCCTGGGTATATTCTGTTTACGGCAAGAATTTCGTGAAGACGATCGCAAACCTCGCGCGACAGCGGGAAGAATTAACCGTTGTGGCCGACCAGATCGGAACACCAACTTATGCCCATGACCTCGCTGTAGCGATCATGACATTGCTTGAGGCTGTCTTTTCAGGAAAGACTGACGTTCCGGGAATTTATCATTATACAAATGAAGGTGTGATTTCGTGGTACGACTTCGCTCACTTCATCATCCGTTATTACGGCCTTTCCTGCAAGTTGAAACCTATCCGGACATCTGAATACAAGACGAAAGCCGCACGTCCGAAATTCAGTCTGCTAAGCAAACGCAAGATTACAGACACTTTCGGAATTATTCCGCCGCACTGGCACGACAGCCTTCAGGTTTGCCTTGACAAGTTGAGCAATCAAAGCTGAATTGTTCTTCCGCTGACTGTGCGCGTGTTACGTCTTTTCAGTCGCTCCCAATTTGGTTAACTTGACGTGTACCATATGGCACCGCTAACAAAAAGTCTGCTGCACGGTCTTTTGATTTGCATCCCCTTTACTGTATTTGTGATCATCAGTTTTACACGAATGCCACGGCTATGGCTTCACAGTCTGCCTGAAGACATTGCAGGTCGTGCTGAACCAAAAACCCGGCGTGAAGCGCTCATCACGCGATGGGTGTTGTTGCCGGTTTATTTGCTCATACTTCCCGGTCTCTCGGTTTTATCATGCATTTACCTGATCTTCGACCAGACGATTACTTCTTTCACCGGAATTCTGATCCATATTTATTGCATTTGGGCGGTGGTGCACGTTTGGGATTTTGCGGTCATCGATTTGGGTGCAATGTTGCTGATCGATCCGACACATCCGCCAATTGCCGGCACGGAAAACGCAAAAGGTTGGCGCGATACCAGGTTTCACATCCGCTCCATGTTTCTCGCCATTCCGATGAGCGCACTATTCGTCGTACCGGCGTCTTTTATACTGTGGCTTATATTTTTCTAAAAAAAATCTGAATCCAATGTCCAGTTTCTCCGACTCCGATTGTCATCATATCAAACGATAAAAAAATTCACTTATGAAGGAGTACATGTTGATTTTCCGTCACGAAGACGGTCAGAAAGTAGCATCACCGGAACAAATGGAAATCTGGATGAAGCTAACCATGGATTGGATTGATTCCATCAAAGCCAAAAACAAATTCGTCGGTGGCGAAGGTCTGCCATTTGAGGATGCACGCGTCGTTGGCCATGGCGGCGTCGTTACAAACGGCCCTTTCGGGGACATTAAAGAAACCATTGGCGGATACATCATCGTCAAGGCAGAGTCTGCGGACGAAGCAGTTGAATTTGCAAAGGGCAGCCCTGTGCTTCTGGGAGAGGGAAACACGGTGGAGGTACGTGTTATCGCACGTGGTGACGGCTTGCACTGATTTTCAGGTGATGGATTCTCAAGTTCTTATCCCACATTTATTCCGGACAGAGTACAGCAAGATCGTTGCTGTGCTCTGCCGGCGTATCGGGATGGAAAACGTCGCGCTCGCCGAAGACATCGCCAGCGACACGTTCGCGACCGCCCTATACACGTGGCCGTACAAGGGTATTCCGGAAAATCCACCGGCATGGCTATATGCCGTGGCAAAAAACAAGGCGAGGAACTACCTGAGCAGAGAAACCATCTTTCGGGAGAAGGTCTCCGAACAATTGTTGCAGACCGCGGATGAAATGTTGTGGCCGGATATAAATCAGGTTGATGCCGAAATAAACGACAACCAGCTTCAAATGATGTTTGCCATTTGCCATCCAACGCTGCCGCCGGAAGCGCAAACGGGTTTGGCGTTGCGGCTGCTTTGCGGTTTTGGCATCGACGAGATAGCGAACGCTTTCCTTATCAGCAGGGAGACGGTGAATAAACGTCTGTTTCGCGCGCGTGAAAAATTGAGAAATGAAAATATCTCTCTTGATTTCCCTGACGCGCATGAACTTCCCGCCCGTCTTGACAGCGTTCTGGCTACGCTTTATTTGCTGTTCAGTGAAGGCTACTACTCCGAGAGCGATGACACCATCATTCGCGAAGATCTGTGTGAAGATGCCATGCGTCTGACATACCTGCTGACAAAAAACGCAAACACCGCAAAGCCGGAGGTCTATGCACTGCTTGCATTGATGAGTTTCCATACCTCGCGTTTTGCTGCACGGATCAATGGCAATGGCGATGTTGTGTTGTATGACGATCAGGATGAATCACTTTGGAACAGGGAATTAATCGCCAAAGGAGCGGAACTTCTCGCAAAATCGGCGACAGGCTCACGGCTCACGCGTTACCATCTTGAAGCGACTATTGCGTACTGGCATACGCGAAAGGACAATACTCCGGAGAAATGGGAAAACATTCTCAATCTGTACGATACCCTTTTGGAGATAGCGTATTCACCGGTTGCAGCATTGAACCGCATTTACGCGCTTGCGAAAGTCAAAGGTGAAGCAGCGGCAATCACAGCAGCCGAAGCTTTGCATCTGGAAGAAAATCCCTACCATTATACGTTGCTCGGCGAATTATATCGAAATACAGATAAAAACAAATCCCGAACGTTTCTTGAGAAAGCGCTGTCGTATGCGCGAACACAGAAAGACAGAAGTACCATCATACGCAAGATCGAAGCGTGATTGATTCTCCGACAGGCCAATATTTTGTATCTTGGAAATAGGAGGTTGTACATTATGGGAATTGGTTTTGGATCACTCAAACACATGAACGACACGATTCGACAGAATCGTGAAATGCTGGGGAAGAAGAAAAAAAAATCGTTGCGCGATCGATACAAAGAGGAAGCGCAAAAAGCAAGTGCTAACGTCGGGCATGCTGATCCGGAAGAAGTCCGGATGAGGGTTCGGCAAAATGTTCGTCGCTCAACTACTCATACACTAAACGCCAGGATCTCCGCCGTAACGGCGGCCATCTTCATACTCGGTGGACTGGTTTGGATTTTTGCCACGTTCGATTTTCGCGTGAGAAAGGACGCTAACGCCGACAAACCGTCGTTTATTGTCAGGAATTACGTGATTGATGAGGGACGTGTCAACCGACATGAATACTTTCAGAGCGGGGCCCTTGCTGCTGAAACACTTCTCATCGACGGGAAAAAACATCCTGAATCCAAAAGCTTCTATGAATCCGGGGAAGTGTTTCGTTTAGCCACCTATTTCAACGATACGTTGCTTGTAGAGACTTATTTCCTTAAAAATGGCGATACGATAAAGAATATTTCTGCCATCGACACTTCAGTCCGCCACATCTCCGTAAAGGATCCAAAAAGCAAAAAGTTCATCAGTTTTGACTTATTTGATGGCAAGATTGTTGAGAAGTCGTATGCCGAATCTGAACTGGAGGTCCCTTAAGGTATAGGGGTCGTTAAGGATAAGCAACAAAACTATATTACCTCCTTGACCGTCCTATTTACAAAGTTCAGGTAACGTACCCGCACAAATACTTTTATGAAAGCACTGTTTTTAATTCCCACGTTGTTTCTGTTGATCGGCAGCCAGAATAAAGAGGGCGCGGCTGTGAAGGAAGCATTCGAAAACTACAAGAAAGAGATCCTCGCCGGAAAGGGCAAGGAGGCCGCCGGTTACCTGGACAAAACTACCGTCGTGTACTATGAGCAAATCCTTGATCTGGCGCTACATGCTACAGGTGATGAACTGGACGAAAAATCCATGATTGATCGCCTGAACGTGTACACGACGCGTCACCGCGTCGCCGTTGAACTGCTGAAAAAGATGTCGGGCCGTGATTTCCTTGTCTATGCGATAGACAACGGCATGATTGGAAAAAACTCTGTGAAAACTGTCTCTATCGGTGAAGTTTCTGTGGATGGAACCACGGCGCGAGGCCAGGCAGTGGCTAACGGAACGCCCACGCCGATGTACTTTAGTTTCAATAAGGAAGACGGTGCATGGAAGATCGATATCACGTCAATATTCCCAACTACCGTTATGGCGCTGGAAAAAGTGGTGACAGAATCGGGAATGTCGGAAGACGAATTTATATTCAGGGCAATTGAAATGGTTTCCGGAAGTCCGGTGTCGGATGACATAAAGGAACCGTTGATACCCCGCTAACATCTTCCGCGGTCTGCGGCGGCGGATCTGCTATGCCGGCCTCGTCAAAGATTCGTAGTTTGCCATACACTTTCATGGGTTTTGATAATTTTGCGCACCCGATTTATTGCGGGACTGCACATGAATGATCTCCCCGTACGCTTGATAGCCGCCGACATGGATGGCTCCCTTCTGGATAATGAGCACAATCTCCCACCGGATTTTGATACGGTATTTTCAGAACTCAGGCGTCGTGGTATTGTGTTCGCCGCCGCCAGTGGCAGACAATACTTCAATATCGCGAAGAAATTTCCCGGCAAGAATGACGACATGCTGTTCATTGCCGAAAATGGAAGCCTTGTTACCGATGGCCGGCGTGAACTTTTTGTTCAGGCGATGGATCCGGAAATAGCACGCGCCCAAATACGTGCGGCGCGCACACTTCCCGGCGTGTATCCTATTCTTTGCGGGAAGAAACGCGCGTATATCGACAATAACACGCCTGCGTTCGTCGAAAAACTTAGTCTTTACTATGACCGTTACGCAATGGTAAACGACTTGCTCGAAGTTGACGACGACGAATTTCTCAAAATCGCTTTATGCGACTTCGAAGGCGCTGAGTCAAACAGTTACGGGCATTTCCGCGACAAGCAGGACATCCTGCAGGTAAAAGTTTCAGGAAAGATCTGGCTTGATCTGGCGCATCCGTTGGCCAACAAGGGACGTGCCTTGCGTTTCCTGCAGGAGATGCTGGGCGTTGGGCAGCGCGAAACGATGGTGTTTGGCGACTACCTCAATGATCTTGAAATGATGAATGAAGCACATTACAGCTTTGCCATGGCGAACGCACACCCCGACGTGATACGCGCGTCGCGTTTTCGCGCACCAGGCAATGCAGACTACGGAGTGACGCGTGTCATATCGCAGCTGCTGAAAGGTGAGTTGGACAAGTTCGTCGGATAAACGGGTGTACCGGAATGTCACAATGTAGCTCCGGCAATCGCGACAGGAGGGCAGACTGCTGGTCTCAGGCATTTTCCCCAGTAGTCAAGCGCGCCGGAGATGCTTTTCTCAATTTCATTTATCGTCAGTCCTTTCTGGAAAAAGCCCTGCACCATCAGGTCGTATGCCTGTGCGACTTCCCGCTCGCGGGCGCTGGTTGAAAGAAATATGAAGGGGATCGATTTACACTCCGGCATCCGGGCTATCCGGCGACGGAATTCAAGGCCATCCATTGAAGGCATGTTCACATCTGAAAAGATGATTCTGACTTCACAGGAGTGGTCCGCGAGAAAGTTCAGCGCTTCTTCTCCACTTTCGAAAAGCTGAATCAGGTCGCCGAGTCCGAGTCTGAAAAAGACCTTCCGGTAGATATAATGCATATCAAGATCATCGTCAACCAACACAATCCAATTCCCCATAGCACGCATGATTACAATACAAAAATGACTGATCGGAAACTTGATATTACGGTATTGGACTACAGCTTCTTACCCGGATAATATGTCGATCAACTCGACGGACTCTTAACTGCCGTCTCCCGTATTCCTGCTCATAACGGCACGGCTACGGGGTATAGGCTGCGGCGTTGTAACAGTCTGACGATATAAAATGCAATCGGACTGACTTTTGAATCAACCGAGAATACCGGGTGATGTATATACATTCACGAGAAGGGAAGACATGAACAATGCACTGCCGCATTCTTTTGTCGCGAAAAGTGAAGAAATATTCATAAAGCATACATTCCGTCAACCATCCAACAGTTTCAGGCGAACTGGCTTATCAAAAGATCTTCACTGAAAGAACAAGAGAGTCGTACCGCTTCTACAATTCGCTAACATCAGGCGCTTTCCCGCTTTCATCGGTCATCAATATCCGCTCTGCTTCTACGAAATCCTCCTGGTTCACCATAAGGTGAATCCCACCGCCATGAATGAAGTTCAGCGTGGGAAGCAAGGTGGTTACGGTTTCGTTAGCGAGAAAGCAAGGCACTCCGGCATTGAGTAGCTTATCCTTCGCAAAACTGGCCTCAATTAAAGTATCAAAAACCCGAAGCTTATGGTATTTCATGATATGTCGTATACGTCATTAACGGGAAATCCCTTGAAAAAAGTTCGTCCGAACAGAAAGCGTTTCAACGAAGCACCTTGCCTTCGCTGATTGTTACGGATTCCAACTCGAACGTTTTTCAATGCGTCAACGAGACTAGTTGCCCGCCCATTGGGATATCTTGAGAGATCGTTTTCATAGGGAAAACCAGTTGGATGGGTGGGATACAGCTTGATTTTCCCTCTGAAAAGACGATCCTGTTAAAATTTTTTTTCAGGGTGTTTATCCGTCTTCCCGCGTATTGGATCACAAACATTTGGCATTCGAATCATTGACATCCTGAATGGGAAAAGACGAACCAAGATTTGATTTTCATAGGGGAAAATGCATTTTTCAGAGAGCGAATTCGAACGTCACAATGTTCAACGGCAACATTTTCCCTATGAGAAACAGTAGTTTTCCCTATGAAAAAGTATGGAGTCGGCACAGAAATTTTAGAAACAGAAGTGTCGAATATTAGGATAATTCAAACTTCACCTGTATTTTCGGTCAGTGAAAGCCTAACAGGAGAGTTTCTCAGGGAAAGATTGACCGGAAAACGATCTCACCAAAAGAACCTTCAGACTTTCAAAAAGAGTTTCAATTTTTACACTAACCAAAAACGCTATGGCAAAATCAGCGAAAAAGTCTGCTAAGAAAGCAGCAAAAAGACCGGCAAAGAAAGCCGCCAAGAAATCAGCTAGAAAAGTAGCTAAGAAGGCCGCTAAGAAGTCGGCAAAAAAATCAGCTAAGAAGTCGGCAAAGAAGTCGGCAAAAAAAGCTGGTAAGAAAGCCAAAAAATCCAAGAAAAAGTCGGCCCGAAAACCGAACGCGGCGTTCATGGCGCCGCTGACTCCTAGTGCCACTCTTGGCGAAGTAGTTGGCTCGAAGCCTCTTCCAAGGACCGAGATCATCAAGAAGATCTGGACCTACATCAAGAAGAACGGCCTTCAGGACAGCAAGAACAGGAGAATGATCAACGCTGATGGCAAGCTTAAGCCTGTTTTCGGTGGCAAAGATCAAATCTCAATGTTCGAACTTGCCAAAGTTGTAAACAAGCATGTAAAGTAGGAGTCATCCTGCTCTCATAAAAAAAGCCTGGACACCCAGGCTTTTTTTATTCTTTAAACGTAGCGCAAGCAACGGCCACACCGGACCCCGCGCGATTATCGCTCTAGTCACCAACACTAATCGAACCGAAGCACAATATCTCCCCCAACCGGATAACCAGTACATGTAAGAACGCGGCGATCACGTATGTCGGAGGCAGTTAATACTTCATTGTAAGACATCCACACCTTACCACTCTCACAAGTTGCTGCGCAGGTACCACATTTACCTGCCTCGCAACTGTACGGGAGACGGATACCATTCTGCAGGGCCGTTGACAGGATTGTCTCCGGGTACTGCGATACATATGAATTCCTTGTGCCTTTAAAGTAAACAGTCACTTCGTGCGGATCCTGATCCGGCGGAAGTTCACGGACCGGTGGTTTGTCCGGATTAAATATCTCCTTTCTGATGTTGACATCCGGAACCCCTTCAGTAAGCAGTACGATTGTAATCATCTGCATATACGGGTAAGGGCCACATAGATAATACAACGTCTCAGACTTCGGGAGGTCGGCGTAGGTCACGTTAACCAATTCTGCGACGAGGAACTTGCTCAACCTCGCCCTGAGCAGGTTCTGGGCATTACTGAAAAGTAACTCCACACTGAACCGCGATCCATAGGTATTGAGCAACGCCTGGATTTCATTGAGAAATATCGTTGTCTTCGGCGATGAGTTACTGTATACGAGAACCACACGAGGCAAAGTTGACGTTACCAGAATCGTTTTAATAAGTGGCAGCACCGGTGCGATACCTCCGCCGGCGGCAAAAAAGAAAAATCCTTTTGTGTTTTCGAAAGTCGATGGCAGCGTAAAGAACCCTGCGACACCTATCGATCGCAGCAGCGTGCCGGGCGTAACGCGATCGACAAGATATCGGGAGTAGGCACCATTGGGAACGCGCTTCACAGTTAACGTCATCGGTTCATTCAGAGCAGGCGCCGAAGACAGGGAATACGAACGACGCTCTTCGCGGCCGTGTTCGTCAAAAATGAGTGTCAAAAACTGTCCGGCTTTATAGTGAAGTGCCTCGCCGTTTTCGGGTTCGAGAATGAGCGACCTTGTATCCGTTGTTTCCTGGCGGACATCGACAACCCGAAGATTAACGTAATCATTCATCCGCGAAAGTTCGGAAATGAAAGGCGTACTTCCAGCCACGAAAACAAAAAGGACACCCTTGGGTATCCTTTTGTCGCGCGCGCAAACGTATCAATCCTGAGATTTGATCAGCTCAATATCACAGTGGATCTTCACCTCGTCTCCAACCAGCACGCCGCCACTTTCCAGGGCAGTGTTCCAGTTCAAACCAAAATCTTTGCGGTTAAGCTTTCCCGTCACAGTAAATCCAGCCCTCGTGTTTCCCCAGGGATCCTTTTGAATACCACCAAACTCAACGTCGAGAACTATTGGTTTTGTTACTCCTCTTATCGTCAGGTCACCTTCCAGCGTAATGTCATTACCGTCCCGGGAGTAACGCGTCGACTTAAAGATGAGTTCAGCATTTTTGTCGACGTCAAAAAAGTCAGCCGATCGAAGGTGTGTGTCGCGTTGCTCATTGCCCGTTGTCAGCGATTTCATTCTGGCCACGAACTTAACATCGGCATTTTCGAACTCTTCGCCCTGGGAGTCAACCTCAACATCAAATTCCTTAAGATATCCGGTCACGGAAGAAATCATCATGTGTTTCACTTTGAATGAAACTTCGCTGTGGGCGGGATCAAGTGTCCATTTGGTCTTGACGTCTGCGCCCGCGCTTGTTTGATCTTTGTTCATGGGATTTAGGTTTATGTTGAATGTCTTCAAGCCGGTTCTGGATTGGAGGATAACAAATCAACATTCTAAAAAATCATTCCAGCTTGCATCAAAGGCGCGGGAAACCATCCGGTCGTGCACGAATCTGCAGGCAACCGTTGGCAGGGCGAGGTTTTGACAGGATTTGGGGTTCTGTTTCAGCGGTTTAACGAAGCACGATGCCGGCGGCGAACCTGCCTTTATCACCCTTCCTGGCGGAGAAGAACCATTCGTTATGGATAACGGTGCACAGGTTGGCAACGCGGATGTTGTTCTCCGCAACTCCCGCATCCAGCAGTTGAATCCGGTTCGCCGCCCACAGGTCCAGTTTGGCCTTGTCTTTCGACGTCGGTATCATCAAGAGGTCAGCCTCACGAAAATTTGCAGCGACTTGTTCAATAACCTCTCCCCCTACTTCATAAGATTCCTGACAAACCGATGGTCCAATGCCTGCCAGAATATCGCGAGGTTGTGAATTATAGTGTTCCCTCAGATAAGTAACCGTTTTGGCAAGAATCTTTTGCACGGTACCGCGCCATCCGGAATGAACTGCGGCAACAACCGATTTGATCGGATCGTAAAGCAGTATCGGCACGCAGTCGGCTGACATCACCGCGATACATACTCCTTTTTCAGACGTCACGAGGGCATCGGTTTCCATAAGGTCCGCTGTTGTCGTATCCGGTGTTACGCGCACGATCCTGTCGCCATGGACCTGCGACGGCAGAAAGAGTCGTTGTGGCAACACACCTACGGCGTTCGCAAGTCGCGAGCGGTTCAGCCGGATATACTCACGATCGGGATGGCTTGAAAAACTCAGCGTGAAGCCGTCTTCTGTTTTTGCTGAGGAGCGATCCGTGACAAAATGGCCAATGTCCTTTTCGGCAGCCAGGTGAGCAAACTGCCATAGCCACAATCCATCAAACGCAACTCTCCTCATGTTATCCATTTTTGTCGGCAATTTATTCGGATGATCGTTAAATCAAAATCAAACATACTGTCGACGTAGTTCGAAACAATTCATGGGATGTGTATACGGACGAATTAACAAGACTGATCAAAAAAATCAGCGTGAATTTGATTTCAGAATAAATGCGCGATGCAAAGGTGTGGCATTAAACGATGGTGTTAAACCCTTACCACACTCAGGCTAAGGTAGGATTTGCCCGACCGCCCCGCAGAATCCAGCAGTTTATGCTTTTTTACTTCCGCGCGGTAAGAATCGCTGGCGTCCTCACCGTAAAAGATTTCGATTTCCTTGCCGGGTGCAACCTCGGTTTGCGATTGCGAAATATAGAGTCCGACTTCAATTTCGTTTCCGGACAAGAATGATTTAAAAACTTTTGATTTGTCTTCCCTGATCCAGAGGTAATGCATAGGACTGCTGTTTCTTGATCAAATTTTAAATTTCGGTGCCAGCTCGTTTTGGATAAGGATGGTTCCAGGTTCCGATTATAAAAACGCGGGAAACATTAACGCCATGACGGCCAACCAGTTTTAGGGGCTTTTTCAACGAAATGAATCGCAGTTGAAAGAAAAACACGCCGGCTTTCGTACTTTTGTATAAATTCAACAATCAAATTCGGTTCTGACCAATGCTAGCCCAGGGTGAAAATGAAGTCCAGCGAGATACTCGGTTGTCCATGGACCGGATAATCGAGCTTGTGCGGGACGTGCGAAACGGGTTAATTCAGGACTTCTTGGTTGAAGAAAATGCGCGAAATTATTTCCGTGAGCAATACGCCAAGGAGTTGAGCCAGGTAAGGGCTGAATTTCTGAAACGTGATCTTCGCGAATTGCAGGCTTCCCCTGTTGACCTTTCTCATTACAGTTCGCTGATCAAACACATGCAGGAGACCAATTCCGCGGGACTGACTACGACAAACCAGGAACTTTTCTACAAAGAACTGGAGACTATCTTCAGGAAATACAGCTACTGAGATTCGGGCGGATACCCATACCGTTGCCCGTCGATCCTACCTGACAGATTTACCAAACCCCTAAAAATAAATATCCCCAAAGTCCTGGACCCCGGGGATATTTACTGTCTATAGTTGTCTTTAATCTTGATTCAAAGGTATAGGCTAAGCGTTGTTCTGCCATATGGCAATCGACGACCCGCGAAATAGTCGGATAATCGGAAATTTGAAAAGATATTATTCATACACGAGGGCTGTACGAGCGCAAAGAACAGCACAAAACGCATTCTTTTTTTGACACTCACATCTATATTTACCGTCATTAATCGTCATTGCTATGGATGATTTACTGGCGGCGAGGTTACAGATGGCCCTCTCGCTCGGTTTCCACATCGTTTATGCCTGTATAGGAATGGTCATGCCATTCTTCATGGCTGTTTCCCACTTCCTGTGGATCAAACGCAGGCAACCCGTCTTTAAAGATCTTACGAAAGCCTGGAGTAAAGGTGTCGCGATTTTTTTTGCAACCGGAGCGGTATCCGGAACAGTACTCTCATTTGAACTGGGATTGCTATGGCCTGAGTTTATGAAACATGCAGGTCCGATTTTCGGGATGCCATTCAGTCTTGAAGGAACGGCATTCTTTATCGAAGCAATCGCACTGGGTTTTTTTCTTTATGGTTGGGACAGATTTAACCCATGGTTTCATTGGGTAACTGGCGTGGTTGTTGGAATCAGCGGACTTGCGTCGGGTATACTTGTGGTTTCCGCGAACGCGTGGATGAACAGTCCGGCCGGATTTGATTACGAAAACGGCAGGTACTTCAATATTGATCCTATCGCCGCGATGTTCAACGACGCCTGGCTCTATCAGGCGTTGCACATGACCCTGGCAGCGTTTGTCGCCACAGCATTTGCCGTAGCCGGCGTACATGCGCTAATGATGTTAAGAAAAAAGAATCTGATTTTTCACCGCCACGCCTTCCTGATTGCCATGATCTTCGGATCCGTTGCTGCGATTCTTCAACCAATAAGTGGCGACTTGTCCGCGAAAGACGTTGCCCAACGTCAGCCGGCAAAACTCGCAGCCATGGAGGCGTTATTTAAGAGCGAAACATCCGCTCCGCTCCTCATTGGAGGTATTCCCGACGAAAAAAATCAGCGCGTGGATTATGCGATTGAGTTACCAGGTATGCTAAGTTTTCTCATTCACGGAAACTTCCACGATGAAGTCAAGGGACTCGATACAGTACCAAAGGAAAATCACCCACCTGTATTAATAACGCACCTGGCCTTTCAGGTAATGGTTGGAATTGGGGTGTTACTCATGATTTTGTCATTCCTGTTCTTTTTCGCTTTCCGATGGAAGACCCTGCTCGATAAGCGATGGTTTCTGATGTTGTTTGCGCTCGCGACACCTCTGGGTTTTATCGCCGTTGAAGCAGGGTGGACAGTCACCGAAGTTGGGCGGCAGCCGTGGATCATCTGGGAAATCATGCGAACAGAGGATGCGGTCACGCCTATGCCGGGGATAAGATACTCATTCTACATCTTCACTGCCGTGTATGTGTTGCTCACGATCATCGTGCTCTTTCTGCTGAAACGACAAATACAAGCTGTTCCGAAGTTGTACGCATCCGCCGAAGCAAACATCAAAACGTAATGGATCAGGTCGTCATCATTTTTCTGTGGACTTCAATTGTGCTTTACGTTCTGTTTGGCGGGGCGGATTTTGGCGCCGGTATCATCGAGATGTTTACCTCCAAAAGGAATCGTCAGCGTACCCGGACGACGCTATACCAGGCCATCGGACCGATCTGGGAGGCCAATCACATGTGGCTCATCATTGCCATTGTAATTTTGTTTGTAGGATTCCCTGACATCTACAGCACCATGTCGATATACCTGCACATCCCCCTGGCCATCATGCTGCTGGGTATCATTGCAAGAGGAACTGCTTTTATCTTTCGCCATTACGATGCAGTCAAAGACAGCAGTCATCGATTTTACAACCGTGTTTTTGTGGGATCCAGTTTTATCACACCGTTGTTTCTTGGCATACTTGCCGGCAGCTCGGTATCAGGAGAGATTGATCCGGGTGCCGAAAACTTTGCGGATGCTTTCGTGTTCGGGTGGCTGAATTTCTTCTCGGTCAGTGTCGGATTGTTCACGGTTGCCTTATGCGGATTTCTCGCTGCGATTTACCTGATAGCGGAAGCGGATGACGAACGTGACCGACTCAGGTTTGTACGAAAGGCGCGATTCATGAATGGTTTTGCCTTTGCTGCCGGAGGTATCGTCTTCCTTGCAGCCGTTGCCGACGAAGTCCCACTCGCAGCGTGGGTCTTTAAAAGCACAACAGGAATACTCGCCGTAGTAATGGCCACGCTTTCTCTGGTGGCAACCTGGTATTTCATAGGCAAAAGGAGTATATGGATGCCACGAATTCTGGCCGGTGCTCAGGTGGTCCTGATCGTACTGGCAGTAACGTTTGAGCATTACCCGGATTTTATCATCCTGAAGGGAAGTACGCTATCTCTCTCAGAGCACCAGGCACCGGATTCAACGATGAGCTCACTTGCGTGGGCGCTGATGTTGGGAAGTATTTTTATTCTGCCTGCGCTATACTATCTCTACTATAGTTTCAAGGGCGTTTCCGGCAACGAGACTGCCGGATGAAACCATCACCTACAGATGCGCACGTATTTGTTTCTCGATATCCTTCCTGCCCAGGTAGCCGGTATGACTCCAGACCTTTACACCGTTCCTGTACAGCTCCAGGGTTGGGATAGCCTCGATTTTCAACCTTTCCACAACAACCGGATGCTCGTCGGCATCGACCTTAAAAAGAATCATTTCATCGGCAAAAGTATCTTTTAGTGCCTCGAGGTCTGGCGCCATCTTCTTGCATGGGCCGCACCAGCGCGCATGGAAATCCACCAGTACGAGTTTTTCGTTCTTCACGCTTTCGCCAAACTCCTGCATACTCATTCCGATTTTCGCACCATTCTTATTAACCTCCTTACCGGCGCCCGACCATGCCATCATGCCTCCTTTCAACTCGACGGTTTCAAAACCCTGCCGTCTCATCAGCGCGGCCGCTTTCTGGCTTCTTCCACCGGAAAGACAATACACAAGTACAGGCCTTTCTTTATCGAGAGACTTAATTCTGGAAGCAAAGTCGCGTGAATTGATATCATAATTTACCGCTCCTGCGATGCTTCCTTTCTTGAATTCATCCGGCGTCCTGACGTCTACAAGCTGAATGTTTTCACCCTGTACCAGTTTTTCAAACTCATCGGGGCTCACTTCTCTGGATTGAGCGCTTGCGGCAAACGCACACATCACCAACAGAAACGGTAATATAAAAGATTTCATTTCGACACGATTTAAAGTCATAGACATAGTCTTATTCAGATTAGTTCCCGTCGCTCCCCGGGTTATTTTTGGGCGTGCCCGATAGCAAATTAGCGAGGTTTTTTTGCATTTCGCGCAATACGTTCAGGGGCAACACTTCTGCGGGCCGTCCGGAAGCTTTGATGATGCCATTTTCAAGCAGAAAAACCCTGTCACTTAATTTGAGCACCTCCAGCATATCGTGGCTCACGAGAATAGTTGTAAGGTTGTATTGGCGATGCGCAGCGAGAATATACTCCTGCATACGAAGCCGAAGCGATGTATCAAGCGCCGCGAGTGGTTCGTCAAGCAGCAACAACGTTGGACGCCTGACGATCGCGCGCGCAAGAGCAACCCGTTGGCGTTGACCTCCACTAAGCATGGAAGGCATTGTTTTCCGAAGTTCGCTCAATTCCATCAGACTTATCACTTCATCGGCAACGTCTTCCGAATTTGGTGGCAGTCCATACGAAATATTTTCGATCACATTCATGTTTGGAAACAATGCGTAGTCCTGGAAGACTATTCCAACGCTACGTTCCTGAGGCTTGCGTGAAATTCCTTTTCGTTTATCGAACCATGAGGTACCATCAACCTCAATAAAACCGTCATGAGGTTTGAATACACCAGCGAGCATACGCAGTACACTTGTTTTCCCAGCGCCCGATGCGCCATAGAGTGATACAAGCTCACCCCTCCCGATGTTCATCTTTATATCGAGATCAAACGGGCCCGCGGCCCCCTGCAGCTTTTGTTTCAATTCGATTGTAATCATGTGGCCTTCAGAGAACGATAGTTTACAAGGTAGACCCCAAGCAGGAGTACAAATGCAAACACGAGCAGTATCCCGCTGTACAGATTAGCACGACCGTAGTCCATTGCCTCGACGGCGTCATAAATCGCCACTGAAATCACGCGGGTCTCGCCCGGAATATTTCCGCCCACCATTAACACGACGCCAAATTCACCGAGGGTATGCGCAAACGTCAGGATACCTCCGGTTATTACGGCTGCCCTTATGTTGGGCAGCAGCACGCGTCGAAGCGTAGTCCATTTACCTTTGCCTAACGTATATGACGCCTCAGCCAGTGAACCAGGAAGCATCCGGAAACCGGCAAGTAACGGCTGGATCATGAAAGGCAGGCTGTAAACGACTGAGGCCAGTATCAGACCGTGAAAGGTAAACACGAGGCGTAAATTCAAGATTTCATCGATCCATCTCCCAAAAGAATTGGCCGGGCTCAGCGCAATCAGCAGATAGAATCCCATCACGGAAGGGGGCAGTATCAACGGAAGACTGAGCACAGCCTCAACGACTATTTTTCCCCTGAAAGCTGATGTCGACAACCAATATGCGACCGGTATTCCAATGATATAAAGAATAGCGGTTGTGATCAGCGCCAGCTTCAGCGTAAGCAAAAATGGACCGGCTTCGAGCATGATTATGGCTTTTCCCGAAAGCCAAAATACGCTAAAATCTGTTTCGCTTCTGCGCCGTTCATGTATGCGACAAAGGCAGCAACATCCTGGCGAGCCTGAGCTTGTTTTAATACCACGAAGCCCTGTTCCAGATCAGAGTGAGTTCCGTCAGGGAAAATATAAAAATGACCATTCTGGGATTTCATCGTCGGCGACAAGGCAAGGGCGAGAGCAATGATTCCGACATCAGCCGCTCCGCTGGTAACAAACTGAGCTGTCTGTGCAATGTTCTCACCATAAACAAGGCGTGGTTTGACTTCGTCCTGTAACTTATAATACGTCAAAACTTCCATTGCTTTTCGGCCATACGGCGCGTGCAACGGATTGGCTATTGCTACTTTTTTCACGTTTGGGTTTCTCAGTAAATCAATACCATCGTTGCGTGGATCAAACTTTGCGCTCCACAATACGAGTCTTCCAAATCCGTAAGTGTGCACGTCCGAACCTGTTAGCTTGCGCTCCTGAAGTCGCCTTGGGTAATCGATATCGGCCGAAAAGTAAATATGAAACGGCGCGCCGTTCAAGATTTGTTCGAAGAGTTTCCCTGAAGACCCGTAGCTGACAGACACAACTACACCGGGATGGGTATTCCGATATGAAGCGATTATAGAATCGAGCGCAAACTTGAGGTCAGACGCCGCCCCTATCATTATTCGGTTATTTTGGGCCGATAGCGGTGTCGTTAGCAAGACAATGATCAAAAGCAACAAACCTGGTCTCATGATGCACGGAATTTTACCATGAAAGTATAAAATGATCCGAACAATACGGAACAGCTGCAATTTACCCGCGCAATCGTCACAATCGAAATATCTGATCCGGCTTCGTTTTGTCATTTCAGTCTGGTATTATGCATGGACATCAACCCCCAACACCTATGGCGAAATTCATTGAACTCACTGTTTCGGAAGAAGAAGTATCAAAGACAGAGATCATAAACGTCGACGCCGTGGGCCGGGTTTATCCAAGTCCGCAGAACAATCGCACCAGCATTATCGAACTCAGCTATCACAGCATCAGTGATGCGCCTGTTTATCTGGAAGTACAGATGCCGTATGAGCGGCTCCGCCTGTACTTTGTAGACGGTAATTGATACCGAAAGGCTGTTTCCGCATGACTATTGTCATTGCCCGGAATAACTACGTTCCGAAGCATTTCTATTACGTTGTCCATCATCACGTTACCCCGCTGAAAAAATCTCCCGTAAAGGTGACATTAGTTACAGAATCACGGTGTGGTACCCTGTAGTTTTGAAGAAAAAATGACAAGGAACATGGGTTCTGCCGACCGGATAATCAGAGTTGTCGCGGCGGCTGTATTCACAGCTTTATCATTTACGGGAATCGTGTCCGGTACTGCAGCGGTCATCCTGGCGGTAGTCGCAGTCGTGCTGGTGTTAACTGCGTTTTGGGGTTATTGCCCTCTGTACAAGATTCTGGGAACGTCTACTGATCGCGAGCACAAGGTTGGAGGGGATGGACTCAATTAAGATTTATTACAAGACCTGTCCCGACGTAGACTTCCACAGGTTTACCGAAGAGGGCGGAATAATACTTGACGTTCGGACGCCTGCGGAGTTTTTCGCAGGTCATGTCGAAGGGGCCATTAACATTCCGCTGGAGGAATTGACAACCAATTTGCATCGGCTCCCGAACCGGCACCAACCGATTATCACGTGTTGCACGTCCGGGATGAAGAGCGCAACAGCTAAGGTGATCCTGGAATCGCATGGATACACGCGCGTGTGTAACGGCGGTAGTTTCAAAAATTTAAATGAAAAAATACTATATGGAACCACATCATTATAATGTCACCGTTACATGGAACGCAGATCGTAAAGGAGTGATCTGTTCACCCGAACTGAACGACGCAAAGTCGGTTAACGGGTGTATTGAGGTCGCCACTCCACCGGAGTTTCCCAAAGGAATGCCCGGTATATGGTCTCCTGAACATTTATACACAGCCGCAGTCAGCAGTTGCCTTATGACAACATTTCTTGCGATTGCTGAAAACTCCAGACTTGATTTTGTGTCATTCCGGTGTCAATCCTCCGGAAAACTGGAAGTCGTCGACGGCAAATACAGGATGACAGAAGTTACGCTCAACCCGATAGTTGAAATCGCCGACGCAACGCAACACGAAAAGGCACTCAGAGTACTTACAAAAGCAGAATCTAATTGCCTGATCTCAAATTCCATTACGGCAAAAGTTAGTATGAACCCGGTAGTAGAAGTTGCCCAATTTCACGATTGAAATTTGGAATGAGAACAGGCGGGGAGTCCACCACGGTGGACTCCTTTTTTTTGGCGCCTCTATGCCGGTATGATTGAATGCATTATTTTCAAAGGTTTATATTTGTAAAGTCACACTCCGGAACAATAACCGCAAAAAATGGAAGTTCTGCACAAGGAACTCAGGAATAAGGGCACCTTTTACATCGAAGAGAACGGAAAAACGCTGGCGAGCATGTACTACTCGCGGTACTCCCCCGAGCACATCGTAATTGACCATACAGAAGTAGATGACGCACTCCGGGGCAAAGGTGCCGGCAAACAAATGATCGCGCGCGCAGTGGAATGGGCGCGCGAAAACAAGGTACGCGTCACACCTGCGTGTCCGTTCGCGCATTCACTCTTCCAAAAAATAACAGACTTCGAAGATGTCTGGGAAAGGGAATAGTTAATCCATAAAACTGACGATATCCCTTTCGTCAATTCGAATATCATCCTCTCCTACTTCGTCGAATGGATGCTCGAGGTGATCCTGGATATTATCCAGGCTGACAAGAATAAAACTGTACAGTACCGGCATTACGAATTCAAGGCTTGCGGAAAAGTCATGAAACGTGCTTGCAAAGTAGGGACCGTACATGATGGGAAAGATGTATATGAATACCTTACTGTAGGCGCGCAGCGTAATCGGCGTACGATAGCCATGAATCGCCTTGAGGCTGTCGAAGGCGATAATCATTTTGCTTATATACTGATTGATCCGCGAAATTTCAGTGCTCTGAACCCCCAGTTGACGCATTTCGATAGTCATACGGGAAAAACTTGAAAAGTAGTCGTATACCTTTTTCTCATTTGCCTCAAACTCCTTTCTATGCGTCGACGTAAACATTTCGCGTGTGAGTCGAACCATATCGCCGATCAGAATCCGTGTCCGATCCGGTAGGTCGTTAGGCTGATCATTGAGAATCCAGTCGCGCGTCGCATAGTAAAGCGTAATGGCATGGCCCTTGAAATCGGAAAAACGCTGAAGGGCAGTTTCCCTCCGACTATATGCGGCACTGATAGAAAAAACAAC
This sequence comes from Bacteroidota bacterium, assembly GCA_023428695.1. Lineage (GTDB taxonomy): Bacteria > Bacteroidota > Bacteroidia > Cytophagales > Cyclobacteriaceae > Ohtaekwangia. The sequence goes on from JAEYWY010000017.1 coordinate 83,738, forward strand.
CGGAAAGACGATAGCCACACCGACAAGCATGTCCGGAAATTTGGCCGTAAGGCCATAACGAAAACACACTTCACTTGATATAACCGCAAGAACGGTTACTATCAGTGTTTTGTAATTGATGATCAGAAAAAAGCTACGCAGAATCCGTTTCATTGGTGCACAAGGTACACAACGAAATTAGTCTCAATTATAAGAACTTGTCAAATTAATTTGGCTGACCGGAAAGAATTTCGACTTCCACCCTTACATTCTTTCGGGCATTTGGACCATTGCGGTCAAATAACGGTTTCCTTCCGCCCCACGACCTGATTTCAATACGATCCGTGGAGATACCATTTTCAATCAGATAATCTCTGATGATTTCGGCGCGAAGCTGGGACAATTCTTTTGCAGAACCGATAGCGGTAACGGAGCCATCAAGTGAAAAGAAATTCTTCTCAGGTCCCATCTTGATAATTTTGCCGTGATAGTTTCCATTGGAATGTCCGTGAAGCTTGATCCGGTACGACGGCACCTCCTGCATCATCTGTAGCAACATGCTCAATTCATAGCGGGATTCAGGTAACATCACATTGGCGTCATTGAAGAAATAGACATTGTATAGTGTCGCAATATCGCCTTTATGATAACGAACCAGGTCGAAGTTTACAACGATCGTGGTTCCCATCAGATCGATATAGGGCTTCACTGTGTCAGCAAGAGGAACCGGATAGTTGATTTCGTATTGCAGGCGTCGATATCCGAAAGCCTCACAAATCAATGTGAGTTGTCCTGTTTTGCTTTTGGGATCAGGGAGAACCAGATACTCATTTCCCTTTACGCGAGTGATTTCTTTCGCACGTTCAGTATCGACAACCGTAACTTCGCCTTCAACGATGCGGTTATTCCGCGCATGAAACAAGCTCAGGAAGACTTCAGTATTCCCAAGGGTCATTTGTTTGTGTTGGACAATTTCTTCATTGTCGGTAACAACAATGGTGTCTTTCGGATCCTGATATTTTTGCTCAGGCAGTGTCTGCTCTTCGGGGGTTGGTGAGACATCGACCCCGTTATCTGCAGGCTTCGGTGTGGACTCCTGAACTGGCGGGCTTTGTTTGACAACGACGTCACCAGGAACCACACGTACCCAGGCTTCCGTATGCCGGGTTGTTCGTCTTATCTGTTGCATCTCGAGAATAGATCCCCGGAGATTATCGTAGTACTTCACGTACACCAGCAAGAGATTTGTTCGTTCGTGCAAACCATATTTTGCTTCAAAACCTTCCGTATGAAGTGTCTGAATAAGACGGTTGGCCAGATTTTCATGATTGGGGGAATACGCCGCAACGACGATATAATATCCGGGCTCAAGCTGTTGTGAGGATTGCGCATAGCCCGGGCTCAGGCATACGAGCATGGCAAAAGCCAGGATCACGAGTTTTGCAATTTTCATGGTCAGGATAGGGCTTAAACAATATTACCCAAAAAATCGCAAATTCCAACGTGTGTACTTACGCAGATCGCGCAGGGCCACCATCGAAACGTTCTTTCAGGAAGCCCAGCCCATACCCCCAAAGTTGCAACCACGCAGCGGGTACCGACAGCAGTGCGACCGTTACGTCGCGATTGATGAAGAATGAATGAAGAAATATCGAGAACAAGTAACATCCCAGGACGATCAGCGCCAGGAAAAAAAGTGTGCTCGAGAGAAACGGTAACACTACAAGAGACGAAACCCCAATCACAAAAATTGCGGGCAGCCAGTGGGTTGCTTTTACTTCACCCGGAAACTCCCTTCCCACGAGAATCCGGCCACGACCGAAGTTGTATACCTGATCATAAAATCCCGCGAATGATGTTCTTCGTTTGTGGAAGACGTATGCGTCGGGAATAAGTCCAACCTTAAATCCTGCATTACGCATGCGGATGCTGAATTCAATGTCCTCTGCAAACCTGTCGAACTTGAACCCGCCAGTGGCCTCAAATACACGCCGCGATATACCCATATTGAAACTTCTTGGCTGGAACCATCCAAGGTGTTTCTTGCCGCCGCGAATACCACCGGTAGTTAACACGGAGGCCATGGTGTACCCCATTGCGCGTTGCACGGGCGTAAAGCTGTCGTGAGCCCGGTCTGGACCACCCCATGCATCCCAGTTGTGCTTTTCAAGCGCCGCATTCACAACGTCGAAATACCCGGGGGGAATCACGCAATCAGAATCAAAGACTACAAAATATTCGCCGAGTGCCTGAGCGAAGCCGAAATTTCGTGACGGGCCGGGGCCTGAATTCGATTTAAAGAAGTAACGGATGTTAAGGCGATCGGAATAACGTTGAACGACCTCATCACTTCGGATGGTTGATCCATCCTCGATGATGACCACTTCAAAATCGGTGTACTTCTGATTGAGGAGGCTTTGTAGCAATTCATCCACCTCATGAGGGCGGTTGTAAACCGGGATGATGACGGAATACCGCACGTGCTTCATCGGTATAATTCGCTATGCAGCGTCGATGCCACGAAGATTTTTTTGTTGATCAAAACCAACTCTGTCAATGACGAGATAATCCCTCCTTGCGACAGTCTGTATGGCAAAAAGTTCCGCAAGAAAACCTGTCAAAAACAGTTGCGCGCCGATAATAACAGCAACGAGAGCAAGATAAAACAGGGGTTGTTCGGTGATATCCCTTTTCATCGGCAAATGATCAAAGTAGAGCGACTTGATCTTGTCGTAGAAAAGTTTGAGTGTGAACAAAAAACCGAACATGAATGATATGAATCCCAGTGAACCAAAGAAGTGCATCGGCTTGCGGCCGAACTTTCCAACGAAGGTTATAGAAAGCACATCGAGCAGGCCCGTCATGCGGGACCAACCGAATTTGGTGCGACCATACTTGCGTTGATTGTGTTCGACAACTTTTTCGCCAATGCGCGTGAACCCGGCCCACTTGGCGATTACAGGGATGTAACGGTGCATCTCACCGTACACATTGATGTTCTTAACAACGATATCTTTATACGCCTTCAGCCCGCAATTGAAATCGTTCAGCTTGATTCCGGAGATCACACGCGTGATGGAGTTGAAGAACCTCGACGGAAGGCGTTTTGTTATCGGATCCCGCCTCACTTTTTTCCATCCCGACACGAGTTGGTATCCGTCTTTGGTGATCATGCGATAGAGATCCGGAATTTCGTCCGGGCTGTCCTGAAGGTCGGCATCCATCGTGATCACAACTTTTCCCCGGCTTGCGCGAAATCCTGTCTGTAGTGCAGCGGACTTTCCGTAGTTACGATTGAAGCGAATACCTTTATAACGTTCGTCTTTCTCGCTTACGAGGGTGATTTGCTCCCAGGTAGAATCGGTGCTACCATCGTCAATAATCAATACTTCAAAGGAAAAGCCGTGCGCTTGCATCACACGGCCTATCCATTTGCAAAGTTCGGGGATTGATTCCTCCTCATCCTTTGCGGGAATGATCACTGAAATATCAGGAGCAACCTGCATAGTCTCATATCATCGCCTGGGGAGCGTCTTTTTTTGTAAAGATAGTAACAATCAACGCGATTATTACTGACATTATTACACCCATAATTAACCCCATAATAAGCATGGCCTCTGGCGTAAAAAATGGTGCGCTGAAGCTCATTGCCTGATCTATCTGAGCCTGCGACATTCCCTGTTTCTCCATCGCCTCAATTTGCTGATCCTTCATCGCTTCGGTGAACCCGGTGTCGACGAACTTCATGTAAATATAGGAAAAGACGCTGCTGATTGCGGATGAAACAAGCGCCATCCAGAAAGCTATCCCGATACCTTGCCCATAGCTCATATAGCCATCACCATTGTCCTTGAAATACTTGTGAGCCAGCACGATCAAGACAATACCGATGGGCAGACCAAGCCAGCGAGCTGGTCCCTGCATGTCCATTTTGGCCACAGCCATTACAAGAAAAAGGGCAATTGAGATAACCGCCGAAATAAGACCATAACGAACTCCCGCTGAACGCGTGGTCACTTTTTCAGTTACTTCCTGTTGTTCCATAGTTTTTAGGTTTGGTGTGTTCTTCTCAGGATTACCGACAGTAGCAGGCTGACCGGCATACCGATCAAAAGGCCTTGTGCAAAATGGGTAATCACTAATTGTGAAATGTTGGTCGCAGGCAATAGCGCTAAATTACGCTCAAAAGCTTCTTTTCCGAATTCTTCGATCTCCTCCGGCGGAAACTCCCTGAGTTTCACGATCATTTGTTCAATATACGTTTCGACAAACGCCGGTTCGAATGATCCAAAGAGCCACAATCCGCCGGCTCCGATCCATGAACTTACCAAAACTACTACAAAGCTTCCAAAAAGTCCCTGCCAAAAGTAGAGCGTTCCGGATTGATGGTAATCACGAAATTCTTTCAGTGTGAAGAAGATAAAAACTCCAAAGAGAAAAATTCGAAAGTCTAAAAGCGGTGTGATCAGAAAAGGATGCCGGCCAACGTAGAAAAGGATGACCATGAAAACAATGATCAACACACCGGCAACAAACGCGTTTCGCAGAGCAAGACGAAGCAAGGGAGACTTCCTCATAACGACTTATCTATCCACTGTTTGCCGTTGTTAAAAACTGCGACAGCCTTACCTGTAAGCTCCTGACCGAACCAGGGCGAATTCCGTGACTTTGACTTGTTCGTCGATTCATCCAGGCGCCACGTCAATGACGGACTCATCAGTGTAAGGTTTGCATCTGCCCCAGACTCGATAACAGGAACTGCCAAACCAAGTATCTGGCGCGGGCGCGACGTCACTTTTGGAATAATCACTTCCCAGTCAACGGTACGCGACAACGCAGTGAGATTTGCTGCTACAGTCTGGAGGCTTATGATACCAAATTCAGCCTGATCAAACTCAGTATTCTTCGATTCCTCGTCGTGCGGAACGTGACCGGAACAGATCACGTCTATGGTTCCGTCCTTCAGTCCCTTGAACAACGCATCATTGTCAACCTTTTCGCGCAATGGCGGATTGACTTTGTAGTTAGTATTGAATCCATGCACCATTCCATCATCCATCAACGGTTGGTAACTTGTGATATCGCAGGTTACCTGCATACGTTTTTTCGCGGCGCGAATCAGATCAATCGCTTTTCCGGACGACATCTTCGCGAAATGAAGGCGTCCCCCTGCGTATGAGAGCAACTCTATGTTTCGGTTAACGATAACGTCTTCCGCAATTCGCGGCATTCCTTTTAGTCCGAGCATTGTGCTGTTCACACCTTCGTGCATCTGCCCAAACATGTTGAGCCAGATATCTTCAGGATGGTCGATTAACAAGCCATTGAACTTCTGCAGGTATTGTAACGACTTCAGAACAATGTCGGTGTGCCAGATTGTTTTGAGCCCATCGGTGAACCCAATTGCGCCTGCTTCGTGCAGGTCGATCATTTCAGTGAGTTCTTCGCCTTTGTTGTTGCGTGTCACCGCAGCGAGCGCATAAATCTGCACGAGCCGGTCTTTGTTTCCGCGCATCACATAGCTGATCTCATTCTTGCTTTGGATTGACGGCGTGGTATTTGGGAGAACCGAAATTTCCGAGAACCCGCCATGCATCGCTGTTTCGGCGAGGGAAGACAAATCCTCTTTGTGTTCAAGGCCGGGATCACCAACGAAGGTTCCCATATCAAACCACCCTGTGGAAAGGATCATTCCTGCAGCCTTGATAACGCGGTCTGCGGAGTAGTTTTTGTCGCCGATTTCTGTTATCCGGCCCGATGAAACGAGGACATTTTTTTCTTTCTGATGAAAGGACGAGGCTGGATCGATAATTCGCGCGCCCTGGATGAGAATCTTCATCTGTCAAAACTTTTATAGGATTTTGCGGGGGCAGATAACAATGGAATAGCCGGGTATCTGTGCTGAGGATTGATTGTAATGACCTGTGCTTCAGGTATATGCATCATAATTTTGGGTTGTCAGCATCAAATATTCCGGTCGGGCTATCTCATAAACCGTATGAGCAAAACCTCCGCAACCAGGAATAGCAACGCCAGCATCACGGCGTACTTCCACAATGGAGTGCCCAAATATCGCTCCTTTATTTCGTTGCTGAAAGTTTCGGAATCAGAAGCCTCAAATATTCTGACGTTGTCACCACCACCGAAAAACGTTGTGGCAACATCTGCTCCATATTGTTCCATGAGCGATTCGCGTGAATCCGGATTAAAAGCAAGAAGTTCCACGGTGTCGCCAGCCGCAACAACTTTGTAGAATCCGTTTTTCAGGGTGTGACGTGGCAGGTCAAGCACCACCTGCTGACCTATCTTTCGCTGCGACGGTATGATCTCCTCATCGCTGACGAGGCGAAGTTGTTCCTCACCTGGCAGTGAATCGAGCCGAAGTGTGAGCAAACTCTGGTTTAGGGTGTAGTAGAGTTTTTGATCTCCCTTCTTGCTGCTTGCGGCCATGCGGTACATGACCGGTACAAAAAGTGCGTGATTGTAGAAGTCGGTGTAGCCCGCCTCGAGAGGCGACGCAAGTAAATACACTGTCCCGTTCCTCGTGAACCTGCTCAAGAAGGGAGCACCATTTTTGAGGTGCAATATGGCGGATCGATCCGCACCCCAGCCTACAACGGGCATCGCCCTGGGCATGATCATCGCATTAGATCTCTCCTCAAAAACATTTTCGAAGAAGGGATTAGCATAGTCGGGCTTATCAAGTTCCTGCATGGCTCGCGTACCCACCCTTTCAATGGCCGGAAGCTGAAGGAATGTTCGAAGAGTTAACGCATCCATTCCACTTCCGGGAATGATAAAAAGGACACCGTCCTTGTTCAGGTAATCGTGAAGCGCGGCCTGCAGGGACTGGTCCATCACATCGAGTCCGTTAACAACAACAAGGTCGGCTTCATTCAGCAGACTGTAGTTGAAGTTTGACTTTGCAAAAGCTTTGTGATTAAAGATTTGCTGATTTCCGAAGACCTTTTCAACAGGCGTGGCCGCATCACCTTGACGGATTTCCACGATCCTGATTTTTTCATTATAGTTCAGGCTAAAGAAGAATTCATTATCAAAACTGACCGGAAAATCATTAAACGAAATTGATGCTCTGTTCAGTCCGCTGAGGCGCATGGTCAGGTCGAAAACTGCTTCACCAATTCCACCGGCTGGCACTTTGATAATCGCTGCACCTGCCTGAACACCGTTGACAGCCAATTTCACATTCAGTTGTTCCACATCGTCCTTTCCGTCGTTACGAACTTTGGCACGCAACACGTTTCGCTCGCCAGATGAAGCAAATGGGTTATCAAGGTAGACTGTGTCAATAAAAACATTTGAGAAGTCTTCGAACTCAATAGGTACGAGATGCCATTGAAAGAGGGAGTCGCCCGCCGGAGGCACAACCGGGCCAGCTGTACTTTTCTGAAAATCCGAAATCCAGAAGACTTCGGGTTCACGCGTCTCCTGATCGCGAATCAATTTTTCACGCACTTCCTGGATGCTGCGCGTAATTGGCGATAGTCTTATTGTCGAAAGCAGTTCCTGAATTTCTGCCCGTGTTTTGAATGAGTTCGAGAACGGCGCAAAGTCGTTAGTAACAAGTTTGTAGCGTGCATCGGGTGGAAATGTTTCGACGATACGGTTGATGAAGGAGATCCCTGCATCGAGGCCCCGCGTCCTGTCCCGCAACGGTGCCGACATACTCTGTGAATTGTCAAGGTAAAAGATAACGTTGTGATGATCGACACGGTCTTCTTTCGCCGGTAACATCGGCTGGCAGAATGCGACAACCAGGAAGAAGAGGAAAAGCAAACGCGAAAGGAGAATCAGATAGTGCTTGAGTTTCCGTTTTGCCGTGGTGTTTTCCTTAACCTTCTTAAGAAACCTGGTGTTGGAAAAGTAAACCCGTGTGGTTTTCCTGAAGTTGAAAAGGTGGACGATTATCGGAATCGCCAGAACACCAAGTGCCCAGAAAAAAGAAGGATACAGAAAAGTCATCAGCCGCCAAAGTTAAGGCTTTAAACGCCAGTAAATATTCACCCGACGTACAATTTGATAAACGGCCGTGTGACCTTTCAATTGCACCTTAACAAAAGGCAAAAAAAGTTGTATGACAGCATACACAAAAACGCATGCTACCTTGGGTAAATACCAGTTCGGTTGCTGACGTCACCTTTCTCCTTTGTCGTTTTTTCAGATGACAACCGTTATCCAATGAAGACAAAGGGATACCTATGGGCTTACGGGAGCACGCGGAATAGAACGGGGTGCTAGCCAGGGGCCCACTCCCGGACCCACTGGCGTAGTTACCCCGATTATGACCGCTGATTACGCTGATTGCGCTGACCGCAGTGATGGCGCCGACGGCGCTGAATACGCTGACAACGCTGAGTATGCTGGCCGCGCTGAATGCACTGACTACGCTGACCGCCGCTGACCACGCTGATGGCGCTGAGCACGCAGATGGACGCCGGATGACAACCGGTGAAGGGCTACCGGAGCTACCCCGACTATGCAGGAACGGGCTCCGGTCCCTAGCCCTCGTGGTCTGTGGATAAACCTAACCTGAAAGAACACAGATCACACAACGATAGTCCGCCTTTGAATTCCGAACAACCAACAGAATCATTCGCAGACCCTGGTTACACAACGGTTACCTGAAAACCCGGACAATTCACCTCGCCTGGGTGATTGCACGTGAATCAGATTTTAAGTAATCGATCAATATCCCCTTGACAACGAGTCAGGAATTTTTACCTCCGAGCATCACAAGGTCATTGACGTTGATCTCTGTGATGTAGCGTTTCTCGCCATTTGTTGTTTCGTACGAACGATGAACAAGTTTTCCTTCGATAGCAATCTCACTGCCTTTCTTCAGGTAGTTCGACACGATAGTCGTGAGCCGTCCCCATACAACAAGGTTGTGCCATTGCGTATCCTGAACTTTCTCACCTTTTTGATTGGTGTATGTTTCGTTTGTTGCCAATGTCACTGTGGCAAATTTTTTCTTGCCTTTGTCGAAGGTTTTGATCTCCGGGTCTTTCCCAAGTCGTCCAATCAGTTGGACGCTATTTCTTAAAGATGCCATGGTATTTCGTATTGTTTTGTTTTGTTAATTTTGTTTAGTTTAAGTCGCGACTGATGATTCAAAGGTGAGATGATGAAAGCAAACAAGTCGTGCGATAAACGTATATAAACGTATATAAACGTTTACTTACGCTTCCCAGCCGAAACCTAAAACCGTTGTGTACAATTATGAATCCCTTATCAGAAAAAACCTGCCTGGAATGCGGGGAAAGCATTCACGGGCGCATGGACAAAAAGTTCTGTTCCGATCAATGCCGCAGTAATCATTATCACAGGCTGAAACAAACTACGTCGGAATGTATCCGTCAAATCAACTCGATTCTCAGAAAGAACTGGAAAATCCTGTCTGAGTTTCCCACGAAAAGCAAGAAGCCCGTGCCGGCTGAAGTGTTGCGGCTTCGGGGGTTTGACTTCAACTACTTCACCAACTGTGTTGTGACGAAAGACGGCATGTGCCACTACTATTGTTATGACAAGGGATACATTGAAGTAGATGAAAATTACTATCTCCTGATTTCGCGGTAGAAAACAACGCCACGGTTACCGGTTTGATCGGCAGCCGTGGCAACATGGATCAACACAGCGCCACAACCCGGGCACTACGCGCGAACGCCTAGTCCCCCGGAGTCCCCTCTTCTGCAGCCCATACCCCTTAGGTTGTTTGGGAAAAACGCCTTTTTTAGGGCTGAACCCGGCAGCTTTTTCGCTAAATACTTGGCCGTTACATAAAATTATCCTTACTTTATTCCTTAGCATAACTCCGGCGTCTGCACAATGGCCCCAGGATTTTCCGGCGACCCGGGAGTTATCAGTGTTGACGGCAATACATTGTGATGAAGGCGTGATCGAGGTAAGGTGATGTGGTTGACTGCGGGCCTGGACTAAACCGGATATGTACGAATGTTCACAGATAAATAACATCGTCCTCAGACTCTTAACCTTTACCTTTTACATATGGCAAAATCAAAACCATCTAAAGTGAAATTCCTTCCTGGCGAGAAGTGGAAGGAACTGAACCTTAAGAAAGGCACAACCACCAAGCGTTACGCTGTTTCTGATAAAGGTCGTATCATCAGCTTCAAAGAGAAGATGGAAGACGGCTACATTCTGAAACCACGCCTTACTCAGGGTTATCCCAGTATAACCATCGGTCGCGAAGAAACGCGTCAGAACTACTACATCCATCGTTTGGTGGCCGAGTATTTCTGTCGTCAGGGCAGCTCGAAAAATGCTTTCGTTATCCACGTCGACCACAGAAAGGACAACAACAAAGCTTCTAACCTGAAATGGGTGAAGCACGATGATCAAATAGAACACGCGAAGAAAGATCCCAACGTCCTGGTTCGCATGAATCCGGATGAAGGTCCAAAACTTACCGTGGACAAAGTCAAGAAGATCAAACTTGCGTTGTTCAAGTCAAAGAAACAGCCCACGCTTAAGGCTCTTGCCAAACTTTTTAAAGTCTCAGACATGCAGATTCACCGGATCAAGACCGGAGAAAACTGGGGTCACGTGAAAGTTTGATAAACTGAATAATCGTATCTTGAAGCCTTCCCAAATGGAAGGCTTCTTTATTTTAATCCGCGCTATGAAAAACCTAATCCTTACCGGCCTGATCTTTTGCGCGCTTACTTTGCACGCGCAACGACCACAATCCTTCGCACCAGCTTCACCGGAAAATGCGGGAATGTCAATCAAGCGACTCGCAACCATCGACAAAATGATCCAGGACTACATCGCCAGTGGAAAAATCCCGGGCGCGACTGCACTTATAATTCGGAACGGCAAGATTGTATATCACAAAAGTTTTGGATTCAGTGACGTTGAAAAAAAGACACCGCTGAAGAACGACGACATCTTTCGGATCGCGTCACAGTCGAAAGCAATAACCAGCACAGCGGTGATGATGCTTTTCGAAGAAGGCAAATTTCTCCTGGACGAACCTGTATCCAAATACATTCCCGAGTTCGCCAAACCTCAGGTACTAAAGACATTCAATGAAAAGGATTCGACATACACCACCGAACCTGCTCGCAGCGAGATAACAATTCGTCACTTGTTAACCCATACTTCCGGACTTGACTATCCGGCAATAGGGAGTAAGGAATTCCAGGCGATTTACGCTAAGGCACGTATCCCAAGCGGAATAGGCAATGACAAGAATCGGCTCGGTGATAAGATGAAAGCACTTGGCAAGCTTCCGTTGAAGCATCACCCCGGTGAAAAATGGACGTATGGTCTCAATTCGGACTTACTTGGTTACCTGATCGAAATCTGGTCGGGTATGACATTCGACGAGTTCCTGCAGAAAAGGATGTTTGCACCGCTTGGAATCAAGGACACGTACTTCTACTTACCCCAGGAAAAACACGGCAGACTTGTCCGACTTTACGAAGGAAGTGACAGCGGCATTAAAAAGATTGAAACGAAAGCGTTCGATGATGTCGATCCTGATTATCCTTTGCTGAAAGGAACATACTATTCCGGAGGTGCCGGACTTTCGTCATCGGTAATTGATTATGCGCGCTTTCTCCAGATGTACCTCAACAAGGGCGAGTTCAACAATACACGCCTCCTGAGCAGAAAGACCGTTGAACTGATTCTCACAGACCAGGTAACGATACCAGGCTCACCAGAGTATGGGCTTGCCTTTGGGCTTGAGACGGCTGAGAATGATAAGCGCTCTATTGCGTCAATCGGAACGTTCCAGTGGGGTGGCGCATTTAGTACACATTACTGGGCGGACCCGAAAGAAGGCCTGATTGGAATCTTATACACGAATGTATATCAGACGCGCGCCTGGGATATAGGCGAACGTTTTCAGGTTCTGACGTATCAGGCAATTACAGACTAGAAAAAAAAGAAGCCCATCGGTGACGGGCTTCTTTTTCAAGCTTAGTTTTCATTGATCCGAACTTTGCGATGATAGCCATTTGACAATCTGTTGAATGGCATGTGAACCACAAGTTCATCGTCTTCATACGCCGCGTGAATTTTGCCGATATCTACATAGTAGGGAATCGGCTTGTTGTAGATTATCTGCGGTACCTGAACCAGTTTGTCATGCGACGCGATATTGATGTAGTAATATATAGTCAGGTGATTGTTATGTATTTCGACGTTCATGGCCTGCCTGCCGATGCCTGCCACACGGAAGCGGAGTTCCCGGCCATATTCTGATTCATATATATGCTGTTGTGGCTCGCTAATACCACCGCTCAGGGTGTTGAGCACATCAACCGTTGTGACCAGGTCCAAGCTCTGGTTGTTGCTGTTTTTCTTTTTCATTGCACAGTTCTCCCTTCACTCAAAAAGTTTAACAATACACATACCAGCAAAATTGCGGCGCCAAAACGGCATATAATGCAGTACTCGAAACCCAAAAACTGACAGGATGAGAAGAATAAGCCGTGTTAAATGCCGTCGGCTAAAAAGTCGAATATCAGAAAAGAACCGGGCTACAGCCGACGTTCAATCGTAAGTTATTGATCGCGGAAACGGAGCTTGAAAAATAGCAGGGTCGACGCCAGCATCAGCGTTAGCATGTTCGCGGCAATCACGGGAATATCGTTTTGGATAAATCCATAGATAAGCCACAGTAAAACCCCAAGACAAAACAGGGAAAACATACCCAGCGAAAGGTCTTTGGCTGACCTGCTTTTCCACGTCTTGATGACTTGCGGCAAAAAAGCGGCAGTAGTCAGCGAACCCGCAACCAATCCAAGAACCTGAATTACATTCATAACACAAAAAGCTTAATTTAAGCTGTCACAAAGATAACAGCCTCATTCCACTTACGTGGGAAATGTAATTAAAGTTTACGCTGATACAACTTCAACCGATTGCGCTATTTCGTCAACCGAAAGCGTTGCCTGAAGACTGGAATCAATCCTGGTCACTTGCGTGCATTCAACATTCGATCCGCAGCGATAATCAGGAATAGATAATCGGTAGTCCCGCCACCCAGTACGTACTCGGTTTGCTGCCACAGGAATGGCCACGTCAACATTTCGGGATAGTCGGGTCGTATCAATGCCGTTCCGGATCCGACGCCACCGGGGATATAGGACCAGTCGGCACGATTAAACCCATATGCCGTTGTTAATGAATTCGACCCCACACCGGACGCAAATGAAGCGGTGTTTGTACCCGGGTGGCACCCCAGAATGAAGTTGATCGCGTGAAGCGCATAACTACTCGGGAAAATGTCCGGGAAGTACCTGTGCAATAAGTAGTGTTTTACACCCAGGCTTTGAATACCCCAGCCGGCGCCCCAGATGTCGGGCTTGTACGGAACTCCATAAGGATTTTCCTTCTCCTGAGCAGCAACCTTTTCTGCATACTTGCGAACTGCATCCTGAACAGCCTTGGTCAGCGATTTATTTTTCAGGTCGTTGAGAACGGGGGCCACAATCCATCCTGTGTAATCAATGCTGTTGACAATTGCTTCCTTTTGTGAGACAATCCATGACGCATACTGACGATCAGAGGTACTCCGCCACAATTCGACAGCTGCACTTAAACGATGCAATGGATTTCTCTCCGTCGTGTTCTGATACAACTCCCTGGCAATACGCAGGCATTCGTTGGCGAGAGTCGGATTGAAATCTTTCAGCGCCCGATAGGCTGCCGCAAGCGCTGCAGATGTCTGCAATTGTCGATACGGATTTTCTTCGGTGAATATCCACCTGTCATCCGGAGAGCCTGGATATCCAACTTCGGGAGCTTTCCCCGACGCAGGCTCGCGAAAAACAACATTGTCTGTCATGTTCACTGCGTCACCAAGCAACACGTATTGTCGCAATGTCGGGCAGATCACACCACGGTAAAGGCGACCAAGAGAATTGTACCCTGCAACCACAGGCAGTACACCATGTTCAATTTGTTGAAGGAAGTCATCCTTTCCATCCGGTAGCTGAATCTCAACTACTTTGTTTTGTTGATCAATTGTAGTGTTGTCGTAATCGGGCTGAAAGTATTCCCGGATAAGTGAGAGCATGTGAATCGTTTCAACCTGAGATTCAATACGCAGATCGAAATCACCGGCGTCGTGCCACCCACCCTGATCAAGACCGGGAACGTGTTCACCGGGTTTGAACCGATCCTGCAATGCAGAGGAGCCCTGGATGTAACCATCAAAATGATTGTGATTCAACGGCGCCATTCGCGCATCATCCAGATGACACGCTCCGTGCCACACCCGATAACGTTCATTTACCCGCATGTGACACATTTGTGCCGGCAGAAAATATTCAAGCGTGGGCTGCCATACATGACGTGCATAAACATCATCGGCAATCTGAAAAGGACTGGTTGCGAAGTCGCCATAACGGATGCGGTACATGCCGGGCTCCGTGACTTTGGTGAAATCAAACTGCAGGTAGCGATATCGTAGGAACTTTCCCCATTCGGCCGGCGTCTGCTCCAGTACCTTTTTCGGTCCCTCCGGTGTAAGGCGTTCAAGAACCGCCGGAAGGCGGCGGGAGTCATTCAGGTCGATTTCAATATTGGCGATCTTGGGTTGTGCCGGGTGATAACCAACCTGCGACACCTGAACCACAGGTTCGTGCTGCCAGTTGGCAATCGCATGAGGTGTAACAAGCCATTCTATCGCATTTGTCGTGGTGTTTGCCGGAACTAGTGAGCGCACAACATACCATCCGTTGTTATGCCTGCCTCTGCCGTCAATCAGTTGAATCTTATTGCTCCCAAGATTTTCGATGATCAATCGCTGGCGATCAGACTCCGGAGCGATCGTAATCTTCCTACCTTCTGCAAGTGTTTGAATCTGCCATTCACCATCGCTGTCCCGATACATAGGCCCATTTGCCTGGCGGGGAAATATTCCGAACTCATCGTCGGCGTAATACGATTTACCAAACAGAAATCCCGGAAAGAATTCCATGTTAAAACCAACCTTACCCACCCATTCGGCAGGAAGTGGTTTTTCGAGGTCAACAATGATGCGGAAGGACCGACCTTCAGGACGGACTCGCAACATGTATGCAAACTGCAGATCCGGATAGATGATCGGATTAAATCCTTTGCGATCTTTTGACTCATCAGGATACTCCATCCTGACACTAACCTCCTGTGTCGCGCGGTCAACAATGCGTTTACCAACTTTTGGCACTGGTTGCCATTGTCCGGGCGCGGGTTCCAGGCGCAGGTCACCATTCGTGGCAACACGCAAGCCGTTTTGAATTATACCCACCCCACCCTGGTGACTTTCGGGGTAAAAATCATGCGCGAGCATTACGTTCAGGCCCGTCATCTCGAGGTATTCCTGATCATTGAGGCGCAGTGTTTCAGTCTGGCCATAGCTGGAAATCAAAGGCACCACAACGGCACCGATACTGAACAATTTTCTCATCATAAGGTAAAGTGTTACGTTACGACGTTCCATCTTCTATTCAATTTTAGGACAGAATAACTGAAATCAGCGAAACGATCAATGTTAAATGTGTCGGGCGGGAAAGATATCTATTGTTAGAAGCTGGTTCCGCGAGAATTATCGCTCAAACCAGGTTTTCCGACAGCGCAGTTTCAGGTTGAAAAGTTTCACGTTTCAGGTTCCTTCGAAATTGCGCCGAATAAACCTAAGCGAGTCGTCGCTGGATCATGGATGATTCTTAATTTCTCATATTTCTCATTCATAATTTCTTGCGTTACTCCACGAAGAAGAACAGGCATTCAAGTCAGGACAAAACAAACCTGGAGCTTGCGACTCGAGGCTTGCATCTCTTGCAAAACTCTCATTTCGGAGCGAAACAAAGTAATGACTTTACTAATTTCAGCTTATCATACCTTTATGCGCTTCCCGCCCGCAGCTATCGATTTATAAATCGCCTCAATCACTTTCATATCGCGGACACCTTCTTCGCCGCTGGCTGTTGTCTCACGGTTTTCGAGAATACACTTTGCCATGCCGTCCATCTGGTAAGCCTGATGGTTGACCACGGGAAGATTCAATTCACCTTTGTTCGTCCGGCCCCGAATCGGTCCGTAACCGAAGGCAGGTCGCAGCTCAAGCCAACCCTCTTCTGCGCTGATGAGTAACCGCTCAAGAGACGATGCATAGCTGGTCGAGCAAACTGCAACTTCACCGCCAGGAAACTCCATTTGCCATGTGATCGTCTCGTCAACCTCGGCGAATTTCTTTGGATCGGTCTTGTACTCCTGCGCTGTGACATACACCGGTTCGGCGCCGACACTATAGCGTGCGCCCTGAATCGCATAGATGCCAACATCCATCATGGCCCCGCCACCCGCCAAAGCTTTTTTTAGACGCCACTGATCCGGGTTGCCGATCCTAAACCCCATTTCACTATGGACAATCTTAACTTTTCCAAACTCCTTCTTCTGGCCAACACGCATCGCCTCTTGTGTGAACGGTTCAAAATGTAGGCGATACCCAACGAAAAATCTAACCCCGGCTTTCTTACATGCGTCGACCATCTCCTGCGCCTCTTTGACACTCACGGCAACTGGCTTCTCACAAATCACATGCTTGCCGGCTTTTGCGGCGCGTATCACATACTCGTGATGCATACTATTTGGCAAGACGACGTATACAATGTCGATATCTTTGTCATTCGCAATTTTGTCAAAGGTCTCGTAGTTGTAGACGTGTTGATCCTTGATACCAAACTGCGATTTCCATTTGCCGATTTTCTCTGGTGTTCCCGTAACGATACCACGGAGTTCACAGTGCGTTGTCTCCTGCAGGGCAGTGGCTAACTTGTGTTCGGCATAATAACCGAGGCCGACAAGGGCCACGCCAAGTTTTTTCTGAACGTGACGTGAAAGGCCTGCAGCGTTGACGTTGGCTCCGGGCATTGTAAGAAGAGATGCACCGGCAGTGAGGGTTGAGAGGAAGTTTCTCCGGGTTTGTTTGTTCATAGGGTTTGGTTTTGATTTAGAAAAATAGTCGTGTTTCACATAACTTTAAAGAAAATTTACACGGGAGTTTTGAATAAGGTCATAATAAGGGAAGCAACAACCGGGGATCTTAGCTCATTAACCGTCTTGCTCGGACAATTGGGATATACCCTTGAACCTGAAGAACGCGAACGGAAGATGCGAGTGTTTCTTGGTGACGGTTATCGGGTTCTAGTGCTTGAGGTGGATGGGCACCTTGCGGCATTCATTGCGCTACACATCTTCGAATCCTTTCATCTGCCCGGCCGGACAGGCAGGATTACCTCATTCTGCGTTGATGAAAAACACCGCGCAAAAGGAATAGGATCAGAGTTACTGGTTTCAGCTCAGCAGTTTCTTAAAGAACACCAATGTCGGAGAATTGAAGTAACAAGTAACGACCGAAGAAAGGACGCTCATCAATTTTACGTGAGACACGGTTTCTCAGCAGGATCAACGAAGTTTGTGAAGGACATCTGATTGCTGAGAGCTTATCGATAGTCCTTGATAAGCTTACCAAGTGTTTTGATTCCCTCCTCAACCTGATCACTCCACGATTCTCCAAAGCTGAGACGGAAATAATTCTCGAATCTTCCCTGGGGTGAAAAGATTTGTCCGGGCGCAATACCAATGTTGTGACGTAGCGCGCGCTTATGTAGTTTGAAAGAGTTGATCTTCTTGTTCAATTCAATCCAAAGCACGAAACCACCTTCAGGTCGGGTCACACGTGTGTCGTCGGGGAAGTATCCCGAAATTGCCTGTAAATATCGCAGGCAATTTCGATGCAGTGTTCTGCGGAGGTTTCGCAAATGCAGTTCGTATCTGCCGTTTCGAAGAAACTCGGCAATGGCGGCCTGACTGAGCGTATTGGTCGAAACAGTGTGCATTCGCTTCAGCGCGATAATTTGTTCCTTGAATCTGCCTGGTATCGTCCAACCGATGCGGTAACCGGGGGCAAGTGATTTTGAAACCGATGAGCAATGAAGCACAAGTCCCTTCCTGTCGAACGACTTGCATGTTTTTGGTCGCGTTTTACCAAAGAACAATTCACCGTAGATGTCGTCTTCAATCAAAGGAATTTCTTTCTTCGCAAGCATGTTGACCAATCGTTTTTTATTTTCGTCAGGCATGCAGCTTCCGAGCGGACTGTTAAAATTATTTACGAAAAGACACGCCTTGATGTTGAACCGGTCAATGGCAGACTCAAGATAATCCAGGTCAGCACCGGTTCGTGGATCGGTTGGGACTTCGACAACGTTTAGTCCATGGCTTTCCATCAATTGAAAGATTGCATGATAGGTAGGGCTTTCAATAGCTATGGCATCGCCGGGTTTTGTAACCGCTTTTACACACAACGAGAGCGCTTCAACTGCGCCGGCTGTGACAACCACGTCGTCTCCCGTTATCGAACCACCCCAGTTAAATGACTGCCGTGCAATCTGTTTCCTTAGTTCTTCGTTGCCCTGAACATGTTCGTAATGCAGACAACTCGACGGCGACTGTCGTACAACATGCATGAGCGCCTTATTCAGTTTTGCCATGGGCAGCATCGACTCAGACGGAGCAGCCAGTGCAAAGTTCAACAGGCGCGTTGAACGAAGGTCGAGATAAACGCTGTTGATCATCTCGTTGATGCTAACCGGAACGACATCGTCCGGGGTATCGCTTACTTCGGGAAGATCGAGAATGTGGTTTGGCGAATACTTTACGTAATAACCTGATTGAGGTCGCGCTTCTATAAGGCCTTTGCTTTCGAGAAAATAGTACGCCTGAAACGCTGTACTCAGACTTATTCCCTGCTCGCGACTAAGTGCACGAACAGAAAGCAGCCTATCTCCTACCTTAAGGACGTTGCGTGCAATGAGTTGTTCAATGCGTTCTGCTACTTCGTGATACTTGTAATCAGCCTGTACGGTTTCCCTCATAAGGTCATTTCGATTGGACCCATGAAATTAACTGATCTGGTCGATTTGTTAGATTTTTGAACTGTTTTTTTAGGAGAACCAGTTCTTTCCTTTGGTGAGATTTTTGAGGATCGGGTTCACGAACGCGGATTTCATAAGGCACGCGGCCTTGATTTGAGTTAGTTTAATTTTGTTAACGGGAAGCATAAAGCCGGTGACGTCATAGGGCTTCAGGCAGATGACGGTGCATCCATCCAGGAAAACAATGTCGTCAACAGCCGTGATGATAAAACCTTCGCCTGTAAGCGAACTGCTAATGGCGACGCAATTGCCACCCTGCTTGCTTTCCATGAGAATATTGAAAATCATGTGAATCTCGCGCGCCGTCTCAATCACTTTCTCACCCAACCGAAGATCCGCGCCCCTGATTATTCCTTTTGTATCGCCTTTCATTCCCCAGTTTCTTTGTTCCGGTTTCTCGATCTTCGCGGAAATGCGAAATATCGATGCCATCGCCCAAACATCGTATAACGGTCGGGCTACTGTATGAAAGGACGGATTTTTGTTGCACGCAGGCCACAAAACAACATTGTCGGCGACGGATCGCCACAACTCAGGAATTTTTCGTGTCCCATTTGTTCAGATAACAAAAAAACTCACCAATGCCTATTTTATGAATCGCGAGCAGCCGGTGCAGACTCTTCAACGTGAGGTTTGCTTTTCCTTTTTCGATCCGCCAGTATTGAATCATCGGTAAACCAAAGTCGCTGGTAAACTCCTTTATACTGTCATATCCCATTCTTAACCTGAGCTCAGCCAACGCATGGCCTATGTCTTCCATGATCGACTGTAATGAATATTTTGTTCTTCTCATAACTACCTCCTTTTTCACGTCAGATTATCTCCTGTGATAACGATGAACTGATATTCATATATGAAAATTGATTGCCACCTCCGAAATACCGGGACAAATCACCCTCGCGGAAAAAATCGTTTGCTCGTCGGTATATGTGGAACACGCTCCCCACGAAAGACAGCTCATTCCTGCCCGAACTGACGCAAAAAACCACAACCCGGCTGCGTATTCATACAGACAAAAAGGATCACCGAATATTACAAACCTTTGGTGTGCTCATTATGTTCATAAAAATGCAGCGCGCCGGCGGTATGCATTCTCCGAATTATTTTTACATTCGGACGCTAAATGAAATGACGTGATCATCAATTCCATTTCCGGGCCGCGAAACATTTCCACCGCGTTTATGTATTCATTCGCCCAGCGACCTGATACAAAGGTGCTGGACGAACCGTTCTACGGCGTCTATCTTGCGAAGACAAACGCAGACCATCCCGGCCGGGAAGAGATTCTGCAAAGCATGTCCGTAGATGAACGCACGGTGGTTGAAAGCATTTTTTCGCATAAGGACAAGCCTGTGGTGTTTGTCAAGAACATGGCTCATCACATCGAGGTTACCGATCACGACTACGTCAACGATATCACTAATCTTTTTCTGATCAGAGATCCTGCCCACATTATCGCAAGCTATACACGCGTTATCGAAAAGCCGACGATGCGCGACATTGGGATTGAGTTCCAGTATAATTTGTTTTCGACGTTATGGAGGCGCGGATTGCGACCTCTTGTCGTTGATACAGCGTTGCTGCTGGAAGATCCGGAATCCGTATTACGGCACCTTTGTACACATCTCGATATTCCGTTCTACCGTGAAATGCTTTCCTGGGAAACCGGACCGAAGCCTTACGACGGAATCTGGGCCCCACATTGGTACGACAACGTTCACCAGTCTACAGGCTTCCTGCGACGTGACCCCGGACCGTCGACGGTGCCTGAAGAATTGACCGACCTCTACGAACAGGCACGTACCTGCTACAATAAGTTTCTACCATTCGTAATTCATCCGTGAACCATGCTTCAAACTTATAATCCAAAAAATGCAAATATCCTTGTCCACGTTGGCGGAAAGCTGCTGCCACGTCAGGAAGCAAAAGTCTCAGTCTTCGATAGTGTGGTGCAGGGCGGTGACGCTGTATGGGAAGGTTTACGGGTTTATGAAAACGGAATTTTTTGTCTCGACAAACACCTCGACCGGTTGATTGATTCTGCTCATGCACTCGCATTCGCAGAAATCCCAAAAAAGGAAGATGTTAAGAAAGCCATATTCGAAACGCTTGAAGCTAACGGCATGCGCAACGGTGCACATATACGCCTAACGCTCACGCGTGGCGAAAAGGTGACTTCGGGAATGGACCCACGCCTTAACACGAAAGGCCCCTGCCTGATCGTGCTCGCCGAATGGAAACCGATCGTGTACGACAACGAGTCGGGTATACGGGTCATAACCTCTTCGCAACGGCGGAATAATCCACAGTTTCTCGATTCCAAAATCCACCACAACAACTTACTGAATAACATACTTGCGAAAATCCAGGCGAATGTTGCGGGCGCCGATGCAGCCATTATGCTCGATCACAACGGATTTGTTGCCGAACTAAACGACACAAATTTGTTTCTCGTCACGAGCGGCAAAGTAATGACACCTCCCGCCGACGCATGCCTTCACGGCATCACACGCGGCCTGGTTATCGAAATTTGCAATGATCTGAAAATACCGCTCGTCGAACGTAATTTGTCCCTGACGGAGTTTTACACTGCCGATGAGGTTTTCGCGACGGGTACGATGGGCGAGTTAACGCCCGTAGTTGAAATCGATGGAAGAAAAATAACATCGCGGCAACCGAAGTCCCTGCTTGACGTAATCAGAAAAGAATTTGCCACACGCATTCCCACGCTGGCTGAACCACTGCCGTTCTAATCTCCAAAACTGATCTGGTTAAAATAACAAAAACTGAAACTGTTATGTTTCCGTTATAATGTTGTGTTTTGCTTATCAGTTCTGCTTTAACAGCAGGCTGTGTGTTATCCGACCAGTTTAAAGAATGCATTTGTGAAAAAAGACCTGTTTCTGGCATATCTCGCTCTCGTCGCCATCTGTATCATTTGGGGAACGACATACCTGGCGTTGCGGATTGCCGTTGTCCACTTCCCACCCTTCTTGTTCACCGCCCTCAGACAGGTTATCGCGGGTGGAATTATCCTCGCTGTAACATATTCGATCGGAAAAAATACATCGCTAACCAGGGAACACATAATCCGACAGGCTGTCGCCGGATTCTTTATGATCTCCCTCGGAAATGGTCTCGTGGCCTGGGCGGAAATGTTTGTTCCCAGTGGAATCGCTGCAATCCTCTGCTCTCTTATGCCGGTGCTTGTGATTCTGATCAACATATCGATTAACCGTGAAGAGAAAACCAATGCAGGTATCATAACAGGGGTAGCACTTGGTTTGCTTGGCATTATGCTGATCTTCAGCGAACACCTTGGCGAGTTCTCACTACCTCAATACACAGCGGGCATCATCTTCATTTTCGTTGCCGTCATGGCGTGGGCAGGAGCCAGCATCTGGATCAAGAAGAAAAACAATACCACCAACGTTTTTCTCAACGCAGGATTACAGATGTTCTTTGGCGGACTCTGGTTGTTTCCGTTGAGCTTGTTGTTTGACGATTACGCCACGATCAGTTGGGCACCGGAAGCCGTTTACCCGTTCATTTATCTGGTCGTATTCGGTTCAATTGTCGCTTACATCTCGTACAACTATGCGTTGCGGAAATTGCCGATGACTATCGTGTCGCTATACGCATACATCAATCCGTTGGTAGCTGTTGTTTTGGGATGGCTCGTACTTGATGAAAAGCTCAATGGGCGCGTATTCATAGCATTTCTGATTACAGTGACAGGAATTTATCTTGTCAATCGCGGATACCGCGCACTGAAAACAATCGGAAGGCCGGCGTTTAGAAATAACACCTGATCCAATATTCAAATGGTACCTGCCAACATCACGATACGGGAGTATCGGGCGGACGACCAACCTTGGTTCGAACAATTAAACCGGGAGTGGATTGAACGATACTTTGTCATGGAGCCAGTCGATACGGCTGTGCTTACAGATCCGGATACGCACATTATCAAACCCGGAGGCTGCATCCTCATGGCCGAAAGTCGTAATGAAGTTGCAGGAACTGTGGCGCTCAAGCGGGTAACGGATAGGGTATACGAATTCACGAAGATGGCCGTCGCAAAACCATATCGCGGACTAAAGATCGGATATGCCCTCGGCGAGGCTGCGCTGGACCGGGCCAGATCGTTAAAGGCTTCATCGGTGATTCTGTATTCGCATACAAGTCTTGCCCCTGCTATATCGCTATACAAAAAGATGGGATTCAGGGAAATTCCGCTTGACGGACCATACAAGCGTAGTGACATTAAGATGGAGATATCGTTATAGAATCAACTCATGGAATTTCATCTGAATAATGACCAATTGAATATTTCGTCGGTGCTCCGCGAAGTAATTTCGGTTGCCGAAACATATTACAACAACCAGCAAGTATTGAGCCCTTCGCGTCTTGAGCCGGATCTCCCGGCGACATCGCTGCCATTCGAGGGAGCGGGAGCACACGCGGTACTGGAACAGTTTGCAAAGGATTACGCCCCACGTATGGCCAACAGCGCCGGGCCCCGCTACTTTGGATTCGTTACCGGTGGTTCAACACCGGCTGCCGTAGCAGGAGACTGGCTCGTCAGCGTTTTTGATCAGGTGATGTCGGGCAGTAATGACTCCGTTGCTCATTCCCTGGAACGTCAGACCATAGGCTTTCTATCGGAACTTTTCGGACTTGACGGGTACGAAGGCACATTTGTTACCGGCGCGACGATGTCAAACTTCGTCAGTCTGGCGACAGGCCGTCAATGGATAGGTGAACAATTCGGCAAAGACTTCAGCACTGATGGCTTATCCGGCGATGTGGCTATTAAAATTCTCAGCGCAAGCCCGCATTCAAGTATCCTCAAGAGTCTGAGTATGCTCGGTCTTGGACGAAACGCCTGGGTGAGGATTGAAACGTTGCCTGGCAGAGAGGCAATCGATCCCTCTGCTCTTCGCCGTTACCTGGAAGAAAATCCCAGGCCCGTAATCGTCGTTGCCAATGCAGGTACCGTAAACACAGTTGATTTCGACGACCTGGAGGCGCTTGCTGCACTCAAAAAGGAATTCGGTTTCTTCCTCCATGTTGATGCGGCATTCGGAGGCTTTGCTGCTGCGGTTCCGGAATTTGCTCATTATACAAAAGGCATCAACGCCGCTGACACGGTGACAATCGATGCGCACAAGTGGCTGAACGTTCCGTATGATTCGGCGATGCAGTTCACGAAGCACCAGGCTCTTCAAGTAAAGGTCTTTCAAAATAACGCCGCCTATCTTGGCAAGTCGGCATCGCGACCAGATAGTTTGAACCTTACTCCGGAGAACTCGCGCCGATTTCGGGCGCTACCCGCATGGTTCTCACTACTTGCGTATGGCCGGAAGGGATACGAAGAAATCGTTCGTCGGAACTGCACCGCCGCCGCGGAGTTGGGTCGGCTGATCGATGCGTCGCCGCTGTTTAGTCTGCTCGCGCCGGTCCGTATGAACGTGGTTTGTTTTACGCTTGCTAACGAACCGTCGATGGAGGAAGTCCGGCAATTTCTGAATGATGTACGCGACGATGGCCGGGTGTTCTTTACGCAAACGTTGTACAAGAATATTCCAGCGATAAGGGCCGCGATTTCGAACTGGCAGACCACCGCAGACGACACCCGTCTTGGCTTCGAGGTGCTTTGCCATGTTTACCAAAAAATGACCGCTAATTTGAATTATGAATAAATTTTTATCGAATTGACGACCCTTTTTGCATGACTTTAGAAGATTATACAGAAATTCACCAGTTCAATTGCTGACGCCATGAGTACTTTAACTACTAGCATCCCTGTACAACGCACGACAAAATCGCGAATTGAAGAGACAGATTTTAACAACCTTGAGTTCGGTAAATACATTGCTGACCACATGGTCATTGCAGACTTCAAGGACGGTAAATGGCATGAGCCGAAAATCGTACCGTTTGCCGATATCACAGTCAGCCCTGCGATGCTTTCCCTTCATTATGGCCAATCCGTTTTTGAAGGCATGAAAGCGTTCTGGATGCACGATGGTAACATTAATATTTTCCGGCCCCACAAACATCACGCGCGGCTCAACCGCTCTATGGACAGGATGTGTATGCCGAGTATTCCTGAAGAAATGTTCCTGCAGTCACTGCATGCGCTCGTCGAACTGGATCAGAACTGGATTCCCAAAGCAGAAGGATCATCTTTATATATCCGGCCTCTTGTTTTTGCATACGAAGCACGGCTTGGTGTAAAGGTTGCCGATCATTTCAAATTCATCGTTATGAACAGCCCGGTGGCTGCATATCAGGCGAAGCCATATCGATTAAAAGTCGAAGACACGTATGTGCGTACCGCCGAAGGTGGAACAGGCTTTGCAAAATGCGCAGGCAATTATGGTGGTGCTTTCTATCCGACGCAGGTAGCACGTGAACAGGGTTTTGATCAAATCCTTTGGACCGACTACAAGGAACACAAATACATCGACGAAGTTGGTATGATGAACGTGTTCTTTGTAATAAACGGTAAACTTGTAACTCCTCGTCTCACGACGGCCATCCTCGAAGGTGTGACGCGCGACACCATTCTGACACTGGCCGCTGATATGGGAATGCCCATTGAAGAGAGACGCATCAGCGTTGACGAAATCGCCAAAGGATTCGCAAGCGGAGAAGTAACCGAGGCTTTCGGATCGGGCACCGCTGCCGTTGTATCCGCGATCGCAGTCATCAATGTGAACGGACAGGATGTTACCATTCCTGAACCCGATAACAACAGTTTCCAACTCCGGGTAAAGAAGAAGCTCAACGACATTCGAATGGGCCTCGAACCCGATGTTCACAACTGGAATTACATCATCCGTACCAAGTAATTGCCTACCACAACGCGCGTTACCGACCGGATGCAATTCATCCGGCGGGACGCATTTTCACTTGACATTTAACATCCCGCTTGGGCATGAGAGCAGTTTTTTTCAAAAGTAAGGAACAACCCCTTGTAGTCGAGTCGATGAAGAAGCCGACTCCGGTGAAAGACCAGGTACTGATTCGTCTACATGCGGCTGCCATCAACCACCGCGACCTTTGGTTGATCCGTGAGCAGACTCAGACATTCCAGAATGGTATTATTCTCGGATCCGACGGCGCTGGTGTAGTGGAAGCCGTCGGTGAAGACGCCAACCCGTTGTTGATCGGCGCCGAAGTAATAATCAATCCAAGTCTGAACTGGGGGTCTAATCCCTCTGTCCAGGGTGACTCATTCAAGATACTCGGCTTCCCGGATAACGGAACATTCGCCGACTACATTGTTATTCCGAAACAATATGTATTTGAAAAACCCGAACACCTCAGCTTCGAAGAAGCAGCAGCCGTTCCGTTGTCAGGACTTACTGCATATCGCTCACTCTTTTCGAAAGCACGACTGAGAGCAAAGGAAAAAGTATTGATAACCGGAATTGGAGGTGGTGTCGCCTTGTGGCTGCTCCAGTTTGCAACCGCATACCAGGCACGCGTTTACGTGACATCGGGATCAGACGAAAAAATCGCGCGTGCCAAAAGCCTGGGTGCGCTCGATGGTTTCAACTACCACAATGAACAATGGCACGAGGAGGCATTAAAAGCATCGGGAGGATTTGACATTATAATCGACAGCGCGGGCGGATCGCAGTTTAATAAACTGGTTGACCTCGCGTTACCCGGAGGCCGTCTCGTGAACTTCGGTCGTACCGCCGGTAACATATCCGACATCGCCACGCGAACACTCTACTGGAAACAACTTTCGATTTTCGGAACCACCATGGGTACGCGCGACGAATTCCTATCGATGCTCGACTTCGTTGAAGGCAGGAAGATCAAACCTGTGATTGACAGCATACTTCCGTTGGAGCAGGTCGCTGATGCTTTCGCCCTGATGGAGAACACAAACCAATTCGGGAAAATCGTTTTGAAGATAAAGTAACGTTTATGTCGAATCTGCCTCTAACCGATAAAACAAAGATCACCCGTCTGCCAAAACGCGGCAGCTACGATCGTGATACGATAAACGCTATCCTGGACGAAGCGTACTTCGTTACGCTGAGTTATGTGCAGGACGGCATG
Organism: Bacteroidota bacterium; assembly: GCA_023428695.1. Taxonomy (GTDB): domain Bacteria; phylum Bacteroidota; class Bacteroidia; order Cytophagales; family Cyclobacteriaceae; genus Ohtaekwangia. The sequence goes on from JAEYWY010000017.1 coordinate 110,779, forward strand.
CCATTTCAGATTCCGACAGGACACTGCCGCATTGACGACTACATTTACGTTCACGGTTCCGTTGGCAGCGGTTACATGCGTGCTATGGCCGAAGCTGGTGCGGACGTTTGTCTGTGTGCTACACTCATCGATGGTCTGGTTCTCGCGCGTTCAGCTTTCCATCATTCAATGAATTATCGCTCAGTCGTGATCTTCAGCAAGGCAGAAAAGGTCGAGGACACTGACGAACAATATCGCGCACTCGAGGCGTTCACAGAAAAAGTACAGCCGGGCCGTTGGGCGGATATCCGTAAACCGGATAGCGGCGAATGGAAGGCAACGATGGTAATTAAGTTCAGGATACTGGAAGCTTCGGCAAAGATCAGAACGGGTGGCCCAAAAGATGACGAACCGGATTATCCGCTTCCTGTATGGGCAGGAGTAGTCCCGCTGAAAATTCATCGCGAGACGCCTGTGCCGGATGAATTGCTGCGTGGCGACATCCCGCTACCTCCCTACATCCGCGGATGATATCCGCGGATTTTTGCTATCTTTTGCGTTACTAACCTTACGACTATGGGCTTTACCAACGCCATATCAGTGTCACGACGCGCATTCGTTGATAACAGATGGCTCCAGGGATATGTTGTTGTGTTTTTTTCCGTTTGGATTTCAACACTAATCGGTACCAGCGACATAAGTAACTGGCTCCTTGAAAACACACTCGTCTTTCTTTTCCTTGGATTCCTCATATTTTCTTACAGATACTACGTCTTCAGTGATCTCAGCTACTTGCTGATCTGCGTTTATCTGTGCCTCCATGTATACGGATCCAAATACACGTATGCGGAAAATCCGTTGGGTTACTGGCTACAGGATACGTTTAACACGGCGAGAAATCCATACGACAGGATCGTACATTTTAGTTTCGGGTTTCTATTGGCGTATCCGATGCGCGAAGTATTTCTCAACTGGCTTAAATTTCCAGTTTGGGTGTCATGGGCGTTACCAATAGAGATCACGCTATCCGTGAGCGGCATCTATGAACTTATTGAGTGGGGAATCGCCGATGTTTTCTTTCCTGCTCAGGGAGTGGCATACCTTGGAACACAAGGCGACGTTTGGGATGCACAGAAAGACATGTTTCTCGCAACGCTCGGAGCCATGTTGGCCACAACCATAGTTTCGTCAATCAAGAAAACGCTTCGGATCGAAAAGGCGCAATCATGAAAATCGATCACGTGGCAGTATGGACAACTGATCTTGCTACCCTTCTTGACTTTTATGTTCGTTACTTTAATGCCGTAGCCGGAGAAAAATACGTTAACCCGAGGACCCGCTTTGAAAGTTACTTCCTCTCGTTCGCAGAGGGTTCCAGACTTGAATTGATGACGAAACCTGGTATCACCACGACGGATGCATCACAATACCCTGCAGCAGGCTATGCACACATAGCCATTTCGGTCGGATCAAAAGAGGCGGTCGATATGCTCACCGAACAGCTACGTGCCGACGGGTACATGATTGTGGGTGAACCACGAACGACTGGCGATGGATATTATGAAAGCGTAGTCCTTGATCCCGCCGGGAATCATGTTGAAATCACCGGCTAACACGCCGCTCCTGCAAATCGCCTTGAATCCGGCAAATAAAACGTTTATCTTTTCCCTTCAACAAATTAAGACATGGAAACATTAACGCGCAGAAGTTTTGTAGCCACGGCTATCGCCGTCGGAGCGGGTGTTACCCTCGCGTCTGCAAATCCAGGCTCGTCTATTCAAAAGAAAGATAAAATGAAACTAACACACCACGTATTCTTTTGGCTGAAGAATCCCGATTCCAAAGAAGACCGCGACAAGCTGATTGAAGGCCTCAATACATTACGTAAAATTGAAACCGTAAAAAGGTTACATATCGGCATTCCCGCATCAACTGAAAAACGTGATGTGGTTGACAACAGCTATCAGGTTTCTGAGCTCATGTTCTTCGACGATGTTGAAGGTCAAAATGTTTATCAGGTTCATCCCCTGCACAAGAAGTTCGTTGAGCAGTACAGCCATCTCTGGAGCAAAGTCCTGGTCTACGATTCCCTTGAAGTCTAGCGACAGATAATTTACTGGTCTGCCTTCAAACGGCGGAATGGCACTGGATTTTACACCATACACCGCATAAGCAATGCGTGTATGCGGATACTTTTTGTAATGAATCCTTCTTCCGGAACTACCGATCCAGATGAGATGATTCGCTCATTGCAGGACACCTCCGCTGAGGCCGGGATTGACGCGCGTTTCCTTCTTACAACTGGCAAAAATGATGATGCCACCATTAAGGAGGCAATGCGAAGTTTTTCTCCTGACCGAATTGTTGCCGGCGGTGGTGATGGCACGGTCCAACTCGTGGCCCGAAACATGATCGGCCATCCAATCCCGATGGCAATATTGCCCCTCGGCTCAGCCAACGGACTGGCAACAGCTCTTGGTATCCCAAAACGGATGGAGGACGCGATGCAGCTTGTAGTTGCACAACAAAAGGTGATTCCGCTTGACCTGCTTCGACTTAACAACAGACATATTTGCATTCACCTTTGCGACATCGGCACCAATGCCTTGCTGGTAAAAAACTACGAAGAGGCTGGAGACAAAGGTATGCTCGGCTATGCGCGGCATCTTATCAGTTCGATTAGAGACAGCGATCCCGTTAGTTTCGAAATTCAAAGCGACGGGAAAATCTGTAACAAGGAAGGCTACATGCTGGTTGTGGCCAATGCACACAAGTATGGAACAGGTGTTCAGATTTCGGAAGGCTCTGTCTCGGATGGAATGTTTGAAATCTGCAACGTTCAACATATTGATCTTGAATCGGCCGTCAAGGCAGGTCTTACTGCCATCAACATCTTCGTCGACCGCGAAATGTTTTCGGACGTAATCAAGGCACGCGATGCTTACATTCGGATATCACCGCCTGCCCATCTTCAAGTTGACGGCGAATACATCGGTGAAGTCAGTGATCTTAAAGTGGAAATAATTTCGTCTGCGTTGAACATAATTGTCCCGGATGAAGAACAGTAATGTGATTCTGCTTAGTTTCTACGGATTGTCCAACGGAACGCATAACGTATTTTTCGGAAAACTCGCCTATTCACCGGTTCGTGATTTGTCATTTCATAAGTACGGATGGTTTAGAAACTTCAAGACAATAATCGGATTATATCAAAGCACGGGGCTTCCTAACAAGTCGTTTGAAGTGCGTTTCGATCACGGGGTCGTCGAAGGGAAAACGGACCACTCAGGTTCGTTCTGGTGCGAAACTGAGTTTATTGAAAAACAAACCAGGCTTGAAGGGATCACATTGCTTCCGGAGGGCACAAAGGTTGAGTTGACCGAAGACCTTTATCCAAATGAAATCAACCAGGTTGATTCACATACCATTGTGGTCTCTGATCTGGACGATACCCTGATACATTCATTTATAAGGAACAAGTTCCGACAGTTGCGGACATTGTTGTTTACGACGGTTGAAAAACGGAAAGCCGTAAAGGATGTTCAACACTTGATCAAACGTTTTGCGCTTTCCGGGACAGCATCGTTTTATTTGAGCAACAGCGAACAAAATCTTTATCCGATGTTGTTCCGTTTTCTTGCAATCAACGAGTTTCCGCCGGGACCGCTTTTCCTGAAACAATACGTACACCTCGCTGACACCATACGGCGGCGAATCCTGCGAAAGAAACACTCACACAAAAGAAACATCCTCGCCAAGATCATGGAACTTTTTCCGAACAAGAAGTATATTCTGATAGGCGACAACACACAAAAGGATCTAAGGATATATCTTGATCTGGCAGAGACCTATCCCGACCGAATTCGTTATATCATCATTCGAAAAGTCCGCGAACGGAAGGAACACGAAGCCATGCTTTCGAAGGCCAGACCGATTCTGGATAAACATGGAATTGGATTATACTACGAGGCTGAATTTCCTGCAGACCTGCCCTGGGATGTTTAGTCTAACCAGTTTTTGAAGGCTAGCGCCATTACGAAAACGAAACGTTGAAAAGAAAATCAAGCTGACGTTCCGATACGCTGGCAGGCGTCCAACGCATGGCGGTGTTACGAAGTCTTACAAGAAGGGGATTCTCCAACTGTCCGACCCTTCCCATTTGCCACGACGTCTTGACGATACGCGTTGTCCGTGGGATGCGTAGCGATTCGTATTTTAAGAATGCGTCTCCATCAACCTCGTCCGAACCCATGAAGTTCGCCAGCACAACAGCATCTTCAATCGCCATGCAGGCTCCCTGTCCAAGGTTGGGTGTCGTCGCGTGAGCAGCGTCGCCAAGAAGGACAACCCTTCCAAAATTGTATTGTGCAATAGGCTCGACGTCATGGATATCATTCCGGATCATTGCCTGAGATTGTGTGCTTCTGACAACCTCACCAACAGCAGGACTGAAGTCGCCGAACAATTTGGCCACGTCTTCAACGGTATAGCTGTCGTACCTGGTGTCTCTCTCGGTGGCATTGACGGTGGCGAACCAATATATCTTGTTACCAGACACCGGCACCAGACCAAATCTCCTTCCGGTTCCCCAGAATTCGCTTGCCTCGTCGCGCTCGTGCCCGGCAGGTAGCCGATCCGTTATGCCACGCCAGCACGTGTATCCCGAGTACCTCAGCGTTGTCGTACCCGCAAGCCTCTTTCTGAAAAGCGAATGTATTCCATCGGCTGCAATTACCTGATCTGCTTCAAAGGTTGTTGAATCGCCAAAGGCCAGCGTTACTGAATCAGAGTTTACTTTGAAATCAACACACGCCTTGCCAGTCTGGAGAGTCCCAGGGCGCAGGGACGAGATCAGCACATTGTGCAGAACAGACCTTTGCAACGCGACTGAGTGACTTACTCCGAAGCGGGCACTAACGCGTTGACTATCGGTTGCGCTGAGGATGCGGCCTGATTGATTGCGGATACAAAACCGCCTCAGTTCCGACCCCGCGTCAAGAATCTGACGCTCAAGTCCGATTTCCCGAAAAGCTTTGATAGCGTTGGCGGCCAGAACAATGCCGGCACCTAACGGGCGGATTTCCGGAGCGGATTCAAATACTACCGGTGAAAAGCCTTTCTTTTGCAAGGCAATGGCTACGGTGAGTCCACCGATTCCTCCACCGACAACTGCAATCCTTTGCGATCTAGTCATAAATGCGTACTCCTCTTTGTTTGCTCTTCAGCATACGCCGCCTCAGACGTTCCTCATGAATCAATTGAAAAAAATTCGCCTGTGCTTGCTGAAACTGATAAACATAAGAGTTTACGACCTCATTTGAGTTGTTTCTCTGTTTCATACCATAAATTCAAGTACTCATACGAGACGTAAACGACGCAGGTTTTATTTTTTTTCAGGAGCTGACGATGCTTCCATCACTCATTTCTATGATTCAGTCCGATTTTCGGGCAAACTCTTCGTCGTGTGTGACGGCAATAATGGTCTGCTGATAGACTGACGTGCGTTCCCGGAATATATCAAAAACGATATGCGAATTATGGGAATCAAGGTTTCCGGTAGGCTCGTCGCCCATGACTATCTCGGGATCGTTGATTAATGCTCGGGCAATAGCGACACGCTGCTGCTGCCCACCCGACAACTTGTTCGTCGGCTTAAGTGCCTGATCTTTGACCCCCAGAATCCGGAGTTTCTCATACGCACGCTGTTCAATTTCCTCGCGTGAGTATCGCCCCAGTTTCAGCGCAGGAATCATCACGTTTTGCAGCGCTGTGAATTCAGGCAACAGATAGTGAAACTGAAATACAAAGCCGATGTTTCTGTTTCTAAAAGCAGTCAGAAAATTCTGGTCTCTTCCTTTCAAATTTACTTCCGCTATTTCGAGCTCTCCTTCGTAATCGGTATCCATCGTATAGAGCGGAGCACCGGTATCAATTTCATCGCCGTCGTCTGCGAGTTTTTCCACTACATATCCATCCACCTGGGCGAACACCTCATATTCGTTTTGAGCGACGACATGACCGGAAGCGTATACGGCTTCGATCAATGGTTTTTGTTCCGGCCTGACGATTTGTTCACCGTTTTGGCAGGCAGACAGTAACGAGGCTATCAGAAGGATAAGCAATCTGCTCATAAGGCATCCGCAATTTTAGGGTGCTCGTCGAATTTCGCGCTCTTTGACTTGAAATACGATCGATTCGTGCGGAAGGTCACCGCTATCTATCAGAATGCTCAAAATGCGACCGGAGATTTGCGCATTCCGCATTATGCCGTTTTTCGGAACCGCGCAGGGCATAAAAAAAGCTGCCCTTTACGGCAGCTTTTTCTGAATTGTTATACGTTTGGTTGTGGCGTTGTGCGCAGATAAGGTTTGATGCGCTTGTGGCCTTTGGGAAACTTCGCTGGAATTTCCTCATCCTTAACCGCACCGGTGATGATTACATCCTCACCATGTTTCCAGTTCGCCGGCGTGGCAACACTGTAATTGGCCGTGAGTTGAAGACTGTCAACCACGCGCAGAATTTCATCAAAGTTTCTGCCTGTTGACGCAGGATACGTGATCATTAGTTTGATCTTCTTATCAGGTCCGATTACGAAAACAGAACGGACTGTGAATTTGTCAACGTTCGGGTGAACCATTCCGTAAAGGTTAGCCACCTTGAATTCGGGGTCAGCAATCAGCGGGTAGTTAACTTCTGTGCTCTGCGTTTCATTGATGTCGCCGATCCACTTAGTATGTGAATCGATCGGATCAGCACTGATGGCAATCACCTTGCAATTTCGCTTCTGGAATTCCTTATCCAGTTTAGCCATCGCGCCAAGTTCGGTCGTACAAACCGGCGTGAAGTCAGCGGGGTGAGAGAAAAGGATTCCCCAGCCATTGCCAAGCCATTCATGAAAGTTGATCTTACCTTGTGTCGTTTCGGCTGTAAAATCGGGGGCGACGTCACCAAGTCTAAGGGACATAACTAATAAGGTTTAAAGGTTGAACAAAAATACTAATCTACACAGAAGCGGGGATGACCCCGGTTGCGGCATATCAAACCCACTAACGCTTTTTTCGCGCAATAAGTTTGTTTTCCTGTTTAATAAGGGTTTCAAGTGTATCGGCCTTAAGTAACTCGACAGTTGCATTCCTGATGACCAGGAATGCATGCCGCACAGTACAAGTTTCTTCGTCTTCACATTCATCACAGGACTGGTAGAACCTGAACGTCGCGCATGGTAATGCTGCAATCGCTCCATCGAACAGCCTCACTACTTCCGCCAGGTTGACCTCGGCCGGATTTCGTCTGAGAACATATCCGCCACCTTTTCCCTGCTTGCTGCCCAGAATACCAGCCCTTTTCAAGTCCAGCAAAATTCCCTCGAGGAATTTCTTTGGTATGTTGCATGCCTGGGAAATGTCTTTGATCAAAAACTTTTCTTCCGGACGCCTGGCCATGTGAACCAATGCGTGGATGGCATATTTACATTTTTTGGACAACACCGCCGAAAGTTAATACATGAAAGGTATATGGAAAGGAGCGCGATTAGAATGGTTTTGACTAATCAAAATCAGAAAATCGTGCGTATATGGAAGTGTAAGAGGGTCATTGTAGTTGAATCGAATTGTTTCTAGATTAGCGCCCTCACAAATCACTGCCGAGGTAGCTCAGGGGTAGAGCAGCTGATTCGTAATCAGCAGGTCGTGGGTTCAAATCCCATTCTCGGCTCACTACCATTTACCAAACTTCCCTGGATAGAGCATCCCGCTTCGGCGGGAAGGGCCCGTGGGTCCGGAAGATGCCGGACAACCCTTTTCCAGCGCTTTCCACAGGTTTTCAAACTTTTCGAAAAAATCAGTTGTCTCATAAGATACCAATCGGTATCTTTATCATTATGAGGGACGCCGACGTCACAATTGAGCGCATTCTGGATAAATCCGGTGAACTGTTTAACACCAGGGGTTATAAGGCTACCTCCCTTAGCGAGATCACATCGTTAACAGGTCTTACCAAGGGCGCTATCTACCGGCATTTTGAAAGTAAGGACGACCTTGAAAGAAAAACACTTCATCACCTTTCAGGAAAAATGTATGAGAAGATGAAGGCGGTGATAAAGACCGAACCGACCGCCGGAAAAAAGCTGCAAGCGATCTTTGCGTTCTTCAATTCGTATATAACTGATCCCCCGATAGCAGGCGGGTGCCCGCTGCTAAACGTCGCCATCGAATCCGATGACGCGCATCCAAAACTTCGGAAGGGTGCCCTCGAAATCCTGGACACGCTCCGCGATTCCATTATCAGAATTCTGGACAACGGGATTAAGCACAACCAAATCCGCGAAGACATCGACCGGAACTACTATGCCACAGTAATCATTGCCTCCCTTGAAGGTGCCATTATGATGAGCAAGCTTAGGGGAAACAACGATGACATTCGCCTGGTGACCAGACACCTGGATTCACTTGTTACAAAAATCGAACGTTAAATTTTTTTCAACGTATAGATACCAATCGGTATCATAAAAAGAATGATATGACAAAGCAACTCATTCCCCTCCTTATGGGCCGCTACATTAACACGATGGCCCGAATCGCACCGGGAGTCGCAGGCGCCCATGGTTTTAGGCTTTTTTGTTACCCGTTCCGCCCGCCGCTTAAAAGCCATCAAAAATCATTTCTGTCTGCCGCAGCAACGTCGCGGCTAAGAATCGACTCACAGGAGATTCAGCTTTATCGCTGGGGAAATGGACCGCGGAAAGTGCTCTTCCTCCATGGCTGGCAAAGTCATACGTATCGCTGGAAGCCCCTCATAGACACGTTTTCTCATGATGATTATACCTTATACAGTCTCGATGCACCGGGTCACGGGATGAGCGCGGGAAGCATGCTCCACGTCCCGTTGTATAGCCGTGTCGTTGAAGCTGTCTTCGAAAAGCTTGGGCAATTCGACGCGGTTATTGGTCATTCGCTGGGTGCATTTACGTTGCTTTACACCAGCCATCATCACAAGGAGTTGCCCGTCGACAAGATGGTCCTTCTCGCTCCTCCGGGGGACGCGACAGAGTTCATCAATTTCTATCGAAACGCACTCCGGCTGGATGATCGGTCACTCCGAAGAATCGAGAGTCATTTTGAAAAGGAGATCAAACGACCGGTTGCCTTTTTCTCAGCAAAGACATTCGCCGAAGCCCAGCGACGACCTGGCCTGATCATTCACGACCGCGAAGATGAGGATACCTCCTATACAAATTCCGTAGCGATTCACGAAGCCTGGCCACAATCGAAACTGGTCATTACCAATGGCCTTGGACATAATCTGAAATCGCCCGACATCGCGAAACAGGTAGTGGAGTTTGTGAACGTGAATGGAAAGGTTGAGGTGCGCACGAAAGCGGGAACAGAAGCCGGCTGAGATTTCAGCCAGAACAAAGAAAAAGTGCCGAAGGAGGGACTCGAACCCTCATGTCTTGCGACACACGCCCCTGAAACGTGCGTGTCTACCAATTTCACCACTTCGGCGGCAGAGATGGTTTCAAGTTTCAAATTTGAAAGTTTCAGAAGGAAAGTCCCAAGTTGAAAGTTGAAGCCTGGAGTTTCAAGGATCAAGTTTCAGGGAAAACTCCTTGAAACTTGAAACCTATTGTTGAAACTGAATTGTGCCCAGGACTGGACTCGAACCAGCACACCGGTAAAGGCACTACCCCCTCAAAGTAGCGTGTCTACCAATTTCACCACCTGGGCTTTTAATACCTCTGAGGCATTAAGGGCGACAAAGGTAAAAACGTTTCGTTAAATTTCACAACTGGCAGCAAGGTATTAAGCCGCCAACGAACTTATTTTAGCCACCCCTCAACTTCCTCCATTGTGGGGTTTTTCACGTTTTCCAGCTTCAGCTTCTTGCGTGTTCCGCAGACATCATTGAAGAGTTTGGCGGCCTTTATGCCTTTCATTTGGGTAACCGATTGAATGCCAAGCTTCTCAAGAACCGGAATCAGATCGCTCCGAACACCGGCGGCCTCAAATTCTGCCGGATTAAAGCCAGCAGCTGGCTTTTCGGGTTTCATTTGCGGGAAGAAGAGTACATCCTGGATCGAATTACTATTGGTCATGATCATCGCCAACCGGTCAATACCAATTCCTAAACCTGCTGTTGGCGGCATTCCGAATTCAAGCGCACGCAGGAAGTCTTCATCCAGCGTCATCGCCTCCTCGTCACCGCGTTTGCCGAGTTCCAGTTGTTGCTCAAACCGCTCGCGCTGATCAATCGGGTCGTTCAGTTCAGAAAACGCATTCGCGATTTCTTTGCGATTGCAAATCGCTTCGAAACGTTCCACCAAGCCCTCCTTCGTTCTGTGCTTCTTGGCCAGCGGCGACATTTCGACTGGATAGTCTATTATGAATGTTGGCTGAATTAAATTCGGTTCGCACGTCTCACCAAAGATCTGATCGATCAACTTGCCTTTGCCCATCGTCTCGTCCATCGGCACGTTAAGCTTGCGGCAGGTATCGCGTAAACCAACTTCATCCATTTCTGAAATATCGATACCGGTGAAGTGCTGGATTGCTTCATACATCGTGTAGCGCTTCCAGGGACGTTTGAAGTCAATGATGTTCTCTCCAACACGAACCTGCGTCGTGCCGTGCAAATCAATCGCCACTTTCTCGATCATCTCTTCAACCAACTCCATCATCCAGTTATAATCCTTGTATGCCACATACAGCTCAACCTGAGTGAACTCGGGGTTGTGAAAACGCGACATACCTTCGTTTCTGAAGTCTTTCGAGAATTCGTACACGCCATTAAATCCACCGACGATCAGGCGCTTCAGATACAACTCATTGGCAATACGCAGATAGAGCGTCATCTCAAGCGTATTGTGAAATGTCTTGAACGGTCTTGCGGCAGCACCGCCGTAAAGAGGCTGCAATACCGGTGTTTCCACCTCAAGGTAGCCGCGTTCGTTAAGATACTGGCGCATCGAATTCACAAGCTGCGTGCGTTTGATAAACGTATCCCGTGTTTCGGGATTCACAATCAAATCGACATAACGCATACGATAACGCTGCTCCGGGTCGGTGAACGCATCATGTCGGACAATATTCCCCTGCTCATCCTCCGTCTCCTTGACAACCGGAAGTGGTCGCAATGCCTTTGCAAGGACGTTCAGTGACGTCACGTGAATAGATATCTCACCGGTCTGTGTCGTAAATACATATCCTTTCACGCCGATGATATCGCCAATATCGAGTAGCTTTTTGAATACTGTATTGTAGAGGGTCTTGTCTTCGCCCGGGCATATATCGTCGCGACGGACATAGATCTGAATACGACCCTTCTCATCCTGAAGCTCGGCAAAAGAAGCGTTTCCCATGATGCGGCGGCTCATGATTCGCCCCGCTATGGATACATTCTTGTAGTCAAGTTTCGTACGTGGATAGTTCTCGAGGATGTCGGCGCTGCTTGCGTTGACTTCAAACAGATCCGCCGGGTATGGATTAATCCCGAGCTTTTCGAGTTCGGTTTTACTCTGGCGACGGAAGAGTTCCTGTTCGCTTAATTGCATATCTGAAATTTTGGCAAAAATACGCTAATTGTGGAGAAAAGGAAGCTGCAAATTCAGCGCGTAGATTATGAGCGGCGGCGCTTCAATTCCTTTCGGATCAGCGTAAGCTCGCGGCTGCTTTGTCCAGCAACCGAAGTGTTCTCTTCAGCCCTGCGAAGCAAGTATGGCATCACGGACTTAACCGGTCCATAAGGCACGTATTTGGCCACAGCATAGCCCGCCTTCGCCAGATTAAATGATATGTTGTCGCTCATGCCGTACAATTGTGCGAACCACACGCGGCGGTCATTCGGCTTCAGGCCATGTTTTTCCATCAACACGGTCAGGAAGTAATTGCTGTATTCGTTGTGGGTACCGGAAAGGGTCGTAATACGCTGTTTGTTATCAAGACAAAACATCAGGGCCTGATTGAACGCGTCATCCGTTGCGTTTTTGTCGGGATGAATCGGACTTGCATAACCCATTTCTTCGGCACGTGCCCGCTCCTTTTCCATATACGCCCCGCGTACAAGTTTTGCGCCCAGGAAATAATTGTGCATCGTGGCCAGATGATGCGCTTCACGGAGATTTCGCAAGCCTGCGGTACGATAGAGTTGATACGTATTAAACACGATTGCTTTTTCCTTGTTGAAACGCTCCATCATTTCATAAACCAGGCTGTCAATCGGATCCTGGATCCACGTTTCTTCCGCATCAATCAGAACAGGCACATCGTTCTTGTAGCCTGCCTCACATATTGCAAGAAACCGTTCGCGTATCCGGTCGAATGCACGCTTCTCCTCAGCGCTCATTGCTTCCTTACTTTGGACTTTTGCAAGGATGTCTACCGATGCCAGGCCTGAGGGTTTGAAAACGGCAAAGGGAATTTCGGGTGAGCTCTTCGCCTTGTTTACGATACGGAGAGTTTCCTCGAGCGTGCGATCAAATCCTTCTTCGGTGGATTCTCCTTCGGCTGAGTAATCGAGAATTGTGAATACGCCGTGACGCCAAAGCGTCTGAATAACGGGATCACTGGTCGCAATACTCTCTCCTCCGCAGAAATGACTAAAGGCAGTTTTGCGGATGATGCCTTCTACGGGCAACCCGTACTTCAAAGCAAATTTCACGGCACCGGTTGCCACCGATGATATCCAGGGATGATTGACCAACGTAAAAATGAAGTTGGCCTTTTTTAATGCCGCGTCAGACTTGTATTTGAATGCGACGGCTGTATCGTCAAACGAAAGGTTCGGTGATGACTCCATACTCAGTTCAGGTGCGCAAATATATACAACAAACAATTGTTAGCTTGAAGTTTGCAAAGATAATTGTCGCGACTCGTCATGACACGCATTCCCTACTTGGAAACTGCGGCACACGCCTTTAACTTCGGCCTTTCAATTTAGAATCATGCTTCCAGAAAACGTATTGTTCACGAATAGCCCGGTCGACGCCCTGACAAGTTTTCTCGAGAGCCGGCGTTACAGTACGGTTGCCACCCTGGTTGATGAAAATACCAGGGCTCATTGTCTGCCCCATCTGTCGGCAAAACTCAAAGAACACGTGATAGAAGTGCAAAGCGGTGAGAAAAACAAAACCCTGAACACGTGTGAGCAAATCTGGAATGCAATGACGCAGCTGGCGCTGGATCGTCACGCGGTGCTTGTCGTCGTTGGCGGAGGAGTGCTTGGCGATATGGGTGGTTTTTGTGCCGCGACCTATAAAAGGGGCATAGACTTCGTGCTCGTCCCAACTACTCTGCTGGCCCAAGTGGACGCAAGTGTGGGTGGAAAACTCGGGGTTGATTTCCAGACTTTCAAAAACCACATCGGCGTCTTTAAACAACCCGCATTGACCTTGATTCACAGTGGATTTCTCCGCACTCTTCCCCCTGCGGAATTGCGATCAGGATTTGCAGAGATTCTCAAACATTGCCTTGTCTCCGACGAGAAGATGTGGCGACAAATAACCACAAAGCGTCTCGAAGACCAGGACTGGGACACGCTCATCCGGCATTCCGTCGGGTTTAAGGCAAAAATCACAGTTGAAGACCCTACCGAGAAGGGTATACGAAAGATCCTTAACGCGGGCCACACAATAGGGCATGCTGTCGAGAGCCACCTGCTGAAGTCGGGACACCCTGTCTTGCATGGTGAGGCAATTGCCATCGGTTTGATTGCTGAGGCATTTATCGCCCGGGAACGCGGACTCATTACCAATGAGCAACAGCGCGAAATCAACGCCGGCGTATTACGCTACTTTGGAAAACACGAGTTAACTGAGAGTGATATTGAAGCTGCAGCTGAGCTTGTGATTCAGGACAAGAAAAATAAAGGGCAACGAATTCTATGCGTGCTCCCCGAAGGTATTGGTAAAGCCCGCCTGGATGTAGAGATCAATACTGACGAGGTGAGAGCGGCTCTCGCTTACTACACATCGATTCAGATGTAATGCACTTCGGAATCATCGAATTCACCGCGTTCGGCCTTTAGTATTTTGCGGATGTCTTCCGTTTTTCTTACGAGAAAAGACCTGGTCTTTTGCTTGCGATCACCCGTTAGCAGCCACGCTGTGAGTAGTGCACCTGAGGCGAGGCTGATTCCGAGAGTTAGTTTACGTAGTGGTGTCATAGTAATAATTTAACTTTTTTTTCTGACTATTTGTTGCAGTGGGCGAAAAAAAATATCTCGCAAGACCTATTTTAGCCGTCCTAATATGCCTAGCCAATCAGTGATCATGTTTCTTAAACACTCCCCGGTACTTTCAGGTACTGCAAACTTGCTGCCAGCTTCAAAAAGTATCGCGAACCGGGCTCTTATTATCAATGCCCTCGCCGGCAACGAGGCCACTATTGAAAACCTTTCGGACGCAAATGATACGCAGTTGATGCTCAATCGAATTTCATCCGATGAAAAAATAATTGACGTTGAGGATGCAGGTACAACCATGCGTTTCCTCACAGCCTACTTCACTGCTACCAATAAACCCAAAACATTAACGGGCACGGCGCGCATGAAGGAACGCCCTGTCGGGATTCTCGTCGACGCCTTACGGTCATTAGGTGCAGAGATCGATTATGTTGAGAACGAAGGCTTTCCACCCATTGCCATCAGGCAGTTCAACGATCAGCGTACACGCACATTGTCTATCCGTGGAGATGTGAGCAGTCAATACATCTCAGCGCTGATGATGATTGCACCAACGCTTCCAAAGGGCCTCGAACTCACACTTACGGGCCGGATCGGAAGCAGGCCCTACATTGAGATGACCGGTGCAATTATGAAGCACTTTGGCGCAAGTGTTTCATTCGAGGGCGATAAGATTGACATTCCCAGCCAGTCGTATAAAGGCGCGCAGTTTTTTGTTGAGTCCGACTGGTCCGCGGCAAGTTACTGGTTCGCACTTGTTGCACTTGCTCGTGAAGCGCGTATCTCGCTTCCCAAGCTTTCGATTCCATCTATTCAGGGAGATAGTGCCATACAAAAAATCATGACTTCCCTCGGTGTCACCGCCGAATTGAAGGAGGGCATGCTGCATCTCAGAAAATCTGATGTGGTCAGCGAACTTAAATTCGATTTCACCGATTGCCCGGACCTCGCCCAAACAGTCGCGGTGGTTTGTGCCGCCAAAGGTGTCAATGGCTTTTTCACCGGTCTTGAGAGCCTGCGGATCAAGGAGACCGATCGTATTGCAGCGTTGCAAACGGAGTTGAGAAAACTTGGCGCAGATCTCATTGAAGACGACCCTGCACATTGGCGCGTGATCCCTTCTGTCAAATTACCAGATGCCGCTACTATCAGCACGTACAAGGATCATCGCATGGCGATGGCGTTCGCACCCCTGGCAACGCTCATGAACGTCACAATAGAAAATCCTGCTGTAGTACGGAAGTCGTATCCGAACTACTGGAACGACCTCAGGAGTTGTGGCGTTGCAGTGGAAGAATCCTGAAATATTCAGGCGCATATTTTAGCCGGCTCCCATACCAGGAAAACATTTCGCCGTCAACGGTAATGACATTAGACTGGGGGAAGAGGCGTTGAACTTCTTCTATGTGGCGTTCGCGAAAAGGAAAGGGCTCTGATGAAAGGAAGACTACACCAGGATTCAGTACCTTCATTTGGTCCACCGACAACTCAGGGTATCGTTCATCAGTCACGACGTTCGTAAGGCCGATTCGCGACAACATATCATGAATAAAAGTTCCGTGGCCAGCCGCCATCCATGGGTTCTTCCAGATCAAGTAGAGCACGCGTTGGTTGAATAGTTTCTCTTTGAAGGCCGGTTGTATTTCAGCGATGAGCTCGTGTGCACGATCCGCTGTGCCCGAGATGTCACCCACAGCGCGGATCATTTGTAGTGCGTCATCCAATGTGCAGATGTCGCTCATCCAAACCGGATACTTTTCTTTCAACGCCTCGATACCCTCGCGATAGTTCTCCTCCTTGTTGCCGATAATCAGATCCGGTTGCAGGGCGTCGATACTGGCAAAGTCGAATTGTTTCGTCCCGCCGACCTTTGTTTTTGTCCGATACCAGGAATCGGGATGCACACAGAATTTTGTGATTCCCACGACCTGCTCGCCCAGTCCGAGATAGGCCAGTAATTCTGTCTGAGACGGTACAAGCGAAACGATTCGCTGTGGTGGCGATGCACATGTTATCATCGTGCCCATCTGGTCGCGAAACGTACGCAGCGTCATTCAGTTGATCTGATTTGGAATTGTTTTATACAATAGTGAAGAATGATCCTTGATCCGGGAGAATCCTGAATATATGGATGCAATGCTCATTCGGGCAATTTATCCTATTTCGGGGAAATCAGAATGAGCGGCGGGTGAGTGCTGTGAGGCGGGCAAAAGAAAAACGCACAGTGCACATAAAGAAAAGACCCTCTCTGTAAAACTTTATGACCCTGTGCGTAATGTTATATAATCCCCGTCCGGGATTTGAGTTTGTAAAACGCACCAAGCCGACAAAGACTCTCTACAACTTTGCAACTCAATGCGTATATCTTAATGCGTTCCTTTGGTAACGCACAGGTTTGACAGAGAAAAGACCCTCTCTATAAAAACTCTGCCACCCCGTGCGTGTTCCTCTTAAGTCGGCGTACAACCCCTTAAATCAGGATAGCCATACTGCTCAGCTGACTTGATACTTTCAGATTCGAACTTGAAACAGTACCCTGGTTCAATTCAAATTTCAACTTTCCGTCGATAACCTTGAAGTTAATGCAACTTCCTTTTTGACCAAGTCCATTACCATCGGTAACGGTCAGAATTGACTTGCCATTCGTGCTTGCCTTTACGTCATCGAAGTCGCGGCTCTTTGATTTGCCGATATAGACCACGTGACAGCCTGCAGATTCACTGGCTGAACCCAATTTTTTGATCACATATTTTTTGTTGCCTTTAGGCTTGCCATCGTACCATTTCTGGAGCGTGGAGAAGACGTTGTCATCACCAATCACTCCTACGACGAATTCGCCTGCCTGAGATTCATCGGGCCATTGTACATACTTAATAAAGTTAAATACCATGGCAGCATGAATTTCATGCGTAGGTCTTTCCTGAGCCATCACCGTTCCTGGCAAAAGCGCAGCTGCAAAAACGAGCGTTATGAGTGCTTTCATAGAATTCAGGTATTGAGGGTTAACACTTTTTCCAAAGCCACTTATGGGATCAGGAAAATAACCAGGCCTTCTTTTACGAAGGCCGTGGTCTTCCAAACAACCCATTTAAATCAATATCGCCATCGACGAAAGTGCGCCGGATACTTTCAGGTTTGCAGTCTCAATCGCTTTCTGATTGAGCTCGAACTTGAGTTTGTTATCAACTGTCTTAAAGTTGATTCCGCTGCCCTTTACGCCTAAGCCGTTTTTGTCAGTGATCACCAAAGTTCCTTTACCTTTCAGTTTGGCATTCACTTCATCAAACTCGGCACTTTTTCCTTTATCAATAAACAGCACGTGGCAGTTGGTAACTTCCGCTGCTGAGTTGAATTTCTTGATTACGTAGGTCTTTGATCCTCTCGCTTTGCCGGAATACCAGCCAGAGAGTGTGTTGTAAACGTCTGTATTGCCTATCACACCGATTACAAATTCACCTCCGTCATTGTGGTCAGGCCACTGCACGTATTTAGTGAAGTTGAAGAGCATCATGGAATACACTTCGTGAATTGGTCGTTCCTGCGCGGACACCGTCGAACTCGCGGAAATCGCAAGAATTGCGAGGATTGCGAGTGTTTTGATTTTGTTCATAAAGAGACTATAGGTTTTTTTGCTGTTTGCTGGAACAAAAATAGGTTCTGCAATCATCGTGCAAGAACCTATTCAGCGTTTAAACATGTGGGCGTAAGGTTTTGCGATATCCTTACACCAAAATCCCTTATAAACCCGGTCTTATTTTATGTACCGGAAATCATGGCCCGGCTTGAGCTGTAACAAAAACTCGTAAATCAGGTTAATAACGGCCTCTACGTCGTCTTTATGCACCGTTTCGACAGTGGTATGCATGTACTTCAGGGGTAGCGAAATCAGGGCCGAGGCCACCCCTTCCGCCGAGTAAGCAAATGAGTCAGTATCCGTTCCTGTGGACCTCGATACCGCCTGGCGCTGGAAGGGTATTTTCCGTTTTTGGGCCGTCTCAATTACCATTTTGAGAACGTTGTTTTGGACAGCGGGCCCATAGCATAAAACAGGTCCATTTCCGGCTTTCAGATTCCCACTATCCTTCTTATTGTACATCGGTGATTGTGTGTCGTGTGTCACGTCTGTACAGATCGCGAGATCGGGCTTCAATCGACGTGAAATCATCTCCGCACCGCGCAAACCAATTTCTTCCTGAACCGCGTTCACAACATACAGGCAAAACGGAAGCTTCTTTTTGTTTTCAGCAAGGCGACGTGCGACTTCAGCTATCATAAACCCTCCCATCCGATTATCAAGAGCCCTGCCAACAAGCCAATTCTTGTTCATCTCGAACAATTCATCTTCAAATGTGATAACACAACCCACGTGGATTCCCATTGCTTCCACCTCTTTTCTCGATTCGGCACCAACGTCGATAAAAATGTTCTTTAAGGATGGAGCCTCTTCCTTACCTGGTTCGCGAACGTGAATCGCGGGCCAGCCGAACACTCCTTTTACAACACCGTTTTCGGTAAAGATATTTACCCGCTTTGACGGGGCAATCTGGTGGTCGGAACCGCCATTCCGCCTCACATATATGTAGCCGTCTTCCGTGATGTAGTTTACAAACCAGGAGATTTCATCGGCATGCGCCTCAATCACGACCTTGTACGTTCCCTTCGGATTGACAACACCTACGACTGTGCCGTACACATCTGTTATGTATTCATTTATATAAGGCTTTATGTAGTCAAGCCAGATTTGTTGTCCCGAAGACTCGAATCCCGTCGGAGACGCATTATTTAAATACGTGTAGAGGAATTGTTTGCTTTTCTTGTCCATAAAAAGATTTCGTAATTAGATTGATCTGTATCACAAAGGAATATTGCCGTGTTTTTTTCGCGGCAGGGTTGCTACTTTATTTTCGAGCATTTCGAACGCGCGGATCAGTTTGATACGTGTCTCTTCCGGAAAGATCACTTCATCGATGTAACCACGATGCGCTGCCCTGTACGGATTGGCAAACTTCGTTGTGTATTCATCGACCTTTTCCTGAAGTTTTTGTTCCGGCGAAGCGGCTTCCGCGATTTCTTTCTTGAATATTATTTCGGCAGCGCCTTTTGCACCCATTACGGCAATTTCCGCGGTGGGCCATGCGAAGTTCAAATCCGCGCCGATGTGTTTGGAATTCATCACATCATAAGCGCCACCATAAGCCTTTCTGGTGATGACGGTAATACGCGGCACTGTAGCTTCCGAAAAAGCGAAAAGAAGTTTGGCTCCGTTGGTGATGATTGCGCGCCATTCCTGATCCGTTCCCGGCAAAAAGCCCGGCACATCTTCAAACACAAGCAATGGAATATTGAAACAGTCACAGAAGCGTACGAATCTCGCACCCTTGACACTTGCATCAATATCAAGTACGCCCGCAAGCGCAGCAGGTTGATTTCCGACTACGCCGATACTCCTTCCGGCGATTCGCCCGAACCCCACAACAATATTTTCGGCGAAATTCTGATGAACTTCAAAAAAACTATCCTCATCGAGTACGCCATTTATCACCTCGCGCATGTCATACGGATGGTTGGGATTGGCCGGAACTATAGCGTTGAGTCTGGGGCGACGCTCATCGCCCGGCGTATAGGGTTCACGTGGTGCCTCCTCTTCACAGTTCTGCGGCATGTAGCTCAGCAGCTTCTTGATATTGAGGATACACTCCAACTCATTGGCGCACGCAAAATGGGTAACACCGCTTTTTGCGCTGTGCGCAATGGCACCGCCTAATTCCTCAGCGGTGACTGTCTCGTGGGTTACCGTCTTCACCACGTTTGGTCCGGTGACAAACATGAATGATGTATGCTCAACCATGAGAATAAAGTCAGTAATCGCGGGTGAATACACAGCGCCACCGGCACACGGTCCCATTACGGCCGAAATCTGCGGGATTACTCCTGACGCCAGGGTGTTCCGATAGAAAATGTCGGCATATCCGCCCAATGATACGACGCCTTCCTGAATTCGCGCACCGCCGCTGTCGTTAAGACCGATTACAGGAGCACCGTTCTTCATCGCGAGATCCATGACCTTTACGATCTTCTCGGCATGCGTTTCAGAAAGTGATCCACCGAAGACTGTAAAGTCCTGTGAAAACACATAGACTAAACGTCCGCGAATTGTGCCATATCCGGTGACTACACCGTCGCCGAGATAGTATTCCTTGTCAAGGCCGAAGTCTTTGCTGCGATGCATGACAAACTTTCCCATCTCCTGGAAAGAATCTTCATCCAGTAACAGGTGGA
Source organism: Bacteroidota bacterium (assembly GCA_023428695.1). Taxonomy (GTDB): domain Bacteria; phylum Bacteroidota; class Bacteroidia; order Cytophagales; family Cyclobacteriaceae; genus Ohtaekwangia. The sequence continues at coordinate 131,212 of JAEYWY010000017.1, forward strand.
TGCGTTCGCGGGCGGTAAGCTTTCCTTTTGCATGTTGCTGTTCAATGCGCTTCGGCCCGCCTCCAAGTTCCGCTTCCTGATTCTTCCGCCGAAGCTCCCGGAACTTGTCGTCCAGTGCGTTACCGTTACCAGAAATATCTGACATAGCATTAAATTTCCCGCTAAATATAAGTATCTCAACCGATTTTAACGGGTAAAGCAACGACCCAATTAAAGGGCCGAAAATACCCTGTAATTCGTATCTTCACGGCTTTTATGAATTCCCGTATAGCAATAGTGGACATGGGCACCAACACCTTCCACCTGCTGCTGGCCGACATCCACGAAGACGGATCGAAAATCATTCACAGGGACCGGCTGGCGGTAAAGATTGGAAAGGGCGGAATAAACCAGGGGCGCATCACCGAAGCGGCGATGAACCGCGCGTTGGTAGCCATGCTAAGTTTCAGAAATACTATCGATCAGCATGGTATCACCGATATCTACGCATTTGGTACCAGTGCATTTCGCAATGCTACAAACGGGGAGGAAATCGCCAAACGCATCCTGGACCTCACCGGAATTAAGGTGCATATTATCACCGGTGATGACGAGGCGATGTACATTTACGAGGGTGTGAAGGCCGCGCTTGGACTAGGCGCAGAACGATCACTCATCATCGATATAGGCGGTGGCAGTGTCGAGTTTATCATCGCCAACGCTGACGAAGTCTTCTGGATGAAAAGCCTTGAAACAGGGGCTCAGCGATTACTGGAACGTTATCACAGGAACGATCCGATAACAACACCGGAAATCGAAGAACTGGACCGCCACTTTGAGAAAGAGTTGGCTCCCGTATTTGATGCACTGAAAAACTTCCCAACCACAATCATGGTTGGATCATCCGGAACGTTTGACACGCTCAGCGATATTTTCTGCGCGGAACACGAAATCGTCAAACCTCCGGAAGAAGTTGAAACCCCGCTTACGCTGGAAGGTTTTTATGAGATTTATAAACAACTCCTGGTACTTAACCGCGAACAACGCCTCGCTATTCCCGGCATGATCGAGATGCGTGTAGACATGATCGTTGTCGCGTGTTGTCTGATCCGGTATCTGCTACAACATCACAACTTCAACCGCGTTCGCGTCTCCACCTACTCATTGAAAGAAGGCGTACTCGCATACATGGTGCGAACACGCCTTCAACAATCAAGAGAAGCATCATAATCCGGAGATCGTCTTATCCTTCGGATACTTGACTTCAAACTTGTACGCAACCTTCCGCTGCTCCTGTGGTTTGAGCGTTAACTCCCACACCAGTTTGCCTGCAACTGCATCATAACGTGCATTTCCACTTTCAAGCAAACTCACCTCAATCTGACTGTTCTGAGAAACAGGGATATGATCTTCCAACACGATTGTTACCGTTTCATTTCTTGTATTGCGAACGCTGATTTCATAACCAGACGTTTCGCGCTGACTCGAACCAATAGAACGTCTTGAGGTGAGATCTTTTACTTTTTCGCGCTTGATAACAATGCGTTTGTCACGGCCCATAGAAATAGCCAGCGTATCATTCGTCTGTTGTGGATTGACAAAGGTCTTACCCACGAACGCGCCTTCCATGAATACGTTAGCCTCCCCCGGAAGCAAGTTTAATGCTTCCCAACCCGACGCATTGGCGACAAGGAATGCATCATTATCGAGTTTGGGTGCAGCGGCATATCTGAATGATGCGTTGACCGAGTGCGCGGCAATATCAACGAGTGTTGGTGTTCCGGTCGACGCGACTGTGTACGGAAGTCCAATAACGAATTGCGTCATCAGGGTACTTTGCACAACTGATACAGCGTCAGCCACCGTGGTCGCTGATCTGTCCTGATTCAATAGACCATCGTCTGCAGCTGGCGCGGCGGCCGCGACTTCAAGCTGCTTTTCTTTTTCGAGATAACGAGGCGCTCTTACAACGGGTCGATAGAAGTCAAGATACCACGGCCATAATTCCGGTTTGACTCCACCCAGGGACGGATTGCCAGTACTAAGCGTCAGCTTTACGTTGTTCCAGTCCTCGCCTGTTGATTGATATACATTTGCCTTATACTGAAGCTTGAGTGGCTTGTTCGTTGCTTCTCCACGGATATCGTAGAGTGGCGTCCATCCCGCGTTGGCAACCACGTATGACACCGCCAACTGGATACTCGCGGCTGCTTCGGCATCAATGCTAACAACCAACTCACTTGTATTGCGATGTAACAGATCATTTTGTTCCTGGAACTGTCGTTGAACTTTTACAAGAGCCTCATTCAATTGCATGATGCGTTTGTCATGTCGCATTTTCAACTCAGAGATCTCAACTAAACGGTTGCGAAAGAAGTCGGCCATAGCCTTCAGTTCCTGTACAGACAGGTTTTGATTTTGTCCGCCGATTTTCTGGTTGGCAAGAATGAGCTGTTCCTCCTTGTTCGCGATTTCCTTATTCGTCTGTGCCAGCTGAATCTGATCTTTCAGCAGCTGCAAAGAATCTTTCAACACGCGCAATCGCGGTGGGAGTGTAAACTCATTCAGAAAGTTGTGCCTGTGGCTCACACCCAGAATGGTGAAGCGACCTGTCCCCGATACCTGCACACTTTGCGGGTCGAGTCTGGCGGTGAGACCGCCGATAACAAGCGTTGACCTTCCTGCGTCGACGCGTGCAGTAGCACCGCGATTTATCTGAGCGCGATTGAGAAATACCGTAACATTTTCAATCCGCGAGTCAACGCGCTTCTCGGGTTGCGCTACCGCTGGCAAGCTCAGGACAACGGCAACAAATACTAATAGTTTTTTCATTTTTGCTTATCGATTAAAGTCTGACTTTCTGGAGATTCAGATCGGCGGCGTTTTCCACAACGAAGAAAGCGGAATTTTGGTCTGACCGTCGACTGTACATTAAAATTATCCAACAAAATCCGCTCAATACGGGCGCACCTGCGCGAATTCTTCAATATTTGTGCGTGAAACAGACTATGGACGAAATCTTTCCTTTGCAGCTGCTTCGGGAGTTTACCCACAGCGTTTTTTTGAAAATGGGGTGCCCCGAAAGCGACGCGGACGTTGCGACCGATGTTTTGCTTAATGCCGACCTGAGGGGTATCGACTCTCATGGCATCGCCCGTCTTTCAGGCTATTTGCGACTCTGGGAAGCGAAGCGAATCAACGCAAAGCCCACGGTACGCATTGTTCACGAATCCCCGAGCACAGCCGTTGTTGACGGGGATGGTGGCCTTGGCCTCGTGGTCGCACCCAAGGCGATGGAAATCGCGATCGAAAAAGCCCGGGTCGCGGGAACCGGCTGGGTCGCTGTACGCAATTCAAATCACTTTGGTATTGCCGGACATCACGCGATGATGGCACTGGACCATGACATGATAGGCATGTCAATGACCAACGCGAGCCCTCTTGTTGCACCTACATTCTCCATCGAACGTTTATTGGGAACAAACCCGATCGCGGTAGCAATCCCGGCAGATCAGCAACCTCCCTTTGTCGCTGACTTTGCTACCACTACGGCAGCAAACGGAAAGCTCGAGATACTTCAACGCAAAAACCTTGATGCTCCACTTGGCTGGGTTCAGACCAAGGCGGGTGCACCTTCAACTAATGCGAATGAGCTAAAATCCGGTGGCGCTCTTATTCCGCTTGGTTCTGATCGCGAACACGGCAGTCACAAGGGATTTTGTCTCGGCGCATGGGTCGATATTTTTTCAGCTGTGCTTTCAGGTGCGAACTATGGTCCGTGGGTACCTCCTTTCGTGGCCTTCCTGGCTCCGCCTGACGACCCGGTTGGCAGCGGCATCGGACATTTCTTTGGTGCCATGCGCGTCGACGCTTTCCGTCCGGCGGCGGATTTTAAGAAACACATGGATAACTGGATCAGCCGATTCCGATCCGCCACTCCCGTTGACGGTCAGGAGCGCGTTATCATTCCCGGAGACCCTGAGCGTGAGATCAGCATTCAACGCAAGACACAGGGCATTCCTGTAAACCCGAAGGTTGTCGAAGACCTTGAAGGCATTGGTAAACGATTAGGTATTCCTTTCAGAAAGTAAAGAAGAGTCGCGTGCTCAAGGGTGAACCCCAACGGCCGGTGCTCGTATAGAGAAAATCGTATTGGACCAGGAAGTTCATGTAAGCGCGGCCACGTGTCGGTGATGAGAATCCCACGCCCATAAAAAAGCGCTCGGCAATCTCACGTTCTCCGGGGTCGGTAATATCGACCTGCACGCTGTACAAATCGTAATCAGCCTGGATAAAGAAATTCTTGATGTTGTATCGTACAAAGGGATAACCTCCGTAAAGGTGATTCCTCAGTTTCAGATCACTGTAACTCGTGTATTGATATTCGAAACCAACTCCCGCCGAAAGATTTTTAGTTACCATGTAACCTCCAATCAGAGACGCTCCGATTGAAAAGTAATTACCAAACAGGCTGTGCCGGCCCAGGCTTAAACCGCCAAACCCGATTCCGGTATAACCGCGGTCACGCAAGTCCCAGGACGCATCTTCGTCGATGTCGCGTTGCGCATGAACCGCGATCGAAGAGCACGCGAGAATCAATATCAGTATTGCAAAGCGCATAGTATCGTTACTCTTCCACTATCACGTAGATATCCTCAGAAGGTTTCTTCATGAGATATTTTTCGCGGGCAAATTTCTCCACGAGGTCGTTATCCCCAAAGAGCTCCCGTCTGTCTTTCTCAACCTCCTGAATCTTTTCCTCATAGTACTCCTTTTCGTTCTCAAGGGAATTGAGTTTTGACGTCAGTTGAAATCTGGAGATCAGGTTATTTGAATCCAGAAAAAGCATCCAGATCAAAAAAAGGACGGAACATACGAAATAAAAATTCCTGAAGGGACGAGGCAGTCTGGAGATCATAGGAAGTTTAAAAAGTTCTACGAATATAGGTAAAAATAGTGTTGCGCTGAAATCACCCGGGAATGCTAAAACAAAAAGCCAGGGGTGACCTGGCTTTTTTAGAGGAGAATATTTCGTCCGACTCAGAACTTCCGGCCCGGGAAGTAAGCGACTTCGCCAAGCTCTTCCTCGATACGGATGAGCTGATTGTATTTCGCCATCCGGTCCGAGCGACTGGCTGATCCGGTCTTGATCTGACCTGTGTTCAGGGCAACCGCAAGATCAGCGATGGTGCTGTCTTCGGTTTCGCCCGAACGGTGAGACATGATGCTCTTATATGAATTACGTTTCGCGAGATTAACGGCAGCGATAGTCTCGGAAAGCGAACCGATCTGGTTAACCTTGATAAGGATGGAGTTACCTACACCCTGATCGATACCGTCCTGGAGCCGTTTTACGTTAGTCACAAACAGGTCGTCGCCCACAAGCTGAACGTTTTTACCTATCGCATCCGTTAGTTTTTTCCAGCCGCTCCAATCGTCTTCGGCCATACCGTCCTCAATGGAAATGATTGGATACTTTTTCGCCCATTCAGCCCAGTATGCAACCATTTCATCTGAGCTGATGGATTTGCCACTTGATTTCCTGAACGTGTACTTACCCGACTTGGCATCGTAGAATTCAGACGTGGCTGCATCCATGGCGACGAATACATCTTCACCCGGCTTGAATCCTGCTTTTTCAATAGCCTTGAGCACTACCTCAATAGCCTCTTCGTTGGATTTGATATTCGGAGCAAATCCACCTTCGTCGCCGACGTTTGTCGAAAGACCAGTATCGTGCAATACCTTCTTGAGGTTGTGGAAGATTTCAGTACCCATGCGTAGTGACTCGGAGAATGTATCTGCTTTCACGGGCATAACCATGAATTCCTGGAAGTCGATTGAGTTATCGGCGTGGCTTCCACCATTAAGGATGTTCATCATCGGAACAGGAAGTGTATTTGCACTCACCCCGCCGATGTAACGATACAACGGCATTCCCGCTTCCATAGCCGCTGCCTTTGCAATAGCAAGAGAGGTGCCGAGGATTGCGTTAGCGCCGAGGTTAGCCTTGTTGGGAGTACCGTCGAGTTCAATCATGATCTTGTCGAGCAGGTTTTGATCAAAGACATCAAAACCGATTATCTCAGCGGAGATTTTCGTATTGACATTTTCTACAGCCTTCAGCACACCTTTTCCGAGGAAAACTTTCTTGTCGCCATCGCGAAGTTCAACCGCTTCATGCGTACCTGTAGAAGCACCAGACGGAACTGCAGCACGCCCAAACGCACCCGATTCAGTTACAACGTCAACTTCCACTGTAGGATTTCCACGGCTATCAAGAATCTGCCGTGCATGAATGCTTTCAATTAAGCTCATATGTTTTGGAATTTATAGATTGGTATTTTTTAGAGTTTGGTGCTGCTTATTTCTTATCGGTCCTGATCAACTCAATGAAATCGTCGAACAGATAGCGTGAATCGTGTGGCCCGGGTGAAGCTTCCGGGTGGTATTGTACCGAGAATGCTTTCTTATCCTTGCGCCGGATTCCCATGATTGTATTATCATTCAGATGCACGTGTGTAACTTCAACGTTACCCGCTTTTTCAATGTCCTTTTCACTCACCGCGAAGCCGTGATTCTGCGAGGTCATCTCACCTTTTCCGGTCAAAATGTTTTTCACCGGGTGGTTGAGGCCGCGGTGGCCGTGATGCATCTTGTAAGTAGAGACTCCGGATGCGCGCGCGAGGATTTGGTGGCCAAGGCAAATTCCGAAGAGAGGTTTGTCCGTATCAAGCGCTTTTTTGACCGTGTCGACCGCGTAATCCATCACACCGGGATCGCCAGGTCCATTGGAGATAAAGTACCCATCAGGATTCCACTCCGCCATTTCGGCAAATGATGTTTTAGCAGGGAACACCTTGCAGTAGCAACCGCGTGCTGCGAGATTCTCAACGATGCTCCGTTTGATGCCAAGGTCGAGAACCGCTACACGGAACGCCGCTTTCTCATCACCGACGAAGTATGGTTCCTTAGTTGATACCACCGAAGCCAGTTCAAGTCCATCCATTGACGGAACCTTCCTGATCTCCTGATACAACTGCTCCGGAGTCAGTTCCGAAGAGATGATGGCGTTCATCGCACCCTTGTTTCTGATGTACCTTACCAACATGCGCGTATCGACGTCACAAATTCCAACAACGCCAGTCTTCTCGAGATACTGCTGCAGACTTTCCTGAGCTGATTTGCGGCTAAACTCTTTGGAGAAATCATTAACCACAAGTCCGGCTATCTTGGGACGATCGGACTCCTGTTCCACATCGAGCGCGCCATAGTTTCCGATGTGCGCTGTTGTGTTAACGATGATCTGACCATAGTACGAGGGATCGGTATAGATCTCCTGGTAACCCGTCATTCCCGTATTAAAGCAAATCTCGCCTCCGGTGGTGCCAATCTTTCCTATGGCTGTTCCTTCCACCAACAGGCCGTCTTCGAGAAGTAGGTAAGCTTTTTTATGCTGCATAAGTGGACACAAAAATAGACCATGATTTCAAAGAATCTCATGATAAAATTGAAATAATCCGGGACAAACTTTTCCGAATTTTCAATTCTGAGCTGATGATTCTCATGGCTTTAACATTAGATCGTACCGTTGTCTGCCCGGCATCGTTTGAACATAAAAAAAGGGATTAAACCAACGTTTAATCCCTTTGTATTTCTGATAACCGGAGTCACTATTCCTTATCCTTTTTCGGTTTGGAAGACTTCCTGGTTTTCTTTGCCTTGGGAGCCTCAGCTTCGGGTGCTTCTGTTTCGGTTGCTGCGGTTTCAGCAGCAGCTTCAACAGCGCCCTCTGCCTTTTTGGTGGTTCTGCGGCTTCTGCGGGTCTTCGCCTTCTTCACAGCGCCATCCTTCGAATACAGGGTATTGAAGTCAACCAGTTCGATCAGGCACATTTCTGCGTTGTCACCAACACGGGTATCGCTGAGCTTGATGATGCGCGTATATCCACCCGGGCGCTCCGCGATTTTGCCAGCCACTTCACCGAACAACGTCTTCACTGACTCCTTGTTCTGGAGGTAAGAAAACACCGTTCTGCGGGAATGGGTTGTATCGTCCTTGGCTTTGGTAAGCAGCGGTTCAACGTACTTGCGAAGTGCTTTTGCCTTTGCTACCGTGGTCGTAATGCGTTTATTCAATATCAAAGAAGTAGCAAGGTTTGAGAGCAACGCTGCCCTGTGCCCGGCCTTTCTTCCCAAATGATTGATCTTCTTACCGTGTCTCATGATTATTAATCTTCCTCAAGTTTATATTTAGCCAGATCCATACCGAAGGTAAGGTTCTTTTCAGCCACCAGTTGTTCCAATTCAGCGAGTGACTTCTTACCGAAGTTTCTGAACTTCATCATGTCCGAGATTTCAAGCTGCACGAGGTCACCGAGTGTCTTAACATCGGCTGCCTTGAGACAGTTGTAGGCACGTACAGACAGATCCAGATCGTGAAGGGGAGTCTTGAGAAGTTTGCGCATGTGCAGCATTTCTTCGTCAACCTGTTCAACTTCGGCGTCTTTGCCTGTTTCAAGCTCCATCGACTTGTCAGAGAACAAGGCAAAGTGCTTGATCAGGATATATGCAGCGCCTTCCAACGCCTTTTCAGGGTGGATGGAACCATCAGTTTCGATATCAATTACGAGTTTTTCGTAGTCGGTCTTTTGTTCAACGCGGGTGTTTTCAACGCTGTACTTCACGTTCTTGATCGGCGTGAAGATGGCATCGATCGGAATAAATCCGAAAACCTGTTCCGTCGGCTTGTTCTCTTCTGCAGGGAGATAGCCACGTCCTTTCTCAATGGTAAGTTCGATCTCAAACTGAGCCGTTTCATCGAGGTTACAGATAGCATGATCAGGGTTCAGGATTTCGAACGCTGACGTAAACTTCGCGATGTCGCCTGCCTTGAATTGCTTCTGCTTTTTGATGTTTACTGTAATCTTGTTATCAAAGGTATCGGCGACCTTCTTGAAGCGAACCATCTTGAGATTCAGAATGATTTCTGCTACGTCTTCTACAACACCTTCGATAGTAGAGAACTCGTGGAGTACGCCAGGGATCTTGATCCCGGTAATCGCATAACCCTCGAGAGAGGATAACAGGATTCTCCTCAGGGCGTTTCCGATGGTGACTCCGTATCCTTTTTCCAGAGGCTTGAAGGTAAAGAGTCCGTGAAAATCATCGGCCTTTTCCATCACAACCTTCTCTGGCATTTGAAATGCTAATATTGACATAGTTTGTAGATTAACGTTAAAGATTACTTCGAGTACAATTCAACGATCAGCTGCTCATTGATATTCTCGGGAATATCTTCGCGGGGTGGAAGGTTGATGATCTTGCCAACCATTTCACTGTAATCGAACTCCAGCCAATTGTATTTCTTTGCACCCTGCAGCGAAAGACTGTTGGTGATTACCTCAAGTGACTTCGAACGCTCACGCACACCTACAAGATCTCCAGGCTTCAGTGAGAAAGAAGGGATGTTAACCACTTCACCGTTTACGAGGATATGCTTGTGAAGCACGAGCTGGCGTGCTGCGCGGCGTGTAGGAGCAACTCCGAGACGATACACTGTGTTGTCCAGGCGAGACTCGAGAAGTTGCAGGAGGGTTTCACCCGTTACACCTTTCTTGCGTGAAGCTTCGGTGAAAAGCTTCGCAAATTGTCTCTCGAGAAGTCCGTAGATATATTTTGCTTTTTGCTTTTCCGCCAACTGTGTAGCGTATTCAGATTGCTTACGCTTCTTTCCGCGGCCGTGCATACCAGGCGCGTAGTTCTTCTTTTGAAGCGCCTTGTTATCGCCGAGGATAGGCTCGTTAAATCTTCTTGAAATTCTGGCTTTTGGACCGGTATATCTTGCCATTGCTTTTTTATTTCAAATTTCAGTCTTTCAATATCCGATGTACGGATCCTTGAAGTATAGTTCTACAATGAATTAAACTCTTCTCTTTTTAGGAGGTCTGCAGCCGTTGTGCGGCAGCGGAGTAACGTCACGAATCGCTGTAATTTCGATTCCGGTATTCTGAATGGTACGGATCGCAGACTCACGACCTGCTCCGGGACCTTTCACAAATACTTCCACCTTACGCAGACCGAGTTCGAAGGCTTTTGATGCACATTCCTGCGCAGCTGTCTGTGCAGCATATGGAGTGTTCTTTTTAGAACCCTTGAAACCCATCTTGCCGGCAGAAGCCCAGGAGATAACCTGGCCTGTTGTATTGGTCATAGCGATGATGATGTTGTTGAAGGTCGCCTTGATGTGGGCCTGACCAACGGCTTCAACATTCACCACTCTCTTTTTTGCTTTGTCTTTTCTCTTTTCAGCAGTTGCCATGTCTTGAAAAGTTTATGTATTAACCTTTAGTTGCCTTCTTCTTGTTCGCGACAGTCTTACGCTTACCCTTACGTGTACGCGCGTTGTTCTTCGTGGTCTGGCCACGAACGGGGAGACCTTTACGATGACGAAGGCCACGGTAACATCCGATATCCATAAGACGCTTGATGCTGAGTTGTATCTCAGACTTAAGCACCCCTTCAATCCTGTACTTCTCGGCGATGATAGCACGAACAGTGTTCGCGTCTTCGTCATTCCAATCCTTTACCTTCTTGTCCCAGCTGATACCAGCTTCCGACAGAATGTTTTGAGCTGAACGACGGCCAATACCAAAAATGTAGGTAAGGCTGATTTCACCCCTTTTATTATCAGGAATATCTACACCTGCTATACGTGCCATAATTAACCTTGTCTTTGTTTATATCTCGGATTCTTTTTGTTAATCACATATAGTTTGCCCTTACGCCGTATGATCTTACACTCAGCGCTGCGCTTCTTTATGGATGCTTTAACTTTCATTTCTTTATTGTTCTACTTGTACCTGAATACAATTCTTCCTTTTGTCAAATCATACGGAGACATTTCAAGTCTCACTTTGTCTCCCGGTAAAATACGGATGTAGTTCATTCGCATCTTCCCGGAAATGTGGGCCAAAACTTCGTGCCCGTTCTCTAACTGTACCCGGAACATTGCGTTGGACAATGCCTCCGTTATAGTACCATCTTGTTCAATTGACCTTTGTTTCGCCACTTATACGTATAGTTTTCTTCTATATACTGGTGCGTTGTCAATATCTCCGTTCTATCCTCGTGTATCGCAACGGTATGTTCAAAATGTGCCGACGGTTTCCGGTCGCTTGTGCGAATGGTCCAGCCATCACGCTCCTGCACCACATTCCGGGTGCCCTGGTTGATCATGGGTTCTATCGCGAACACCATTCCCTTCACAAGCTTCACGCCCTTGCCCCGCTTTCCGTAGTTCGGAACTTCCGGATCTTCATGCAGCTTCCGGCCAACTCCGTGACCGACAAGCTCCCTTACAACACCGTAACCGAACTGTTCCACATAGCTCTGAATCGCGAACGAAACATCACCTATCCGGTTTCCTGCTCTCGCGTTTTCTATCCCGCGAAAGAGGGAGTCATACGTGCGTTCCAGTAAGAGTAGCGTTTCCGGATGTACACCTTCCAACGGATAGGTATACGCAGAATCCGTATGAAACCCCTTGTAGTACACTCCGCAATCCACCGAGATCACATCAGTCTCACGCAACTCGTACTTTCCGGGAAAGCCGTGAACCACGACTTCGTTAACCGAAATACAAAGTGACGCAGGGAACCCGTTGTAATTTTTGAACGACGGTGATCCTCCATGATCGCGTATGAACTCTTCAGCTAACTTATCAAGTTCAGAGGTCCTTACTCCAGGTTTAACAATCCTGGCAACTTCCCCGTGAGCTTTTCCCAGTATCTGGGCTCCTTCACGGATTATGGCAAGTTCCTCTTCCGTTTTTAAGTGAACCATTTCAGCGTCCTACGCCGCAGCAATTTGAGAACGTCCCTTCACTCTCCCCGACTTCATCATACCTTCGTAATGCCTCATCAGCAGGTAGCTTTCGATTTGCTGGAGTGTATCCAATACAACACCAACAAGGATCAGCAGCGACGTACCACCGAAGAATTGCGCGAAGTTCTGACCGACACCGGCCTGCACTGCAAACGCAGGGATGATCGCGATGGCCGCCAGATATAATGCACCCGGCAGAGTGATTCTCGATAACACAGTATCTATAAAGTCAGCGGTAGCTTTTCCGGGTTTTACACCAGGAATAAACCCGCCGTTTCTTTTCAGGTTGTCAGCAATGTCGTTTGAACGGATTGTGATCGCCGTGTAGAAGAACGTGAAGACCAGAATCAGTATAGCAAACAACAAACTGTATTGCCATGAAAAAGGATCTGAAAACGTTGACCCGATATACGCGCCCATCTCAGTATCCGAGAACAGACTTCCGAAGAAAGTCGGCACGAACATGAGGGCCTGGGCAAAGATGATCGGCATAACACCCGCACTGTTAAGCTTCAGCGGGATGAAGTCGCGTTTTCCACCGTATAGCTTGTTTCCGACCATTTGCTTCGCATACTGTATCGGAATCCGTCGCGTTGCCTGTGTGAGTGCGATTACCGCTACCACGATAGCAAACAGTACAAACAATTCAATAATGAAGAAGATTGCTTTTCCAGGGAACTTGTCGTCGATTTCAGCAAGCAACGACATAGGCAGGCGTGAAATGATACCTACCATGATCAGCATAGAGATACCGTTACCGATACCTTTATCTGTGATACGTTCGCCAAGCCACATACAGAACATCGTACCGGCGATAATCAATGCCAGCGACGACGCATACCACATCGTGCCAGGTGTCAGTATCCATTCAGGCTTTATTGTACCCTTCAGGTAGCTATAGCCCTGGAACAGTGTGATTACTATGGTAAGTACGCGCGTGAACTGATTAAGACGTTTACGACCGGACTCACCTTCCTTTTGCATCTTCTGGAAGTACGGTACAGCGAATGAAAGCAGCTGCACAATGATCGACGCAGAGATGTAAGGCATGATACCCAATGCAAAGATCGAGGCATTGTTGAATGCCCCTCCAAGGAAGTTATTTATGAATCCAAGGATACCATCCTGATTTCTGGTTGGATCCAGGAAATCGGGGTGTGTAGCATTGATACCGGGAAGAACAATAAAGGACCCGAGACGGAAGATGATCAGATACCCAAGCGTGTTGAGGATCCTCACCCGGAGGTCTTCTATTGAGAAAATGTTCTTTATGGTCTGAAAGAAACGCTTCATTATTTCACCGTTGTGGCGGTTCCACCTACTTTTTCAATCGCCTGTACAGCTGAAGCACTGAACTTGTGCGCTTCAACATTGATCTTAGACTTCAATTCGCCTCTGCCTAATACTTTCACCTTGTCGTTCTTGCCTACGATTCCGTGCTCAACGAGGAACTGGAACGTAACGGCATCAGCATTTGCTTTGCCGGCAAGGCCTTCGATCACGTCAAGGTTTACAGCCTTGTAGTATACTTTATTGTTATTCTTGAATCCGAACTTCGGAACACGGCGCTGCAATGGCATCTGACCACCTTCGAAGCCGGCCTTCTTGCTATATCCTGATCTCGACTGAGCACCTTTGTGACCACGGCCCGCTGTGCTTCCACCCGAACCCTGTCCACGTCCAAGTCTCTTGTTTGTTTTCGTCGAACCTTCAGCAGGTTTCAATGTATGCAGCTTCATCTTAAAGTTCTTTAACAGTAATCAAATGATTCACCTTTGCAATCATACCGGCGATCTGGGGAGTTAGCTCCACCTCAACCGCTTTGTTGATTTTTCCGAGGCCAAGGGCCTTAATCGTCGCTTTCTGAGTAGCAGGACGCTTTATCGTGCTTCTTCTCTGAGTGATCTGTACTTTTGCCATGGTCCGTTAGCCGTTGAATACTTTTGACAATGCAACTCCTCTGTTCTTGGCGATACTGAAAGCATCACGCATGCTGGTCAGGGCCTTGAAAGTTGCTTTTACCACGTTGTGCGGGTTTGAAGAACCTTTAGACTTGGCCAACACGTTGTGTACACCAGCACTTTCCAGCACAGCACGCATCGCACCACCAGCAATAACACCAGTACCGGGGGAAGCCGGCTTCAGGAGAACGAATCCTCCGCCGAACTTGCCAATCGATTCATGCGGAACAGTTCCTTTAATGATCGGAACTTTCACGAGATGCTTCTTCGCATCATCGATCCCTTTCGTAATGGCGTCCGTAACTTCGTTCGCCTTTCCAAGGCCATAGCCTACAACTCCGTTACCGTCACCTACAACAACAATGGCGGCGAAGCTGAAACGACGACCTCCTTTAACCACCTTGGCAACACGCTCAATGGCTACAACACGTTCCTTAAGATCGATTTCGCTGGCTTTTACTGTGCTAATATTGCTTACTGACATATTTCAGTTCTTAGAATTTTAATCCACCTTCCCTGGCGCCATCCGCCAAAGCTTTAATATTACCATGATAGAGATACCCGTTGCGATCGAACACCACGTCGGTTACGCCGGCAGCAATTGCCTTCTCGGCGAGCTTCTTTCCGACGCTCTTTGATGTGTCGATATTCAGTTTCATGTCTTTCGCCACATCCGCAGATGAAGCTGCAACCAGCGTCGTTCCTTTCGCATCGTCGACCAGCTGAGCATAGATACCGCGATTGCTTCTGAACACCGACAATCTCGGACGCTCCGTTGAACCGGTGATCTTCTTGCGGACACCAGCCTTTATTCTTGCTCTTCTTTCTCTGTTCTTGCCTGCCATAGTTCTTTACTTTTTCCTATGAAGCTTTTGTTAATTATTTAGCAGCAGCCTTACCAGCTTTTCTGCGTACGAACTCACCTGTAAAGCGAACACCTTTCCCTTTGTAAGGTTCTACCTTTCTCAGTGACTTGATCTTGGCGGCTACCTGTCCGATAAGCTGCTTGTCAATACCTTCAAGAATGATAGTCGGGTTCTGACCTTTTTCCTGTTGCGCCTGAACCTTGATTTCAGAGGGAACGGCCAGGAAAATATTGTGTGAATATCCAAGGCTGAGTTCAAGGACGTTGGATTGCGCATTTGCCTTGTAACCAACACCGACAAGTTCGAGTTGATGCTTAAATCCGTTTGAAACGCCCTCAACCATATTGGCAATCAATGCACGGTACAAACCATGCAATGCTTTATGACGCTTCTGTTCAGTAGGACGGACAACCGTGAGTTCATTATTCTCCTGCTTGATCGTGAAATCGGGGTCGATTTCCTGATGCAGTTCTCCTTTCGGTCCTTTGACTGATACCTTGCTCTTCGCAACGCTGATTGTAACGTTGGAAGGGATCTCAATTACTTTATAACCTATGCGTGACATGGTGTTCTCTTAATTAATATACGTAGCACAGTACTTCACCACCGACATTCATCGAACGGGCTTCCTTGTCCGTAATCACACCTTTCGAAGTTGAAAGGATCGCTACTCCAAGGCCATTAAGTACCCGCGGCATGGAAGACGTATCAACGTACTTCCTGAGACCCGGAGTACTGATTCTCTCGAGCTTTGTAATCGCTGACTCCCGTGTTTCCGGGTTGTATTTCAGCGCAATTTTGATTGTACCCTGATGATTCGCCGTATCCTCGAACTTATAATTGAGGATGTAACCCTTGTCAAAAAGTACTTTTGTGATTTCCTTCTTGAGGTTAGAGGCCGGAATTTCCACTACTCTGTGGTTCGCCTTGATCGCGTTCCGAAGCCGGGTTAAGTAATCTGCTATAGGATCAGTCATTTTCTTCGTCCTGTTTATTAAAAAGCAAGCCCGCGTTTAAAAAAACCGGGCTGCAAAGATACGTAACATTTTTTGTTAATCAAACTGTTATCGGGTTTCGGATTCGCTCCCATCCTGGAGCCAGAGCCGACCTGGATACTCAGCAACCTTATGTATAAAACCGGGCTTCAGTTTCCCGAAGCCGGGACAAGTTTCAAACTTACCAGCTTGACTTTGTCAAACCGGGGATCTTACCGGCAGAAGCCATTTCGCGGAATACGTTCCGGCAAACGCCGAATTTCCTCATATAGCCGCGCGGACGGCCCGTCAACTTGCAACGGTTCTTCAAACGAACCGGCGAAGCATTGCGGGGAAGCTTGTCAAGAGCCAGGTAATCACCGGCTTCCTTAAGCGCTTTCCTCTTTGCCGCATGCGTTGCAACGAGTCTTTGTCTTTTTGCTTCTCTTGCTATTACGGATAGTTTAGCCATTTTCTCTCTTAGTTTTTATTGGCAAAGGGCATCCCGAATGCTTTCAGGAGTTCAAAGCTTTCTTCGTCAGTTTGAGCAGTCGTAACAAATGTGATATCCATCCCGCTGATCTTGTTCACCTTGTCGATAGATATCTCAGGGAAGATGATCTGTTCCTTAACACCCAGGGTGTAATTTCCGCGACCATCGAATCCTTTGTTATTCACGCCACGGAAGTCTCTCACACGGGGAAGAGCAATGTTCATGAGGCGATCCATGAATTCGTACATCCGGTCGCCGCGCAAGGTTACGCGAACACCGATCGGCATATTCTCACGCAACTTGAAGTTGGAAATCGCTTTCTTCGACTTCGTCGCAACTGCCTTCTGGCCTGAGATCGTAGAAATCTCCTCGAGAGCGACGTCAATCAGCTTCTTGTCGGTTACAGCGACGCCCATACCCTTGTTAATGCAGATCTTCTCGATCTTGGGTACCTGCATGATCGACTTGTAATTGAACTTCTGCTTAAGCGCAGGGACAATTTCCTTTGTGTACTTGTCCTTTAATCTTGGAGTTGCCATTACTTGATAAATTCTCCTGTTTTCTTCGAATATCTCTGCAGTTTACCCTTGTCGTTGAGCTTCCGTCCGATACGCGTCGGTTTTCCGTTCGACGGGTCAACAAGCATCAGGTTACTGATGTGTACAGGTGCTTCAACCTTTACGATACCACCTTCCGGCTTGCCAGCTGAAGGCTTCTCGTGTTTGGTGATCAGGTTGACTCCTTTTACAATAGCGCGGTTCTTATCCGGAAATACTTCCAGGACCTCACCTTTGTATTCCTTTTGCGGCGTGCTCTTGAAGTCACCGGCGATTACGACCACCGTATCGCCTTTCTTTATATGCAACTTACGTTGCTTGTTCTTTTTCCTTTCCATTGCTTAAATAACTTCAGGGGCCAATGAAACGATCTTCATATACTGTTTCTCCCTCAACTCACGCGCAACAGGCCCGAAGATACGGGTACCTCTTGGCTCGTCCTGAGCATTGAGAAGAACAGCTGCATTATCTTCAAAACGGATATATGATCCATCCTTTCTGCGAACTTCCTTGGTTGTCCTTACGACAACTGCTTTCGTTACAGTACCTTTCTTAACCTGGCTGCTTGGCAAGGCTGACTTTACCGTAACAACGATCTTGTCGCCCACAGACGCGTAACGTCTACCTGTTCCGCCCAGGACGTGCATACAAAGAACCTCTTTTGCGCCACTATTGTCTGCTACGGTTAGTCTTGATTCGGTGCGTATCATATCTGTATAATATTCTTATCTGTTATGCTCTCAAAGCCAAAGATTACTTCGCCTTTTCAACGATCTCCACCAGCCTCCAGCGCTTATCCTTGCTCAGCGGGCGCGTCTCCATGATGCGAACAGTATCACCGATTCCGGCTGCATTCTCTTCATCATGCGCCTTGAGCTTGGTGGTCTTGTTCACAAATTTTCCGTAGATCGGGTGCTTAACCTTTCTGTCAACCGCAACCGTGATGGTCTTTTGCATCTTGTTACTGGTCACTTTTCCGATCCTTTCTTTACGTTCGTTCCTTTCCATGGGAGGAATTATTTTTGAAGTTCTTTAGCCTTTAATTCAGTGCTCAACCGGGCAACCAGTTTGCGGGTATGCCTGAGTTTCATCGGGTTTTCCACCGCTGAAATCTGGTGCGCAAACTTCAGTTTACGCAGCGCTTCTTTTTCGCTGGCGATCTTTTCCTTGAGTTCTTCTGCACTCAGTGCATGTATTTCCGAGTTCTTCATGACACTATTATTCTACGTAATCTGGTCTTACGGTAAATCTGGTTTTGATGGGAAGCTTGCCTTCAGCAAGTTTCAACGCCTCCTTGGCGACAGCGAGGTTTACACCACCTGCCTCGAAGAGGATCGTACCAGGTTTAATAACTGCCACCCAGTATTCAGGCGCACCTTTACCTTTACCCATACGCACTTCAGCAGGCTTGCGGGTTACGGGTTTATCAGGGAAGATTCGTATCCAAACCTGACCTTCGCGCTTCATCGCTCTTGTAACGGCAATACGTGCTGCCTCGAGCTGACGTGCAGTAATCCAACCACCTTCAAGCGCTTTCAATGCGAAAGATCCGAAGGCAATGCTATGTCCACGGGTTGCAATTCCCTTTACACGTCCCTTCTGCGTTTTTCTGAATTTCGTTCGTTTAGGCTGTAACATCGTTACCTCGCTTTATTGCTTTCGTAATTAAATTAACCGTTTCTTCTTCCGCCTCTGTCTCCACCACGACGCTGGTCACCACCTCTTCTGCGACCACGATCGCCGCCTCTGTCGCCACGCTCGCCCTTCTGGTGGCCGCCACCTTGGCCGGCCGCGCTGCTTGCGAGACCAACGTTAGGTGAAAGATCGCGCTTGCCATAGATCTCACCCTTGAAGATCCATACCTTGATACCGATCTTTCCGTAAACGGTTTGAGCTTCGGAGATTGCGTAGTCAATATCAGCGCGCAGTGTATGCAGCGGGATACGGCCTTCTTTGTACTGTTCTGTACGCGCCATATCAGCACCTGCAAGACGGCCTGACACTTTTACTTTGATACCTTCAGCACCTACGCGCATCGCAGACGCAATTGCCTGCTTCATCGCACGCTTGTAGCTGATACGAGCCTCGATTTGCTGCGCGATAGATTCTCCTACCAGTTTTGCATCGAGCTCAGGACGTTTGATCTCGAAAATGTTGATCTGAACATCCTTATTGGTGATTTTCTTAAGTTCTTCCTTGATCTTGTCAACCTCGCCACCACCTTTACCGATCACAACGCCGGGACGTGCCGTGTGGATCGTCAGTGTGATGCGCTTCAGTGTACGCTCAATAACAACTTTGGCGATACCGCCCTTAGGAATACGAGCCTGTACGTAATCTCTGATCTTTTGATCTTCAACGAGTTTATCAGAGAATGTCTTGCCACCGTACCAGTTGGAATCCCAACCACGAACGATGCCTAAACGCAGACTTACCGGATTAATTTTTTGTCCCATTATTCCTTTTCTTTTTCTTCGGTTGTTGATACTTCCGCAGACGCTTCTTTGAGGCTGTCCACGACGAGCGTTACATGGTTGGAACGCTTTCTGATTCTGTGCGCGCGGCCCTGGGGAGCTGGTCTCAGACGTTTAAGGATCCTTCCGCCGTCAACCCACACCTCTTTCACATAGAGGTCTGCATCTTCAAGCTTAACATCCTGGTTCTTTGCAGTCCAACCTGAAATTGCTGACAACAGCAGTTTTTCGAGTTTCGGCGCGCCGACCTTAGGCTCATGCTTAAGGATGCTGAGCGCCTTATTTACACGCTGGCCACGAATGAGGTCAGCAACAAGTCTCATTTTGCGAGGAGAAGTCGGAACGTTCTTCAGTTTTGCAACGGCAGGACCGCTCTGTGCGGCTTCCTTGCGTGCGTCGCGCTTTTCACGCTTAAGGACGGACCTTTTTGTTTTTTTCGCTACCTCTTCCATGATTACCTGGCGTTATCTTTCTTATTACCTGAGTGCCCACGGAACGTACGGGTAGGAGCGAATTCGCCGAGCTTATGCCCTACCATGTTTTCCGTCACGTAGACAGGAATGAATTTATTCCCATTGTGAACGGCAAATGTGTGCCCGATCAATTCCGGGGTCACTGTTGATCTTCTCGACCAAGTCTTGATTACAGACTTCTTGCCTGATTTTTCGACAGTCTCCACCTTTCTTAACAGGCGGAAGTCGCAATACGGTCCTTTCTTAATCGAACGTCCCATTATTTTTTCCTCTTAGCTATGATTAGACGATCTGAATACTTTTTAGGGTGTCTTGTCTTCTTACCTTTCGTGTACAAGCCATTGCGTGATCTCGGGTGTCCACCTGATGCACGACCTTCACCACCACCCATGGGGTGATCAACAGGGTTCATGGCAACACCTCTGGTACGGGGACGAACACCTCTCCAGCGGCTGCGACCAGCCTTGCCCACACTTTCATTCATGTGATCAGCATTCGATGTAGCTCCGATTGTTGCCATACAACGATCAAGAACGTTACGCATTTCACCAGAAGGCATCTTTAGGGTAGCCATACCGTTTTCACGCGCGAGGAGCTGAACAAAACATCCGGCAGAACGTGCAATCGCGCCACCTTTACCAGGCTTGATCTCAACGTTATGAACGATAGTACCAAGAGGAATTTTAGAGAGCGGCAACGCATTTCCAACTTCAGGAGCAACGTCCGGACCTGAAACGAGTTGTTGTCCGACTTTCAAACCCTCGGGAGCGATGATGTATGATTTCGCACCATCAGCATAGTACAACAACGCGAGTCTCGCGCTGCGTGTGGGATCGTATTCAATTGACTTCACCACGGCAGGGACACCAGCCTTGTCGCGCTTGAAGTCGATTATTCTCAGCTTCTGTTTGTGACCACCGCCGATATAACGCATGGTAAGGCGGCCATTGCTGTTACGGCCACCGGTCTTTTTCACGGTAGTTACCAGTGACTTCTCAGGCTTCGATGCAGTAATGTCATCGAACGAAGGTGCGAGTCTGTGTCGCGAGCCTGCGGTTACCGGTTTAAGTTTCTTCAACGCCATCGCTCAAATATTATACGTTGCTATAAAAATCAATTACTTCGCCCTGGGCCAGCGTTACGATCGCCTTCTTGTACCCGGGTCTGCGGCCCGAAAGAATACCAGTCTTTGTGTAACGGGTCTTCTTCTTACCCATTACATTCTGTGTATTCACGCGCTCGACATTCACACCATACTGTTTCTCTACGGCTCTCTTGATCTCCACCTTATTGGCATCCATATCCACGATGAAACCGTACTTCCCTTTCTCATTGAGAGCGGAAACTTTCTCAGTAACCAATGGTCTCTTCAGAATACTCATTACTGTTTATTTAATAAGGTTTCGATTTTACTTAATGAACTCTCAACGAAGATCACATTGTCAGCGTGCATCACATCATACGTAGTGATGTTATCAGCTGTAGTGATTTTCGTATTGCTGATATTTCTTCCGCTCAATACAACGTTCTTGTTTACCTCAGGGAGGATCAACAGCGTTTTCTTATCCTTAAGCGAGAGTGCGTTCAACAAAGAGAGATATTGTTTCGTCTTCGGAGTATCGAAGCTGAAGTCTTCAAGGACAGCGATTGAATTGTCCTTCGCCTTGTATGAAAGAGCTGACTTTCTTGCGAGGTCTTTTACTTTCTTGTTCAGTTTGAAAGAGTAATCACGGGGAACCGGACCGAATACACGTCCACCACCTTTGAATTGGGGGTTCTTTATGTTACCCGCACGCGCACCACCGGTACCTTTTTGCTTCTTGAGCTTCTTGCTGGATCCGGAGATCTCGTTACGCTGCTTTGACTTATGCGTTCCCTGGCGTTGATTTGCCAGATAACTCTTAACATCCAAATATATGGCGTGATCATTGGGCTCGATGCCGAAGATCACGTCCGAAAGATTCACTTTCTTGCTGGTCTGTTCACCACTCGATTTTAATACTGCTACTTCCATTACTTCTGAAGGATTACAGTTGAATTCTTTGCTCCCGGAACTGAACCGCTTACAACGATGATGTTTTGATCAGCGACGATCTTCACAACTTTCAGGTTCACCAGCTTCACACGATCATTACCCATCCGTCCTGCAAGGCGCTTACCTTTTACAACACGTGAAGCGAATGACGCGTTACCCATTGAACCCGGAGCACGAAGACGGTTATGTTGTCCGTGCGTTGCCTCACCCACTCCGGAGAAATTGTGACGTTTAACGACACCCTGGAAACCACGACCTTTTGAAGTGCCGATAGCATCCACGAATTCGCCTTCGTTGAAGATGTCGGCCACGCGGATCTCCTTGCCAAGTTCAATGATACCGTCAAACTCTTTACGGAAGTCGCGGAATTCCGCAACGGCGCGCTTCGGAGTTGTCCCAGCTTTCTTGAAGTGGCCCAGAGCTGCCCGGGATGTGTTCTTTTCTTTTTTCTCGCCAAAAGCAAGCTGAACGGCACGATACCCGTCCGTTTCCACGTTCTTAACCTGCGTTACTACACAGGGACCCGCTTCAATCACAGTACAGGCGATGTTCTCACCGTCCGGTCCGAATACGCTGGTCATTCCTATTTTTTTTCCTATAATTCCAGGCATGGCTTAAACCAATTAATGCTGTTTCTCAGGACTTTCTGAAGCTTCGACCGGGAGCCTTAACCGCTTCCCTGTCAGCGCCGTTTGGGCACTTGTTTCAAAAAGGACTGCAAAGATAGGAACTAAAGTATAGTTAGCAAATGCAGGTTTTAAAATTTTTCCAATTCTGGAATGGCCCTGAAACTTGCCTCCAACTGCGTTTCGCAGATGTCGTTTTCTGGCAATGAAATGCCGGAAAAACCCCGGAATTCCGATGTTTTGTTTGGTTTTTTTGGTTGCAGGCCATAGCGTGATACAAGACATCGATGCGGTTCTCCGCGGGACCGTTGCACCGCGCAACCCCACCGTCTGCCAACGTCAAATACATGAGCCACAAGGTTCGCACTTCTATCTACGCCAAATTCCCTAACATTGCACGGCATGTCAATACTGTTGAAGTCCCGCTGGCTACTACTCTTTATACTACTCCTGGCGCTGTTCCTGATCAACCTGTCGCTGGGAAGTGTTGACATCCCCATTAGGGCAATTATCGCCATCCTTACGGGCAGTGGCGGCGACCCGGTTTGGACCAGCATTGTAATAGACTTCCGGCTCACCAAGGCATTGACATGTGTGTT
Organism: Bacteroidota bacterium; assembly: GCA_023428695.1. Classification (GTDB taxonomy): domain Bacteria; phylum Bacteroidota; class Bacteroidia; order Cytophagales; family Cyclobacteriaceae; genus Ohtaekwangia. Next base: position 154,134 of record JAEYWY010000017.1, read on the forward strand.
GGCAGGCGGGGCACTTTCTGTCAGCGGCCTGGTGATGCAGACGCTGTTCCGGAATCCACTCGCCGGACCGGACGTACTCGGATTGACTTCGGGTGCAAGCCTGGCCGTTTCACTCGTGTTTATGGGCTATTCCCTCGGAGTCGCCGTTTTCAGCATTTCAAACCCGTGGGCGGTTGCTCTTGCCGCCAGCGTCGGCTCCACAATGGTCTTTCTGATTGTGCTCGCCCTGTCAACCAAAGTACGCAACAACGCCTCCCTGTTAATTATCGGACTGATGATCGGTGCCGGAACGTCGTCCATTGTAAGCGTGCTCCAGTTCATCAGCAAGGCGGAAGATGTGCAGACTTACATGATCTGGACATTTGGTAGCCTGGGATCACTCAGCTGGCCCGAGATTCAGGTACTTGCTTTGATCCTGGCGGCCGGAGCAGTGATCGCATTCGTATCAATCAAGGCCATGAATGCCTGGTTGCTCGGTCCAAACTATGCACAAAGCCTTGGCATCAGACTGGGTCGCGCACGTTTCCTGATGATCATGGCATCCAGCATTCTGACAGGTGGGGTTACAGCCTTTTGCGGTCCCATAGCTTTCATCGGATTGGCGGTGCCTCATTTGGTTAAATTGCTTTTCAGAACACATAATCATAAGGTATTGATTCCTTCTGTCCTTGCCGGGGGCGGAATTCTCCTGCTTTTTTGTGATACTCTGGCGCAGCTTCCCGGTCAAAGTCAGGTGCTGCCAATCAACGCCATGACTGCCCTCGTCGGCGCCCCGGTCGTCATTTGGGTAATCCTTAAAAACCGCATAGTATGACCAAGGGGGTTTCATCGCCAATGGAAATGCTTCGGCTTAACCAGCTTTCGGTGGGGTATCCCAACCATCCATTGTTTGATAACCTGAACCTCTCGCTGCATTCCGGACAGCTTGTTTGTTTCATGGGACCAAATGGTGCGGGCAAGTCAACATTGATTCGTACCATCGGCGGTTTGCAGCAACCGCGGTCGGGCTCAGTACTTATCCAGGGAAGCGATACTTTAAGTTCAAAACCTGAAAAAGTTGCCCTGGTTCTCACTGATCCCGTCAGGGACATAAATGTTACCGTTGAGGAAATGGTGTCCTTCGGCAGGTACCCTTTCCTGAACTGGACAGTAACACTGGCGAAACACGATGAAGAAATCATTGGGTTTGCAATTGACCGGGTCAACATTGGTCATCTCAAAAAAAAGAGACTCTATCAACTCAGCGACGGTCAAATCCAAATGACGATGATCGCACGGGCGCTCGCTCAGGATACACCGTTAATTATCCTCGATGAACCAACCGCACACCTCGACCTTAACAATCGCGTCGAGATAATGAAGTTGCTTGAGGGTCTCGCTCATCGTGAAGGCAAGTGTATTCTGATGGCGACCCACGAACTCGACCTGGCGTTGCAAACGTCGGATCTGATCTGGTTAACGGGAAACAACAAGAACATCGTCACGGGCATTCCCGAGGATCTCGTTCTCGCCGGGGATTTCGATGAGACGTTTCGTTTCAAAGGTTTTGATTTGAAAACCGGTAAAGTCCAGCATCGCCCATTCCGTGGCCGATGCATACGATTATCCGGAGAAGGTTACGCCTATCTCTGGACGAGGAACGCGCTCGAACGCAACGGGTTTGAAGTTTCTGATGATACAGGCGATACCCACGTTGTCATCACCCGGCCCGATGAACGTTTTCTCTGGCAGATCGAGGGTGGCAAGACAGTTTACTCTCCCGGAAGTCTACTGGATGAGTTGCTCACCTAGACAAATCCATTCATAAATTACTTCAAACGATTGCACTCCACAAGAGTAAGTTCTTTTCAAAATATTAATTATCTCTGTTCCAACACTTTTGTTAGTTTGTGACCATTTCCAACTGACAAATGATTAAAACAGAAGATTTATTTCCATTTCAATTCGATCCCGGATTCAGTAAACCAGTTGCGTACTTCTCCATGGAATTTGCAGTAGACCAACCGTTGAAGATATACAGCGGTGGTCTTGGCTTTCTCGCCGGGTCACACCTGCGAAGCGCCTACGAACAAAAGCAAAATCTGATCGGCATCGGGATTCTCTGGAAGAAAGGTTACTACGATCAGGAGCGCAACCAGGATCAGACACTTCGGGTAAGCTTTCGTGACAAAGACTATTCATTTCTCACTGACACACACATCATTTTCCCGATTACCATACACGGTTCGAGAGTGTACGTGAAGGCGTATCTGTTAAAGCCCGAAGTTTTTAAAACGGCGCCGCTTTTCCTTCTTACTACCGACATCCAGGAGAATGATTATCTCGCCCAGACAATCAGCCATCGGTTGTATGATCCGAATGAGACCACGCGAATTGCCCAAAGCATTCTGCTCGGGGTAGGCGGAGCAAAATTACTTGACATCCTCAACCGCGAGACCGAGATATACCATATGAATGAAGGTCATTCGCTGCCAATGTGTTTTTATCTGCTCGAGAAGTACAAGAACATTGAGGAAGTAAGGAAGCGTGTAGTCTTCACGACGCACACGCCCGAGAAGGCCGGCAACGAAGAACACAGTATCCCCCTTCTTAACAGCATGACATTTTTCGGAGGCCTTACACCTGAACAGGTAAACGAAGCAGTCTATCCGGAGAACGGAACACTGAATTATACACTGTCGGCGCTACGGCTGGCGCGAAAAGCGAATGGTGTATCGAAGCTCCACGGTGAAGTATCGCGGAAGATGTGGGGTGATCAGAAAGGAATATGTGAAATCACTTCGATTACCAACGCTCAAAACAAGAGTTACTGGAGTGATCCCGTTCTGGAGAGTGCGCTCGCAAAAAACGATAATAACCTTCTCGTTGCACGCAAAAAGGAATTGAAGCACAAACTCTTCCGCGTGGTTGCGAATCAAACCGGAAAACTATTCGACGAAAATGTACTCACGATCGTATGGGCGCGCCGTTTTGCTGCCTATAAACGTGCTAACCTGATACTGTCTGATTTCAATCGCTTTTTGAAGCTGACACAAAATTCGAAGCGTCCGATACAAGTGATTTGGGCCGGGAAACCATATCCGGAGGACTACGGCGCAATCAATATCTTTAATGAGATTTACTGGAAAACCAAGGACCTTCCGAATTGCACGGTGCTCACCGGGTATGAACTGTGGCTTTCCGGCCACCTTAAAAAAGGTTCTGATCTCTGGTTGAACAATCCGAAGTTGTATCACGAAGCATCAGGAACGTCGGGCATGACGGCAGCAATGAACGGTTCCATCAATATCTCGATCCCTGACGGATGGGTACCCGAATTTGCAAAGTCAGGTAAAAACAGTTTCATTATCGAACCCGCCAACGACCTGCTTGTTGAGTCGTCCAGAGACAAGATTGAGGCCCAGAACCTGTACGAGCTCCTCGAGAACGTGGTGGTTCCTACGTATTATGACCAACCCAATGAATGGGTGAAGATCATGAAAAACAGTATGCGCGATATTCTGCCTTATTTTGACGGCGCGCGAATGGCCAATGAGTATTACAATAAAATGTATAATTAAACTGCATCGAAACGAAAACCAAGGCAGCGTCTCCGGATGCTGCCTTTTTTGTTTACCCGAAAGTGGTTAACGTTGTCCGTCGAATTTGTGACTCACAGGCGACGATGGCTAACTTACACGAATGAACAGCATCAAGGTCACCCAACTCCGCATCTATCCGATAAAATCACTTCCAGGCATTTCACTGGATTCGGTAAACGTTTTACCAAAAGGTTTTGAATACGACAGGAGGTTCATGCTTGTGGATGAAGACGGAGTTGCCATTACGCAAAGAACGCATCCTGTTTTGGCGCTTTTCAATGTATCAATAGAAAATGATCGGATATCTGTCGCCAAGAACAACGACTCGGTAACGATTCCGATTTCACCCTTAACGGGAACAGAATTCGCTGCAAAGATTTGGAACGATACGGTTACCACCGTTGAACCCGACTCACATCTTTCCGGGTGGTTTTCAAAACACGTGGGCGTGAAGTGTAAGCTCGTCTTCTTCCCTGAAAGCAATCCGCGACCGGTAGATTCAAGATATGGCAAGAACGGAAACCACGTCAGCCTCGCCGATGCATATCCTGTTCTCATTATAGGGCAGTCATCACTTGATGAGTTGAACCGCCGGCTTGATGCTCCGGTTGGTATGAACCGATTCAGACCAAACATTGTCTTCAGCGGTGGCGAGCCTTTTGAGGAGGACCGTTGGAGCGACTTCCGCGTTGGCCAGGGTGCGTTTAAGGCGGTGAAGTCGTGCGACCGTTGTGTTTTGATCACTATTAACCCTGAAACCGGGGAAAAAGGCACCGAACCGCTTCGCACGCTCGCGACATTTCGTAAACAGGATAACAAAGTGCTTTTTGGTCAGAATGTTTTGATCGTCAACACTTCAAAAATCAACGTCGGTGACGAAATTTTCGTTGAGAGTTACCGTTAATTTTAGTTGCTTGCCAAAGCGATATGGCATTCGAATACTTTAAGGCAATCCACATCATCTTTATTGTAACCTGGTTCGCGGGGATTTTTTACATCCCGCGATTGTTTGTTTATACGATTGAGGCGCATGAAAAGGCAGAGCCAGAAAGATCGATCCTGCTTGCGCAGTTGAAAATGATGACACGCCGTTTATGGTTTGGCATCACCTGGCCATCGGCAATAATCACATTGATAATTGGAATCTCGATGTTGATCAAACAGCCGGTCTGGCTAGAACTTTCGTTCATGCAAATCAAACTTGGTTTGGTTGTATTGCTTTATTGCTATCACCTGTCTCTTCATGTGATCTATAAACAGCTGCAGCGCGACGAAGTGCGATACACATCTCAGCAAATGCGAATCTGGAACGAAGTCGCAACGCTTCTCCTGATCAGCATTGTTTTTCTGATCGTCGTGAAGACTGCATTGAGTATAGCATGGGGTCTGGTGGGCTTGATCTTTATCACACTTGCGATTTTGATCGGAATACGCGTCTATAAAAATGTTCGAAACAAGAAATGAAATGAAAAACTCCGGCGTTTTTTTGGCATTATTTATTACCTCGCTGTTTGTCACATCGTGTATAAAAGAAAAGCCCCTGCCCGTCTTCGGTGAGCGTGAAGTGGTTAATGGTGACACAGTCTATCACACCATCGGACCGTTTCAATTCGTCAATCAGGACAGTGTGCTCGTAACGAATCAGACAGTGGCGGGTAAGATTTACGTTGCGGATTTCTTTTTCACATCATGCCGGACTATCTGCCCCGTGATGAAGTCACAAATGCTCAGAGTGTACGAAAAAGTGAAAGACGATAACGATGTCCTCATCTTAAGTCACACGATAGACCCCGAATACGACACGGTAGCGCTACTGCGGGATTTCGCTGAACGACTTGGGGTGTCTTCAAAAACGTGGCATTTCCTCACCGGCAACCAGGACGACATTTATGATATTGCCGAGAAGGGCTATTTCTCGACGGTAATGGAAGACAGCCTCGAACCGGATGGATTCATTCACAGCGGCGCTTTCCTTTTGATTGACCGAAAGCAAAGAATTCGCGGCAAATACGATGGCACTAATGAGGAAGACGTCAACCGTTTGATCGGAGATATTGAACGACTCAAGCGTGAAACTGAAATCTGATTTCCTCCAGCAAATCCGGATCGCCTTACAAACAAGTATGGCGATTTTGTTTTCAGGTACGCTCTTGTGTGCGTGTACCCTCAACAGCAAGGAACGGGCGCAAACGACGAAATTCCGGCAATACTATGTCAAGGGCGAAGAGCTCTATAAAACGCATTGTCAGAATTGTCATCAGAGCGATGGCAGCGGTCTTGGCGCAGTTTATCCTCCGCTCCGAAATTCTGATTACATGATCAACCATCCCGAGGATGTGATCTGCCTCATACGATTTGGCAAACAAGGCGAAATAGTCGTCAACGGAATAATGTACAACATGGAGATGCCGCCTCAACCAAAATTATCCGATCTGGAAGTCGCCGAAATCGCAACGTACATCTACAACAGCTGGGGGAACGAAGGCGGTATGTTCGACGTCAAAGACGTTTCGCCGCTTCTGGATAGCTGTCGATCACATGAACTTCAGCACAATCTCATGTGATGTCGATTCCGAACTTAACTTGAACTTAGCTTTCTCAAACGAAGGCGGTCCGAATGTACCCATCGCATTATTTCCGAAGCCAAAGCCTTCCCTTGGGATTCCCATAAAATTTTTGTCAAGCTCGCCATTGTCGTTCGCATCGTGGTAAACGCTTAACGCATATTCTCCGGCCGGAAGGCTAGCGAACTCGATAGATACTTCACTACCGTTAGCCTTTACAGACTTACCCTGAAAGGCCTTATCCGGGAAAGTGTCCTCGCTGTTAAACAACGCAACGCGAACAGTCCCCTCCGTTTGTTTGATGTTTTTTACTTTAACAACCAGCTTATACTGGGCGAAGGCTGATATCGGCCCTGTGAAGAACAGGACAGCGACGAGACATGAATAAAAGAGCTTCATACGTTATGTTTTAACCCAAAATTGGTCTGTTTGTTTGCCGGGCGGAAACTTTCGTTACCGAGCCGTCGATTTTGCCGACCCGACTGTCAAATTCAAACGCCCAATTTTTAACGTTTCATTAACATATTGAGGGCTACCTCTGATCTGTAAAAATGCAAAATTTACAAAAGGACCCTCCAGACTTCATCTGCCAGTGCATAGTCTAGCGGGAAATACGTAAATTTCTTTTCCAAAAACCTCCAATAAGTATGCCTGCCCTCACCCTGAAAATCAACAACAAGGATTACACTATCGACGTGGATCCGAAGATGCCCTTGCTTTGGGCAATCCGTGATGTTGTCGGCCTTACCGGCACGAAGTACGGATGTGGAATCGCACAATGCGGCGCGTGTACGGTTCACCTTGACGGACTTCCAGTGCGCTCCTGCTCGATACCCGTGTCTGCCGCTGCAAAACGAAAAATCACCACGATCGAAGGATTGTCCGACGATAGTTCCCACCCTGTACAACAGGCATGGATCATGGAGCAGGTACCCCAGTGCGGCTACTGTCAGTCAGGTCAAATCATGGCAGCAACTGCACTCTTGAAAAAGACACCGGCGCCTACTGATAAGGACATCGACACCGCCATGCAGGGACATATTTGCCGCTGCGGTACCTACCCAAGAATTCGCAAAGCCATTAAAACGGCAGCAACAATCATGGGGCAAAAGGCAAGTAAAGGTTAAACCATAAAACCCTCACTGTATGGAAACTACCACGAACAAGATTTCACGACGTTTCTTCATAAAAGCATCCGGACTCACCGGAGCAGCGCTTTCCCTTGGTATTTTTTCTCCCGTTAACGGGGCGAGTTCGAAGGTCGTGCATGCGGAAGCCGCAGAAAGCCTCGGAATCGAACTGAACGCATGGATTTCAATTGACACATCCGGAAAAGTTACGATCATAAATCACCGCGCGGAAATGGGGCAGGGCTCTTTCCAATCGGTACCACAAATGATCGCCGAAGAACTGGAAGTCGACCTGAATGCAGTGAACATCGTGTTCGCAGAAGGTAGCCAGACAAGATACGGCAGCCAGATTACGGGTGGCAGCTCGACGATCAGAGGTTCGTATCAACGGCTGCTCCGACTGGGAGCAACTGCACGCGAAATGCTTGTCAAGGCAGCTGCCGAAAAGTGGAAAGTGCCGGCTACCGAATGCGTCGCCAGCAACGGCACCGTTGCCCACAAACCATCCGGTAAAAAGTTGCATTACGGCGAACTTGTTGGAGCCGCGAGCAAACTGACTCCACCCGAGAACGTCGCGCTGAAAGACAAGAAAGATTACAAGATAATCCGGAAGCCGATGCCTCGGCAGGATGTGCCGTCTAAGGTCAACGGGACTGCTGTGTTCGGTCTCGACAAAAGGCTACCGGGGATGCTATACGCCGTTGTCGAAAGAAACCCCAGGTTCCTGGGTAAAGTCAAATCGTTTGACGACTCCGCGGCCAAAGCAGTACCCGGCGTGAAGCACGTACTGAAAGTTGAAATGTCGGTCTTCTCTCACAAACGCGAAGGGGTTGCTGTCGTTGCAGATAACCTTTGGTCAGCGATGCAGGGTCGGAAAGCATTAAAAGTTGAGTGGGATGATACCGGTTTCCCACATCATGACACGCCGACGCTCTACAAGACTATGCACGAAAGCCTCAGCAAAAAACCATTGCTGTTTAAAACGAAGGGCGATGCTGTACGCGTCTATGGAAACAGTACGAAAAAGGTTGATGCGGTTTATGAGACTCCTTACGAGTCGCACAGCTGCATGGAGCCGGTAAACTGCATCGCTCATTTCAAGGACAACAAGTGCGAGATATGGGGACCGATTCAGGGGCCGGACTGGGTGCAGAAAGATGTTGCTGCGATGCTCGGCCTTAAGCCTGAAGACCTCACCGTAAACATGACGTTTCTTGGCGGTGGTTTCGGGAGGAAAGCTTTCCTCGACTACCCGCACGAGGCAGCTGTTATTTCTAGAGAAGTCAAAGCTCCGGTTCAGGTGGTTTGGACGCGTGAAGATGACATGACGCAAGGTCCTTTCCGTCCGGGCATGGTTTATCATCTGAAAGGCGGACTTAATGAAGGTGGAAGAATCGAATCGCTTTCTACTGTGATGGCGGGTCAGAACATGGGGCATCAGAACATGGGCGCCGACAAACTTTCATACAACGACAGCGTAACGGAAGGACTACCTGAAACATACCTTGATAGTATTCCTCATTACAGCTTCGGTGACGTTCCACTCGATTCGCCGGTTCCGGTTATGTGGTGGCGATCTGTTTATTCATCAACCAACGGATTTGCGTATGAAAGCTTTTTCGACGAAATGGCAATTGCTGCCGGAAAGGATCCTCTGGATTTTCGCAGGCAACATTTCTGGAATGGTCGTTACCACAACCTCGCTGCAAAACTTGAAGAAGTGAGTGGATGGAAAAACAGGGGCAAGAATCAGGGTTACGGTATCGCCATCACGGAATGCTTTGCCAGTATTGTAGGTGAAGTGGTCAAGGTTTCGAAAGGCGCCAACGGTAAACTCAAAATCGATAAGGTCTGGGCAGTGATGGATTGCGGCTGGTATGTAAACCCGGACATCATCAAAGCGCAAATTGAAGGAAGTATTATCATGGCACTTGGGGCTGCCATAACGCATGAGACTACCTTTAAAGAAGGCAAAGCAGTGGAACAGAATTTCCATACATATCGGATGCCACGGATAGCTGATACGCCGGAAATTGAAATCCACATCATGGATAACGACGAAAAGGCCGGCGGCGTCGGTGAACCTGCCTTGCCACCATTTGCTCCGGCATTGACAAACGCGATATTCGATCTGACCGGCAAACGTATACGCCGGCTTCCTTTCAAACTTGACGAAGTGTAACTAAGTAAAATAATGAGCAGAAGAAGAATCTGTTTCACGGCAGGCATCGTAGCTGTACTCACGCTGACGATCATGTCATTCAATCAGAAATTCGACCTCAAGGCAAGTATTGCACGCGGTGCCGACGTGTATGCAGCCCAGTGTCTGTCTTGCCACATGGATACTGGTGAAGGTATCGAAGGTGTTTACCCTCCGCTGGCAAAGGCTGATTACCTGATGGCTGACAAGAACCGATCAATCCGGGAAGTTCTATACGGCGTTAGTGGCGAGATTACAGTGAATGGCAAGACGTACAATAGCGATATGCCCGGCTACGATCTTTCAGATGAAGAAGTGAGCGATGTACTGAATTACATCAGAAACACATGGGGTAACAAAGGTGGCGCGGTTACTCCCGCTGAAGTAAAGGCCCAGCGAAAGTAAAATAAATGACTTATGAAGGAATTTAAAGCTATAATTGACGCGTATCGCGAGATTGACTTCGGTAAACAAATGGCCGCGCTCGCGACAGTGGTCAAAGTAAGCGGATCCTCATACCGAAGTCCCGGCGCGCGCATGCTGATTACTGACAACGGAAAGTGGGTAGGATCGATAAGCGGTGGCTGCCTTGAAGGCGACGCTCTTCGCAAGGCTCGCCAGGTCATGCATTCACGCGAGCCCATTACCGTTACGTACGATACGAGAGAAGAAAGCAATCAGAATCTCGGAATAGGATTGGGTTGTAATGGCATCATTGATGTAATGATTGAACCCGTAGTTCCCGATGGACACAACCCGGTTCGGTTGTTTGAAGAACTCGTGGCGAAGAACGAACCACGTCTTATCGCGACGGTTTTCCGGGGTTCAATGCTCGCAGAAAAAGTTATCATGGCTCCCGACGGAAAGTTAACGTCCCGGCTACCCGATGACGAATTGACCAATCGCATAAAAGCCGATCTGCTTCGCATTTTTGAACGCCGGAAAACGGAAACACTGACGTACACAACGGCTGCAGACGACGCAGAAGTTTTCCTCGAACTCGTCGCTCCTAACATCAAACTGATGATTTTCGGTGCCGGCTTCGATGCGCGGCCAGTGAGTCAGCTGGCAAAAATGCTGGGATGGGATGTCGAAGTTACGGATGAATGTGTAGCTCACATTGCTCCGGTGTTCTTTCCCGACGCCGACAAGCTTTCCCTTTGCGATCGTACTTTTATCGAGCGTGATTTTCAGATTACACCATACACCGCATGTGTTCTGATGTCGCATAATTATGAATACGACCGCGATGTATTGAAGAAGTTACTTTATTCACACACACCATATATTGGCATTCTCGGCCCGCGAAAGCGGTTCGATAAAATGCTTTCTGAATTTAGAGGTGAGGGCATCGAAATAAGTTCTGAACGGATGGATACCATTCATTCACCTATCGGCCTCGATATTGGCGCTGAAACACCAGACGAAATTGCACTCGCAATTATCAGCGAAATAAAATGCCGGTTTTCCTCACGTTCGGGAGGATTTCTCAAATATCGCGGTGGCCCGATTCACCTGCGTGATCCGCGAGACGGGCAGATTTTCCGGCAGATATTCCTGCAGGATCCCGATAACAGGCAGGCTGCGGGGTAATTTGTGACGGAAATCATATTAGAAAAAGAGGTTAGTTTGTATTTTAAGGGCTAAACCAAACCGGAGCCTTATGAAAATTTTGACCCTTTGGGCTGTCATGCTCTTTGCCGTCTCCGCGCAGGCACAGTCAGTCACAGAAGAAATCAATTCCCAGGTCTGGAGTAAATTCATTGAAGGGTACAACTCGTTTGACACCGAAAAGATTATGTCGGTGTATTCCAAAGACGTGGTTCGCGTACCGATTGACGAGATGAAGATCTTTAACTTCAGTGAGTATCGCATGCATATCCACCGGGAAAATCAGTTCAACAAAAACTACCGGATCAAGGCCAACATTGAATTGCGATTTACAAAACGTATTCACGAAAAAGACGAAGCATTTGAACAAGGCGTTTTCAAGATCACACTTCGCGACAATACCGGAAATCCGGCCACGCTCTACAGCAAGTTCCAGGTGTACTTGAAAAAAGAGGGCTCCGCATGGAAGATCGTCTACGACTCTGACAACACGGAGGGCGGTACGGTTTCAGAAAAGGATTTCGCAGGAGCCGAACCGTTGTAACACATGAAAAACATCGGCATCATCATACTCGCAGCCGGAGGATCCCGGCGAATGGGTCGCCCTAAGCAGCTGCTGCCTATCAATGGCCAGCCTTTGCTCCTTCGTGTAGTCGAGGAAGCGCTCTCTTCTCCCGTGACGCATGTTATGGTGGTACTTGGCTCAAATCACGAAAGCCACGGCGAACTCTTAGAGACTTACCCCGTTCATCTTGTAAACAATCCTGACTGGCAAAAAGGAATAGGAACTTCAATCAGACGAGGTGTTGAAGAAATGATTTCAAAGGTCAAAGGTCTCGATGCGATATTGATCATGGTCGGTGATCAGCCAGCGATACGATTTGAATATCTCAGTCACATGATCAACACGTATCAAGGCTCCTCGTCACTGGCAATCGCATCGGGTTATGCTGATACGTACGGGGTACCTGCCCTCTTTGATAAATCTTTGTTTGATGAATTAAAGAACCTTGGCGACGAACAGGGCGCAAAAGCAATCCTGTCATCACGTCGCTACGAAATCCTCGTGCTCGATTGCCCTGAAGGAGAATTGGATCTTGACACCCCTGAAGACGTAGTGCGTTTCCAGGAGGAGTACATTCACAAGACTGCCAGATCCACGTCATAAAAAAAGGCTGTCGTATGACAGCCTTTTTCCTGAAAGTATCTCATGTGATCAAACTACACCTTGATCTCGACGTCAACACCGCTGGGAAGCTCAAGCTTCATAAGCGCGTCAACAGTCTTGGCGCTGTTTGAGTAGATATCCACCAAACGCTTGTAGGTGCAAAGCTGAAACTGCTCACGTGATTTCTTGTTAACGTGAGGAGAACGGAGTACAGTAAATTTCTCCTTCTCTGTCGGAAGCGGAATAGGACCGCTCACTACAGCGCCTGTAGCTTTCACCGCTCTTACGATTTTCTCAGAAGATTTGTCAACGAGGTTGTGATCGTAAGACTTAAGTTTGATTCTGATCTTTTGGTTCATAATGTTTTGTTAAGGATATCGCCTAAATCCTGTTTTGTTTTCTTATTTCGCCAAGGCAGCGCCTTTAACTTCTTCAATTACTTTATCCGCAAGGTTCCTCGGAACCGGGGCGTAGTGCGAGAACGTCAGTGACGCAGATGCACGACCTGAAGTCAGGGTACGGAGGTCAGTGATGTAACCGAAAAGTTCTTTCAGCGGCACATCAGCCTTGATAACCTGCGCACCTGCGCGGCTATCCATTCCTTTCATGATTCCACGTCTTCTGTTAAGATCACCTGTTACGGAACCGGTGTATTCATCCGGGCTCACCACTTCAACTGCCATGATCGGCTCGAGAAGTTGAGGAGCACACTTCGCAGCAGCTTCCTTAAATCCGAGGCGCGCAGCAAGTTCGAACGAGAGTGAATCGGAATCCACATCGTGGTAAGAACCATGGAACAGGCGAACTCTCATGTTATCAATCGGGTAACCTGCCAGCGGCCCGTTAACCATCGCACTCTCGAAGCCTTTCTGAACGGCGGGAATAAATTCGCGGGGAATAACACCACCAACGATGTCATTCACGAACTCAAGACCCGGCTTGTCACCTTCACTAAGTTCACGAGGTCCGATTTCAAACACGATGTCGGCAAATTTACCACGACCACCAGTTTGCTTCTTGTAAACCTCTTTATGCTCAACAGACTTCGTAAGCGCTTCCTTGTAGGCAACCTGAGGTGCACCCTGGTTGATTTCGACCTTGAACTCACGCTTCAGACGATCGATAATGATTTCGAGGTGGAGTTCACCCATACCACGCAGAATCGTCTGGCCTGTTTCCTGATCTGTGTTAACTCTCAGCGTAGGATCTTCCTCAACGAGTTTAGCGATCGCCATACCGAGTTTATCCACGTCAGCTTGTTTCTTCGGTTCAATTGCGTAACCGATAACAGGCTCAGGGAAGATCATTGATTCGAGAACAACTTTGCGCTTCTCGTCGCACAGGGTATCACCTGTCTTGATATCTTTGAATCCCACTACCGCACCGATGTCACCAGCATGCAGTCTTTCGATCTGGTTCTGCTTGTTTGCGTGCATCTGGAATACGCGTGAGATACGCTCTTTCTGTTCAGAACGCGTGTTGTAAATGTAAGAGCCTGACTCAAGCACGCCGGAATAAGCGCGAATGAAACAAAGACGTCCTACGAACGGATCGGTAGCAATCTTAAATGCAAGGGCTGCGAAAGGTTCGGTTTCAAGTGGCTTGATAACCACTTCTTCGTTCGTATCAGGGTTCGTACCAACGATGTTGTCCTTGTCAAGCGGTGAAGGAAGCAATTCCATCACATAGTCAAGCATCGTCTGAACACCCTTGTTTTTAAACGAAGAGCCGCAAACCATAGGAACCACCTTCATCGCGATAGTCGCCTTGCGAAGAGCAGTGAGAATTTCCTGTTCGGTAATAGAATTCGGATCCTCGAAATACTTCTCCATGAGTGACTCATCGAATTCCGCCACTGCTTCGAGCAGTTTCTCGCGATAGATCTTTACTTCTTCCTCCATATCGGCCGGGATCGGCACGACTTCGAAAGTCATTCCTTTATCGGCCTCATTCCATATGATTCCGCGATTGTTGACGAGATCAACAACACCACGGAAATTTTCTTCAGAACCAATAGGCAACTGGAGGGCTACCGCATTGCTACCGAGTTTCTCTTTGACCTGCTTGCAAACACCGAGAAAATCAGAACCTGCACGGTCCATCTTGTTGACGAAACCGATACGGGCTACTTTGTAATTGTCCGCAAGGCGCCAGTTAGTCTCCGATTGAGGTTCTACGCCGTCAACCGCGCTGAACAGGAACACAAGCCCATCGAGTACACGGAGTGAACGGTTAACCTCAACAGTGAAGTCAACGTGACCCGGGGTATCGATAATGTTAACGTTGTATTTGTTGTCACGGTAATTCCAGAACACGGTCGTAGCCGCTGAGGTAATAGTAATACCACGTTCCTGCTCCTGCTCCATCCAGTCCATCGTGGCTGCACCTTCGTGCACTTCTCCCAGCTTGTGGTTTACCCCTGCGTAATACAGGATACGTTCGGTTGTCGTGGTCTTACCTGCATCGATGTGAGCCGCGATACCGATGTTCCTGGTATATTTAAGATCTCTTGCCATTCTTCTTTGCTGGTCTTATTAGAATCGGAAATGTGAGAAGGCTTTGTTTGCCTCAGCCATACGGTGAGTGTCGTCTTTCTTCTTGATAGCCGCACCTTCACCTTTGGAAGCAGCTATGATTTCTGCAGCCAACTTGTCCATCATTGTCTTTTCGCCTCTCAGACGTGAGTAGTCGATCAACCACTTGATGCTCAAATTAACTTTCCGTTCAGGACGGATTTCGATCGGTACCTGGAAAGTAGCACCACCAACCCGGCGGCTTTTTACCTCAACGGAAGGGGTAAGGTTGCTCATTGCGCGCTTCCATACTTCAAGACCGTTCTCATTGGTCTTTTTCTCAACCGTTGCAATTGCATCGTAGAAGATCCCGTAAGCGACGCTTTTCTTACCTTCCTCCATCAGATAGTTCACGAACTTGGTTACAAGTGTATCGTTGAACTTGGGGTCAGGTAAAAGATATCTTTTCTTAGGTTTTGACTTTCTCATGACTCAGATTCCTGTTATTTCTTGCCTTTTGCCGGAGCTGCCGCAGCACCTGCCTTAGGACGTTTTGCACCGTATTTTGAGCGGCTTTGAAGACGACCATTCACACCTGCAGTATCCAGTGCCCCCCGGATAATGTGGTAACGAACACCGGGAAGGTCCTTAACCCTGCCTCCACGGATCAACACAATAGAGTGTTCCTGAAGGTTGTGGCCTTCTCCGGGGATGTACGCGTTAACTTCCTTTCCGCTAACGAGACGCACACGCGCCACTTTCCGCATTGCAGAATTCGGCTTTTTAGGCGTCGTGGTGTAAACACGGGTACAAACCCCTCTTTTCTGTGGGCATGAATCAAGGGCGGGTGATTTAGACTTAAAAGTCAGCTTCTTGCGACCCTTTCTTACAAGTTGTTGAATGGTAGGCATTTATATTGTTTGTTATAAACCTTTCAAAATTTAGGACTGCAAAGGTATTTAAAGTAACAGAGCTTGCAAAGTCCCTATAAAATATTTTTGAATTAACCGTTTGTTCTTAAAGGATTTGGCACCCTGAACGAACCAATCAGCACCGATTTTGGCGTCGTTTTCATGCCTCGCCCATCGTACCCCCGAAATTCATGGGAAATTTGGGCATATCCTCAGTGCGTTTAATCGCCCCGAACGATGCCTCATACTTCTCAATATTGTCCTTCAGCGCAGCCAAAAACCGCTTTGCGTGCTCCGGCGTAATCACGATCCGCGACTTCACTTTCGCCTTCGGAACACCCGGCATAAGCCGGATAAAATCGATGACGAATTCGCTGTTGGAATGCGCAATCATGGCAAGATTTGAATAGATACCCTCAGCGATCTCCTCTGTCAGCTCGATATTGATCTGATTCTGCTGCTGTTTATTTTTCTCGTCAGCCATTTTTTTATATGGTTTTTAAAACAAAAAAAGGGTTGACCCCCGAAGGAGTCAACCCTGTATAACTTATTCAAAATTAGTCCTGAAGCTCACGTTCGCGGTCTCTGGTCCTTTCCGCAGCCGAAAGAAGTGATTGATACTCCTCCTTGTGCGTTACAATGATGTCACTGAACTTCCGCTGTCCGGTACCGGCAGGGATCAGGTGTCCGACGATTACGTTCTCCTTCATTCCCAGAAGGGCATCGGTCTTACCGCGGATCGCGGCCTCGCTCAATACCTTCGTTGTTTCCTGGAACGAAGCAGCCGACAACCAGCTTTCTGTCTTAAGTGACGCTTGCGTAATACCCTGCAAGGTCGGTCTTGAAACCGCAGGCATAGCATCGCGAACCTCGACAAGCTTCTGGTCTTTACGTCTCAGGGTAGAGTTCTCGTCTCTCAACTCACGGGCAGTGATGATCTGACCCGGTTTGAAGATCGCAGACTCACCTGCGTCAACAACCACCTTCTTGTCAAGAACGGCGTCGTTGTCTTCGCGGAACTGCAACTTGTCAACGTATTCTCCCGGCAGGAAGCTCGTGTCTCCCGGATCGATAATCTCAACCTTCTGCATCATCTGGCTTACGATAGCCTCAATGTGCTTGTCGTTGATCTTCACACCCTGCAGACGGTATACTTCCTGGATTTCGTTGACGAGGTACTCCTGCACAGCAGTCGGACCTTTGATCGAAAGAATGTCCGAGGGTGTAATCGAACCATCTGAAAGCGGCTGACCTGCCTTCACGAAGTCGTTGTCCTGAACGAGGATGTGTTTTGAAAGCGGTACCAGGTAGCGCTTCTGTACGCCGTCACGTGATTCGATAAAGATTTCACGGTTACCACGCTTGATACCACCGTATGTGACCACGCCATCAATCTCACTGACGACAGCAGGGTTCGAAGGATTTCTCGCCTCAAACAATTCCGTTACCCTTGGCAGACCACCCGTGATATCGCGTGATTTACCCATCGTTCTCGGAATCTTGGCAAGCACAGTACCCGACTTGATTTGCTCACCTGCATCAACTGCAAGGTGGGCACCCACCGGGATGTTATAACCTTTTGTCTCGTTCTTACCCTTTACGATAACTGCAGGGTTTTTGGTTTTATCACGTGTTTCCGTGATAACTTTTTCACGGTGACCAGTCTGCTCATCAGATTCTTCCTTGAAGGTCACACCTTCAATGATAGATTCGTATTCGACAACACCGTCAAACTCAGAGAGGATTACCGCGTTGTACGGGTCCCAGAAGCAAAGCAGATCGCCTTTTTCAACCCGCTGTCCTTCCTTCACTTTCAGGAACGCACCGTAAGGTACGTGGTTCGTAATCAGCACTCGGTTCCTTTCCTTATCAACGATACGGATTTCACCGGTACGACCCATAACCACCTGGATCGGGTTGTTTTCGTTATCTGTAGTATCGATAACCCTGATTCCCTCGAATTCGAGTACACCAGGGAATTTAGCCTGAATGTTTGCTTCGACCGCAATGTTCGAAGCAGTACCACCTACGTGAAATGTACGGAGTGTAAGCTGAGTACCGGGTTCACCGATTGACTGTGCCGCGATTACGCCGACAGCTTCACCGGTTTGAACCATCTTGCCGGTAGCCAGGTTACGGCCATAGCACTTCGCGCAACCTCCCTGACGTGATTCACACGTAAGGAGCGAACGAATCTCAACTTCTTCGATAGCTGTTTCCTCGATGCGTTTTGCGATTTCGTCAGTGATCTCGGTGTTCGAGGCAGCGATCAGTTCATCCGTAAGCGGATCGAAAATATCGTGCACCGTTACGCGTCCGAGGATACGCTCAGACAACGGTTCAACGATGTCTTCGTTGTCTTTCAGAGCCGTCACTTTCAATCCACGCAACGTTCCGCAGTCGTCCTCAGTGATTACGAGGTCGTGGGCAACGTCAACGAGACGACGAGTCAGGTATCCTGCATCGGCAGTCTTCAACGCTGTATCGGCAAGACCTTTACGCGCACCGTGAGTGGAGATAAAGTACTCCAATACGTCGAGACCTTCCTTGAAGTTGGAAAGAATCGGATTTTCGATGATCGAACCAACTGAACCGGCAAGGTTCTTCTGCGGTTTCGCCATCAGACCACGCATACCACCCAGCTGACGAATCTGCTCCCTTGATCCCCGTGCACCGGAGTGCATCATCATGTAGATCGAGTTGAAGCCCTGCTGATCTTCTTCCAGCTGACGCATCAGCGTTGAGGTCAGCATCGTGTTTGTTCTCGTCCAGATATCGATTACCTGATTGTAACGTTCGTTATCGGTAATCAGACCCATCATATAGTTGTTCCAAACGCCTTCGACTTCTTCCTGTGCGTTGGCAACCAGTTTCTCTTTTTCAGCCGGAACCTTCACATCGTTCAGACCCATTGACAAACCACCGCGGTATGCCATCTGGAAACCAAGTTCCTTGATGTCATCGAGGAATTTTGCTGTCTTTGATTGTCCCGCGATCTTGTAGATATCCGAAATGATTGTCTGAAGTTTCTTCTTCGTCAACAGTTCATCAACGAAACCTACTTCTTCAGGCACGTATTGGTTGAAGATCACGCGACCGGTAACCGTATCGATCAGCTTCATGGAAACCTGACCGGTTTTCTTATCCCTCACCGGTACACGCACCTTGATGTTCGCGTGCTTGGACAAACGTCCTTCGTTGAAGGCGATGATAACTTCCTCCGCAGAGTAGAAGAGTTTTCCCTCGCCTTTCACAGGGAACTCAGGTGTGCTCTTTCTTCCTTTGGTAAGGTAATACAGACCAAGGACCATGTCCTGTGAAGGAACTGTGATTGGGGCACCGTTCGCTGGGTTCAGGATGTTGTGCGATGAAAGCATCAGCAATGAAGCTTCAAGTATCGCTTCCTGTCCAAGGGGCACGTGAACCGCCATCTGGTCACCATCGAAGTCGGCGTTAAACGCAGTACATACCAACGGGTGAAGCTGGATAGCTTTTCCTTCAATCAGCTTCGGCTGGAATGCCTGTATACCAAGACGGTGAAGTGTTGGAGCGCGGTTCAGCAGAACGGGGTGTCCCTTCAATACGTTTTCGAGGATATCCCAGATCACGGCATCCTTGCGGTCAACGATCTTCTTCGCAGACTTAACCGTCTTTACAATTCCTCTTTCGATAAGCTTGCGAATGATAAACGGTTTAAACAATTCAGCCGCCATATCCTTCGGAAGACCGCACTCATGCAGCTTCAATTCAGGACCAACCACGATCACAGAACGACCAGAGTAGTCAACACGTTTACCAAGGAGGTTCTGACGGAAGCGTCCCTGCTTACCTTTCAGCATATCGCTGAGCGATTTCAGTGCGCGGTTTCCATCGGAACGGACTGCATTCACCTTTCTTGAGTTGTCAAAGAGTGAATCCACGGCTTCCTGGAGCATCCGCTTTTCGTTACGGAGGATAACTTCAGGTGCCTTAATATCGATCAGTCTCTTAAGACGATTATTCCGGATGATAACCCTTCTGTAAAGGTCGTTAAGGTCAGACGTCGCAAAACGTCCGCCATCCAACGGTACCAATGGACGCAATTCCGGCGGAATAACAGGCACCATTTTAATGACCATCCACTCCGGTTTATTTTCGATCCGGGTCTTCGCATCACGGAATGCTTCGACAACTTTCAAACGCTTCAGCGCTTCCGCCTTGCGTTGTTGTGAAGTATCGGTAGCAGCCTGGTGACGCAACTCGTATGAAAGCTCGTCAAGTCTTGTGCGTGACAGGAGCATTTCAAGCGCTTCAGCACCCATCTTGGCAATGAACTTCCTCGGGTCGTTATCGTCAAGCAGCTGGTTCTCACGAGGCAGTTTATCCAGGATGTCGAGGTATTCCTCCTCAGTCAGGAAGTCGAGACGGTTTACACCATCTTCTTCTTTGATACCGGGCTGAATTACGACGTACCGTTCATAGTAAATGATCTGATCAAGTTTCTTCGTTGCGAGACCAAGCAGGTAACCGATCTTGTTTGGCAACGAACGGAAGTACCAGATGTGCGCTACAGGAACAACGAGCTCGATGTGTCCCATACGCTCACGACGTACTTTCTTTTCCGTTACTTCAACACCACAGCGATCACAGATGATACCCTTGTAACGGATTCTTTTGTATTTACCACAATGACATTCCCAATCCTTAACCGGTCCAAAAATCCGCTCGCAGAACAGACCGCCCATTTCAGGCTTGTACGTTCTGTAGTTGATTGTTTCCGGTTGAGTGACCTCACCATGCGAGCTTTCGAGGATTGACTCGGGCGAGGCCAGGCTGATGGTGATTTTGGAGAAGTCGTTGTTGATCTTTTTATTTTTTCTGAAAGACATAAATCAAGTTTTCAGTTTCCAATGTTCAAGTTTCAGGTATAAGGAGAGCAATACCCTCCTTACGGAATATTATTCCATGGTGATCTCCAGTGCAAGACCGCGAAGTTCGTGAACCAATACGTTGAATGATTCAGGAATATTCGGCTTGCGCATGTTTTCACCCTTAACGATCGCTTCGTAAGCTTTCGCACGACCAATCACGTCATCCGACTTGATAGTAAGGATTTCCTGCAGGATATGGGACGCACCGAATGCTTCGATTGCCCAAACCTCCATTTCTCCGAAGCGCTGTCCACCGAACTGCGCCTTACCACCAAGCGGTTGCTGGGTGATGAGTGAGTAAGGCCCGATAGAACGCGCGTGCATCTTGTCGTCAACAAGGTGTCCGAGTTTCAGCATGTATGCTACCCCAACCGTTACAGGTTGATCGAACTTCTCACCGGTAAGTCCATCGAAAAGGTAAGAACGTCCGTATTCAGGAAGACCCGCGTCATTGAGTTCAGTCTGCACCTGCTCAAGTGTAGCTCCGTCGAAGATCGGCGTCGCATACTTCTTACCAAGCTTCAGACCGGCCCATGCCAGTACGGTCTCGTAAATCTGACCAAGGTTCATACGCGACGGTACACCAAGCGGATTCAAACAGATGTCCACCGGAGTTCCATCCTCAAGGAAAGGCATATCTTCTTCGCGAACAATCCTTGCAACAACACCCTTGTTACCGTGGCGACCCGCCATCTTATCACCTACCTTAAGCTTGCGCTTCTTGGCGATGTAAACTTTTGCGAGCTGAACAATTCCTGTCGGTAGTTCATCACCAACCTCGAGTGTAAAACGCTCACGCTTGAACTCCCCGGCGTAGGTGTTTCTCTTCAGGAGATAGTTCTTCACCAACTGAGCGATCAGATCGTTTGTATGATCATCGCTTGTCCAGTTTTCGAGACTCACGTCCGCGATGAGGTTTACCTCCTCGGGCACGTTGTAGTTACTTTCGTCCCGGTAGATGTTCTTGTCTGGAAACAGGTTATTTTCAATTACCTTCTGCGTGAACTTCACGCCCTTGCCCACGAGTTCATCACCAAACTTGTGCTTCACGCCAGAACTGGTCTTGCCGTTGAGCAGTTCGGTAAGTTTGCCGATCATTTCAGCGCGCAGGTCGTTGAGTTGCTTGCTGTATTTGTTCTTCAGTGCATCCAGTTCCTTCTTCGACTTGGATCTCACATCCTTGTCGCGCTTAGGTCTGGAGAACAGTTTCGTATCGATTACAACACCCTTCAGTGATGGCGGCGCCTTAAGCGAAGCATCCTTCACATCGCCGGCCTTGTCACCGAAGATGGCACGCAACAGTTTCTCTTCAGGTGTAGGATCGGTTTCTCCCTTAGGAGTGATCTTACCGATGAGAATATCACCTTCGCGAACTTCGGCACCAACACGGATGATACCATTTTCATCGAGGTGCTTAACAGCTTCTTCGCTTACGTTCGGAATTTCAGAAGTAAGTTCTTCTTCACCGCGTTTTGTATCACGAACCTCGAGTTCGAATTCCTCGATGTGGATCGAGGTATAAATATCGTCGCGGACAACGCGCTCAGAAATTACGATCGCATCCTCAAAGTTGTATCCCTGCCATGGCATGTACGCCACCAACAGGTTCCGCCCGAGAGCAAGTTCACCCTGCGCCGTGGCATAGCCCTGGCACAACGGCTGACCTTTGACAACTTTATCGCCTTTTTTCACAAGCGGCGTAAGGTTGATACAGGTATCCTGGTTCGTCCTTCTGAACTTGATCAGATGATATGCTCTATATTCATCGTCGAAGCTTACCAGCTGCTGTTCTGCAGAAACCTCGTACTTGATAACAATTTTCTTCGCATCGACGAAGTCAGCGACACCGTTACCTTCTGCGAGAATGAGTGCACGTGAATCAAGTGCAACGCGGCCTTCAAGACCGGTTCCAACGATAGGTGCCTCAGGGCGCATCAGCGGTACCGCCTGACGTTGCATGTTCGATCCCATCAACGCACGGTTCGCATCGTCGTGCTCGAGGAATGGAATCAACGACGCAGCCACCGAAACGATTTGGTTCGGCGCAACGTCCATGTATTTGAGATCCTTCGGTTCAACAACCGGGAAGTCACCTTCAAAACGTGCCTTCAGTTTTTCAACCTGGAACTCGCCATTGCCTGCGATCGGAACCTTCGCTTGTGCGATATAGTTTGTATCCTCTTCTTCTGCAGTCAGGAATACTACCGGATCTTTCACCTTAACCTTGCCGCCTTCAACTTTGCGGTAAGGCGTTTCGATGAAGCCCATTTTGTTCACTTTTGCATGCACGCACAGTGATGAAATCAGACCGATATTCGGACCTTCCGGAGTTTCAATTGTACATAGACGACCGTAGTGGGTGTAGTGAACGTCACGAACCTCGAAGCCTGCGCGTTCACGTGAAAGACCGCCTGGTCCGAGTGCCGACATACGGCGCTTGTGCGTGATTTCCGCGAGCGGGTTCGTCTGATCCATGAACTGCGACAGCTGGTTCGTACCGAAGAACGAATTGATCACAGAAGACAACGTACGCGCGTTGATAAGGTCAACGGGTTTGAAGTCTTCATTATCGCGAACGTTCATTCTTTCCTTGATGGTCCTTGCCATACGCGCGAGACCAACACCAAATTGTGAGTAAAGCTGTTCACCAACAGTTCTCACACGACGGTTGCTCAGGTGGTCAATGTCGTCGATGAGAGCCTTGGAGTTGATCAGACCAATGAGGTACTTAACAATGAGGATGATGTCTTCCTTCGTGAGTACGCGCTGGTCAGAGCTGATATCAAGACCAAGTTTCTTGTTGATACGGTAACGTCCTACCTCACCAAGATCGTAGCGTTTTTCACTGAAGAAGAGACTTTGGATAATATCGCGCGCAGTTTGTTCATCCGGCGCTTCCGTGTTTCTCAACTGACGATAGATATACTCGACAGCCTCTTTTTCAGAGTTCGACGTATCTTTTGCCAGTGTATTGAATATGATGTTGTAATCAGAGATGTTGATGTCATCGCGGTGGAGGATGATTGACTTCACACCGGACTCAAGGATTACTTCAACATCTTCTGCTTCGATCGTGTGGTCGCGTTCAAGCAACACTTCGTTACGATCGATGGATACCACTTCACCGGTATCTTCATCAACGAAGTCTTCTGTCCAGGTTTTGAGAACCCTTGCAGCAAGTTTACGACCTACGATTTTCTTGAGTGTATTCTTGTTCGCCTCTACTTCTTCAGAAAGACCGAAGAGATCAAGAATATCCTTATCTGAACCGTATCCAATAGCGCGGAGCAGCGTGGTTACGGGGAATTTCTTCTTGCGGTCGATGTATGCGTACATGACGGCATTGACATCGGTGGCAAATTCAATCCATGAACCTTTGAATGGAATGATCCGTGCCGAATAGAGTTTGGTACCGTTAGTGTGTTTGCTCATGGCAAAGAACACGCCTGGCGACCGGTGCAGCTGGGAAACGATTACGCGTTCAGCGCCATTGATCACGAATGATCCCTTTTCGGTCATATACGGGATATTACCGAGGAACACTTCCTGTTCAATGGTTTCGAAATCTTCGTTGTCCTCGTCGTTACAGGTCAATCTCAACTTTGCCTTTAACGGCACGGAAAAAGTCAATCCGCGGTCGATGCATTCATCGACGGAGTATTTCGGAGGATCGATTGTGTAATCGACAAACTCGAGCACGAAATTCTCGCGGGAGTCGCTGATCGGAAAGTTCTCCGCGAAAACCTTGTAAAGACCTTCGTTTTGTCTTTTCTCAGCCGGCGTTTCGATTTGCAGGAAATCTTTGAAGGACTGGAGTTGTAAGTCCAGAAAATCTGGATAGTCAATCACTCTCTCAATTGAAGAGAAGTCGATTCTTCCGTTTATGTTCTTCTTTGTCAAGGTTGTTTAACGTTTAAGTTCTGGATCCTGGACGGCGAAATCAATTTCAGATTCCGTTGTTTCAAACTTCGGGTAAACTTTGCTGCTGGTTGAACGAAGTCGGAACACAAAATTTGAAATTCGTTATTTTGGGTATAAATGGGAATAGACCCCGTCCATCCCACAACCCTGATTTTCAGGGTCGGGAAAGACAACGGGGTCTAAGCGAAGCTGTAAGACGATACCCTTCGTCTTCAGAATTACTTCAACTCGACTTCAGCGCCAGCCTCAATGAGTTGCTTCTTGAGGTTTTCAGCTTCATCCTTAGGAAGACCTTCCTTGATGGTTTTAGGTGCACCGTCCACCATGTCTTTAGCTTCTTTCAGGCCAAGACCGGTAAGTTCTTTCACCAGTTTAACGATCTGAAGTTTATTTGCTCCGGGAGCTTTCAATACCACATCGAAGTTAGTTTTCTCAGCGGCAGCTGCGCCACCACCGGCAGCACCAGCAGCAGGACCAGCAGCAACAACTGCAGCAGCAGCGGGCTCGATGCCGTAGGTTTCCTTCAGGTAAGAAGCGAGTTCTGTTACTTCTTTAACAGTGAGTTCAACAAGTTGATCACCAAGTGCTTTGATATCAGCCATTTTCGTAAAGTTTAATAAGTTCTTTTTGTTTAATAATTACTTAGATCCGCGTTCCTCAAGTGCCTTAACCAGGCCCGCAACGGTGTTCTTACTGCTCGTAAGAGCTGAAATAACATTCTTCACAGGTGATTGCAGCAATGCGATAACGTCGCCGATGAGCTCGTTCTTAGACTTCAGCTCACTCAGCATATTAAGATTCTCATCCCCTATAAAGAGGTCTGAGTCGATCGAAGCCGCCTTCAGAACGGGCTTACCTTCAAGCTTCAGACGAAATTCTCTGATGATCTTCGCAGGCAGGTTTCCTGTTTCTTTCGAAAACATTACTCCTGAAAAACCATTAAGCGTCTCAAACAAGGGAGAATAATCCGTGCCTTCCTGCTTCTCAAGCGCTTTCCTTATAAGCGTGTTTTTGTACACCTTATACTCGATACCGCTCTTGAAGCACAGCCTTCTGAAATTGTTTACCTGTGCTACGGTGAAACCGCTCGCATCGGTAATGTAGAAGTGTGCATGATTGGCAAACTTCTCTGAAAGCTCTTCAATGATCTGTGCTTTTTCTTCTCTGGTCATGTGTTTCTTTTCTTAAATGCCAGCAATCGAGTTCGTGTCAATAGAAATCCCAGGGCTCATCGTGGTGGAAATCGTAATGCTCCTGAAGTACGTTCCCTTCGCTGAGGACGGTTTTAGCTTTGACACCACATGGATCATTTCTGTAGCATTGTCACGGATTTTGTCCGCGGGGAAGGAAGCTTTTCCAATGCCGACATGGATGATACCTTGTTTATCAATTTTGAAGTCGATTTTACCCGCTTTTACTTCTTTCACGGCTTTACCAACTTCGAGCGTAACAGTTCCTGATTTAGGATTCGGCATTAGTCCGCGAGGCCCGAGTACTTTACCGAGCTTACCAACTTTTGCCATTACAGTCGGAGTACAGATGATTACATCGATATCTGTCCATCCGCCTTCGATTTTCTGGATATAATCATCCAGACCTACGTGATCGGCACCAGCGTCTTTTGCTTCCTGAACTTTGTCAGGCGTACAAAGAACCAGTACGCGAACAGTCTTACCAATACCATGAGGTAGTGATACCACTCCCCGGACCATCTGATCAGATTTCTTGGGATCAACTCCCAGTCTGATGTCAAGGTCAACAGACGCATCAAACTTGGTGAAGGAAATATCCTTCAGCATCTTGGTTGCGTCTTCGAGTGAATACTCCTTGTCGAGATTGAACTTCGCAAGGACTGCTTTTCTGTTTTTAGAAATCTTCGCCATCGCTGTTCTTATTTTTCCCAGGGGGGAGTTCCTGATACTGTGATACCCATGCTTCTTGCAGTTCCGGCAACCATTTTCATAGCTGACTCAACACGGAAAGCGTTGAGGTCCGGCATTTTTGTTTCTGCAATTGTCTTTACCTGATCCCAGGTGATCGAACCAACTTTCTGACGGTTCGGCTCCGGAGATCCTTTTTGTTTCTTTGCTGCATCTAAAATCAGCACGGCTGCGGGCGGGGTCTTGATGACAAAGTCAAATGACTTGTCGTTGTAGATGCTGATGAGCACCGGCAATACCTGGCCCGGCTTGTCCTGCGTACGTGCATTGAATTGCTTGCAAAAGTCCATGATGTTAAGACCTTTGGAACCCAATGCCGGTCCGATCGGAGGTGCCGGATTAGCCTGACCACCCTTTACCTGTAATTTCAGATAACCAATAATTTGCTTTGCCATTGTTATCTTAATCTAGCTTTTCAACCTGCATGTAACTTAATTCAACCGGCGTGTTCCGGCCGAAAATTTTCACCATAACGTTGAGCTTCTTCTTGTCTTCAAAAATCTCCTCAACTGTTCCGGTAAATCCGCTGAATGGTCCATCCATTACTTTCACAGACTCACCTTTGATAAATGGTGTCTCGAGTTTCTCCTCGAGTTCGTCAATCTCATCAACTTTACCGAGAATCCTGTTTACCTCTGATTGACGAAGAGGTACGGGATCCTTGGAAGCCCCGGTGCCGTTGTTTCCGAGAAAGCCGATTACGCCGGGAATACTATTCACGGCATGATAGGCTTCTCCGTGCGAGAGATCCGCAGAAATAAGAACGTAACCCGGAAAGAAGTTGCGCTCACGAACACGCTTCTTGCCGTTTCTCATTTCATATACTTTTTCAGAGGGAATCAAAACCTGCGGAATGAATTCAGCCAGCTTTGAGCGCTCGATCTCAGTTTCCAGATAAGATTTCACCTTCTTTTCCTGGCCACTGACGACCCTGAGAACATACCATTTCAGCTCGCCCATACCCTCTTATTTTAAAATACTTCTTTGTAGAACCATTGAACCCCGGTCTTGAAGACCCAGTCGATTCCACCAATCACCAATGCAAAAATGGCTGATGCCACAAGCACCAGAATGGCACTTGACTGCAACTCACTGTACTTCGACCAGGAAACTTTGTTCTTGATCTCGTCCCAGGACTCAGTGAAATAGGATTTTAATTTTTCCATTAGTTTATCTTGAAAAGCCCTCTAATTCGCATCCCGCCGTTCTCCGGCCACGGATATGGCCTTTTAGCCTTTGCACGGGTGGAGAGACTCGAACTCCCAGCCAACGGTTTTGGAGACCGCTACTCTACCAATTGAGCTACACCCGTATTATTGTCGTCGGATCCAATGCCCCTCAGCCCACGGCCGTTCCCTCTGAGCACCAAGGTCTTGTCTCGTCCAAAACAGCAACTCTTCCCGAATCCCAACCCCACTTTTCAACCCGGCACGGCCCCGTCTTAACTTTTTGCTTCCGGGAAAACCCGCTAAACCCCTTTAAAACACGCAAATACCCCTCAAAGCCCAAAAGGACTGCAAAGGTAGAATAATGCAACCTAAAGTAAAAGGGCGCTAACCATTTTTTTAAGGAAGCCAGTAACCCCGAAAAAAAAAAGCAGAAAGCCTGCCTGGGCCTGCTTTCTGCTTCTATTTTTCAGTGTTTACCTTTTAGTCAAGGATTTCAGTCACCTGACCAGATCCTACGGTACGGCCACCTTCGCGGATAGCGAAACGAAGACCTTTCTCCATAGCGATCTTGTTGATCAGCTCAACTTCAATCGAAATATTGTCGCCAGGCATAACCATTTCTACACCTGCAGGAAGTTTCACTTCACCTGTAACGTCCGTGGTTCTGAAATAGAACTGAGGACGGTACTTGTTAAAGAACGGTGTGTGACGGCCGCCTTCTTCTTTTGAAAGAACGTAAACCTCGGCCTTGAACTTCGCGTGCGGAGTTACTGAACCAGGCTTGCAGATAACCATACCTCTGCGGATTTGCTCTTTTTCAATACCGCGGAGCAGAAGACCTACGTTGTCACCAGCTTCACCTCTGTCAAGGATCTTGCGGAACATCTCAACACCAGTGATGGTTGAGCTAAGGTTCTCAGCACCCATACCAAGGATTTGTACAGGATCGCCGGTTTTGATAACACCGCGCTCAATACGGCCGGTAGCAACAGTACCACGACCAGTGATCGAGAACACGTCTTCAACAGGCATCAGGAAGTCTTTGTCGATAAGACGAACCGGAAGCGGAATGTATTCGTCAACCGCTTTCATCAGTTCTTCGATCTTTTCAACCCACTTCGGATCACCATTCAGACCACCAAGAGCAGAGCCGCGAATAACCGGGATATCATCACCAGGGAAATCGTAAGAAGAAAGAAGTTCGCGAACTTCCATCTCAACGAGATCCAGGAGTTCAGGATCGTCCACAAGGTCAACTTTGTTCATGAAAACAACGAGCGCGGGTACACCTACCTGACGAGCAAGAAGGATGTGCTCACGAGTTTGAGGCATAGGACCGTCAGTAGCAGCCACCACGAGGATAGCACCGTCCATCTGAGCAGCTCCCGTTACCATGTTCTTTACATAGTCAGCGTGACCAGGACAGTCAACGTGCGCATAGTGACGGTTAGCTGTCTGGTATTCAACGTGTGACGTGTTGATGGTGATACCTCTCTCCTTTTCTTCAGGAGCGTTGTCGATTGACGAGAAATCCCGCTCAGCTGCAAGACCCTTAGATGCAAGCACCTTGGTGATAGCAGCCGTAAGAGTCGTTTTACCGTGGTCAACGTGACCGATAGTTCCGACGTTTACGTGGGGTTTTGAACGATCAAATGTTTCTTTTGCCATATTTGAAAATCCCAGTTAAAGTTTAAAGTGTATAAAGTGTTTAGTTATTAATGTTCCCTTTTATCTCCCCTAAGGAAGCACACCCTAAACATTTTAAGCCTTTCGAATAAGGGTTATCAAAATACTTTTCGAATTCCAGAATTGAACTTCAGATTCGGTAACCTGATCTTCAAATTTCAACCGGCGCTACTCGTCTGAAATTTGAAATCCAACACATAGAAATTCGGCGAGCTGTTGATGAGGATTGAACTCACGACCTCTTCCTTACCAAGGAAGTGCTCTACCACTGAGCTACAACAGCTTAATCAACAGCTATTCCGCCAGTAAATCCAGAATACCTGCAGCGCCCGAAGGCTGCGTATCCTGGATAAGCAGTCCCCGTTGGGACTTGCCTCAAAGAACCTGATCAATTTTTACACGACCATGCTCTCTTATAATTAAAGAGCGGGAGACGAGGTTCGAACCCGCGACCTATAGCTTGGAAGGCTATCGCTCTACCAACTGAGCTACTCCCGCATATTTTCCAATCTCAAAAACCTGAGATTCAACGTGGGGGAACTAGGATTCGAACCTAGGAAGTCATAAGACAACAGATTTACAGTCTGTCCCAGTTGGCCGCTTTGGTATTCCCCCGCTGTCCTCAATGAACGCTTTCCTGCCTTTGAATGGGTTTCAAAAAACAGGAGTGCAAAATTATACCGATTTCTACTTTTTCAAAACTTATACACAGATTTTCAAAAGATTCTTATTTGCGCCAAAATCGGCAACCTGGCGCTACATAGCGATGATATTCGTAACCACGCCCTCACCAAACTCACGGCGAAAAACGTCAAGAACGTGCGCCCGGTGAAATTCAAAATCGTGCCGCATCGACGGGGAATCGAATTCGACAAACAAAACCGTGTTCCTGATATACAACTTGCGCGTCCTTTTGGCAATGGGCTTTCCAACAAGCCGCTCCCACGACGCCATTATGTTCGCTTCATCAAAACGACCGCGCAGGTTATACGTGTTCAGCAAATCCCTGATTGCTTCGCCCACCGACTGAAATTCATCTTTCTTTTTCATCATTCAGGTTGCTATTGCCTGGATATCATTCCGTTGTCTACCGTAAAAACTTCTGCGGGCATGTCACTTATGTTACGAAGCAGGCCAGCCGTACGATCCGGCCTGGCATCGGTAAGAAACATCTGCCCCGAATCTTCATGAATTCGCGCCAGCAGGCGTTCAATCCTTTCGTCATCCAGTTTGTCAAACACGTCGTCGAGCAACAAAATGGGTTTGAACCCTTTATAATCACGGAGGATTTCATACTGAGCAAGTTTTAGTGCAATCACGAAAGACTTCTGCTGACCCTGCGAACCAAATCGCTTCATTTCCCCTGTTTCGAGAAGAAACTCGTAATCATCGCGGTGTACACCAAAACTTGTTCTTTGCAGGATCAAATCCTTTTGACGATTCCGCTTTAGTCCATCTTCAAACTCACACTCATGCAGTTGCGATGTGTATGCAAGTTTCGTCATTTCTCCGGCGCCTGCCAGCAATCGGGAATTCCGTTGAAAAGCAGGTTGAAACTCAGCCGCGAATGCCACCCGTCTCTTATATATATAGTCTCCTGCTTCCGCGAGGATCCGATCGTACGATTCGAGTGCAAGGAAGTCTGTTTTCCCCTGATCAGCAAACATCCGCAGCATCGAATTCCGGTTCTTCATTGCGTGGTTGTAACGAATCAGCGTTTCGAGGTAAACCTTGTCGATCTGGCTTATAATTCCGTCAAAGAATTTTCGTCTTGATTCGCTTCCTTCGCGCACCAGGTCTGTATCATCGGGTGCCATCAGTACGAGAGGAATACGCCCAATGTGATCGCTCAGTTTTTCGTACTCTGTACCGTTTACACGAAGTACTTTTTTCGAGCCTGGCTGAATGCCAGTGGATATTTCAAGAATCTTGTCACCTTCCCGGAAACGACCTGAGAGCATGGCGAAACTTTCACCCTTTCGGATGCATTGGAGGTCGGTAGCGGCAAACGCGCTCTTCGTCAGGGCGAGGAAATAAACCGCGTCAAGCAGGTTCGTTTTACCACTCCCGTTCTTGCCCACAAAGACATTTATTGAGGGATTAAGATCAATTTCCAGACCCTCGTAATTCTTGTAATTGACCAGCCGCAGATTTTCCAGATGCATACAGGAATTAAAGGGGAAAGTTTGGCGAATGTTCGTTGGGAGCTTATTTTCGCAACTCGGATTCAAAAATAGGGATATGGCTACGACTACAAAAGCTAAGGCTGCCGCGGAGACGCCGAAAAAGGGGGAGAAATCACAGTTTTCGAAAGATACGTACCTGTATTGGTATGAGAGCATGCAATTGATGCGGAAGTTCGAAGAGAAGGCTGGTCAGCTTTACGGGATGCAGAAGATCAAAGGGTTTTGCCATCTCTACATTGGCCAGGAGGCATGTGCATCAGGTGCAGCTTCGGCGCTCAGAAAAGGTGACAAATGGATCACTGCTTACCGCGATCACGGCCACCCGCTGGCATTAGGTACTGATCCCAGGGCTATCATGGCCGAACTCTACGGGAAAGAAACCGGAACCACCAAGGGCAAAGGCGGTTCTATGCACATTTTCGATAAGAAACATAATTTCATCGGTGGCCACGGTATCGTCGGCGCACAGGTTCCACTTGGAGCCGGAATCGCATTTGCCGAGAAATTCAACAAGACCGGAAACCTCTGTATTTGCTACATGGGTGACGGAGCGGTTCGTCAGGGTGCTTTCCACGAAGCGCTAAACCTCGCTATGCTCTGGAAATTGCCCGTGATTTTTGTAATCGAGAACAACGGTTACGCCATGGGAACAAGCGTGCAGCGTACTTCAAATGTGCACGAACTTTATACGCTTGGAGAAGCATACGACATTCCTTCTGAGCCGGTTGATGCTATGAATCCTGAAGACGTACACATCGCCGTTGCAAAGGCTGCCGAACGCGCCCGCGCCGGTGAAGGTCCGACGCTCCTCGAATTCAGAACATATCGGTATAAAGGCCACTCCATGTCCGATCCTCAAAAATACCGGACCAAGGAGGAAGTTGAACAGTACAAACAGCGCGACCCGATCGAGGTTGTCAAAAAGAAGATTCTGGATAAGAAATTCGCAACTGAAAAGGAACTGGATGAAATTGACGCCAAGGTCGTCAAGACCGTTGAAGAGTCTGTGAAATTCGCTGAGGAATCGAAATTCCCTGATCCTTCAGAGGCACTGACGGACGTTTACGTTCAGTCGGACTACCCATTTATTATGGATTAAACCGACACCTTTGTTCAGAAAAAGTTAATTCGTAGTTTTGCGCCCCTAAGTGACCCTTAGGGGCTATTATTTATTATCATGGGCAAAAAAGTAACACACAGGAACGAGATCCTTGAGGATCCGGAAGTATTGAAGGAAAAACTGATTGGAGCTGAAGACTGGTTTGAAAAACACTCCAAACTGGTGGCAGGAATTGCCTTAGGTGTTGCCCTGGTTGTTGCCGGCTTTTTTGGCTTCCAGTACTATAAAGACAGCCAGAACGAGAACGCGCAGGAGGATATGTTTCAGGCGATTTATTATTTCGAAGCTGACAGTCTCGATCAGGCCCTCAACGGAGACGCTAATAACCTCGGCTTTCTGGATATCATCGACGAATACGGAATCACTGACGCCGCGAATCTCGCAAACTATTACGTCGGCGCTATCTATCTGAAGCAGGGGAAATTTGAGCCTGCGCGCCTTTACCTCGAAGATTTTAAGTCGAATGACCTGCTGGTCCAGGCACGCGCTTACAGCCTTATCGGCGACACTTACATGGAGGAAGGAAACTACGAACAGGCTGCATCATTTTATAAAAAGGCTGCAAACTATAAACCCAACAAGTTTTTCTCGCCCCAGTATATTATGAAGGAGGCTCTGGCTTACGAAAGGCTTAACCAGCTTGAAAAGGCACGCGAAGCTTACGACAAGGTTATCACCCAATACTGGGATTCTTCAGAATACCAGAAGGCTGTGAAGTACAAGGCGCGTCTCGAACCGAACTCCTAGTATCGAATAACTTGCTATGGCCGGACCGCTGACAGCACACTCTGCCCAAACGGCGAAAGGCAAACTCAGGAAGAAACGGTTTGCCATCGTAGTTGCCCGGTGGAACAGCGAAATAACGGATGCGCTATACGAAGGTGCCGTTGCTTCCCTGCTTGAACACGGCGTTCCCAAAACACATATCATCCGCCGCGACGTACCCGGAAGCTTTGAGCTTTCTCTCGCCGGACTCTGGATGGCAGAGAAAAAAGAAATTGACGCCGTAATCTGCCTCGGCTGCGTCATTCAGGGCGAAACCCCACACTTCGACTACATCTGTCAGGCAGTTGCCTACGGAATTACGGAAGCCGGACTAAAAACACGCAAGCCGGTAATCTTCGGTGTACTCACCACATTAAACAAACAACAGGCGCTGGATCGCGCCGGCGGAAAATTCGGCAACAAAGGCGAAGAAGCAGCGATCACTGCAATCGAGATGCTCGACTTCAATCGGAAGTGATTCAAAGTCAAAAAGTCTAGAGTTTAAAGGGACAAATCTCGTGCGCATCCTTGCGTCTCCTGCGTCCTGGCGCGGCGAAAATGGCTTCACACATCCAGAAACGTAAGCGTTTAATTAAGCACCAAACACAAAAAAGGGACTGCAAAATGCAGTCCCTTTTCGTTTGCATCGGCAGAGCCAATGCTTACATATTCTTGACAATTTCAGCAGCGAATTCAGAACACTTCAGCAGTGTCGCTCCTTCCATGAGACGTTCGAAGTCGTAAGTAACCCGCTTCGATGAGATCGCCCCTTCGAGACCTTTGATGATCAAATCAGCAGCCTCCTGCCATCCCATATATTCAAGCATCATCACACCTGAAAGAATCAAAGATCCCGGATTCACTTTATCCTGACCGGCATACTTCGGAGCTGTACCGTGTGTTGCCTCAAAGATCGCGTGACCGGTAATGTAGTTTACGTTACCACCCGGAGCGATACCGATTCCGCCCACAATTGCTGCGAGCGCATCAGAAATATAATCGCCGTTAAGGTTAAGAGTCGCTACAACGGAATACTCATCCGGCCTCAACAGAATTTGTTGAAGGAATGCATCGGCGATCGAGTCTTTGATAATAAGCTTATGACCATCTTTTTCAATCACCTGCCATGGTCCGCCGTCGAGGTCTTTTGCTCCAAACTCGTTTTTGGCAAGCGCATAACCCCAATCTCTGAATCCGCCTTCGGTGAACTTCATGATGTTACCCTTGTGCACAAGCGTCAGACTCGGCTTCTTGTGTTGAAGTGCAAATTCGATAGCTGAGCGAACAAGACGTTCCGTTCCTTCTTTTGAAACAGGCTTGATACCGATACCGGATGTCTGCGGGAAACGGATTTTCTTAAACAGCTTTGGATAGTTCTCTTCAAACAATGCGAGAAACTTTTTGTTCTCCGGCGTTCCCTCCTGGAATTCAATACCGGCATAAATATCCTCCGTGTTTTCGCGGAAGATCACCATGTCGGTCTTGTGCGGCTCTTTCACCGGTGAAGGAACTCCTTTGAACCAACGTACTGGCCGTACGCAGGCATACAGATCAAGTTCCTGGCGAAGCGCCACATTGAGCGAACGTATACCTCCGCCGACCGGTGTGGTCAATGGACCTTTTATTCCGACCAGATATTCCTTGAATACAGTAAGCGTTTCTTCAGGCAACCAGTTTCCGGTTTGATTGAAGGCCTTCTCACCGGCAAGAACTTCCTTCCAGTTGATTTTCTTCTTGCCTTTATATGCCTTCTCTACCGCCGTGTCAAAGACAAGCTTCGAAGCGGGCCAAATGTCGATTCCGGTTCCATCACCTTCAATAAAAGGAATTGTCGGGTTATCCGGAACGTTTAACTTTCCGTTACTGATACTGATTTTCTGGTCGCTCATTTTGATTTGATGTTAATTTTTTGGTCCAAAACCGGTTACTGGTTTCAGATGCGCGGCCGAAATTAAAAAAATCAATCCAGAAACGAAGATATTTTTATTTGCGTTGGACTAGAATCACCGAATAATAGTTTATGAAATCGTTTGTCCTTGTGTTTTCAATTTTGCTCGTCAACCTGTCCACAACCACGGACTACGTAGACGAAAGCGTCTGCCTTTCGGCCGAAGAAATGAAGCTGTACGATGCAATCAATGAATATCGGGCAAAGAACAAGTTGGCGCCAATCCCGTTGTCGGCGAGGCTCACAAAGGTGGCCCAGGCACACGCGCAGGACCTCGTCAAAAACTTCGATTTTGATCCCAACGGGAAGTGCAATCCGCACAGCTGGTCATCAAAGGGCAACTGGACGCCATGTTGTTACACCGCTGACCATAAACAGGCGGAGTGCATGTGGAAGAAGCCCGCTGAAATCGCCGGGTATAAGGCATCCGGTTATGAAATCGCCCATTTCAACTCCGCCGGCGCAACCGCTCAAAGCAGCCTGGATGGTTGGAAATCAAGCCCTGCGCACAATCCCTTACTCGTCAATAGTGGAATCTGGGCCCGTGTTACCTGGAAAGCTGTCGGGATCGGAATTTATGGTGAATATGGAATAGTCTGGTTTGGAGACCTCGCCGACGAAACGGTGCCTGTTTCCTGTAAATAGCGGCTCATTTCGAAAAATCATTCCCAATATCGGAAGGATCAAATAGTAGGAATTGCGTTTTCGCTGGAATTTCGAGGTTCGAATAACTGGCCTGGATTTGGGATAGTCTATTCGAAACAACGAATAGCGACCATGTTTACCAGCTTTTTTTTCAAACGCATGAATCTCCGACAACAGGTAAGATTGCTTCGCCGCAAGGGCATTGTTCTCGGGACTCGAATTAAGGATGGCCGTAAGGTCTACATCTACATGATGAAGGACATCTTCGCCGAGGTTCTGTATAAGAATGACAATACAGATGAGGAAGCTGAGAAAATCAGCATTCTGCGCGGTCTTGACAACCTTAATAACTACCTGGAAAATGAGTTTAGAGCGACGTTCTAAGCCTTTTTCAGGACTTTGGCCATCGTTTCGCCGATTTCGGCAGGCGACTCAACTACGTGTATTCCACATTCACGCATAATCTTCATTTTTGCTGAGGCTGTATCCTCGGCACCGCCAATAATGGCTCCCGCGTGCCCCATTCTTCTTCCCGGAGGGGCTGTCTGACCTGCGATAAATCCCACGACCGGCTTCCGGTTTCCATCCTCCTTCACCCATCGTGCCGCAACAGGCTCGTAGTTTCCGCCGATTTCTCCGATCATCACAATTGCATCGGTTTCGGGGTCATTCATAAGAAGCTCTACAGCGTCTTTGGTAGGCGTACCGATGATTGGATCTCCTCCGATACCAATTGCGGTCGAAATTCCGAGTCCCGCCTTTACTATCTGATCCGCAGCCTCATAGGTAAGTGTACCTGATTTCGACACGATACCCACACGGCCTTTTTTGAATACAAATCCGGGCATGATACCAACCTTGGCTTCACCAGGTGTGATTACACCGGGGCAGTTCGGTCCGATGAGCGCAACTCCGCGCTGGCGGATATATTTCTTGGCGATCATCATGTCCTTCACAGGAATACCCTCTGTGATGGCGATAACCACCTTAATACCTGCTTCTGCCGCTTCCATGATGGCGTCTGCAGCAAATGCCGGGGGCACAAAAATAATCGACACATCTGCGCCTGTTTTCTGAACCGCCTCCAGCACTGAGTTAAACACAGGTCTTCCCAGGTGTTCAGTACCACCCTTACCGGGGGTTACTCCGCCGACAACATTAGTTCCGTATTCAATCATCTGACCGGCGTGAAATGTACCCTCAGAACCAGTGAATCCCTGCACGATAACACGGGAGTCTTTATTAACCAGTACGCTCATGTATGCTTGTTTTTGAGAAGCACAAAAATAGGAGAATATAGGTATTGGCCAAAAGCAAAAAAAGAAAGCCCCGATCGGGGCTCTCGCATTGATTCATTGAATTTAATCTTATTTCGTCTTAAGACCTGTGCGCACCAGGAACGACTCAAAATAAGTCTGATATTCCGGCACGTCAGGAGCCAGCATCGCAGCTTTCTGATATGCTGTCGCAGCGTCAATCAACAGGTTCTGACTTTCAAAAAAACCTGCCCTGACCAGATTGTTCAGCGCTGTTTCTTCTGATGTTGTGGCGGCGATTTCATCGAGTTGTTTTTTCATACGCTCCTTATCGGCTTTCGAAAGACGCTTCACCATCAGCTGATCCGGAGAAACCTTGTTGTCCGATTTCGAAAACACTTTGATCATGATATTATCCTCGTGTTGGAAGTCGCGATCTGCGAGATTTATCGTTACTGAGTTTGTTTCGGTTTTCATCTCCTTGAGGATATCTCCAAAAGGATTTGACAATGTAACGTCGAAGGGCCCTTTCATGTCAAGCTTGTTCCACGACAGGATAACCTCGTCGCCATAAACAACAGTGAATGAAGGTGCTGTTGGAAGGAAGACCTCAATGTTCTCTGGTCCGCGATGCACCGCCCCGGTAGCCTTCAGCGTGTTTGCAGAATTGTTTGAGCTAAGAATATAGTCGGTATATTTTGCCACAACGCTTGATCCACCCTTCTGAAGGCTTTCCTCAAGTTTTGAAACTTTGTGAGCGCCTGCTTCCTTCAGTTCAAGTGGTTTGCCCTCATTATGCATCAGCCCCAGATAGGCATTCGGGCTTAGCCTGATCTCATCATTCTTTTGGAGTTGAGCACCAACCTTAATCGGCTGCCAGGATCCACCTGACTTTACTTCATTCTTGCCTTTGCTTACAAGAACTTTGAAAGCGAACTGTTGGGCAAAGGTTATTTGTGCGACGAAAAGCATCAGCACAAAAAGGGGAGAGAATCTTTTGTTTTTCATCTTGGGAATCGAAATGATGTATACGAAACCACCCGTCACAGGGTTAGTCCTCAGGCTTATTTACTGATGTTATTTCGGATAAGAAATTCTTCGTATGCCTCAGCGTATGAAGGAACATCGGGAGCGAGCCTGATAGCTTCTTCGTAAGCAGTAATCGCATCGATCAGAAGTCGGTTTTCCTCGTAAAACCCGGCAAGGATGAGTTTATTCAGTGCCGTAGGTTCGCTCAACTCAGGAGCGATTATATCAAGAGATTTTTCGATGTTCTCATGTTCAGACGGCGACAGGCGTTTTACAAGGTGCTGGCGACTCACTTCCTTGGAGTCTGTCTTTGATGTCACCTGAACGATGATTGCATTCTCCTTCGGGAACTTTGAAAAGTCGACTTCAAAGTTCTTGTCAGATGTTTCGAATTTCTGAAGCACATCATCAAACATGTTGCGCAGCGTCAGGACATATGGTCCTTCAACCTTTGACCCTTCCCATGAAATAATCGCGGTAGGATTAAATATAGCTGAATACTGATTCTCGGGAAGCACGAGATTCAACGGTGTGGGTAGTGCTCTGTGCACGGCCCCTGTTGCACTCAATCTGTTTTTCTTGGCTTCGGGAGAATTGCTACTCAGGATATAGTCTGTGTATTTCTGAACGACGCTACTTCCGCCTTGAACCTGTTTAAGGAGGTCGGCTACAGTCTTTACGCCAGCGTCTTTTACTTCGAGAGCTTTTCCAGACGCAGAAACCAGCCCGAGGTAGGCGTTTTGTGCCAATTTCACCTCATCGTTTTCCTTCAGAATTGAGCCCGTTTTAATAGGTTGCCAGACATCGCCAGACTTAAACTCGTTGCTGCCCTTGTTTGCAAGAACCTTGAAAGCATAGCTCTGCGCAAATCCCACATAGGAAAAGGCAGCCAGGGCTAAAGTGAGGGTGATTGTTCTTTTGTTCATGACATTAAAGCTTAACATGACAAGAATTCGTTTTTTTAATGACTTAATACTTCTTCTTCCCTTTTGGTAAGCAGAAACCTGTTAATAACAAACTTAGCGCCATTTTTCAGGATACTGATGTAAATTTCAAAACATGGCCCCGCCAGCGCCAATGCCAACAGCGCAATTGTTATTTCGAGTTTAAACGTAAACCAGTAAAAGACGTAGGGTACCAGGATCAGGAAGAACAGGATCTGGATCAACTGTATCCCTAACGAGACAGTATCGAACCAAATCGGGAATCTACGGTGGATGTACGCAAACAACACAATGTTGACAAAACAAAGAATAATCGCAATCGCAATCTGTTGCCAGAGTTCCAATTCGCCGACAAAGTCTCCGCTCAGAATCATTGAAATAATGTTGGCATGAACAACCACACCATACATGTCGGGGCGGGCACGTCCGCCAACCTTCTTGTTCAAAGGGGTGAAGAACTTGTCATCCCATGAAGTGTCGCGCAAATCGGCACCAAGGAATCCCATCAGCACAATCTTGTTCTTTACCGCCGAAGGTTCAAACGATGTTGGATCCAAGGCCTGATACCAGTCAAGAACCGCATATCTTCCCGGATAGGTGGAGGCACCGTATGGATCAACAATATTACCCTTGTAGTTGATGCTTTCCTCTTCACTATCGCGCTCAAGAAATTTTTTGACCTTGACGGAATCAAACATTTGCGCAGCTCTCACCGAAAAAGCAATCTGTGTTTCATTGTCAACATCTACAGTGGGATAAACGGATCGGCAAATTTTCAAATCCTCCTGATGGTCTGCTCCTGTAGGAAGGTTAACGAATCCTTCAAAGACATTCGACGGTCTAAGTATCTCGTCGGAATGTTCCATCGAATCATAAACCGCTATATTAAGCTTACTGGTCGTCTTCGTTTGCCAAAGCTTGTGCGCCATAACAACTACGCCTGCGTTTTCTATAGCATCGCGTAAGATCAAATTTCCAAGTGTATCATAACGCTGCGGACAGTTCTCAGGATCTGTCAATCCGCCGTCGCACGAAAAGATGATATCAATAGCAAAAAGCCTGGGCTGAAACTGACTCAGCACACGAATCTGTTGTGCAATTTCTGCACGGCTCAAATTCGCTGTGTTTACGATGAGAATGTTCGAATCCGCCAGAGGGTCTTCAATTCTGAGTGATGAAAAGGCATAGTCTGTTAATTCAAAGTCCGCGAGCGCCTGGGACACCGGATCCAGGGCATCGAAGATCCTCGATTCTGACAATCGCTCCACGCCAAGCATAACGAGGAAGACGAAAATCGTGGCCAGCACACAATCAAGCCAGAAACTTTTCATACTCAGAAGGACGTATTAGGTAAATTTATACATTTAGCGCGAAAATTTGCAGGGAAAAGTGAAGCAAGCTACGAAAATACGCCAGGCACCTGACTATTATACCTCAGGAATCCTGCGCGGCGATCGTGTCATTCTTGCACAGGGCATCACGATCATCGAAAGTACAAGACCTGAAGACCGGGAACTCGCCGTCTCAATCCTCAACGCGATTCTACCATCAACAGGAAAGTCAATCCGGATCGGCATATCCGGCCCTCCCGGAGTTGGCAAGAGCACCTTCATTGAAGCTTTCGGACAACACATCATTTCAACAGGCAAAAAGATCGCCGTACTCACTGTCGATCCTTCAAGCCAGGTAACAAAGGGAAGCATTCTCGGTGACAAGACCCGGATGAATGAACTTGCAACTAATCCAAACGCCTTCATCCGACCATCAGCTTCCGCCGACGCCCTCGGTGGTGTCGCCCACAAGACCCGTGAATCCATACTCCTCTGCGAAGCTGCCGGTTACGACGTTGTTCTGATCGAGACCGTTGGTGTTGGTCAATCCGAGGTAGCTGTCAAAAACATGACCGATGTATTCTTACTCCTCATGCTCGCAGGTTCGGGTGATGAATTACAAGGCATCAAGAAAGGCATCATGGAGATGGCGGATGTCATGGTGATCACAAAAGCAGATGGCGACAACCTCAAACGCGCCAAAGAAGCGCGGGCAGAATTTCAACAAGCTGTTCACCTGCTTTTCTCAGGCAACACCACATGGACACCGAAAGTGTTAACAGCATCCGCTCTGCAAAACGAAGGCATATCTGAAACCTGGAAGACGATCCTTGATTTCGTTGACGTCCTTCACAAACACGGTCTCTTCGACGAGACGCGGCAACGTCAGCATGTATCACACATGCACGAACATTTCAACCTGATGCTACGTACCGAGATCGAACAAAATACCGAACTGGAAAAAATCCGCCTTCGCCTTGAAGAGAAGGTCCGCACAAACCGCATTTCGCCAACCGAAGCAGGTGATGCTCTGTTTCAGGCGTTTCGGTCTTATCTCAAAACCAGGACTGGGATTAAGGGATTAAGGGATTGACACGATTCATCGAACCAGGCTAGCCGTTATCCGTCTTTTTGAATCCGTATGGACAATGGCGACATCCGTTTTTACAGCAATATCCTCTCCGTCGGTGGTACTCAGCCGTAAATACCATCAGGCCGTTTTCCCAATAGTACAATTCCTCCTTTTGCTTTTCGGTGCGTTTCTTCTTATTCATGCGCGGAGCAGACTCTTTCTGACAAGGTCGCGAAAACAAAATATCGTCGTATAACCATCATCGCAATATTCGCTAACATTGCGTACACGTATGAAGTTTAAGATCTCTCACATTGCCATTGTTGTTACAGCATTCATCATACTGATATCCTGCCGCCAGCAAGACAAAGATTCTTCGGCATCATCGGCGTTGCAGGGCGACACGG
The DNA here is from genome assembly GCA_023428695.1 of Bacteroidota bacterium. Taxonomy (GTDB): domain Bacteria; phylum Bacteroidota; class Bacteroidia; order Cytophagales; family Cyclobacteriaceae; genus Ohtaekwangia. The sequence continues at coordinate 196,141 of JAEYWY010000017.1, forward strand.
TTGCGCTTGCCTACGCGAATGGATTTTCCATCGTCGAGGGTGAAGGCTGGACGATGGTCGAAGTACGACACCCGTACATGGGCGCTGAAACCGGCTATCGATATTTGCTTGTCCCTCGCGGGTCCGATGAGATTCCGGAACATGACCCTGAGGTCCGTGTCATCAGAACGCCGGTACGTACCGTTGTTTGCACCTCAACAACGCACATACCATTACTCGAGTATCTTGGCCTCACCGACCGCCTCGTCGGTTTTCCGACGACCGATTATGTGAGTTCCACCAAAATGCGGGAGCGGATCGATTCCGGTTACGTAACTGAGCTTGGCGTCGATAAAGGACTCAATATCGAAAGATTGATCAGCATTCGTCCGGAACTTGTTATCGGCTACACGATGAGCAGCGACTATGGCCAATTTGCAAAAATCGAAGAGCTGGGCATCCCCGTCGTATTGAATGCCGAATACCTCGAGAGGCATCCCCTCGGCAGGGCAGAATGGATAAAGTTTATCGCGCGATTCTTTGGCAGGGAAAAAGAGGCCGACTCCGTATTCACTTCAATTGACGAGAATTACAATGAAACCAAAGACCTTACGTCGAATCTACCAAATAGGCCAACCGTTGTGAGTGGAATCCTTTATGGCGATGCCTGGTTTCTTCCCGGGGGCAGGAATTATGCTGCCGAATTATTACATGATGCAGGCTGCGATTATTTGTGGCGTGAGAATTCATCTACAGGATACCTGGAACTCAGCTTCGAATCCGTTTATGAAAAGGCACAAAACGCTGACCTATGGATAGGCGTGGGGCCATTCGGTTCGCTGGAGGAACTACGGGCAGGGGATCACAGGTATGCGAAGTTCAAAGCTTTTAAGGAGGGCAACGTTTATAACTACGATGCACGCAAAGGCAGCAAGGGCGGAAATGAATACCTCGAACTTGGCTACCTACGGCCGGACCTGATTCTGCAGGACCTGGTTAAGATCTCACATCCGGCGCTGCTCCCGAAGTATAACCTTTATTTTCACAGGCGCCTGGAATAGCCTTATTTTTCGTTGATCTGATTGCTGGATTTGAACGTCCACAGAATCGTTTCCAACTCGCGCATCATTTCACGTTTATCTTTTCCGGGCGCATACGCAAATCCCTCAATGTAATACAGCAAGCCGCGTGGCTCATCAACAAGGGCGTATCCCACGAACGGACCACCCATTGTTCGCTGATTTGTTCGCCACAAACCGCGCAACTCCATCGCGAAGTTGCCGTTAAGTCTCGTTTGACGCGCGTGTACGCGAGCATCCTCCTGTTCCGTTGTCAGATAACTCTCAGGATTTTCGGGATCTTCGTACAGATACTTTTCACAAGCCTCGTTTCGCCACGCAATGATCGAATCGGGTAGTAGTTGATACTCGCTGTTGTAAGGCTTCCACGTGATCCAGACATCCTTATCTGTAGCCGCAGTCATGTTTCGCAACCATACGAAATCACTCGTCTTATCGGCAAGGCGGTAGCCAATCGGCATACTTAATTCGATTTGCTGCTCTTCACGAAGGAAAGCCGTGACACCTTTTGTCGAATGGGTAGAAAGAATTTCCTTGGTTAGTCGCTCGCGTTCCTTGCGATTAAAGTAATCGAGAATGGCCTGTTTGTTTTCGGCAAGGTATTCCATCATATCCTGTTCAGTCCGGCTGAACAAATACATGACTTCCTGTCCCCGTGCGTATTCATTTGTCTTTGTAGCTAATGAAAATGTCGAGTCGCTGCGAATGCGGTTCAATGTTTCTTCAGAAAACTGCTCTCTGAGGATACGCGCTCCCGGTGTATTCTGATCAAGTGTGAAAACATACACGAGATTCCGCATCTTGGTCAGCATGGTTATCCCTCTGCTTGGTTGTATGCAGATCGTATTGAACATTGGTTCGCCCTGAGGAAGCCCCGGCACCTCTGCACGAAATACGCGGCGGACCTCATCACCCAAAGCGCCGTTCCATTGGACGGAATCCATAACGATCAACAGATCACCAGGTTTGCCGTTGGCCCGTTGCAAATATTCCGGGTTGCTCTCGCCCGAGCAGCCGTAGAGAAATAGGACAATAACGCTGAGGAACCAAAATACACGCATACCGAAAAGTTTAAAATTATAATGCCGTGCCGGGGGATTGGTCACATCGAATAAACCAAAACGGCTGCATAACTGTTCGGTGCCAAAAATAAAGAATACTCGCTACTGGCTGGCGATTAAATTCCGATTATAAGCTTTTGCCCGGGCTGAATTTTGTTGCTTTCGAGGTTATTGAGGCTTTTTAACTTCTCGATCGTCAGTCCCTGGTACTTTCTGGAAATAGTCCAAAGCGTATCGCCAGGCTGCACAATATAAGTTTGTCCTGATGCTATCGGCTGCGGCTCTGTTTGTTTTGCCGATGCTACGGTCGACGTCGGCCTCGGTCCTCCACCTCTGGTATAGATGGTCAACCTTTGGCCTTCCCGGATCATGCTGCTTCTCAGATTATTCCAGCGTTTGATCTCCGATACGGTAACCCGGTGCCTTATCGCAATACTTCCCAGGACATCACCTCTGCGAACTTTGTAGACAACGCGATTCTGTTCCTGAATGTGTTCATACTTCTTGGCTATCACTTCAATTTCCTTCCTTCCTCTTTGGGCTGCGGAGTCAAGAATAGCAACGCGTGCGGAATACAGGCGCTCCTTTGCTGTTGCCGGGACCTTGAGCACATAAGGTTTTCCGGACACCGGCACTGCCGCATGAAGTATCGATGGATTAAGTTTCTGAATATCCTCCACACAACTTCCGGTCAGTGCCGCAAATGTTTCGAAATGCAACGGACGCGTAATCTGCAATGTATCCGCTACGACGGGAAGTTCCTCACCACCCTCAATGAAGTTGTGTTCATCGAGATAGTTCATCGTATAAATCATGGCGACAAACTGCGGCACATAAGCCCGCGTTTCGCGTGGCAGGAATGGATAGATTTCCCAGAATGTTTTTTTATAGCCGGAACGACGAATCGCACGCTTCACGTTGCCGGGCCCTGTATTGTACGCGGCCAAAGCGAGTTCCCAATCCTTAAACATGCCGTAAAGATCACGAAGGTAGCGGCACGCTGCATCGGTTGACAACTCCGGGTCCATACGCTCATCGATGTAGCGATCGTTCGACAGTCCATAAAACTTACCCGTTGCGGACATGAACTGCCACAGGCCCACAGCACGTGCCCGTGAAACTGCACGTGGATTAAGACCGGATTCGATAATGCTCAGGTACTTAAGCTCATCAGGCAGATTATACCTGGCGAGAGACTTTTCAAAAAGCGGGAAGTACAGATTCTTTCTTCGAAGAACCATTTTTGTGTACTCACGGTCACGGATAGTGAAATAATTTATGAAAGCATGAATTTTATCGTTGTAGTGAAGCGGCATATTTTTCTCAAGACAACGGAGTCGGTCGGCGATGAGTGCAGGGTGATCGTCTCCGGGGATGTACTCCAGTTCCGTCGGAAGCGCATAATAGACAAAGTCGGCGGTGTCTGTTTTGTACAGCATCTCCTCCTCGGCCACGGCCACTTCCAATGAGTCGATAACCGTTGTTTCCGAAACTTCCTGGGCAAAGGCAGCAACGGACAAAATGGTCAACGCCGTCAGAAAAAATACCTTCCTCATCTCAGTTCTTGTTTATTAGGTCGTTCGAAAAATGCAAAAGTTTTGCCTCCTCAAAATCGTCTGCGATTACCTGTAGTCCAATCGGTAAACCCTGCCCATCCGTGCCGCACGGAAGCGCGATCGCGGGTACGCCTGCCACGTTAGCTTGAACAGAGAACAGATCCGCCAGATACATCTCGAGCGGATTCCCGGAATGCTCACCAAGCTTAAACGCTGTAGTTGGCGTAATCGGCATAACGATGAAATCAAATTTACCAAGAATTTGCTTGGTTTGCTCGCGGATCATTCGCCGGACCTTCTGTGCCTTTGTGTAGTACGCGTCGTAATAGCTCGCGCTCAGAACGAAGGTACCCAACAATATGCGACGCTGGACTTCTTTACCGAATCCCTCTGACCGGCTCTTCTTGTACATGGAAATCAGGTCCGTTGCCTTGTCCGAACGATGCCCGAATCTTGCACCATCAAATCTAGACAAGTTTGAGCTGGCCTCCGCCGTGGCCAGGATGTAATACGTCGGCAGAACATACTCCTGCAATGGAAAATCAATTACTTCAACGGAATGTCCTGCATGGCGAAGCTGGTCCAGTTTGCCTTTGATTGCGCTCACAATTTCAGGTTGAAGCCCCGCGCCCTGATCAATTTCCCTTACATAGGCAACCTTGTACGGCTTGTTGCCCCCGTCGGCAAGTTCTTTCGAAAATGCCGGGACGCTTCTCCTGGAAACAGTACTGTCTTCATCGTCCGATCCGGATATGATTTCCAGCACGAGGGCCACGTCTTCCACGGATTTTCCAAAAATTCCGATACAATCGAAAGAAGATCCGTAGGCAATCAGACCGTACCGGGAAATGCGCGAATACGTGGGTTTGAGGCCGATTACGCCACAAAATGCCGCCGGTTGACGCACAGAGCCACCGGTGTCTGAACCAAGGGAAACATGACACAAACCGGCCTGCACGGCCACCGCTGACCCACCGGATGAACCACCGGGCACGCGGGAATTATCGGCATCGTTGAGGACTGGTCCGAACGCCGAGCTCTCGTTAGAGGAGCCCATTGCAAATTCATCGCAGTTCTGACGGCCTATGATAATGGCGTCTTCATCCAGCAGTCGCTGAACAGCAGTTGCATTAAACCTGGAAATAAAACCATCGAGAATTCGGCTCGAAGCCTGAAGAGGATGATTTTCGTAAGCGAGAACGTCTTTAATTCCTACTACCATGCCGGCCAGGCGGCCAGCTGTTCCGTTCTGAATTTTCTTGTCGATTTGTACCGCCTTATTCAATGCCTCGTCCTCGTATACACTGAGGAAAGCATTCAAATGGCTCTTTTCGCGTATGTTTTTCAGGTAGGACCTGACTAGTTCCTGGCAAGTGACTTTGCCACGCAACAGATCGTTTCGGATATCGCGAAGTGTAGCGTACGTCGCAGTCACCTATTTACCGTCTTCAATCCTGCCGACGTCTTCAACTTCCTTCTTCACATCCTTGACGGCGTCCTTGAACTCACGTACGCCCTTTCCAAGACCTTTCATGAATTCAGGAATTTTTCGCGCACCGAAGAAGACCAGTACAAAAAGACCTATGAGAAGAATTTCCTGGAAACCAACCCCACTCAAAAACAATAGTGTCGCGTTCATGGCGTAAAATTTTAATGAACGACAAAATTATACTAAAAAAGATTACCGTCAAATGTAGTATTCCGCGAGCGGAAACCTCACAATTGTAAGCTCATCAACAGCCAGCGCTTGTCACATGTTCCTAAGCCATGCCTGGGGATCGAGGGCCGTTGTGTTCCTGAAGATTTGAAACCGGAGTTCCGACACACCTTCGCTGTTTGAAAACACACGGCCAATTTCCTGGTTCGTTGTTACCTTTTGCCCGGCCTTGACAAATACTTCCTTAAGTCCGGCATAGACGGTAAGGTAGTCCCCATGATTGATAATTACCGTACTGCCTAATGTCGGAATAAAGGCTACTTTCCTGACTTCACCCTGGAAGATACACTTGACCTTTTCATCCTCCTTGGTCTGAATATTCACGCCGTTGTTTTGTACAACGATTCCTTTGAGAACAGGGTGGTTCTGCCGGCCAAAACCGAGCGAAACAAATCCTGACGAAACCGGCCACGGAAACTTGTTCTTGTTCTCTTCAAAAGAAGATGACAACGCAATTGCTTCCGCCGATTTCGACTTGGCAGCATTCCGGGCAAGTTCTTCCTTAATTGCAGCATCAATGAGTTTATCGAGTTTGGCGACTGCCTCGCGGGTGGATTCGAGATTTCGTTTCAGCGACTTCTCTTCTTTTGCAAGCGCCCGCACAAGGCGGTTTTGCTTTTGTTTCAGTTGTGCGAGGTTTTCATTTTCACGAACCTGCTCCTGAAGCAATACATTCTTTTCATCGCGCTGAGCGCTTATCACACGAACCTGGCCCGCAAGTTCCTCCTGGACCTTGCCAATCTGCTCTGCCTGATGCTTGCGCGTTTCTGCATACTGCTCCATATATTTCAATCGCATGATCAGTTGATCAAACGATTCGGATGAAAAGAGAAAACTGAGACGGGTAGTGTTATTGTTGGCTTTTTGTGCGGCGTACAACATAGCTGCAAACTCTTTTCGAAGCTTCTGTAAATCCTCTTCGAGGGCGGTAATGATGTCGTTATTCTCGGAAATCTCCGCGTCGAGTAATGACACTTCCGAGCGGATACTGCCGATGAGATTTTCCTGCTCGCGAATACGTTCATTCAATGCATTCAGCTCTCCGATAGAATTCTTTTTCTGAGTCGCGGTTTGGGAAAGTATCTTCTCAACTTCCTGAATCTTCTGCACCGCCTGCTGCCGTTCTTTCTGGAGTTGAGCTTTGGATTTTTTCTGGGCGGTGGCAGGCGCGGTAGCAGACAGGAATGCCAGGATAAGGATCAGAACACCTTTACCTGCGGACATATCGCTTGGGAATGTTAAACGGAAATTTGAGTTCCTTACCACCTGCCTCGGCTTTACTGTACTCAAAAATAATGGTCGTATTCAGAACGCCGGACAAAGTCTTGTAAAAAAGGCTAATGGTACCGTTGTATGGAAATAGTTTGTCGTCAACCGCCTGAAAATTCGAGTAATTGATCACAAGGGAATTGCTCGAATTGTCTTCCTTCATTTCAATCTTTTCAATTTTCGTACTCGCGGCATTGACAAAGTTGGAGACATTCACGGTTCCAACGTTCTGTTTAAGAATAAACATTGATGATTCGCGAACTACTTCATTATCCTCCTCGCGCGGAACAATAAGGTTGCCAAGCATCGCCGCCTGGATGACATCGTAGTTTATCTCGAAGTTGTAACGCTTCGAAAGTTCATCGTACTCAAAAACGTAGTACTCCTTATCCATATTGCTTACGATGGTTATGGAGTCCTTGTTTATGAGTGCCTTTCCGCCCTGAACACCAATCACTGAAAACGTCATCCAGATAACGCTGTCCTTGCGAACCCTGATATTGGCCTTGACCTCCCTTTCTTTGTTGGCATCACGGAGGACCATACGCGCCTTACCCTGGAAATGTTCAAAGTCTATTCCTTCGATCTTCAGATCCGTGCGCGGCTCCGCCCGGGTTATTGGGGCTGTCACTTTCCGGCTACACGAAAAAAAGGTAAACGAAAGGCTCGCAAGAAGGAGCAGAATGGCGCTTTTATTCATAAATCTTCCGGTTGGCTATTTTTCGATTGAGTAGTTCATTGTTGCCGTCAAGCCCTTTTGCCTTCTCCCATTGAACTACCGCCGCGTCTATTTCACCCAATTTAAAAAGAATATCGCCAAAATATTCGAAATGATCTGCATCCGGCTCACTTGTTGAAACAACGCGCTCCATGACCTTTTTGGCTTCCTTTAATTTACCTCGCGAATCAAGTACCCGCGCGTAGGTACTCAGATAGTCAATATTAGACGGCTCGTTCTTAATAAGCTGCTCAGCCATTTTTTCCGCTCTTTCCAGACTCGTCTTGCGTGCAACTAAGCTGGTACTCCAGCCATTCAGGACCGAACTATTACCGGGATCCTGGGCCAGCGCATTGGCAAAGGCCTGATCTGCCTGCTCGAACCGACGCATGCCGTGGTACGTCTCACCTATTTTTCCGTTGATCTCAGCCTGCAGTTTTGTATTCGATGACGACAACCGCATGGCTTGCTGAAAGGCGGCGATTGCCTCTTCGTATTTTTGCTGAAGTAAATAGCCACACCCATTATAATAATGAAGCTTGCCCTGATTCGGGAAGATCTCCAGTACACGATCGGAATTTCGCACGAGTTCGTCGCGATAGCCCAGCCGGTACTCCAGCATAAGCAGGTTTTCCCATACCTCGTACGTTACGTCTCCCTGTGAAATTGCCTCAAGATATTGGGAATGCGCAAGCTTGCGGTCACCTCCGGCCAGGTAAAGATCACCACCGGCGATGTGTACCTTCGGATCATCCGGATTTGCTTCCTGGAGACGTGTGAACAAAGTCTTTGCAAAGGAAAATTTTTCTTCATCCGTTCGTTGCTGTGACCGCGCGATTGCAAGTTCTGCGCGGTAAGCTTCCAGGATCAACAACTTGCTGTTCAAGTCGACGTCAGGATGACCGAACAATGCCAGAAGGATCGGTCGGGCTTTCGTCTCCTGGTTATTCTCGCGATAGAACGCAGCCAATAACATACGTGTATTAACGGCATCATGATTTTCAGCTGCAAATGCCTCGAGATACCGGATCGCCTCGCTCTTAAGTCCTTGCTGCGAAAGGACTTCTGTAAAACCCATCAGCACGCCCTCATCTCCGGGGAAAGCAGCGAGAAGCTTTTCTCCTTCGGCAACTGCTTCCTTGATCTTTCCCTGCTCAAGGTAAATGCGCTGCTTTTGAACTGATGACACTTCGTTGACTCCGAGAGCGTCTTCCGCCCGTTGGTATGCGCGAATGGCATCTTCCCATTTACCTGCAAACTGATAGACAGCACCCAGTTCATACAGGTACTCTTCACTGCCGGGAACATTCGTAATTAACTTCTCGTATGTCTGCGCGGCTTTGTCAAACCGCGCCAGTGACGCATAAATGTTCGCGCCAAGCAAATAGAAATACTTATTCTTTTTTTCAAGGCGAAGTGCATTTTCAATACTCACAGCAGCCTTCTGCAAGTCTTCAGGTCTTTCGTTTTGCATCAGCACCTCGGCGATCTTGTAGTGCACCGTTGCATTTTCCGGTGCGATCTCGAGTGTTTTCTGGTAATAGGTCAGCGCTTTTGCATAGTCTTCGAGAATGAAGAACTTCTCACCTTCCGTAAAGTAAAACTCTGCCTCTCGCGAACGGTTCGCTGAAACCTGAACTTCTTCCGGCGGCTTCCTGTTCCGCTGCCCCGATGCAGTCCCATATGATGACAGTAATGCCACCACCATCAGCAGGAGAATATAATTTCTGATTTCTTTCAATGAATGGTATTGTAATCACCCACACTCAAATCCAGCGGTGAGCCTTCAAAAATAACGAAATTCCCCAACATACTGTTCGAGATCACGGCATTCGAAATGCGTGTGTCCTTTTGTATGATAGAATTGCTCACCCGGCTGTCCACGATCGTTGAATTTTCTCCGACCGACACGTGCGGCCCCACGACAGCGTTTTCAAGCCTGGCACCAGCACCAATAAAACAAGGTGGGATTATTACAGAGTTGATGATTTTCGCATCGCCGGAGATCAGTTTCTGATCCTTGATGAACTCAAGGTAGCGCTGGTTGGTCTGTACAGTCACATTCTTGTTTCCACAGTCCAGCCACTCGGTGACCTGCCCCGGAACAAGACGGGCCCCTTTTTTCTGCAACCCCTGCAACGCGGATGTAAACTGATACTCGCCTTTGTCCTTGATGTCGTTATCAATCAGGTATTGCATTTCTTTTGCGAGCGCGGCACCGTCGCGGAAGAAGTAAATCCCGATAATTGCAAGATCCGACACGAACCTCGATGGTTTTTCAACGAGGTCGATGATCTCACCTTCCGCATTTAATTTGACGACACCGAACTGCGACGGATCACTCACTTTTTGTACCCAGATGATACCATCTTTTGTTGTGTCCAACTCGAACTCCGCCTTGAAAAGCGTATCCGCAAAAGCAACGATAACCTTACCCGTAAACAATTCCTTCGCGAAAAGCAGTGCGTGCGAAATTCCCATGGCGACTTCCTGGTAGTATATCCGGCCAGTTGCGCCGACTTCGGAAGCAATTCGCTTCAGGCTCTCCTCAACGTCCTTTCCAAAGGAAGGGTGAATGATAAATCCAATGTTTTCAATTTTCTCGGGACAAACCCTCGCGATGTCTTCCACGAGGCGATGAACGATCGGTTTGCCTGCAATGGGCAGAAGGGGTTTGGGAACGGTGAGGGTATGCGGCCGCATTCTTTTCCCGAGGCCGGCCATTGGAATGATAATATTCATACAGTGTTAAAGGGTTTTCAGAGTGAAGTGGAAGCCAGTCCCAGGTTAGCCGGGACTTTGCCGAAATTGTTTCTTTTCGAGAAAGAAAACAACCAAAACAAAAACTACCACAACGGAAAGATGAAAAGTTGATGCCAGCCAGGGATCGGAAATAGATACATCACTTACAAGGTATACGCATAACGTAGTCACCACAATGTAGACGAGGTTAACACCCACGTCGTATGGTATCGGGTAATACCTCCGGCCCAGTTGATAACAGAGGACGGTCATTGAAAAATAACAGATCAGGGTCGCCCAGCTGCTGCCAACATATCCATATGAAGGAATCAAAAGATAGTTGGCAACGATTGTAATGACTGCACCGATTACAGTGATAATTGTTCCCCAATACGTTCTGTCGGTAAGCTTGAACCATACCGAAAAATTATAGTACACCCCGAGGAACAGGTACGCCAACAGCAAGATGGGAACAATGTGCAACCCTTCCCAGTAAGAGGGATCACCCAGAAAATATTTGAGGATATCGAGATTGATGCTGACCGCCAACAGGATGAAGCAACAAACGATCACGAAGAAGTGATTGATTCTGGCAAAAAGCTCAGGGGATTGCTTGTCGGAAGCGTTTGAAAAGAAGAATGGCTCGGCGGCATAACGAAAAGCAGTTACCGCGAGGCTCATAAGCATCGCCAGTTTATAACATGCTCCGAAAACACCCAGCGCATAATCCGAACTCTTGCCGGGATAGAAACCTTCGGGGAGCCAGGCCTCAAGTGTCAGTCGTGAAAACATTTCGTTGGTCATGCCGGCAAGCCCGGTAAGCATCACAGGATAACCGTATCGGATCATAGCCGGGGAAATCTGCTTGTCGTAAGAGGGTCGCCACGAAAGAAGTTCGGGTGCAAAAAAGAACAGATAGAAAGCATTGGCAACGAGGTTTGCAATAAACACATAGGCCACTCCAACCTCCGGATCGAATGCGAATAACAGGAAGTAAACATTCAATCCTACGAGCAACCCAATATTGACGAGCTTACCTGCAGCGAAACGGACCGGTTTCTTCAATAAACGCAGCCGCGCAAACGGAATAGCCACAATCGCATCCATGAACATAATGAGCGCGAGGTAGTAGATATACTCCTCGTTACCGGCGATGTTAATATAGTCCGCAACCGGGAACGCCAGTGCAACCAGAAACAGCGTCACGACACCGCTTAAAAAGATAACGACAGTTTGTGCCAGAAGGAAACTGCGTTTCTCATCTGAACCTTCACGCGTTGCAAACCTGAAATATGCCGTCTCCATTCCGAAAAGCAGAATGGTATTGATCACTGCAGTGTAGGCGAAGAGTTTGGTGATGACGCCGTATTCGTCGGGAGCAAAAACTTTTTCGTCGGTGTGAAGTCGGACCAGCAGGAAGTTTATGAATCGTGGTATGATGGTACCAAACCCATACAGTATTGTTTCTCCCGCAAGTCTTTTAAGTTTACCCATGAACGGTTATGCAATCACTTCCCAGAAAACTGAGGTTTTCTCTTTTCCAGAAACGCAGATGTGCCTTCCTTGAAGTCGGCGGTCGATGCACATTCCCTGAACAAAAGTGCCTCCTGTTCAAATCCAGACTGGCCCGGCACTTCGCAATTGACCGCTTTGATTAAATATGAGAGGACTAACGGGCTTTTTTGCACAATTGTTTCCATAAGCTTCCTGGCGGCGTCCAGCAGAGCCGTTGCGTCCTCATAGACATGGTTTACCAAACCCATTGAAAGCGCTTCATCTGCGTTGATAAGGTTGCCGGTCATCAGAAGCTCGAGAGCCCTGCCTTTCCCGATCAGCCTCGTTAGGCGTTGCGTGCCGCCGTAGCCGGGAATGATGCCCAGATTTATTTCAGGTTGTCCGAACTTGGCGTGCCGGCTTGCCAGTCGAAAGTGACAGGCCATTGCAAGTTCACATCCACCACCCAATGCAAAACCATTCACGGCTGCGATAATGGGTTTGGGGCAGTCTTCAATCATCTGGAACAACTCCTGACCGCGCCGCGCAAGGGCAAAAGCACCTTCAGCGTCCAATTCAGATAGTTCGCGGATGTCTGCCCCGGCAACGAAAGCCTTCTGACCTTCGCCTGTGATTATCGCACCCTTAATTCTAAGGTTTTTGGAAATTTCTTCTATAACTTTGTAAAGCTGGTTGATCGTATCATTATTAAGCGCATTCATCGCTTCCGGTCTGGAGATTGTTACCGTGGAGATTCCTGAAGCATCAATTATTGAGGTTACCGGCATAAAAAAGCGTGTAAAATTCGGTAAAAAGAGACCCTGCAAGTTATTCAGAAAATTGGATTGTGAATGAAAACAGTGGAGACATGAAACGTGTAGGATGGCTCTTACCTTGCAAGGCCGGACGGTTATTCAGAGTTGCTCGGCACTTTTTCATTCCAAATTTGGTCACCATACGTGGGTTGGGAATGGCGTTAGATGAAGTCGATGACCGGTGGCGGATTTTTTCTCAAATTCAGAAATTCCATCCCATATCAGGACGCGGAAGTTTGGGTTTCAGGGCTTTGAAACCCGGATTTCTAAGGTATTGCAAGTTTTCAGCAGACACAGACCATTTTTTTTGCGCCGCCTGATTTTTGATTCTCATAGCTAACTAACCTCTATGTATACCGGTTATTACCTCGCAATGGATACAATTGGACACCCTGCAATGCGCAAACTATGGCTTCTATTGGCTTGCTTTACTCTTTTTGTGCTGTTCGAAGCCCGTGCCCAGAATTACAATTCAAACGCTGCCGGGAGCTGGACCGGATCTATCTGGACAAATATCTCCGGATGGGGCCCGGCAACTCCGCCCCTGAGTGGACAGGGTTCCGGAACGATAAACGTAAATCACGACATCTCAATAAATTCTAATTACAGTTCCGGGAGCGCCACACTCAATGTTAACGGCGGGCATACGCTGACCATAAATGGAAATCTGAGCGTTACAGGCGGAAGCACAATCAACGTGTATGGAACATTGGTTGTGACGGGAAGCGCTACCTTAAGTTCAAACCTGCGAATCCATCCGGGTGGACGCGTTATTATCGAGCAGTCGATCACCGTCAACAGCAGCAACTACCTCACTGTTGGAACCAATGTCGCCGCACCCCCTTATGCAGATCTGATCGTGTACGGCAATCTTGTGTCAAATTCAAGCGGAGACGTCACAGTTAACCGAAACGGCAGGGTCGCAGTATTCGGCAATGTAACAGCAACCGGTGGTGGAACGGTGCTTACCGTGAACAACGGCGGACAGGTCTACGTCCATGGAAATGTCAATTTCTCAGGCGGTGGAAGCAGCATTGTAAACAACAATACAACCAACCCATATGGACTGTATGTAAACGGAACGATTACAAACTCAGGCGGAGGCTCATCAACAACGGGAAATACCGGTGATGAGGTGACCATGGAAAACACAAACCCTACCTTTTATGACTGGGTTGCGAACATTGACTTCAGCCCGCTACCTGTGGAATTGCTGTACTTCCTGGTACAAAAAAATGCAGACCAGCAAGTTGTGGTTGAATGGGCAACTGCCACGGAAATAAATGCATCCCATTTCGAAGTTCAACGGTCTTCCGACGGGATGTACTTCGTTTCAATTGGCCGCGAGGGGGCCTTCGGAAATTCCAATGTTAAAAGGCTTTATTCCTTTGCCGACGTGTCGCCGTTGATTCAACGGACGTACTACCGGCTCAAGCAGGTCGACTTCGACGGCAACGTCGCCTATTCTGACATTCGCGTAATTGAAATCACAGGCGCAAAGGCAGTTGCGTTAGCCCCGAACCCGGTTCAGGACGGAAACCTCCGTTTCAGGCTGAATTTCACCTCAGAAAATGCTGTTCACGTTACCATCACAAACTCCAGTGGTCGCCGTTTTTACGAATTCGATCTGGCAGGAAACAGCTTCGAGGGCCCTCTGAATCTTAATGCAGGAGTATACATTCTGCAGGTGCGAACCGAGTCAGAATTATTGATCGAACGATTTGTAGTACAATGAATCCTGACTGAAGGCCGGGAAGGATATCGGATGATTCATTTAATTCGCGCAGGCTCTTCGAGCTGATGGAATACTGGCAATTTAGCCATCATCTCCCTAACCATCTTCGGCAGATCATACTGATGCTGCCACCCCCAGTCCATACGCGCAGCAGTGTCGTCTATTGAGCGTGGCCACGAATCGGCTATTTGCTGCCTGAAATCCGGCTTGTATTCAATTGCAAAATCAGGCAGAAGTTTGCCGATCTCGTTCGCAAGTTCTTCCGGATTGAATGATATGCCGGCGAGGTTATAACTTGATCGCACCGAGATTTTTTCCGCCGGCGCTTCCATCAGTTCGATCGTTGCATTCAATGCATCTTCCATGTACATCATCGGAAGCGTTGTCTGCGGACCGAGAAAGCACGTGTACTTCCGTTCCGTTATCGCCTTGAAGAAAATATCAACTGCGTAGTCGGTCGTGCCTCCTCCGGGCTTCGCCTTGTATCCAATTAATCCCGGGTAACGGAGGCTACGTACGTCGAGCCCGTGTTTTTGATGGTACCATTCACACCAGCGCTCGCCCGCGAGTTTACTGATTCCGTAAACTGTAGTCGGGTCCATGATGGTATCCTGCGGCGTATCAACTTTTGGTGTCGTCGGTCCGTACACGGCAATCGAACTCGGCCAGTAAACTTTTTTGACCTTAAATTTTACTGACGACTCAAGTACGTTCAGGAGCCCTTGCATGTTGATCTGCCACGCAAGTTCCGGTTTCTGTTCACCGGCGGCAGATAGCAAGGCCGCAAGATGATATATCTGCGTAATCCGGTGTTGTCCGAGTATACGTTCGAGACCCTCATGATCGAGGACGTCCAGCATTTCAAATTTCCAACCCGCAAAATATTCGCGCATCCTCACATCGGCGGCGATTACGTTGTCAGCCCCATGCAATTGCCGTAAACGCTCGGTAAGCTCGGAACCAAGCTGACCACCCGCGCCTATCACCAGTACTTTCTCTTTTGCCATTACCTGAATTTCGTCGCGTAAATTACCAAAAAATGCGATCTGCCTAATATCTGTTAGGCCTTTTCGTTTAACTTTGGCCCCGTGGAATTTGAATCATTTCTGCATTCAAAAAAGATATCTTCGGAAGCTTTCAAAGCGACGGAGAAGGAATTATGGGAAAGCTGGAAACGCGACTTTGAACAGATGAGTCCGGCAAGTTTCACATCCCGGATGTTCTTTCTCATTAATCCTATCCGAAGAAAGTACCCTGCACCTGACGTGCCTGAAGTCCAGCCACCGGATCCAACAAAGGCCATCGACGTCACACCACCGGTGCAGCCACAGGAGCAACCAACGCCACCGGCTCAGCCGCTGAAAAAACCGGCGGTGCCCCGACCCGTGATGAGGCCAAAACCAAAAACGTCCCAGTAACATGTACGGAAAATTCAAAGGTCGCCTGGAGCAGGAATTAAATAGCATTCGCGAGGCGGGCCTCTTCAAAAAAGAACGAATTATCATAACACCCCAGGGCGCTGAAATCGCAACGACAGACAGCCGGTCCGTTATTAATTTTTGCGCCAACAACTACCTCGGCCTGTCATCACACCCGCGCGTAATTGAGGCCGCAAAACGCACGATCGATACACACGGATACGGCATGTCGTCTGTGCGTTTTATCTGCGGAACTCAGGATATTCATAAAGAACTTGAAGAACGCATCTCGCGCTTCCTGCATACGGATGATACGATATTATATGCAGCGGCGTTCGATGCCAACGGCGGAGTTTTCGAACCACTGCTTGGCGCAGAAGACGCGATCATTTCCGACGAATTAAATCACGCTTCCATAATCGACGGTGTCCGCCTGTGCAAAGCCATGCGTTACCGTTACAGGAACAACGACATGGACGATCTTTTGCATCAGCTTGAAGATGCAAAGAAGGCCGGCGCACGCCAGATCATGATCGTTACTGACGGCGCGTTCTCAATGGACGGAACCATCGCACAGCTTGACAAGATTTGCGACCTCGCCGACAAGTTCGACGCACTCGTAATGACCGATGAAAGCCATTGCACCGGTTTCCTTGGCAAGACCGGCCGCGGTGTTCCGGAGTTGTGTGGCGTGATGGACCGCGTCGATATCATTACGGGAACACTGGGCAAAGCCCTGGGTGGCGCGTCAGGAGGATTCACATCAGGTCGCAAAGAAATCATCGAACTGCTGCGACAGCGATCACGCCCCTACCTGTTTTCGAATACACTTGCTCCTGCGATCGTGGGTGCCTCCATCGAAGTGTTTGACATGCTGTCTTCAACAACTGAACTGCGTGACCGCCTTGAATCCAATACGCGATACTTCCGCGAAGCCATGACGTCGGCAGGGTTCGATATAAAGGAAGGACAACATCCGATCGTGCCGATCATGCTCTACGATGCAAAACTCGCTCAGACATTTGCCGAGCAGTTGCTGAAGAAGGGTATATATGTAATCGGATTCTTCTATCCGGTAGTCCCAAAAGACAAGGCGCGGATTCGTGTTCAGATATCAGCAGCACACACGCGTGATCATCTTGACAAGGCGATAGCTGCCTTCGTCGAGGTTGGCCGCGATCTCGGCGTACTTAAGAACTAAATGAGTTTGTTCCGAACGTCGGTGGATCGTTTGATAAAATGCCCGACGCGCTGACTGAGGTCACCAACACTGAAAAAATAGAAACTTTTTCTGCGTCCGCGGAAGCGAACCTTGTACATATTCAGCAGCGGAACCTGCGAAATCGATTTCACCTCTTCCCATCCAAAGCGGATGTTCATATCGTCATCTTCCATCACCACAAGCTTGTTGTCGCCGATGCGTACGCGTTTTAACCGATCGCTGAACGCGATAAAAACGAATACAAGTGCAATTCCGGCAAACTCAAGTGTCGATACGGCGATAATGTTCAGGAATTCCAGTCCATAGATAATAAAGAGGACGCACCCTGAAACCCAGAGGAGAATGGCAACCAGTAGGAAGAAGTACTTGGCAAGATAAAATTTGACCGGACTTGCTTCGACCATTGATGTGATTTTATAGCCTTCTGAATCAACGAACTTTCTGCTGCAAAGTTACAAGCTTTTTACGGCTTAATAACCACCGGGAAATCATGACCACGACTAAATGTGTACGGATACTGAGGTTTACCCTTCAGCTTTCGTGTCATCTCAGGTACCTGGTCATCTATGAATGACTTCAATTCATAAATAGTAACCTTTCCGTCTTGTGGCGCTCCGTCCGCCTCACCATTGAGTGCACGGATCAGTACGTAAGTGAACAATCCATGGCCAAGTTCAGAAAATTCTGCGGCAAATTGTTCACTGCCCGCCGAGGCCAGCACATGAATACCCGTGCTTCTCGACAATTGGGCGATGGCCTTTTCTTCGTTGGCACCACGCACCGCCAAAAGTTCAACGGATCCTCCCGATTGACACGCATCCATAATAATGAGTTGCTTCAAAGCCTTAATTTTTTTCAGCTTTTCCTGCAACACGATCGCCTCAATCGCCTCCTTCTTCAACCCACCCGCGTCATACAAACGCAGATTCTCCGTAGGGATGAAGTAGAACTTGTTATCTACCATGCTGCCGTGGCCGGCGTAGTACAAGACAAAAACGTCTTCCGGGCGGACCTCATTGCTCAGCTCATCCATTTTACCGAGAATCTTATCTCGGGTAGCGTCTGTATCATATAAAGTATGAACGAACACTTTCTGAAACAGCGGCCCGGCAAAGTTTTGCATTACTTCGGTAAAGGAAGCTGCATCGGGCCTGGCATAGTTGAGATTCAGTTTCTGATTCTTGTACTCATTAATGCCAACAGCCAGGATATGACAATTACTGTGCCGGACGCCGGATTCGCTAAAGACTTCCACCGAAACCGGATCCGACTCAACACGATCATTGTTGACCGCTACCGCCGTAAACGTGTTCGTTCCCCCAATCAGGTCGACAATGACCTTGAACGTCGATTGTTCGTCCTTGCCGGAAGGATACCTGATTTCGTTGTCAGCCAGTGCAAGACTTTTCCCATTATGGAGAAGCCTCAGTCCCGTGACACCTGAACCTGAGTCAATCACTCGCACCAGGATTTCGGACCTGTTTTCATCCGCCGGCACTGCGGCAATTTTCAACACCGGTGGCGGAGAATTCCTCAGTTTGCCGTGAACTCCCTTGAGTGCGTCTCCCCCGCGGCTCTGAAATATCTTTGGCAGAAGATCCGGTCTGAAAAAGTCATTAAAAAACTGATCAACAGCGTATGTTTTCGAACCACTGACAAAGTGGATATACTGCCGTGCTCCATCGGTACCGTTGAAATAACCCTCACGATTTTTGACAAGCCAGTCTTTGTCACCCAGGTGTATGTGCTCAAAGAATTCCTTTCCGGTAGTCATGTCCCAAAACTTGGTGACGCCGTCTACGCTGTGAGATATCAGCATTCGGTTATCCGGACTAAACACCAATGATGTAATCTCGGCATTGTGCCCTTCGAACGACCGGATCGGACGAAACGTGTTGCTGTCCCATACCCTTATCACGCGATCAGCACCGGCTGAATAAATATGTTTCTCGTCCGGTCCAAAAATTGCGACGTGTACCGGCACATTGGAGTGAATCAGCTTACGGGCCATCAACCCGGTGCCAATGTCCCAGAGTCTGACGCTGCCATCCCAGCTTCCTGTAAGAATGCTTTTTTGATCTGCTGAAACACGAATGGATGAAACGACGTCTGTGTGACCCACGAAGGTCCGCACCACGGTACGGGTATCGTTTTCCCACATCTGCAATGAGTTGTCGAGCCGGCCCGTTATCGTATAAAGGTCGGATGGATGGAGTGCGAGGCAATATGCCGAAGCATTCTCGAGGTTGAAGTAGCTCACCATCTTGCCTGACGTAAGGTCATGGATCTTCATCGTTCCATCCCAGCTCGAAGTCACTACCTTATTTTCATCGCTACTGAATTGAATATCAAATATCGGTTCACGATAGGCGTGGATCACTTGAAGGGAATCACCGGCCTTCGTGTCCCACAGGACAATCTTACCATCGCCACCACCAGAGATGAGTTTGCTGCCGTCCCGCGAAAGGTCATAGGCGAGCACCGCTTTTTTGTGACCGGAATATTCCATTTCGGTCCGGCCAGTGGCCATATCCCATTGCCTGATACGCGTTCCGAACTTGCCCTTGATTAGCGACTTGCCATCGCGTGCAATAAGAATTTTGTTCTTGAGCCTGACGTATTTCGCAATGTGACTCTGCCAGTAAAAATTCGGGTCGTAATTCAGTCCGCCTTTGTCAACCCTATTCAGGAAACCTGAAAATGGTTTCTCTTTTTTATCTGTAAGCGGCTGCCAGACGATCGCAGTGTTATCGTCGGAAGCAACGACAAGAGTCTTGTTTCCGGAAAATACAGCCCCGTGAAATTTACCTTTGTCCTCGGCTACAAGACGCGAAACAACTGTGCCATCACTGGTCTTGAGAACCTGTACTTCATTCTGCGATGCCAGAGTCAGCAGCTTGTTGTCGGGACTAAGCGCGACTTCTGACAACTCATCGAGCTTGTCCGCGTAGTGTCTTGTTTCGGCAAAATCAGACAACGAATGTTCCTTCACTGTACCATGGCGGAACGCAATGACAATTCGCCGGCTATCAGAAGTAAACACCATATCGGAACCACACCCGCCGCAGAAGCCTTCGGGAAATTGAAATACATGGCGTTTTGTCCAATCGCCGGTACTATAAAGAGAAACCTTCCTGTTATCCTCTCCGAAAGCCACCCATTTACCATCTGGTGATATCGCTACTCTGACTCCGGTGCCTAATCCTTTGTCAGGGTTCACTGGGATTCGGGCGAGGACCTTCTTTGTGTTCAGGTCGCGGACAAATGCGGTGTCACCCCTTCCTGTATCGTTGTAGCCGGCATAAATGAAGAACCTGTTTCCGGGGTCAATTGCCACATCAGTTATGTAATCTGTTGTAAGCGCGCTGAAGAGTTGCTCACCGGTTTCGATACGCCACAACTTCACCTGTTTGTCGTTGCTTCCCGTCAGCAACAGTTTCCAGTCTGACGAAGCAGCGAGTGAAGTCACCGATGCTTCGTGGCCGAGAAAGGAACGAACCTCGCGCCGCGTGGACATCTCCCAAAGCTTCGCCGACTTGTCCCTGCTCGCAGTTACGATGAAGCTACTGTCGGGACTCACCAGGACCCGCAACACCGATAACTCGTGGCCGCGTTGTACAATAGTCTCAACGGGTTGGGCATACGCGCCTGTGAAGCCCGCAAGACAGACAAGGGGGATAAGAATTCTCATGTTCAGAATATTCCGGCAGGTCTAATATTTCTCGGGAATTGATGTTTCCGGTTCCTCAGCAGGCAGTTCTTCCCAGCTCGCCGGTTCATCATTGCGAAGGTACTGAAGTATCTTGGTCTCTACCTGTTTCAGTTTCAGTCCCCGAAGGTATTTGCCGTTCCGCGCCAGGATAAGGCGTCCGGTTTCCTCGGATATCGCCATCACAAGCGTATCCGTGTTTTCCGACATCCCAACGGCAGCTCTATGCCTTAGTCCAAAGTTCGGTGGCAGATGATCGTTCTCACTCACGGGAAGTACACATCGCGCCGCTTTAATACGTGCCTTATGAATGATCACGGCACCATCGTGCAGCGGTGAATTCTTGTTGAATATGGAGAGCAGCAGCCGCTTCGAGACAATGGACTCAAGCGCATCGCCGGTCTCTGCATAAAACTTCAACTCGGAGTCACGGGTGAATACAATCAGCGCTCCTGTCTTGGATGCCTTCAGCGCCTTTGCGGCTTCTATTACCTCGTCCACATCAAAATCTTCGTGATACTGATTACGCCAGTTTGCGATCGTCCGGAATATGTTCTCGCGAAACTCGGTACCCCGGCCAATGACAAGGAGGAACTTGCGGATTTCAGGTTGAAACAGAATGATCATGGCAAGCACTCCCACGCCCATGAATTGCCCAAGTATGGTGGCGAGCAGTTCCATTTGAGCCGCGCGAACAATAAGGTATATAAGATAGAGAGCGAGGATACCAAGAAAGATGTTGACAGCGATACTTCCCCTGATCAGTTTGTAAACCTGATAAAGCAAGACGCTCACCAGCGCCACGTCGACAAAATCAACGAGGCTTACATCAAGAAAACCAATTTTGAAAAGAAAAAGCATCTCCTTTGTAAAGGTATCATTTTAGCGTCATTTGCCCGCGCCTGAAATCGAAAACAATTGCCGCTGTGCCATAAGCTCACGCACTAACGTGATACATTCTATCGCTTCCCTCACATCGTGCACGCGAAGGATCGATGCGCCTTTGAGCAGCGCTACCGTATGTAGCACAGTGCTCCCGTTGAGCGCATTCTCAGGGACAGTCTTAAGTGTCTTCCAGATCATCGACTTGCGACTCAGCCCAACGAGTAGCGGCCGCTCCAGCTGCCTGAATAAGTCAAGCTTGTTGAGCAACTCAAAATTCTGACTGATGTTCTTCGCAAAACCGAAACCAGGATCAACGATTACGTCCCTGACACCAAGCTGGGTCAGTTGAACAAGTTTTCCCTTCAACTCGCGTTGAACATCCACCACAAGGTTTTCATACGTGTTGAGATTTGACATCGTTGCAGGAGTACCACGCATGTGCATCAGGATATAGGGAACACCCAACTGCGCAACCGTCGAAAACATTTCGGGATCGAGATCTCCGCCTGAAACATCATTGATGATATCAGCACCAGAGTCCACAGCGGCTCGTGCAATGCCACTTCTGAACGTGTCGATCGAGATGATCGCCTCCGGAAACCTGCTCTTCACCGCGCGGATGGAACCAGCAACACGCTTAAGCTCTTCATTTTCAGGAACATCATCCGCACCCGGGCGTGTCGAGTAGCCGCCGACATCAATAAAGGTGGCACCGGCTTTAAGCATCGATTCAACTTTTTCCAGGATCACTTTTTCGTCACGCGTCTGTGCGCCGTCATAAAAACTGTCGGGTGTGACATTCAGGATACCCATGACCCTGGGTGTGATCAGGTCGATAAGCCGGCCCCTGATATTCAGTGTGCCGTTAATCAAAAATCCCGTACTTTCGGGCGAAGATTTCATTTTACCTTTTGAATCGATTTTGATTCAAAATAAAGCCTTAAATCCTAATTTTTCGCCTGTGATTGAAAAAACGGTAAGGGAGTACAGATCGGTGATAGAGACATGCCGGTCATTGTTCGAAAAAAAAACGAGGGATTACGGTACGGCCTGGCGTATACTTCGGTTACCGTCGATAACGGACCAGATATATATTAAGGCTCAGCGAATCCGGAGCATACAGGAAAAAGGAACGCAAAAGGTCGAAGATCCGATCCGTGACGAGTTTATCGGAATCATCAACTACTGCATCATCGCATTGATTCAGATGAAACTCACCGACAAGGACAAACTCGAGCTTTCATTTGGGGAGTTGGAGCCCATGTATGAATCGGCGGTTGAGGAAACTTTCCAACTTCTGCAGAATAAAAATCACGACTACGACGAAGCGTGGAGAGAGATGCGTGTCAGTTCTATTACGGACATTATCCTGATGAAGCTGCTGCGTGTCAAACAAATTGAAGATAACAACGGACAAACGCTGGCCAGCGAAGGCGTAAAGGCAAATTACCAGGATATGATAAACTACGCGGTGTTTGCCATGATCCTTCTGGTCCGGCAAGAGGGAAATCAAAAGAAATGAAACACATCATCGATCAGTTCTCGCGTTACTTTATCGGAGTACTGTTTATTTTCTCCGGCTTAATTAAGCTAAACGATCCCATCGGTACGGAAATCAAACTCGAAGAATACTTTGAAGTATTCGCTGTCGATTTCCATTCAATATTTACCGTATTTAAGCCGATAGCGCTGGAGTTAGGCATGCTCATGATAGTTCTCGAGATCGTGCTCGGTGTAGCGGTCCTGGTATTCTATCGCATGCGACTCACAGCAACGCTCCTGTTGATCCTCATTGTGTTTTTTACCTTCCTCACCGGATACTCGCATTTCACCAATGCGGTCACCGACTGCGGTTGTTTTGGCGACGCCATCAAGTTGACTCCGTACCAGTCGTTCATCAAGGATCTCGTGCTCCTCGTGTTCATCATGCACCTGTTCTGGTACCGGAAGTCATACACGCCGGCACTTTACAGCAGAACCGGGCATATCCTGATTGGAGTCACCACGGTGCTGTCGATGTTCGTGGGTATTTATGCGATCCGCCACCTCCCTTATCTTGACTTCAGGGCTTATAAGATCGGTAATCACATTCCTGACGAGATGAAACCGCGGGAACAGGCGATTTTTGAATACGTTTTTATTCGCAAAGACAACGGCAAGGAAGAACGTTCAGACACCTGGCTCAACGATACGACAATCTATAAGTATAAGGACATGATCCAGGTGAACAAAGGCAAGACCGAGCCGAAGATTACGGATTATGCTGTTTTCACCCCCGATGGTGACCCTGTGACAAACGAGACCTTCACTGGCGCCAAGCTTTTGTTAATTATGTACGATGTTAAAAAGGCTTCGATAAAGAATATTGGCGACATCGTCACACTTACAAACGGCCTCGAAGGCAAAGTGGAAATGATGGTGCTCACGTCATCAGGTGCGGCTGACTTTGAAACGTTCCGTCATGAACATCAGCTTGCTGTGCCGTATTACTTTGCAGATGCCACAGTGCTGAAGACAATAATCCGGTCAAACCCAGGCATAACACTCTGGATCGACGGTACCGTTGCAGGCAAATGGCACCACAACGATACGCCTGCTGCTGACGATATTCTTGGCATCATTGCAAGCCACAGATGAAAATCTTTCTGATTGGCATGCCGGGTTCCGGCAAGAGTACAATTGGCAGGCAGGTGGCCGATTCGCTTTCGCTTCCATTCATCGATCTCGACCAACAGATCGAACAGCGCGAGGGAAAATCCATTCCTGAAATATTTTCCAATCAGGGTGAGGATTACTTCCGCGAACGGGAGTCGGCGATTCTTCGCGAATTGTCATCAAACGATGAAAGCTACGTCATGGCTACCGGTGGCGGAGCGCCATGCTTTCATAGCAACATCGACGTTCTGAATCAAAACGGGCTGACGGTATTCCTGGACGTGGATGTGGACATCTTGCTGGATCGTGTATCCCATGCCTTGAACAGACCATTACTTGGGGACAAGTCCAGCCAGCATGCACGCCTGCAACAATTATACGAGTCGCGCAGAGAATATTATCTGAAAGCAAAGATTTCGTTACGCAATCCGGATGCCGGCAGCGTACTGCAAGCGATTACGCACTCAGTCTCTAAAAAGTAAAACCGAAAGTTACGAGGCCGGTGGTTTCCTTACGATCAGCATCAACGATGGGTGCAGAATCACTTATCGCATAAGGCGAATAATTGAATGAACTGCTTCTCCGGATAACAGCGAGGTCGACGAAGAACTTCTCGAAGCGCGCACCCAGGCCACCACTGATTGCAGTGATCTTGTTGTCAACATTGTTGACGAACGTTTTTCCAAGCGCAGAATACCCGCCGCGAACGCGCAATATCTTGTAACGGAATTCCGCACCGACTCTGACATTGATTGCTGAATTATACCGCTCTCTAATCTCCCGGTTTTCCGGTGCGTAATCAATCCCTGTAATCTCCGATGAATATTTGGCCTTGCCGGGGTTTGTGTATTCAATATCACCTGTAATAAAACCCATCTTGGATATGAAGGTCACCCCTGCACTGATCCGCGAAGGCGCGCGGAAGTTGTATTCTGATGTTACAAGGTCTGTGCTCGCAGATTCGTTATTAAGAATCGTCTGGCCATCACCATAGTAGTCGAAGTTCTTCCAACTGGTTTGCATGCTCGCCTCGTAGGTTTCCGTCAGATTGTAAAACGTAGGCGATGTGTACGACACGCCAACCTGAACAAAGTCTACAGGCCTGAATATTCCGCCGATTGTTGCGTTGATGCCGGAACCTTGTATCTCAAGGAATTCCGACAAAATGAGATAATTAAACACAGGATCTATCGAATAACCCTCAGTAAAAGTGGACGAAGACTTGTATCGCAGCGACGTGATCCCTAGACCGGCACCGACGAAGATCCGGTCGTCAAAGTTCGCTCCGTAAGAGATGCTCCATTGATTCGTTGCGCCGCTCATTTCGATGGTTTCGCCCTGGTCGGCATCGGAGAGATACTCCTCGAAATTGCTTTGAACATCGGTGAAGTATTCATCGTCGGGAAATGATTCATCAAGTGTACTCGCCGGTCCGATCAGGTAATTATAATACGCCAGACCAACGGGGGTGTTGTAGTTGTATCCATCTTCTTCAAACTGGCTCGTGAAGTCGCCATTGGCCTGGAGAATAAATGACTGAATAATCGAACTCTCGGTGTTGGCCCCGTTATACACAAGCGTGTTGTTGAAATCGTTAACCCGGTTGTAGGAAAATGCAAACGAGCCACCTAGAAAACCACTTTTGCCGCTTCGCCCAGGTATGTTGAACACACCACTTATTCCCGGAATAAAGAGCTTCGATACGTCGTCGGTCCATTCGCTGCCAAAGTAGGTACTGTTGGTTGTTGAGGTTCGTTGCCCGATCGAGAGCGTAAATTCCGACCGGTTAAACATGCCCAGTCCCGCAGGGTTTGAATAGGCGGCACTGTAATCACCACCAAGCGAAATCTGCGCACCACCCAATGCCTGTATCCTGGCACTTCCGCCGGGTTGAGTCCGGCTGAACAACAGCGCTGATTCTGCGTAACTCTGGCTATAGGCTTCGTCAACAAGGAACAAAGCGATAGCGCTGAGGAGAAAAATTACCCTCAATTTCATAAATGGTCTTTTGTAACGTGTGATAATTACCTGCTGCCGCGACTTCTGCCGTTGCTTCCGCCAGATGATGATGGCGTTGTTGAACGGGAACCGCCGCTTCCATAGGACGACGATGAACTACGGGAGTTGTAAGAGCTGTTCGAATTGTACGAGTTATTCGAATTGCCCCATGAACTTCTCGAGTTATTATTTGTACGCGTAGTGGTATTCGATCCTGAAGCAGAGCCGGTGTTCGCAGGTGACGTGTACCGCCATGACTTATTATAATACTCCGTACTGGCAGCGCGGCCTCCGCTGTTGGTTCTTCCTGATCCTGTATCCGGTGTATATGAAGACCGGGTGCGCGTGCTGGTGTTCGTCGTTGCATAGGCGGAACTCCTCGACGGGCGCTTACCATAAACCACCTTCTGGCCACCGGATTCGCCGTAGGAATTGTTGATTACAACTACGCGCGGATATCCGCCGTACCAAGACGGACCAAACCAGGATGAATATCCAAATCCATATCCCCAGCCTGAACCCCAGTAGCTCGCCGGAGAATTCCAATAGTCGTTGTAACCCCAGCCATAATTCCAGGTGTTACCCCAATAGTAGCTGAATGAACTTGAATACATTCCTGCGTAATAGGGATTATTCCAGGGATTGCCCCATGAATTATAGTAGCTTCCGTAGAAGGGTGAATTCCAGCTGTGAATTGAAGGACCCCAGTAGTTGCGGCTATACCAGGTGCTGCCGTACCAGTTATTGAAATTATTGTTGAAGGTGCGAAGCTCGTTCGCCGTTTGATACCGGTAGTTGTTCACATAATAGTCCTCGTTCTCGGCGGTTGCCGTCTCGGCGTTGCTGCGCGACGAATATTCCGGGTTCACAGTTCTGGCTGAATAGCTGTCGGTAGGATTCAACTCCTCTGTGTCAGCTGCTTTTCGATCCATCTTGCGGGTACTGGCGATAGCAGTTTGTTTCGCATTCAACTCCGTCAGTTTCTTGCGGTCGGTGGAATTGAAATACATGTCATCGTTTTCAAGCTGCTGCGCGATAGCTGATCCAGCCATCAACGCCGACAACATCAAAGTTCCTAAAATTCTGGTTTTCATAATCGCTCCCGGTTAAGATGCTCGTCTAAGGTATAACGTCAAATACACAATAAAGTGCGCCGATAAAGCTACAAATTTTACCGGTTATTCTTTAGGTAAAATTATATTTGCCACCGGACAAAAAACAAACAATAATTATACCAGTATGGGAAAGGAATTACCGAGCCGGGCCGAGGATTACTCTTTGTGGTACAACGAATTAGTAAAAAGGGCCGATCTAGCCGAACACTCGGATGTGCGCGGTTGCATGGTCATCAAACCCTACGGATACAGCATCTGGGAGAAGATGCAGCAGGCCCTGGACACGATGTTCAAGGAAACCGGTCATTCAAACGCCTACTTTCCCCTGTTTGTGCCGAAGAGCCTGTTCGAGGCCGAGGAACAGAATGCTGAAGGTTTTGCAAAAGAGTGTGCCATTGTAACGCATTACCGTCTGAAAAATGACCCCGCCAAAAAAGGGAAACTCATGGTCGACCCTGAGGCAAAACTCGAGGAAGAGCTCGTTGTGCGGCCTACCAGCGAGGCGATCATCTGGAATACATACAAGAAATGGATTCAGTCGTACCGCGACCTCCCGATCCTGGTAAATCAATGGGCTAATGTTGTGCGCTGGGAAATGCGCACAAGACTTTTCCTCCGTACGGCAGAGTTTCTGTGGCAGGAAGGTCATACCGCTCACAGTACTGCCGAAGAGGCTGTCGCCGAGACAATTCAGATGCTCGACGTCTACGCCAACTTCGCGGAAAACTTCATGGCTTTGCCCGTTGTGAAGGGCAGGAAATCCGAGGGCGAAAAATTCCCGGGCGCTATAGACACCTACTGCATTGAAGCAATGATGCAGGATGGAAAAGCATTGCAGGCCGGGACTTCACATTTCCTGGGTCAAAACTTCGCGAAGGCGTTTGATGTACAGTTCGCCGGGAAGGACGGTAAGCTCGATTTTGTCTGGGGAACCAGCTGGGGCGTGAGCACGCGCCTGATGGGTGCGCTGATCATGGCCCACTCTGACGACGATGGTCTGGTATTACCTCCGCGTCTGGCGCCTATCCATGTCGTTATCGTGCCGATATACAAAACTGAAGACGAGTTGAATCGCATCTCGGAAAAGGCAACGGCAATTACCGCGATGCTCAAAAAAGCAGGCCTCACCGTAAAATACGACAACCGCGATACCCACAAACCCGGATTCAAGTTCGCCGAATGGGAATTAAAGGGCGTGCCGGTACGTCTTGCTATGGGTCCGCGGGATCTCGAAAACGGCACTGTGGAAGTTGCGCGACGCGACACGCGCGCGAAATCTGTCCTTAAATTCGATCTGATTGAAAGCGAAATACCCAAACTGCTTGAAGACATTCAACAAGGCATCTATGAACGCGCACGTTCATTCCAAAGCGAGATGACAACGCAAGTGAATTCATGGGAAGAATTCAAGAAAGTGCTTGACGAAAAGGGCGGCTTCGTATCTGCGCACTGGGATGGAACTGCGGAAACCGAGACCTCTATCAAGGAGGAAACCAAGGCAACCATCCGTTGCATCCCGCTAAACGCACCCGAAGAAGACGGCGTTTGCGTTTATTCCGGCAGGAAATCCTCCAGGAGAGTGTTTTTCGCACGCGCATATTAATGCCTAAAACAGGCGACCCTTTAGATATTTCAGGAAATAATCGCCACTTTAGTGCGGTGATGCAGCTGATTGAGAAATGGTAATGTGGATCATCATTATTTCGCTTATAACCATAGGGCTGGTGCTCCTGGTTGTTGAAGTTATTTTTATTCCCGGGACAACCGTAGTTGGAATCCTCGGGGTGATTTTCATGGCGGTCGGCGTGGTGATCAGTTACCGGCATTTTGGCAACGACGTCGGACTCTACGTTCTTTTGGGCGCCGGAACCAGTACGGTCGCTGCCGTGATTTACAGTTTTCGATCCGGGGCATGGGATAAGTTTTCACTTAAGGACGCAATAAACAGTAGAGTAAACGAAGGCCTGACAGACCAGCTTTCTGTTGGCGATGAAGGTACGACCGTCTCAACGCTTCGCCCTTTTGGCAAGGCGGAATTTAAGAACGAACTTTTCGAAGTGCGTACGACCGGACACTACCTTAAACCCGGAACCCGCGTGCGGATAGTGAGCATCGACGGTTTGCAAATCCTTGTGGAAGAGATTCAGCAAGTGCAGCCTTGACAAAGTAATTGAATACAATCATGGATACTATGTTACAAGAACCAGTCTACCTGTTTGCCGTTGTCGTCGGCGCGCTCATTCTCATTTTTATCTTCCTGTACTTCGTTCCCGTCAACCTCTGGATTACCGCGCGGTTCTCTATGGTGAAAGTCGGACTCTTTGAACTGGTGTTCATGAGAATCCGGAAAGTTCCACCACGCATCGTTGTTGAATCGCTGATCACAGCCACAAAAGCAGGACTTGACATTTCCTCAACCGAACTTGAGACCCATTATCTTGCCGGAGGAAATGTACCAAACGTAATTCGCGCACTTATTTCCGCCGACAAGGCTAATATTAAGCTGAGTTTTAAACAGGCTACTGCAATCGACCTCGCCGGACGCGATGTGTTCCAGGCCGTACAGATCTCGGTTAATCCGAAAGTCATTACAACTCCTAAAGTTGCTGCGGTGGCGGCAGACGGTATTCAGCTCATCGCCGTTGCGCGTGTAACCGTTCGCGCGAGCATTGCTCAACTCGTTGGTGGTGCGGGCGAAGACACCATCCTTGCCCGTGTGGGTGAAGGTATCGTTTCCTCAATCGGTTCTGCCAGAACACACAAAGAAGTTCTCGAAAGCCCGGACAATATTTCGAAACTTGTACTATCGCGCGGGCTGGACGCCGGAACAGCGTTTGAAATTCTCTCCATCGATATCGCTGACGTCGACGTTGGAGCAAACATCGGTGCAAAACTGCAAATCGATCAGGCCACTGCCGACCTTAAAGTAGCTGAAGCCAAGGCTGAAGAAAGAAGGGCTATGGCCGTTGCGCTCGAACAGGAAATGAAAGCGAAAGCACAGGAAGCGCGCGCAAAAGTGATTGAAGCCGAAGCCGAAATACCAAAAGCAATGGCCGAAGCATTCGTCAAAGGAAACCTCGGCGTAATGGACTACTACAAGATGCAAAACGTCCAGGCCGACACGGATATGCGTCAATCGATTTCCGGATCTGGCAAGTCAGGACCGCAGTCGAATAAGTAATCAGATTGGAGAGTATATATTTGAGAGGAGTTACAAAAAATGTAACTCCTCTTTTTTTGTTTAAGGGCTTCCCGCCACCGCAAAGCGTCAGGCAGGCAGGTTTTCAGGCGGGAAAGTCTAAAGTTCAAAGTGTAAAATCGACAGAGCGAAAACGACGAGAATCCAGCAGCTTGTTGCCAGTTGCCTGGCATTAGCCCGCCTTTGGCGGGTGTCACACTGATGCCCGGGGTGCAAGCACCTGACCTTCGTGAACGTGGTCCTTCCAGGATGCTGAACCTCAAGTCGAAAGTGCTTCCTTGAACCCGCCGTTGCAAGATTCATGGGATTCAAGTCAGGATGACGGAGCATAAGGGAGCCATGACGAGCATGTCTGGTACCACCAGCGAAAAGCCAGCGTCGAGAAGCCAGAATTTTCACTACGGCGTGAGTTGCGTCCACGCGGACTTTTTCAACGCGAGGAATTGCTCATGATAGCCGTCGTAATTGATCAGATCGTATATGATCGGAATGGTGCTCACTCCCTGAGTAGTCACGACACCATACTTACCATCCTTGTTGACGATGACGTAACCGGACCCGGTATCGGTAAGCGCAGCATACCTCGGCGTTACCAGTACCTTCCCCGAAGCATCGGCAAGGCCAACAAGACCGTTGTGCCGGATAAGCAGATTCCCGGTGGGTAATGTTTCAATCGCCTCGTAACGCACGGGCAGGATCAGCTTACCACTTTTATCCACAAGACCAAAAAGGCCTTTCTGAGAAACAAGGGAGCGACCGTTTTCAAAATCCCACACGCGTTCATACACGGGTTGAATTGCAACGTTGTCCTGCATATTGATAAAACCCCACTTGCCGAGAATCTGAACGGGAGCAAGTCCCTCACTGAATGGTCGTACCGCTTCATAACGGTTGGCTATACGCAGGCGGCCTTGCGAATCAACGAAGCCATACCTTCCCTTGCGTTTGACCGCGCGTAGCCCCTCCGTTTCCGGGAAGATCACTTCCAGCGACTGATCCGGCAACAACTGGCGATCGACGATCACACCATTAAAATCAATCTTCCAGATATTGCCTGACGAGAGATACTCAATTAAATGATCATCCTTTGCCTCCAGCCTGTTCGTTGTGAAATAAATCAGACTGCCATTGCTGGCGCGCAGATTATTGTTCGTTGGCGTGAATTCCAGGAAGCGATCATTTGACAAATGCTGAACCTTATGCGGTCGCGGCGTCACAATCCACCGTTCCTGCAGGTCAATGATGCCATACAGCCCCTGGAACTTGACAGTCACAAATTCATCCTTGCGCGAGATAATCGAATCATAAATCGGTCGGGCCACTTCTTTGCCCGTAAGGTCTGCCAGGCCACAGTGGCCCTTGGTGCGCACGACAAAAAGCCCTTGTGAGAACGACGTCATTTCGTCATAAACCCGGCTAGTCTTTCTGGCGCCTGCGGAATCGAAAAGTATCCATGCGTTCCGTTCGCCGTAACCGGAGTTCGCGAGAATGAAGTTTGACCCAACCTGAACATCGCGATAGAGAGCGGGAACGACGACGGTACCGTCGGCCAGAATCACACCAGAAAGACGACCTATTGTGTATCGTGCCCTTCCGCTAACGAATGGCCCGATATCATTGAAAACACCCTGCACAACCGGAGCGAACCCCTCATCGGTAAGTTGAACCTGCCCGGCAATGTCCACCTTGTAACGCGACCTGTCGATCACCGACAGAGAATCCGCACCAAGTTCTTTAACATGCTTATTATCACCCGAAAGAATTATCCACTTGTCGGGCTCGCGGGCCGAAACTGCCCGTTCATTTTCGATTCGCAGCTCACGATATTTCGACGGCAGTCGCATAACACCATTGCGATCCATGAGTCCCTGATACTTACCTTCAAAAACAATCGCATATCCCGACTGAAACTGTGAAATGCTGTCGATGGAAAACGAACTCATTTGCTTGCCATCTTCCGTGAACACCGCCATTTTTCCCTCGAAGTTGCGCACAGCGTAACGCAACGTTCCAATGAATCTGATTTCCTGATATTGCTGGGGAATTATCGTCTTGTTCGACAAGTCGATCAGCCCGTAACGGTATTGGTTGCCGATTTTTGTGAACACGATAGCACGGAAGGAATCAATGGTTATTCCATCATAGGAAAAAGGAATAACTTCCTTGCCAGTGATCGTGATTGCGCCGGTGCGAACGAGGCCGGTATTCGGAGTTTTCTTGCGGGCAATCATGATGTCGCCACCTGCGGGATAAAGTTCCACGTACTCAACCGCGGTAACTTTCTGATTACTCAGGTTAATGAGCCCCCAGCGATTGTCAGTTTTGCATCCGGTGACTTCGTTGATCACTGAGAAGTTTCCGTTGCTCCAGCCGATGCTCTCGTAGCGTGCCGGAATAACAACCTTGCCCTGGTCGTTTTTCAAACCCACCTTCCCGTTCTCATGAAAAACCTGATATGGGTGAGCCTGGACGCATGTCAGCGTCAACACCAGTAAAAAAAATAGGTGCTTCAGGTTCAACATCCCGTAAAGGTAATCGTACGAATTGCAAAAGCCATCGCCATTTTCATTCAATAATCACTGTTTTATTACTTATCAAACGTTATTCCAGAGCGTTCGGAACCTGGTTATCCGAGCCCTGAAAAGCCGGCAACCATATTTGAAATCCTGCCATTAACGTTAACTTTACAGGGCGACCTTTCGCAGTTGTTGCATCGTAAAACCATAAAGTGAGGCATTATGCAGACCGACATCTTTCCCTCTCAGCAATCGAAATTGAAATCGTACTGGCGCAGGCCGGGAGGAAAGTTTGGGATCATCGTTGGCATTGGTCTCACGCTCGTCGCCGGGTACTTCCTGGTGCCGATTCTTACGAAAATCACCTGGAATATCCTTAACCTGGGCATCGCCGCTGTGTGCCTGGGCGGATTTCTTTACATGATCACACATCGCAAGCTTCGTATGGGGCTCTTCTATTCCTACGAGATGCTGATGAAAAAACTCGTCGGCCTTGTAATACAGATGGACCCATTCATAATTGCTGAAGACTACATCATTGATATGGAGGAAGAGCGGGAAAAGTTGTTCCGTCTTTCCATCGATGTCGACACGCAAAAAGAAAGAATCGAACTCAAGATCAAGGAAAAACAAACTGAGATCAACCGGCTGATGACGCGGGCGCAAACGGCAAAGGAAAAGGAAATGATGCCGGAGTTGACAAACGCCACGCGGCAAATCGGGCGTCTTAACGAGTACATCTCACAGCTCAATCCGATCCGCGAAAATCTTACAAAAATCGGTACGTACCTTACACAAATTCACAAGAACAGCGCCTACCTGATCGAGGATGCCCGGAACGAACTGGAGCTCAAAAAAGACCTATACAAATCCGTGACATCCGGGAACAAGGCCCTTAGCAGCGCGATGAAAATCTTCAAAGGTGATCCGGAGAAAAAACTGATGGTCGAGCAGTCGATGGAGTCCCTTAAGGACAACATTGCCGGGAAACTCGCGAGCATGAAAAAAGCGATAAGTTATTCATCGGACTTTATGCGATCCATCGACCTGGATAACGCCACGTACGAAAAGGAGGGGCTGAAACTTCTTGAACAATTCGAAGCGGGACTGACCACTCCGACCGAACCGCCTTCGTCCACAGAATCAGGTTCTTCCATCGGCGACCTCAACGAAGCGCTCAAGACCTGATTTTCGACCTTCGCTATTAATTACGGCCAGGTGGCCAGATTTCTTATCCACCGGCTTATATTTAGCCCTTCAAAAATTCCTTTTGTAAAAAATGTCATTAAAGATCAGGAAACAGGACGCTCTGAATTATCACATGATGGGCCAGCCGGGAAAGATTGAAGTCGTTCCCACCAAGGTGCTAAGCTCTCAAATCGACCTGGCGCTGGCGTATTCGCCCGGCGTTGCCGAACCATGCAAGGAAATTGCGGCAAACAAGGACGATGTCTACAAATACACTTCCAAGGGAAATCTCGTAGCCGTGATATCCAACGGCACGGCTGTGCTCGGCCTCGGCGATATCGGACCGGAAGCTTCAAAACCTGTCATGGAAGGAAAGGGCGTGCTCTTCAAGAAGTTCGCAGGTATCGATGTTTTTGATATCGAAGTCAATGAAAAAGATCCCGACGAGTTTATCAAAATCGTCAAAGCTCTTGAACCCACCTTCGGTGGTGTGAACCTCGAAGACATAAAAGCGCCGGAATGTTTCAAGATTGAAACTGAATTGAGAGAGAAGATGAACATTCCCGTGATGCACGATGATCAACACGGAACGGCCATTATTTCCGCTGCCGCTCTCCTCAATGCCCTTGAGCTTGTCGAAAAGGACATCGCTAAAGTTAGAATTGTTGTGAACGGAGCCGGTGCCGCTGCCGTTAGCTGTACACGTTTATACATCGCACTCGGTGCCAACCCGAAGAACATCATCATGTGCGACAGCAAGGGCGTGCTCAACAAAAAGCGTACGAACCTCGATGGGATAAAAAGCCAGTTTGTCACCGATATTGACGTAAACACGCTCCAGGAAGCTATGAAGGGTGCAGACGTGTTTGTCGGCCTTTCTGTTGGCGATGCAATCACACCTGACGATCTGAACAACATGAATGCAGATCCGATTGTATTTGCACTGGCGAATCCAAACCCGGAAATCGACTATCACCTCGCGCGCAAAACGCGCGCAGATGCAATCCTCGCTACCGGAAGGTCAGATCATCCCAACCAGGTGAATAACGTACTGGGCTTCCCTTACATATTTCGTGGTGCTCTTGATGTACGAGCCGTTGAAATAAATGAAGAGATGAAGCTCGCATCGGTTCGCGCGCTTGCGGCTCTCGCCAAAGAACCCGTTCCCGAAATAGTTGTCAAAGCCTATGGTGCCGACAAGATCAAGTTTGGTCGCGAGTATCTGATACCCAAGCCACTTGATCCTCGACTTATTACCACTATATCGCCAGCGGTTGCGCGCGCTGCCATGGAATCCGGTCTGGCAAAAAGTCCGATCACTGACTGGACTGCATACCACTACGAACTCCAGAAGCGCATCGGTATTGATCAGAAACTCATGTCGCGGATCATCGACCGCGCCAAGAAGAATCCGAAACGTGTCGTCTTTGCCGAAGCGAATCATCAAAAGATCCTTAAGGCCGCACAGGTTCTCAAGGACGAAGGGATTGCCAATCCGATCCTGCTGGGTAACAAAAAAGAAATCCTCCACCTCATCGAGGAACACAAACTCGACCTGCACGATTGCCCGATACACTATCCGCTCCAGGAAAGGGAATTACTCGAGCAATATGCGCAACGGTTGTATGAAAAACGTCAACGCAAAGGGCTCACGCTTCAGGATTGCGTGCGGCTAATGCGCGATCGGAATTATTTCGCGGCGATGATGGTGGAATTTGGCCATGCAGATGCTGTCGTCAGTGGTCTCACTAAAGATTATCCCAAGACAATTCTGCCTTCGTTGCAGATCATAGGTACAGGAGAGAAAGTCAACCGCGTTGCGGGCATGTACATCCTTATGAACAAGCAGGGTACATTCTTCCTTGCAGACACAACGGTTAACGTCGATCCCACTGCGGAAGAACTTGCCGAAATCGTTGAACTCACTGCAAGAGGCGTTCGGTTTTTTGACGTCGAACCACGAATTGCATTACTCTCATATTCAAATTTTGGATCTTCAAAAGGCGAAGTACCAGAAAAGGCGCGGCGTGCCATGGAGATCGCGAAACAGAACAATCCTGACCTTATTGTCGAAGGTGACATTCAGGCAAACGTTGCAATCAACACGCAACTGCAACAGGAAAACTTCCCTTTCAGCGCGCTGGCAAAGGATGGAGCAAATACACTGATCTTCCCCAACCTTGCATCAGGAAACATCGCGTACAAACTGTTGATGGAGGTCGGCGGTGGTGAAGCAATCGGACCGATACTGCTCGGCATGAAAAAACCTGTTCACATTCTGCAACTCGGCAGCTCGATTCGCGAGATCGTTAACATGGCAGCGATCGCTGTCGTCGATGCGCAGCTATTCGAACAGGACGACCACCTTTAAAACAACCCTCTTCCTCGATCCGCGTTCGCGCCTATTTGGCGTCGGCGCGGATTCTGTTTTCGCGATTTGCAATTTCCCACGCGGTCAGAAAGACCGTCTGAATTCGCTGCCGGAGGAGGTCGAATTCTATTTTGTCGACTTCATCACTCGGCCTGTGATAATCTTCGTGTATACCATCAAAATAGAAGATGATCGGAATATTGTTTTTCGCGAAGTTCCAGTGATCCGAACGGTAATACAGTCGGTCCGGATGATTCTGGTCGTTGTATGTGTAATCAAAAATCAGCTTGAGGTTGCTTTTGTTGATCGACTCGCTTAGTGCGTGAAGTTCCGAAGAGAGTTTGTCGGAGCCGATTACGTACACATAGGGTGCGCTATCTTTATGTTGTGGATCTCTCCTGCCTACCATGTCGATATTGAGATTCACTACCGTCTTCTCCAGGGGAAAGATCGGATTTCGCGTGTAGTAATCGGAACCAAGCAATCCTTTCTCTTCTGCTGTCACCAGCATGAACAAAATGCTGCGACGCGGACCGTGGCCTGCGGCTTTCGCTTCAACAAACGCCCTTGCGATTTCCATTACACCGACGGTACCTGATCCATCGTCATCTGCCCCGTTGTTAATCAGATCACCTGAACCTGAGCTCCGTTTTCCGATGTGATCATAGTGTGCTGTAATAACGACGAGTTCGCCCTTCTTGTCGGTGCCTTCAAGATAACCGAGCACGTTTTCAGACATGAGTACCTCGGTTTTCAATTCGGCCTGCCACGTTACTTTCCCTTCCTTGAATTTCCCAATCACTTTTTTCACCACCGTCTCTTTTGCTGCTGCGATCAGTTTCGACGGAGATTCATTGAATATTTTTGCAGCAACCTCAGCGGGGACGATAAAGAATCCCTGGGCTTCGTCCACTTGCGGCCTGGTCAACGACGGGCGGCTACCATAAGATGAGCGGTTGTATTGCGAGATTAATTCGTCAAGAGACTGGCGTTCCTTATAGAAGAAAATCACTGTTCTTGCATTCCGTTGGCGAGCCAGTGCAGCCTGTTCCCGGAATCCCTGTTCTTTCTCCAGAGCAATCACAACAGCCTTACCGGAAAGGTCCAACGCATCGAGAATTTCCTGTGAACCGGAGCCTGCAAATACGGCTGGCACTGTGACAGGTTCGGCCTTACCGCCACGGCCGTAGTAAAGAATGTCCTTTAGGTTGGTAAACTTTTCATTTCCGACTTTCAGGAAAGTTTCGCCTGGTTTCAATGTGTACAGAGGAACGTCCTGGAAGTAGTCGCCATCAACGGGTCCTGAAAGCCCCATATCCTGGAAATGTTTCTTTATGAACGCGGCCGCCATTTTTTGACCGCGGGTTCCTGTCTCGCGGCCTTCAAGAGCGTCGGAGGCGAGAATTGAAAGGTTGTCCTTCAGATTATCGTTCGTGATCAGGTTTGCATACTCTTTCGACGCGGGCGACTGGGCGCCGGCGAAAAGGACCTGACCAAGAACAAGGGTTGCAAAAAAGAAGCGTCTCATAGTCATTATAGGAATCGCAATATCATGAGGATTTTTTTCATCCGGAGCGATGTTTGACAAAAAGTGACGAGCGGAAGGCCTTGCAAAAAGATTTTCATCATCCCTGCATCGCGTTCATTACGCGAAATATTACCTTTGTGCCCTTACGGCCGTAAGCCCGGCATGCATTAACCTAACTCAGTGAAAATCAATATAAATGACAATAGATTCGCAATACGTTGAACGGTTCGAAACCCGCCACATCGGACCTGACGACAAGCAAGTTTCTGAAATGCTGAAGAAGATCGGGGCGGAATCGATTGACCAACTGATCGAACAGACTATTCCAAAAAACATCCGGCTCAAGAAATCTCTGAAGTTGCCAGCTGCCCAATCTGAGGCCGAGTTTCTCTCATCATTCCGCGAAATCGCGTGTAAAAACAAAATTTTCAAGTCATTCATCGGAGCCGGATATTATAACACGTTCACACCTCCCGTAATCCTGCGGAACATACTCGAGAACCCGGGATGGTATACCGCATACACTCCCTATCAGGCTGAAATTGCACAAGGTCGCCTGGAGGCGCTGATTAATTATCAGACAATGATTCTCGACCTGACGGGCATGCAAATCGCCAACGCTTCACTGCTTGACGAAGCAACGGCGGCAGCAGAGGCCATGTTCCTGTTATACACGTCGAGGAAGCCTGGCAAAAAAGGCGCTAACAAATTCTTCGTTGACGAAAACGTATTCCCACAAACACTGGGCGTTCTGTCAACACGATCAAAACCTCTTGGTATCGAACTGGTCGTCGGAAAAGTGCAGGATTTTGATGTCAACACGAACGACGTGTTTGCAGTCTATATTCAGAATCCCGACAACAGCGGTGCTGTGTACGACTACACTGATTTTATTGAGCGTGCGCATGCCAAAGAACTTGGCGTCGTCGTTGGCGCTGATCTGCTCAGCCTGGCACTGCTTAAATCGCCAGGCGAGATGGGCGCCGATGTCGTGGTTGGTTCATCGCAACGATTTGGTATACAGCTTGGTTTCGGCGGTCCTCACGCGGCTTTCTTTGCAACACGTGAAGAATTCAAAAGACAAATACCGGGACGAATTATTGGAATTTCCGTGGACGCTGCTGGCAACCCGGGATACAGGATGGCGCTGCAAACACGCGAACAACACATTCGCCGGGAGAAAGCAACATCCAACATTTGTACGGCGCAAGTGTTGTTGTCGGTAATTGCCGGAATGTATGCGGTGTACCACGGCCCCGAAGGTATTCGCAAGATCGCCGGTCGTGTACATGCGCTTGCTACCGATGTCGCATCGCGCCTGACTCAACTCGGCGTAAAACAGGTTAACGAATATTTCTTCGACACGCTTCGGATTACCGGTGTAAACGCTGAAGCTATAAAACGCGAATCCGAAAATCGCAAAGTCAATTTCCGGTACTTCAACGGTGGCGATATCGGCATCTCCTTCGACGAGACTTCTACACCAGCAGACGTGGATCTGATTATTGAAATCTTCCGCACCGCGGGAGCTGCACAGGGCAACGGATCGGCCAAAGGATCGAAATCAAACTTACCTGAATCATTGGTAAGAAAATCTGCATTCCTCACGCATCCCGTTTTCAATACACATCACTCGGAACACGAAATGCTTCGTTATCTTAAGCGTCTTGAGAATAAGGATCTTTCCATGGTACACTCCATGATTTCACTCGGTTCATGTACCATGAAGCTGAATGCGACTTCGGAAATGATTCCGCTTACCTGGCCGGAGATTGGAAATGTGCACCCATTTGCACCCGAAGACCAGACTCAGGGTTATCGTGAAATCATTGGCAACCTCGAACAATGGTTGAAAGAAATCACGGGCTTCACCGGCGTATCACTTCAGCCAAATAGCGGCGCTCAGGGTGAGTACACGGGCCTGATGGTAATTCGTGCTTATCACCGGGATCGCGGTGAAGCACATCGCAACATTGCGCTTATTCCCGCTTCTGCACACGGTACCAACCCCGCAAGTGCGGTAATGGCGGGTATGCAGGTTGTTGTGGTGAAGTCAGACGCAGACGGAAAGATCGACATTGAAGATCTCAAGGCTAAGGCTGCTCAATTCAGAGACAAGCTAGCATGCCTGATGGTAACATATCCGTCAACACACGGTGTATTCGAGGAGTCAATCACACAAATCTGCGAAACGATTCACGAGAACGGGGGCCTTGTTTACATGGATGGAGCAAACATGAATGCCCAGGTCGGGCTTACGTCACCGGCGACGATCGGTGCCGATGTTTGTCACCTGAATCTTCATAAGACATTTTGTATCCCGCACGGTGGTGGTGGACCCGGCATGGGGCCGATTTGCTGCAACGACAAACTGAAACCATTCCTGCCTGGCCACGCATTAGTCAAAACCGGCGGAGAAAAAGCGATCAGGGAAGTATCCGCAGCTCCCTGGGGAAGCGCCAGCATTCTTACGATCTCATATGCATACATTGCTTTGATGGGCGCGGAAGGCCTCACCAATGCAACGCGATACGCAATTCTAAATGCGAACTACATCAAGGATTCGCTTAAAGAACACTACCGCATTCTGTACACAGGCGCGCAAGGACGCTGCGCACACGAGATGATTGTTGATTGCCGCGACTTCAAGAAATTCGGCATCGAAGTGGAAGACATTGCGAAACGTTTGATGGACTATGGTTTCCACGCGCCT
Source organism: Bacteroidota bacterium (assembly GCA_023428695.1). Taxonomy (GTDB): domain Bacteria; phylum Bacteroidota; class Bacteroidia; order Cytophagales; family Cyclobacteriaceae; genus Ohtaekwangia. The sequence continues at coordinate 236,823 of JAEYWY010000017.1, forward strand.
ACCGTTTCGTTCCCGGTAGCCGGCACGTTAATGATAGAACCGACGGAAAGCGAACCGAAAGAAGAACTTGACCGGTTTATCGAGGCGTTGATTGAAATCCGGAATGAAATCAGAGAAGTTGAAGAAGGGAGGGCAGACCGCGAGAATAATGTGCTTAAGCATGCGCCGCATACCGCTCAAGTTGTAACGGCGGACGATTGGGATCGTCCTTACAGTCGTCAGAAGGCAGCGTATCCGCTTCCATTTGTGAAAGAAACCAAATTCTGGCCTTCAGTCGGAAGGGTCGACAACGCATACGGGGACCGCAATCTTGTTTGCAGCTGTCTTCCTATGGAATCATTCATAGAGAAAGAAGAAAACGCCGTAGCGTAAACTACGTCCGCGTGAATTAAAAAGAGGCTGTCTCAAAGAGGCAGCCTCTTTGTTTTATCGAATCTGAGGAACGCTGCGAAGATTGTGTTCTCTGGGAGTTTGCAAATGACGTGTTATGTTCGCGCGCATCGTGGGAAACGGACGGACTGAAGTTCGTCCTTACAATATGTTAGTCGAGGCTACGCCTCTGAGGAACGCTGCGAAGATTGTGTATGATGTGAGTTGTGCTAACGTAGTATGTTCACGGGCGTCGTGGGAAACGGACGGACTGAAGTCCGTACTTACAATATTTTAGTCGATGCTACGCCTCTGAGGAACGCTGCGAAGATTGTGTCTGATGTGAGTTGTGCTAACGCAGTATGTTCACGGGCGTCGTGGGAGACTTCGTCTGGTTTGGAATTTATCTAAAAGTTGGTTTCAACGGTGCGGTTTTCGGCAAGGCGTTTCTGCATTTCCTTTTCCTTGCGCACGAGTTCTTCCTGGGTCGCCTGTAGCTCTTCCATATTCTGGCGCATCTCCTCTTCACGTTGACGCATCTGCTCTTCCGTGATTCGGGCATTCTCGAGCAGGTTTTTCATCTTTTGAGTATTCTGTGAATTGAGGATTGCACTGGCAAGGAACTCACCCGCCTTCTGCAGGAACATCACATGGTGTTCTTCAAAATGGCTGAATGATGCGAGTTCCATGATTGCCACCGTGTGGACATCGTACTTCAACGGAACGATGATCAGGAATCCGGGAGTAGCATCGCCCAGACCCGATGTGATGTGTGTATAGCCTGCGGGAATCTCCTTCAATACCATAGTCTCACCTTCCAGGAATGCCTGACCAATGAGGCCGGCTCCGAGGTCTACTTTCTTTTCAATCCATTTCTTCTTATCGAATGCATAGCAGGAAACAAGTTCGAGATGTTGGTTTTCTTCCTCGCCCGCGATTACAAAAAGGCTCGCCTGCTGACCATTCAGATATTTCGTGAGATACGAAACGCACTTATCCGCGAGCAATTGAGAATCGTGTTGATGATTGCGTACGAGTTCAGAAAACGTCGCGAGCCCTTCATTCATCCAGTTCCGTTTTTCATCTTCAAGTTTCACGCGTTTTAGTTGCTCACGCATGTTGCTCAGATTCCCCGCAAGCGTATCGGCGTTAAGCGATGCATTCGATTCATCAAGACCGATCCAATCAACATTGTAGTCGCTGTTGGCCATGCGTTTGATAAACTGTGAGGCCTTCTTCGTATTCTCGATAGACGAGGCAATGATCTCGGCCGCTGACAGCTTTTCTTCTTTTCCGGTATTGAAAACATACTTTCGATTGTTTTCCTCCACCTGTTCGAGCAGACTTTGACGAGCATTCCTTTCTTTCTGAATTCTGATCACGATGAGGTAAAGAAATGGAAGCGAAATTGCCACAATTGCGATCTGGAGGTACAGGTTGTTTTGGATTGCCGCCTCATATTCCTGCGCTGCATCATCATAGAGTTTGTTTTCAAACTCAAGCATTGGTGTCTGAAAAGCGGCAAACTTCATCCATACATCGTACCCCTTATCCTGTTTGAGTCTCGCTGAAAAATCATCCATCCGGTCTTCCTGGACCATTTGAATCATCTCCGCTGTAAAGTCAAAATAAGCATCCACTTCTTTGCGCAGCGCGTAAAACCTTTCCATCTCCGGGAACCCCTGCTTTTTTAACAATGTCTCCAGTTCTGAAAAAATCGCCACGTAAGAAGTAGAAACACTGGTGTAGGGATCGAGGAGTTTGTTTTCTTTTGTCAGGGCATATCCCCTGACACCCAGGTCTATCCCGTGGATGGTGCTGGTGATGATGTCATTGGTGCGGCTTTTGACCAGATCTACCTCTGCCCGAAGCACGTTATTGCGTTTTATCACGGAATTGTTCCGCAAATTCACACTCAGGTTTACCACCAGGGCGATAGCAATAACGGCCACCGCAAGCACGAACCAATTCTTCGAAAAAAATGCTTTCATAGGGCCTCTGATTTTAGATGGGCTACTTCTGAAATCGATTGAACTAAAAAATTTAGCACAATATTTTGTATTTATTTGTGTTCGCGTAATAAAAAAACCTTATTTCTCAGGTAATGAATTGGCGTAAATGGCTCTTTTGGACTCTTTTCCTTCAGGCATTCGCCTCAGGCGCGCAAAACCTTACTTATGATGGATTCCCATCACTGAATTGGCCGGTCCTTTATTCGGTCACGTACAAGCCCGCACCAGGTGCCGGAAAAGACGACGCAAAAATTCCCGTCTTTAACGAAAAACTGCGCGCACTGGAGGGTAAATCGATCGTTCTGCCCGGGTACATGGTTCCCGCTTCAACCGGACTTAAGGTCGAGGAATTTATGTTCTCGTCGCTGCCGTTAAATGCCTGTTTCTTTTGCGGCGTCGGCGGCCCCGAAACCGTCGTGCTCGTCAAACTGAAACGCGCCGAGTCTTTTTACGACAGACCTATTGAGGTGAAAGGAGTTTTGCGTCTGCTCCCGTCTGACCCTGACGGACTGATCTACGTGCTGGAGCAAAGCGAAATACTTGGTGAGATCGACTTCTGATACATTGAAGACACCACATTCAGCGTCCACCACACTCCCATCAGCGGATACCGTTTTTTCCTGAAACCTGGAACCGGAAACCTGACACGTCCCTCCCGAATTTTCGAAACGCGGCCCGGCCAGGTGTGTATGAGCAATAAATCCATACATCGGTTTGAAATATCCTTCAAAGGACCGAATTTGATAAACCGATAACTCATTAACCGGGAAGCTATGCCATTCTTGTTTGATTCATTCCGTGGCTGGAGTACCTATTGTGACGAACGCAAGCTGCAACTATGGGAGGTAGTGCTTGAATACGAAATACAGCAGAAGGGCACATCTGAAGAAGACATTTGGAAAGGACTTGCTCGTGCATGGGAGGTGATGCGCGACGCCGTAAAGACCGGTCTCGAGGAGCAGACTGTATCGCGCTCCGGAATGATTAATAATGGCGCCAAACGGGTCTACAATTATCCCAAAGTTGTTTTGTCACGGGAATTCCAACAACTGATAGCCCGGGCGTTGGCCGCCAAGGAAGTAAACAGTTGCATGGGTAAAGTCGTAGCGGCTCCAACCGCCGGCGCAAGCGGCATCATGCCGGGAGTGCTATACACACTGCAGGAAATTCATAACATATCAGACAAAGAAATTTTAAAAGCGATGCTCATTGCCGCCGGTGTTGCGCTTATCATGGAACAAAAGGCATCCATAGCCGGAGCCGTTGGTGGATGTCAGGCTGAGACGGGTACGGCAGCAGCAATGGGATCGGCCGCGATTGTCTGGTGTCTCGGCGGTGATACAACCGCTGTCTTCAACGCGATTGCCATTACCGTGCAGTGTATGCTCGGTCTGGTCTGCGACCCCGTGGCCGGACTGGTTGAGGTGCCTTGTGTTGTGCGCAACGCGAGCGCTGCTGCCATCGCGAACAGTTCTGCGCAAATCGCTCTTGCCGGCGTCGACAGTGTAATTCCCGTCGACGAAGTCGTCGAAGCAATGGGGGAAATTGGAGCAAGCATGGAAAGCCGGTACAAAGAAACAGCGCTTGGCGGACTGGCCGCAACCCCGACAGGACAGGCAATCGCAAAACGTGTTCTCATTCACGACATTGAAGTGCTTCCCGATCCGGAAGCCGAGGGCTGATGCAGGCGTTTCATCCCTACATAACGTTTGACGGCAATTGCGAAGAAGCACTGAACTTTTATGCGCGTTGTCTTGATGGCAGGATCGTTTACATTCAATATTATGACGAAGCAGCTGCGTTCGGCAGCGAAGCGTTTCGTTCGAAAGTCATGCACAGCGAATTCAAGGCAGGTCCGGTTCATTTTATGGCGTGTGACCGATCAAGTGACCAACGTGTGCATCATGGAACAAATCTCACCCTTTACATTTCCTTTGATACGATAGAAAAAATGAATGTGATTTTCGAAGAGCTCTCGCGCAACGGAAAAGTACAGCTTGCTCCGGAGGAGACTATTTACGGATCAACGGTGGGGGTACTCACAGATCCCTTTGGTATTCACTGGATGCTTGTACACAACGCATGAAGCAGTTCAACGGATGAAGTCCGGGAAAACCTCATTTCCAAAAAAGTATACGATCACTGAAAATACGACTGACCAAACCGACGCGCTCACGAACATATAGAATATCAGCTTGTTTTTTGGTGACCCAAAACTTACCGCGAGCAACGTCCCTCCGATCGGCGTAAGCAGCAAGGGCGTGAGAACAGCGACGCCGAGCAAACCATACCGCCTCCATATCCAGACGTATTTTCGGTTGCGATCTGTAAATCGCTTCGCATTAAAGAAACGCCGAAGCAGTCGTTGGCGGATGAAATCCCCGAAGAAGGCAAAGACAAGAACAACAGTCATCATGGAGAACACCGTTATCAGAATCGTAACAACGATGTTTAATCCGGCTGCATAGCCACCCAGCGGCCCGAATATGAACTTCAGCATCGCCGAAAAATACACCGTCACAACACGCCATAACATATCCCACATGGCTCACTTCATTTACGATGTCTTTTCACCGAAACTCAAATCGCCGGCATCGCCGAGCCCCGGTACAATATAAAACTTGTCGTTGAGACGTTCGTCAACCGCGCCGAACCACAGATTGAACGGAATATCAAGTCCGGAAAGAAAATCACTTACTCTGCGTACTCCCTCGGGCGCGGCGATTACAGAAGCAACATCGATTCGGGCTGGTAATCCCTTTTTCATAATATTCTTCACGGAGGATACAAGTGACTCTCCTGTCGCAAGCATAGGATCCGTAACAATAATTGTCTTTTTGTTTAAATCCGGAGTCGCGGAGTACTCCATATTTATTGTAAGCTCGTGATGTGATTCGTCGCGATAAGCACCGATAAATCCTGCAGCCGACCTGTCGAAAATATTCTGAAAGCCATGAAGGAAAGGTATCCCGGCACGAAGTATGCAAATCAACACCGGCATTTCTGACAGATCGTTGATCGTTAACGCACCCAGCGGGCTATGCACCGTTTGCTCCCGATAATCCAGCGTCTTCGAGATTTCGTATGCGAGTATCTGACCGATCCGTTCGAGGTTCGTTCTGAATCGCATTCTGTCCTGCTGAATTTCCTTGTCTCGTAATTCAAGCAAAAACCGGTTCACGACCGAATTTTCCGTGCTCAAAACAAAAACCATAAAAGGTCCTTTTTTTGCCTGAATATAAATGATAAAGTTGTCATTCAGTTTTCAGAAAAGAGATTCGGTTTAAAATTAATGCGCTTAAATTTCGACATGAAGCTACTCCGGCAGTTGTGTGAGATTCACGCCCCATCAGGTGACGAAGGGCAAATGAAACAATTTGTCCTCAGCTACGTCAGTCAACACCAGCATAAATGGAGGTCACAGCCCGAAATTTTTCACGGAGCGGGATTTCAGGACTGCATCGTCCTGAAGTTTGGTAATCCGCGCACTGCGGTGTTCGCACACATGGACAGCGTTGGCTTCACAGTCAGATATCAGAACCAACTACTCGCAATTGGCAGCCCTGATGCCGAAGGTGGAACAAAACTCGTTGGCCGTGATTCCCTCGGACCGGTTGAGTGTGAGTTGTTTTACGATAAAGACCATCACGCGTTTTACAACTTCGGCAGGATTATAGATCGTGGAACGACGCTTTCATACAAGCCTGATTTCAGAGAATCACGAAATTTTATTCAGTCGCCATACCTCGACAACCGCCTGGGCGTTTATAATGCATTGATGTTGTGTGAAGATTTGAAAGACGGTGTGATTGTATTCAGTACCTGGGAAGAACACGGTGGTGGTTCAGTACCATTCCTAATCAAATTTCTATACGATGAATGGCGGATTACCCAGGCCCTCGTTTCAGACATCACCTGGGTGTCTGATGGAATCGAAGAAGGAAAGGGCGTGGCGATCTCGATGCGCGATCGAAACATTCCGCGTCAGTCCTTTGTCCGTCATATCATTGACATCGCGAGTAAGCATGACATCCCGTTTCAGCTTGAAGTAGAGGGCGCCGGTTCAAGCGATGGACGTGAATTGCAACTCTCCCCCTACCCGATAGACTGGTGTTTCATCGGCGCGCCGGAGCAGTTTGCTCACTCGCCCGGTGAAAAAGTTCATCGCCAGGATATAAAAAGTATGGTGGCGCTTTATAACGTATTATTGAAAACGCTTTAGAGAAAGATGAGCCGTATTGTCATTTCGGTTCTGGCAGTCTGGACAGCAGCACTCCTGCATCCCACATACGCTCAGCGCGTTCCGTTCACTGAACTTGCCCGAGCCGCTGCTGAACTCACGCACGACCGCGTTGTTTATGATCCATCTTACTTCAACATTCCTTATCCCAACGGTGATATTCCAGCCGGCAAGGGTGTCTGTACCGACGTGGTTATTCGCGCCTACCGAAAACTGAACATCGACCTGCAAAAGGAAGTCCATGAAGACATGCGCGCAAACTTCCGACTTTATCCTGCCAATTGGGGACTGAAATCCTGTGATGCGAACATCGATCATCGCAGGGTTCCGAATCTTATGACCTTCTTTTCCAGAAAAGGCGAGGTACTCAAAATCTCCTCGCGCGCGGAAGACTATCTGCCAGGCGACATCGTAACGTGGGATCTGGGTCGAGGGGTGACTCACATTGGAATTGTGTCGGATCAGGAAGCGGCAGATGGCCGATACCTCGTCGTTCATAACATCGGGTCCGGCCAGGAGTTTTCAGATTGTCTCTTCGCCTTCAAAATCACAGGGCATTTTCGCTACGGTTCCGGAACACCGCAATAGGATTATCTTACTTATCTTTGGAACGACAGCCCGACATGAAGATTAACGATCTAACTTTCAAACCATTTATTTCCAAATCAAGAGTAAAACGGCGCGTTCGCCAACTTGCGGAACAAATTAACGCCGACTACCAGGGAAAAAATCCGGTTTTTATTCCGATCCTCAACGGTTCCTTCATGTTCGCTTCCGACCTGATGAAGCATGTTTCCCTTCGGTGCCGTATCTGCTTTGTGAAGGTTTCATCATATTCCGGTACCGCTTCTACAGGCCAGCTCAAAACACTAATCGGAGTCGATGAAAGTTTTTTCAATCAGGATCTCATCATCATCGAAGACATCATCGACTCGGGACTTACTCTTCAGAAGATAGTCAGCGAACTTCAGTCGCTTGGCGCGAGAACGGTTGAGATTGTCTCATTACTCAGAAAACAACCGGCCCGGGATAAGAACGTTCCCGTCAAGTATGTCGGATTTGAGATCGAAAACGAATTTGTGTTAGGCTACGGGCTTGACTACGACGGTCTTGGCAGAAATACCGCCGAAATCTATCAAGCTTCGCGACCCGTATAGGGCGGTTTTCCAAATTACGGGATCATGCTTATCTTCGACGCCTGAATCTAACTTTATTTCACTCAATCATGATCAATCTTATTCTCTTTGGCCCTCCGGGTGCCGGCAAAGGAACCCAGAGTGCCAGGCTTATCGAGAAGTACAACCTTACGCACATATCAACCGGAGACCTTTTCCGAAAACACCTTAAAGAAGGAACGCCATTGGGCAAACTCGCCAGGGAATACATGGACGCCGGTAATCTTGTGCCCGATAAAGTGGTAATTGACATGGTTGAGGACAAGCTAAAACAAAGCAACAACTCCGGTGGAATAATATTCGACGGCTTCCCGCGGACTGTTCCACAGGCAGAGGCACTCGATCAGTTGCTTGCGTCAATAAGTGCACCCATCAAGGTGCTCGTTGAACTTGTTGTTGACGAAGAAGAACTAAAAAAACGCCTGGCTGACCGCGCACTTAAGGAGAACCGTCCCGATGATGCAAAGCCTGAGGTAATCGCTAATCGTATCAAAGTCTACAAGGATGAGACTGTTGCCGTTGCCGACTATTATAAGTCTCACAACAAGTATGCGTCTGTGATTGGCGTGGGCAAGATCGAAGAAATCTTCGCGAACCTTTGTCGCGAAATCGACAAGAGCCTTCTGATGTAACCGTGGGATCTCCTAATTTCATAGACTACGTTAAGTTCTGTTCGCGATCCGGTCGCGGCGGTGCCGGCTTTCTGCATTTTCACAGGGAAAAGTTCATTCAGAAAGGCGGACCGGATGGCGGTAATGGTGGCCGTGGCGGGCACGTTATCCTTCGCGGGAATTCACAGCACTGGACGCTGCTCCATCTTAAATATCGCAAACACGTAATTGCCGGTGATGGTAATCCCGGCGAAGAACAAGACCGCACGGGCGCTGATGGGAAAGACGAAATAATTGATGTTCCGTTGGGCACGGTAGCTAAGAACGCCGACACCGGACAAGTCATTTGTGAAATCACCGAGCATAACCAGCGCGTTATACTCACAGCGGGCGGACGCGGCGGAAAAGGCAACGCACATTTCGCGACGTCGACGAATCAGGCACCGCAATACGCGCAACCCGGTGAACCCGGCAAGGAGGAATGGATTGTTCTTGAACTGAAACTGCTTGCAGACGTCGGCCTTGTGGGATTTCCGAACGCCGGAAAGTCAACGCTGCTGTCTGTCATTTCTGCGGCGAAACCAAAGATCGCCGACTACCCATTCACAACACTCACACCCAATCTCGGTGTAGTGTCGTATCGCGACGACCGCTCATTTGTTGTGGCTGATATTCCTGGTATTATCGAAGGCGCTGCAGAAGGCAAGGGTCTCGGGATCCGATTTTTGCGCCACATTGAACGGAATTCGTTACTCCTCTTTCTTATACCTGCTGATGCCAAAGACATTCGCGAAGAGTACCGGATCTTGCTTAATGAGCTAAAAAAATACAATCCGGAACTACTTGACAAAAGAAGGGTGTTGGCAATATCAAAATCCGATATGCTCGATGACGAACTCAAAACAGCTATCGCAAAAGAACTCCCGGAGGACATTCCCTCGATATTTATTTCAGCGATTACGCAACAGGGCCTTGTCGAACTGAAGGATCTGCTATGGAAACACCTTCATAACTAAAATTCCGGATTTGTGCCACAATGGCACGAATACACCTTTGGCAAAGTTGTTGACATTTGCGGTTTATTCATTTTAGAGCCTTAATCAAAGCCTTATACAAGTAATGGAAAACAAAGAACAACGAGAAGCTGCGAAGAATACTGAGGAACAAGTGAAGGAGAGTACCGTAGAAACGGCAGAAAACCTGTCAGAAAATCAGGAAGAAGGCGAGAAAAATGAACATCTGAAACTTCAGAATGAACTTGCCGAGCAAAAGGATAAATACCTCCGGCTTTATTCGGAATTCGAAAACTTCCGCCGCCGCACGGCAAAAGAGAAAATTGAAATGGTTCAATCGGCAAACGAAGAACTGATTCGTGCACTATTGCCGGTGGTTGATGATTTTGATCGGGCCGAGAAAGCATTCAAAGACACAAAGGACAAAGAACTTGAAGGCATTTTCCTGATCCAGAATAAGCTTAAGAAAGTGCTTGAACAATATGGCGTAAAGGCAATGACGATTGAATCAGGAACCGCATTCGATTCAGATTTTCATGAGGCCATTACGCAAATTCCTGCACCTGACGAAAAACTCAAGGGTAAGATCGTCGACGTTGTGGAGAAGGGCTATTTGCTGAATGATAAGGTAATAAGGTTTGCAAAAGTGGTCGTAGGAAGCTAGCGCGACCTCCAAAGTCAATAGGATGAGCACAAAAAGAGATTTTTACGAGATACTGGGTGTTAGCAGGACAGCCTCGCCGGAAGAAATAAAAAAGGCATACCGGAAGGTTGCAATACAATATCACCCGGACAAAAACCCGGGCAACAAGGAAGCGGAGGAGAAGTTCAAGGAAGCAGCGGAAGCTTACGAAGTGTTAAGCGACGCCGAGAAACGTGAGCGCTATGACCGTTATGGCCATTCCAGAAATGGCGGCGGATACGGTGGTCACCACATGAATATGGAGGATATCTTCAGCCAGTTTGGCGACATATTCGGCGGAGGCAGCCCGTTCGATAGCTTTTTCGGTGGGGGCGGCAGTCGCACCGGCAGGAGACAACGCAAAGGTTCTAACCTTCGCATCAAACTCAAGCTGACGCTGGAAGAGATCGCTCATGGTGTTGAGAAGAAAATCAAGGTGAACCGGCTCGTTCAGGCGGACGGTGTTACATACAAAACCTGCCCGACGTGCCAGGGTGCTGGTCAGGTTCGCAAGGTTGTCAATACAATGCTCGGGCAGATGGTGTCAACAACTACTTGCTCGGTCTGTAGCGGTAGTGGCCAGATCCTTGACAAGAGGCCATCAGGTGTTGACAGCTCCGGCCTCGTTTCCCGTGAGGAAGTGATCTCGATAAAGATTCCGGCGGGCGTGAGCGAAGGAATGCAACTCGCGATGAGCGGCAAAGGAAACGATGCTCCCGGTGGTGGTATTCCCGGCGACCTGCTAATTGTCATTGAGGAACATGAAGATAAAAACCTGAAACGCGATGGCAACAACCTGATTTACGATCTCTATATCAGTTTCATCGATGCCGCCCTCGGCACAACGGTGGAGATACCCAGCGTCGGTGGAAATGTAAAAATCAAAATAGAAGCGGGCACGCAGAGCGGAAAAATTCTGCGACTACGAGGAAAAGGTCTCAAGGATGTGAACGGTTATGAGACCGGCGATCAGCTTATTTACGTAAACGTTTGGACGCCGAAAAAACTCACATCCGAAGAAAAGGCTGCACTGGAGAGTCTGCGTCACTCACCGAACTTCCATCCGAATCCAGGAGCGAACGAAAAAGGATTTTTTGAGCGGATGAAGGAGTTTTTCAACTAGTCCGGTAACAATTTTGTCAACGCCCCCGTATAGCATAAGATTGGGGGTTTCTTTTTTTGGCAAAACGTGCTAAAAACTTACACCCCGCAACTCAATCGGTTTGAGATCGTAATTATTCAGCATGCGGAGAAAGATTCTGTTTACATGGGGTGCGATTGCGCTGGCGGTAACGGGTTTTGGACAGATTAAGAAACAATTTACGGTGGAGGATGCTCCATCTTGCGAGGCGATACGTCTCAACCTCAAGGCTAACAGCGGAAACTGCCACATTAAGCCCAGCCAGGAATCCGACATCCTCAACGTTTTCAGCAATCAGACAGAAAGCGCTTACTCGCATAATTTCAGGAAAGAAGTTGTTGGCAAGATTTGCGAAGTCTCCCTGAACCTGGAGGAAGTACAATCCGAAAGCTTTGGTCAAACCATCTCAACGCGCTTCTTCGGAACCTCGAACAATTCCTCAAGTAACAAGATCTGGAAGATGTACCTGACCGAAGCGAAGCCGTACTACCTCGAACTGGATTATGGCATCGGGAACGCAAATGTCGACTTGTCGGGATTGTCGATTAAGAAACTGAAAATAAATACTGCGAGTGCCGATGTCGTTGTAGGCTACTTTTCGGCACTGGAGAATCAGATCGAAATGGATACCTTTTCCGTGAAGGTTGATGTCGGCTCAGTTAATGTTAAGAACCTTAGCCTGGCAAAAACGAGAAACCTCCTCGCGGATGTAGGCTTTGGGACAATGATCCTCGATTTTACAAACAAGCCTTTGGTTGGAACACGCGTTAAGGGCAGTGTCGGCGCGGGTAATCTCGTTATTATTCTGCCGGCGCAAGACATTCCCGTGCTCGTCAAAATCAAAGACTCCTGGCTCTGCTCTGTCAAGATGCCCTCATATCTGAAGAAAGTGAGCGCCAACACCTTTGCCAACGCTGCATATTCGCCAGAATCTAAAAATCCTCTGGTATTTGACCTTGATGTTTCGTTAGGAAACATCATATTTAAGGAATCCAGAAACTAGCGCTGATTTTAACCAATGCTGTAATTTCCGCGGGTGATCTGGATACTTATTTCAGGTCATAAAATTCCAGCCTGTGGACGCATTAATTACCAGGAACGTCACTAAACGTTATACCAATCACATTGCGTTAAACGACGTTTCCGTAACCATTCCCCAGAAATCAATTTACGGTCTTCTCGGCCCTAACGGGGCAGGGAAAACAACCCTGATCCGGATTATCAACCAGATCATCAACGCCGACGCCGGAGAAATCTCCATTTTCGGGGAACCCCTCAGTCCAAAACACATTGGAACGATCGGCTACCTTCCCGAGGAAAGAGGTCTGTACAAGAAGCTCAAGGTGGGCGAACAACTCACCTACTTCGCAGAATTGAAGGGGCTTGACAGAAAAACCGCCGTAGAGAAAAGTAAGACATGGATCAGGAAGTTTGACCTTGCCGACTGGTGGACCAAAAAGGTTGAAGATTTGAGTAAGGGTATGGCTCAAAAGGTGCAGTTCATCAGCACCATCATGCACGAACCCAAACTCATCATACTCGACGAGCCGTTTTCCGGATTCGATCCTGTAAACGCGCAACTGATAACCCGCGAAATACTCGAATTGAAGGAAAAGGGAAGCACCATCATTTTCTCGACGCACCGCATGGAAACGGTGGAGAACCTGTGCGATCATATTGCCCTCATAAACAAATCGACCAAGATACTCGAGGGATCGAAAAAGCAGGTGAAGGATCAGTTTCGCTCCAACACGTATATCGTAGAACATCGCGGTGTTTTTAACGTACGCGACGACCGTTTCGAAATCAGCGAACGAAAAACGCTCGAGGAAAATTTCTTTCAGTCTATTCTGAAAACGAAGGGAGACGTGAACCCCAACCAATTGATTCGCGATCTGACGGAAGTAACCGAAGTCCATACCTTCATCGAAAAACTGCCTACGATGAATGAAATATTTATTCAGCTTGTAAAAGGAGAAACCCATGAATAAGACCTGGCTGATTTTTAAAAGGGAATTCCTGAACCGGGTTCAGAAGAAATCTTTTCTGATAGCGACTATTCTTGTTCCACTGATTTTCCCGGCGATACTGGCCGTAATGGTATGGGTGTTTGTCAAACAGGAGGAAGGCGCGAAAGCTGCTGTGATTGAAGTGTACGATGAAAGCGGCAAGATCGATCTCGAAGACGACGAACGATACAAATTTGTAAAAGTCAACGGCGACTTCGAACAGGTGAAAAAAGCCTTCAATGAAACGGACCACTACGGCATTCTTCGAATACCCAACATTGATCTGTTCAAGCCAGAAGGAATCCGTATTTATACAAAAGAAAATCCGAGCATCCGGAAAATGGAAGAGATCACCGGCATCGTTGAACGCAAAATCAGTGACTTGAAACTGCTGCAGTCCAACATTGATCGGGAATTGTTGAATAGCCTGAAAACGGATGTCAGTATCAGCAACGTGAACGTGGATGAAAGCGGTGCCGAAACCGAAAGCAACACCGGAATTCTCTATGTCCTGGGATTCATTCTTGGCATGTTCATCTACATTTTTGTGCTCGTATATGGCATGCAAATCATGCTGGGTGTGATCGACGAGAAAACCAGCAAGGTCGTTGAGGTTATCATTTCGTCAGTACGCCCATTTCAGCTGATGCTGGGGAAAATTCTCGGTATAGCAGCAGTGGGTTTGCTTCAATTCGCAATTTGGATTGTACTCATATCGGTACTGTCTTCTGCAACACTCGGGATACTCGGCGTGTCAATGCCGCAGCAACAGGCGATGGAACAGGTAACGAAAATGCAGGATCCGGAAAGCCAGGAACAGATTAAAGAACAAAACAACAAAGTCGTCGAGGCGATTGCGTCATTTAATAAGTTGCCGCTGTTTAAGATCGCATTCAATTTCCTTTTCTATTTCCTCGGCGGATACCTCCTTTACGGTGCGCTGTTTGCTGCCGTTGGTTCGGCGGTTGACAATCAGCAGGAGGCTCAGCAGTTCACGTTTCCAATCATGCTGCCATTCCTCATTTCGTACTTTGGGTTATTCCTGTTTATCCTGACCGATCCCCACAGTACTGCGAGTTTCTGGTTTAGCATCATTCCGTTTACGTCACCGATCGCCATGGTTGGACGACTCGGCTTCGATCCGCCACTATGGCACCTGATTCTGTCTCAGGTTCTCCTTGTTGCGGGATTCTTCTTTACCACGTGGGTCGCTTCACGGGTATATCGCATCGGCATCTTGATGCATGGAAGCAAAGTGAACTACAAAGTGCTCGCAAAGTGGTTTATGATGAAAGTATGAGGTTCGTGTCGCCGAACCCTGAAACCGGATGAGACCCATCCGGTTTTTTGTTTAAATTAACCACCTATGAGCAAGAAGGTTGCGGTACCGACGACCAGTTTTTACCAAAACAACACACACCTCAAATGGGTCGTGCTCGTGGTATCGGTGCTCATCAGTGTCGGCTCGATCTATTACACAAACGAGCTTGTAAATCAGCTAAAGATCCGTGAGCGTCAGCAGGTTCAGCTTTATGCAAAAGCAATAGAATACACGGCCAACGAAGAAGAGACAAACACCAATGTCAACTTCATCGCGCAGGAGATCCTTTTTCAAAACAATTCGATTCCTATAATTCAGGCGGACGTCGACCGGAACGTACTGGCTCATCGTAACATCGACCTTCCATCGTCCTTGAGTGAATCCCAAAGGAAGGAATTTCTGGCGCGGGAAATCGAAACCATGAGCAAGACATATGAGCCGATCGAAGTAATGTTGCGTGACCCGGTAACAAACGAGGTGTTCGGCAGGCAATACATCTATTACAAGAACTCCTTTTTGCTCACGCAACTAATAGCCTATCCGTACATTCAGCTTTCCGTGATCGCGATATTCGGATTCATTTCCTACCTCGCTTTCAATTATTCAAAAGCTGCTGAACAAAACCGTGTTTGGGTGGGACTTGCCAAGGAGACAGCGCATCAGTTGGGTACACCCCTGTCATCGCTTATGGCGTGGATTGAATTTATGCGTGAAGACCCTGAAATGAAGGGGAAGCGATTCATTGAGGAACTTGAAAAAGACATCCAGAAGCTTCGTGTGGTCACCGAACGTTTTTCGAGTATTGGTTCAGTACCAGTGCTCAGGCGCGAGAACGTAGTTACGCTCGTTCAGAACGTCGTGCATTACCTGCGACCGCGCGTTTCGTCAAAGGTGAGGATTGAGGTTTTCAGTTTATCGGAAAACATTTATTCCAATGTTCACGCGCCGTTGTTTGAATGGGTAATTGAAAATCTTTGCAAAAACGCGGTCGACGCCATGGGCAACACCGGCAAGATTGCGATCAAAATCCTGAGGGGAAACGAGGGTAAGGTCTTTATTGACGTATCGGATACCGGCAAGGGCATTCCGCGTTCCAAATTGAAACTTGTCTTCCGACCGGGGTTTACGACCAAAATGCGCGGCTGGGGGCTTGGCCTTACCCTCGCAAAACGGATCATCGAAACCTATCACGACGGTAAAATCTATATAAAATCCTCCGAGGAGAATGAAGGAACGACCTTCCGGATTATACTGAATGTCGCATGATAACCTCCTACCGACATTTGACTTGTAACTAACTGATATCCAATATATAATGCCATTATAATAATTCCTTCCGGGGCCTTTGTACTTCGTCCTGAAACCTCTACTTTTGCGCTCGAATTTCAGACCCTGTACAAAACACAAAAATACAATGGCAAATATTGGTAAGATCACTCAGGTAATTGGTCCGGTCGTGGACGTTGCATTCGACGGGCAGGGGGCTAAATTACCTAACATTCTCGATGCACTGGAAGTAACTAAAGCTGACGGCACCAAGGTAGTTCTTGAATGTCAGCAGCACCTTGGAGAAGATCGTGTCCGCACGATTTCCATGGAAGGAACCGAGGGTCTGGTCCGGGGTATGAAAGTGATCGATACCGGCGCAGCTATCAAAATGCCTATCGGCGACGATATAAAGGGCCGGCTTTTTAATGTAATCGGCGAAGCCATTGACGGAATCAAGCAACCCAAGGGTGATCGCTCACTTCCTATTCACCGGTCCGCTCCATTGTTTGAAGATCTGTCAACATCAACAGAGGTTTTGTTTACGGGTATCAAGGTTATCGACCTTATCGAACCTTACTCAAAAGGTGGAAAAATCGGATTGTTTGGTGGTGCCGGCGTGGGTAAGACCGTTTTGATCCAGGAATTGATCAACAATATCGCGAAAGCATATTCTGGCCTGTCGGTATTTGCCGGTGTTGGTGAGCGTACACGCGAAGGAAACGACTTGCTTCGCGAAATGATTGAAGCTGGAATCGTTAATTATGGCGAAGACTTCCTGCACTCGCTGCACGAAGGCGGATGGGATCTTTCCAAAGTAAAAGAAGAAGACCTGAAAGAATCAAAAGCGACCTTCGTGTTTGGTCAGATGAACGAACCTCCCGGAGCACGTGCACGTGTGGCATTGTCAGGGCTAACGGTTGCTGAATATTTCCGCGACGGTGACGGCACTGGTAAAGGACGCGATATTCTTTTCTTTATCGATAACATCTTCCGTTTCACCCAGGCAGGTTCAGAAGTATCTGCCCTTCTCGGCCGTATGCCTTCAGCGGTGGGTTACCAACCTACACTTGCTACTGAAATGGGTGCGATGCAGGAACGGATCACTTCTACAAAGAATGGTTCCATCACTTCTGTTCAGGCGGTTTATGTACCTGCCGATGACCTTACCGACCCTGCTCCTGCAACAACGTTTGCTCACCTTGACGCCACAACGGTATTGAGTCGTAAGATTTCTGAGCTTGGAATTTATCCGGCGGTGGATCCTCTGGACTCAACTTCGCGTATCCTTCGCCCTGAAATCGTCGGTGACGAACATTATGACTGCGCACAACGCGTGAAGAACATCCTGCAACGTTACAAGGAACTTCAGGATATCATCGCGATCCTTGGTATGGATGAATTGAGCGATGACGACAAACTGGTTGTTCACCGCGCCCGCCGCGTACAACGTTTCCTGTCACAACCTTTCCACGTAGCGGAAGCATTTACTGGTTTGAAGGGTGTACTTGTTGATATTAAGGATACGATCAAAGGATTCAACGCAATCCTCGACGGAGAATACGATCACCTGCCTGAGATGGCGTTCAACCTTGTCGGAAGTATCGAACAGGCTGTTGAAAAAGGTGAGCGTATGCTGGCCGAAGCAAAAGCTTAATCAGCTGATGGATCACATCCAAAACAAAACGTTAAACGATGCATTTAGAAATATTGACACCGGAACGCAAGGTCTTTGAAGGCGAAGTATCGATTGCTACTTTCCCCGGGGCTGATGGTTCCTTCCAGGTACTGGACAACCACGCGCCACTGATCAGTTTGCTTACGCAGGGTGCCGTTGAATACAAATCAAAGGACGGCGGACGCGAACAACTCAACATAACCGGAGGCGTGGTGGAAGTTCTTAAGAATCGTGTGATACTATTGGCTGACGGAATCGCAGCCTGATTGTTTAAACGAGAAAAAAAGAAGAGGTCACTTGTAAGGTGACCTCTTCTTTTTTTATGTATACTTCTATTGCCGCACAAGCCAGCGAATTAAAAAGACAACGCCGACTACAATTGCAATCACACCAAGCACCCAAAAGGCAGCATTAATTCCACTGAACAACGATAGTGTGAGTCCCACTGCGCCAAAGATGATAGCAAGTTTAAGATCGTTGTCCATCTGCGCGCTGGCATCAGGTGACACAGCAGCTGAATTTTCTCCGCCCTTCTTTAGCATTGTTTTCATTTCTTCCTTCACTGATTTTCTGAACGCGAGTTTCCCGGACTTACTCATCGCATTGTAACGTTCTCTGAATTCCTCCGCAGAATCATCAGCGTTCAAATTGGATTCAGGCAACACAGCATTCTCGCGAATTGCAGGCGCGACGTTATCATTGGTCGAGGCCACCAACATGTCGATTTCAATTGGCCCAAATACCGGCTCCTCATCTGACGGTGGAGAAGTGGCGACGCGCGGCTTCCCGCTGTTGTAATCGTAATGATCAAAGTAATACGTATACTTCGGAGAAGAGCATGCCGTGACAAGCATCACAGCGATGCCAATGGCGAGGATTTTTTGCATACTTCTTATTTGTTTTTGGATCTTCTGAAAAGGTGATTAAAGGAACGTTTCTCGAAGTCCCAGAAGAAGCGGAATTGACCAAATACAAATCCATAGGCCAACAAGAAGACGTTGTAAATCGGCAATATGAAAATGTAGTATAAAACTGATGCCAGCGTCGAAGTCTCCTGACCACCGGATAGAAAACGAAGAATGGGCTCTTTGATGAACATCACCGTGAAACCGGTGCAGGTAAAAACAACAAGTACGATTATGACCTGCCAGGCACTTCTAAGTTGCCATTTTTGTCTTAATCGTTCGATCCAGCGTGGAGTCGCCATAGTGCTTAGTCAACGTCAGTAAACATACGCCAGACATCGAGATGGGGAAGACTCGCGGTCACAACCAGCGGCTCCTTTTTTACCGGATGAATGAACCGAAGTTGCCGCGCGTGCAGACATATACTTCCATCGCTGTTCGGCGCAGATGATCCATATTTCACGTCACCGATAATCGGACACCCCATTGCTGCGAGCTGCACGCGGATTTGATGTGGTCTTCCCGTGACTGGGGTAACCTGAAGGAGGTACATGCTCCCTTTTACATTTCGAACCTCATAGGAAAGTTCGGAACGAAGTGCGTCGTTTGTCTCGCGGGAAAAAGCCGTGGTCTTGTTCTTCTTTTCATCCTTGCGCAACCAATGCACCAGCACACCCTTTGACTCTTTTGGTTTATCCGACACCAGAGCCCAATAGGTCTTGAGGGTTTGCCGCTCCCGAAACAGTGCATTCATTCGCTGCAGCGCTTTCGAAGTGCGCGCAAATGCAACGACACCTGATACGGGTCGGTCGAGCCGGTGCACTACTCCAAGAAAAACCTCTCCGGGCTTGTTGTATTTTTCTTTGATGTATTGTTTCAGTAATTCAGCCAGAGGCGTATCACCGGTTTCGTCACCCTGCACGAGCACTCCCGGCGATTTGTTGACGATCAGTAAATGATTGTCTTCATAGAGTACCTCAAATGGCTTCATGTGAATTGACTGTAGTTTGATTCAATTTACAAATCACACCGCATCAGTCCTTGAATTCCGAAGTGAAGTGGAACGATATCTCAGGAAAATTATCCTGAACCATTTGGAGCCATGCGCGCGATTCAGCCATGAAGACAAGTTTGTTGTCTTTGTCACGCGCGATGTGACGTTGCTTTGAATCAATAAATTCCTGGAGCTTACGGGGATCCTTACTGCTGATCCAACAGGCCTTGTATATATTCTGAGGTACAAACTGGACCGTGGCATTGTACTCGTTCTTGAGACGAAACTGAATCACCTCAAACTGGAGCGCACCCACAACGCCTACAACCTTCTTCTTGCCTAACTCATACGTAAACAACTGCGCGACGCCTTCTTCCATGAGCTGCAAAAGTCCTTTCTCGAGTTGTTTCGTCTTCATGGCGTCGAGATTAACGACTTCCTTAAAAATCTCGGGCGAAAAACTTGGAATACCTGTGTACGTCACCTTCTCCCCTTCTGTGAGCGTGTCACCGATTTTGAGGTTACCGGTATCGTAAATACCGACAATGTCTCCCGGCCAGGCTTCATCAACCGTTTCGCGGTCCTGTGCCATAAACGCCGTAGCATTTGAAAAACGGATACTCTTGTCCTGGCGCACGTGAAAGTAGTTGTTTCCGCGTTCGAACTTGCCTGAGCATATCCGTACGAAAGCAATACGGTTTCTGTGTTTAGGATCCATGTTTGCGTGTATCTTGAACACAAATCCAGAAAACTTGTCTTCATCGGGTTGTATTGTCCGCACATTCGTTTCGCGCGGTATGGGCGTCGGAGCTATCGTGATGAATGTGTCAAGCAATTCCTTCACACCGAAATTATTCACAGCGCTGCCAAAGAAAACGGGAGCGACTTCACCCTTGAGATAATCCTCCACCGAAAACCCGGGATAAACACCCTCGATCAGTTCAACATCAGCACGCAACTGCTTTGCATTCGTCTCGCCAACATAGTCCTCGAGGACCGGATCATTTATGTCGCGGATTTCAATACCTTCTTCGACAGTCGTTTTACTCGGTGTGAACAGGTGCAGGCTTTTTTGGTAGAGACTATAAACACCCTTGAACGTTTTGCCCATACTGATCGGCCAGCTGAGCGGACGAACGCGAATATTCAGTTTCTCTTCAATCTCATCAAGCAGATCGAATGGGTCGCGGCCTTCCCGGTCCAGCTTATTGATGAAACAAATCACCGGTGTGTTTCGCATCCGGCAGACCTCCATAAGCTTTTCCGTCTGAATCTCAACTCCTTTAACACAGTCAATAACCATGATTACACTGTCGACGGCTGTAAGTGTGCGGTACGTATCTTCAGCAAAATCCTGGTGACCCGGCGTATCGAGAAGGTTGATCTTAACGTCTTTATAGTTAAACCCCATGACCGAGGTAGCAACCGATATACCCCTTTGCTTCTCGATTTCCATCCAGTCCGATCTTGCGTGATCCTTGATCTTGCTCGATTTGACCGCTCCTGCTTTTTGGATGGCGCCCCCGAACAGAAGCAGTTTCTCAGTCAGCGTGGTTTTACCCGCATCGGGGTGACTGATGATTCCGAAGGTTCGTCTTTTTTCTATCTCCTTTTCGAGCGTCATAGGAAATTCGTTTCGCGGTCTGTTAATTGAGCCGCAAAACTAGCAAAACCTGTTAAAACAGCAGGCTCACCGACTGGTGTTACCGCTGATATAGTATAATTTCAGGCCAGTTTGAATAAACAGGGCACGTTCTCAAAACAATCAAGTCATGGAATACAGAAGATTCGGAAGAACCAATTGGGACGTAGGTGAAATCGGATATGGCATGTGGGGTCTCGCCGGCTGGACCGGTTCGGAGCGCCAGGAAGTCAATGAATCCCTGGATCGCGCCGTGTCGCTCGGGTGCAACTTCTTCGATACAGCCTGGGCCTATGCTGCGGGACTGAGCGAACAAATTCTAGGGAACCTCATGAAGCGGCACCCCGGCAAAATCTTTCATTATGGGACGAAGATCCCGCCAAAGAATCTTAAATGGCCGTCGCGTCGCGAGTATGCGCTTGAGGATGTTTTTCCTGCGGATCACATCATTGAATACACCGAAAAAAGCTTGAAGAACCTCGGCGTCGAGACCATTGCATTGCAGCAGTTTCACGTGTGGGAAGATGCGTGGGCAAATCGCGATGAATGGAAAGAAGCTATAATCAAACTTAAACAGCAAGGCAAGGTCCGGCATTTTGGCATCAGTGTGAACCGGTGGGAGCCCGACAACGTACTGGATACACTCCAAACAGGACTCATCGATTCCGTTCAGGTGATTTACAACATCTTCGATCAGGCCCCGGAAGACAAGTTATTCCCCTTGTGCAGAAAACTTGACATTGGCGTGATCGCCCGGGTTCCCTTTGATGAAGGGACGTTGACGGGTACGCTCACCAAAGCCACGGTCTTTCCTAAGGATGACTGGCGGTCGACTTATTTTGTTCCGGAAAACCTGAACGCAAGCGTTGATCACGCCGAGGCACTTCGGCCACTTATTCCAGGCGGACTGACGATGCCGGAACTCGCACTTCGTTTCATACTCTCGAATCCGGATGTTCATACAGTGATTCCGGGCATGCGCAAACTCAGGCATGTTGAACACAACATTGCGTGCAGTGACGGAAGAAGGCTTCACAAGAATTTGCTGGAGAAGCTGAAGGAGCATCGATGGGACCGCACGCCGACCTCGTGGTCGCAATAGCGACAGATCCGCAAGCGCCGGGGAGGCGGTTTTGGATCGGACGAGAACAGGTTTGGTGACGGGTAGGCGAGCTATGAAGCCGATGGCGCGAATTTTCTGTCAATATGTCACCATTTCGGGCCAAAACCGTGCTTGGCACAAGCATTGAAGAACGAGGGTAGCTTATAGGGAAAAAATATCAGAAACATCATGGGAAAAATTATTGGAATAGACTTAGGAACCACCAACTCGTGCGTAGCCGTAATGGAGGGCAGCGAACCAGTGGTGATTGCCAACAGCGAAGGCCGCAGAACGACACCTTCAATTGTTGGCTTTTTAGATAATGGCAAAGGTGAGCGCAAGGTGGGTGATCCGGCTAAACGTCAGGCTATTACCAACCCCCAGAACACCGTTCAATCCATCAAACGCTTCATGGGAAAGAAGTTTGATGAAGTCAACGAAGAGAAAAAGATGGTTTCGTATCAGGTCGAAGCCGGAAATAATAATACTGTACGCGTTCGGATCGGAGATCGCCTTTACACACCACAGGAAATATCCGCGATGATCCTTCAGAAAATGAAGTCTACCGCAGAAGATTATCTCGGTACCACGATTTCTGAAGCGGTTATCACCGTCCCCGCATACTTTAACGACGCCGAACGTCAGGCCACGAAAGAAGCCGGCCAGATTGCAGGTCTGGATGTGAAACGTATCATCAACGAACCAACAGCAGCTGCGCTTGCATACGGACTTGACAAGAAGCACAGCGACATGCGTATTGCTGTGTACGATCTCGGTGGTGGTACGTTCGATATTTCAATCCTTGAACTTGGCGATGGCGTATTCGAAGTGAAGTCAACCAACGGTGACGTACACCTAGGTGGTGACGACTTCGATCTTCGGATCATGAACTGGCTCGCCGATGAGTTTCAGCGCGAAGAAGGGCAGGATCTCCGCAAAGACCCTATGGCCCTTCAACGTTTGAAAGAGGCTGCCGAAAAAGCAAAGATCGAGTTGTCGAGCAGCATGGAAACAGAAGTCAACCTGCCGTATATCACGTCCGTTGACGGCGTTCCGAAACACCTTGTTAAGAAACTCACTCGTGCCAAGTTTGAGCAACTCGTTGATGATCTCGTAAGAAGAACGCTTGATCCTTGCCGCAAGGCAGTCCAGGACGCCGGAGTAAGCGTTTCGGAAATCAATGAAGTAATCCTTGTTGGTGGTTCCACCCGCATACCCAGAATCCAGGAGGAAGTTGAGAAGTTCTTTGGAAAAAAACCTTCCAAGGGCGTCAACCCGGATGAAGTCGTAGCAATTGGTGCAGCGATTCAGGGTGGTGTGCTGACCGGAGAAGTTAAAGATGTATTGCTTCTCGACGTCACTCCGCTCTCTCTCGGTATCGAGACACTTGGTGGTGTGTTCACGAAACTTATTGAATCGAACACAACCATTCCGTCGAAGAAATCAGAAGTATTCTCAACGGCTGCGGACAATCAGCCTTCGGTGGAAATACACGTGCTTCAGGGTGAACGCCCCATGGCAAAAGACAATCGGACTATTGGAAGATTCCACCTCGATGGAATTCCGCCGGCTCCGCGGGGCATTCCTCAGATCGAAGTAACATTCGACATCGATGCAAACGGTATCCTTCACGTGTCGGCGAAAGACAAAGGCACCGGCAAGGAGCAAAAGATTCGCATCGAAGCTTCGTCCGGGCTGACCGATGCTGAAATCCAGAAGATGAAGCAGGAGGCTCAGGCACATGCCGATGAAGACAAGAGAGCCAAGGAGAAAATCGAGAAAATCAATCAGGCCG
The DNA here is from genome assembly GCA_023428695.1 of Bacteroidota bacterium. Taxonomy (GTDB): domain Bacteria; phylum Bacteroidota; class Bacteroidia; order Cytophagales; family Cyclobacteriaceae; genus Ohtaekwangia. The sequence goes on from JAEYWY010000017.1 coordinate 260,778, forward strand.
ATTCACTGATTTTCCAAACGGAAAAGCAGATGAAAGAGTACGGAGAAAAGCTCAGCGATGGCAACAAGTCGGCGATAAATGCTGCACTTGATAAACTAAAAGCTGCACACAAGAGCCAGGACGTAGCGGGAATTGATAGTGCGATGAATGAACTGAATTCTGCTTGGCAGAATGCCGCAACTGAAATTTATCAATCATCCAATACTGCTAACGCCGGAACAACCAGCGGACCGACCAATGAAGGCGGACCTTCGGATAATGTCTCCGACGTTGAATACGAAGAGGTAAACGACAATAAGAAATAACCTTTTGACTTGTAGTAATGCAGAGGGGCTCCTGTGAAAGAGCCCCTTCTTTTTTGTGGCGTTTTAGTCGGACGACTCACTAACATTCCTTAGCAAAGGGCTTCAGATATTTTTAATCGATTGGTTCTCACTCTGATACTTTTTTGATCACTATATTTGCCCGCCTTTGAAAATTGACTTGCTATGATGGTATTAAAATTCGGCGGAACGTCGGTCGGGAAACCGGAGCGCATGAAAAAGATTGGTGAGCTTGTTACGAAAACGCCCGGCAAAAAGATCGTTGTGTTGTCCGCATTGTCCGGGACAACGAACACGCTTGTTTCCATCGGCGAACAATTACTTCTTGGCCAGCACGCAAAGGCCGAAGATGAAATAAGCGGGCTTGAAAAACACTATCTGGCTTTCGTTGCCGAGTTGTATTCATCCGAGGCTTTCAAGGCAATCGGACAGGAAATTGTGAGCCGGTTTTTCATCTTCATCAGGTTACTCGCAGCCGGGCAATTCGATCAAAAGAGTTACCGCGAGCTCCTGGCGCAGGGCGAACTCATTTCAACAGAGCTTTTTTACCAACATCTGCAGGAACGTAAAATCAACGCTCGTCTACTGCCCGCGCTGTACTTCATGTCTATTGACGAAAACGAAGAACCGGAACTTGAAAAAATCGCTGCGCGTATCAAGCCGTTGATTACGTCGTTTACCAACGTCGAAATCATAATCACCCAGGGATATATATGCAGAAACCATCGGAACGAGATTGATAATCTCAAGCGCGGCGGAAGCGATTACACGGCATCGTTGATCGGTGCCGCCGTCAAGGCAGAAGAAATCCAGATCTGGACCGACATCGACGGGATGCACAACAATGATCCACGCGTGGTAAAGAAGACTGTGCCTATCTCAGAACTCACGTTCGACGAGGCTTCCGAGCTCGCATACTTCGGTGCGAAGATCCTTCACCCATCGACGATTGTTCCTGCCCAGAAATACAACGTCCCGGTTAGACTAAAGAACACCATGGATGAGTCGGCTCCGGGAACGATCATCACTGATAAACAAACAGAAGGTTCGTTCAAGGCAATTGCTGCAAAAGATGGCATCACGGCTATCAAGATCAAATCATCGCGAATGCTGATGGCGTATGGCTTTCTGCGACGTGTCTTCGAAGTGTTCGAGAATCATCGGACTTCGATCGACATGATCACTACGTCGGAGGTAGCGGTGTCACTGACGATTGACAACAACACACACCTGCCCTCGATTGAAGAAGAACTCAGAAAGTTCGGCGTAATCGAAGTCGACAAGGATCAAACGATAATTTGTATCGTAGGAAACAAGATCACGCAAAAAGAGGGCGTCCTGAACGAGATATTTCAATCACTTGCCGATATCCCGGTAAGGATGGTGTCATGTGGCGGCAGCGCCAATAACGTCTCCGTACTTGTAGAAAGGAAATACAAGGAAAAAGCCCTTAACGACCTGAATGCCGGTCTTTTTGGCCTTGGCTAACTCCAGGCGCTCCGGAATTTTCGGCACGTTTTGCATTCGTCCTTTCCCGGCGGACAATTAACCTTTATATTGCGCCCGGCCAGTCCTCCGTTGGCGGGACGCAGTGCCATTTTTTGATTACCATGGAGGTTCTGATAATCGTAATTTTTGTTCTCGGGTACCTTTGCATCGCCCTGGAACATCCAATCAAAATAAACAAGTCGGCAAGTGCATTGGTAACAGGGGTTTTGTGCTGGACCTTGTTCGTCTTGTCAGATCCTACGTCCAATCTGTTGGAGTCCCACCACTATCAGGCCTTCATTGAGGGACTGAAGCGGAATGTTGCCGACTTTAGCGCTCTAAGCGGTGCCGAGATCCACGCGGAATACGTAATCGAATCGCTGGGCCACCATCTGAATGAGATTGCTCAGATCCTGTTCTTTCTGATGGGCGCCATGACGATTGTTGAACTCGTCGATGCGCACCGCGGTTTCAAATTCGTAACAGATCGTATCAACACCGACAGCCCGGTGAAACTGCTTTGGATTGTTTGTATCGTTACATTCTTCCTTTCCTCCGTACTCGACAATCTTACGACGACTATCGTGATGGTGAGCCTCGTGCGGAAGTTGATTCCCAATAAGGAGATGAGGCTCTTCTTCGCCGGTATGATCATCGTGGCTGCAAATGCAGGTGGTGCGTGGTCGCCTATCGGTGACGTTACAACGACCATGCTATGGATAGGCGGACAGATTTCTGCCGCCGGCATCATCAAGGCGACGATAGTTCCCAGTGTTGTATGTATGCTGGTTCCGCTGATCTACCTGACTTTTACATTGAAAGGAACGCTTGGCGAACGCCATGAAACAAGACCCGCAGGACATGAGGACGCGCAGGTCACCAGTGGCAACCTGATGCTTTTCCTCGGTGTGACTGCCCTGGTCTCGGTCCCTGTTTTCAAAACACTGACTCATCTTCCACCCTACCTCGGAATGATGCTTGGTCTTGGCGTTCTGTGGATCGTCTCAGAACTCATAAATCCGGATCTTGACGAGAGCATTAAGAGGAACTATACCGCAGCGCATGCCCTTTCACGAATAGACATGCCCAGCGTGTTGTTCTTCCTCGGAATATTACTTGCCGTGGGGTCGCTGCAGTCGATGGGTACGTTGGGAAGTTTCGCGAACTGGCTGAATCACACATTAGGTGACAACCGAATCATTATCACCCTTATAGGCGTTCTTTCTTCCATCGTCGACAATGTGCCGCTCGTGGCCGCAAGCATGGGTATGTACAGTATTGAAACCTATCCCCAGGACCACCTGATCTGGGAGTACCTCGCGTATTGCGCCGGAACCGGAGGCAGCTTGCTCGTAATCGGCTCCGCTGCGGGTGTTGCAGCCATGGGGATGGAAAAAATCGACTTCATCTGGTATCTGAAACGCGTCAGCTTGTTGGCCATGATGGGCTACCTGGCCGGCGCCGGCACATATCTGCTTATTTCGGCCGCAATGCACGGTTAATTCAACTCAGGCGGAAGGAAGCCGCTTTGGCGTAACTTTCGGAAATATCTTGAAAAGGTATATCGTATACGGTTAATTTTGCCTTTCTTGGAGGTGCATTTATGGCATTTGATATTTTTCTGACGCTGTTTTTGGTTTTTCTGAACGGATTTTTTGTTGCGGCGGAATTCGCCATCGTTAAGGTCCGGTCCTCCAAAATAGCCCTCCAGGCCGGTACAAATTCAAAAAAGGCCGCAGAGGTCATAATCGACAACCTTGACGGCTTTCTGGCAGCCACACAACTTGGAATAACGCTCGCAAGTCTTGGTCTCGGATGGGTCGGTGAGGGTGTTGTATCCGTACTGATCCTGAATCTCATGGAGGCAATTGACATTCCGGTTACTGAACAAATTGCCCATAAAATCGCGCTGCCGGTTGCCTTCATTACACTGACTATCCTCCACATCGTTTTTGGAGAACTTGCGCCAAAATCAATTGCAATCCGTTATCCGACGTCAACAACGCTTACCGTATCAATTCCCTTGCGGATCTTTTATTTCCTATTTAAGCCTTTCATTTCACTGCTGAATGGATTTGCGAACCTCATCCTCAAGATGTTTGGTATCAAACCCGTAAGCGAAGGTGAAATTCACTCCGAAGAAGAACTTCGACTCATTATCGCCGAAAGCGAGGAGGGCGGTGCCATCGAGAGCAGCGAAAGAGAATTGATTCAAAATGTTTTTGACTTTGATGACCGGATCGTCAAGCAGGTGATGGTGCCACGGATCAAGATTTCCGGTATGAACTATAACGCATCCCTTTCCGAAGCGATTCAAATCATGCTGAAGGAAGGGTATTCACGCTATCCGTTGTTTGACAAAAGTCTTGACGAAATAAAAGGTATTGTCCATTCAAAGGACATCGTTCAGCATTATATCAACAAGACAAACAATACGCTGCTTGAAATCGCCCATCCACCATACACCGTAACCGAAAATAAACCGATCGATCACCTTTTGCGCGAGTTTCAGAAAAAGAAGGTCCAGATGGCGGTCGTCATCAGCGAATATGGTGGTACTATCGGTATTGTTACCCTGGAAGATATCCTTGAAGAACTCGTGGGTGAAATTCAGGATGAACACGACCAGGAAGCGCAGATCGTGACGCAAAGCGGTGATACGTATCGCATCATCGCAACGTCATCCATACACGATATCAACAAATCGCTTGATGTACCTCTGCCGGAGTCGGAAGATTACGAAACACTTGCGGGTCTCCTGCTGATGCTAAAATCATCGGACCTGAAGGAAACCGAAGAGTTCACGATTGACAACTACGCGGTGAAGATCATCAAGATGAACCGCACACTCCCTGAGATTGTTGAACTCCGACTTCTGAACGAAATCAACGAAAAACCCTGATCAGTCCACGAGTTGCTTCAGCGCAATCTCAAGTGATTTTTGTGCAATTCCCGTTCGTGCAGGATTCGCTTCATTGCTTTTGACAAGGGCTTTCCGAATAGTGTCTGAGATATCGTGGAAGATTGCCTGATCATCCATACTCACTTCGCTTTCCATAAAATAGGCGAAGACCCTCGCCATCCCACAGTTGGCAATGAAATCCGGTATTACCGAAAACTGTTGATCCGCAAAGAGGCCAATCGGTCCAAAGAATATTTCCGGGTCAGCGAAAGGAACATTTGCACCACAGGCGATGACCTCAAGTTTGGTATTCAGCATCCGATCGACGTGGCTTCGCGTGATTAGTCGTGACGCCGCCGCGGGAATAAATATCTCGAAGTCAAGATCCCAAATCTTCTCATCTGCAATGTAAAACGGGATCAGATCAGGGGAGACAAGTTTGTTGTTGCGGCGGTTTAGCACCAATGTTTCAACTTCGGCCGGTGTAAATCCTTTTTGATTGATAAGGCCGCCATCGTGGGAGACTATTCCAACGATCTTTGCACCTGCTCGTGAAAGATAATATCCGGCAGCAGCCCCTACGTTGCCCCAGCCCTGTACGACAACACGTTTCCCTTCCAGTGATCCGCCCCAAAGGTCATAGTAATGCCTCACCGATTCAGCAACACCGTAACCTGTACAAAAGTCTGCTATACGATATTTGCGGTTGAGTGACGGTACGAACCGCTCGTCTTCGATCACTTTCACAACCCCCTGGCGCAACTGCCCGATACGGTTTACCTTCTGCGGTTCAGACGGCCTGAAATGTCCTGTAAAAACACCTTCCTGGGGATGCCATATTCCAACGTCTTCGGTAACAGGAATGACTTCGTGGATTTCGTCCACGTTGAGGTCCCCACCTGTGCCATAGTAGTATTTCAGAAGTGGCATCACAGCAGCGTACCATCTTTGCAGCACACCTTGTTTGCGGGGGTCTTCAGGATCGAAGTTAATTCCGGACTTGGCACCGCCTATAGGTGGACCCGATACCGTGAATTTTACTTCCATGGTTTTTGCCAGCGATTCAACCTCACGCTTGTCAAGGCCTTTGCGCATGCGTGTGCCGCCGCCGGACGCACCCCCGCGAAGTGAATTAATTACTACCCACCCCTCGGCCTCAGTTTCCTTGTCCTTCCATTCAAAGACGATCTCAGGTCTTTTGCTTTCGAACTTCTCCAGTAGGTCTTTCATCTCAGCAATGTAATCCAATCATAACTCCACCGCTTGAATCGCGTTCTGCGCCAGTGACGCTTGCAAGGCAATTGTTTTTCCCTGCAAATCGCAGGACTCCCAAAAAGCCGAATACCAGTGCTTCCTTAAACTTGACGATATCATCATCCGGTACCACGATAGCAGTGCGGTCGCCGAGTTTGTCGAGCATGCGCGACAGTAAAAATGAATTGAATGCCCCTCCTCCTGTGCAGAGCATCGAATTCGCCTTTTGTTCAGAAACCGCGGCAACAATTTCCTCGGCCGTACTTTCGACGCACGTGGCCAGTTTATCTTCAACAGATATGTTTTGATCATCAAGCAAAGGCTTGATTGCTTCCTCAAATATCTCGCGTCCGAGTGACGGGCGTTTCTTTCGCAACGGTTTATATATCCGCCGGAGCGCGTCAAGCATTTGATTATTTATTATGCCCTTCGAAGCGGTTTCGCCCCGGTTATCGTAGGGTTTGCCTTTAAAATTCATCAGATAATTCAAACTCATGTTGCAGAAGCAGATATCAAATGCTTCTCTTTTCCTCCCTTTGGCCCGTGAAAGATTCGCAATTCCGCCAAGGTTCAGGCAGACATCATAGTCGTTGAAAAGCAGATGATCACCTATCGGAACCAGCGGTGCGCCCTGCCCGCCAAGGGCGACATCAAGCGAACGGAAATCAGCAATCACTGGTAATGCCGTCGCGGCGTGGATTGCACTTGGATCACCAAGCTGAAATGTAAAACCTCTGTGTGGCTGGTGAAACACAGTGTGTCCATGCGAGGCAATGAAGAGAGGTTTTGATAATCGATGACGCGAAATGAAGTCAGCAACCAATTGGCCGAGGAGTTTTCCGTAGGCGCAATGAAGGGAAACAAGTTCAGCAGCGTCAAGGATGTGAGCGTTAGCGAGTTTTTCACGCCACTTTGTGGAATAGGGGACAGTTTCCGCCTTTTTTATCGAGAATCTCCAGCCATTTTCGCGGAGCCGGAACTCCGAATATGCGAGGTCAAGACCATCAAGCGAAGTTCCTGACATGAGCCCAATTACATTAAACCTGTTCTTCATACTTTTGTCCCTCCGTTATGCATACGGGCAAGCACACAATGCACATGAATGTTGTTCTTGATCACGGCAACACGTCCGCCAAAATAGGCATTTTTGAAGACGATGTTTTGAAGGAGCGAATCGCCTTCGGAAAAACCGAAGATGTTCTTGCGTTCCTGGCAAACTTTTCCGGCGGCAGGATCATCGTAAGTTCTGTGAATACCGCGATAAAGGAATTGCCCAACGCGCTACGGGGTTTCCCGGAGGTGGTGATGTTAACGCCCGCGACACCCTTACCCTTGAAGAACAAGTATGCATCGGCTGAAACGCTGGGTATGGACAGGATTGCCGCCGCGTGCGGAGCCTGGCATTTGTTTCCGTACGGTAACTCGCTGGTCATCGATGCCGGAACATGCATTACCTACGAATTCGTGGACAGCTCAGGAGCGTATTTGGGCGGAGCGATCTCACCCGGGCTTTCAATGCGATTGCGGGCTATGCATACGTTTACCGCGAGATTGCCGTTAGTGGAGCCGGAAACCAATCCCGAATTGACGGGCGACTCGACCATTTCCTGTATGCAAAGCGGCGCATTTTGGGGCATGGTGGATGAAATTGACGGGGCGATTGCACGCTACCGCGATAAATATCCCGATTTACATGTCATTTTGACCGGCGGAGACGCCGCCTTTTTTGAAAACAAACTGAAAGCCTCCATATTTGCGAGCCCTGAACTGGTGCTCGTGGGTCTTAACCGTATTTTATCACATAATGCCAATCTCTAAGAAGTTACTCACAGTTTTTTCAATTCTCTTGATGTTCTCGGCGCCCCTGTTCGGTCAGGCAGTACGATCCCCGTTCAGCACATATGGCATTGGTGATATCTATGGAGATTATCTGATTCAAAATCAGGGAATGGGTGGAATGGGCGTAAGCCAGCCACAATATTGGTACATCAACAACCAGAACCCGGCCCTCCTGGTCTATAACCTGAACACCGTCTTTCAGGCTGGTCTTGTCGGTGAATCTAAGAAGGTCATCGGAGCTGATGGCAACGAGAAGGGCCTTGGGGGAAACCTGAACTACCTGGCCACAGCGTTCCCTGTCAAACCGATCACCCGAAACCCATATCGCACAAGGTGGTCAACCGCTGTGGGTCTTATGCCATACAGTACTGTCAATTACAATCTGGCGTATATCGAACGGGCAATCGATGGGGCTGGTGATCTTCAAGACTCAGTAGCTATCATAGAATCGGGCAGTGGGGGATTGAACCAGTTTTATTGGTCGAATGGTGTGACAATTGCGAAAAACCTCTCCGTAGGTATCAAGGCAGCATATGTATTCGGACCTCTTGAGACTTCATATCAGAACCAGTTCATTAACCGCGACACTCAGGCCCCAAATTTTTTTACTGAAGTAAAAGAAAAGACGTCAGTTAAAGATTTCAAATTCACATTTGGTATTTCTTATGGCGATACGCTTCGGAAAAACTACGGTTATCAGATTGGCGCGACCTACAGTCCTGTGGCGCGACTCAATGCTTCGCGCAGAGCAGAAGTACTACGGTTCATCCCTGGTCGACCAGTAGCGATAGAAGGTGATACTTTGTTTAGTCGTGGCGGATCGATGCGTATTCCAGGTTCGTTGACTGTAGGAGTTTCCTATTATCGTATCAATCGGTGGCTCATAGGGACGGAATTCAACTATCAGGACTGGAGCACGTTTGAAAGCGTCGTCCAGGACGATGAGGGCCTTGGTGAGAACTGGCGCGTAGCTTTGGGCGGTGAATTAACCCCTGATCCTTATGACGACAATCTGTTGAAGCGAATGACCTACAGATTGGGGGTTAACTACGAAAAATACCCATTTATTGTAAATGGCAACCAAGTAAACGATTTTGGCATTAATTTTGGCTTTTCCATTCCAGCAAACCGTTCAAGCCTCGATATGGCCTTTAAAGTAGGAAAGCGGGGTGATCGGGGAGAAAATATTTTCGAGGAAACCTACTTTAAGGTATACTTCGGGATCACCTTTAACGATAAATGGTTCATACAAAGAAAGTTTGATTAAGAATGAAACGACAAAAACAAAAATCTATTCTGGCTGGCGCCTTGTTCGTTCTCTTCGCATTGATAGGCGGAAATGCCTATTCACAGTGCAGGGACATTGTGTGGCCGGAAAGTCCTGAAATGAAAGCAAAAGCTGAGGAAAGCAAAGTGTTGTATGAGGATGCTATTCGTACAGGACAACAGGCAGAGTTGAAAAAAGCCGTTAAGCCCTTTAACTGGATGCTGACAAACGTGCCAAATCACCACATCAGCCTGTACATCCAGGGTATTGAGCTTTTTGACAAACTCGCTACGCTCGAGAAAGATCCTGCAAAAAAGCAACACTATGTGGATTCGCTGATGCTTATTTACGACATGCGAATGAAGACCTGCGGCGATGAAGCCAACGTGACCAATCGCAAAGCACTGTCATTTGTAAAGCATAACGCGAATACAAAACCTGTAGAAACTCTTCAGATACTTGACAAAGCCCTGGAATTGAACGGAAATGACATCCTTGAGTCGACGATTATCCCTTACTTTCATGTGGTGCGTCTGAATTTTCTGAATAAAAAGATCACCGAGGAAAAAGTGTTGGAGTATTACGACAAGTTTGAAGTAATAGTCGATGCCTGGATCAAGAAAGCGCAGAGCGAAGGCAAGTCAGTGGACAAGTACAACAAGATGAAAGAGGAACTTGAGAAGTTGCTCATCGCCACTTTGCCCAATATCAACTGCGATTTCGTTCGGAAGAACTGGGTTCCCAAGTTCAAGGCAAATCCCAACGACATCGATCTGGCGAAAAAGATCTTTACGTTCATGCTGAAAGACAAGTGTACTGATGATCCGGCATGGCTCGAAGCTGCTGTAGCCGTACACAAGTCTCAGTCACCTGAAGAAAAGAACTGCGGTCTTGCGAAAAACCTTGGTATAATTTACCTGTCGAAGAAGCAACAGGCAGAGGCAGAGAAGTATCTGAAAGAAGCGCTCCAAATCTGTTCGGAAGGTTCGGACAAAGGAGAAATCCTGCTCTATCTTGGCTCGCTGGCTGCAGAAAAAGGTCAGCGTAATGAAGCCCGCGATCTGTTCCGTCAGGCTGCTGCAGCAGACGCTTCGGTTGCGAAGCAGGCTTACGAGAGAATTGGTGACCTGTACTACGGAAGCTTTGAAGCTTGCAGTAAGAAAGTAAGCAAGGTTCAGGATCGCCTGGTATTCCTGATCGCGTACGACTACTACGCAAAAGCAGGCGATTCCAAAAAGATGGCTGTTGCCAAGGAGAACTTCCCCTCCAAGGAAGAGATCTTCACGGAAAATATTCAGGCCGGCTCATCGGTAACTGTGAACTGCTGGATTAACGAATCCACAACGATCAGAACAAGGGACTAAAGAAATCCACTATATTGAAAGGCCATAGTTCGCTATGGCCTTTTTTGTTTTTGCAATGAAGAACCTGTTAACCATACCTGTACTGATCCTGACTCTCTGGGGCTGTGGCAAGAGCGATGTTGAAGAACCCATTGAATACACAGGTCCGGTTCGTGAGGCTGAGGATGTAGAATTCTATTACAGCGACAAGGATCAGGTAAAGATCAAGATGGCGGCGCCACTGCTTCACGAATTCAAGAGCGGCGATCAGGAATTACCCAATGGCGTCTACATGGAATTTTTTGATGAAGCCGGAAGACTCGAATCCACCCTGAAGGCCAATCATGCATACTACTTCAAAACCGAAAACCAGTGGCGCGGCCGTGGTAACGTGGAAGTAAAAAATCTTCAGCAAAACGAGCAGCTCAATACTGAGGAACTGTTCTGGAAGCCCGGTGAGAAAAGGATCTTTACAGACAAATTCGTCACCATCAAGCAGCAGGGTGACGTCATCTACGGGGAAGGGCTTGACGCCAAAGAAGATCTCTCTGAATACACGATTACGAAGCTGTCCGGCCGGATTCAGGTCGACGAATAACCATGAAACTTGGCCACATTCTCTTATTGGGTCTCACCCTTGCATTTTTGATCATCGGCGTCGACCAAAGCATAAAACTCGGTTTTTCCCAGGGATATTGGGCTTTCATGATCGCCCTGGTTGCATTTTTCGCCTATACCCTCAAGCGCTCCCGCCGATCTGACGCCGGGGACGGAAAGCCTTCAAAAAAGCAGAAAAAATAGACGACATTTTCCCGCAGCGCGCGCCTTTCCATCCTGAAAAGCAGATGTTTAGGATTTTTGATTCATTAGTTTTTCAAATACGTATTACCGGTTAAATTTGCGGTCTTTAAAAAATAAATTATGGCATTATTAGGCACGTTGCGCGACAAGATGGGTATCTGGGTAACGATTTTCGTTTTTGTCGCGATCTCAGCATTCGTTCTTGGCGATTTGTTCAGCGCAAACTCAAACATCCTTAACTGGGGAAAAGACTCGGTAGGTGAAATTGCGGGTGAGGATATTTCTATAGGGGAGTTTCAGGCAGCAGTCGATGAGCGTGTTCAGACCTTCATGATGCAGAACGGATTCGAACCCAACGAAAACCACATGATCGGTATCCGGCAGCAGGCATGGGACATGCTGGTGGCACGCCTCGCCATTGTTCCGGAATTCGAAAAGGTAGGCATTATGGTGACTGACCGCGAAGTTGCTGACATGATCAGTGGAAAGAACATTTTTGAAGGGATCAGACAGTCATTCACAAACCAGGAAACGGGACAATTTGACCGCGCTGCACTCGGAAACTATCTCAACCGTGTTGACCAGGCTGGTCCGGGTTCGCAGGACTACATTAGCTGGCACATGTTCCAGAAAGACCTTCGCCCGTCACGTGAACGGATCAAGTATGAAAACCTTTTACTGAAGACCAACTACATCACAAAGGCAGAAGCTGAACGTGAATACCATTTGCAAAATGACGTGGCCGAAGCGCGCTATCTGTACATCCCGTATCACGCCATTGCAGAATCGGAGGTAACGCTTTCAAACGATGCTTACCAGAACTACTATAACAAGAACAAGGAACGTTTCAAGACTGATGGCGTCCGTGACCTCAAGTACGTCGTTTTCGACGTTCTTCCTTCCGCTGAAGACTCCGCCGCTGTTCACGATGTCCTTCGCCAGGCGGCAGAAGACTTCAAGAGCAACGCTAACGATTCAATATATGCATACAACCACACAACAGGCGATGCGCCTTTTGAACAGTACCACCCGGGTAATCTCCCTGAATTCATTACGCCTGATCAGCTGACAGAAGGTAATGTAATCGGACCGGTACTGCATGGTGACACGTATTATGTTGCCAAGATTTCAAAAATATTTGACGATACGACATTTGCGGCACGCGCGAGCCATATCTTGATTCGTCCGGCCGATGTAAGTGAAACTGCAAAACGTGAAGCACGTGAACAGGCAACCAAAATTCTTAACGAAATACGCGCCGGCGCCGACTTCGCTGCAAAAGCCCGCGAGTTCGGAACTGATGGCACGCGCCAAACCGGTGGCGACCTCGGATGGTTTTCCACCGGACAAATGGTTGCTCCTTTTGAAAAAGCAGTCTTCTCCACGACTAAACCCGGACTTCTTCCTGATCTCGTGGAGACTGACTATGGCTACCACATTGTGAGCGTAACTGAGCCGAAAACAAATCGCGCTTATAAGATCGCTCTGGTGGAACAACAGATTCTTCCAAGTGACCTGAGTCTTAGTGACGCGTTTCGCAAGGCTGAAGAATTCGCATCCGGGCTTTCCGGTGTGTCAGAGTTTGAACAACGTGCAAAGGAGAATGGATACACCGTAATGGAAGCAAAGAATATTGCTGCCGGTGACCGTCGAATCGGAGCCCTCGGCGAATCGCGTCAGCTTGTGCAGTGGCTTTACCGTGATGCATCCCGTGGTGAAGTTTCGCAGGTGTTTGATGTTGTGGAACAATATGTCGTGGCGGTTATGACTGCCGGTGTCGAAAAAGGATACAAGCCACTTGAAGCGGTGCGTGACGAAATCAAGCCCCAGATTCTGAAGGAAGCGCAGGGCGACAAGATTATCGAAAAACTCAAAGGTATTACAGCTACAACGCTGGATGAAAAAGCGCAAGCTTTCGGCGACGACGCCAATGTCTACAGCAATAGCGATGTCAGACTAAGCAGCAACGCATTGCCCACAGTTGGTTTTGATCCTAAGGTTGTCGGCTCAATTTTCGCGCTTGAAAATGGAAAAACGTCTGCGCCTATCAAGGGTGAAAACGGTGTTTTGATCGTCGAAACGCAAAACAAAACAGCTGCTCCGGAGCTTAGCGTTTACGATACGTACAAGACACAACTCGAGCAAAATACCTACAGCTTCGGCACCATGAATATCGGGGAAGCGATAAGGCAGCACGCTGCAATCGAAGACGAGCGGTATAAGTTCTATTAAAGATCACACGATCGTTACAAAAGCGCCTTCCCGAGAGAAGGCGTTTTTTTTGAGCCGTGATTCCGGCATTTATTTTTAATTTTGACCGCAAGGCAGCAGGAGTTGAAAATAACGTCGAATGGACCCACAATGGACAAATTCGTTTCGCGAAAAACTGGACAAACACTACGTCTGGCCGTCGCTGTATCTGTTCAAGTTCATTGTTCCAACCGGAAGGGAGCAGGCAGTTAAAGATCTCTTTCCAAGGCACACCACCTCTGATAAATTGTCCAAACAGGGTAACTACACGAGCGTTTCCGTCGAGTTGATGATGCCTTCCAGTGACGCAGTAATCGAGGTGTACGAGAAAGCGTCAAAGATTGAAGGAATAGTCGCACTGTAACCAACAACATTATGGAATGGAAACATGAGGATAACGCGTTGCGCAGGGAGTTTAACTTCAGGGATTTTTCAGAGGCATTTGCATTCATGACCCGGGTTGCACTCGTCGCCGAAAAAATGGACCATCATCCAACCTGGACCAATACATACAATAAAGTTACCATTACCCTATCCACTCATGATGCCGGCAACACGGTGACTGACCGCGACCAAAAGCTTGCCAGCGCCATCGACAAAATATACTCCTGAGACCTTTATGGAAAAATCAGATATGATCTACGGCACGCGCGCCGTAATGGAAGCGATTCGCGCCGGCAAAGAGATCGAAAAGGTGATGGTACAATCGGGGCTGAACAACGACCTCGTGAAAGAACTCATCCAATTGTCGCGTAGCCGACACATCCCGGTTTCATTCGTACCACCGGAAAAACTCAAACGACTTTCCAACAAGAACCATCAGGGCGTAATATGTCTCGTCTCCGCTGTAAACTTTTCCAAACTTGACAATATTGTCCAGCAGGTTTTTTCGGAAGGTCGTAACCCTGTCGTCCTGTTGCTGGACCGGATTACGGATGTGCGAAACTTTGGCGCGATCGTACGAACTGCAGAATGCGCCGGAGTTGATGCGATCGTTATTGGGGAAAAGGGCAGCGCACCGGTTACAAGCGACGCGATGAAGACTTCTGCGGGAGCATTGAATCACGTACCCGTTTGCCGCGAGCGCGACCTTGTGCAGACCGTCCGCTACCTCCGCGACAGCGGAATGCGAATCATCGCCTGCACTGAGAAGACACCGCAAGAAATTTATCGCGTAAATCTGAAGGGACCGATAGCACTCATTCTTGGGTCGGAAGAAGATGGTATTTCCGACGGCCTGTTACGCGAAGCTGATGATCTTGCAAAAATTCCTATGCGAGGCAGGATCGGTTCCCTTAATGTTTCCGTAGCCGCGGGTGTGGCCATTTATGAAGTTCTTCGACAACAATCTGCTGCAGGAAATTAATTGATTCCAACTGATTGTATCAAGCCGGCCAAAATCAACGTACGGTCTACAGTCAAAATACATCGGCGCTGGCTGCTTCGAAGGATCTCGCATACCGTTCCGGCATCTGACCATTCAGCATTGCACCAAGGGGAACGGACGGATAAATTTCTTCAAGCGTTCGCACTTCATTCATGAACACGCGACGACTGATTTGATGGCGGTTGAGTTTACGTGGATTGTCGATACCTGCAGCTGCAAGCAATTCAACAAAACTTTCCACTGTATGCTTATGAAAGTTTGCCACACGCACCTTCTTGTCGTCGACTACCAGTCCTTTTGTCAGCGAAGGATCCTGAGTCGCGACGCCAGCGGGACAACTATTCTTGTTACATTCAAGAGCCTGAATACACCCCAGGGCCATCATCATAGCGCGCGCGCTGTTACACAGATCGGCACCCAGTGCAATTGCACGAACCATGTGGAACCCGGTGAGAATCTTGCCGGCACAGTCGATCTTGATATGATGGCGGATGTTAAATCCCCGCAGTATGTTATCGACAAACGCGATCGCATCCAGCAGGGGCATTCCAACAAAATTTGAAAACTCGGGCGGCGCGGCACCAGTACCGCCTTCACCGCCGTCAACAGTTATGAAATCGGGATAAATATCCAGTTCCACCATCGCCTTGCAAATGGAAATGAATTCGCTCTTCCTTCCGATACATATCTTGAAACCAACCGGTTTTCCGCCGGAAAGCTCGCGAAGTTTCTGTAGGAACAGAATTAAACCGCGTGGCGAATTAAACGCACTATGGAATGGCGGCGAGAAAACCGTTGTATATGGTTTCACCAACCTGATGGCTGCAATCTCCGGCGTGTTCTTCTTACCTGGCAGAATTCCGCCATGACCTGGTTTTGCGCCCTGAGACAGCTTGACTTCAATCATCTTCACTTCCTGCCGGGTTGCATTGCGCGCAAAAGCATCCGCTGAAAAGTTGCCTTGCTCATCACGCGCACCGAAATAACCAGTCCCGATTTGCCAGATCAGATCACCTCCATTAAGCGTATGGTGCGGGCTTATTGAGCCCTCGCCGGTATTGTGGGCGAAGTTGCCAATCTTTGCGCCGGCATTCAGCGCTTCCACAGCGTTACCGCTCAGCGACCCAAAACTCATTGCGGAAATATTCAGAATACTTGCATCATAGGGTTGCTTGCAATCTTTGTTGCCAATTCTCACCCTGGGGTGGTGGTCAAGCGTGTGGAAATCCAGCGGTGCAACCGAGTGACTCATCCATTCATACCCTTCTGCATAAACGTTCAGCTGGGTTCCAAACGGCGTCGTGTCGATTTGTTTCTTTGCTCTTTGGTAGATCACCGACCTGTCAATCCGATTAATAGGCGCACCGTCGGTATCATTTTCCACGAAATATTGTTGGATCTTGGGACGCATATCTTCGAAGACGTATCGCAGGCGGCCCAGAACGGGGAAGTTTCTTCGGATGGATTGTCGTTTCTGAACCATGTCGACGATCCCCATAACGATAAGCGGACCGACGATCGCGAACAGGAACAGGATATCAATCCAATAGGTTGACCAATAAATCAACAGGGCGGTCACCAGAACGCTGGTGATAACAAAAATTCTCCTCATGCGGTTAGGGCTTGATTAGTAAATATACAAAGGACAATCGATTCCGCCGGCGTAAACCTTACAGTCTGTCTTACACGGCTACCCTTTCCGTCATTTACTATATGGAACAAAAAGTCGTCCTTTGCGCTTGTATTGAACAAATTGCAATACACCCTATGGAACAAATGCCGCAGCTGATCCATCAGCTAGACTTCTCGACCACCTTCACCATTTTTGATTTCTTTGCTGTTTTCATGTTTGCCGGGGCTGGCGCCCTGTCCGCAATCCGGAAACAATATGATTTCATTGGCGCTCTCGTACTTGCATTTGTATCCGGACTCGGAGGCGGATTGATCCGTGATGCAATATTTATTCAGGCCGGACCTCCAAAGGCTGTGCAGGACTCGCGTTATATGCTTGTCGTTATAGTGGCATTCATTCTTGCCATGGTGTTTCATTCCCGGTTCAGTAAACTCAGAAGAACAACGCTGATTGTTGACGCCCTTGGTCTTGGAGCTTACGGGGTCGTTGGAGCACAAGCGGCACTCCAGGCCAATCTCGTTCCATTGGCCGCGGTATTGGTGGGTGTTTTTAACGCAACCGGAGCCGGTTTGATCAGGGACGTCCTGATTCGCGAGGAACCGATAATCTTCAAACCCGGGCAATACTATGCCGGAGCGGCAATTATTGCGTGTGGTATTTTTGTGGGACTTACCACACTGACCCCCGTGAATGAAACAATTTCGGCGGTGGTTGCGACGCTCGCGGCATTCTCGATCAGGCTTCTTTCGGTAAAATTCAACTGGCAAACAAAGCCCGTTGGAGGGAATCCAGGTCCGCTAGTATAATTATTCCCGGCATTTCGCTATTTTAACTTCTTATCTACCATGATCAGAAAAATACTTATAGTCCTGGCCGTAGTTCTCGTTCTGATACAGTTTATCAGACCAGCAAAGAACCAAAGCACTGAAATCATCACTAACGATGATATCTCAAGGACTTACACCATCCCCGATGACGTGCACAACATGCTAATCAAAAAATGCTACGATTGCCACAGCAACAACACCAATTATCCCTGGTATTTCAATTTCCAGCCGATTGCGTGGTGGCTTGCAGACCATATCCGCGAGGGAAAGGCTGAGCTGAACTTCTCCGAATTCAAGAACTACGCACCAAACAAAGCCAATCACAAACTCGAGGAACTCGGCGAGGTCGTTGAAAATGCATCGATGCCGCTGCGGTCATACACGTGGTTACATCCACACGCTGCCGTGACAGACGAAGAGAAGCAAGCCTTGTACGCCTGGCTTGAAGGCATGAATATTGATTTCAGGAAAGACCACAATTAGTTGAAGGTTACAAAGGAAGGCGGTCGCACAAAAACCCCACTGTACTTGATGCGAAGTCTTGTTGTGACGATAAAACCAAGACGTTCAACACCAGGAACGACTTTCGGATAAAACAATCCTCTGAACTCGACGGTACCGAAGATCAGGTTTTCATTTCTGATTCTCACGCCACCGGTCGCCCCCCAGAACACGTCTCGATTAACGTGATCAGCTTCCGCTTCCTTTGATTCGAGGTATGCGAATTCAAGCGAAGCAAATGGCGCAATACGAAATCCGATCAGCCGATGCGGTGTGAATACCGTTGTTTCCGATCTCAGAAACATACGCTGAAACCCAAAGAGACTATCTGCCCTGAACCCGTTTAATTGGTTCTCGAGGGTAAGTAATTCCCTGACTCGGTTGTTAAATGCGCGCGCATATCCCGCCTGAAAAAGGTGACGCATTCGTGTTCGTTTCACATCATAAAGTTTTGAGTAGTAAGATCCTTTGGCGTAAATAACACCGTCTTCGGCTACGTCACGTCTGAAAAAAGTGCCGGCTCCAATTTCCAGGTCGTAGAACCTTCCGGTAGGACGAACAATTCGCCTTGCGGCAGATGTACCGGCATAGAACCTCCTTAGTCCAAGTTCTTCTGTCCACCCTGCGGTTATGTTAACGGTCTGGCCATACGGTACGTCCTCTGTACGACCGAAGCCGTAGATGTAGTTTGTCTTATAGAAGTTCTGATTGTAAAACGTGAACTCCGCGAGCAGAAAACGATTGTCGTTGTATATTCTTCGCGCCAGCTGATCCTCCTGTGAGGGTTGATCTCTGAAGTGTTGCTGCGAATAGCGTAATGCGATGAAGTGACGATCACGATCCTGCGGATTGTTTTTGATCCCGATGTTATAGCCAACCCAATAATCCTGCGAGAGGTAGCGGTATCGACGGAAGATTGAATCGGCGGCCCTCATGACATTAACAGACCAGTTTTCACTGAATTCGATTCCACCCGCCATTCGGGAGTAAGGTGAAACCAATGGCCTGTCGAGGCGCAGGTAGTAAGCGTACTCGTTTTCTTCGCCGAGGCTTCTGCCGTTGTCGAGTTCCGTATAGGCTACAGAAACGTTTATCAAGGATCCGCCAAGACTGGACTTTCGATAGAGGAATCCTTTACCAATCAAAGGATCGCGTTCAGAATCAAAAAGGAAATCTGCCTGGACACGTTGACCATAGCCACTGAGGTTTGCGTCGTATATGCCGACCGAAAACTCATCGACCCCTCCCAGCTTTGCGCGTACACCCAGACTGAACACGTCGCGGGTGAGTACCTCGACATCCACCGAATCGCTATTCCCGGAGATGGGGATCACATGTATTCGGCTGTCGAGAATGAAGTCAAGGTCGCGGAGGTAACGTTCATTGTCGGCAAGGCGGTACGGGTTTAAGGGTTTGTTTTCACGGAAGAAAAGATTGTCGCGTATGACCCTTTCGCGGGTATCGCTGTGAAGTGCGTTGGCTATTTTCGTAACGCGATTCCGGATGCTCTTTGATGAATCGTATATGGATTTCTCGAAACCTACTTTTCGAATGATGATCCGGCGGACGATCTTTCCCTGATACGGGATGTATTCGTTCTCACTTCTGACATTGGTTTCATCTTTCTCCGTTGAGTTCCTGGTAACGGCACCAATAATTTCGCGTGCGACCTTTGTATCGAGGATTTTATTGCCGGTAGTATCCTTCTGCTGGGCAAAGCCTGCCCGGAACATGAAAAGAATAAGAATCAATACTGACAGTCGCAAACTGGTCATTCCCCTGGTTACCGTACGGATAAAGATAAAAAAAACCGCTGCCAGCATGGTACATGAACACAAAGCCCGCGCGGAGGCGGGCATTTAGTGAGATTATCCGGCGATTGCTTCTACGCCGCGAACCTCATCCGGCATCATTCGGACAAACAGGTTTTCGATCCCAGCCTTTAGTGTTATAGTCGAGGAAGGACAGCCACTACAGGAACCCTGGAGTTTCACGCGAACAATACCATCCTGAAACGAGTGATATGTTATTGCGCCTCCATCCTGCTCCACGGCCGGACGAATATATTCATCGAGTATAGCCTTAATTTTCTTGATGCTCTCGGTCTCTTCTTCGGCGGGTGCTTCCGGAGACTCCTGTTCTATGATGAATCTACCTGCTTCGAGGTACTTCCTGATGTGTTCCTTGATCGTATTCTGGATTTCGATCCATTCGACGTCGGCTTTTTTGGTAACGGTGACAAAATTGCTGGCATAGAATACCCGGTCGACAAAATCGTATTCAAACAACTCCGACGCCAGGGGTGAAATGCCGGAGCTCTCCTTATCGGGGAAATCGAAGCTTAGTCCTTCAGGGACAAGTATGTCGTTCACCACAAATTTCAGTGAGTTTGGATTAGGATTCGACTCCAGATAGATATGTACGTTTTTCGGTATTTGCTTCAGCATAATAGAAATTGATTCAGTAAAGGAACAAAATTACGCAAATATAGTTTCCGACCGGGTATTAAAACGGCGGTTCGGGATACGTATGCATTCGTTTGAATATCGGCCCACAATTCCGCATATTGCCAGCCTCAATTGAATAACCATTAATGGCATTTGCGATGGCAAAGGGCAAAAAATTACCGCTTTACGGAAAGATACTGATTGGCATGGTCCTCGGGCTGATTTGGGGATTGAGTGCGGACAGCCTGGGGATAGTCGAATTCACTCAATTGTGGATCAAGCCATTCGGTACCATCTTCATAAACGCCCTCAAACTCATTGCAATTCCGTTGATCATTTTTAGTCTCATCGACGGTGTCTCGAATCTTTCGGATGTATCTCGGCTATCGCGCATTGGCGGCAAAACGATGGCGATCTATATTGGTACAACGGTCCTCGCTGTGACTATCGGGCTGCTTCTGGTGAATGCCGCCAGTCCGGGCAAGTTGCTGTCGGCCGAGAAACGCGAAGAACTGCGCAGTGCTTACGCCGCCGACATGGATCTCAGGATTAATTCTGCCAAGAAGGTATCGGATGAAGGTCCCCTGCAAATGCTCGTTGACATTGTTCCCGATAATTTTTTCAACGCGGCATCCAACAATGGGAACATGCTCCAGATCATTTTCTTCGCGATACTATTTGGCGTCGCCATGATTCTCACAAAATCGGACAAGGTGGTACCCGTGAAAGCGTTCTTCGATGGAGCGAATCATATCATCCTTAAAGTCGTCGACATCATTATGATGTACGCACCAATCGGGGTTTTTGCATTGCTTGCAAGCCTCAACATTGACACTGAACTTATGGTCGCTCTGAGTGGCTATGCAGGCACTGTTGTCTTCGGACTCGCGATAATGGCATTCGGCGTTTATCCGACGATATTAAAGTTCGCGACAAAAATGCGGGTGCCCGACTTTTTTAAGGGCATGCTTCCCGCGCAGATACTCGCATTTTCAACGAGTTCGAGTGCAGCAACGCTTCCGGCTACCTTTGAATGTGTTGAAAAAAATCTCGGTGTATCGGAGAACGTTTCAAGTTTCGTTCTGCCTCTTGGAGCAACGATCAACATGGATGGAACGAGTATCCATCAGGCAGTGTCAGCGGTTTTCATCGCGCAGGCATTCGGCATTCATCTAGATTTCACACAACAGCTCACGATCCTCTTTACCGCCGTGCTTTCGTCAATTGGTGCCGCCGCCGTTCCGGGAGCCGGCATTATAATGCTCATCATTGTACTTGAAGCAGTAGGAATAGATCCCGCGGGTCTCGCACTAATTCTCGCTATAGACCGACCGTTGGATATGCTTCGTACAGTCGTGAACATCACAGGCGACGCCACAGTATCCGTTGTTGTCGCCAGCGGCGAAGGTGAGCTCAATCCTGTACCCGCGAATCCGGGCGGATCAAATCTTTGAAGAACGGTTTAGCAGCATGTGATCGGCGAGGACAAGCGCTGCCATTGCTTCTACTATCGGCACCGCGCGTGGCAAAACACAAGGGTCGTGTCTTCCTTTTCCCGATACAATTGTTTCATTGCCGCTCTTATCGACCGTATTCTGATCCTGCATAATGGTTGCCACCGGCTTGAACGCAACATTGAAGTAGATATCCTCTCCGTTGGAGATACCGCCCTGGATGCCTCCGGAATGATTCGTACGTGTTCTGATGCGTTCGCCGTCGTTATAGAATTCGTCATTATGGCCAGAACCACGTAACGTAACACCGGCAAAACCACTTCCATACTCGAATCCTTTCACCGCATTTATACCCAGCATAGCGCTGCCGAGGTCCGCGTGTAACTTACCGAAAACAGGTTCACCAAGACCTGCAGGAACATTCTTCACAATACAAGTCACAACGCCGCCTATCGTATCGCGATCGAGTCTGACCTGATCGATAAGACTGATCATTTTTTCGGCGGTCTCAGTATGAGGACAACGGACGATGTTGGATTCTGTTTGCGACAGATCAAGTGTGTTATAGGGAGGTGCTTTGATTTCACCAACCTGTGAAACATACGCACGAACGTCTAAACCAAATTCCTTGAGTAACAACTTCGCTATTGCACCCGCAGCAACACGCGCCGCCGTTTCGCGTGCCGAACTGCGCCCGCCCCCGCGATAATCACGAACACCGTATTTAACGTCGTAGGTATAATCCGCGTGAGACGGCCGGAATGTTTCTGCTATATGGCTGTAATCCTTGCTGCGCTGATCCTGATTTTCGATTACGATAGCGATTGGCGTTCCTGTAGACGTGCCTTCGAAGACGCCGCTCAGAATCTTGCAGCGGTCTTCCTCCTGACGTTGCGTTGTGATTTTGGATTGGCCAGGTTTCCTCCGCGCGAGTTCTGACTGAATGAATTCTTCATCAATGTTTACGCCCGCGGGGCAGCCATCGACGATGCACCCGATCGCGGCGCCGTGTGACTCGCCGAATGTAGTTATGCGGAACAGTCGTCCAAAGGAATTACTCATCGCGACAGAAATTTACGGGGCGCAAAATACGCAGCAGAAACTGGAATACGACAATAAAATGGCACTTACTTCTTGAGAAGCAGGAACATCGATGCGCCCACCATCACCAGAAGAAAGCCGTGGAACCACCACCCGCTGCGATTTCCGCCAGACGCCGCCCGGAGCTGGTTATCCGCGACCTGAATCTGTTCGTAAAAACTGCCGGGATCCTGCGCATCGATCGTCTCGTTCTGCTTGCTTTCCCCTGTGATGTACACGGTAGTATTGGAACGAAGCGTGTCGTACCGTTCACGCTGCGGACTGAAATACACCCACTGGAAATAATCGCCCAGTTTGTATTGGCCGGGCTCCTTGGGAATCATGAAGTACCGGAAAGACTTTGTTCCTGATATCCGGTTCCGCGACTTGCTTAACTCCTGACGCGTACTGGGATCGTAGATTTCCAGGGCACCGCCCTTGCGGACTTTGGGTTGCGGCAGCGACGCAATGTTTCCTTCGCCTACGATGTTAAATTCATAAGCCGCACTCTGGCCGGTCTTGAGATTTGTATCGATGATCCTGTCATCCAGGCGGAACTCGCCAACGGCAACCGAATTACTTAGCGGATGTGGCGGCAACTCTTTTACTTTTACAGTCACCGGTTTCGATGTGTACGTCTTAAGCGTCTCCCTTGTGTTGGAACGGAAGTACGATGGATTTCTGGCGACGTTATACTTCAGCATATCGAGTGAAACCGCGGGGAAGTTTATCGGCTGTGTATTGAAAGGATAGAACATCGCCTGGTATATCTTGTACCGCAGAAATTGTCTGCCGTTTATTGTGACGAGATCTCCCTCGACATTCTCAATTTCAAAATTCTCTTCCCAGCAGCTTGTGGGTTTCAGCTTTTTCAGGATTTCCGTGAGTTGTTTGCTAAGGTCATACCACCGGAGTGTGGCGAGGTTATCTTCAGGCATATAAAACGCAAGGACGGCGTTCACACCTTCTCCCAGGTAGACTTCTTTCTTGTCGGTAGTGAGAGCCAGGAAAGCATCATCACGAACTTCAACAAACTGAGAGTCGTCAGCGCCAAAGAAATCGTCGGGCTTCCGGTTATACGCATTTGGCGGTTGATTATACTGCGGCGCTTTTTTCACTGTCACTTGTTTTCCCTGCACGCGCACCAGTTTATCGTTGATTTTCATGGAAACCGATGGCACGGTAATAACACCCGCCTTCAGAGGATAATAATTCATGATAACCGACTGTACGGAATTTACCTTGCCGTTTACCGACGACGTGAAGGATCGCCTCATTTCAGTGCCTTTTCGGAATCCCTTTATTTCAGGGAAGGCGTCATAGCTCTTCAGAGGCTCATTGTAGACGGTGATTGCTATCGTCCATGTGTCGTTTTGCGTGATTTCGTCGGGTCCGAGATTGATTTCGGTTTTTTGGGCCAGGGTCGTCATAGCTGAGCACACCAGGGCACCCAGGAGAACCATCCATCGGCTGAATTTCGCCATACAACTTCTTCGAATCATGCAGTTTCAAAGTTACAATTTACAAACCCAACGTTTGCGGACCCAAAAGAATGCATTCGTCGGTATTTTTTGCCCGCTAGTGGTCGCCGTCTACCCGGCTGCCGCGAAAACCGGAAGGTAAAAGTGAATCTTGTAATAAATTTTTTTTCATTCGGCGACATTTTTTTAACTTAACATCCGTTAGGCAATAAAACCCTATTTTTTTATCCTTGCTTACCATGTTGAATTATGTCAAGACTGTGCTCACTAAAGTGAGTTTTGACGCTCTTCTTTTCGAAAAAGAGCTGAGAAAGGCCATCCGCTTGCTAATAGCGGATGAGGTGAATGATCTCCGAAGCTGGTGTTACACCAGATTCGGGAACGTCCACGGAGCGATTTTGAATCGCTGCTTTGTGGTTTCTTGATTGGTGGTCGCGAATGACCCGATGAAGCCCTCGCCATGACCCAGGCGGGGGCTTTATTTTTAAACCACTTCTACGTAATATCGTTAACCATTCTTAGATGAATCAACGATTACGGGCAATTCCATTCGAAGCCGTCATCTGGCTCGCAGGCTTAACCTTCCTCGCAGTGTCCGATCCTCACACATCATGGTCGGTCTGCCCGGTTCATCAACTTGGATTTGACTTTTGTCCCGGATGCGGCCTCGGAGAATCAATACATTGGCTTTTCCGGGGCGAGTTACGCTTATCATTCGCGGCGCATCCGCTCGGTACATTCGCAGTAGCCGTCTTGTTTGCAAGAATCCTTTCCCTAATTAAAACCTCATATTACGCTTATGGCAAGAATCATTGATGTGCTTCCGGAGCTGACCGGTGAAGAGATGTTATTTGTTCAACAAATCATAAAAGATTTTGACGATGATCGCGCACGGACATTCGCCACGGTCTACAGGAACCGAAGACGCGATCCGATGCTTTTGCTTGTACTCACCCTTCTGGGCTTCGTAGGATTCGCCGGAATTCATCGGATGCTAACAGACCAGATCGGCATGGGTATCCTGTACTTTTTCACCGCCGGACTTTGTCTTATAGGAACCATCATTGACCTGGTGAACTATCAGAAGCTGGCGTTTGAGTATAATTCGAGAATCGCCAGAGAAGTAGCCTTGCAGGTGTAGTCAATCGGCGCGAACAAACTTCAGATTTCTCATCAGTCCCCTGAAGCCGGTGCGTTTCAATGGTGAGTTTCTGAATGCTGTTCTGAAAACTTCCTCGGTCATGTCCTCCCATTCTGAAGAAGGACGTTGAAGTAATGGGTTTGGTGTAAAGGCAGGCTCGTGGTGGGACTCTGCAAAACGATTCCATGGACAAACATCCTGGCAGATGTCGCAGCCAAAAACCCAGTTGCCGAATTTCCCTTTCATATCTGAAGGGATTTCGTCTTTGAGTTCGATGGTGAAATATGAAATGCATCGGCTACCATCGACTACATAGGGTTCCGGAATTGCGTCGGTCGGACATGCGTCCATGCAGGCTGTACATGTACCGCAGTAGTCGCGGACGGGTCCGTCGTATTCCAGTTCAAGATCAATAATCAATTCCGCGAGGAAAAAGAAAGAACCGTATTTCTTGTTGATGAGAAGACTGTTCTTCCCTATCCAACCTAACCCTGAGCGTTTTGCCCACGCGCGCTCCATGACCGGAGCGGAATCAACAAACACGCGACCTTCAACCGCACCGATGCGTTCATGGATCAGCGCCATAAAGTCGCGGAGTTTGGTCCGGATCACGTCATGGTAATCATCACCATAGGCGTATTTTGCAATCCGAACGTCGGAATCAATTTCCCTTACGGGGAAGTAGTTGTATACTAGTGTGACAACTGAGCGGGCACCGGGAACGAGAAGTGTGGGGTCAAGTCGTTTGTCAAAATGATTTTCCAGATAAGACATCTTGCCGGCATAACCGCGCTTTAACCATTCTGCGAGACGCGGCGCTTCATCTTCCAGGAACTCGGCTTTCGCTATCCCGCAAAATGTAAATCCCAACTGTGTGGCTATTGCTTTGATTACACGCGAACGTGCACTATTGTCCATTACGGCAATTGATTAATATCCCCATGCATCATCACCGCTAGATACCAAGTTGTTCGCGGCGCGTCCAGATTTCGTCGATCGGATCGCCCTTGCTGCTTAGTCCTTTGTGGCGCCATTTCCCGTCTTCCAGAGAAAAATCAAATTGCAACGATTGTCCTACCCGACTGTTGTCGCGTGAAAAGAATTCGATGTTTTCGGTATACTTGCCATCCTTCGTGGTATAGGTCCCTCCACCGGTTCCAAAAAATTCTTTTGTCTGGGTGTTGTATGCGATCCATTGAAACCGCGTTCCGGAAAGTATCTTCATCGTTCTTCTCACACCAGGAGTCATCTTCTGCATGTTGTCGTCGATCATTCTTCCCGTGATCAGCCATGCGCCAGCGAGTTTGCCGGGCTCACCTGCATCCAGGCGTGTCCACTTCTGACTTTTTCCGGTGAGATCAACTGACATTGTATTGCCGGACACCTTGATGTCAGCGGAGTTTTCGAGACCAATGCCATCCTGCTTTTCAGTATTGAACTCCTCGAGAAACGTGATTTTGGCCCCATTCATTTTCCATGATCCGCCACGTGTGGATATGAATTTCCTGCCTTCGAGGTTGTAATGTGTGAGCGCATAAAACTGATCCGTCATGATGAGTGTCTGTATATCGTCGCCTTGTTTCAGTTGCCAGGCACCGGTGAGTTTAGCTTCACCTTGTGCGAAGAGGGCCGTCGAAAGCAGCATGAGTGTAATATTCAGAATGATCGGTTTCATAAGCAGACTTTTTGATGTATTTGAAGGTACACTTTTCGTTGCGAAAAAACACCGGCCGGGCGCGGTGTTACCACAGTCTGGAAGGGTACTCGCCTTTGTCTATCAATTCTTTGATACGCCGGCTTACTTCCTCCTTGTCTTCCTTGTAGGTGACGCCAAACCAGATATCGCCACCACCGAGAACTTTGACGCGGCCTTTTCCTTCCTGGATCATCCGGTTAACGAAAAGCGGGATATAGAATTCTGATTTCAGATTCTCGTGATGTTCGCTGAGGAAATCGACGAACATTTTTTCAGCCATCGGAAACATCGCAGGACGAAGTCCCCAGAAATTCATAGACGTGGGAGCATTCGGATCAAGAGTGAGATCCCCATCCTTTTCTTTAGCGATGATCTTGCCACCTTCCTGTACGATGGTCGTGCGCTCAACCACGGATTTCAGGTAACCACCTTCCTGAAGTTCGCCAACGCCGCGCGAAACGCTTCCGTGATCTGATAGTACGTTCTTAAGTGTAAATCCAACCATGGCATGATCTTCAGAGTCGTTACCATTGAAGAAGTCCGCGACAGATTGAAACGCAGCTCTGCCATAGAAGTCGTCGGCATTTATAGCTGCGAATGGCTCATGCAGAACATCCTTTGCACAAAGGACTGCGTGCATGGTTCCCCAGGGCTTCGTACGGTCGGGGCGCTGATATTGTTTTGGAACTATCTTGTCCAGTGACTGGACCACGTATTCGACTTCAACCTTCCCATCCAGCTTTGGCTGAAATTTTTCTCTGACGATATCCTTGATTTCTTCGCGAACGATGAACACAACTTTTGTAAACCCGGCGCGGATGGCGTCAAAAAGTGAGTAATCCATGATCGTTTCGCCATTAGGACCGAAGCCGTCGATTTGTTTGATACCACCATAGCGGCTACCCATTCCGGCGGCAAGGACGAGGAGGGCCAGTTTTTTTTTCGAGTTTTGTGAGTCAGTCATTTGCAAATCATTTATTTCCGTTATATTTATCCATTGTGTGCGCAAACACGGGCCAAATTTGGACTTTTTGAAAGCTTAATGAAGCATTGTCCATATTGATTGAAAGGCCTGATTTGCGGCCAAAAATAGAGTATTAAGGCAAAAAAGCTGTAGAAAAAACCGAGACATTTATGACACCTAACAATCCTTCAGTCATGACACAATCAAAAAACCAGTATCTGGTTCCGACCATAATCATCGGAATACTGTTCTTCATTTTTGGATTTGTCACATGGCTGAACGGGCCACTGATACAGTTTGTCAAACTTGCATTTGATCTTAATACGGATGCTGAGGCCTTCCTTGTAACAACTGCATTCTATCTCGCTTACTTCTTCCTGGCGTTGCCTTCGTCCTGGATATTGGAAAAGACCGGCATGAAGAAGGGAATGGCCGTGGGATTGTTTGTGATGGCAATAGGAACGTTCATCTTCGGAACTTTCGCCACGCAGCGGAATTACACGATTTGCCTTGTTGGCCTGTTCATCATTGGTTCAGGTCTATCCTTGTTGCAAACAGCATCCAACCCTTATATCAGTATTCTCGGACCCATCGAAAGTGCAGCCCAGCGTATAAGCATCATGGGTATCTTTAACAAGGTCGCGGGTATACTCAGTCCGGTGATACTCGGAGCGCTGGTCCTCAAAGGAATGGAGAATTTTGAAGAGCAGGTAAAAGCGGCACCAGATCAAGCGGCAAAGGATTCCCTTTTGAATGATTTCGCGGGGCAGATATATATTCCCTACATGATCATGGCTGGCGTGCTGGTACTTCTCAGCATATGGATTATCAAGTCTGCACTTCCGGAAATCAAAGCATCCGAAGCGAATGCGCAACCCGCTGAAAGTGCGCTCTCACGAACCAAAACCAGTGTATTGCAGTTTCCTCACCTGCTGCTCGGGGCATTGTGTATATTCTTTTATGTGGGCGTTGAGGTAATGGCCGGCGACGCGATCGGGACTTATGGCAACAGTTTCCATATCTCTCAGGACGAGACGAAGTACTTCACTTCATTCACCCTTGTTGCGATGCTCATTGGGTATGTGATTGGCCTCAGTACGATTCCGAAATACATATCGCAGCAAAAAGCGCTGACGTATTCAGCCATTCTCGGAATCATCCTTGCCGTTGCAACGCTGTTTACAACGGGATATGTGGCTGTCGGCTTTGTCGCGGCGCTCGGGCTTGCGAACGCGCTGATGTGGCCTGCCATCTTTCCTTTGGCAATTGATGGTCTTGGTAAGTTCACAGAAAAAGGTTCTGCGATACTCATCATGGGTATTGCCGGCGGTGCAATTATTCCAAGAATTTTTGCCGGGATGAAGGAAGACTATGACTTCCAGTGGGTCTTTTTCCTGCTCGTGATTCCGTGCTACCTGTACATTCTCTTTTATTCGGCCAAAGGATATCGCGTCGGAAAGTGATTAAGTCTAAAACCCTCGGCATCGTCTTTATTTTCTTCATAAATTGGATCGCGAAGAATTTATAGGCAAATGTTATCAAAACTGTTAGCTCTGGTCGTTGCATTCTTTGCGATTACCAGCGTGGCGTATGGCCAGTCAAAGAAAAAGAAGTCCGAAGAACCACTTCTCACAACCAGGGAAGCATGGTACCGGGGCAGTATCCTTCTGAATGATGATACCGAACTAAAAGGCGTTCTCAAGTACGACAACCGTGCCGGGCTGTTACACTTCCAGAGCGGAACCGGTTCTAAATCGTTTACTCCACGGTCCGTCGTTGCATTCGAATTCTTCGATGAATCGATTCAAAAGCAGCGGGTATTCTACACTTTCGATCACACCGACGAGCAAACTGACATGGTACGACCCCACTTTTTTGAACTGGTTCGCCAATTCAAAGCCTTCAGCGTATGGAAGAAATACAGCCACCTCGAGGTAAAACAAAAAAAGAAATACATGACCGCCTGGCAGTTTGTTGATCCAACTACGGGTATACCATCAGGCCAGATGTTTACGGACGCGGAACAGAACATAACTATTTTTCTGATGGGCGACGACAACAAGCCCGAGCCTTACCTGCGGATATCGGTAATGGAACAAATGGAAAAAACGTGGTGGTCGAACACGGTGAGAACAAAATCAAAGCTGACAGGCCAGGATATCCTTATTGACTACGTTGGTCAGGAAACATATAATAACTTGAAAGAATACGCCAAAGCAGAAGGACTGAAATTCAGCCGAGAAGACGACCTGATGAAAATACTGAGCCATTACGAAAACAACTTCCAATAGCCAGTCCGTTACTGCCGGCTGACTCAACCCGACATTCTCAACAGAAAAATTACATTCCTCCCGAATGGGTTGGTGATTTTTGTAGCTTTGGTTACACCTGACTTTTTCCTATGAGACTCCTGCTACTCCTATCCCTATTACTTTTCTCTTTTCCGGGAATTAATGCACAATCGTACGACGGATTGCTTGCCGGTCCCGAATGGTTTGACGGCAGCGTTCTGCTTACCAATGGTCGCGAGATCAAAGGGCTGATCAAGTACAACGATAAGACCGATATCGTTTCTATCGAAAGTGGCCGGATTTCAAAATCATACACAGCCCGCCACGTTCAGGCGTTTGAATTCTATGACGAAATCGCAGAAAAACAACGCATCTTCTATGCGGTGGAAGTCGAAGACCGGTCTTACAATGTAAAACGTCCGCTCTTTTTTGAGGTCCTCGCCGATCTGAAAAACTTCGCAGTCATCTCGAAGCTTGCACCCATACGAATTGACAAACGTGAATACGCCACACCTGCAATGTTTAATCCCGCAACGGGTGTTTTTACCGCAGGGCGTTATTACGGTTACCCCTCGACCATTTCGTATACCGAAACAATTTTCTTCCTGAGCCGCGATGGCGAACTTCGACCGTTTCTCGAAATCACAGAAAAAGAAATTGACGGTATGTTCGCGGATCGTTCGGTGGTAAAGAATACCATTCTGGATGCAGATCTCCTTGAGAAATTCACCGGATCACATTATCGTACGCTGATGCAGTTTTCCCGAAAAAAAAATCTTGACCTGAAAAACAAGGAAGATCTTATCGCGTTGATGACACACTACCGCGACATAATCCGGTAACGCTGCGGCTAGAGTTTGATGCAGATATTTTTTGTTTCACTAAAGAAACGCAATGCATCCCAGCCACCTTCACGGCCAACGCCGGATTGCTTCATGCCCCCAAAAGGCGTACGCAAATCGCGGTAAAGCCAGCAATTCACCCAGATGATTCCGCTTTTCACCGCAGCAGCCACGCGATGGGCACGCGTAAGATTTTCAGTCCAGATTGTGGCAGACAGACCATACGTTGTGCTATTTGCGTAAGCGACAACATCATCCTCTGAGTCAAACGGCATGATCGTTACTACAGGTCCGAATATCTCTTCCTGATTTGTACGACATCCTGCTGATAGTCCGGTGATCACGGTTGGTTCAACAAAATATCCGTCAGCACAGCGCCCTTCAACGGTGACACGCCTTCCACCGTATAAAATTGTTCCGCCTTCATCACCTGCCAATCTGATATAACCAAGCACCTTGTTCATGTGTTGTTCGGATACGAGCGCGCCGATGTCCGTGTCTTCAAGAAGCGGATCGCCGATCTTCAATGACTTTGTACGCTTTACGAACTCATCGACGAATCTGTCATAGATTGCGCGCTCAACGAAAATACGCGAACCACATAAACAGATTTCGCCCTGATTTGAAAACGATGAACGTATCGAGGAAGCAAGCGTTTTTTCAAAATCACAATCAGCAAACACGATGTTGGGATTCTTTCCACCCAGTTCGAGTGACAGCTTTTTGAATTGTGGTGCTGCGATGCTGGCAATCTTTCGTCCGGTGACAGTTCCGCCTGTAAATGAAATCGCTTTGATTCCCTCATGTTCCACGATGGCCTGTCCGGCTGACGAACCTAAACCATGAACGACATTTAGAACACCATCAGGTAATCCCGCGTCCTTACAGATTGACGAAAACAAATATGCAGTCATTGGAGTGAGCTCCGACGGTTTAGCAACGACGGTACACCCGGCCGCGAGTGCCGGTGCAATTTTCCAGGTGAAGAGATACAACGGAAGGTTCCACGGCGAGATGCATCCGGCAACGCCAACAGGTGAATAGTTTGTGTAGTTGATAGCTTCGTATCCGCTTACATGTGCATCGCTGGAAAAATGTACGATTGCTGTACCGAAGAAGCGCATATTTGCAGACGCGCGCGGTATATCCATTCGTCTTGCCAGCGACACAGGCTTGCCGTTATCGATAGATTCGGCAAACACAAGTTGTTCTGAATTTCGGTCGATTTCGTCAGCGATCCGTTGCAGGATTTTAGAGCGGTCCTGCACAGACGTAGCCGCCCATGAATCAAATGCTTTGCTCGCTGCATCAACTGCCATTACAACGTCTTGCGCGTCTGAATCGGGAATAAGGCTATAAACCTTTCCTTCAGCCGGGTTGACGTTATCGAGGAACCTGCCATTCACGGCATAGTGAAAAATACCACCAATAAAATTTTGAATCTTCTGCATAGTCTAAAGTGTACCGGTCCGGCCTCCGTCCACGGGAACGTTAATTCCATTGATATAGCCCGCCGCAGGTGATGCGAGGAACGCAATTGCTGCCGCTACTTCTGAGGGGTCCGCTATCCTTCCGGCAGGAATCTCACGCGTCACATTTTGTTTCTCCTCTTCAAACGAAATCCCTTTCTTTTCGGCGTTGCGGGCGATGATTTGCTCAAGCCTGCCCGTCATTGTTGCACCTGGCAGCACATTGTTTACGGTGATTCCATAGGGGGCGAGTTCGAACGACAACGTCTTCGACCAGTTTGCTACGGCGCCCCGAATTGTATTGGAAACACCGAGTCCGCGGAGTGGAATTTTTACAGATGTCGAAATGATGTTCACGATCCGCCCCCAGCGCCGTACTTTCATTTGCGGCACTACCGCCTGGGTCAGGATTTGATTGGCAATGAGGTGAGCTGTGAATGCCTGTACGTAGGACTCAGGATCAGCGTCAAGCGCCGGACCTGGTGCGGGACCTCCCGAATTATTGACCAATATGTCAACGGCATTGGTGGCTGCGAATTCCCGGAAGTACTGCTGCCATGTCTCCGGTTTAGAAGAATCCGCAACAAAGTAGCCGTGTTTTATTCCGTCGACCACAGGTAATTCGCGAAGCGTATCGACCAGCTTCTGTTCATTTCTCGAAACAAGCGTTATTCGCGCGCCCAATTTCGCGAGTTCAATTGCCGCTGCCTTCCCAATGCCCTGCGTGCTGCCGCAGACAACAGCATGTTTTCCATTCAGATTTAACTCCATATAACAGGCTAAGTATGTAAATATAATCGCAATCTATTAGTTTTGACGACTGCGACCCGGCATTCCGGACCGCGTTCTTTCACACAACGATCACAGCCATGGCGATAAAAAGACCATTTAACCTGAAGCAGTGGATTAACGACAACCGTGATATCCTGAAGCCCCCGGTTGGAAACAAGAATTTGTATGCAGATGCCGGAGACTACATCGTAATGATTGTTGGCGGCCCGAATGCACGGAAGGATTTCCATTATAATGAAACCGAGGAATTGTTTTATCAGCTTGAAGGCGACATTAACGTCTGCATTCAGGAAGACGGCAAACCTGTGAATATTCCGATTCGCGAAGGCGAAATGTTTTTGCTTCCCGCACGTGTTCCGCACCGCCCGGAGCGCCCCGCAAATACTATCGGGCTTGTAATCGAAACAAAACGCCCCGAACAGGAAATCGAAGACGGGCTCATATGGTTCTGCGAAAAATGCAACAACAAACTCCACGAATACCGGTTTCACCTCGACAACATTGAAAAGGACTTTCTTCCGAGGTTCAGCGAATTCTATGGTTCAAAAGAACTGCGCACCTGTTCAAAATGCGGCGCCGTCATGGAAGCCGATCCAAGATTTGTGTAAATCATGCGAGGAAGAGGATATTACGTTTCTCCTGTTGGTGAACTGATGATCCTTTCATCGGATGATGCAATTACCCACGTGTTATTCAATCATGAAGAACGCGGCGAGGAAGTCAGAACCGCAGTAATCGACCAATGTATCGGGGAACTTGACGAATACTTCAAGAAGGGACGAAAGTTTTTCAACGTAGAACTTCGCGCCGACGGAACCGACTTTCAAAAGCGCGTGTGGGCGGAACTCCTGACAATTCCTTTTGGAAAGACGATTTCGTACGAAGAGCTCGCATTGCGTCTTGGTGACATCAAATCGATACGCGCCGCAGGAGTCGCGAACAGTGTGAATCCCATTGCAATCATTATTCCCTGCCATCGTGTAATCGGAAAAAATGGCGACCTCACAGGTTACGCGGGCGGAATTGAAAACAAACAATGGTTATTGCATCATGAAGGTTCGCTGATGCGCCAGCTTAGTTTATTTTGAGAAACGCAGTTCATGAAAGCAATAAAATTTGAAAACTCCCTCCGCTTTGCGCGGCAGTCGGACCGAAACGACCCCTTACGAGAATTCCGAAACCACTATCACATTCCTACGGCCAACGGAAAGAAAGCAATTTACTTCATTGGAAACTCACTTGGATTGCAGCCAAAAAGTACGAAGTCTATCATACAGGAAGAACTCCATGATTGGGCAACGCTTGCTGGTGAAGGTCATTTACATGCGCGGCGGCCCTGGCTTTACTACCATAAACTCAGCAAAAAATACCTCGCAGGAATCACTGGCGCGAAACCATCCGAGGTCGTCGCAATGAACCAGCTTACTGTCAATCTTCATTTAATGATGGTGTCGTTCTATCGTCCGACCAAAGAGCGAAATAAGATCATTACAGAAGCAGGCGCATTTAGTTCGGATCAATATGCTATTGAATCGCAATTAAGATACCACGGCATTAATCCAACGGAAGGACTGGTGGAAGTTGGTCCCCGAGAAGGTGAATACACAATTCGGACGGAAGACATTGTCTCAACGATTGAAAAACACCGCGATTCGGTTGCACTCGTTCTCATTGGAGGCGTTCAATACTACACGGGTCAGTTCTTCAATCTGAAAAAAATCACAGAGGCGGCACATATTGCCGGGGCGATTGCCGGATTTGATCTTGCGCATGCCGTTGGAAACGTTCCGCTTAACCTGCATGACGATGACATTGATTTTGCTGTGTGGTGTTCATACAAATACCTTAACAGCGGACCAGGCGCATTAGCCGGAGCGTTCGTTCACGAAAGGCATGCAAACAATTTTGCACTTCCGCGTTTCGCAGGTTGGTGGGGACACAATGAAGAAGAACGCTTCCAGATGCAAAAGGGGTTCAAACCCATGAGCGGCGTCGACGGCTGGCAATTATCAAACGTGCCGATCCTTCAGGCCGCCGCCCATCTCGCCGCGCTTGAGCTTTTCAAAAAAGCCGGAATGAAAAACCTTCGAAAGAAGAGTGTTACCCTCACAGGATACCTCTACTTTCTCTTGAAACAAATGGATCCGGCAGGAGAACGGTTTTCTATCGTTACTCCCGAAATCCCGGAAGAGCGCGGCTGTCAGCTTTCGTTGTTCATAAAGAGTAATGGAAAGACCGTCTTCAATAAGCTGATCAAAGCCGGAGTAATCGCAGACTGGCGTGAACCCAATGTAATTCGCGTCGCACCGACTCCGATGTATAACACCTTTGAAGAAGTGTTTCGTTTTTGTGAGATTTTCAACAAGCTTGTTGGATGAAAGACAAAATTCATATCGCGATCGTCGGCGCGGGACTTGTTGGTTCGTTGGTGGCCCTTTACCTCAGGAAACGCGGGTACCGGATCACGGTATTCGAGCGGCGTCCCGATCTCCGGAAAGAACGGATAGACGGCGGACGGTCGATCAACCTGGCGCTTAGCGCCCGCGGTCTGAAAGCCCTTGATGAACACGGACTTGCCGACACCATTCGGCAGATAGCGATACCGATGCATGGACGGATGATGCACGACGTGGCCGGAGCGCTCACATTTCAGCGTTATGGAAAAGAAGGCGAATTCATCAATTCCGTAAGCCGCTCCGATCTTAACATTGTTTTGATCAACGAAGCCGAAAAAGTGGGTGCGGAATTTTGTTTTGGCCGACGATGCGTCAATGTTGATCTGAACAAAACAGAGCTCACGGTGACTGAAGGCCCGACGCAGAATGGCACGACCAATCACTTCGATGTGATTATCGGCGCTGACGGAGCATTTTCAGCGGTGCGTTCGGCTATGCAAATAACCGACCGGTTCAACTATTCACAACATTATATTGAACACGGTTACAAGGAACTTCATATTCCCGCGTCAGCGTCAGGGGAATTTCAACTCGGGAAAAACGCATTGCACATATGGCCACGTGAGAGCTTCATGATGATTGCGTTGCCGAATCCTGACAAGACGTTCACATGCACATTGTTCCTTCCCTTCAACGGCGGGAATTCGTTTGCCGAACTCCAGACAGAGGCAAAGATCAGCCAGTTTTTCGAAACATTTTTTCCCGATGCAACCCGACTGATGCCGACGTTGTTGGAGGATTTCCGGCGGAACGCGACCTCTTCACTTGTTACCATCAAGTGTCATCCCTGGGTTATCAACCGTACGTTACTCATCGGGGACGCCGCTCATGCGATAGTTCCATTTTATGGGCAGGGTATGAATGCAGGTTTCGAAGACTGCAGCATTCTTAATAAAATGCTCGATGATGCAAACGACGACTGGGGAAACGTACTCGGAAAATTTCCGCAGCAACGCAAGCAAAACGCCGACGCGATCGCACAGCTCGCCCTCGAAAATTTCATTGAAATGCGCGACCATGTCGCCGACGAAAAGTTTCTGCTTCAAAAAAAGATCGAAGCAAAGATTCATGAACTTCATCCCGGTCGATGGATTCCGCAATATTCGATGGTAACCTTCCGACCCGACATACCCTACGCCAACGCGATGGCTATTGGAAGACGTCAGACCGAAATCATGAATAAAATAATGGCACAGCCGGATATAGAACGCTCCTGGGAAAATCTGGATTTCGGCGCAATCGCAGCGCAACTTGACGACAAAGCAACATCATGAATCGATGTGCAGGCGATACTGCTCATATCGATGCATGATTTCTTTAATGTAATTGATCGGTTCTTCGCATTTGCAGTATCCAACAGAAACAACGGGATCACGGTAGTATTTCGGATCTGATTTTTTTTGCAGCCACGCTTCTACATTACCCTTCCACTTTGTCGGATCGCCACCGTACTTTTCGGTGAGCCGATAGGCATCAATGATGTGTGAAAGTCCGGCATTGTAAGATGCCAGAATGTAATTGAGTCGCTCCGCCTTATCCGGTATTTTCTTCGACCAGTATTTGTCGAGATAAAGCAAATATCCAACGCCGGCTTTAAGACTCTGGCGCGGATCGTTCAGGTCGGTGGCGCCAAAACGTTTGGCCGTCTCGGGCATAAGCTGCATGAGTCCACGCGCGCCGGCCCACGACACTCCCGACGGCATAAAATGCGACTCCTGGTAGATCAACGACGCCAACAAACGCCAGTCCCAGCCCAGTTGAGCAGCGCCTTCGCGAATCAGGTCGTCGTACGGTGAAAGCTGTCTTCCGCCAAGTGAGGAATAGTCGCTTTTCAATCGCATAAGCGAAGTCCTCGGACTCTTGTAATAGCGGTTGTAAATCACCATGAATGTCGCTTCCTTTTTTACTCTGGTCAACCATTCATTGATCGCTCCTTCCAGTTCAACGGAATTCTGGCGTACCGCCCAGGCTACTTGTCTTGGCAGACTCACTACTGTTCCGACATGCAGATTGTCATAGTACGCAGCGTTCACCTGTGCGATGGTGTGATCGGCAATCGTGTAGTCAATCTCACTCAGGGCTACTTTTCGAATCAACGCTTCCGACTCAACGGAAACGGAATCCTCGGAGATAATAAAATCCGCCCCCGTTTCTTCAGCGAGATGCTTTAATCTGAGCGCGTGTCCTGTTCCTGGTATCACATACACCTTCTTGCCTGCAAGATCACTCACATCGAGTATCAGGCTGTCATTCAACTGGCGATAGCTCATCGTTCGCCACTGCGCGGGCTTTCGCTGAACCAAGACCTGATACGTATTGTACTGCGGTTTTGTAAACCTGACGATGTCTTTTCTTTCTTTGTTGATTGTCAGCGGAAATGCAAGAATGTCGCCTTCACCGCGATTAAGTTGTTCGATCGCCTGTTCGATTCCGGAGGTGACGCGGATCTTCAGTGTAACACCGAGGTCTTTTGCAAGCAGATTGAGCAACTCATATTCGTACCCCATAGGTACCCCCTTGTAGATGAAGTAGCTGACAGAATTATTATCTACGAGCGCTGTGATGTATCCCCTGCTTTTGATTTCCCCGAGGTCGATATCTACTTCAGGTGAAGTTGAAAGACGAGTTTGGGTGGGACTATCGCACGAAAGGCCAGCAAAAAACAGGAAAATTCCAAGAAATGTCGTCCGGACACAATGCATAGCAGGTTTGAAAATAGCGATTCCGGACACAAATAAAAAGGGGCTCCCGACGGAGCCCCTTTTTGCATGACTGCAACAATTTCCTAGTTAAAAATGTAACGAAGACCAAACTGCATATACCAGGTCGACGTGATGGAATTGTTATCACGGAATGTTTCGGTAACCGGTCTACCACGATCGGTCTGCAGGCGGAAAGTGGGAACCACACCACCACCCGGAACCAGTGCATTCTGGTTGGTCGGCACGAGGATCGAACTTGCATTCACCTGATCAAATGCACCCCAGTCCTTGCTCAACATGTTTCCGAAGTTGATGATATCGATCGTAAACTGCAGCGTGTTGCGTTTGCCACCAAGATCAGTGAAGATATCCTGAATGAATTTGATATCAAGCTGATTTCTCCACGGCATTTTGGCGCCGTTTCTTTCAGCGTACCTGCCTTTGTTTTCGCTCAGATACTCATCCTGTGCGACGTACTCGAAGAACAAATCGCTTTGCTCCTGCGCAGTGACAACGTTAGGATTATCGACTGTGCCATAGTTATAGTCAGTAAACGTGATCTCACTGGCGTCACGAGGAATGTAAATCAGATCGTTGTTTTGTCCGTCACGGTTGAGGTCACCGCCATATGTGTAAGAGAACCTGCCTTGTACGGATCCTTCAAAGAATGCTGATATCTGCGTACCGAGGTGTTTCAGGTATTCTTTTCTGAAAGTCAGACCTGCTACTACCCTGCTCGGAACGACGTAACCGGCGTAACCGAGTTCAGGGGAATTGGGATTACCTGCAACAGGAGTCAATGACCAGGTGTTGAGTAACTGGTCGCCAACACCATCGTACGGTACTTTAGACTGGCTCAGCGTATAGGAGATAAAGCCACTGAAGTTCTCGCCGAACTGGCGCTCGAGTCTCGCGGTGGCCGACACATAGTGACCACCGTCCGTGTTATCCAGGAAGATCGCGTTCAGCGAACCGGTCGCACCGGGCACGTTAGGCTGACCACCGCTTAACGGATTTACCCACTTGTCAGCTCCATTCGAAGGATAGATCGGGCGATTGTCAGGGTAGCCATCCACGTTGAGTGGCTGGGGATCAACCAGGTTGACGTTGCGGCCAAGGGCAACGTTAAGGTCCTTGTTATAAATCAACTCAAACGATCCAACAAATCCGAACGGAAGTTTCGCATCAACAGCGATGTTGGATTTCCATGTTTGCGGGAATCTAAAATCAGGGTGAATCGCACTTACGTTGGAAGGAATAGCTGTTCCTGCTTCTGGAGGCGTCAGAGGGAGATATGCTTTCGGATCTTTGTTAAACGGACCGGGTGTGTTATCCTTGCCGCTGTATGTCTGCGTAAATTGGAGCAGACCAGCATCTCCGGATTGAGCCACGATCCATACAGTTGGAACGCGGCCGGTAAAGATACCGGTACCACCTCGCAATTGAACGGTACGATCACCTTTCACATCATAGTTGAAACCGATACGCGGAGAGATCATCACCTTGGTATCAGGCATTACACCGGTATCGAATTTTTCACCATCGGCGAATGTAAGACCAGCAAGGAGTGGATGCGTCCTGATTTCGGGTACATCCGGGAACGTAGGAAGATCCAGACGCAAACCAACTGTCAGTCGGAATTTTTCTGAAAGAGCCATTTCATCCTGACCATACACTGAATATTGTCTGAAGCCTACTTTCGGGAAGGCTTGTTGATATCCGGGGGTCAGCGGGTAAGTGATTGCATAGTTGCTCGGATTCTCACCATTTATAAAATCATCCCATGAGTCAAATACGTAGAATCCCGTACCAAAACGCTGGAACCCGTTCTTCGTATTCTGAAGATCAAGCTGAACACCAGCTGTGAAGTTGTGGATGCCTGAGTTCCACGTTACGAAATCAACAAACGAATAGGATTCAACATCACGAAGGTTTCCATATGAGAAAAGTTCATAACCAAATGACGTGAACGGTGTACCGTCCTGAAGAATATCCACGAACGGGAATTCCTGGCTATCCGTACTCCTCGGGTCGTTTTGATTAGTGTACGTCGCACGGAACGTATTTGCGAACCTGTTGGCAAACAATGAGTTCACTTCAAGTGCAAGTGAATAGAAGTTTTGCTCCTGATAGTAGTTCGCATTCTTGAACCACAATGCATTTATGTTTTGACGACCTGCACCAGTCGGATAGTTAGCTCTTCCCGAACCGGAGATCGATGAGCTTGCAAACGAAGGGCTCTTGCTTTCCACCTGGCTATAGCGCAGGCTCAGCCTGTGGTTGTTGTTTATGTTCCAGTCGAGGCGTCCCGTCAACTTTGTGTTTTCACTTTCGAAGTCGTAATTGTCGAATGGACCTGTATCATAACCATGCGTGTTACGAAGGTAATCGCTGATTGCCGTGAGTTCGGCAGCAGTCGGTCTCGTAACATTCGGATCGCTGCCGTAAGGACGTTCCGGTGTAGCCGCAAAGTTTTGCTGACCAGGTCGGATTGTTTTTGTTTGCTCGGCGTTTACGAAAAAGAACAGTTTGTTCTTGAGGATCGGACCACCGATACGCACGCCATAAGTATTTTCCTCCAGGCGTTGGAGGGTAAGACGGTCGTTGTCACGAACCCTGTCGCCTTGTTGTTTGTCACTTCTGAAAAACCAATACGCCGAACCTGAGAAGGAGTTTGTTCCGGCGCGGGTCACAGCGTTGATCGCACTACCGATGAAGTTTGACTGACGAACATCGTAAGGAGTAATGTTAACTGAAATTTCTTCGAGTGCGTCCAGTGAAATCGGTGACCCGCCTGCAGGAAGGTTCGTTCCGATACCGAATGTATTGTTGAAATCGGATCCATCCACTGTAATATAATTCTGGCGATAGTTACCACCACCGACAGCACCATTGCTTGTAGATGTTGCCTGCGGCGTAAAGCGGGTCATGTCATTGATACTGCGACTAACCGAAGGCATAGTAAGCAATTCCCCTCTGCCGATGCTTGTTACAGCGCCGGCGCGTTCACTGTTTAGTAAACGATCCTGAGTTGCTGATACGATCACTTCACCGAGTTCGGTTCCCTCTTCCGGCATCGTAACATCTAGCAGGAAGGCCTCACCAAGTTTCAGTGTGATGTTCTCAAAAGTCTGCGTCTGATATCCAACGAAACTAACGACAACTTTGTACGGACCCCCTACACGCATATTAACAATAGTGTAGCGTCCGTTGGGGTTTACCGAAGTACCATATTGAGTACCTGACGGTTCGTGTGTAGCGATGACGTTTGCACCGGGCAGGGAGCTTCCCGAGGGATCGGAGACAGACCCGGAGAGTGTTGACGTAGTAACACCCTGGGCAAGCAGCGAGGCAGAGACAAGCTGACTTAAGAAAACAACAAGTAGAATTTTCCTCATATAGCTTAAGGTTAGGTATGAATTTGAGCCGGACAAAAATACCTGACTGGCGAGAATTTAGCTTTACTTGATCTTTAAATATTTCTGAAAAGATTTCACGGAACGTTAATACACAAATCGCAGCTTTCTTCTGGAAAATTGAAACCGTTACAAGGGCATGAATTGCCCTTTTTACAATCGTTTGAATTCCAATATTGTAAACGCTATGTTTGCACCGACTACTTCATTTACGCATATGTTCAGAATCTCCACCGCCGCCATTTTTTTGCTTTTTCTGTTTATAACTGTTCGGGCCGCGGCCCAAACGGTGAACGTCATGACCTACAACCTCCGGTACGCCACCGAAAACGACGGGGTAAACGCCTGGTCAAAGCGCAAGGAGAAAGTTTTTGAACTCATCAAAAAATATGATCCGGACGTTATCGGCGTGCAGGAAGCTTTGATTTCGCAGATCACCGACATTCTGGAAGCCGTTCCTGCCTATGATTATATAGGAGTGGGCCGCGACGACGGAAAAGAGGGCGGTGAGTACTCGGCAATCCTTTATAAGAAAGATCGGTTTACGATCAACGAATCCAACACATTCTGGCTTTCAAAAACCCCCGAAACGCCTGGAAGCAAAGACTGGGACGCCGCTATAACTCGAGTCGCCACCTGGGCAAAAATGACCGACAAGAACTCAGGAAGTCAGTTTTTCATGTTGAACACGCATTTCGATCATATCGGGAAGGTTGCCAGAGAACAAAGTGCCGCGCTGTTGAAAAAGCAGGCAGCGAAAATTGCAGGGAAACTTCCCGTCATCATCACCGGTGATCTCAACTTTGAGCGAAGCGAGCCCCCTTACCCCGTCATCATGTCACCGAAGTCATTGAAACTGCACGACCCTGCGCCGGAAAATCCGCCAGGAACGTATTGCACGTTTGTCGTTGACGGACCGGCCTGCACGGCGATTGACTACATCCTGCACACCAGCCAATGGCAGAGTTCTGATTATAACGTGATTAACGACAACGACGGCAAACACTATCCATCAGACCATAAGCCTGTGATGGTACAACTGCGCGTCGCCGGCAAGGGCAAGTAGAAATCGTCCACAAGGCATAGTTAGTTTCTTTCAGCACTCGTTTGCATTCAAATTAATCGGACGGGCGTATCGTAAGTTCGCTTCAATTCAGTATTTTGAAATTTTCAGACGCAGTGTAATCGAATGACATCAGCTGAATTA
The DNA here is from genome assembly GCA_023428695.1 of Bacteroidota bacterium. Classification (GTDB taxonomy): domain Bacteria; phylum Bacteroidota; class Bacteroidia; order Cytophagales; family Cyclobacteriaceae; genus Ohtaekwangia. Next base: position 304,031 of record JAEYWY010000017.1, read on the forward strand.
TTCAAACAATACGAAGTCGCACCAGGAACCTGGGATGAAATGAAAGCCCGGGATGAATTCCGAAGCCATTACCAACGTGTTCTTGAATACCTTTCACATGTCTCCGGTGAAGAGCTGAACAAAAAAGAAGAACTCGCCAAATCGCTGTTCATGAGTCAGGGCGTAACGTTCACGGTTTACTCACATGGGGAGGGCATCGAAAAGATTTTTCCGTTTGATATCATTCCGAGAATCATAACCGCAGCAGAATGGACGCACATTGAAACTGGAATCCGCCAGCGTCTGAAGGCGTTGAACCTGTTTCTGAGCGATATTTATTCAGAGCAATTCATCATCAAGGATGGCGTCATCCCGGTAGAATTGGTTTACTCGTGTCCGCATTACATTCGCGAAATGCACGGGCTGAAGGTCCCGCACAACGTTTATATACACATTGCAGGCATTGACCTCATCCGCGATCACGACGGGACCTTTTACGTTCTTGAAGACAACCTGCGCACACCGTCGGGCGTATCGTACATGCTTGAGAATCGTGAGATAACCAAACGCATATTTCCGGATCTCATTCCCCAGAACGGTGTACGGCCGGTCATGCAGTATGCGAATTTATTGCACCGAAACCTCGTTTCACTTTCACCCCGCCCGGTAGCAGACCCGCAGGTCGTTTTACTGACACCGGGCATGTACAACTCTGCGTATTTCGAGCACGCCACGCTTGCGCGACTGATGGGAATTGAAATGGTGGAGGGCACCGACCTCGTTGTCGACAATCACAAAGTTTACATGAAGACGACGCGCGGTCTGCAGCAGGTTGATGTGATTTACAAACGCGTTGACGATACGTTTCTTGATCCACTCGTCTTCAATCCGGAAAGTACGCTCGGTGTCTCGGGAATTATGTCAGCGTATCGCAAAGGGAACATCACACTCGTAAACGCTATCGGCAACGGTGTTGCGGACGACAAGGCAATTTACCTTTTCGTGCCTGATATGATCAGATACTACCTCAATGAAGAACCTATTCTGAAGAACGTTCCTACTTACCGGATGGAAAATCCCGACGAACGGGAGTATGCACTGAAGAACATGGACAAACTTGTGATCAAGAAGACAAACGAGTCCGGCGGGTATGGTATGCTTATCGGTAACTCGGCAAGCGAGGATGAGATTGCCAGGTTCAGCAGGGAAATTGTAGCGCATCCGCGGCAGTACATCGCACAGCCGATTATCAACCTTTCTTCCGCGCCGTGTTTCATCAACGGAAAAATTCAACCAAGACGAATCGACCTGCGGCCATTTGCGTTGTGCGGTCCACATGGCATCGATATTGTTCCCGGTGGGCTGACGCGGGTTGCATTAAGGGAAGGTTCTCTTGTAGTTAACTCATCCCAGGGTGGCGGCAGCAAAGACACCTGGGTATTGTCTGATTGATTAATTGACTTCATATGTTAAGCCGTGTCGCTGATTCACTTTTCTGGTTATCGCGTTACATCGAACGTGGTGATAGTATGATGCGTATGTTGAAAACAAACTACGCATCGTCGCAGGACTTAAGCAGCGGATTTACGTGGAAACCGGTGCTTACCATTTTCAGTGACATGGAGAAGAAGGAGATTGCTGCAATGGAACGAAATGGTCGTGATGTGTTGATATATATGGTCACTGACCGTGAAAACGGAAATTCAGTCTACAACATAGTTACACGTGCCCGCGAGAACGCGCGTTCTGTACAAGACAACATCACAATTGAGTTGTGGCAATGCCTGAATACCTTCTACCACCTTGTAAAGGATGACGCACTTGAACGGAAACTAAGAACGGGAGATCCTGTAACGGTCCTGGATTCATTGATCAAGCAGAACATGATTTATTACGGCGTGCTCGAATCCACGATGTTCCGGGGCGAGGGATTTTCTTTCATGAACCTCGGCCATTTTCTGGAACGCGCGCAGCAATCGATTAACCTGCTCGACGTTAAGTTCAGCGACCTTTCCTACGATCTCGAGAAGACGGCAGATATTACTTATTGGAAGCACTTGCTGTTGTCGATTTCCGGATACAATCTTTACCTGAAGACGTACAGGTCAGGGTTTGATGCGAGGAATATTCTTCATCAGATTATCTTTAACATGAACTTTCCACGATCGGTTCTGTATTCGCTGCATCACCTGGAACAAAATTTTGAACAGCTGAAAACACATGTTGATCCGGACAGTTACCATCAGATTAACTTTATGATTGGAAAGCTGCGCAGCAAGATCCAGTATTCCAATCTCGACCACGTCAGCAAGGTCGGCCTGCACAACTATCTCGTCGGAATAAACGAGGATTTGCAGGCGATAGGAAACGCGCTAAACCAACATTATTTTGCGTACACTTGACGCCTGACCCATGCCCAGATTCAAGATACAACACATCACCCGGTACCGGTACGAAAACGCAGTTCGCGACAGCGCGAACCAGATCATGCTGTTCCCGGTACAAGATGAATACCAGGAAGTGATCAAACACAAACTGCTCATTTCCGGAAATCCATTGATCGAGCAACACGCGGACGTATTCGGCAACCAGGTTGGAACGTTCACACATCCCCATCCGCATACAGAGTTGAAGATTGACTCAACCTGTGAAGTATTGACGAAAAGGAAACCCGATCCAAAAGACGACACCGCATCTGAAGCGCAATGGAAACACCTGGAAGCATCGCGATTCGTGTACCCGAATATTGAGTTCCTTCGCCTGGAGGAATTCAACGCATTAAGTGAACTGCAACAGGTAATGAGCCGCATTCACCAGCCGGACCTGACGCCGTTACAATGCAGCCTGCTTTTTTGCGAGTATGTTTTCCAGGAATTCACATATACGAAAGGAATTACTACTGTTGATACGACGCTTGATGAAATCTGGAAGCTTCGGTCCGGCGTCTGCCAGGATTTTGCACATATCCTGCTCGCGATGCTGCGATTAAATGGTATTCCTGCGCGTTACGTAAGCGGATACATCTGTCCTAATAAAAATGGAATGCGAGGAGAAGGAGCGACACACGCGTGGGTTGAGGCTTTCATTCCGTTTTACGGATGGCTGGGACTTGATCCAACCAATAACTGTATTGCCAATGACGCGCACGTCCGGCTCGCAGTGGGAAAAAACTATTACGATTGTAGTCCGGTGCGCGGAACCTATCGCGGCACGAGCCATCATTCGCTCGAAGTATTGGTTACGGTAGGATACGAAGACGGTCAGGTTACACTTCCATCTGAGCCCGCGTTAGAAAAAGCACCATCGATTGCGAATCCAAACAAGAATTCCTTCCAGAAGTATCAGGAGATGCAGATGCAGCAACAATAGTTCAATAGCGGAACACTTTCCCTTTGTCGCGCAGCAATTGTTTGACTTCCTTCCAATCAGGGAGCTGATCTGATTCATATGAGTACGTCCTGATTTCCGTGGCTAACGCCGCACTTTTTTTCATGGCTTCGAGGTGGGCACCCGATCTGGCGAACTCGCGCAGTGATTTTTGATCTTCCCAGACGGAAAGCGTATAGTGATCATATCCAAACCCGGTATTCTTCAGGCGTATAAATCCAGGTTGAGTCTTTGTTTGCCGGGAGATAAGCAAACCGTTGTACGAGAGTTCGAAAAACTTCCACAACGACCTTATTCTGATTGATGTGATGTTAATGACCATCCTCATATTTGATAATGCTGATTTTTCCTTTTCCGCCGGCGATAACGACAAGAGATCCCATTCGCGCCTTCCGTACCACATGAAATGATTTTTCATCAGAGGCAGGAGTCCAATTAATTCCGCCGTCGACAGAAATATCGGTACCTGTCGGACCAGTTGAGATAAGAAAACTATCGTTGAGAAATTCAACGCATTCGCGATATCCGCGCGTAGGCCGGGTTGGTTTCTTCCACGTTTTGCCGCCATCGTGTGTATAGCTGACATGATCAACGGTCAGGCTATCCCGAAGGTAGTCGCCACCAACCACAACACCCTTCCCTTCCCTGAATCCGGAAAACGAAAATATACCTGTTGACGATGCCTCCTGAATCACCGGCGGATTTTGTGTCTGCCATTTACGACCGCCATCACGCGAAATCCAAAGTCTTGACGTAGTTCCGCCGGTTGTGATTATAACGGTACGTTTATCCGAAAGACGAATGTTGGTACCGCTTGCTGCAAAAGACGCCTCGCCTTCGTTGAGTCGTGGTGACGTTTTAACGTCTGTCCATGTTTCGCCGCCATCGCGTGTTTCGAGAAGAAGCATTCGCCCACCGAGGGGATCGCCGTATACCATTCCTTCCTTGTCGTTCCAAAACTCAATCCCATCAAAAAAGGCTGCGGTGTCTTTGTGCGTGTAGACCACTTTCCAGTTAGCACCACCATCTGTTGTGATAAGTATGTTCGCGGGTGCACCGGCGTTTGCGATGATCGCGCGGTGTTTATCAAAAGCATAGAGGCTACGAAAATCGTATCGTTCAAATCCATTAACCTGATTGAACTTCCACGTATCGCCTCCGTTGACGGACCTGCCTACCCAACCCCTGGTGCCTGCAATCCAGACAACACTATCATCAACAACAGAAAGGGCACGAAACGATGCATCGGTTTGTGGCGGGACTTCGCGCCACGAAAGTGATTGCGAGAATACATTGAACGCTGGAAGAAGCGCGAGAGCGACCAGACAGAAACGACAAGTTCGGATAAGCAAAAGCATTTAAGTTCCTAAGAGTGCGCATTCAAGATAAAACATTTTTGGCAACCGATTGCGAAGCAGGTTTTTGCATTGCCCATTGATGAGATACCCAGACATCTCACCAGTCGGACCACACCCATTTCAGGTTTGTGAACACATCGCGCGAAATCATCACCTGCATTAGCCCGCCCTCGCGGGTGTCACTTCTCAGCCGTGGGGCCGGCGGGAGGGAATGGGTCTCGACACACAGAGGTTACACTGCAATACCTTCGCTGACGTATGTGTTGGCTACTTCATCAAGTATCGCAATCACGTCATCATAGGTCGGTGCCTCCACAAGGCGCGTGCGATATGGTTTGAAATCAGGAAGGCCTTTGAAGTAGTTCGCATAGTGCCGGCGCATTTCGAAAATGCCAACCTTATCCCCTTTCCATTTTATGCTGAAGTCAAGATGTTTCCTGGCAACACGAACCCGTTCTGCGATTCCCGGCGGTGGTGTGATCGTTCCGTCTTTGAGGAAGTTTTTGATTTCGGAAAATATCCACGGATAACCAATGCAAGCGCGACCGATCATAATACCATCAACGCCGTAACGATTCTTGTACTCGAGAGCTTTCGCGGGTGAATCGATATCGCCGTTTCCAAAAATCGGGATATGCATGCGCGGGTTCTCCCTGATCTTTGCGATCAATGTCCAGTCGGCGGAGCCCTTATACATCTGAACCCTTGTTCTGCCGTGAACTGTCAACGCTTTGATTCCAATATCCTGAAGACGTTCTGCAACTTCGACGATGTTTTTAGTTGAATCATCCCAGCCGAGACGCGTCTTCACGGTGACGGGGAGACTGGTACATTTCACAATCTCTTCGGTCATCTTCACCATTTTAGGTATGTCCTGGAGCAGGGCTGCCCCGGCACCTTTACACGCAACTGCTTTTACAGGACACCCATAGTTGATATCAATAAGATCCGGGTTCACACTTTCGGCGATTCGCGCAGATTCCACCATGCTACCAATCTGACCACCGAACAATTGAATCCCAATAGGTCTTTCGTATTCGAAAATATCGAGCTTCTGCCGGCTTTTGGCGGCATCGCGAATGAGGCCTTCGGAGGAAATAAATTCGGTATACATCAAGTCGGCGCCGCCATCCTTGCAAACCGCGCGAAAAGGCGGATCGCTCACATCCTCCATGGGAGCCAGCAGCAGGGGAAATCCCCCGAGTGATATCGTACCTATTTTTACCATTTCGTGCTCAAAGCGGGCTTTACAAGGGTTTGCGAACGCCTATTCATTATATTAGGGCGCAAATTTAACTATAAATTACTTCCGCTACACCAGCTGCATTCATGGAGGAAATCAGACCCAGCAACCGGTTAAGGACGCCAATAGTCTCCATCCTTCTGACGTTGTTGATCTTTTTCGTGGGATTTCAGTTTCTCGGTCCGGCGATTGGTACCGTGATCGGCCTTTTGGTGTACCCTGGTTCTGAAAGTGAACTCTGGAGGGCACTTCAAAACCCGCTTCAGAATCCCGATACAAAAATCATATTATTAATAATGCAGGGGTGTGGCGCCCTCATCGGTTTGATCTTGCTCCCCTATTATCTGCTGCGTCGTCAGGAGCGAAGATTATCCGATTTTTTCCAGACACCGCACTTGCGTCCGGTGATCATTGTTCCGGTGCTTGTTGTTGTGTTCATGGGCGTGAACGCAATATTCATCCATTGGAACAAGGGCATTGAACTGCCATTTGGAGTTGACGACTGGGCACGGACGATGGAGGAAAAGCTGGGCGAGATGACTGTATTTATTACACAGTACGACTCTCAGTTTCAGATGTTCCTTGCATTCCTCGTCGTTGTGTTGCTGCCTGCGATCGGAGAGGAAATTGTATTTCGGGGTATGATTCAGAATGACTTTTATCGCGCGACGCGAAACGCGCATCTTTCAATCTGGATTACCGCCGTTCTTTTTAGTGCGATACACCTTCAATTCTATGGTTTCGTCCCGCGAATGTTACTCGGCGCACTGTTCGGGTATCTTTACTTCTGGTCGGGAAACCTGTGGATGCCCGTGCTCGCGCATTTTGTCAACAACGGTTTCACTCTGGTTTCACTTTATCTTTACGACAAGGGCGCCATCGACATCGATATGGAAAATGCCCAGCCCACCGTGTGGCAGGTTCTGTTTTCGGTGGTTTTCTCGGCTTTTTTGCTGTATGCGTTCAAAAATTTTTACAATAATCAACCGAAAACCGATATTCCGGATTAATCTACTGAGTTGTCATCCTGAACACTGTGAAGCAGAACCTTTCGAAATACAACAACCTGACACAACGGATAATAACGGGACTTCTAGGCGCAGCCGGTGTAATCGCAGGCGTCGTGCTCGGGCCGTGGACATACTTCGCCGTCTTCTTCCTGATTTGTCTTCTCACACTGCTTGAATTTTACAAGCTCGTCGGACTTGATGGTATGGTGCCGTTAAAAGCGTTCGGAACATTCTGCGGGCTCAGCATCTTTACGTTGTCGTTTCTAATTGAAGCGCGACACCTGCCCTACCATTTCTACTTCCTGGTTTTTCCGCTCGTTTCGTTTGTGTACATGATCAAACTCTACAAACGGACCGAACGCAAACCGTTCACGAATATCGCCTACACGTTTCTCGGTTTGTTCTACGTGTCGATGCCGTTTGCATTGTTAAATGCCGCTGCTTTTCACGAGGGCAACTACAACTTTGAGATAATTTTTGGCTGCCTCTTTATTCTCTGGGCCAGCGACACAGGTGCGTATTTCGCAGGAACGTTCTTCGGGAAACGGAAACTTTTCGAACGCATTTCACCAAAGAAAAGCTGGGAAGGATTTTTTGGCGGTGCAGCACTCGCAATGATTTTTGCTTATGGAATAGCGACCTTCTTTCACAGCCTCGCAATGCTTGACTGGCTGATCATCGGTGTTATCATCGTTGTTGGTGGTACCTTCGGTGACCTGATCGAAAGTCTGCTGAAAAGAAGCATTGAAATCAAGGACTCGGGCGATTCGTTACCCGGACATGGCGGTTTTCTGGACCGTTTTGACGGATTAATTATCTCCATTCCGTTCATTGTTGCGTACCTGGAATTGACTCAATAAAGATTATTACCTTACACCGGCCCTTACTTTTACTATAAGGCCGGAATTAATGGTTATGAAATTCGCGGCACAACTCAACCGTTATCTGAACAAACGCAAGGAGTATGGTTTCATATTTCTGCGGCTGATCATTGGATGGCGCCTGATCGATGGCACGCAGGACAACGTATTCAGCTATGCGCGAATGCTCGAATTCCGGGACTTCCTGGAACAACATCACGTCGTCTTTCCGTTGCTTGCGGCGCACGTTTCGGTCTATGCCCAGTTTATTTGCGGTATCCTGATTATTCTCGGCGCCTACATCCGCGCGGCTGCACTGGTAATGGTAATAAACTTCATTGCAGCCATCCTGATTGCGCATATCGGCCTCACTTTCGAACAATCATTTGACGCACTTATGATGCTTTTCGGAAATGCGTTCTTTTTTATTGCCGGTGCCGGCAAAATTTCTGTGGATGATTTTCGAAAAAGACGAAATAAAAATTCCCCGGCAGGGTAAACGGAGCAGAAAGATTTCAGAAAGTTCTGCAAACCGAATTTTTATCCTAAAGAACGAGGGCGGCATTGATTTTATTTATCTTTGCAACCGTTTTCGTCCCGCTTTTTATACCTGACGAAACGGCACAATAATTCGCAACGACCGTCACATTCCATTTTTATGGCATACATCGAACCCGCTCCCTTAAAAGACAAGGAAAACCCATTTGAGGCAATGATGTCACGCTTCCATAAAGCCTCCCAGATTCTGGGGCTTGAGGAAGAAATCTACAACGTATTGAAGAATCCTGCCCGTCAGGTGATCGTGTCTTTGCCGGTTACCATGGATGACGGAACGATCAAGGTTTTCGAGGGCTACCGGGTGATACACTCTACTATTCTGGGTCCGTCCAAAGGCGGGATCCGTTTCGACCCGCACGTTAACCTCGACGAAGTGAAGGCTCTTGCCGCATGGATGACCTGGAAATGTGCCGTGGTCGACATTCCTTATGGCGGCGCCAAAGGTGGTGTAACCTGTAACCCCCGCGAGATGTCTGCGGGCGAAATCGAGCGTTTGATGCGTGCCTACACCCAGGCAATGGCTGATGTCTTTGGGCCGGATCAGGATATTCCTGCACCGGATATGGGTACCGGCCCGCGCGAGATGGCCTGGTTGATGGACCAGTATTCGCGTATTCAGGGCATGACAACGCACGCAGTTGTTACCGGTAAACCGCTCGTTATGGGTGGTTCACTGGGAAGAACCGAGGCCACAGGACGCGGTGTCATGGTTACAGCGCTGACCGCGATGGAAAAACTCAAAATCAATCCGTACAAGGCAACGTGTGCCGTGCAGGGTTTCGGTAACGTTGGATCGTGGGCCGCACGCCTGCTGCATGAACGTGGTCTGATCATTCAGGCTATCAGTGACCTGGCAGGAGCGTATTACAACGCCAACGGTATCGACATCGGCGAAGCCATCAAATACCGCGATGCCCATAAAGGTTCGCTTGAAGGCTTTGCGGGTGCTGAGAAAATTTCGAACAACGACCTGCTCACTCTTCCCGTCGATATTCTTGTTCCTGCCGCAACCGAAGATGTGATCACGAGCAACAACGCTGCTGACATCAAGGCCAAACTCATTGTCGAGGGAGCTAACGGCCCTACTTCATCACGCGCCGACAATCTCATTCATGAGAAGGGCATCACGGTGGTTCCCGATATCCTTGCAAACGCCGGGGGTGTAACTGTTTCATATTTCGAGTGGGTACAAAACCGGCTCGGCTACAAGTGGACCGCCGATCGCGTTAACCGCAGGTCGGACCGCATCATGAAAGACGCCTTTAATCACGTCTACAAAACGGCGCTCGAATACAAAGTGCCGATGCGGATTGCCGCATACATGGTGGCTATCGACAAAGTCGCGAAGACATACAAATACCGCGGCGGATATTAATCGGATCGCACCTTACATGCCGATATCAGATTTGGAATGGGCTTATGCTCATTCTTTCTTAACTTTATCGCCGCTTTAAACCATTTTTTGATGACAATCCACCGCGAAGGCCGCACGTTATTGTTTGTTTTGCTCGTCGTCCTTTTCCTCCTGAACTGGGCGGTTCTGTATTTTTATCCGGAAAGCCGGCTTGTACAAAACAGCGTAATCCTGGTAAGTGTACTCTTTTACCTGCTGATTCTGCAGTTCTTCCGCAATCCGGTTTTTGACATTACCCGAAACCCCAGGGTTGTACTCGCGCCGGCAGATGGAAAGGTAGTTGTCATCGAAGAAGCTGTTGAATCCGAATACTTCAAGGAGAAGCGCAAGCAGATATCGATCTTCATGTCACCGGTAAATGTTCATGTCAACCGCATGCCGGTCGGAGGAAAGATCAGTTTCTTCAAATATCATCCCGGGAAATACCTTGTTGCGTGGCACCCGAAATCAAGTACTGAAAATGAACGGACTACCGTTGCTGTTAAGATGGACAACGGTCCTGAAATTCTGTTCAGACAAATTGCCGGTGCGCTTGCCCGAAGGATCAAATGTTATGTAAAGGAAGGCCAGGTTCTTGAGCAGGGCCAGGAGTTCGGATTCATCAAATTTGGATCGCGTGTCGATGTGTTCCTGCCTCTTGATGCAAAAGTAAGCGTGAAAATTGGTGACATAACAAAGGGCGGAAGGACGGTTATTGCCGAATTACCCTGATTCATTACACAACCCTGACCGGATCAGCGAAAGCTAACAATTGTTACTTCCTGAGGTTTCCTTATCTTTAATTGTCTTCTTCCTAACATTGGTTATTGTTTTGGAGTCGACTACTTCAAAACTTACCGCTACATGCAAACAACGACGATCCGGTTCTCTTCATCCAACGCCGATTTTTTTTCTACACTGACCAGGCGAGTTAACGAACACTTCAAAAATCGTTCTGCCAAACGCTGGGCAAACGGCGAGATGATTGTAAAAACATGCTTCATGTATGGTCTCTATTGGATACCATACTTTGTCATCCTGAGCGGCGCAGTAACGCAACCGTGGTTTCTGCTCGCACTTGCCGTTCTTATGGGGATCGGTGTTGCAGGAATTGGCCTCTCCGTAATGCACGATGCAAACCACGGAGCATACTCAAACAAGCAATGGGTTAACAATTTTATCGGTTACTCGCTTAATATGGTCGGAGGTAACTCCTTCAACTGGAGAATTCAACACAACGTACTTCACCACACATACACGAATGTGCATGATGTCGATGAAGATATCAGCCCGCGCGGCATACTTCGTATGACACCACACGGTGGATGGAAACAAATACATCGCGCTCAACACCTGTATGCATGGTTCTTCTATGGTTTGATGACGCTGGTATGGGTGTTGGTAAAAGACTTTGTCAGGATTGTGAAATATCATCGTGAAGGTCTGATTAAAACACAAAAGACAACCGTTGTAAAGGAGGCTATAATCCTGTTGACTTCGAAGGTACTGTATTTCGGTTACCTGATCGGCCTCCCGTTATTGCTGACAGACATTTCGCTGGGCATGTTGCTGATCGGATTCGTAGTCATGCATTACGTCGCCGGATTTATTCTCGCGATCATCTTTCAACCGGCGCACGTCGTTGATGGAACGGAATATCCACTTCCCATGGAAGACGGTCGAATGGAAAACTCATGGGCCGTTCACCAACTGAGAACCACGACAAACTTCGCGAATGACAATCGCATACTCTCATGGTATGTAGGTGGCCTCAACTACCAGATAGAACATCACCTGTTCCCGAATGTATGCCACGTGCATTACAGGGCGATATCGAAGATTGTAAAGAGCACCGCTGAGGAATTTGGATTGCCTTACAAGTCAATCCCAACATTCATGGGCGCATTGCGGGCACACGCGCGCATGCTGCATGATCTCGGCAAAAAGCCGGCGCATGCCTAAAAGAACCGGATCCCGACTTTTCCACCCCACCACATCCGAAGATCAAGATCATCGTTCAGCGTTCTTTGTCTGATGATTGATGGTTCGTAATCCGTAAACAACTCCGGATACTCTCCATAAAAGCGATCTGTAACGTGACCGTTGAGGGTAACTCCGCCGAATACGGAAAAGTTTTTGGTCAGATGAAAATCAAGCCCGGTGTAGACTTTGTTCAGGAGATTGATCTTTTCAATCTTGCCGTATACGATCTGACTAGCCGTTACATCAACATTAAGAGAAAGCCACTTCGTAAGTTTTGGTGCGGTACCGACTCCGTATCCGAAGGTCCAGAATGTTTGCTCATCATCAAAGCTGTGAGGTTTCGCTCCCACGGTAACGATGTTGTAAAAGTGACGAACACCGGTACGAAACGCCAGGTTGAGATAAAAGATCTCGTCAGCTGAAACTTCAAGTTTGTGATATCCTTTTGCAACGACGCTAAGCAACCCGACCGGCACACCGCGAACACTGCGGGCATAATTGAAAAGGCCGATCTGCGTACCCTTTACATCCCGTGCCACGTTGACGAACGATGCGAGCTGCGCCCCGTTGACATCCTCCGTCACGTTAGCGAAGCCACTGACCTGTGCGCCATTAAGCGTTGATGTGGCCACGTTCGCAAAACCTGCAACCTGCGCACCGCGAAATTGTCCCTGGCTAAAATTGACAAAACCGGCAACCTGTGCCGGTCCCGCTTCACCTGTTGATACGTTTGCCACTCCCGCTAAGTAGGCACCTCGTTGATCGCCGAGTGATACGTTGGCGACACCGGCTACTGCGCTCCCTTTTGTCGACGTAAGCCCCACGTTTGCGAGGCCGGCTATCTGTGTGCCGTCAACAATACCAGCTGAAAGGTTTAGCAACCCGGCAAGCCGGACTGCCTCCGTGCGTCCAATCACACCGTTGGCAAGGCCGGCGATTTGAACACCGGATACGTCGCCACGGTTTGCGTTGAACAATCCGCCAAATTCGAATTTGCGGTTGCCCAGACTGTACCCGCCAAACAAATTGAAGGAATAGTCGTTGATCACATTTCCGCTCAATCCGCCGTTGCTGCCAATAAAGGGAACAACACCGAACTGCGTTTTCCGGTAGATAGTATCGCGGATGTTTTCCATATTGACGGCGTCTTCGGTCGCCTGGAAAATTCTGTTGAAGAAGCGCACGAACTTGCTACCCACGCTATCGGCCATTGTTTCGATCCGATCAGCATCAAGCTTGATTGGGATCTTGAGAAGCCGACGATTCTTTCGCGGCACAACGACAAGGGTATCCGTATACTGCGCTTTTTTCACTGCGAGCCTCACCTCTTCAGCAGTTGGGTTCTTGATCTCGAGATTGAAAAAGCCGTATTCATCGGTGACTGCAGACGCGAGGGTCGTCGGGTCGTAAACGCTTACGTTCTGGAGACGCTTGCCGGTAGCCTCATCGATAACATAACCACTAAGCGTCTTTGAATCCGCCTCGGCGGTCTTTTGCTTTCCGCGGATGAGAATAATGTACTTGCTGCGCTCACGATACTCAATGGTACCGTTGAAGAGTACATCCAGGATCTCCCGCACAGTCTGATTGTTGAACCTGTAGGTAACGGGGCGGGATTCGTCAAAGAGTTTGGAACTGTAGGAGAATGTGATTCCCGCTTCACGCGATACTCGTTTGAGTGCCTCGCCGAGCGGAACATTGTCAAGGGTGATGGTGACGGTACGTTCGAGCAATCGCACATTACTTTGCGCGACCGAAAACGACGCACTTACAAGGAATATCAGCAACGCCAGGGCGCGACCGCACCGCAGCGCGATTCGCGCGCTATCGGCAGCCATCTCCCGTGAATACAATTTCATTGCCGTCATCCGTGTACTCAAGCCCGAGTGTTTCCGCGATGATTGCTGCAATCTCTTCTACCGGTTCATCGCGGAATGATACGGTAATTGTGCACAGTTCAAGATGTTCCGGTACGACAAACTGTTTTTCATAAACGCTGTTCACCGATTCTGCAACGGTCTTGAGATCAGTACCCGCAAACACAAAGGAACGGGTCTTGTAGGCGGTGATGTTGGGCTCGGGCTTGTCTACCGTAAACGTGTCCGTCTTGCGATTATACACGCCCTTTCCTCCGGCATTTAGCGTGATACCCGGATTGTTCACCGTATAAAAACGAACTTCGCCTTCCTCAACGAGCACTTCCACTTCGTCAGATTCCGGATAAGCTTTCACGTTGAATGATGTACCGATATCCTGGATAAAGACATTACCTGCATCGATAACAAATTCTTCCTTACGAGTCTTTTTGATATCAAAGTACGCTTCACCCTTAATCTTTACCTCATGTGTCTTTGATTTCTTGTCGAATTCGTACGCCAGATGCGTCTGCTTGTTCAGAAATACGTTCGCACCATTCGGTAACGTATCGGTTCTGGTGGCTTCTTCCGCAACGACCTCCTTAGGCGCATACGATGATCCGGTCGACGTGAGCAGGTACCAGCCAATACCCGATGCGATGATCGCTATCGCAGCAGCCCGATACCAGAAGTTGACCGATTTGTTTTTGTCGATCGAAGTCGTCGCAGAACGACCATTCAGATCCGCCTTCACTTTGTTCCACGCTGCATCAACGTCAAAATCCGGAACGTCTTTGACGGTCGCGGCTTTGTCGAATATCGTTCGAAGCTGATTGAAGTAACGTTCGTTCTCATCGTTTTGGCGCACCCAAAGCGAAACCGTTTCGCGCTCGTATTCCGAGGCTTCACCGGCCAGATACTTGCCAATCAGGTCGTCAATATTTTCCAATTCGTTCTTCAAAGGTCTCAGTTTAGAAATCCATTCATCAAAATGATCAACAGCGGCAGGTATTCCCGCAATTGTTCACGCATCAGCTTCAACGCCTTGCCCATGTGATTTTCCACCGTCTTTATGCTGATGTTCAGATGTTCGGCAATCTCGGAGTACTTCAACTCTTCAAAACGCGACAGCTTGAAAACAAGCCGGCACTGCTCGGGAAGAGTGTCCATCGCTTCATAAATCCGCGTCTCCAGTTCTGACGCCATTACCATTCGGGCGACGGAGTCACTGCTGCGTTCACCCATGGCCAGTTGTACGGCTGCATGTTCCTTCTTCACCTTTTCGTGTTTCAGGACATTCAGGCACGCGTTTCTGACCATTGCATACAGATACGGCCTCACCGCCGTCCGTATTTCGAGCGTTTCCTTTTTCTCCCAAAGCGAAATGAAAGTCGATTGGACAATCTCCTCTGCTTCGTCCTTGTCCTGGACGAAGGTGTAGGCATAACTACACAGCGGTTGATAGTAGGTTCGAAAAAGCATCTCAAAAGCAGTAATTTGGCCCGCCTTCAGCGTTTCGAGTAGCTGGTTCTCGTTTAATTCCACTGCTCTTGATTAGATCGTCAGCGAAATTTACGTTTTTGCGGCGTTCGGGTTATGACAACTGGCAAAAGATTTCCCCCTACTCCGGCGACAATTCATGTTAGATTTTTTCCCCGACCCAGAATGGTGATGGTCCGGTGATGCTGATAATCCCGTCGCGCTCAACATGGAACTCGTTCAAAGTCAGCTTCAACCCCTCAATTTTCAGGTCTCCAACAAGGCTTTCCGGAAAAACCTGAAACGTCTGTCTGGCCGCGATCCACTTGCGGAAATCTTTCGTTTGGATCCAGCGATGACTGTTGTCAAAGACCGTTACTTGCAACGCTTCAGAATCCTTAAGGACCCTAAAGACCTCATTACGCCGCTGCGTAAGCAAATGGATATTTGAATACCCGGCGTTTTTCATATAATCAATACCGGCTTTGATCCAGTCGGATGGCGATTCTGCCAAAACACCCACCGGCATCTGATGCTGAAGACAGGAATACACGTCTTCCTCACGACCCGGCGCACAAATTACTACATCGATTTTCACGGACCAGGACAATGCAGCCTCGAGTGCGTTTTCTGTGATAACGAGTAACGGAGCCCACTCCAATAGTTCGGCAGCTTCCCTGAACGGAACGGGATCAATAATAAGTAACGCCGGTTCCTGTCCTTCTCTAACAAAATGATGCGACGACATTGAATGCGATTAATGAATCGAAAATCGGAATGCTAATTTTTAAATTACTTAAATTGCCGTTCAATCGGATATCAAAGATATGCTGCAAGCGGAGTCGTGCTACCAGGTTTTTCAAAGAAGTATTAATGATTATCACAAGACCGACGATGTTGATACTTCGGTGAAGAATCCCTATCCCACCGGGTCGTTTGAACACCTGCTTTATGGAAAGAACTGGATTGACACCGTACAATGGCATCTCGAAGACATCATCAGGGATCCTGCAATTCAGCCCGAAGAAGCGCTGAAGATCAAACGCAGAATTGACAAATCCAATCAGGACAGAACTGATCTTGTTGAACGTATCGATGACTATTTTCTCGCTGAATTCAGAAACGTTCAAACAAAACCGGGAGTTCGCATCAACTCAGAAACACCGGCCTGGCTGCTGGACCGAATGAGCATTTTGTTGCTAAAGATCTATCACATGAAAGAGCAGACAGAGCGCACTGATGTTGGACCCGATCACATTGCAAAATGCAAAACAAAACTTGCCACGCTTCTCGAACAACGCGAAGACATGAAAAATGCATTCGATGAACTTATGGAAGATATTGGATCGGGTGAACGAAGGTTTAAGGTCTACCGCCAGATGAAAATGTACAATGATGAAACCCTGAACCCTGTGTTATACGGCCAGAAAGGTTCATAATCTCCATCCAGAAACACAAAAAGGTTTGCGTAAGATCCTTCTGCTTCGTTTTTCAGCCATGGGCGACGTGGTACTGTTGGTACCGGTGGTACGTTCGCTGGTGGCAGCATATCCTGATGTCGAGGTTACCGTCGTCACGCGCCCCAAGTTTGCCTCATTCTTTACCGAGATAGATCGCGTGGTTCCTTATCCGGCCGATGTGGACTACACCTACAACGGCATATTTGGAATGCGTGAACTTTTCAGAAAACTTTTACAACGGGCCGACTACGACGTAGTGATCGACGCGCATGATCACATTCGTACGATCGTCATGCGGACATTGTTTAAGTTGTTCACAGTACCCGTAGTCGTTTTCGACAAGGGCCGTCCGCAGAAGAAGGCATTTACAAGAAAAGAAAGTAAAGACGTAACACCACTTCCGCACACGGTGGAGCGTTATCGCCAGGCCTTTGTGAAAGCGGGGTTTGATTTCCCGATACTACAACCACCGTACCTTAACATTCGGGATTTCACACGCAACGAGGTGGATACCTGGCTTGCCACTCAGGATGTAAGAAAAGGTGAACATTGGATCGGCGTCGCACCGTTTGCAATGCACGTTTCCAAAATCTGGCCACTGGACAACTATGCAAAACTCATCCGGACGCTGTCCTCGAATACAAACGTCAGATTTTTTCTTTTCGGCGGTGGCGAAAAAGAGATCGCCTTCTTCCAAACATTAAAAGACGAATTCCCGGAACAGTGCCATATTGTTGCCGGAAATCTGAAGATCAAGCAGGAGCTGGCGCTGATGGAGCGTCTCGATTTAATGATATGCGTCGATTCGTCCAACATGCATCTCGCTGCACTGATGAATATCCCCGTAGTGTCTGTATGGGGTGGTACCGATCCGGATGTCGGGTTTGCTCCGTACGGGTCGCCACGCGAAAACATTCTGCAGATTTCCCGCGACGAACTCCCGTGCCGTCCCTGTTCGGTGTACGGACGCGAGACCTGCTATCGAAAGGATTTCGCATGCCTTGTACGGATCACACCTGAAGCAGTCGCGGAGCGCGCAACGGCACTGTTGAATAATTTATAATTGGGAAATTTCTGATTTCTAAATTGATGGAATTCGGTGTATACCGCTGAGTCGCCCCTCTCTGGCTATCCTCATGAACCTTCATTCAGAGCGGCGGAAGCGGGGAGGAAGCGCGAGCGCAGTGTCCCGAGATACTCGGGGAAGAATCGCATGAACGAAGGGGCGTCTTTGCCGACAATTCGCATGTGTTGGAAGAAAAGCGAATTCGAGAAAAGGAAGGATTTGACGCCACCTCGGATTAACGATGCGTCGGCATGAGTCTATCTGAACTTCACCACCACCCGTTCAATGATATCGCAACATTCGTGCACCTGATCTTCGGTAATTACCAGCGGCGGTGCAAGACGAATGATGTTTCCATGAGTGGGTTTCGCCAACAAACCTTCCTTCGCAAATGCAACACACATGTCCCAGGCGGTGTCGCTTTCAGGAGAATCGTTGATAACTATCGCGTTAAGCAACCCCTTTCCACGCACGATGGTGATAAGGTTTGTTCGTTTCCTGAGTTCCAGCATTCTTTTCCGGAACACTTCACCCAGTCGTGCGGCGTTGTCGGCGAGCTTCTCGTCAATGATGACTTCCAGCGCCGCGATACAAACCGCAGCTGCGACCGGGTTTCCGCCGAAGGTTGATCCATGTTCACCGGGTTTCAATAACATCATGATATCGTCATCAGCGAGTACACATGAAACCGGGAGCACACCTCCGGAAAGGGCTTTCCCAAGAATAAGCAAATCAGGACGCACGTTTTCGTGATCAGAGGCGAGCATCCTTCCCGTTCTTCCGATACCTGTCTGAATCTCATCCATCATCAGCAGCACATTGTGACGTGTACACAACTCGCGCGCTGCTTTCAGATACCCTTCCTGAGGAACATAAACACCTGCTTCACCCTGAATGGGTTCGATCCACAATCCACACACATTCGGATCGGCGATTGCAGATGCGATAGCGTCTACGTTGTCATAGTCGACAATTTCAAACCCCGGCATGAACGGACCAAAACCGGATCGCGCGAGTTTGTCTGTTGATGCTGATATTATTGTGGTGGTACGTCCGTGAAAATTCTGTCGAACAGCAACAATAACGGCTTCGTTATCGGGAATTCCTTTTTTGAGGTAGCCCCATTTTCGGGCAAGTTTGATCGCGGTTTCATTCGCTTCCGCACCCGAATTCATAAAAAGTGATTTCTGGTATCCGAAAGTTTCACAAATGAATTTCTCGGCAAGTCCAAGTTTGTCGTTGTAAAATGCCCTGGACGTAAGCGTGAGTTCCCGGGCCTGCTCAATCAATGCGCCCACTATGCGGGGATGGCAATGCCCCTGGTTAACCGCGCTATAGGCCGATAAAAAGTCATAATAACGCTTCCCTTCCACGTCCCACAGAAATACACCCTCACCTTTTGACAACACAACCGGCAGGGGGTGATAATTATGCGCACCATAACGCTCCTCGAGGTCAATTGCTTCCTGACTTGTACGTATCATATCTACCATAGTAATCGCGTTTCACGTTATAAACATAACAAATTAAGCCGTCAAAAGGGACCAAAATCGCACTGTGCTAACACATCCTGGAACAGAACAAAAAGCGTCCCTGCAGAAAGTCTTTCGATCTGATTTTTTGTACTCTATATTTACCGCCATGGAAATTCTTCTGGTGCTTACGGGTTTGGCAGTGGGGGTTACAGCAGGTTGGCTTGCCGCACGACTGAAGTATTATCCGGCACAAAACGAAGGTCACACCGCGTTGCAGGTAGAACAGGAACGAAACCGGAATCTATTGCTCCAAATCGATGAACTTAAGGCCGACCTGGTTCGCGAACGCGAAAAGAGAATCGATCTGAATAACAGTCTCGCAGCAACCGAAGCAGATTACCGAAATCTGCAGGAAAAACTGGAGGAACAGAAGAAGGGTATGGAGGCGCTTGCCGAAAAGTTCACGTCACAATTCAAGACGCTTGCCAACGACATCTTTGAAGAGAAGAGCAGGAAGTTCACCGAACAAAATCGGACAAATCTTTTTGATTTGCTGAGACCGCTGGGCGAAAAGATTTCAGCATTCGAAAAGAAAGTAGAAGAAACCCACCGCGATCAGATTTCACGTAACTCCGCTCTTCGGGAACAACTTGAAAACCTGCAGAAGCTTAATGTACAAATGACGCGAGAAGCCGAGAACCTTACGCGTGCACTGCGCGGCGACACGAAAACACAAGGCGCATGGGGTGAATTTATTCTTGAAAGTATTCTTGAAAAATCCGGACTGGAACGCGACCGCGAATACACGATCCAGGAAACCTTTACGACGGTTGAAGGTCGCCTGCGCCCCGATGTGATTATTCGCCTCCCGGAAAACAAACATGTGGTCATCGACTCCAAGGTGAGTCTGACTGCATACAACAATTTTGTGAACGCTGATTCAGAGGAAGACAAAACGATTTTTTTGAAAGCTCATCTCACGTCTATCCGCCAGCACATGCGGATACTCGGCGACAAAAATTATCAACGTCACATCGGCGACAGCAATCTTGACTTTGTGATGATGTTTATCCCGATTGAGCCGGCCTATATTCTGGCGATCCAACAGGATAAGGATCTTTACGACGAGGCTCTTGAAAAACGTATCGTTTTCGTGAGCCCGACACTATTGATCCCATCGCTGCAACTGATCAAGAATACATGGAAGCAGGAGTATCAGAACCGGCATGTGCTGGACATCGCCAATAAGGCCGGAGATCTTTACGACAAGTTCGTAGGCTTCACGGATGATCTTATTGAATTGGGCAGACACCTCGATGTGTCGAAGCGGCATTACGAGGAGTCAATGAAAAAACTGTCCGTCGGAAGTGGCAACCTGGTACGACGCGTCGAAGATTTGAAGAAACTCGGTGCGCGCGCAAGCAAGAGCATCGACCCCGGACTTGTAAAAAAATCCGGCGACCAGACCGGGCTTTTTGAATAATAGAAGTATTGACTACAAAGAAGTACAGATACATGAAGGTTACGTCAGAGAATAAACTCAAAAAACTAATTGTTGTGGGTGATCGCGTACTGATCAAACCGACGAAACAATCAGATAAAACCGCGAGTGGACTTTACCTGCCACCAGGTGTTCAGGAAAAAGAAAAGATTCAAAGTGGTTATGTGATCAAAGTCGGACCCGGCTACCCGCTTCCATTACCAGCCGATGAAGACGACATGTGGAAAGGTAAGGAAGAGCAGGTGAAGTATCTTCCACTGCAGGCACAGGAAGGCGACCTTGCAATCTTTTTACAGAAGGGAGCCATTGAAGTAATGTACGAAGATGAAAAATATTTTATCGTACCACAGGCATCTATTTTGATGCTCGAACGCGAGGAGGAATTGTGATTATGGCCGGACTCGCATTTGATGTACTTAGAACCGGAAAAAAATACCGGCTGGTGAACTATGGTGAATCACATGAGTTCATCATTGAAAACATTCTTTCGAATGGCGACTTCAGGGTGAAGGACACGCTCACGCTTGAGCGTTACCACCTAAAAGACCTGATCCGGTACGGCAAGGGGGATGATTTCGAAATCCGCGAAGTTGAAGAAGGCAACTCCGGCGAAGGAGCAACTGGTAAAGGATTAATCTGAAACGTTAGCGGCACAGAAGCATTGCGTTGTTGGCGATCGCTCTTTTCCGCCTCAGCATCAAAGCGGTTGCGTGCACCGGGTCTTGTGTTGCCGGAGAACATCAGCACGTTGTCGGTAGTATTGCTTTCGTTTCGGATCCAGTAAGATATGTACAGCCCACGCAGCTGCTTCTTTGAACGTCGCACGTGTAAGTCGCTCTGCTTTTTCGGGTCCGGTTTCCGGGGCGCGCGATGCGCGATAGTCATGCCCCTGACTTTCCGAAATACAAAGTATTCACCAACCCTGCCGCGAAGGCCATGTGTGAGGTCATTGTTCATTTCTGCAGCCATAGTCGTTGGTTTTGAACCTATCCGTATAACGTGGCCCCGCTTTGATCCGGGTTACCCATGAGCGCGTATTTTTCAAATAAAAAATTGTTTCCGGACACGTTCGCAAAAATTTGAGACTAAAATTTAGTCAGGTGCCCGAATGATCCGGGCAGGATCCGAAAACCATCAAAGTACGAAGACTGGACAAAGCGTGGAGGAAGAGTGGACAGAGAGCGGAAAAGGCAGACCACACAGGTCTGCCTTTAGAAAGGGCCCCTCTGTATTTTTGACGACTAATGACGAATTGAATATCCGAAACAGCCGGGGTTAAAAGAATGCTGTTTCGCCAAAGCGACGTCACCCCCAATAAACCGGCACCGTGCCCGAACAAACCATTCAAACAAAGGCTGTCAATTCTTTTCGGAGAATCTGTTAGTTTACGTCTAACGTGCGAAGAACTATGAAAAAAGCTTTACTCATCATTTATCTCGTTGTCGTTTCTTTTGAATTGACGGGGCTTTGGGCTCAGACTGGTAACCGGCCGCAGGACTTTCTCACTGCCGCGTTTCACAAGGACCGTCGTGAACAGCTTCGTAAGCGCCTTCCAAAAAATTCTGTTGCCGTATTCTTTTCGAACCCCGAAAGAAATCGCTCGCGCGATGTTGATTATCCCTATCATCAGGATCCGGACTTTTATTACCTGACGGGCTATCGTGAACCGCACGCCGTGTTGTTCATCTTCAAGGAAAAGCAAACAGCTGCTGATGGAACTTTGTATGACGAAATAATTTTCGTCCAACCCCGGAATATCGCACTGGAAATGCGCAATGGAAGAAGGTTGGGCGATATCAAAACCAAAGAAATGCTTGGCCTGGAGCAGGCCTTTAATAATACAGAATTCGCAAAGTACAAGCCTGACTTTTCACGCTTTGATCAAATCCTGATTTTTGACTTTAAGAATGACGTTCGCGATGATCCTGACAACCAATCAGACCTCTATGATCTGATTGTAACGTTCAAGGAGAAAGTTAACTATCCCTCACCAAACGCACCCCGGATAAAAACTGAACCTGAAAAAAACAAACTTAATACGACGGAACTCGACGTCATCATGCACGATCTGCGAGGCATAAAAACACCGGATGAAATTGCGCTGCTTCGAAAGGCCGTTGCCATTTCGTGCATGGGACAAAACGAAGTAATGAAAGCGATGAAGCCCGGTCTCTCCGAGCGCGAGATCCAGGGAATCCACGAATTTGTTTTCAAAAAATATCAGGCTGAAGAAGTGGGATACCCTTCGATTGTAGGCGGTGGTCACAACGGATGTATTCTCCACTATATGGAAAATTACAAACCGGCGATTGAACCGAAGGAACTTGTATTGATGGACCTCGGTGCAGAATATCACGGCTATACAGCTGACATAACGCGAACGGTACCCGCAAGCGGAAAATTCTCCCCGGAACAAAAAGCTATCTACGATCTCGTACTTCGCGCCCAGGAAGACGCAATGAAGATTTGCAAACCCGGAACATCTTTCGATGACCTTAAAGCGGCGACGAAAGTAACCATCAACAAAGGCTTAAAGGAACTCGGAATCATCGCTGACGAGAACACGCCGCACCAGTTTTATCCACACGGGTGTTGTCATCACATTGGTCTGGATGTCCACGATCGCGGCAACTATACCACGCTGCAGGAAAACATGGTGATCACCATTGAGCCTGGTATCTACATTCCGGAGAATGCTGACTGTGACAAACGCTGGTGGGGAATCGCGGTTCGCATCGAAGACGATTTTCTGATAACCCAAAACGGGTATGACCACTTGTCGCACCTGTCGCCCCGAACCACAGAAGATATCGAACGCCTGATGAAAGAAAGAAGTGTCCTCGATGACTTCGTGCTCCCGCCTGTAGATACTCCGACAAAGCAGGTGCCTCCGAAGGAGTAGCCATCACGTCAGGATTGTTTCTCTGCCTTGCGCCGTATAGACCGGAGCATTTCCATCCTGATCAGACTGCTGAAGGGTCGCACAAAAAACCAGTACCGTGCAAACTTTCGCTTCGCATCCGGTCCGAGGCATTGAATTCGCGTCTCTGTTTCAAGTACGCTTGTTTGGGTATTGGTTTCGCACACAGCAAAGTTCCACGTCGCTTTGAGAAATCCGTTTTCATTGAAACGTTCAAACTCATCACGACTTTCGACTCTTATTATGTTACCGGAAGGTTTCCAGAATTGACCAATCAATCCAAATATCACTTCACGTTGAGCATCGCGTTCCAGCAAAACAAATCCCATCTTCGTAACGGATTCGATACCGGCGTTTGTGCGAGGCATTCCTCTCAGTCCGGTCAACAAATTAATTATAAAGGAGTCACTGAACTTCGCGGACTCCACACAGCCCGCAACAACCCGCGGCGTTGCTTTTATGTCAACCTGGTGGTGCTCCGAAAAATCATAGACCGGAAGATATTTGTGATGGAGGCTCATTCTTCCTGGTCTTTACATCACGCTTTGAGAAGCGCTGCGTATTCACGGGCAAAATATGTGAGGATAACATCGGCTCCGGCGCGTTTGATGCCAAGCAGGGTTTCTTTCATTGCCCTTTCGCCATCGAGCCAGCCCTTTGAAGCCGCAGCTTTGATCATTGCGTACTCGCCGCTGACGTTGTAGGCAGCAATCGGTAACGCAGAGTTGTCCTTCAACAGCCGAATAACGTCAAGGTAAGCCAGTGCCGGCTTCACCATCAGAAAATCAGCTCCTTCCTGAGTATCGAGTTCAGCTTCGATAAGCGCTTCATTACGATTTGCCGGATTCATCTGATACGTTTTCTTGTCGCCAAATTTTGGCGCCGAATCAAGGGCATCGCGAAACGGATTGTAAAATGCGCTGGCGTACTTCGCAGTGTAACTCATTATTGACACATCCGTAAATCCGTTCGCATCGAGGACCTGGCGTATGTATCCCACACGCCCGTCCATCATATCGGACGGACCAAGAACGTCAATGCCCGTCTCTGCCTGAGCAAGTGCCATTTTTCCCAGTATATCGAGCGTAGCATCATTATCAATACGGCCATCTACAACAAGACCATCATGTCCGTCGGAACTATACGGGTCCATTGCCACGTCGGTGATGATACACGCTTCCGGGAACTCCTTTTTTATTTCACGAAGCGTTTTCAGATAGAAAAAGTCTTTGTCATAACCGCGCGTCGCATGTTTATCTTTCAAACTGTCTTCAACAGCGGGGAACACATCAAATGCCCGAACGCCGAGTTTCATACAGCTTTCAATTTCCTTCAGCATTAAGTCTGAACTCAGTCGGAATATCCCCGGCATGGACGCGACTTCCACCCGTTGCTTCTTTCCGTCAACTAAAAAAAGCGGAAAGATAAGGTTGTCTGTTTGAACATGAGTTTCCTGAACCATCGCCCGTATTACCTCCGATTTTCTGTTTCGTCTGGGCCTTCTGATGATGTTATGCATACGTTAAGGTGTAAAGTCGTTTTGGCAAATGTACACTGGCCGCCTGTTTAAACGCCAAAAATTTCGAGATTGAACGTGTGATCCCTGAAAAAAGTCAGGATATTCGTTTCCCTCATGGTCTTCTTTTGCGACTATTGAATTCGAAGATAGAAGATATATGATTCGTAAGGTTGGCATCACACTCCTGGTCGTCGTTTTTTTAGCGAATGCGGTCGCCTTTCAGCATGCTTATCGCTTTACCCATTTTACCCGGGATAACAGGGAACGGACCCACGATCCTGAAGAGTTGTCCGCAATAACAAAGGCGCGGATATTACTCACAGGAATCGACAATCCAAAACCAAAACACACAGCACTGCCAAAGCATTCCTTTAATACTGTTTTAATTGAAAGTGATGTTCAACTTGAGGCCTGGCATATTATAGCACCCGACTCGAGAGGAACGGTCATACTTTTCCATGGCTATGCCGGTGAAAAATCGTCGTTGATCACGCGCGCGGAGGAATTTCTGCGCCTGGGTTACAGTACCCTGCTCGTTGACTTTATGGGATCCGGCGGATCCGAAGGCGAAAGTACCAATCTTGGGTTCACCGAATCGGTGGAAGTGCGCGACTGTTTTGATTATGTGCAATCCACAGGAGAAACCCGGATACACCTTTTCGGAACTTCCATGGGCGCGGCAGCCATTCTCAAAGCAATCGACGACCACAGGATAGAGCCGGCATCCCTTATTCTTGAATGCCCTTTCGGCTCGTTATACAAAACGGTTTCAGCAAGATTCCGGATCATGCACGTACCAACTTTTCCTTTTGCTGCCATGCTTACTTTCTGGGGCGGGTTCCAGCAAGGCTACTGGGCATTTTCGCACAACCCTTCCGACTATGCTACGTCCGTGCAAATTCCCACGCTGCTTATGTATGGTGATCAGGACAATCGCGTCTCCGTGGACGAAACGCTCGCAATCTTTGATAACCTGAAAGGAGAAAAAGTCCTTGCGCGTTATCCCAGGGAAGGACACCTTGTTTTTACTGATACAAATCGCAAGAAATGGATCGCTGATGTGACCAGCTTCCTGAGTTCAGTTGAGGCTTCGCCCTCGCCTGTCACAATTCAATAAGAATCGATAATATGTTGGCTCACATTCTTGTAGATCTCTGCTAATTCTGCGTCATCGGCCAGGAACTCCATGTGAGCGTCGAGTATTTGAAGGTCGCCGCGACGGGCAGGTCCTGTCTGAGCAGCGACAGGCCCGAGCTCAAGACTCTTGTTCAATGTTTCAGCTATCAGCGGTTTCAGCAGCTCGTACTTCATATTGTGCCCGCGCATGATTTGTTGCGAAATAGTCAGCATGTGGTTCGTGAAGTTCGATGCGAATACCGCGGCTACATGTAGCGCTTTTCTTTCCTCGGAGGATATGGTTATCACAGTCCTGCTTATCGCTTTTCCCATTGCCGTCAATGTGCGAATTACTGTGTCGTTGGCGCTTTCGACAAAAATCGGAACCCGTTCAAGATCAACTTTCCGGCCCTTGGAAAAAGTTTGAAGGGGATAAAAAACACCAGTATCACGTACGGGAAAATCGTTGAGAACGGAAAGCGGCTGGCTACCGGAAGTATGGACCAGAATCGCGTCTTCAGGAAGCACGAGTGATTCAAGTACTTCGGGAATAGCATCATCACTTACGGCCAGTACAAAAATAGTCGAAGGACTTTGCGAAAAGTCGGGATCGGAAACCACCTCACATTCATACAGGCGCTCCGCTACAGCGTTAGCGTTTTTTTCGTTCCGGCTGAATACTTCGCGCACCGCATAGCCCGCGTTGTCAAGTGCCGGCGCCAGATGCCACGCAAGGTTACCCGCGCCGATAAAACTGACTGAATTTTCTTTCATACTTTCAATTTACGACCACGTTGCCTGGACGACACGTTGCTTACCCGACAGGTCACGCAATACAGTCACTTCCGTATAACCATGACCAACAAATACATCAGCGACAAGCCCGGCATTTTGTTCATGCGTTTCCGTAAAGACACGCCCACCCTGCATAAGCGATGACTTCCCCTGCGCGGCAATCGCTTCGTAGAAGACAACGGGATTTTCGTCTTCTACAAACAGTGCCAGGTGCGGTTCGTGTTCAGCGACGTTCCGGTTTAGGATCTCCCTCTCCGCAATAGGGATATAGGGCGGGTTACTTACGATGACATCAATATCCCGAAAAGGAAGCGGCTGAGTCAGGATATTATGCAGCAACAACTGAACGGGTACACGGTGTGCGATCACGTTTTGCCTTGCCACAGCCAATGCGCCTTCGCTTACATCCGTCGCCATGACCATGCTGTTTGTCTCAAGCGCTACCGTCACAGGTATACAGCCGCTACCCGTTCCAATGTCCAGAACACGCATCTCCTTCTGAGGTGCAAAATCCCTGATGTACGTGAGCATTTCCGAAACGAGTTCCTCGGTTTCGGGCCTCGGGATCAGCACATCGCGATTGACCGAAAAGCGCCGACCAAAGAAAAAAGCCGTTCCCGTAATGTATTGCAGCGGTTCGTGCTTGTTGAGGCGATCAATGGCGTCACGCAGGCGAACCTCACTATTGATATCCCAATCCACCAAAGCCTCAGAAAGAATGCTGGCCCTGTCAATCCCGAAAATATCCGACAAAAGAATGAAGGCCATGGTTTCAATTTCCGCGCGGCTTTCATCGATGTGAATTGAGTCAACTATTTCCCGGTAGAGCGTTTTGGAGTTTTTCATCGTTTACGTTCTTTGCAAACATAACATCTGAATGGCGTATATTCATGTCCATTTCTGATTTTGCATATCGATGGACAAGCATGACCATTCCCGTGATGAGCGTTTTATGCGCCGCGCCATGTCGCTGGCGTTGAATGGCATGGGCTACGTGAGCCCGAATCCTATGGTAGGTAGCGTTATCACCGCAGGCGACGACATCATCGGCGAGGGATGGCATATGAAGTATGGGGGACCACACGCGGAGGTCAACGCCATTGCATCCGTAAAGGACGAAAGTTTGCTTGCGAAAAGCACACTGTATGTCACGCTTGAACCCTGCAATCACCACGGCAAAACTCCTCCTTGTACGGATCTCATCCTCAAATCCGGGATAAAAAAAGTCGTGGTTTGCAACATTGACACAAATCCGAAAGTGGATGGCAGTGGTGTGAAACGATTGCGTGATGCCGGTGTGGAAGTGATCACAGGTATTCTTGACAGGGCCGGGCGCGAACTCAACCAACGGTTTTTTGCAAGT
Source organism: Bacteroidota bacterium (assembly GCA_023428695.1). Classification (GTDB taxonomy): domain Bacteria; phylum Bacteroidota; class Bacteroidia; order Cytophagales; family Cyclobacteriaceae; genus Ohtaekwangia. Next base: position 332,352 of record JAEYWY010000017.1, read on the forward strand.
ATCGAAAAGAAGCGCCCTTTTGTCATCCTCAAATGGGCCGAAACTGCAGACGGATTTATCGCCCGGGAGAATTACGACTCCAAATGGATCAGCAACGAGTACTCACGACAGATGGTGCACAAGTGGCGCAGCGAAGAAGATGCAATCCTCGTTGGGGCAAAGACTGCCTTTCACGATGACCCGCAATTGAACGTAAGGACCTGGGCCGGACGCAACCCTGTACGGATAGTTATCGACCGGTTTCTCAAACTCAGTAACAAACTCAAAATATTCGACCAGTCACAACCAACCTTGTGCTACAATGTCCTCAGGCATGAAGAACGCAAGAACCTTACACTGGTGCGCGTTGACGAAGAACGTTTTCCGGAGGCAGTTCTGGAGGATTTGAATGCACGTGGTATCCAATCCGTAATGGTTGAAGGCGGTTCATTTACACTCGACCGCTTTATTCAGGGAAACCTTTGGGATGAAATCCGGGTTTTCCGTTCGGGCCGGACTTTTGGAAAGGGTATTGCCGCTCCTGCATTTCACGGGACACTCATTCATACTGAAGACATTCATGGTGATACATTTTCCCGATACCGTCCTCTGAAAAACTTGTGAGCAACGTAATTCACGAATCCGATCCTCTACTCATTCTATATGGCTGAAGAACTTATAATCGCAAAGGGCACTGGAAAAAAGGAACGCTACGAAGCCCTGATTCCGCAAATAAAAAGCCTCGTTGATGGTGAGTCTGACCTTACCGCGAATCTTGCCAACATCGCCGCGGCCCTGAAGCAAACGTTCGACTTCTTTTGGGTTGGATTTTACATCGTAAAGGATCATGAACTTGTTCTCGGCCCGTTTCAAGGCCCAATTGCATGTACCCGCATTGCACTCGGAAAGGGTGTATGCGGTGCGGCCTGGAAAGAACGAAAAACATTTGTTGTTCCCAACGTCGATGAGTTTCCCGGGCACATCGCCTGCAGTTCGGCGTCGCGTTCCGAAATCGTACTCCCGGCTTTTAAGAATGATAACGTATTCCTTGTGCTTGATGTCGACAGCGACAAACTACATGACTTCGATGAAACCGACAGGATATCGCTGGATCAGGTAATGCGGATAGTAGAAACGATTATCTGATTTACGGCATGGATCAAAATGAGATCAGGCAGACGTATAAGACACGCCACTCCAACTTTTCCGGACAGTCAGCCAACCTCAAACAGGAAATCAATGTCATCTCAAATCTGAGGCTGGGCTCCGTAGTTGCTATGGCGATTGCGTTTTACTATACACTAACAACGCCGTTGCCTGCGCTCTCGCTCGTGGTCGTCGCTTTGCTCCTGGTTTTCTTCTACCTCGTTGCAAAGCACGCGAAAATGTTTCGACAGAAGACGCATCTCGAAAATCTGGTTCAGATAAATCGTTTTGAAGAGTCGGCGCTTTCGGGGGAATGGACGTCTGCAGATCCGGGAGACGAATTCAATGATCCACATCACCCCTACACGCACGATCTCGACATCTTCGGAAAAGGATCGCTGTATCAATATATCAACCGTGCCACGACACTTACAGGAAAATCGAAAGTCGCAACCCGGCTTAAGGGAGGCCTTTCATCATCGGACAAAATATCCGCTGTTCAGAAAGCAGTAACCGATCTGGCTGACCGAATGGATTTCAGACAAAACTTCCAGGCTGGCGGCATGGAGGCCGGCGAGAAGCCAGCCGACATGCAGCAGCTCCGCGAATGGCTGACACATCCATCGTTTCTTCCTGTGTCGAAGACATTTGCCTTTGTACTTGTTGTCGTTCCGGTCGCCACCATAATTGCGCTCGTTCTCGCTTTCCTGTACCCGGTTTTCAAGATTGTTCTCTTCCCACTCGTGCTGCTGCAATGGATTCTTGCTGCCGTTTATCTAAAACGAATCAATGTTTTTCACGAATACATCAGCCGAAAGAAAAACATTGTCATGAAGTATGCGGATTTGCTCTTGTACGTGGAGAAAGAAGAATTCAATTCGCCGTTGCTTAAAGAAACTTCAGCAATCGCCAATGAAGCACATGGCCATGTAAGGCGCCTGGGTTCGCTTGTCAGTGCGCTTGATGCCAGAACCAACACCCTGATGACTTTCTTTGTCAACAGCCTCCTCCTTTATGATCTGCAATGCGTTTACCGGCTCGAACAATGGAAGATACGTCATCGCGAAAAACTGCCCCAATGGCTTGATGCAATCACTGAAGTCGAAGTACTAAACAGCCTTGCTACATTCGCTTACAATCATCCGGGATTTTGCTTCCCGAAAATCACCACAGAAATTGCAGTGACGGCGACGGGTCTTGCACATCCCCTGATCCACCCTGCTGAACGCGTTAGTAACGACTTCTCCATCGGCAAGACATCCGCAGTTCACATTGTGACAGGTGCAAACATGGCAGGAAAAAGTACCTTCCTGCGCACATTGGGCGTCAATATGATTCTCGCACTCAACGGAGCCCCTGTATGTGCCGGATCGTTTTCATGTCCGATCATTCGTCTTCGAACCGGAATGCGTACAGCCGACTCCCTTCAGGATCACCAGTCGTATTTCTTTGCCGAGCTAAACAGGTTGAAGGAAATCATGGATGAATTGCGCCAGGGGAAGCCGCTGTTGATATTGCTCGATGAAATTCTCAAGGGCACAAACAGTAACGACAAACAGGCAGGGTCAATAGCTCTCGTCAGGCAGCTGCTTCCACATCCGTGCCTCGCGGTAATAGCTACTCACGATCTTGCACTCGGCGAACTTGAAAAAGAAAATCCCGGCCAGGTAAGCAACTTCTGCTTCGAAGCCAACATCGAAAACGATCAATTGTCCTTTGATTATCGCCTCAAGAAAGGCATCGCGACAAAAATGAACGCGAGCTTTCTAATGAAGAAGATGGGAATCATTCCGGAGTAACTAGACCTTATTCGGCACCGTTACATTAAGCAACTCGGAAAGTTTGTCGATGGTGTAGTCGATCTCGGTCACCGTATTGTACTTGCTGAACGAAAACCTAACCGCCCCACATTTGGTGTCCGGGTACAAATGCGCGAGCACGTGCGAACCTGTCGTTGCTCCGCTGGAACACGCGCTGCCACCTGATGCAGATATACCCTGAAGATCCAGATTAAACAACAACATTTGATTCTCATCCGATTCCGGAAGACACACATTAAGCACTGTATACAGGCTTCGTTCAGGATTTGCTGAATCGCCATTGAACGTAACGCCCGGTATGTTCGCTTTAAGTCGTTCCACCATGCGTTGTTTTAATTCGCCAATATGCCGCCTGTGTTCATCCATATCGCGGTAAGCGATTTCAAGCGCCTTCGCCAAACCGATAATTCCGTAAACATTTTCGGTTCCGCCTCGCATATTGCGTTCCTGGGCTCCGCCAAAGATGAAAGGCTGCACTTTCTTTTCTTTACGAACGTACATAAACCCGACTCCCTTCGGTCCGTGAAACTTGTGGGCCGCTGCAGTAATGCCATGAACTTTAAGATGCTTAAGATCATGACGGTAATGCCCCATAGTCTGGACCGTATCGGAATGAAAGTAGGCGTTGTGACGTTCGCACAATTCACCTACGGTAGTGATGTCAAGCAGATTCCCGATTTCATTGTTCGCGTGCATCAGCGAAACGAGAGCGCCCGGGTATTGTTTAAGTAAAGATTCAAGATGGGTGATGTCAATGTGACCCTTGTCATCCAGGTCTACAAAGTGGAGATCAATTGAATTTGATGCAGCAAGACCGGCCAGTGTATGCTCGACGGCGTGATGTTCAATCGGAGATGAGATTGCGTGGCGAATGCCATAGGTCCTGATTGCGCCGTTGATGAGTGCGTTATCAGCTTCGGTACCGCCGGAGGTAAAGATGATCTCACCGGCCGTACAACTAAGTAGTTCGGCTATTTTTTTTCTGGCGGACTCAATCGCGGCTCTGACTTTCCTGCCGTGGGCATGGGTTGAAGACGGGTTTCCGAAATCTTCAAGCATAAAAGGCTTCATTGCCTCAAACACCTCCGGGTCAAGCGGAGTAGTGGCCGCGTTGTCAAGATAGACTCTCATGAATAGGTTAATGTATCCGCTGCAAAGGTAACACGATTTCGGCTATACGAAAGCACAATTCCGGTTGGGTCGCTGCCCTAGCCCGCAAGCGCCTTTTCCGCAATGATTTCCTTAATATCAGTAATTATCTTCTTGGCAAGATTATCGGCCTTTACTTCCATGTCGGACTCAGCGTAAATGCGGATAATGGGTTCCGTATTCGACTTCCGCAGGTGCACCCATTCCGTTCCAAACTCAATACGCACGCCATCAATTGTATTAATGGGCTGTTGCTTGTACTTCTTTTTAACCGCGTCGAGCACTTTGTCGACGTTGATCTCGCGTGTTAGCTCAATCTTATTTTTTGAAATGGAATACGACGGATAACGTGAGCGCAGCCGTTGCGTTGTAAGATTGGACTTCGCCAGATGAGTAAGGAAGAGTGCAATACCGACAAGGGCATCACGGCCATAGTGCAGATCAGGTAGTATCACACCGCCGTTGCCTTCACCACCAATGACTGCATTTTTTTCCTTCATCAGGTTCACCACATTGACCTCGCCGACCGCGGATGCAAAGTATTCACCCCCTGCTTTTTCAGTTACGTCACGCAACGCTCTTGTACTAGACAAGTTCGAAACCGTGTTACCGGGCTTTGTACTCAGCACATAGTCCGCCACTGCTACCAGCGTGTACTCTTCACCAAAGGGAGTGCCGTCTTCACAAATCAGCGCAAGCCTGTCTACGTCCGGGTCAACGACAATGCCAAGGTCGAACTTACCCTTTTGAATTTCGCGGCAAATGTCAGTAAGATTTTCGGGCAGCGGTTCAGGATTATGAGCAAAATGACCGGTGGGTTCACAATGAACTTCCTTTACCATGACACCCATTGACTTGAGCAACATCGGTACGGCAATTCCTCCGGTTGAATTAACGGCATCAACCACAACGCGGAAGCCGCGCGCGCGAACGGCCTGAACATCCACCATAGGCAGCGCCAGAACCATCTCAATATGCTTTTGAAGGTATCCGTCTTTACGTTCGTACTTGCCGAGCTTATTGACCTGGGCAAATTCGATTTCACTGCTTTCAGCAAGAACCAGAATTTCCTGGCCATCGCGATCAGAAATGAATTCACCTTTTTCGTTCAGTAATTTGAGCGCGTTCCACTGGCCGGGATTGTGACTCGCGGTAAGAATGATTCCGCCGCCGGCTTTTTCAAGCGGAACGGCAATCTCAACGGTAGGGGTAGTTGATAATCCAAGATCGATTACGTCAATTCCAACGCTCTGAAGTGTCGCTGCCACCAGCGAACTTACCATGTCACCGGAAATGCGGGCATCGCGACCAATAACTACTTTTGCGGACGATTGGTCTTTCTTAAGCCATACGCCATAGGCAGCAGCAAATTTTACAATATCAACCGGAGTAAGATTGTCGCCTGCTTTTCCACCGATCGTGCCCCGGATACCTGAGATAGATTTTATTAAAGCCATGAGTGGTTTTTTTTCAAGGACCACAAAGATATAGAAATCAATGGGCCAACAAGGGGAAGACAAAATACCTATTTTCTCTTTTTTACTTCCGGTAGCGGAGTCGTCTCCCGGTTGGAGGGGTCTCCACAAGATTCGTCGCCGGGTTTCAATGTCTTCCCGCAGTAACCGCATTGCACACCTTCTTTGTTTAACCACGGGCTTTGCGACGCACATGTCCCGCGAAACTCGCCATCCTTCAGAAAGATTAATCTCACTGACATCAAAGCAAAAAACAGTATGAAGACGGCAAACGTTATTAGAAAAACTGTCATAGGATTCGCGTTATTTTGTCCATTGCGGGAATAGACCTACTTTCCCGCAAAGTTACTCGTCTTAAAATCAACGCCCGACAAACCCGATAAGTTTCTATGAAAAAACTTTTGTCACAGCCCGATCCCCTGAGGCCGGAAAAGTTAGCTGCATTCGACCGCCTGCTTACTGTGATGGACGAATTACGCGAAAACTGCCCGTGGGACAAAAAGCAAACGATTGAAACACTGCGGCATCTCACAATTGAAGAAACCTATGAACTGTCAGACGCCATCCTCGAAGGCGACCTGAACGAGATCAAAAAGGAGATCGGAGATATCATGCTGCACCTGGTTTTTTACAGCCGTATCGCATCCGAAAAAAAGGCTTTCGACATCGCCGATGTGCTTCACAGCCTTTGTGACAAACTCGTTGAGCGCCACCCCCATATTTACGGCGATGTTGTCGCCGATGACGAAGAAACAGTAAAAGCCAACTGGGAAAAAATCAAGCTACGTAAAGGCAACAAGTCCGTGCTCGAAGGCGTGCCTAAATCCCTGCCAGCGATGGTGAAGGCGATCCGGATTCAGGACAAGGCGCGGGGCGTGGGATTTGACTGGGAAAAGAAGCAACAGGTTTGGGAGAAGGTCGAAGAGGAAATGCGTGAGTTCAAGAAAGAATTCAACGCTGAATCAGAGGCGGAAATTGATCGCGAAAAAGCAATGGCTGAATTCGGAGACCTGCTTTTCTCATTGGTGAACTATGCGCGTTTTATCAATATTGATCCCGAGGAAGCCCTCGAACGCACGAACAAGAAATTCATAAAACGGTTCCAATACCTTGAAACCGAATCTGCCAAGGACGGCAAAAATATTGGCGAGATGACGCTGGAAGAAATGGACGTCTACTGGGAGCGGGCCAAACGAATCTGACTTTCATTTCTACAGTAGCGCTACTTAAGCACCCACTTCATCATTGGCCCGCTGCTCATGCTTGTGATCAGTGCCATGATTACCAGTGAAACAAACAACGTTTCGTTGATCAGCCCGTTTTCAAGTGCCACAATGCCGAGGATGATCTCCATCGCACCCCGGGCATTCATTCCAAAACCCGCGGCAAACGATTCACGCAAAGTGAATCCGCCAAGACGCGTGCCCCAGGTGCTTCCCGCGATCTTCCCTGCAAACGCAACAACTACGATGACTACCGTCAAAATGAGGTCGAAGTTTGTAAAAAAATTCACCTTCAGCCCGATGGCGACAAAGAAGAACGGCGCGAACACATTATTGATGAACTGGTGAACAATTTCCTTTGCCCTTTCTGACATGTGAACAGAATCGCCCAATGCGACGCCAAAAAGAAACGCGCCAAAAATCGCGTGGATACCAATGAATTCCGTTAGCGCACCTGCCAGAAAACAAAGCGCAAGAGAAAGGGAGAGCACGCCACCCGGCCACGCAAGCGCCTTGTTGATCCACGGAAGGAGCTTGTTGATCAGCCATCTGCCGATGGTTAACATAACGACGGCAAAACCCAGCGTCAGCAGTATGGTATGCATCAGCGGCGCACGCACGTCATCGACTGCAATCAATCCGAGCACGACACTAAAAACAAGCCACCCGACAAGATCGGTGATCATTGCCGAAGAGATTATCAACATCCCGATCCTTGTTTTGAACAAATCGATATCCATCAATATTCGCGCAATGACCGGCAGCGCAGTGATCGCCATTGATGTTCCCATGAAAAGCGCAAACGGAACGAGATCCTTGTCATCATTCACCGACAACAATTCCGGTAATAAAAAAGGAAGGGTGGCACCAAGTACGAAAGGAATAACGAGGCCAAAAGAACTTGTCAGCAGCGCCTGACGTCCCTGGCGCAGCACAATATTCAGATCGACTTCAAGACCGGCGATAAAAAGCAGCATGACTACGGCAACCTGAACTATGCCGTCGAGCACGAGCGCAGAATTTCCAACTGCGAAAACAGTGTTGAATAATTCAGGGAAGAACATCCCAAACACCGTTGGACCGAGAACAATACCGGCGAGGATCTCACCTACCACACCGGGTTGCCTGAATACGCGCGCGAATTCTGCGAATACCCGTCCCGTTATCAGCATAACGCCGAGCTGGATGAGGAGCATCGTTACCTCGTGCTGGCTGAGCTTAATCATGTCCGGTTTCCCTCCTGGTTTTTGCCTTCCGGGGATTAATGATCAGGAGGTTACAGGGCATATCCTGTAAAAGGTATTCAACATCATGCGGAAACAGCCGGTCCAGGATGGAGAACCTTCGTGGTGGCGCGCCAACCACGAGCAACTGGATATTTTTTTGGGCTGCCAACTTCGATAAGGCAAAGCCGGATTTCCCGCTCACAATCTTGATGTTAATCTTTGGCCCGTCTTCGGGCATAGGGCCAATCAGTTTTTCGACACTCTCAATTTCCTGCTGCACAAGCGATTGACGAAAACGCTCGTACTCTTCTTCTGTGGCTTTGGCGGCGGCGGACATAGCCAGTCCGTACATTTTTATCGCGCGAACAACGTGAAGCCAGCTTGCTTTTTCAGACCTGGAGATTTCGACTGTTGTCTCAAGCGCTTCCCGGATGTAGTTGCTGTTTTCCGCGTTAACGAGAATATTCTGGAATGGCACGGGATTCAGCGAAGGAGAAACCAGCGTAAGAACCGAGCAGTCCGCGCGGCGCAGGATTTCTCGTCCGATAGAGCCGAGATAATACTTAAGGAGTTTTTCTTTTTTCAATGCCCCCGCTATCAGGAGGTCTACCTGTTCCTTCCGGCACCGTGCCAGTATCCTTTCCGTCGTGTTTCCCTTTTCCCAGAAAACCTGAACATCGGGAAGCCCGGCAAGCCCAACCTGAGTAAGATAGTTGTTGAGGCGTTCTTCATCGGCCGGACCAGCCGATCCTACGTGAATGAGGCAAAGTTCTGCATTCCAAAGAAATTTCAGACGCGCAGTTTCAGCCAAAAGCGCTTGAATCCGGGGTGAAAATGCAATGGCTAACGCGAGTTTTCGGAAAGGCCCCGTCATAAAACAATAAATATCTTCAATTTGGCGATTTTCCATTGAAGATTCATCGCCTTTCATTCGTTTGGACACAAAATCTTGCATGTATATAATCCGCACGCCATCTCGCTAACCCGCCTGCCTGGACCATTTTATTTTTGCTTCAAATATTGTCATGTCTCCGGCTAAAATCTTCAGAAACATCATTATCGGGAAGAACCGGTTTGTCTCGTCGTATAGCGAGTATAAGCAGGCAGTCCTGTCGGGTTCAATAGCACTAATCGGAATCCTGGTCAGCGCGATATACATCGTCGCCCACCTGTATACGGATGGCGGAAGTGCCGTCATCCTCTATCATATTGGAACCGTTTCCTTCCTTATTTATTCGATTTACCTTCATCGCGTCGGTAACCATCCTGTCGCCAACTATGTCTTGCTTTTCACCATCAACATAGCCGTTTATATGTTTTCGGCCAGCGAACCGCGGGCAACAGGTACTATGGTGTTCTTCATGGCGAATGCGGTTGCAGCTTTTGCCATCTTCCCCTATAACCAACGGCTTAACGCAATATTCTTTTCCATATTCACCTACGCACTGTTCATACTCGCATGCCTTGACAATGTTCCGTTCGTTCCATTTCGTCAGTACGCCGAAGAGATGATCCTCTTCAACATGGTAGTTAATTTTTCGGTCGCGTTGCCGGCAACGGCCATGGGCGTGTACCTTCTCATCGACCTCAGTCATTACAATGCCCTTCAACTCGAGGAACGAAATATCCAATTGAATAAGACAAACCAGGAACTCGATCGTTTTGTGTACAGCACCTCGCATGATCTTCGCGCGCCGCTGACATCAATCATGGGGCTTATCAACATCATCAACAACACCGAAAAGCCGGAAGACCAGAGAAAATATCTTGAGATGATGAAGGACCGGATCCATTCGCTGGACAATTTCATCCGCGACATCACGGACTACAGCCGGAACAACCGTCTCGCTATTGTACATGAGAATGTTCAGCTGGTCAGCCTCGCTGAAGAAGTCTGGGAGAGCCTTAAGTTTTCACCCGAAGCGCAACGCATCAATTTCGAAATCGCTATTCCCGAAGAGATCACAATATCATCCGACAAAAACAGACTCAAGGTGATCATCTCCAACCTGATTTCGAACGCGATACGGTATCACGACGACAAGAAAGAAAACCAGTACATCCGCCTTAAAGCCGAAGTCCGCGACAAGGTATTCTACCTTGCGATCGAAGACAACGGACTGGGAATCGCCCGTGAATACCATAATCGCATCTTCGAGATGTTTTACCGGGCCAATGAGCGTTCAAAGGGTTCAGGCCTTGGATTATACATTGTGAAAGAAGCACTAGGCAAGTTGTCAGGTTCGATTCACCTTGATTCCGTACCGGGCATCGGATCAACATTCACCATTCGCCTCCCCAACCGCCAGATCGTACCGGTTCCTAACGATCATTAAGTCAGGCGTACTGCAAAAATTTTTACCTGAACTGCCCGCGAGTAACGGCGAGTATTATCTTTGCCGTCTATGGCTATCCAGGAAGACAACCTTTTGAAGAACATTATCTCCCATGCCAAAGAGTATGGGTTCATTTTTCCTTCCAGTGAAATCTACGACGGGCTGAGTGCGGTCTATGACTACGGTCAGAACGGAGCGGAACTGAAGAACAACATCAAGGATTACTGGTGGAAATTCATGACACTCCTGCACGACAACATCGTAGGTATCGACGCAGCCATTTTTATGCACCCCACGACATGGAAGGCTTCCGGGCACGTCGATGCATTTAACGATCCTATGATTGATAACCGCGACTCCAAGAAGCGCTATCGCGCGGACGTACTCATCGAGGACGCAATCGCGAAGATGGAGGAGAAGATCAACAAGGAAGTTGAAAAGGCTGCCAAACGATTTGGTGAAAGTTTTGACCGCGAAATGTTCCTGAATACGAACCCGCGGGTTCAGGAATACAAACAAAAGATCGAAGCTACCAATGCGCGGCTCAAGGATGCCATGGGTTCGGGAAATATGGCCGCGATGAAACAACTCATCGAAGACCTGGAAATCACCGACCCGATATCGGGTACACGCAACTGGACCGATGTGCGTCAGTTCAACCTGATGTTCTCGACAGAAATTGGATCGCTTGCCGATGAAGCCAACAAGATCTACCTCAGGCCCGAAACTGCGCAGGGCATATTCGTGAACTTTCTGAACGTGCAGAAAACGGGTCGTATGAAAATTCCTTTCGGAATCGCGCAGATAGGTAAAGCGTTCCGGAATGAAATTGTCGCGCGGCAGTTTATTTTCCGGATGCGCGAGTTTGAACAGATGGAAATGCAGTTCTTCATCAAACCCGGCGAGGAAATGAAGTGGTATGAATTCTGGAAGGAAAAGCGGATGCGCTGGCACAAGGCACTTGGCCTCGGCAACGAAAAATATCGTTACCACGACCACCTGAACCTGGCTCACTATGCAAACGCAGCCTGCGACATTCAATTCAACTTCCCGATGGGCTTTAAAGAACTCGAAGGTATTCACTCGCGAACCGACTTCGACCTGAAGAACCACGAAAAGTATTCCGGAAAGAAACTACAGTATTTTGATCCTGAAACTAATCAGAACTATATCCCATACGTCGTAGAGACATCGATTGGTCTTGACCGCTGCTTCCTCGCAGTGCTGTCATCATCGTATAAAGAAGAAAAACTTGAAGACGGTTCCGAGCGCGTGGTTTTGCGCATACCGGCACCGCTGGCTCCGAACAAGGTGGCTGTACTTCCTTTGGTAAAGAAGGACGGACTTCCCGAAAAAGCGGAGGCTATCGTAAATGAACTCAAGTACGACCTGCGTTGCTTCTATGAAGACAAAGACGCCATTGGCCGCAGATACAGGCGCCAGGATGCAATCGGTACTCCGTACTGTGTTACCGTAGATCATCAGACGCTCGAGGATGACACCGTTACGATTCGCGACCGCGATACGATGAAGCAGGAACGCATTCGCATCGCCGATCTGAGATCGAAGCTTGTTGACGCCTGTTCCATCAACGGTATACTCAGGAAGATCTGAGATTATGTCGCCGTTCGTCGCCGTTGTTGCCATCCTCCTTGTCCTGATGTTTCTGAACCACCGAAGGTTCAGATCAATTCTTCATGAGGCCGATCATCAGGCCGGATTAATAAAACGCCGCGTCCTCCCGGTGCCGCGCAGGTTCCGGCAGATACTCCTCAAATACTTTCCGTACTACGGTAAGCTGTCTGCAGCTGACAGAAAAAAGTTTGAAAAAAAGATCATGAAGTTCATCTACGGCAAGCGCTTCATTCCGCGCGGCGTCCCTGAGGTGACCATCGAAGCGAAGGTGCTGATATCAGCCTCCGCGGTGCAGCTCACCTTTGGACTACCGGACATTACGTTCGCGCATTTCAACAAGATACTCGTTTATCCAAATGACTATTATTCATCGATAACCAAGCGCTATCACAAAGGTGAAGTAAATCCGCGTTTTGGTATAATCGTGCTATCGTGGCAGAGCTTTATCGATGGATACATTAACAACACAGACAGTTTCAACCTGGGCCTTCACGAGATGGCGCACGCGCTCCGCCTCGAAAACGTTATTCGAAATGAAGAGTATAACTTTATCGATGCCGGGTTGCTCGCGCAGTTTGATCAGTTTGCCCACGACTTCTGCCGTTACCCCGGTGCGATGGCAACTGGCCTGATCCGTGCTTATGCTTGCACCAACACGCATGAATTCTTCAGTGTATCCGTTGAAAATTTCTTTGAGCGGCCCCTTGCACTGAAGCAGGGTATACCGGTTCTTTATGATCTTATGTCGCGCCTGCTAAATCAGGACCCGGCAAATTTACATGCTGCCTGAGTTTACATCACCTGACCTGGCACTTACGCAAGAGTACTCGGACCGTTTTAGACAGGAATGTATCCCGGTAGACCAGGCTGGGAATCGTAATTTATGACTATGGATTGGATTCAATTGCTTTCCCCTGTTCGGCAGGGACAAAAGAGCGTCAACACGGCTTTTTCGCGAAGTGCCTTCGAACAGGATTATGATCGTATTATTTTCTCACACCCATTCCGGCGACTTCAGGACAAGACACAGGTTCATCCGCTTCCTGAACACGACTTTGTTCACACTCGCCTGACGCATAGCCTTGAGGTTTCAAGTGTGGGGAGAAGCCTAGGCCGCAAGGCAGGCGAAGTGCTTATTCAGAGGCACCAACAGTTGGCATCGGCGTACAATCTTTTTGACTTCGGGGCCATCACTGCAGCAGCGTCACTCGCACACGATCTTGGAAATCCGCCGTTCGGACACGCCGGTGAAGACGCGCTCTCCGATTATTTCAGTCTGACAGAATCGGGTCGCGCACTGCAACCACTCGTCACGCCGGAACAATGGCAGGATCTCATTCAGTTCGAAGGTAACGCACAGGGCTTTCGAATCATCAACAGCAACACGTACGGACTGCAACTCACGCATGCGACGCTCGGGGCATTTACGAAGTACCCTTGCGTGTCGACGTTGTCGAATCGCGACAAATCGAGAAAGAGTCAAAAGAAGTTTGGCTTCTTTCAAACTGAGAAAGAACTCTTTACCGAAACGGCTACACATCTTGGTTTGCGTCCGACCGATAACGGTGCCTGGTGCCGTCATCCGCTGGCGTTGCTTGTTGAAGCGGCTGATGACATTTGTTACAATATCATCGACCTGGAAGACGGCTGCCGGCTGGGACTCGTGAGTTTCAATGACACGGTTGAGCTACTGGCCGGCATTTTGAAGGATGACTATTCAAGGGAAAAACTGGAACGGATTCATAGTCAGAACGAAAAGATCGGCGTGCTTCGCGCGATGGCGATCGGCAAGCTAGTGACCGAATGCACCGAAGTTTTCCTCGACCACGAACCGCAAATCATGACCGGGCAGTTTGACAAAGCGCTTATAGATGAAAGCACGTCGCGTACCATCCTTGAGCAAATCTCCAGAACTTCATTTCGGCAAATCTATCGTTCGCGAAATGTTCTCGAAATTGAGGCATCAGGACATGAAGTTCTGCCTGGTATTCTACACGAATTTGTGACCGCGGGGAGATTCATCATCGGAACGGCGAATTCACAAAAGAAGACTCCACGGAAATACCAGAATATCGGCTTGCTCTTTCCTGATGAAGTGCAGTATGCCCTTTCTCAAACCACGGACTTTTATGAAATGCTGCGCCTGGTACTCGACTTCGTATCCGGACTTACCGATAAACATGCACTCTCAATCTTCAGAAAAATAAAAGGAATAAGCATCTAGCCCGGGAGAGGACGAATTGACCGCCGGAACCTTACATCTGCCCTTCATTACGTGCTGGTCCCGGACGGAAAATTGAACTGGAAACACCTCAAAATTCATTAGCTTTGGCCCCTTAGAACTACACCAGCGGGCCAAATATGTGGAATAGCGTAGCGCAAGCAATCATTCGTTTTCGGCTAGTATTCATTATGCTGATCGGCATCATTACGATTTACATGGGTTATAAAGCTACCCAGGTCGAAATGAGCTACGAACTTGCGCGCACCGTGCCGTTAGATGATCCCGACATGGTGATGCTCACCAAGTTTCGCGAACAATTTGGCGAAGACGGAAACATCATCGCGGTCGGCATGAACGACACCGCGATCTATAGTCTCAGCAATTTCAAGGCATACCGCGAACTCACAAAAGACATCAGGGCTCTCAATGGTGTGAATGAGGTCATCTCGTTGCCTGCACTCAAGATGATCCTGAAGGATACCGCTGAAACGCGCTTTTATCTTGCACCGATCTTTCCGGATGATATTCAGTCTCAAGAGGAGTTGGACAGCCTGTTGAGCATTGCCCGCGATCAGCGCATTTACATGGACCAGCTCGTCAACACGCGAAACGGAGCCACCATGATGCTGGTGAGCGTCCAAAAGGAAGTGATGAATTCATCGCTACGCGAAGAGTTGACGCAAAAAATGCAGGAAGCGGGAAGGAAATTCGAGCACAAAACCGGAATAACGCTTCGGTATGCAGGGTTGCCGTTTATCCGTACCGTTGTAGCAAAGTCAGTAAAGAAGGAGATGCAACTGTTCCTATACGCGTCAGTACTCATCACGGGCATCATCATGTTTGTGTTCTTCCGTTCGTTCCGTGCGGTGCTTTTTTCGATGATCATTATAGGTATCGTTGTCGTCTGGACGCTGGGGACACTGGCATTGTTTGATTATAAAATCACTCTGCTCAGCGGACTCATTCCGCCGGTTATCGTAACACTCGGTATCACCAACGCGATTTACCTGCTAAACAAATATCACCTTGAATTTGCGCGTACCAAAGACAAACTGAAAGCGATAAACGCAGTCGTGCAAAAGATGGGGCTTGCCACATTCCTTACAAACCTCACAGTAGCCATTGGTTTTCTTACACTTCTCGCAACGGACATCATCGTCTTGCGCGAATTCGGAATAGTTGCCGGGATTAATATCATGGTGTTGTTCCTCGTCAGCCTCATCATGATTCCGAGTATTTTTTCATGGCTGCCAGTACCCTCGGAAAAGCATCTCCGCCACCTGAACTTCCCGATCATGGGAGCGTTCCTCAGATTCGTTGACGTGATGGTACACCGCCAACGGCCTCTGATATACATCATTTCTGCCATAACTGCTATCCTGTCTGCAATCGGGATATGGCAACTCCGTTCGCTTTCATTCATGGTCGACGATGTTCCGGAACAAAGCCAGGTAAAACAAGACCTTCACTTCTTTGAAGAGCACTTCAGCGGAATCATGCCGCTGGAAGTTGTGGTCGAATTCAAAACCAAAAAACGCCGGCCCGTTCTTGATGTAAACAACCTCGCAAAAGTCGAGGAGTTCGAACAGTTTCTTGATTCACTGTCGATGGTTTCAAAGCCTGTCTCCATCCTAAGTTTCGTTAAAGCATCTAAGCAGGCGTTTTACAATAACAACCCGGACCGCTATACGCTGCCATCGCGTTCTGAAGGAGCGTTCATCCTTCGATATATGCGCGGACAGACCGACAACAGCGGACTGTTCAACTCATTTGTGGACTCGACATTTACCCGCATGCGTATTTCAAGTCAGATAGCCGACATCGGTTCCGAAAGAATGGATTCGCTTGTGCATGTCGCAATTGAACCACGGATGAAAGAGATCTTTGTGTCAACGGAAAAGGACTCCGTTCAAAGTTATGTCACCGGAACCACCAAACTTTTTATCAAAGGGAATAACTTCCTGATCGCGAACCTCCGGGAAAGCCTCCTTCTCGCCTTCCTGCTGATTACGTTATCGATGGCGATCCTCTTTTCAAATGTTCGAATGATCATTATCTCTCTTATTCCTAACCTGCTCGCCCTGATGATCACAGCAGGTTTAATGGGTTTCTTCGATATCCCTTTAAAGGCAAGTACGGCATTGATCTTCAGTATTACGTTCGGGATTTCTGTCGATAACTCGATTCGTTTCCTCGCGAAATACCGTCAGGAGATTTTGTCGAACAACTTCTTCATACCCGTCGCGGTGAGTGACAGTATTCTGGAGACCGGAAAGAGCATCATGTACACGTCTATCGTGCTGTTCGCCGGATTTATCATATTCACGTTTTCATCATTCGGCGGCACTATTGCGCTTGGGCTCCTTACTTCCGTTACGCTTGTAATCAGCATGTTCACAAACCTCATTCTGCTCCCGGCGCTTATCCTGACGTTCGATAAGCCGAAGAAGGACGGGGAAGGCCGCCAGCTCATCGACGAATTCGATTCTTCGTTTTATGGTGAAAGTGAGGATGAGGAGATTGACCTGAGCCGCATTACTATACACAACCGGCATTCGGCCGCAGAATAGCCCACAAGACAAAAACAGGCCGTTTCCACCCCAAAAAGCCGGTATTCTGACCAGCGTGATGTTCTGGTAATTAGTGTATTCCTGCTATCTTTGCGCACTTATTCAAACCATAGTTGCAGATTTTTTCGTATGGCCGGGAAGTACAAGGAATATAAAGAGCTGAGTTACGCAAAAACGGCGGAGGAGATACTCCGGTTCTGGCAGGAGAACGAAGTCTTTGAAAAGTCGGTTTCCGACCGCGAAGGCGCTTCGACATTTACATTTTATGAAGGTCCGCCTTCAGCAAACGGCACTCCTGGAATTCACCACGTTATGGGCCGGACGGTCAAGGATATTTTTTGCCGTTTTAAGACCCTCCAGGGATTTCAGGTGAAACGCAAAGGCGGCTGGGATACTCACGGCCTTCCCGTAGAGCTTCAAGTCGAAAAACAGCTCGGCATTACGAAGGACGATATCGGAAAGAAAATTTCGATCAAAGAATACAATCAGAAGTGCCGCGAAACGGTAATGATGTATAAAGATCAGTGGGACGACCTGACCCGGAAGATGGGGTACTGGGTAGATCTTAAGAATCCGTACATCACTTACGAAACCGAATACATCGAATCATTGTGGTGGGCTCTGAAACAGCTCTACGAGAAGAATCTGCTTTATAAAGGGTACACAATACAACCCTATTCTCCGGGCGCCGGTACGGGTCTGAGCTCGCACGAACTGAACCTTCCCGGATGTTACAAGGAAGTTAAGGACACCACCGTTGTAGCGCAGTTCCGGGTTCCTTCAAGTGAACGTTCCGCGTTTCTGTTCGAGAAACAAAAAGGCGACGTCTTCATCGTGGCATGGACGACCACCCCGTGGACCCTTCCATCAAACACTGCGCTGGCAATCGGTGAAAAGATCACCTACCTACAGGTGAACACATTCAATATGTACACGCACAAGCCGATAAGCGTTGTCCTGGCAAAGGATCTTTTCTCAAAATATTTTTTAGAAAAAAATAAGGATCTGTCCATTGCTGATTATAAACCCGGTGACAAAGCAATTCCCTATGAGATCGTGCAGGAGTTCCCGGGAAAAGAGCTTGTTGGCATACGTTACGAGCAACTGCTTCCCTACCTGCAACCATTTTACGACGCTGAAAAAGCCTTCCATATAATCGCTGGTGACTTCGTTACAACGGAAGATGGAACGGGTGTCGTTCATATTTCGCCCACGTTTGGTGCGGACGACTTCCGTGCAGCAAAACAAAACGGTATCCCTGCCCTTACGGTCCAGGACGAAGCAGGAAACGAAGTCCCCACGGTTGACAAAAAAGGGAAGTTCATAGCTGTTATTGGTGAACAACTCGCAGCAGGTGTTGTCAAATATGGCATCAAGACACATAAGACGCTTGGCGCTGATGACTTCTACGTGAAGAATTACACCGGCGAGAACGAATCACATCCCGATTACAAGACCACAGATGTAATCATTTCGATCATCCTGAAAGAAGAGAACAAGGCATTCAAAGTCGAAAAATACGAACACACGTATCCACATTGCTGGAGGACGGACAAGCCGGTGCTGTATTATCCGCTCGACTCGTGGTTCATTCGCACCACAGCGTTGAAGGATCGTATGGTCGAACTTAACAAGACCATCAACTGGAAACCAGAATCAACGGGTAGCGGTCGTTTTGGCAACTGGCTTGAAAACCTCGTTGACTGGAACCTTTCACGCTCACGTTACTGGGGAACACCACTGCCTATCTGGCGCACGAAGGATGGCAAGGAGGAAATATGTATCGGCAGCATCGCCGAGCTTAATAATCAGGTTGAGCGTTCGATTGAGGCCGGCTTTATGAAATCCGCATTGCCTGCTGATTTCGATTTGCACCGTCCCTATGTCGATGAAGTTGTTCTCGTGAGTTCAACTGGACAGCCGATGTATCGCGAACCGGATCTGATCGACGTGTGGTTTGATTCTGGCGCGATGCCCTTCGCACAATGGCATTATCCATTCGAAAGCAAAGAGACGTTTGACAGCAACTACCCCGCTGACTTTATCGCCGAAGGTGTGGACCAAACCCGAGGTTGGTTCTTCACGCTTCACGCGATTGCCACCATGCTGTTTGACGAAGTTGCATTTCGCAATGTTATCTCTAACGGCCTTGTGCTCGACAAGAGCGGCAACAAGATGTCAAAGCGTCTGGGTAATGTTGTTAACCCATTTGACGCAATTGAGAAATACGGGCCTGATCTTGTACGCTGGTACATGATCGAAAACGCTCCGCCGTGGGATAACCTCAAATTCGACTTCGACGGGATAACCGAAGTGCAACGTCGCTTCTTTGGAACGTTGTACAACACGTATTCATTCTTCGCGCTCTATGCCAACATTGATGGCTTCGTGAAGGACGAAATGAAACTCGTTTCGCCCGACAGGCTTACACACCTTGACCGGTGGATCATTTCAAAATTGCAGACGTTGATTCGTGAAGTAACGAAAGCGTATGAAGAGTATGAACCCACACGGGCAGCGCGCGCAATCCAGGATTTCGTAAATGATCATCTCTCAAACTGGTACGTGCGACTCAATCGTAAACGATTCTGGAGTGTGCGATCGACTGGTGCGAACGGCCCTGGTGACGACAAAAAGGCAGCATACGAAACGTTGTACGAGTGTCTTTTGGTTACGGCACAGTTGATGTCGCCGATTGCACCGTTCTTCAGTGAATGGCTTTATACAAATCTCACGGACAACATTCGCGATAAGGCAATCGCAAACAAGACACCGTTGCGGCATCTTTCGGTTCATTTAACCGATCTTGTCAAATCCGAGGAAACACGCATAGACAGCGAGTTGGAAAAGTCGATGGACTATGCACAGAAAATATGTTCCCTTGTTCACTCGATACGGAAGAATGCGAAGATCAAGGTAAGAACGCCTTTGCAGCGCATCTTGCTGCCGGTTCTTGATTCGTCATTCGCGGACCGTATTCGTTCCGTGGAAAACATTATCCTTGCAGAAGTGAACGTAAAGGCGATCGAATACATCGACGACACTTCCGGTGTATTGGTTAAGAAGGCTAAACCCAACTTCCCGCGTCTTGGCAAACAATACGGACCGAAAATGAAAGAAGTGGCCGCTGCAATCAATGCATTCGGTCAGGAGGATATCAATATACTGGAGAAACAGGGATCGCTTTCAAGAGGGGGATTCGATCTGGTCGCCGAGGACGTTATTATCACATCGGAAGATATTCCGGGCTGGTCTGTTGCGAGCGAGGGCGGTGTAACGGTGGCGCTGGATATTACAATAACAGATTCACTGCGTCGTGAAGGTATTGCACGTGATTTCGTTAACCGTGTGCAGAACCTGCGCAAGGATATGGGGCTGGAAGTGCTGGATAAGATCGGTATTGAAGTTGAGCGCAACGGAGAAGTCGTAACAGCCGCACTGACGGAATTCAGCGACTATATCAGTACGGAAACACAGGCACTGAGCCTTGAACTTAAAGACAGTCTTCCCGGGGCAACGGAAGTCGACATGGACGAATATATGGTGCGGGTTAAGATCAGCGTAAAAACACCGCGCTGATCGTTGCAGTCCTTCGGGACAGAACTAACGAAACAGGAATGAAAATCTACAGATACTTTTTGCTGGCAGTCGTTGTGATAGTTATTGATCAAACGTCGAAGTTGCTCATTCATTACAACATGAATCTTCACGACGAGATCACTGTCATCGGAAACGACCAATACGGATTCAAGCTGCATTATCTGCTTAATCCGGGTATGGCATTCGGCATTCGGTGGAAGAGTGAATTCGGAAAGCTGGCGCTTACCGTGTTTCGTATCGGGGCAATGTTCGGTATCGGGTACTACCTTTTACGAATGGCGAAACGATACGCACATCCCGGGTTCCTGTGGAGCATGGCGCTGATATTAGGCGGTGCTGTTGGAAATGTCATCGACAGTACATTTTATGGCGTCCTGCTGAATAACCATCCACCAGAATCGCCCACGCCATGGTTCCATGGACAGGTGATCGACATGTTGTACTTCCCGTTGTTTGATTTCACCATCCCGCATTGGGTACCGATAAAAGGTGGTGATTTCTTTACGTTTTTCAGTCCCGTCTTTAACATAGCCGACTCCTCAATTTTTGTTGGCGTGGTTATCATATTGATATTCCAAAAACGATTTTTCCGCGAGCATACTGAGGATGCACATGTGCACCACGATGAGGGTGCACACATACAGCATACTGAGGTAAACACTGCGGCGATTCCCGAAAAGCCATTGCAAACTGAAGCGCCAACAAATCCTGAAAATCCTGAGTCATAAAAGGGAAAACGACTATATTGGCTGCCTGATTTGTTGACTCAACCCTAAACACAATGCAGCAGCTGAACGACTTCCTGGTCAAAATCGATAGCTATCTGGGCGGACATGACTGGTTTGTTTACTTCCTTCTCGGCACCGGGATATTCTTCACATTCTATTTAAGATTTCCTCAGATTCGTTTCTTCAGGCATGCGCTGCGCATTGTCACGGGGAAATATGACAAAGCAACGGACGTAGGAGATACTTCACACTTTCAGGCACTGGCAACTGCGTTGTCGGGCACGGTTGGCACCGGGAACATCGCTGGTGTGGCACTTGCCATTCACCTCGGCGGTCCATCGGCACTTTTCTGGATGTTCATGACTGCATTCCTCGGTATGACCACGAAATTTGTTGAAGTAACACTTTCGCATAAGTACCGCGAAAAAGATTCGAAGGGACATATCGCCGGTGGGCCGATGTACTACATGAAGAACGCGCTGAATGCAAAATGGCTCGCAGTGATTTTTGCTATTGCAACCGTGTTGTCTTCATTCGGAACGGGAAGTCTTCCGCAAATCAACAGCATTTCTAACGCAGTTTATACATCGTTCCCGGATATTGATAAATGGATCACAGGACTTGTACTCGCCATTCTGCTTGCATTCATTATCATCGGTGGTATCAAACGAATCGCAAAGGTCACAGAGAAGCTTGTTCCCTTTATGGCAATCTTCTACTTCATTGGTGCGCTGCTGGTAATCTTTTCAAACGTTGAAAACCTGATTCCTTCGATCATTTCCATTGGCAGCGACTTATTTTCAGGCACGGCTGCAAGCGGAGGATTTCTCGGTGCAACGGTAGCCTTCGCTTTCAACAGGGGTGTTAACCGCGGCCTGTTCTCTAACGAAGCGGGTCAGGGCTCAGCTCCTATCGCCCACGCTGCTGCAAAAGCACATGAGCCCGTGTCGGAAGGTATGGTTGCTATTCTTGAACCATTCATCGACACGATCATCATTTGTATGCTCACAGGCCTTACGGTACTATGTTCAGGCGTGTGGATTGAAAAGAGTCAGAACGACTTTCAGGATGCTGATCTCTTTGTACTGGATGGAACTTACAACGACAGCGATGCTTCTGACAGACAGAAATTATCCGACCACATCGTTGGTAAGAACACGCTGCCACTCTTCACCGGTACAATCGATGTCCAGGATGGTATAATTCAGACTCCGGTAACGGTGATACATGCACGCTCAGTAGCCGAAGATGTTCGCGTTTACAATAAATCCGGCGCACTCACCGGAGCCGTTGCCATCGTCAATGGCAAAGTGCAACGCAACGCGCAGGAGACAACAGAGACCGGAATCCGGTTTAGCGGAAAATCTCTGTTGCATTCGGCTCCACTGACTTCTGTAGCATTCACACGAAGCCCGTTGGGATCGTACGGCCAATACATAATCACATTCGGAATCTTACTCTTTGCATTCTCTACGGCGATCTCCTGGTCGTACTATGGCGACCGCGCCATGACCTACCTCTTTGGCGCGAAATCGGTCATCTACTATCACGTCGTGTACGTAATCGCCTTCTTCATGGCTTCGTTTACAGATACGACCATTATCTGGACGCTTTCCGGAATCACCATTGCGCTGATGACTGTTCCTAACCTGGTGGGTATTCTCCTGCTTCGAAACGATATGAAGCAGACAGTGAAAGATTACTGGGAAGGCTTCCACAAGGAAGACGGCAAGAAATAAACGGCGGCGACGCTATGTGGCGCCATTACCGTTTGTTTTTCTTATCGTGAAAAGCACCCCTGAATTCCGGATCTACTTTCTTTCGCTGATCGTCGAGTTCGCGGCGCATGCGCTGCTCTTCCTGGAAGGGTGTGGGTTCAACGACAACGTCCGGAGGTATGTTTGCAACGGGCACCTGCCCGCGTATCAACGCCTCTATTTTTTCCATGTGATAAGTCTCTGCCTTTGTTACGAAAGTAATCGCCGTACCATTTTGAAATGCTCTGCCCGTGCGACCGATACGATGCACATAATCTTCATACAGAATCGGCACATCAAAGTTGATCACGTGTGAAACGTTGGCTATGTCGATGCCTCGTGCAGTTACGTCAGTACTCACCAGCACGCGCAATTCGCCGTCGCGAAAAGCATTGACGGCATTAATCCGCGAGTTCTGGCCTTTGTTTGAATGGATCACACGTACGGGGCCCAGCCCCTTGCGATCGATAAACTGCGTAACGTTATCAGCAACTTCTTTTGTACGGGCGAAAATCATCACACGGTGAAATGTATCGCGGTCCGAAAGCAACTTCTCGAGTAGGTTGATTTTTGTCTTAAGATTCGGCAGATGGTATTGCCACTGTTCCACCTGGCGCGCCGGCGTAGCCTGAGGCGTTACTTCAACTCTGGCAGGAAACTCAAGGAACTCCCCCGCCAGACGTTCCACCTTTTCGCCAAAAGTCGCGGAGAACAAAAGGTTTTGGCGCTTTCGCGGAAGTACTTCAAGCACTTTTCGGATCTGAGGCATAAAGCCCATGTCCATGATCCGATCCGCTTCATCAAGGACCAGCACTTTGATTTGCTTTACCGGGATTTCGCTCTTGAGATAAAGTTCCATGAAGCGCCCAGGCGTGGATACAACGATATCTGCACCCGCCTTCAATTGTTCGATTTGCGTCTTCGGCCCGACGCCTCCGTAAAGCGTGACGATTCGCAGGTCGGTATATTTTGCCAGTTGGCTTGCATGCGAAGCAATTTGAATAGTCAGCTCTTTTGTTGGCGCCAGAATCAGAATACGTGGTTCAGTGCCTTGCGCATACTTTGCTTTCATCAGCAATGGGAGCAGGTACGCTGCAGTCTTTCCGGTTCCGGTCTGTGCAATGCCGATTACTTCCTGTCCGCCCTGAATAAGCGGATAGCAGCGTTGTTGAATCTCAGTAGGAGCTCTAAATCCGAGGTCGTCCAGCGCATTCAGAAACTGCCGGGTCAGATTAAAATCTTCAAAAGTTCGCATGTCGCGTGGAATTGGTTCTAATTTTACGGCAGATGAAAACACTGATCATAAACGCAAATATAGTCAATGAGGGCTCGGTCTTTCAGGGCGATGTGCTCATCGACGGTGAACGCATAACAAAGATTGGCAAACACCTCAGCGAGTCCGGCAATGTGAAGGTAATTGATGCCGCAGGAAAGTATTTGCTTCCGGGCGCGATTGACGATCAGGTTCATTTTCGCGAGCCGGGGCTTACCCATAAGGCAACCATCGAAACAGAGTCACGCGCGGCAGTTGCGGGCGGCGTAACGAGTTTTATGGAGATGCCCAATACGTCTCCACCTGCTTTTACCCAGCAGTTGCTCGAGGACAAATATGCGATTGCATCGCGCACCTCCCTTGCCAACTATTCCTTTTACATCGGCGCGTCAAACGACAATGCTGACGAAGTGCTGAGGACTGATTTGTCAAGGGTATGCGGGCTCAAGATATTCATGGGATCATCTACCGGAAATCTGCTCGTGGACAAACCCGAGACACTAGAGACATTTTTCGGATCATTCCCGGGCCTTATTGCCACGCACTGCGAAGACGAGGCTACGATCCGCCATAATATGGCTGAATACCGTGAACGCCTTGGCGACGATGCCCCGGCGAAAATCCATCCGCTCATACGTAGCGAGGAGGCGTGCTTTCGTTCGTCCTCTTTTGCCGTAGATCTCGCGCGGCGCAAAGGTACACGCCTTCATATCCTGCATATTTCAACCGCCCGCGAGACGGAACTCTTTGACAACACGGTTCCGCTTAAGGACAAGAAGATTACTGCAGAAGCGTGTATCCATCACCTCTGGTTTTCCGATGAAGATTATGAAAGACTTGGCAATCTCATTAAATGGAACCCGGCCGTTAAAAGCGCGCGTGACCGCGAGGCAATCCTGAAGGCCGTGCTCGACGACCGGATTGACGTCGTTGCCACTGACCACGCGCCGCATACACTGGAAGAAAAGAAACAGAAATATTTCAATGCGCCATCAGGGGGACCGCTGATCCAGCACAGCCTTGTTGCCATGTTGGAATTTTATCAACAAAAGAAAATCAGCCTGGAGAAGATCGTCGAAAAGATGAGTCACAATCCGGCGATCCTTTTCCGTATTGAAGACAGGGGGTTCCTGCGCGAAGGTTATTATGCCGATCTCGCCCTGGTCGACCTGAACGCCCCCTGGAAGGTGGAAAAGGCCAACATATTGGCTAAATGTGCCTGGTCGCCATTGGAGGGACAAACCTTCCGGTCGGCTGTGACGCACACCTTTGTATCCGGCCATCTGGCCTGGGCGGACGGGCAAATTTGGCCGTCCAAAACGGGAAAAAGATTGCTTTTCAGGGCCAAATGATTCAAAATGCCTATTGTAAAATCGTGGACGCTGCCTAAATTTGCAGTCCTCGAAACGGTGAATGTAGCTCAGTTGGTTAGAGCATCAGATTGTGGTTCTGAGGGTCGCGGGTTCGAGTCCCGTCTTTCACCCCAAATTTATAGCTCTCTTGACGGAGAGCTTTTTATTTTTCACGGTTTTACGCCATTTACCCTTCATTTCTTACTTGTTACTACATCGATTGAACCCGGTAGCTGGCCTATATTTTTGTGATTCTGTCTAACGGTTGACCTATACGAAATGGATGTTTGAAGGAGGGCCGACGCATTTGAATATATGTGGGATTAAATAAAAAGTAAGGCAATTTCAATATTGTCTGCCTTCTTTTTTTCGTTTATGTTGAACTATGATTGCCTGGAGAGAATATAAGAAGTTGAGTCTGCAGCGGAAAATTGATCTCTTGTATGAACATGGTACGTTCGTGATGGCTATCCGGTACTATGGCTACAAGGTGAATCTTTATCTGATGGGCAATTACTACCTGGAAGTTTTCGTCAATCATAAGCATGCGCTCATCGAAAAGATTGTTCCCCTCGACACAGCCCATCCGAGGATGAAATTTTACTCCGATCAGATAAAGCTCCCGTGTGATATCACGAATCCCTGAAAAGAGAAATCACCAAGATCGGTAAAAAAGAAAGGCTGCCTCATTGAGACAGCCTTTAGTATTCCTAATCCGCCAGCTACTATGCAGTTGCTGCAGATGATTCTTCAAATTTCTGTGACATCCGAAGCGTAACGGTTTTCTTGGCCTTGTAGCCGCAGTAACCGCACTGGAAGTGCTTGAGAAGTTCGCCTTCTTCCTCAGTAGAAGGTGCCTTGAGAATTTCTTCTCTCACCACTTTAAATGTCTGGTAATTACACTCAGGGCAACGCAGCGCGTGGAGGTGACCCGCATAACGTTCAATCTTAACGTAACCGGTTTCTTCATCCTTCCAAACGTCGTAGTCGATCGAGAAGACATTTTCTTCAGCCTGCATACCTTCGTCGAGATAAGCATCTTCTTCCTCTTCGCTCAGGAGCTTCATCGGCTTGCCACTCTTCGGAGAAATCCGTGGCTTGTAACGGAGCACCTTGAGGCGTTTCTCGATAAAGAACGGATAGTAAAACTTGAGGAGATTCTGGATGATCAGAGCCACGATCATGCCCATGGCAAACGTGGTGAAAATCCTTACGAATACCCACAAGTAACTTAGTTCAACGATGTTGCCATTGGCGTAGAAACAACATCCTACGATCAGAATCAGAGACGCAATCCAAAGCGTCTTGATCTCCGACTTGTTGATGTAATCATACTTGGACTTTGCATCACTAAGGGTTGCAAGACGCACCACGTGGTACAGGATGATCAGTATCGCGATCGCCCCTGCAACGTAGCCAACATTCTTAGCCATGGCGTTCCAAGATTCAAACTGCTGTAGATTTTGTGGGTCCATATAAAACAGGTTGGTTTAATCCTTAGTTTAACAAATATAAATGGATGGATTTATTTTACCTAACTCCACCGGTACATTAAGCCGCCAAATTAACAGAATTTTGTCGCCCGTTTTTTCTTTTTTGAGGGGAAATCTGACGTCAGTTTCTTTGCGAAACTCCTGCGGCGAATTGGCGGATCCGGTGTGCGCATGCGTCTTTGCTTTCGAACATACCCATGTGAGCGGCATCCTCCAGTATTTCGGCCTTAATACTTGCATTGAGCGTAGCCTGCCTTTTAAGGGATTCCGGTGGAATACCCTTATCGTGTGCACCACCAAGAAGGAATACAGGGCCGCCATATTCGCGCAAAACCTGTGTGTTGTCCGACCGATCCCGCATGGCCTGCGTGTAGCCCACTACGGCCTTTTCCCCTGCGGAAATACACAACGCCCGGACCTCCGGGATCGCCGGGTGATTTGCATCATGAAAAAGAGGCTGAATAAAATTCGAAGTAAAGGCGGTCACACCGTTGTCACGGATAAACTGCACAACCTTCGTGCGTGATTCTTTCTTTTCTTCCGAGTCAGCGTAAGCAGTGCTGTGAAACAAAACAAGGCCATTGTAACGATCAGGGTTTTGACGGACCATCTCAAGTGCGACGTACCCGCCCAGCGAATGACCAACAACAATCCCGTTGCGAATGTTGTTTCTCTGAACCCAATCATTCATTGCGGCTCCTACATCGCGGAGTGTGAATTCCGACTTCAGCAATGGGCTTTCGCCGAAACCCGGGAGGTCAGGCATGTACACTGTGTTGGAACTGATAAAGGCCGGATGAAAATCCTGCCACACCTTCCGGTGCATCGGGAAGCCGTGTATTAGAATTAACGGAGGGCCTGACCCTTTTTGATCGAAAACTATGTCAGGCATTACACCGCCTTTTCAATTCCTTCAAGCATTTCTATAACCGAGCGTTCGATACCATCCGGGTCAAACCCGCAGTCACGCTGCAATTCAAGTTGCTCCCCGTGTTCAATGATCGCATCGGGTATTCCAAGTCTGCGTACCTCAGCCTGGTAGTTGTGGTCGGCCATGAACTCAAGAATCGCACTGCCAAAACCGCCCTGGATACATCCGTCTTCCACAGTGATTATCTTACGGAAGCGTGCAAATATTGCGTGCAACAAAGTCGCGTCAAGCGGTTTCGCGAATCGCATGTCGTAGTGAGCCACGCTGATATTCTGGTTATCGAGTTTTTCACAAACCTCCACCGCGAAGTTGCCCACATGACCCAGCGTGAGGATAGCGAGTTCACTACCGTCGCGGATCATACGACCGGTGCCAATAGGAATTTCTTCCATGGGTGTCCGCCAGTCGGCGAGCACGCCCTGCCCTCTCGGGTAGCGAATTGAAAACGCCTTTCCTTTCCGCGGCAGCTGAGCAGTATACATAAGGTTGCGCAGTTCCGATTCATTCATCGGTGCTGAAACGATCATGTTTGGAAGGCACCTGAAGTAGGCAATGTCATACGCGCCGTGGTGTGTAGGTCCGTCAGCACCAGCGAATCCTGCGCGGTCGAGACAGAAGTTCACCGGCAGATCCTGAATACACACGTCGTGAATCACCTGATCATAGGCACGCTGCATGAATGAGCTGTAGATGTTGCAGAATGGGATGACACCCTGTGTCGCCAATCCTGCCGAAAATGTCACGGCATGTTGCTCTGCTATACCAACATCGAAGGCGCGTTCAGGCATTTCCTTCATCATGATATTCATCGAGGAGCCCGACGGCATAGCAGGCGTGATTCCGACTATCTTGTCGTTCGCACGCGCGAGCTCCACCAATGTAAGACCGAATACATCCTGGTACTTCGGAGGCTGCGGAGTAGAGTTGACTTTCTGATGAATCTCCCCTGTGATCTTGTCGAATTTTCCGGGCGCGTGCCAAGTGGTCGCGTTTCCTTTTTCTGCAGGTCCGTAACCTTTGCCTTTCACCGTAACACAGTGAAGTATCTTGGGACCTTTAATATTCTTCAGGTCGTTTAGAATCGTTACCAGGTGATTGACATCGTGACCATCGACAGGGCCGAAGTATCGGAGGTTAAGCGATTCAAAAAGGTTACTTTCCTTAAGCAGTGTCGACTTGATTCCGTTCTCAACCTTTGATACCAACTCCTGTGCAGTCTTACCAAAAGCAGAGAGTTTACCCAGGATATTCCAGACATCGTCTTTGAGCTTGTTATACGCGCGCGACGTGGTGATGTCGGTGAGATAATCCTTGAGCGCACCCACATTCGGGTCGATCGACATGCAGTTATCGTTAAGGATGATAAGCACATTTGTGTCACTTACGCCGGCGTGATTCAGTCCTTCAAAGGCGATACCACCGGTGAGGGCACCATCACCTATCACGGCAATGTGTTGTTTTTCTTCGTCTCCCAGATACTTTGACGCCACGGCCATTCCCAGTGCTGCGGATACTGACGTCGATGAGTGGCCGACACCAAAGGCGTCGTACTCGCTTTCTTTCATCTTGGGGAATCCGGACAGCCCGCCATAGGTGCGATTTGTATAGAACTGATCGCGTCTGCCGGTAAGAATCTTGTGGCCGTAAGCCTGATGGCCGACATCCCAGACTAACTGATCCTGCGGGGTATTAAAAACGTAGTGTAGGGCAACCGTGAGTTCGACTACGCCAAGGCTTGCGCCGAAATGGCCACCATAGACCGATACGTTGTCGATGATAAACTGCCGCAGCTCTTCACAAAGCTGCACCAACTGCGCCTGATCCAGTTTTTTGAGATCTGCCGGGTTTTCAATAGCCGCCAGGAGCTTTCCGGGTGTAATGAGCATAGGTTAATTTTCTGACCCTGACCAGGTCCTAAACAACCCATCCAAGGTAACTGTTTTACATTTTTCCTCCTAACCCCTCGATTTCAACAAAAAAAGGCGATTTGGCGGAAAAAGCGCACCCAAATTTAACAGGTCTGGCGGGAATAAAAATTCCTGCCTTTAATGGGAGAACTTTTTACCTTTGCCTTTCACTTATGGCAGCACAAGAAAATTTTGAGGTAAAACTCCCTCTGTTCGAAGGACCATTCGACCTCCTTCTGTTCTTCATCGAACGCGACGAGTTGGACATTTACGATATTCCGATCTCCAAGATCACTACTGACTTTCTGGACTACATTCACCACCTCGAGCAACTAAATATTGAAGTAGCGAGCGAGTTTGTTCTGGTTGCCGCCACGCTGATGCGCATCAAGTCTAAAATGTTGCTGCCAAGACCGCAGATTGACGAGCTGGGCAATGAAGTAGATCCGCGTGAGGAACTGGTGAAACATCTGCTCGAATACCGCAAGTACAAATCTGTTATCGAGTCATTCCACAAGATGGAAGAGGCCGAACTCTATAAGGAAAAGCGCGGCAACCTGATGAAAGAACTGCGCGCACTTGCCGAAAGCACGAACGTGGAAGCGGAGCTTCAGGACATCACGGTTTTCAAACTGATGACCGTCTTTGAAAAGGTGCTCAAACGTTACGAAGCTGCCAAAAACAAACCTGTACACCAGGTTATTCAATATCCGTATACCGTCGAAGGCCAGAAGACGTTGCTCATTCAACGTCTCAGCACGAAGGAGCGCGTATCGTTTACGGAATTGCTTGAGGAGTACCCAAGCCGGATCGGTTTGATCTTCAACTTTCTGGCGATCCTTGAAATGCTTGCGCTGCAGTTGCTCACCATCCAGGTTGGTGAAGGCTACAACAATTTCTGGGTATCGAAAACGGCGGCCAGTACCGAGAACGTCGCCGAGAACAATACGATCCTCTAACTGTACAGATCGCGTATGTCGGCTCGGGCGACTTCGATGAAGAAGTTCCCGACCTTTTTGATCACTGCATCAAAATAGGCAGCACCCTTTGCAGCGGTTGCTTTTCTGGGATCACCCACGCCGGTATCTGCCGTAACCTGGCTCCATCGTCGCTCACCCCATGCCCATCCTTCACGGATTGCAGTCATCCTGAATTTTTTCGCGGCCCCGTCTCCGGCCTCTGACAAAGGACGAACGAGATGTGGTGTGAGATGCAAGATCACGCTTGTTTCCATTTCGCCGGCGTGATCGTCCTTGTTTTCAAAATAGTCGCGCTGATCAACAGACTGATACCAGTTACACTGCGTTAGAAACATCTTCGGAAACTGAAGACCAAGCTCGCGAATCATCGTTTTAAAATCGTTCCCGCCATGACTGTTAAGGATAATCAGTTTGTGCACACCATGGCGGTCGAGTACCTGAATCAGGTCTCTGAGTATTGCCAGTTGCGTCGACGGATTCAGATTCATATCCAGCATGATATCCGCCTGACCTGTGTTCACACCAAACGGTATTACGGGCAGTACGATCACGCGGCACCCCTGTTCCCATGCCAGTCGCGCAGACTCAGCAGCGACGTGTTCTGCCTCAATGATATCCGTTCCATAGGGAAGGTGATAGTTGTGCGCCTCGCACGCACCCCAGGGAAGAATGGCAACGTCGTATTTGCTTTCCTTTACGGTCTTCCAATTGTTTTCTGCCAGAATGTAAGGGCGTATGTTCATTTCTACCCGCGTTTCAAACCGAATCAATATTAACGAAAATCGATCTTACAAGAACTAACAACGTAAGTCGTTTCTTTTACTTTTCAGGTATGCCAATGCGATATGCTTTGCCCTTCTTCACTTTCAGTCTCTCGTCACGAAGCCAGGGGTTGTGAAGCTTGAGCAGCTTGTAATTTGCTCCATTGGCCTTTGCGAAATCAACAAGGTCATCGATGTCGCGATCAACCTCGACGTAGCGCAGGGGTTCGTCTTTGTATAGATGTGCAGGGTTGATGCGGAAGCCGTACTTTTTCGGATTCTCTACGATCTCCTTGATCGCGATAATCCGAAAAACATAACGCGACGTTTCGTCGTTAAGGTACAGATCGTAATAAGAATTCACTTTCTGATTTTCCAGCGCGCGCTGCAGTCCCGACATTCCGCGATTGTACGATGCGGCCACCAGAGCCCAGTCACCGAATTTTTCGTAAGCTTTCCGAAGGTACTTGCACGCAGCCTCCGTTGCTTTTAACGGATCGTATCGTTCGTCGACAAACTTGTTGATCTCAAGACCAAGTTCAGATCCGGAGGAATCGAGAATCTGCCAGAAGCCAACGGCATCCTTGGGCGACACTACATTCATGAGATTGCTTTCAATCAACGGAAGATACTTGAAGTCGTCAGGAATTTCATGCTTTCGCAATATCTCCTGCATCTGAGGCAACCACCGGTTCGCACGTTTTATCAGGAAGATTGTGTTACTGTGGAAATAGCAGTTTATCTGCAGTTCCTTGTCTAGGCGTTCCCTGACATCGGGTATGTCAGTTGGTACGGGTGCGCCGGCAAACGTAACTCCTTCGGGGATATCAAAAGACACGGCAGGTGTCGCACTCCAGGCATCTTCGGCGTACGAAACCGGGAGAAGCACACCGTCGTCGGAAATTGAGTTTTCCGCAAACACAGTGTGACCAACACGGGGTTCGGATTCACGATAGATTATGTACCCGACCAGTATGACCAGCGTTGCGATTGAAAAAAATGACGCTGTATCGAGTTCAAAAATTGAAAACTTCATAAAAAAATCAGATTGAATTGCGCGCCGTTTCAGGATGAAACGTTCGACAAAGTTAACGCTTCATTGCTAAGAACCTGAGCAAACGACGAAACATCCTTGCCATCCCACGAAAGGTCCCGGGCCACGCGCTCTCGCTTTCGTTCAAGCGCTTTGCCGTAAGCCTTGTCATAATACGTCAGAACGATTTCTATGGCACCCGCCGGATCACCCGCGCGAAGTTTTTCTGAAGCTTCATTGAAATTCTGGCCGCCCAACCGTTTCAGAATACCCTTCATGCAGTCGATGAACATCTCCGGTGGCACCTGACCATACTCCTGAACCAATCGCGCAAGACGCTCTTCCATCGGCACGTTAATCCGGATGATGGGATGGGCATTCATTGTCTTCCACAAAGGCGAGGGAAGGAATATCTTACCTATCGCGATCGATTCGTCTTCAATCCAGATCGGGCGTGTGATATCCAGATTCAGGATCTGTTCAAATAAATCATTCTGGAACTGTTCCGTTGTCGGTTGCGGCGGCATATTCAATCCACCGAAAACGGAACCTTTATGCCGCGCCAGCCCTTCGAAATCAATAACCTGTTCTCCGAGTGCCCTGAGCGCGCGAAGGAGATCGCTTTTGCCGCTGCCGGTCAACCCGCTTATGATGCGAAACTGAAACGGTAGTGTGAACGAGTCTAAAACTGCCTTCCGGTAAGCCTTATAGCCGCCTTTTACGGCGTGGGTTCTAATCCCGATCATGCGCACGAAGTCGCAGAAATTGGCCGATCTCATGCCACCGCGCCAGCAATGGACGATAAATTCCGATCCGACCTTTTCGGCCTGGCCCACAATATCCTTCAGCCGCGGTCCAACTAAACGAAATCCTTCGCGAATCGCGGCTTTTTGCCCCTGCTGCTTATACGTGGTTCCCACAACGATCCTCTCTGCATTATTGAGCAAAGGAATATTTACAGCTCCGGGAATATGTCCGGCTTCGAACTCTCCCTCAGACCTGACATCCACTACCGGCAGCGAACCGCGCCGCTGAAAAAAATCGTCGATGGTGATTATCACTCTCCGAATATAGAAAGTATGCCCGGTTGTTCGGCCGGACATTTCAAATTATTAATCCGACGGCAAAATTAGTCGTTAAAATTGATTCCGAGATTCGTGGTAATCCCAAGCCGGAAACCGTGGTCGGAGTACTGACCGTTGGTAAAAGACACCGCACCTTCAAGGCGGAAGATCCGAAGGATGCCATCGATAGAATATCCGGCCTCGAAATAGTTTTCCGATGTGGGTGTGGCGAGATAGTTCAGGAAAATATTCTCACGGATTCCCATGAGGCGCAGCTTTGGTAACGATGTAACAATAAACCTCCGGAACTGGTAGTGAACGTTCCCTGTGAAGTACTTGTCAGGAGTGCTGTAAAGGTAATAGTCCAGCAACCTGAAACTGCCTACCGGGTCCGTTGTACTGAACGGCGTCTTGTTTCCCAGGAAATGCTTGAAGTCAGGGAAATACATGGTTTCGTTGTTCAGGAAGACACCTGCTTTCAGCGCTACGATTACACGGGCGCGAACGCCGAGACTGAAGTCGTGGCGAACCCCGGCTTCAATCTGATCGTAATCCACATCACTATCCATTACGTTGCGAAATCCCTTGCGATACTCCAGTGAAAGCAACGGCGATGAGTTTTGAATCTCGTATTTCTGTCCGTTGTAAATCTTGTACTTAAGCCAGGGTCGTGCCTGGATTTTCACGGAACCGATAAAGGCATCATGATCGGGAAACCAGGTATCTTCAAGTTTCATGTTCAACGGCGTATTCGTGGAATACGATTCAATATGACTGCGATCTACCAGTTTGTAGTCGCTGTTGTTTGAAAGCTGATACCGTCGCGCATAACCCCAGGTTGTCGAAACTGTAACAAATGGACTTATTCTCCGGCGATAAAGTACATCCACAAAATCCCTTTCGTATAATTTCATCAGATTCTTTTCGAGAAACAGTGTTGTAAACGTGTTTACAATCGGATGTATAGGCTCATCGTGATTGAGTTGTTGAATATACCGGCCGCCCTTCAACTCAAGCCTGTGATGCTTGTTACGAAGGGAGAACAGGATATTTCCCGAGAACTTTTCCCTTGCAAACGCATAACGAAATGTGGGTGTGATATTAAAGCGCGTACGATTGGTGTCCTGAAACACAGTACCAAATCCTATTTTGTAATAAGCATTCCAACCCTCAACTGTGTTAAATCCGCCGAACGGAAAGTATATGATGAAGTTTGAATGCTTTGAAACCTTGTACGAATCACCCAGCAGGATATCCCACGGCTGAAAGCCCTTATGTTTAGACGATTTTAGCGTATCACCTTCCTGTTTCTTGCGTTCCACCACGGCCATGCTATCTGACTTCTGGTAGCCGCGGATTTCTGCTTTTGTCAGCGGAACCGGTCGCACTTCTGCCCAATACAACGAATCTTTTTTGTAGGCACTACTGTCGATCGTAAATGTATTATCAAATAATACCTCCGGTTCTTTTTGTTCCTTTCGTTCGGCTTTTTCGTATTCGCGCATCAGCGTCTTCAATTCCTTTCGCGTAATCTCCTTGCCGGAATTCAATCTTTCCTGAAGGTCTTTTTCCGGAAGCGATTTCTTTTGAATTGCCGCAGCTGTCTCTTTTTCGATTTTTTCATCGATCACTTCCATCTGATCCGGTTCGACATAAAGTTCCGGATTGAGTGTAATCCTGTAATCGCTTACTGTTGCCAGATACTTGTATTCAAACTCAAAGCCGAAGATCTTTCCGTGAATCCTGAACTGATGGGAAACAGGTAGCCACGCCTTGTCCTCGATAGGCGCATATACGGCCTTGATATCGAAACGAATTCCCAGCTTCGTCGTGCTGATATCCATGCTGTGAATACTCCACCAGTTCTCAACGAGGTTGATGACACCTTCAACAACATTATCACCTCTCATCCGCGGCGTCACCTTGATCTTGCTTATTTCATAATTACGATCCTTAAACGTGCCGAGGTATTCAAATTTGTAGTACGAGAATGCTCTGGGCGAAAGCGGCGATATTGTTTCAGCAATTTCCGGTTCGTAAAAACTTCCAAGAATGTACTGGTTGGGCGATGTGTTATTATCTTTCCCGTCGCTATAGATTGAAATCACTTTTTCCTTGAAAGTACCTGGCCGTTTGTATTCAATCTCACTTACCGATTCCTGAATAAAGACTCTGCCCTTTTCAATCCCTTCCTTTTCGAGTTGTTTCTTTGCCAACCATGGGTAGTCTACCAACTGACCGGCGCCTTTGATGTAAACCCGCGCCGTGTAACCATCAAGCTGGTTCCTGTGATAATTCGCCTTCGCGATTGCCTTGCGCATGATAGTGTACGCGGGATCTTCCTTTCCAGCTTCAACGGTAACCGTCTGAAGCATCGTAGCCTGTTCGCGTAGTGTTATGTCGAGCGTGACGAAATCGTCGGCGACCTCTACCTGCTTAACCACCGATTCATAGCCGATATACTGATAAACCAGTTCATAGGTTCCCGGTCGCAAATGCATTTCGTATTCACCCTGAAGGTTTGTTGTTGTACCTGATCCGGTTTGTTTGACAAAGATTGTAGCGAATGCAAGCGCTTCTCCCGCTTCATTCCGAATTGTACCACGAATACCGCCTGCAGGCGCGGCACTCAGGTGAGCAAACGCACACACAAGAAAAAATACGATAAGAATATTTCGGGCAGGCCCTGAGTGAAAAGACATTCCTTTTTTGGATTAACGATAATATCCCCTGGCCGTAATGATCTCCTCCACAGGATCCGGAACGAGGTAGCGTATGGATTTATTGTTCCTCACGCATTCCCGGATGAACGTGGCCGAAATATCAAGCAAGGGTGCTTTGACGAATCTTACGTTAGGATGCGTTTTTAGTTCCGAAAGTTGCACGCCCGGCCGTGGATATACATAAAGTCCGTAGTCCCTCAGAATAATATCATGACTTTTCCATTTCTCGAATTTAACCAGGTTGTCCTCGCCCATGATGATCCGGAACTCCTTGTCAGGGTGTTTCTCCTTCAGATGGACCAATGTGTGAATCGTGAAGCTTGGCTTGGGCAGGTTAAATTCGATATCGCTGGCTTCAAGTTTATAGTTGTCGTGGATCGCTGCCCTTACCATGTCTAACCGGTCGAATTCATGCAACAAACCTTTTCCGGGTTTGAATGGGTTCTGCGGACTGATAACAAACCAGACTTTTTTCAAGTCGGTGTTTTCCGCCATAATGTTGGCAATGATAAGGTGACCGGTATGAATGGGGTTGAAAGAACCAAAGAACAGACCGATCCGCTGCGACGCGCTCATATCACCAAGTTAAGAAACAACGGGCGTGTTTTTGAACTGGTCATACAACAACTGCGCTGCCGCCAGTGATGTTTCAAGATTTTCATTGATGAGTACGGTGTCGAACTTGTCTTCGAACGACATTTCAAAATTCGCTTTGAAGAGTCGGCGTGACAGACTTTCGTCCGATTCAGTCCCGCGGTCGCGGAGGCGTTCCTTAAGAATGTCGATCGAAGGTACCTTAACGAAAACTGCGAGAGCTCTGTCTCCGAAATAACGCTTGAGGTTAAGACCGCCCTTAACATCAACATCGAAGATCACGTTTTTGCCTTCGCTCCAGATACGCTCTATTTCGGATTTCAGTGTACCATAGAAATTTCCTTCGTACACTTCTTCCCATTCAATGAATTCGTTGTTGTCTATTTTTCGTTTGAATTCCTCCGGTGTGAGAAAGTAGTAATCCTTTCCATTCTCTTCGGTTCGTCCGCGTTTATCGCGTGTAGAGGCAGAGATTGAGAAACCGAGATCGGCATTGGTAGCCAGGAGGTGTTTTACGATGGTGGTTTTTCCGGACCCTGACGGTGCGGAGAAGATCAGCGCTTTACCGGCCATTTGACTCAGGGGACCAGGTTTTGAGAGACGCGTGTCCGGATAGTGTCGATGATATCCTGGGGCGCGGTGCTATTGCATTTTGACTTCAGCAACTGGCGGATTTCAACTTCGAGGTGGTAATTCCGGTAGCAGGGCAGGCATTCCTCTAGGTGATGTTTTAGAAAGTGCTCCTTCTCTTCTGGTGTCGTCTCATCATCGAGGATGAGATGGAGCTTCTCCAGGCAGTCGCGCTGATTCGGACAGTCCTGCTTCATTTTACTCTGGTCGGGAATACTCATAGGCGGTTAAGCGTTTTTATAACCCATTTGTTTTGCGTAGGTACTCAGTTTTTCTTTTAACAGGTTCCTTGCCCTGTGCAGGCGACTCCGGACTGTTCCAATGGGTATGTCAAGAATTTTTGCCATCTCATCGTACTTGAATCCTTCCAGGTCACACAATATTATTACAGTTCTGAAATCAACATCCAAAGAGTTCAACGCATTTGAAATCTCATCGCCGATCATATCGCGCAACGCTTCCACACGAAGATCAGGCGTAATTTGCCGGTCTACATCCTCCGAGTTGTAGTATGTTTCAACATCCTGATAATCTACCTTGGAAGGTTCTTTGCTCTTCTTCCGGTAGTCATTGATGAAACTGTTTTTCAAAATTCGAAACAGCCACGCCTTGGCATTAGTTCCTTTTTGAAAAGAATCTATGAACCGGTAAGCCTTCAGGTACGTATCCTGAAGCAGATCCTTTGAATCATCCTGGTCCAGCGTAAGGCGATAAGCAAAGTTATACATCGAGTTTATGTGCGGCATAAACTCTTCGTTGAATATCTTCTGCTTCTCGACCTCAGGATATTGTTGTTTTGGTACCAGGTCCGCTTCTTCCATATTTGTAAAAATAATTATAAAACTGAATATGCAATTCAGAAAAACCCCTAATAAGGCCGGGAAATTCTAATTGCTCCACCTTTTCACTGAATAGTTCCCTCATTCAGAATAATAAAAAAACGATTCCACCAGGTGCGCGCTAAACGTCAGATTCCAGCTCCTTAATCGCCATCCAGGCCATTAATCCAGTGCTGATAGTAAGCGCATTTTCATCGATGTCAAAACCAGGTGTGTGAACATACGATGTAATGCCTTTCGCCTCATTACGTGTGCCTAATCGGTAGAATGACGCAGGTATTACCTGCGAGTAGTAGCTGAAATCCTCGGCTCCGAGACTTATATCAAGTTCCGTAACATTTTCTTCGCCTACATACTCGACCGCCGCGCTACGGATTCGTCGTGTAACCTCCGGGTTGTTCTCGAGATACGGATATCCGTGCGATATTTCCACTTCACATCTGCCGCCCATTCCTTCCGCGATGCTTTCTGCCATCTTTTTTATCTTCTCGAGACCCGCGACCCGCCACTGCTCGTTGAGAGCACGAAACGTGCCAGCAATCTTCACCTCGTCGGGAATAATGTTCGTCGCGCCTTCACCGATTATTCTTCCAAACGTGAGCACCGTAGGTTGTTTGGGACTTGCATTCCTGCTGATAACCTGCTGCAACGCCACGATGATATGTGAAGCAATTACAACGGGATCTATAGTCAATTCCGGTGCTGCACCATGACCGCCCTTGCCGATTACCCTGAGATAAATTTCGTCAGCGCTGGCCATATACATGCCCTCACGAAAGCCGATTTTTCCAACCGGCAGTAATGGAAATACGTGTTGACCAATAATGCTAGCCGGCTCAGGATTCTTAAGTCCGCCATCCTTTATGACAAGCGACGCACCTCCCGGATTTTTTTCTTCGCCGGGTTGGAAAATCAGTCGCACCGTGCCTTTGAAGTGCGATCGTAGTTCGTGGAGTATCCGTGCCGTACCAAGCAGGCTCGACGTATGAACATCATGCCCGCACGCATGCATTACACCCGGCTTCTTTGATTTGTAAGGGACCTCATTACTTTCGTTGATAGGCAACGCGTCCAGGTCAGCTCGCAGGGCAATAACCTTTCGATTCGGTTCAACGCCGACAATCTCAGCGATCACACCCGTCTTGGCTATTGGCTTAATGTTATCTATTCCATACGCCCGAAGTCGGTCAGCAACGTATTGGGCGGTTTCATGCTCCTCGTATGAAAGCTCGGGATTAGCATGAATGTGGCGCCGGCTTTCGACAACGTCACTCGCATATTTTTCGGCTAACCCCTTGATCGTACCAAGCAGATCCATTCGTGTTTTTTATTTGCCAAAATAGGCAAAGTTTACGTTCGAAAGTCCGTCGTCGGGTTTTTAGTGTGACACCTCATAACACGCACACACAGACTGAAAATACTTACCACCGGGTCATTTTGTGTTGGATATCCGCCCCATTCCTCTCAAATTGGCTGCCTTGATCAAAAACGTATTAACCCATGCCAAGACAGTATTGTTTTGCCTTGTTGTTTGCGTGCGGCCTTTTTACCGCACAGGCTCAACAGGGTAGTTTTCAAAAGCTTCCGCTTGACGATCTTTCGGCTTTCCGACCCCAGGCCGGGAACTGGATGGTTGTCGGCGACGTCACCATGAACCCGTCCGTCGACGCGCATCATGACCAAGCCACTCCACCTGCACAGGACGGCAAGAAAAAGAAACGCTCACGTGAGCAGACACCCCCGCCTCCAAAACCGGTCACTTATCAGAAAGGGAAAGGCATACTTCTGAATATTAACGACGAACAGAAGAAAGATCAGCTCATCACCGTCATGGAACACGGTGATATTGAACTCGAACTTGAGGTAATGCTTCCAAAAGGTTCCAACTCCGGAATTTATCTGCAAGGTCGTTACGAAGTTCAGCTACTTGATAGCTGGGGAGTCAAAACGCCGAAGTTTTCAGACATCGGCGGCATCTACAGAAACTGGGAAAATGAACCCGGTAAAGCGTACGCTGGCAAGGCGCCGCTGACCAATGCGGCCAAAGCACCCGGCCTCTGGCAAAAAATGTACATCTCTTTTCGCGCTCCGCGTTTCGATGAATCCGGAAAGAAAATTGCAAACGCACGCTTCGCAACTGTGAAACTTAACGGTGTCGTGATCCATGACAACGTTGAAGTCCCACTGCCAACGGGAGGACCAATCGAAAACAACGAAGCACCTACCGGTCCGATCATGATACAGGGCGATCATGGTCCCGTTGCATTCAGAAACGTACGCTACAGACTGATGAAAGAATTGTCGTATGAAACCGGGCCGGTCTCATACGAAATATGGCACGGCAACTTTACAAGTCCGTCGGACTTTCTTTTAACGAAGCCCGTTACACAGGGCACAAACCCGCAATTGACTGTTGAAGTAGCGGATGTTGAAAATCTGTACGGCCTTCGTCTCAAGGGATCTGTTACCGTTCCCGTTGATGCCCGTTATACGATAAGCGCCGTGTACACTGGCGCTGGTAAACTCACGGTGAATAATCAGGAAATTTTCTTCAACGCTGCCGCGGATTCATGGCGCACCGACAAAGGGGCGATCGAATTAAAAGCCGGAACGTATCCGTACGAGTTCATCAGTTACAAGACTGCATCGTGGATGCCGCCGCGTCTGGCTCTCGCGATTGCTACGGAAGACAGCTATCCTGTAAACCTCAACGCAATCGGATCGTATCCACCGTCGGACAATCCACCGGCGCCGATATATCTCGAACCCGGAAACAAGCCTCGTCTCCATCGGGGATTCGTTGATTTCAAGGGCGACCGTTCTCAGCGCCTCACACACACCATTGGTGTGGGCGATCCTTCCGGCGTGCATTACATTTATGATATGCGTTCTGGCAACGTTGTCTGTGTATGGAAAGGCGGCTTCGCGGACGCCACACCGATGTGGCATGATCGCGGTGATGGTTCATTCCGGCCATTAGGTGCACCGTTGTATCTCTTCATGGATCAACCCATCGCAAAACTTGCCGACCAGTCTGCAAAGTTTCCCGAAGCAGCGCCGGAAGCACATTATGTTGGTCGCGGCTATTCAATTGACGCTAAATCCGGAAGACCGGTGTTTCTCTCCTCATACGAGGGACTTGAACTCGAACACCGAATTTACCCCGAGGACGAAGACCGGATTATTACGCAGGAAATTGTCGTTAAGAAAGGGCAACCTGAAAATGTTTATTTCAAACTGGCTGAGGGATCCGACATCATACAAATGCCCGATGGCAGCTGGGCAGTGGACGATCACAGTTATTACGTTCGCGTTGCGGTCGGAGCTACACCGTTCGTTCGCGATGCCAATGGAAAGAAGGAACTCGTGACAGTCATGCCACAGCAATCGCTCAAGTACTCAATCATCTGGTAACGAATTATGAAAATCGAACATGTTCAAGCATACTATATTCACACTTCTGCTTCTATTCGCCGGAGCCACCTTTGTTTCGGCGCAGCAAAAGGTTCCGACTGAGGATGACTACTACAATCTTTACACGGTTCCGGTTCCGGAAGGAACTCTTCTCGAAATCGGAGGCGTGGCAACCTTACCTGATGGTCGCATCGCGGTGGCTACACGTCGCGGTGATGTCTGGGTGATTGAAAATCCGAATCGTCAACACGGCGGCACACCACGTTTTACGCTCTTTGCATCGGGTTTGCATGAAGCACTTGGGCTGCTCTACCACAACGGCGCACTCTATGCTGCGCAGCGCGGTGAACTGACACGTCTTGTCGACAGCGACGGGGATGGCAGGGCAGACCTGTACGAGACCGTACACGCATGGCCGCTCTCCGGTCATTATCACGAGTACAGCTTCGGCCCCAAGCTTGCGAATGACGGCAACTTCTTCGTAAGTGGAAACGTTGCGTTTGGTGATCAGGAATGGTGGCGCGGCGAAAGCCGTGTGCCGTGGCGCGGATGGATTATGAAGATCCACAAGGACGGCACGCTCGAACCGTGGGCAGCCGGAATGCGATCACCGTGTGGCCTTGGCGTTGTGGATGG
This sequence comes from Bacteroidota bacterium, assembly GCA_023428695.1. GTDB lineage: Bacteria > Bacteroidota > Bacteroidia > Cytophagales > Cyclobacteriaceae > Ohtaekwangia. The sequence continues at coordinate 374,850 of JAEYWY010000017.1, forward strand.
CGAATTGTTTTACGACGACAACCAGGGCGACTGGATGGGTTCCGGTGGAATATGGCACATCCGGAAAGGCGATTTTGCAGGGCACCCCGCCGGCCTACGCTGGACTGATCGTGAGAACGCGCCGGTGAAACTAAAAACAGAAGAGCTTTATGCAATTGCCGATCCGCGTCGCGAAAAACGCGATGGCGTTTACCTCAAACCTGAAAACATCCAGGATGAAAAGAATCCCGGTACACTTTTTGGGCTGAAAGAAAAAATTCCAACAGTAAAACTTCCCGCAGTGTGGTTGCCCCATGGCATCCTTGGTATTTCAAATTCAGAAATTCTTCAGGACGAAACCGGTGGCAAGTTCGGTCCATTTGCGGGACAGGTATTCGTCGGTGATCAGGGCCAAAGCAAGGTAATGCGTGTCGTCCTTGAAAAAGTGAAAGGCGAATATCAGGGCGTGGCGTTTGATTTCCGTTCAGGATTTCAGTCAGGTGTACTCCGTATGAATTGGGGGCACGACGGATCGCTATTCGTAGGTGAAACCAACCGTGGCTGGGGTTCGGCCGGAACTACAACATCTGGTCTTCAGCAACTCGTTTGGAATGGAGTAATCCCAAATGAAATGAAAACAGTTCGCGCCATGCCGGATGGATTCGAAATTGAATTCACCATGCCTGTTGATCGCACCAAAGCCGAGGACCTCAATTCATATGGTGGCCGTTCATTTATTTACAAGTATCACCCGGTCTACGGAAGTCCGACAATTCATGATCAACCTCTTGCCATCAAAGGAGTAAAAGTTTCTGATGATCTCATGAAGGTACGTATCGTGGTTGACAATCTGAGACAATATTATGTTCATGAGATTATAGTTCATGGTATTCGTTCAAAGGACGGGCTACCAGTATTACATCCTGTTGCGTACTACACCCTCAACAACATTCCCGATGGCCCGAAGCTGCCGTTATCGGAATTGAGTACGAAGCGCAGTACACCTCCGAAGCCTGCACGGACGCAATCCAAAACCACAGCCAGCGCAGGTACAAAAATCTCCTACGCCGAAATTGAGCCTTTGTTGGTGAAGAACACTTGTACGGCATGTCATAACACAACAAAGAGACAGGTTGGGCCAGCGTTTGTGGATATCGCGAAACGCAAGTACTCAAACAACCGCATTGTAGAACTGATTTACAATCCGGAGCCCAAGAACTGGCCGGAGCATGAAACACCAATGGCGCCGATGCCACAGGTGCCGAAGGATGAAGCGCTTAAAATTGCCGCGTGGATTAATTCATTGAACTAGCAGTGACGCGAAAACAAAAAGAAAAGGCCGCATTTTCGTGCGGCCTTTTTTACTATCAGAGTTTTTTTTTAAAGCGGAATCTTTTCCGGAATTATTATAGCAGCGGGAAAGTATTTCTTTATTGCTGTGAAATCTGATTGCGCATCCATCAGGTAATAATACTTACCCGCCTTCACGCGAAAAATAGGTTCAGTAAACTGCACTTCCGAATCCAGCTCAGGCATCAGCGTCGTGAGCTGCTTACGCGTGTTGATTGCTTCCTCCCGCTTTCCTGAATAAACCTGAATGGTATAGCCCTCCACGAATTTACGTCCAAGATTGAGCCTGTCGATGCTGTCGAGTACGGCATTGATCTGATTGGTTACGGCAACACGAGGTTCAACACTCTTCTTTTCGCGGAACTGTTCCGGAGTTTCGATAACGACGGTGTCTTCCACCATCTGAACCTGGGGCCTCAGCGCGGACAGATCTTCCGAATAACGCGCCGAGCCTGATGTTGACGTTGCCGTTTTTGTACCCGTACATCCGGCGATGAACAGGTAAACGAGATAAAATGACATTCCGACCATTCGCATGATTAATCAATTATTATGCAACGATTATTTACGATGTCGTCTTCGACTTTCTTGTATTTAACGTCTCTGATGACCCTTCCGTCGGGGTACTGAACGCTTACTTTGTCGTTTCGACCGGCAATTTTCTCCGATTTCACCGGCATCACCTTTTCCTGAGGCGGTCTGTCCGGTTGAGGTTGTTGCCCGCCGCCACCGCTGAGCAAGCTCTGCGACTCGTCCTTTTGTTCGCGAAGCCGGAGTCTGTTGCGTTGCGCCCGCGCTTCCTGTACCTGGTCCGGCTGCTGCACCGGGATGTCGGCTTTAAGCAGGAACGAGATCGTGTCTTCGTTCACTTTCGCGATGAAGCGTTTGAATAATTCGAAACCTTCAAACTTGTAAATAAGCAACGGATCCTTCTGTTCGTACACAGCGTTCTGAACCGATTGTTTGAGATCATCCATCTCGCGCAGGTGTTCCTTCCAAAGCTGATCAATGATGGCGAGTGTAATCATTTTCTCCATCGCTTTGACTAGTTCGGCATTGCGGGTTTCAACGCACTTGGCAAGGTTCGCTGCGACACCGATCTGTTTCTGGCCATCGGTGAAAGGAACCAGAATATTTTCAACGGTAGCACCCCGCGTGTGATGGATCTCCCGGATTACAGGCATTGCCTTGTCGGCTATCATCTGATTCTTCCTGCGATAGTGGGTTAGCGCGTGATTATAAAGTTTCTCCGTCAGCGTTTGCTGATCCGCTTTTTCAAATTCATCACGTCCGATTTCAAAGTCGATTCCAAGAATGCTCAGCGCGTTGAGGCGCAGGCTTTCGTAATCGCTGGCATTGCGCGCGTTGATCACCATATCCTCACAGGTATCGAACAACATCGTCAGAATATCGAGATCGAGACGTTCTCCGAACAACGCATTACGACGACGTTTATAAATCACTTCGCGCTGTGAATTCATCACGTTGTCATACTCGAGCAATCGCTTACGTATACCAAAGTTGTTTTCTTCAACTTTGCGTTGCGCACGTTCGATTGAGCTGGTCACCATCGAATGTTGAATCTCCTCGCCCTCTTTCAGTCCAAGCCTGTCCATGATGCGCGCGATGCGTTCCGGCATAAACAGGCGCATCAGGTTATCCTCAAGGGAGACGTAAAACTGCGAGGTTCCGGGATCACCCTGGCGACCTGAACGACCGCGCAACTGCCTGTCTACACGACGCGATTCATGGCGTTCCGTTCCGATAATCGCAAGTCCGCCGGCTGCACGTGACTCCGGCGTTAGTTTGATATCCGTACCGCGACCTGCCATGTTTGTGGCGATCGTCACCGTTCCCGGTTTCCCGGCTTCAGCAACAATTTCAGCTTCACGCTGGTGTTGCTTGGCGTTCAACACCTGGTGCTTGATCTTCCGGAGTTGGAGTAACTTACTTACCAGTTCTGATATTTCAACCGAGGTCGTACCCACCAGTACGGGTCTTCCGGCTTCCGTCAATCGTACGATCTCGGCAATTACTGCATTGAATTTCTCACGCGTGGTCTTGTAAACGAGGTCATCGTAATCCTTCCGAATGGCAGGCTTATTAGTCGGGATAACCACAACGTCAAGTTTATAAATATCCCAGAGTTCGCCGGCTTCGGTTTCGGCTGTACCGGTCATCCCGGCCAGCTTGTGATACATCCTGAAATAGTTCTGCAGTGTGATCGTTGCGTATGTCTGCGTTGCATCTTCGACTTTAACGTTCTCCTTGGCTTCGATTGCCTGGTGGAGTCCGTCAGAGTAGCGCCTTCCATCGAGAACACGACCTGTTTGTTCATCAACGATCTTCACCTTTCCGTCAACGATAATGTACTCGGTATCCTTTTCGAACATCGTGTAGGCCTTCAGCAACTGGTTGATGCTGTGAATCCGTTGCGCCTTCGTTTGGTAGTCGCGGATAATCTCTTCCTTACGATGGAACCGTTCGTTGTCATCAAGACCGGTTTCTTTTTCAAGCTTGTTCAGTTCTGTTCCGATTTCCGGAAGGATAAAGAAGGAAGCATCTTCGCCTTCACCGGTAATCAGGTCAATACCTCTGTCCGTAAGGTCAACGCTGTTGTCTTTTTCGTCGATGACAAAGTACAACGGCTTGTCGGCCTCGGGCATATTACGCTTGTTATCTGCGAGGTAATAGTTCTCCGTTTTCTGAAGCACGGTTTTCATTCCGGCCTCACTGAGGAGTTTGATAAGCGGCTTATACTTCGGCATCGCTCTGTGAGCGCGGTAAAGTGCAAGACCGCCGTCTTTTTCGTTTCCTTCTGAGATGAGCTTCCTTGCTGAATTAATGAATTCGTTTACGATCTTCTTTTGCGCTTCAACGAGTTTGTGAATACGCGGCTTCAGCTCGTAGAATTCGTGCTCGTCACCTTTGGGTACAGGACCGGATATGATGAGGGGAGTCCGCGCTTCGTCGATCAATACAGAGTCAACCTCGTCGACCATCGCGTAGTGGTGGTGACGCTGAACCAGGTCTTCAGGATCGCGCGCCATATTGTCGCGCAGGTAGTCGAAGCCGAATTCGTTATTTGTACCGTATGTGATATCAGCGAGGTATGCATTTTTCCGCGCGGCACTGTTTGGCTCGTGTTTGTCGATACAGTCGACACTGATACCGTGGAACTGGAAGATCGGTGCCATCCACTCGCTGTCGCGTGTAGCGAGATAGTTATTCACAGTTACTACGTGCACGCCACGTTTCGCGAGTGCGTTGAGGAACGCAGGAAGTGTCGCAACCAGCGTCTTACCTTCACCCGTTGCCATTTCCGCAACCTTACCTTCATGGAGGGCAATACCACCGATGATCTGCACATCGTAGTGTACCATATCCCAGGTGATGAGGTTCCCCGCCGCCATCCACTGGTTAGCCCAGATGGCCTTACCGCCGTCGATGCGGATATGCGGATGGCGCGCAGCCAGCTCGATGTCATAATCGCGCGCTGTTACCTCCATGGACTGATTCTCCTTGAACCGGCGTGCGGTTTCACGGACAATAGCAAACGTCTTTGCAAGTACCTTCATCAGCACTGCTTCGAGTTGCTTATTGCGGTCTTTTTCGAGTTTGTCAATTTCGGCGAAAACAGCCTCCTTTTCATTGAGATCGAGGTTGGGCTGGTTGACTATCTGGCGGTGCAGGGTTTCTATCTGATCATCTATCGCCTTGAGTTCCTGCTGAATGATTTGTTGAACCTTTTTCGTTTCGTTCCGAAGTTCGTCGTTGCTGATTCGCAGGAGGCCTTCACCTTCCTTTTTGGTCTGTTCGACCAGCGGCATCATGCGTTTGATATCCTTTTCCGACTTCGTCCCGAACAGTTTTGCGAGTAATTTTAACATAATGATGAAGCGCTTAAACCTTTAAATGGCCCGGCAAATAACAGCCAAAAACGCGGTTTAAAAGGTTTCAAAGTTAGTAAATTGTTTGTGCCTGGAAATAAATCCGCAGACTAAGGTGGGGGATTAACAACTATAGTTCCAATTCCCCTTTGAATACCATTTTGGCAGGACCGGTAAGATAAATTTCATTAAACGTGCCGCCTTGTCCGGTTTCCGAAAGATTACCGTTGGCCTTGAACTCAACGGCAAGCTCACCGCCGAGCGTACGGATCTTAACCGGAGAGAGATAACCGAGAAACGCCGCGGCAATCGCAGCTGCGGTGACACCAGTACCACATGACAACGTTTCGTCCTCTACGCCACGTTCGAACGTGCGGACGAAGACTGTATTATCTGGCTGCAGCTCAATGAAGTTTACGTTCGTGCCCCCTGGTTGGAAGCGCTCACTATGGCGAATCCTTTGACCCTGGTTGAAAACGTCGAAGGACTCGAGATGCTCGACAATGCGGATATAATGCGGCGAACCCGTGTCGATGAAGAAGTCGTCGCCGATGCGCGTTACTTCTGTTACATCTTTCATTTTCAGCCGGATCAAGCCCGTATTGTGCTCGATTTCGGCGTCATGGACACCGTCGTATGCATTGAAGACCGCCGATCCGTTCACAAGGCCAAGCGAAGATGCAAATGAAACGGCCGCACGGCTACCGTTGCCACACAGGCTCTGACTGCCATCAGCGTTATAGTAAACCAGGTTAAAATCTGTGTGATTGTCTTTTTCGATCAGCATCAAACCATCCGCACCAATACCATATTTCCGGTGGCATATCCGCCGGATCTGGTCTGTCGAAAGGTTTAAACTGCCCTGTCTGTTGTCGACAAGGACAAAGTCGTTACCCGTTGCCTGATACTTAAAGAATTCAACTTTCATGACGACTTACTTCTTTACTTCCTCGTAGTCGATGTATTCGCCGCCAGTGAATTTCCCGGGTCGACCGGAACCGTTTTTGCCATTTTCGCCAGTCGCTTTCTTTTGTTGTTGCTGATTAACGTTCCGGAACTGTTGGGAAGCCGCACCTATGCGAAAGAAAAATGAACCGACTTTGTATAACACAAATACGATCAGGATTAAAATGAGCAAAAATTTGAACATGGCGGCGCTGTTTTAATCTATAACCCTGAAACAAAGGTAGAGGTTCACGGGAAAATATAGTGTATTCTCCCGCTTTTTTGAAACCGTTCGAGGCAGCCCTGCAGCCTTCGCATATGCGATTCGGGACGACTTAGCGACTCAGATACAGATTCCGCTCGGAATATATCTTCATGAAATAGTCGTCCATAAGGTCGTCGATGAAGTATATCGCCTCTCCTGTAGACTTCATTTCGGGGCCGAGTTCCTTATTCACGTCGGGGAATTTGTGGAAGCTGAATACCGGTTCCTTGATCGCATACCCTTTGCGTGTCGGGTTGAATGCAAAGTCACGAATTTTCTTCTCGCCCAGCATCACTTTGGTGGCGTAGTTTACGTATGGTTCGTCGTACGCCTTGCAGATGAACGGTACCGTTCTCGACGCACGCGGATTCGCTTCGATGATATACACTTTATCGTTCTTGATCGCAAACTGAATGTTGATCAGACCAACCGTTTTCAATGCCACGGCGATTTTTTGTGTATAGTATTCGATCTGTTTGATGATGAAATCACCGAGGTTATATGGCGGCAACACTGCATACGAATCACCGGAGTGTATTCCCGCAGGTTCAATGTGTTGCATGATCCCGATGATGTAAACGTCTTCACCGTCGCAGATCGCATCCGCTTCAGCTTCGATAGCACCATCGAGGAAGTGATCAAGAAGCACCTTGTTATCGGGAAGATGTTTCCAGATGTCAAGGATGTGGTGTTCAAGCTCGTTTTCGTTGATCACGATTTTCATACTCTGACCACCGAGAACGTACGACGGGCGAACCAGCAACGGGAAGCCTATGCCTTTCGATACCTCGAGGGCCTCCTCTGCATTTTTCGCTACGCCGAATTCAGGATAGGGAATGCCCAGCTCTTTCAACAGACTTGAGAATCGTCCGCGATCTTCGGCAAGGTCAAGGGCTTCGAAGGAGGTTCCAATGATGCGGATACCATATTTATCAAGTTTCTCGGCAAGTTTCAGCGCGGTTTGTCCCCCCAACTGAACGACTACGCCAACCGGTTTCTCGTGTTCAATCAGGTCGTACAAATGCTCCCAGAATACCGGCTCGAAATAAAGCTTATCCGCAATATCGAAATCTGTCGATACAGTTTCCGGGTTACAATTGATCATGATCGTCTCGTAACCGCATTCTTTCGCGGCAAGTACACCATGAACACAGGAATAGTCAAACTCTATTCCCTGACCAATACGGTTCGGACCTGATCCGAGAACAATTATTTTCTTCTTATCAGAGACAATGGATTCGTTCTCCGTATCGAAAGTCGAATAATAGTACGGAGTCTTCGCCTCGAACTCTGCTGAACATGTATCAACAAGTTTGTAGACGCGTTTGATACCCATCTCAACGCGTTTCGCGCGCACCGCACTTTCCTTACAGTCGAGTATGTGAGCGATTTGCCTGTCGGCGAATCCTTTTTCCTTCGCGCTGCGCATCAGGTCTGCCGGAAAGTTATCGAGCGAGTACTTCGCGATTTGCTTTTCCAACTCAACGAGTTCTTCAACCTGCTTGAGGAACCACCGGTCAATTTTTGTGAGATTGTAAATTGTCTTTAGCGAAATGCCAAGCTTGAATGCGTCATAGATGTGGAAGGCGCGATTCCAGCTGGGGTTCTCGAGACTATAGAGCAGGTCATCCTGATTTGTAAGTCCTTTTCCATCAGCACCGAGTCCGTTGCGACGAATTTCAAGTGACTGACATGCTTTCTGAAACGCCTCCTGGAAGTTGCGGCCAATTCCCATTGCTTCTCCAACCGACTTCATCTGCAAACCGAGTTTGCGGTCAGCGCCGTGAAACTTGTCGAAGTTCCAACGCGGAACCTTTACGATGACGTAGTCAATAGCAGGTTCGAAATACGCCGTGGTAGTTCCGGTGATGGCGTTTTTCAGTTCATCAAGATTATATCCGATAGCGAGCTTTGCCGCCACTTTAGCAATTGGATATCCGGTTGCCTTTGAGGCAAGTGCCGACGAACGCGATACACGCGGGTTGATCTCGATGCCGATAATATCCTCGTCGTCGTTCGGATTGAGGGCAAACTGCACGTTACAACCACCAGCGAACATGCCGATGCCATTCATCATTTTGATGGCGAGGTTACGCATCCGCTGATACACAGTGTCGGGCAGTGTCATTGCAGGTGCAACTGTGATCGAGTCACCGGTGTGTATGCCCATTGGATCGAAGTTTTCGATCGAACAGATAATGATTACGTTGCCGATGTTATCACGAAGCAATTCAAGCTCGTATTCCTTCCATCCAAGGATACTTTGTTCAACCAACACCTCGTGGATAGGCGAAGCGTGCAAACCGCGGTTCAGCGCCTCATCGAATTCTTCCGGTTTGTTTACAAAAGCGCCTCCGGTTCCGCCAAGTGTATAAGACGGACGAATAACTAGCGGAAAACCGATATCCTGGGCAATTTCCTTTCCCATGAGGAAGGACGTCGCGGTGCCTCCCTTACATACGCCAACGCCGAGTTCCAGCATCCGAAGGCGAAACTTCTCGCGGTCCTCGGTGGTCTCAATGGCCTTGATATCGACACCAATGATGCGAACACCGTAGTGTTGCCAGATACCTGCCTTATCGCACTCAATACAAAGATTTAACGCTGTCTGGCCACCCATTGTCGGGAGAACGGCGTCGATATTATGCTTCTCGAGAATCTCGCGGATTGATTTCTTGGTCAGGGGTTTGAGATAGACGTGATCGGCGGTCACTTTGTCAGTCATGATTGTCGCCGGATTGGAGTTGATCAAAACAACTTCGATCCCCTCTTCCCGGAGTGAACGCGACGCCTGCGAGCCGGAGTAGTCGAATTCACATGCTTGACCGATAATAATAGGACCGCTCCCGATGATCAGGACGGAGCGAATACTTCTGTCTCTTGGCATTTTTTTCTTTTTGGGTAGGATAAAATTGCGCAAAAATAAAACGGAGATCGGAATCCGAAACAGATTTGGCGATTAAATCTTGATTTTCTTTTTGCCGGAAGCGACATCAGTTGCCAATCAATCGCCAACGGTGTAAAAAGAAGTTTTAGAACGCGCGGTTAAACCGTTTGAAGGCGATATTTGGACCGATCTGCAATCAATTGTGTATGAACCTTAACATCGACGCCAAAGCCGGGAATACATACGACGCCATCGTGGTCGGTTCGGGCATCAGCGGCGGGTGGGCCGCCAAAGAATTGTGTGAAAAAGGTTTGAAGGTGCTTTTGGTAGAGCGTGGCAAACCGATGGCCCATCCCAGTTATCCGACGGCGATGTCTGACCCCTGGACAATACCGCACGGCGGAATGCTCACACGTGAAGACCGTGAAACACATCCGGTGCAGTGCCGCCATTTCAGCTTTCAGGGGGATAACAAGCATTTCTATATCAATGACGTGGATAACCCGTACAACGAGGTGAAACGTTTTGACTGGATTCGCGCCGACGTCGTGGGCGGAAGATCGCTGCTGTGGGGGCGCCATTGCTATCGTTTCACCGATCTCGACTTCGAGGCCAACCTCCGCGACGGTTATGGCGTCGACTGGCCTATCCGTTACAAGGATCTCGAACCGTATTACAAATATGCAGAGCGGTATATTGGCGTCAGCGGGCAGCCTGAGGGTTTGCCGCATTTCCCCGACGGCGAGTTTCTGCCACCCATGGAGATGAACTGCGTTGAACGACACTTTCGTTCGCAGATGGAAAAACACTTTCCGGGACGTCGTGTGACAATTGGCCGCGTTGCTAATCTTACAGCACCTGTAAAAGGACGCGGCGTCTGCCAATTCCGAAACATGTGCCATCGCGGTTGCCCTTACGGCGCTTACTTCAGCACAAACGCAAGTACTCTTCCTGCAGCTTTTGCGACTGGCAATCTAACTCTGCTTCCGAATTCCCTGGTTAACCGGGTTTTGTATGATGAAACCCGGAAAAAAGCAACGGGAATCGAAGTAATCGACGTCGACACGAATACAACGACAGAATATTATTCACGTGTCCTCTTCCTGAACGCGTCCACACTTGGAACTACATTCATTTTATTGAATTCAACCTCCAATCGTTTTCCCAACGGATTCGGAAACGACAGCGACATGGTGGGTCGCAATCTGATGGATCATCACAAACAAGCCGGTGCTTCAGCGGAGGTGGAAGGTTTTGACGACAAGTACTATTCAGGAAGAAGAGCAAACGGAATTTATGTTCCGCGCTTTCGCAATCTCAACGGTGACAAGCGCGATTACGTGCGCGGATTTGGATTGATGGGCGGGGGTGGACGACGAGGCTGGAATGAATACACAAATTCCACGGCAATAGGAGCACAACTGAAAGAAGCGGTGACACTACCCGGTGGCTGGGCGATCTCGCTTAACGGTTACGGCGAATGTCTCCCCTACACAGACAATCGTGTAACGCTTGACACCAGTCGCACTGATAAATGGGGCCGACCTGTTTTGTCTGTTGATTGTTCCTTCCGTGAAAACGAATTGAAGATGCAGGCTGACATGGCTGCAAGCGCACGGGAAATGCTTGAGGCAGCGGGTTTCACAAACGTCCGAAGTTACGTAAACACGTCTTTTCCCGGGAATGCCAATCACGAGATGGGTACAGCGCGAATGGGACGCGATCAGAAAACGTCAGTGCTGAACGCCTTTAACCAGATGCATGCAGTTAACAACGTGTTCATCACTGATGGTTCGTGCATGACATCAAATTCGAGCGTCAATCCTTCACTCACATACATGGCACTGACTATTCGCGCGTGTGAGTATGCAGTCAGGGAATTGAACCGTCAGTCGATTTGAAAGAATATCCAGCGCGTCAGATCATTCCACGCGCTTTCAGTTCCAGGTATTTGTTGATTGTATTTACCGTGAGATTTTCCGGTGCGGTAAGCATCGCCTGGATACCATTACGCGCGAGTTCTTTTATGATTAGTTTTTTGTCGTAACTGAATTTTTCCGCTATCGCCTTGTGATAAATCGCTTTAAGATCAGATGCAGGCGTCTCAAGAAGGGACTTCATTTCAGTGTTTTCGAAGAAGATGACAACAAGCAAATGTTGCTTCGCCAGTTGGCGCAGATACGGAATCTGACGTTGCAATCCGTAAATAGATTCGAAATTCGTAAACAGGAGCAACAGACTGCGCTGCGTAATCTTCCGGTTTATGTGATTGCTTAATACCGAGAAGTCGGATTCACGATACGCCGTCTTCTGGTTGTAAAGCACCTCCATGATCTTACCTATCTGGCTCGCCTGTTTTCCCGCAGGAAGCGATGCATTGATCTTGTCCTGGAATGTAATCAATCCGGCTTTGTCTGATTTCTTAATCGCAATGTTTGAGATGACCAGACTTGCATTAATGGCATAGTCGAGCAGGCTCATTCCGGCAAAGGGCATTCGCATAAGTCGGCCCTTGTCGATCACACTGAACACCTGTTGTGAACGCTCATCCTGATAGTGGTTAACCATCAGTTCCATCTTCCGCGCAGTAGCCTTCCAGTTGATCGTACGGATGTCGTCACCGCCCACGTATTCGCGGATCAGTTCGAACTCCATATTATGACCGATCTTCCGGATCTTTTTGATCCCTACCATGGTAAGCCGGTTCGAAATTGCCAGCAGTTCATATTTCCGCATCTGAATAAACGACGGATACACCGGTACCATCGCATCTGCCGAAAAACTGAATCTCCTGCAAAGCAGCTTCAATGGCGTGCTTACATAAACATTCACTGCACCAAATGAGTACTCACCCCGCTTCACAGGCCGCAAATTGTAACGTATCACACGTGAATCGCCGGCGCCGACGTCGAGTTTCACGAGCATATCACGTTTCTGAAACTGATGTGGAATTTCATCAATAACTTCAAGACTTGCCTTAAATGGATAGAAGTTCTCGATGTGCAGGCGGATTTCGTTTTCGTCGCCGTTGGAAAGCCGATCCGGAGCAAACCGATGGCCGTGCAAGCCCTTACGTGTGCGATAGAGCAATACGATGTCAGTCAGAATAACAGCCAGGAAAAGATAGAACAGAATCTTCGGAACGATAATCAGACCCGGTACGAGAAATGAAAAAATGAAAAGCGCGACGAGCACGCCGGCGGCAATGAACAGCCTTTCATTTAGATATAATGACCGCAGCAACTTCACTTAGCGGGGAACTTCAACTTTATCAACGATTTGAATAACGACTTCATCCGCGGTGGCGCCTTCCATTTCCTTGTCGGGCGTTAACATGATCCTGTGCCGCAACACGGGGACGGCAATTGTTTTTATGTCTTCCGGTGTTACAAAATCACGACCCTGCAATGCTGCATAAGCTTTTGAACCATTGAGAATTGCAACAGACGCTCGCGGCGATGCACCCAGAAACAGGGCGGGATTGCTGCGTGTATCATGAACGATCTGCGCGATGTAACGAAGTAAATGCTGCTCAATAAATACCTGCTGCACCAAAGCCCGGTAGTGTTGAATTTCTTCCGCGGTCAATACCTGACCCACATCCGTAAGCGCAGCATTTCCTTTCCGGGAATGGTGACCTTCGATAATGGTCACCTCTTCATCAAGCGACGGATATGAAACGAGTATCTTGAACAGAAAGCGATCAAGTTGCGCTTCAGGGAGGCGATATGTTCCTTCATGTTCCACAGGGTTCTGTGTCGCTACTACGAGATATGGCGCCTGCAACGGATATGTCGTTCCGTCTACCGTCACCTGACGTTCTTCCATTACTTCAAACAGCGCTGCCTGGGTTTTGGCAGGAGCACGGTTGATTTCGTCGATGAGGCAGATATTTGTAAAGATCGGTCCCGCTTTAAATTCGAATGCCGATGTCTTCATATTGAAGATTGACGTTCCGAGCACATCAGACGGCATAAGGTCGGGTGTGAACTGTATGCGCGAGAATTTCACCGAGATGATCCGGCTCAGTAATTTCGAGGTTAACGTCTTTGCAACGCCGGGAACACCTTCGATCAGAACGTGTCCATCTGCAAGGATCGCAGTGATCAAAAGGTCAACCATTTGTTCCTGACCGATGATGACTTTACCTATCTCTGCGCGAATTTTCTGCAGACTTTCATTAAGCGCCGAAAGATCAACGCGGTTTTGAAAAACATTCTCTTCCATAGTTTTATTATCCGGTAACAATATTACAAGTTACATTTTTCTATTTGTGAATTCAGGTCCGTAAGCTGATCAGCGGTAATTGCCTTCGCATTGCGTACCTGTTCAATTTGTTTGAACAGATCGCGAATAAGTTTCTGGTCAGTAGCCGACTTCTTGCTCAGCAGTTCAAAAAAAGTATCGTCAGTTTTTGTCGTACTCAGTCCATACCGGGAACGGACGTGCTCAAGCAGGAACAGAATCTTCTTCTCAGCGATGTTGCGATGATCACTTCGTTGGTAGTAGAGATTTCCAATCGTTCCGACAAATTCCAGCGTAGTGTTGGCGAGTGGCGTAATGACAGGAATAATCCGCTGCCGGCGTTTCATGGCGAAAATCATGTAGGCAAGCAATGAGATTACAAGAATGTAATAGGCCCAGCGCAGTGGTTCAGTGGTCAGAATAAACCTCAATGGTGTCTGAACCTCAAACCGGCCCTTCTGGTAATATTGAGTCCACGTCAACTTATCTTCAGGGAGGTAGGAAAACGTATTCGTGATGAATTGGTGGTTCTCCTCCTTTAACGCGTAGATGTTTGTGAATGCAAGTGGTGTGCTGTTCAGAATGATGGCCCCTTTTCCATGGGCGATTCGTATGGTCACAGGGTTCCCCTGGTCATTCCTGGCGATGACAGTTGTCGAAAGCGAATCGAAATCGACAAAATAGTTACGAATGTTGTCGTGGCGGTACACATACCGTTGTGTTGTATCAAAGGTCGATGCCACGAATCTAAGGGAAGCTGTATCCGGCAATTGAATACCAGGTATTCCGGAAAAATAGCCCGAAGTATTAAACTCCAATGTATCGCTCAGGTGGCCCCAATAATACTGTGCGGAAATAAACACCGACCCACCCTTGTTGACAAATTCGAGCAATGCGTCAGTATCGGATTTATCGACACTAACCCCTGTCGTTATAACGAAGACGCCCTCGTTGGCCTTGAGTGAATCTTTTAATTCATAAAGCGTGAGGTACGAGTTCGTCGGCGTCTTTCCAAACGAGGACTCCAGCAGTTTATGGATCGCGTAAGCCCCATAAGGATTTTTATCCTCGGGATCGAATGTAACGGTCCAATCGTATTGTTTCGGACTGGTGAGTTTTATGAGCGCATATACACCAACTATTCCTACCACGTACAGTATGTATTTCCAGTCCTTCATTTCACATTTTCTTTCCAGCCAATGAAGATACCGTTAACCTTATCGAACAAATCACGGCTTACTGTGAAATTGCCGTACCATGCGTAGTCGAAATAGTAACTTAACTGACGAAGCCATTGACGGACCTGACCTTCCTTGATTTCGAGTACATAGTCGTGATTCGTCTTGCCCTGCTCCCAGGTGATATGTTGTTTGTCGGACAGTATTTTTAGTGCGTACAGAAAAATGAGCCGGATACCACGGCGGTAATCGCCCGACATAACTGCATTCTGAATTTCACGATCGAAGTCTATTTCATGAATATTCTCCTCAAATACTGTCGCTTTGATTGCCGATGCGCCCTCACCTGAATAGAACACCTTGAACGCATCTACCTTGAGGATGAGCATTACGATCAGGACAATGGCGCCGAGGCCAAGCACGTACAACAGGAGTCGGCCCCAGCTTGTTTCCTCTGCAGCACCCAGTATTTCCCGAATGAGCATAGCAAGCCAAATCAGAAAACGTTCCCACATGCTTTCCGCAATTGTGGGAGGTTGCTCGTATTGCATCTCGGGATCGTCCTTCAGGGTTTGAACCAATTCCGGGTCAGCATTGCGGGCTTTTATTTCCAAAGAGTCTGCCACGCCGTGCGGTGGACTTTCATCATCGTCATCATCATCGATTAACCCTTCTACAAAAGCTGAATCAACGACGATCTCGTGAACCTGTGGATACGCGGAGAACGACCAAAGGAGTGTGAATAATATGAGAAGTTTTTTCAGGACCTCCATTTTCAATATTGATCCTCCTCCGGATTATGCGTAGGCTGTTGTCCAATGGAGTCAAAGTCAGTAATCAGGCCACGTGATTCTTTTATTTCAACCAGATTAAAGTATTGAAAGGCCACAGCGACGTTCGGAAGGACGTTGACAAGAATCGATGCTACATAGTAAACAACAAACATGGTAACCAGAGCCCATTGAAGCCAGGTCGGCGCTTCATTCGTCGGATTATCTATCGAATGCATCATCATGATAAAGAAGATAATGTAGAACGGGATGAACACGATACTGACAAGCACAGACGCGATCAGGTAGATCACAAAATGAAAACCGAAACTACTCCACCATTCACCCTTTACCAGGTTTACGGATCTTATCATCGCCTGAATGGGGCCGGCCTTCTCGCAAGACTGAACAAAAAAAGTCATCGACATTGCAATCGCCGCCCATATAAACAAGCAGTAAAACCCAAGGAAAACAAGACCCATGAGGAACGGCGTGACCAGACTGAACACAACAGAGACTAATGCCATCAGCAGATATGCAACGATCGCCATCACGAAGAACATGAACATCGTTCCGGCGTACATCCAGAAAGAGGCACGCACGCGATCCCAGACGTCACTTACTGAAATTCGGTTTGTCTTCTGTTCGTCGTAAAGAATAATGTAGTTATTAACGACAGAAATTGTCATACACCCGGTTACGAAGAAAAGGATAAGCATCAGGACGAGCTGAAGCCAGAAACTTACAGACAGAAAATAGTTTGCAAATGCATCGGGATTCTGGTCTACTCCCGGGATCAGGCTAAACATATCACCGGCCATTGTGGTGACGATTGCAGCTGTCAGCACCACGCTCGGTCCGGCTATGACGATCAAGGCTTTAAAAAGTGAGCCGAAGTTCTGCCTGATGAATACGAACGTCGCATTGATGCGTCTGCTGAAGTCGCGTTCGCGTTGCAGGGTAATTATCTCAATATTTTCCATCTCGTTTGAGTTTGAAGGGGTAAATGATAAAGTACCAGATCATAAGGATTGCTGAAAGACCGATTACCAGCAGTTTCATACTCCAGTGCATGAACGCATATCGGGTGATGAACGACTCAATTGCGGCTGCAAGAATAATAAACGGAAGCAACCCCATGGCAATCTTCAGTCCTTTGATCGCACCATTTTTGAAAGAAACCATCCGTGAGTATGTTTTTGGAAAAGTGAGCGAATTTCCAATCTCAAAACCGGCTGCACCTGCAATCACAATTGCACTTAACTCAATCGTGCCGTGGAGCATGATAACGGGAAATGCCTGTAGAAACTGCTGTTCCTTATAGAACAACATAATGAAGGCTCCTACCATTACGCCGTTTTGAAAAAGGATGAGTCCGGACGCAATAGCCGTAAACACTCCGCTCACAAAACAAAACAATGCGACCTTCACGTTATTCCAGGCAATCATGAAGAACATATTGACCTCGTCCATGGTCGAATACACCCTGGTCGGATTTCCTTTTTCGATGTTTTCGAGCGTCATGTTAACGTAGCTATCGCCCATGATCAGGCGTACGAAAGTATCATCGTAAAAGCTGGAGATAGTACCGATTATCGCAGCGACGATGAATACGATGAATGAGTATAGAAGTGATTTGCGGGAATTATAGATCACCTCGGGGAGTTCATACTTCCAGAACGTGACGAATCGGTTCGTCTCCTCTTTTTTATTCTTGTATATTTCAAGGTGAACCTTGCTCGCAAGCGAGTTCAGGTATTGTGTGGTCCGGCTTTTCGGGTATTGCGTATTGGCAAAGGCGAGATCGTCAGTTACCTGAATAAACAACTCGGCCAACCGATCAGGCTGAGCCTCTTTCTGATGCTTGACAATTTTTTCAAATTCCTGCCAACGGCTTTTGTTCTGCCGGATAAACGCGGCCTCCTTCATACGACTTGTCGCGGGTTAGGTCCAGGGAATTGTCACCCGGAAGCTGCTGCAACCTCGATGACTTTATTCCAAACGCGGAAAACATTTTTCGAGCAGATTTGTTCGATTTGCTCCTCCGTATATCCGCGCTTCAATAATACAAAAATTAAATTTGGATATTGTGATACATCCTTAAGTCCCACAGGTAAGGTATCGCCAACTCCGTCAAAATCCGAACCCAGTCCCACGTAGTCGATGCCCACCAGTTTCACCACATGGTCGATATGATCCGCCACGCGTTCCACATCCGAATACAATTCGCGGTGGTCGTCGGTAAATTCGTCAATGATGGATTTGGCGGCCTCGTCGCGCGAGGTAAGGCCCTTTTCACGCAATACTTTTTCCAGCGAATCGAGCAAGTCCTGGTTCTTCCTCGCAACGGAGTCGATAAACGATGCTCCAAAATTGATCTGGATAACGCCACCTTTTTCAGCCAGCTTACGGATCATATCGTCTGACATATTTCGTTGAAAGCCCGGTGTGTACTTCCGGCACGACGAGTGTGACGCGATAACGGGTGCGCTGCTGATCCGGATGACGTCGTAGAAAGTGCTGTCGGACACATGGGAAATATCTACCATAATGCCCACGCGGTTCATCTCGCGGACGACTTCCTCACCAAAAGGGCTCAGCCCGTTCCAGCGGTCGGGATCCGTGTCATACGAAGAATCGCAAATCTGATTGTCTTTCGAATGCGTGAGCGTAACGTAGCGAATACCCCGATTGAAAAAGTATTCCACATTCGTGATATCGTTGCCGATCGGGGCTCCGTTTTCCATTCCCATCGGAAGAGAGAGTTTGCCTGCCGCCGTGTTTGCTATTATATCGGCCGGGGTATTGGCCAGCGCAAACTTGTCAGGATGAGCGCTTGCTATTCCGCGAACCATATCGATCAGCGAGTCCGCAAGAATTTTACCCATGTCTGGTTTGAGTTGTTCCCGCCAGGGAATGTAGATCGCCATGAAGGGCGCATCGAGTCCCCCTTTCTTAGCGCGCTCATAATCAAAGTCACCCTCATGCGATTGTACTGGTATCTCAAGATACTCACGCTCCAGGCGGAAGTGCTTTACCCTGAGGCGGTATGGCATATCAACGTGTCCGTCTGTCAGTATAAACTTATCGGCCAGCTCTTTGGCCTTCTTGCGGAGGGCTTCATTTTCGCGTTCGTCTGACTCAGGGACAGACTTACAAGAGAACAAAATAAGAAAGAAGAGTGGTAAAAGTCGAAAAAAATACATGCTGAGATCCGTTTGGGATTTTTTAAATATTTTTGAAGGTTCAAATTGAAAGTTGCATAAAAAGTAAAGTTGATGCAAACGATTCGTGTTCAGACAACGCAGAATGTATCAATTCATTACCCGTTGGCCAGTATTGGAGATCGGCTGGTGGCCTACATCATTGACCAGGTTATCCTGTTTCTTTATGCCTGGGCTGCGATTATTCTTCTCGACGGATTTTATGACGGGAATTGGTGGTTTTTCTTCCTGGTGATAGGGGTGCCGTTAATATTTTACAGCCTGGCGTTTGAAATTCTTATGAATGGCCAGAGCCCCGGAAAAATGGCGATGAACATACGGGTTATACGCCTTGACGGAGCCTCCCCGGATGTCGGCAATTATCTCATGCGATGGGTCTTTCGCTTTATTGACTTTGGCGTTTCCAGTGGTGTCGTCGCATTGATCGCGATCGCCGCAAGCAATAAAGGCCAACGCATAGGCGACATGGTCGCCGGCACGTCAGTGATTAAACTCGCTGCCAGGGAGGAAATTACTTCCGCCGAGATCTTTGTCACCCCCGAGGATGATTATGTACCAACGTTTGCGGAAGTTACCAATCTCAGCACGCGTGATATCGAACTCGTTCAGCGAGCGCTTGAAGTGAATCGTAAACATGGCAATACCCAGCCTGTTGTGATCGCCTCCGAAAAGATCAAGGAAATTCTGGGAATTGAAAGTGAGTTGCCCCCGGTAAAATTTCTGTACACAATTGTACAGGATTATAACCATCTTACGTCCCAACCCGCCTGATGACGCTGCCGGAATACACGAAGGCGCAGCTTGCCCTTCGAAATGGGCAGGACAAACCGGAAGTATGGGTCGCTTTTGAGGGAGTTATTTACGATGTTTCCGCGTCACGGCTTTGGCGCAGCGGAAAACATTATGAACACTGGGCTGGCCAGGACCTGACCGACGAATTGGCCGATGCGCCTCATACGGCCTTTGTTTTCGATAAATTCACAGCAATCGGCAGATTAAAAAAGCAAGAATAAATAAATTGTGTGCGGACACATTTCGTAAAATCATGATTATTTGTATTTTTAGTCCGCATCTGTGTGACGCAGCAAAGCGGGCATCAAATAACCGAATGTTTTCATGATCTTAATCGCTGACAGCGGAGGCTCCAAGATGGATTGGAGGCTCATACATACCACGGGCCAAATCACTCAGGCCCACGCCCCCGGCTTTAATCCATACTATCAACCCGTACAGGATCTCGAACAGAGCATCAGTGATGTGCTGTTGCCCCTGATTAAAGAACCTGTTTCAAAAATCTTCTTTTACGGTGCTGGTGTTTCTTCTGAACGAAATCAGAATCTTATCAAGGATACATTCCGTCAATATTTCAACAACGCATATATTGAAATCGGCTGGGACCTTCTTGCTGCTGCAAGAGCACTCTGCGGCCATGAACCCGGAATTGCATGCATCATGGGCACGGGCTCAAATTCCTGCCTGTACGATGGTCGCAATATCACCGGCAATGTCGCTAACCTCGGGTGGATACTTGCTGACGAGGGCTCCGGCGCTTCCATGGGGAAAATTCTGCTTGTAGACTACCTGCGTGAAAAAATGCCTTCACACCTGACTGAACAATTCAGGGAACGTTATCCATTCAACCGCGAAGAGTTTCTTGAGAAAGTTTACCAGCAGGAAAAACCAAGCGCGTTCCTGGCATCGTTCACCAAGTTTCTTTCACATCATTTGAAAGATCCGTATTGTTATCAGCTTGTTTACAAAAGCTTTTCGGAGTTTTACGAAAACAACGTGATGCAGTATCCCAACTACAGGAATCTCAAGGTGCACTTCACAGGTTCCGTGGCATTCTATTTCAGCGATATTCTACGGCAGGTGGCGAACGATAAAGGAATTACGGTTAAGAACATCCTTGAAGGGCCCATTGCAGGACTGACGCTCTTTCATCAAAACCAGGTGGCGTGACAACAACCGAGTCATCATCGCATTATGACAATCTCGAAAAGATGACCGTTCACGATCTTCTCGTGAACATCAACCGGGAAGATCACAGTGTGCCGAAAGCGATTGAACGCGTAATTCCTTCGATCGAAAAACTTGTTGAGCGGATTGTAGAAAAAATGCAAAGCGGTGGCCGGCTATTTTATATCGGTGCCGGCACGAGCGGACGTCTGGGCATTGTGGATGCTTCAGAAATTCCGCCAACGTATGGGATGCCCCACGGAAAGGTTATTGGGCTTATCGCAGGTGGCGACACTGCCATCCGCAAGGCGGTTGAACACGCTGAAGACGATCCGGAACAGGCATGGAAAGACCTTGAATCATACAGCATCAATCAGCAGGATGTATTGATCGGCATTGCGGCCTCCGGGCGTACCCCGTATGTTGTCGGCGGACTGCGCCGCGCGCGTGAGGCGGGAATTTCGACCGGGTGTATTGTCTGCAATACCGGCAGTGCCGTCGCACACGAAGCCGAGTATCCCATCGAGGTTGTCGTAGGCCCTGAATTTGTTACAGGAAGTACAAGAATGAAAGCCGGCACGGCTCAGAAACTTGTACTCAACATGATCTCGACAACCGTCATGATAAAACTTGGACGGGTGAAGGGCAACAAGATGGTCGATATGCAGCTAACCAACAACAAGCTTATCGATCGCGGAACGCGCATGATCATGGAAGAATTGCAGGTCAATCAGGCCGAGGCGGAACAATTGTTAAGACAATACGGCTCCGTACGGAGCGCAGTTGAAAGCCGCAGACGCAATGCATCAGATCGAACCGTATCATAACTGGCTCAAGTATTACGACCCCACGCTGGATGATCGCCTGCCATTCTTCGGAAAAGAATACAACTACGACCTTTACAGCGAGACAATCTACGGCTACTACATCGATCCGGGCTGGGACTCATTCGGATCGGAGACGCTATACGGCAAAGTCCTCTTTTCCGATTATCAACAACGTTACGCCATTATTGAGCTCATCGGCGAATGGAATGATGCGATCAACAACGACATCATGACGTTCAAACGCAATCTCATCGAGTATTTTCTGAAAGAAGGTGTTACGAAATTCATTCTGATCGGAGAAAACATTCTCAACTTTCACGGCTCCGACGATTCCTATTATGAAGAGTGGTTCGATGAAATTGAAGACGGCTGGATTGCCGCCGTTTCATTTCCCGAATTCGTGAGACAGGAAATGGAAAAGTTTCACCTCGATTCATACATCTTCATGGGCGGTACGTTGCAGATCGACAAATGGCGGACGATGAACCCCTACAGCTTTTACGATCACGTAAGCGGGCTTATTCAAAGAAGACTCAACTGAACATTCTGCACAACGGCGTCTGCGGGAACAAGGTAGTTGCGTTTGGATTTCAATTCTACACACAATACACGCGTTCTTTTCAGTTTCCCTTTCTTGAAAAAGCGCTTTTGAAACTGGAAGATACTCCCCTCCGGTAATTGCTCAAGTATGATGTACTTGTCGGCATGCGGATCAAAACTCCGGAACGCCTCTATCAGTCGTGAATCGGCAAATGAACTCGCTTTTGGATTCACCATGTGTCGGCGCAGCTCGTGAAGAATCTTTTCGGGGAAGACATGCTCCCACATTACCGGGATCATCAGGTCCGTAAACACAGTCTTCCATTCTTCGCCATGCGCGTCGACGCGGTTTCCGTATTTGAGGTAGACACGCAGGTGCGCAACTTCATGAATATACGTTTGAAGGAAAAGATAGGCGTTCAGATCGTTGTTGAGCGTAATTCGCGGATTCGCTTTGCTGCCCTTGCTGGTAAAATCGCCGACTTTTGAATTCCTGCTCCGCGTAATTTTCAACTCAAACGGGCTTTCTTTCCAAAGTTGATAGCAATAGTCGACGGCGGCGGGCGGAACGTGTTTTTGTAATATCGATAAGATGTGTTGCATGAACCAAAAAAAAGGCTTTAGCCAAAACTAAAGCCTCTTGTGGGAAAGCCGCAACGATTACTGGACTGAATCCGCAGGGCTGGTTGTGTCAAGCGTATCACTTGCAGGAGTTTCCTGTTCTACTGCAGGTTCCTCTGTCGCAGGGGTTTCGTCAGCAGCACTGTTATCTGCTTTCTGACCACATGAAGCTAAAGCGACTGCAAAAATAATTGCAGCGGCGAAACAAAGTAGTTTTTTCATAGGTTGACAGGTTAATTTTCAACCAATATAACAATACCGGGGTTAAGTAAAGCACTATTGGCTTTGAATTACTTCTTTCGGAAGATCAAACGTACCGGAACTCCTTCAAATGAAAAATGCTCGCGCAGTTTGTTTTCCAGAAACCGCTCATACGATCCCTGAATGTATTGCGGCAGATTGCAGAAGAACGCAAACGATGGAAACCGGGCCTTAACCTGTGTGATATATTTGATCTGAATGTGTTTCCCTTTCATCGACGGCGGTGGATAGTGCTCGATCTCTCGGAGCATAACTTCATTCAGCTGAGACGTTGATACTTTCTTGGTTTTGTTTTCGAATACTTCGACCGCCTTTTCAATCACCTGAAAAATCCGTTGTTTGGTAAGTACCGATGCAAAGATGATGGGTATGTAATCGATCGGCGCAAGTTTCTCCAGCATTTGCTTTTTATACTTGTCCGCAGTCTTCGAATCTTTTTCAATTAAATCCCATTTATTGACCATGATCACCATGCCCTTGCCCTGCCGTTGTGCGAGGCTGATCAGATTTACATCCTGAGATTCAAGTCCGCGCTCAGCATCAATCACGACGATACACACATCACTTTCCTCAAGCGCCCGAAGAGAACGCAGAACAGAGTAGAACTCCACATCGTCCTTAACCTTCCCTTTCTTCCGCACACCGGCAGTATCGACGAGTATGAAATTCTTTCCGTACATCTTGTAATAGGAATGAATAGCATCGCGCGTGGTACCTGCTTCGTCCGTAACGATACTGCGGTCGGTTCCGAGCAACGCATTCAGCAAAGATGATTTACCGACATTGGGACGTCCGACAATTGTGATCCGCGGTATTCCGGCATCCGGATCCTCAACACCTTCTGAGGGAAATGTTTCTATCAGTGCATCAAGCAGTTCACCGGTTCCGCTGCCGTTTTCCGCGCTTATGGGAAAAATCTCGGCATCAAGTCCCAGGGCGTAAAACTCCGTGCTGAGCAGGCTCTTGTCGGGGGTGTCTGTTTTGTTTGCCGCAATGAAAACAGGTTTGTTGGAAGCACGCAGGATGTTTGCAAAATCCTTGTCGAATCCTGTCAGGCCATCCTTGATGTCAACCATGAAGATTACCGCCGACGCTTCATCAATAGCAAGTTGGATTTGTTTGCGTATCTCCGATTCAAATTTATCCTCAGAACCTGTCACGAATCCGCCGGTATCAATCACGGTAAAAAACTTGCCGCACCATTCCGCGTAGCCATAGTGGCGATCGCGTGTTACGCCGGGCATGTTATCCATGATTGCCTGTCGTTTTTCGATCAGCCTGTTAAAAAACGTCGACTTGCCAACGTTTGGTCTACCTACAATTGCAACTATATTAGCCATGGCCTAAACCACATTTTCAAAATTAACTATCGTTCCAGGTATCCGAACTGACGGAGTTTGTTTCTTTCCTTTCTCCAGTTCGCGGCTACCTTGACATGCGTTTCCAGGAAGATCTTCTTTCCAAAGAATTTCTCCATGTCCTGTCTCGCCTCCGTACCGACCTTCTTGATGGCGCTGCCGCCTTTGCCAACAATGATTCCCTTTTGCGAATCACGCTCAACATAGATCAAAGCGCTGATCCTGATGATCGGCCCTTCGTCCTTAAACGCCTCTACGACAACTTCGCAGCTGTAAGGAACTTCCTGTTCGTAGTTCAGGAAGATCTTTTCACGAATGATTTCGGACGCAAAGAACCGTTCCGTGCGATCGGTAAATTCATCTTCCGGAAAATACGGCGGATGTATGGGTAAATGTTCCAGTATCTTTGGCAGAAGTCCACTCACGTTTGTCCCGACTTTCGCCGACACGGGAAATACATCGATGATGTTTGGCAACAACTCCTTCCAGTACGCGGTTTTGTCTGCGACAGCACTTCCTTTTGCAAGGTCGATTTTGTTCAGCACAACCAAAATCGGAATGTTCATTTTGGTAAACCGTGAAAAGGTTTCGGGTTCGAATTTATCGTCGATACCCACAACCAGGAGGATCAGGTCCGCATCTTCCAGAGAAACCTTGACATAATTCATCATCGCCTCCTGCAGCGAGTATTTGGGTTCAAGAATACCAGGGGTATCGGAATAGACAACCTGGTAACCTGGTCCGCTCAGGATTCCCATGATGCGGTGTCGCGTGGTTTGGGCTTTCGCGGAAATGATAGAAAGCTGTTCCCCGACAAGCTGATTGACCAAAGTCGACTTACCGACATTGGGCCTGCCCACGATACTTACAAATCCTGCCTTGAATGTTGACGCTTCCACGGTTTTCCGGAATAAAAAAGGCGACCGAAGTCGCCTTGAAAGTAGCGGGGACAAGACTCGAACTTGTGACCTTTGGGTTATGAGCCCAACGAGCTACCAACTGCTCCACCCCGCGATGTATTTTTGTCTCGACCTGACTACTTCAGGCTTCGTTTTCAATTCAATGTTACGCCTTTTATAACTCTCAGATGCAACCAGAAGTTCCTTCCTAAGCGTAACGGGACTGCAAAAATAGGTGAACACTGGTACAAAACAAATTTCCAGACTCATTTTTCGAAATCAGGGGAGTAATCGGGCTGGTAATGACGCTGATGTGATTTATCAGCACGTATCAGGCCGCGGAAAAGAACAATTTCTAACGATTAGTAAGCCCGGTCGTTAGGCAGGTAAAAAAAATACACCTAGTTTTCCCATTTACGCGCAGCCGGCCTGATTTTCGCGTTGGCTGCATCAAATCTCGCTTAATTGTGCTTTAACCGTTATGAAAAAAGTTCTTCTTGTTGAAGACGACCTGGTGCATGCTGTGTTGATGCGAAAGCTCCTCGGCCTTGAATTTTCAATTACACATGTCGAGGATGGCGACACATGCCTGCAGAAAATTTCAGAAGAAAGCTTTGACATCATCCTTATGGATGTAAACCTCGGCAAGGACAAAATGAATGGAACGGAGACCCTTCACAAAATCAAGTCCGTCCCGGATTACGCCGCTGTACCCGTCATCGCTATAACATCGTACTCCTTCCCGGAAGATGAAGACGAACTTCTGAACCAGGGATTCGATGACTATTTCGCCAAGCCCGTCGAATATGCGTCGCTGATTGATCGCATTAATCAATACCTGAAATAATTTCGCCGGTTTCCGTAAATTGTCCTTTCGTCGATGAGTCAGGAACAATCTAGCGGAACAACAACTGAACCTTTGGTGGAGTCTCCCGGGGGAAGCCAGGAACCCGTGGATCGGTGCCTGAATTGTGACACTGTGCTCACGGATCGCTACTGCCCGCATTGTGGTCAAAAACGCGTAGGCCCACGACAGTCTATCGGTGATTTGCTGACCAACTTCGTTTCATCATTCCTGAGTTTTGAATCGAAGTTCCTGCTTACAGGCAAGTATCTGCTATTCCGCCCGGGCAAACTTGCCATCGAATACAATGCAGGCAAACGCGAGCGCTATTATCATCCTGCACGGATGTACGTGTTTATCAGTTTCGTTTACTTTTTCCTGCTTAACGTTCTTCCGGATACCGATACAAAAAAGCGCGAGGTCGTAACATACGATGGCCAGAACTCGGAAAATTTTTCCATGGAGGTGTTCGATAGTTCGATTGCCGGATATAAAACATTCGCCGAATATGACAGCGCACAAAATGCTTTGCCGGCAGATCAGCGCGACGGATTCTGGGTGCGAAAGATCCGCGAACGCGAGATACACCTGAATGAACGTTACAAGGGAAAAGGCAAGGAATTCAACAACGACTTTCTTGGAAGTTTCAGGGCAAACGTTCCCAAGATTTTCTTCATATTGCTACCATTGTTCGCGTTGCTTCTGAAAGTGCTCTACCTCCGCCGCGACTATTATTATTCGGAACATCTTGTCTTTTCCATATACTACTACAACTTTTTCTTCCTGGCGGGATCAATTATGCTTTTGATCGATCAGCTTCCGGGCGGCACCAACGTGAGCTGGATTATTGGCTTATGGATCCTCATTTACCTGCTGCTGGCTATGCGAAAGATGTATAAGCAACGCTGGTGGAAGACAATTTTGAAATACGGAGCATTCTTTCTTGTATTTTCCTGCCTTATTGTAGTTGCTCTTTTGGCGAACCTCGCCTTATCATTGCTATTCCTTTAATATTGAAACTGTGCTGAGCCTGAATGAGACACCACTGGCGGAAAGAATGCGGCCAACAACACTTGATCAGTTGGTGGGTCAGGAGCACCTGACCGGACCTAATGGCGTGATCCGAAAAGCCCTTTCGCTGGGAAATATACCGTCAATGATTTTGTGGGGACCGCCCGGTGTCGGCAAGACAACAATCGCCAACATTATCGCGCACGAAGCGAAGAAACCGTTCTACACATTAAGCGCAGTCAGCGCAGGCGTAAAGGACGTACGTGAAGTGATTGAAAAAGCAAAACACTCACCTCGGTCGATACTCTTCATTGATGAAATTCATCGCTTCAACAAATCCCAGCAGGATGCATTGCTGGGTGCCGTTGAAAAAGGAACGATCACGCTGATCGGAGCAACTACTGAAAACCCGTCGTTCGAAGTAAATTCCGCGTTGCTTTCGCGATGTCAGGTTTATACACTGAAACCCTTATCGGAAGAAAAACTGCTCTCGCTGGTTCACCAGGCGCTTAGTCAATACCTGAAGGACCGGAACATCACTGTTAAGGAACACCAGGCATTGCTGTCAATCAGTGGCGGCGACGGGAGGAAGTTGCTTAACCTTGTTGAACTAATTGCCAATGCAACCACCGGTGATGTCGAAATCACAAACGACCTTGTCATTCAACTCGCGCAAAAGCACATTGCTATCTACGACAAGAGCGGCGAACAACACTATGATATCATCTCGGCATTTATCAAGTCAATCCGCGGAAGCGATCCCAACGCAGCCGTGTATTATCTGGCACGAATGGTTGAAGGTGGTGAAGACGTGAAGTTTATCGCGCGTCGGATGGTGATCCTCGCATCGGAAGACATCGGAAACGCCAACCCGACCGCCCTCGTTATGGCAACCAATACATTCCAGGCCGTTAATGTAATAGGGTACCCCGAAGCAAGGATTATTCTGGCTCAATGCGCGGTTTACCTCGCGAGTTCTCCGAAGAGCAACGCGAGCTATATGGCCATTGAAAACGCTATCCAGACCGTGCACCGTACGGGCGATTTGCCTGTGCCGTTGGCCATACGCAATGCGCCAACCCGCCTGATGAAGAATTTGAACTACGGCAAGGGGTATAAATATTCCCACGATTACGAGAATAATTTCGCGCCCCAGGAGTTTTTACCGGAGCAGGTCAGCGGAACAAAGTTTTATGATCCCGGAAAGAACCCCCGTGAGGACGAGCTGCGTAAATACCTGCGGGCCCTTTGGAAAGAGAAATACGGTTATTAACGTAAAAAAGGTTTCGGGCGCCGGTACGTTACAATACTTTACGAACAAACATGGAACATCAACGGATATTATTGGACAGCTCGCCGTGGTTTGTAGTCGCCTGCGCGGCTGCCGCTGCCGGTATGGCGTTTCTCCTGTACAACGCGAAGAGCCCGTGGTCAAAGACGTGGAATCACGTGTTGTTCGGAGTCCGGTTCGTACTACTGTTCCTGCTGATGTTTCTGCTGCTGGGACCTGTTGTCCGGCAGATCTCAAACTATTTCGAAAAACCGGTGATGGTTATCCTGAAAGACAACTCTTCATCGGTGGCGCAGACTACTGATTCGGCAAGTTTGGCGCGTTTCAACACGCAACTGAATCAACTTGCAAACGAGTTGTCTGAAAAAGGATTCGAAGTCAAGTCGATAAATCTTCGCGGAGACGAGATCGACGAACTCACATTTGATGGCGACTACTCTGACCTGCATTCGGCGCTGAGGAACATCATCCAGGACAACGAAGGCAGAAATGTGAGTGGGGTTGTATTTGCAACCGACGGAATTTATACAACCGGTTTATCGCCGCTTTACGGGAACTACAACTTTCCGATTTACCCTGTTGGTGTGGGCGACTCTGTTCAGCGAACCGATCTTTCGATCCGAAACATTTCGTACAACCGGATCGCTTATCAGGGCAACAAGTTTCCGGTACGCGTTGAAGTGCAGGCGAAAAATTTCGCAAACAGACCGGTGAATGCGTCACTGTCTCACAAAGGAAAGATCATTGCACAGGAAACAAAAAACACCGGCGACAACGCACTGCTCACATTTGACTTCACGCCGTCCGCGGATGAACAGGGAATTCAAAAACTCGATATCCGGATTGAAGAGCAACAGGGCGAAAGCAACACACGTAACAACAGAACTTCAATATTTGTCGAGGTCGTCGAAGGCAAGAAAAAAATCCTGTTGATCGCACCGGCCCCTCACCCGGACATAAAACCCTTGCGCGAAGTCATTGACCAAAATTCAAACTATGAATTCCTGCTGCACATACCAGGGCTTCGCGAAGATGATATCAAGACAGTTCAGGCCGACAAAGTAGACCTCGTCATCTTCCATCAGGCTCCTGACTTGCGTGGCAAGACGACGGCACTCTTTCAACAGTTCCTCAAAACCAGGGCGTCGTTACTCTTTATCACAGGGCAGCAAACCGACATGCGGTTGTTGTCACAAAACGATATGCCTGTAAGGATTGAATCGCAGTCACGGGAATTCGATCAGGTCACACCGGTGGTTAACGCCTCGTTCAGTAATTTCTCATTAAGTCCGGAAGCGACGACCGTATTCCAGGGTTTTCCGCCAGTTTCCGTTCATTTCGGGAAAATTGGCGTTCGGGGTTCTGCGACGCCGTTACTATTTCAAAAAGTAGGCAGCGTACCAACGAACAAGCCATTGCTTGCAGTTGATAATTTCGACAACAGGCGCGTCGGACTAATGTTTGGCGAAGGGCTCTGGCGGTGGCGACTTAATGAGTACGACCGCACGGAAAAGACCGCGGGCTTCGATGAGTTGTTCAACAAACTCATTCAGTACCTCAGCACGACGGATGACAAGCGTAAGTTCAAGAGCTATCCTGTCCGTCAGGATTTTTCCGAAACCGAACCAGTCATTTTTGAAAGCCAGGTGTACAACGACATCTTCGAACCTGTTTACGGGAACGAAATAAAGATTGAGGTTCGTCAGGAATCAGGTCAAACCCGAAACTACAGTTACGTTACCAGTCCGGGCAATAACCGTTATCAGATCGGCGGTCTCGACGAAGGTGTGCACCGTTATCGCGCGTCTACTGTCATCAATGGTGCAACGGAAGAGGTACGCGGCGAGTTCGCTGTAGTGACCAGACAAACCGAGCTTCAGAACCTCACGGCAGATTTTGATTTGCTAAGAAAACTCGCCGCCAAGACCGGCGGACGCTTCTACCCTGCCTCCGATATCGCGAGTCTGAATAATGACCTCGTCACAAAAGAAGCGAAGAACATCATCCATTCGGAAGAGACATACGACAATCTTGTGAACCTCAAATGGTTTTTCTGGCTGGCGATCATATTTGTATCGCTGGAGTGGTTCACGCGAAAATTCTTCGGAAGTTATTGACAATAAAAAAGCCCCGATTCCGGGGCCTTCTTATTTATTCCAGTGCGTATTATTCGCTTTTTTTCTCTTTCGATGAAGACGATTTTGTTTTCTTCACCTTGATCGTAAGCGCATCACCTTTGCCGTCGTAGTCAGCGGAAATCGTACCGCCTTCTTCGACTTCACCTCTCAGGATTTCTTCCGCTACCGGATCTTCAAGATACTTTTGAATCGCGCGATTCAACGGCCTTGCTCCGAACTGATGGTCATATCCTTTCTCGGCAAGAAAGTCTTTCGCCTTGTCAGTCAGCTCGACATTGTAACCAAGCTGGATGATCCGATCGAAAAGTTTCCGAAGCGTGATATCGATGATCTTGTGAATGTGTTCGCGCTGCAGTGAGTTGAACACGATCACGTCATCGAGACGGTTCAGGAATTCAGGACTGAAGGCACGCTTTAACGCATTCTGAATCGTAGCCTTCATGTGTTCTTCTTCGTTCTCGCGCTTCGCCGAAGTAGCGAAACCAATTCCGGTTCCGAAATCTTTCAGATCACGCACACCGATGTTCGATGTCATGATGATGATCGTATTCCGGAAATCAACACGTCGTCCAAGTCCGTCGGTAAGAATACCATCATCAAGAACCTGGAGAAGAATATTGAACACATCGGGGTGAGCTTTTTCAATTTCGTCCAGCAACACCACAGAGTATGGCTTCCTTCTTACTTTTTCGGTAAGCTGTCCGCCTTCTTCGTATCCGACGTAACCCGGAGGTGCACCCACGAGGCGTGATACGGAGAACTTCTCCATGTACTCACTCATGTCGATACGAACCAGGGCATCGTCCTTGTCAAACAGGTAGGTAGCGAGAACTTTGGCAAGTTCCGTCTTGCCAACACCGGTCGGACCAAGGAAAATGAATGAACCAATTGGTTTCTTCGGATCTTTAAGTCCGACGCGCGTACGTTGAATGGCTTTTACCAGTTTCTTGATCGCCTCTTCCTGGCCGATCACTTTGCCACTCAGTTCTTCGCCCATGTTCAGCAGTTTATTGCTTTCCTTCTGAGCGATACGTTTCGTCGGGATACCTGTCATCATCGCGATGACATCGGCAACGTTATCTTCGTTAACTGTGTACTTCTCGGTACGTGTCTTTTCTTCCCACTTCGCTTTCGCTATATCGAGTTGTTCGATAAGCTTTTTCTCGCGGTCGCGAAGCTGTGCAGCCTCTTCGTATTTCTGGCTCTTGACGACGCGGTTCTTTTCCTTCTTCACATCCTCGATCGCTTCTTCAAGTTTTACGATCTCTTCGGGAACATGAATGTTATTAATATGAACACGTGCACCGGCTTCATCGAGAACGTCGATAGCTTTGTCCGGAAGGTACCTGTCGCTGATGTAACGATCCGAAAGTTTCACACACGCCTCGATCGCCTCCTTCGTGTAAATCACGTGGTGGTGATCTTCATATTTTTCCTTGATGTTGTCGAGAATCTGAATTGTTTCCTCAGGAGTAGTAGAGTCAACCATTACCATTTGGAAACGTCTTGCAAGCGCACCGTCTTTCTCGATGTACTGGCGATATTCATCAAGTGTTGTTGCGCCGATGCATTGGATTTCACCTCTGGCAAGGGCAGGCTTGAACATGTTGGATGCGTCGAGTGACCCGGAAGCGCCACCTGCACCAACGATAGTATGAAGTTCATCGATGAACAGGATAACGTCGGGAGACTTCTCCAACTCATTCATAACTGCTTTCATACGTTCTTCGAACTGGCCGCGGTATTTTGTACCGGCTACCAGTGAAGCGAGGTCAAGTGTAACGACGCGTTTTCCGAACAGCACGCGTGAAACCTTTTTCTGGATGATGCGCAGTGCGAGGCCTTCGGCAATTGCCGTCTTACCCACACCAGGTTCACCGATAAGGATCGGGTTGTTCTTCTTGCGTCTTGAAAGGATCTGAGCTACGCGTTCAATTTCTTTTTCGCGACCGACGATAGGGTCGAGTTTGTTATCTTCAGCAAGGCGCGTGAGGTCACGGCCGAAGTTATCAAGCACAGGTGTTCTCGACTTCTCGGTACCTTTCTTCTCTTTGCCGCCGGCAGCGCCGCCGAATATTTTTGAAGAGTCGTCGTCCGGATCATCGGTATCAGAGGATGCCATCGGGCCTTCGTTCTGGTACTCGAGCATTTCCTTAACTGTCTCGTAGTTGACGTCGAACTTATTCAGGATCTGGGTTCCCAGGTTATCCTGATCACGCAGTATTGACAGGAGCAGGTGCTCGGTGCCAATCAATTGCGCCTTGAATATCTTTGCTTCCAGGTAAGTGATCTTCAGAACTTTCTCCGACGCTTTGGTCAGCGGGATGTTCGCCAGGTTCTTTATCTGATGAGTCGCGGTGCCTTTTGAAATCTTTTCGATTTCGGTACGCAACTCATCCAGGGGTACACCAAGCTTCTTGAGCACGCCGACGGCTACACCTTCCCCCTCCCGGATCATGCCGAGAATAAGATGTTCGGTGCCGATGTAATCGTGCCCCAGTCTTAACGCTTCTTCCCGGCTCAGTGAAATCACTTCTTTCACCCGGTTGGAAAATTTAGCCTCCATATATTATAAAAGTGAATTGATAAGTGTAAATGTAAAGTATTTTGTCTGTTCTATGCTATCTAATCCCCAAGATTTAATACCAGGTAAGAAACACCGTACATATGGTAATTGTTCAGTCCCGCTTCAGGGACTCACGCAAAATACGGCTTGCTTCCGGACCACAACAGAAGACCAGATCCACTATGCTCAGGTTGTCTGCAAATGAGTTGCCAAAAACCTGGTAGTATGGCACGGGCTTGTAAATCCTTTTGATATACGCGGTATCCTTTGGATGTATTCTGTTTCGTATGTCGTAAATGTCAGCCGGATATTCTGTTTGATACGACAAAGTTTCCCGGATCTCAATCTCACAACGTAACCAGCGTAGACACAATGTCAGCAACTCCAGATTCAGTTCGTAAAGAAACACATGACGCCGGGTGAGAACTTCATGTAGGTCATGCGCATAGTACTCGAAAAAAGGCGCTTTGCCATACGCTGAACGGATAGTCCGCCAGTGGTTATTCAACCACTTCTGACTATAGTCGATCCTTACCTCGTGGATGCGTGTCTTACCGTGTTTGCCTGTTAACGGAATGACCATGGTTGTGGTTCCATGAGGCGTATTGATATAACAACGATTGCGATAACTCTGCTTCTCAAAATGTTCCCAACGTTCTGCCATCAGGACTGATGCATCCCGGATAGCGGTAAAGAATGCAAGCGAAGGCAGATAGTGAAGTTCGGAAACGAAAGTTAACCCGGGCATGGGTGGCAAAGTAGGCAGCAGGAATGTAAGGTCAAAAACGCATTTTCAGGGAAATGCGCGATTTCATGTGAATAAAAAACGGCCGTTTGGTTTTCAGGCACGTGCTGGCGCAGTTGTCTGTCACAAGAACTGTTCAATGTTTCCCGCAGCCTGCCTGACAATTTCGAAATCCGGGCCGGTGCAATCAACGACAGTGGAGGGTACGTTGTTCCCCACGCCGCCGTCGATAACGAGGTCAACGTGGTGTTTGAAATCCTCGTAAATTTCCTCAGGGTCGGTCGTGTACACCTTGATTTCGTCATCGTTTTTTATCGATGATGTGATCAGCGGGTTCCCCAATGCGGCGACTATGGCAAGGGGGATGGGGTGATCCGGGATGCGGATACCCACCGTTTTCTTGTTGATTTCAAGGATCCGCGGAACTTTGCTGCTCGACTCCAGGATAAATGTGTAAGGACCCGGCAACGCTTTTTTCAACAATTTGAAAACCGGCGTGTCCATCCTTCTGACGTAAAGCGAAACATGACTCAGGTCCTGGCAAATGAATGACAGGTCGAGTTTCTGGGGTTTGATATCCAGCACGCGACACAACCTTTCGACGGCTTTCCGGTTCATGAGATCACACCCGATGCCGTAGATTGTATCTGTCGGATAGATAACGATGCCTCCGTTTTGCAGTACGTTCACGACCTGGCTGATCTTGCGCTCCTCAGGATTTTTTGGATGTATGGACAGTAACGAGGCTTGCATAGGACGTTTCGTATCAATGCGCGAGCCCAAAGGTGCTAAAACATTGTGAAATCAATTTTGTAATTTTGACATCTTTTTATTTTGTATGAGGCCCAGTAAGCGTCTGATTCTTTTTCTCGTGATCGCGATCCTCGGGATATCCTTTGTCTTTTACGGGTATCAGATCGTATACACCCCAAATATCCTTCTAGACAAACCTGACCGCGCATTTGTTATTCGGAACAACGCCACCTTCAAGGATGTTCAGCAACAGTTACATGAAGGCGGGTATGTGAACGACCTGATTTCATTCAGTTTTCTCGCGCGCCTGATGGACTATGACGAACGCGTGAAGCCGGGCAAGTTCATGCTGCGTACGAACATGACCAACCTGGAAGCTATCCGCACCCTGAGGCTTGGCAACAACAACGCAGTCAATATCACCTTCAACAATGTGCGACTGATCGACGACCTGGCTGAAAAGATCACAAAGAACCTTGGAATGACTCCGGACGAATTCAAGGTGGCGCTACTTGATTTCGCACGCGATAATTCGTATGGATTCAACAAAGACAATGTGGTCGCCATGTTCATACCGAATACGTACGAAGTTTACTACAATGTATCGGCGGATCAACTCATTGAACGCATGTACGAGGAGTACGAAAAATTCTGGAACAATGAACGCCTGGCGAAAGCAACGGAAATCGGACTCACCCCAATGGAAGTATCTGTCCTCGCCTCCATTGTTCAGGCAGAAAGTGTTCGTGCCGACGAGGCGCCGCTGATCGCGAGCCTTTATATGAACCGACTAAAGACCGGCATGCCGCTCCAGGCGGATCCCACACTTGTTTTCGCCGTTGGCGACTTTTCCCTGAAACGTGTGTTGAACGAACACAAGGAAATCGACTCGCCCTATAACACCTACAGGAACACAGGTTTGCCCCCCGGACCGATTAACATGCCTACCATAAACTCTCTCGACGCCGTGCTCAATCACCCGACGACAAAATATCTGTACATGTGTGCAAAGGAAGATTTTTCCGGGCGGCACAACTTCACACATGATTATCGTGAGCACATGCGCAACGCGGCGAAATATCAGCGCGCGCTTACGATCGAACAACAAAAGGCTAAGCTCAAGCAAAAGTAGGATGTATCAATCTGAGACCACCGTACGGGTGCGGTATGCGGAAACCGATCAAATGGGATATGTGTATTACGGGTACTACGCCATGTATTACGAAGTCGCGCGGGTTGAAAGTCTCCGGCAGCTGGGGCTTACGTACCGCGAAATTGAGGAAATGGGAGTAATAATGCCGGTCCTGGAAAACAAATCGCGTTTTCTGGCCCCCGGCCGTTATGACGAGTTGCTCACAATCGTGACAACAATCCGCGAAAAACCGGGAGTTCGTATTAAATTTGAATACGACATTTACAACGAAGAGAAAAAGCTCATCAACCAGGGAGAAACGCTGCTGGCTTTTGTAGACAGGAAGACGAACAGGCCATGCCGGCCCCCCCGCGCGATGGAGCAGGTTCTCGAACCTTTCTTTAATGAAGTATAAGTATAAACGGTTTTTTTTTCGCTGGAACCCCGGTCGATTGCTGATCACCTGGCTGAAGCGGGTGAAGTTCCGGAAATATGAAAACGTTTCGCTTTACAAAATCCTCAAGCTGTTCATACAGAATCTTACCGACGACGAAATTCTCGACCGGGCAAACGGCGTAGCATACAACTTCCTGCTGGCAATCTTTCCCGCGATAATTTTCCTGTTTACCCTTATCCCGTACGTTACCGCGTTCTTCCCCGAGGTTAACAAGGATTCGATCATGGAGTTCCTCGGACATCAGATGCCGCCCAGCATGTTTGAAACCGTCTCATCGACAGTGCTCGATATTGTCAGCAATCAACGGGGTGGCTTGTTGTCATTTGGTTTCCTGTTCTCGGTTTACCTTTCAACGAACGGAACGATGGCGCTAATGCGCGCCTTCAATGCGTGTTACCGTACAATTGAAAACCGCAGCGCCGTCAAGACTCGGGTGATAGCAACGGCGCTGACGTTCAACCTGGCTGTGGTGTTGTTCCTGGCAATAATACTCCTTGTCGTCGGGCAACTGATCCTCGATTATGCAATGACAAACATTACCGAAACCGGATTTATCGACCTCAACAGCTATACGGTTTCCATATTGTTCGTGCTTCGCTTTGTCGTAATTTTCATCGTATTCTTTCTGGCAATTTCAACGTTGTACTATTTCGGTCCCGCCATTCACTACAACTGGCGTTTTTTTTCAATCGGTTCGCTGCTTGCAACGCTGCTGATACTGGGCGTTTCGTATGGATTCTCATACTATGTTACCAACTACGGAACGTACAACAAGGTTTACGGATCCATCGGGGTTTTGATTGCTATCATGGTGTGGGTTCAACTCGTAACGATCGTCCTGCTCATCGGTTACGAGGTCAATGCGAGTATACATCACGCTGTTCGAAAGCAAGCGCTCTGGAATGCGCGGGCATTTCGTCGCAAGAACCTTCCTTCAAATCAGCCCGAATTTGTAAGCCCCGAGTAACAGCCATCCATTGTACCGGCGTATAGCAGCAACGTTTATCATAAAAGCCGGTCAGCGACTCCGTCATGGCACTTAATTTTTACTTAAAGAAATGTCGATCAACAGGAATCTGCGTGTTATATGCGTGGTCCTGTGCTTTTAGGTAAACTGGAAAGTTGACATCCAGGAAGGCTGTTCTATCTCGGGTAGGGCAGCCTTAACATCCAAACACAAAGGAGGTAGTATGAGTGTGGAAAATAAAAACTATGAGGTTGACAACCGGACCGGCATCAACCATGAAGGAGCCGACGCCAACAAACCGGTCGAACGTTTGACCGCCTCTTCCATTATCGGCGACAGCGTCGAAAACCGAAAGGGCGAAACTCTGGGAAAGATCGAAGAATTGATGGTAAACGTTGACACCGGCAAAATTGAGTATGCGGTATTGACAGCAGGAGGTTTGCTCGGTGTTGGCAAGAAACTTTTTGCCATCCCGTTTGAACAACTTGAAATCGACGAGGAAAAGGAAGTGTTCATTTTGGATCGAAGCAAAGACTACATCAAGAACTCTCCGGGGTTTGATTCAAGTCACTGGCCCGACACAAATGACCATTCGTATTACGATGACGTGAACTCGTATCACAAACTGCCCGTCGTGCCGTTCCCGTAGGACGGTAACTTCGCGCATGATCAGGTGGGCTGCAATCAAATGCAGCCCTCTTTTTGTATGATGCGCTCCCTGTGACGTACATGTAATATTATGACGAAGTTATGCCTTTCAATACTCTGCCATAATGGCGAATTTTGAAACGTAACTAACTCACCTTGAAAAGGATTCTGTTCCTGTTGTTTCTGATAACCAGCTACGCCAATGCTGAGGTGGGGCAGCTCTCGCAGCACCTGGAGTGGTATGAGTCTCTCGAGAAATCCAGTCTTTCCGGAAACGCACACGAACGCATTACCCGCCTCGAAGCTCAGATAGAGGAGGCAAAATCAATTGCCGATTTTGAACGTGAGTCAACACTGCGAAAAGAGCTGGGAATGCTACTCCTGCTACGGATACCTGACTACGGACGAGCTATTGACCAATTTATTCTTGCACTTCAGCTTGAAGAAAAGCATGACCTCGGGGAAGACCAGATCATCACCTACATTGCCTTGGGTCGCGTCTTCGAAATGGTTGGCGACTATCACAAAAGTTCAGAACTGCTCGAACGAGCACTACACCTTAGCGAGAGCTATCGTGAAGCGGCTGTATTAATTTACCTCGCCAACAAGCTCGGAAAACTCAACGCAGCTAAAGGCCATCTCGACGCAGCACTTGAGAATTATGAAATAGTCCTCATCCACAATGACAGCGTAGCTTCACCGAGGGCAAAGGCTGAAGCACTTTTTAATAAGGCTCACGTACATACTTTGAAACAAGAATACGACAGGGCGCTGGCATTGCACAAACAGGCGCTCGCGATCTGGCGACGTCTCGGAAGCACCGATCGCGAAGCGCAATCGCTCAACGACATCGGAGAACTCTACAGGTTGATGAAGGAGGATGAGAAAGCGTTAAAGAATTTTGTCGCTGCGCTTTCAATCCGCACCCGCCTTGATGACCTGACCGGCCTCGCACAGTCGTACAACAATGCGGGTGTATTGTACTTCAACAAACGAAACTATGAACGCGCAACGGCAAACCTGGTTCTGGGTCTTGAAGCTGCGCAATCAGCACAAGCTGCGGAACAGATCGCGAGAGCACATGAATTCCTGAGTCATTGTTACAAGGCAGTTGGCGACAGTAAAAAATCACTTAACCATCTCCTCGCCTACACGCAATTGATCGAGTTCATGCGGAATGAAAAAGCTGAAACCGAATTGCTTGAAGCCGAAAACCGTTACGTGCTCGACAAAAAGGAACTTGAGATCCGGCACCTCGAACTCGAACAACGGCGCCGTGAAGAGAAGATCAAAACGCAACAACAGCTACAGAATTTTCTGTTTACGATTATCGGATTCGGTGTCATTATCGTATGTCTTATTTTCTTCCTGTACCTCACCAAGCGGAGGGCTACGATCGCGCTTCAGGCTGCGCATGCACGCGTAGCCAATCAGAACGTTCAGTTGCAGAACCTGAACGCAACGAAGGACAAGTTTTTCTCGATAATCAGTCACGACCTCAAAGGTCCACTGAACTCATTTATTTCATTTTCGCGCATGCTTATCGATCACACAGACAGCCTTACGCGCGACGAAATTCAAATGCTGGCACGAGAGATCAACAACAATCTCAAGAACCTCCTCACCCTGTTGGAGAATTTGCTGGAGTGGTCACGATCTCAAACCGGCAACATCGAGTTCAAACCCGAGAATTTCGATCTACGCGAACTTCTGCTTCAGAACCGCGACTTGTTGAACGCCCAGGCTTCGAACAAGGGTATTACCATTTTGTGTGACGAGGGTGATCCGGGCTTCACCAATGCGCATAAGCACAGCGTTAATACCGTAATACGCAACCTCGTATCAAATGCCATTAAGTTCACCCCCCAGGGGGGAACGATCACCCTGGCGCTCCGTCGTGAAGGAAACGAGTTTGTAGTATCAATTGCGGATACCGGGGTTGGGATGTCGCCTGAAACATTGAAGAAGCTGTTTCGGCTCGACACAAAATATACTACCCATGGAACGGCAAACGAAAAGGGCACCGGCCTCGGGCTTATTTTGTGCAAGGACTTTATCGAGAAGAACGGGGGCACCATTGGCGTTGAAAGTCACGAGGGAAAGGGAACAGTCTTCTTTTTCCGGCTCCCCGCTGTCGACAGTGTCAGCACAAAATCAACGGAGTCTGTACTCACCGGCGTTCCGGTTTCGCAACCCTGATGTATTCTGTTTCGGGTATGCCAGTCTCGCAGGCATCAAAATCTGCAATTTTTTGGGCATTTGGAGCCTGACGTACACGTGACGTGCCCTGTTTCCGTCCCTGTGATGTATTATTGATGTAGTTCATTATTTGCATTTGGAACGATTGAAAGACACTTTTGGAATCATGAACAATCGTATGACAAAACTTATGAATACTATCCTGATTCTGGCAGCCTTGTTGGGCTCTGGTTGCGGAGGCGACGATGGCGACGAAAAGAAGGTGTTGCCCAAGAATCTGCAGGTTACTACCGAAATAAGTTCAACCGATGTTGGTAAGGTCACTGTGACGGCGACAGCTGAAAATGCATCGTTCTTTACAATTCACTTTGGCCTGGTTGGAAGCACGGTCACCAGCACAGACGGTACGGCCACCTACACATACAATGCATCCGGAACGTATACGATTACCGTTAATGCCCATTCAACTCCGAATGACTTCATTACCACATCAACGCTGGTTACGGTTGACATTCCGATAAGTGACGAGGGCTATACGACACCCGAAAGTTACGACGGTTATACTTTAGTATGGCAGGACGAATTTTCCGGCACAACGCTTAATTCTGATAATTGGACCCACGAAATCGGAACCGGCTCAGGCGGATGGGGTAACAACGAACTTCAATACTACCGATCGGAAAACACGACCGTGGATGATGGTTACTTACTCATCACTGCTAAAAAGGAAAACTTCAGTGGCAGTAGCTACACGTCTTCGCGGATTATTACCAAAGGCAAGAAGGAATTCCAATATGGCCGGATTGACATTCGTGCAAAGTTGCCGAAAGGTCAGGGCATTTGGCCGGCATTGTGGATGCTGGGTCAGAACATCTCCGAAGTGAGCTGGCCAAAATGCGGAGAGATCGACATCATGGAAATGATTGGCGGAAGCGGGCGCGAAAAAACAGTACACGGTACGTTGCACTGGGATAACAATGGCAGCCACGCATGCACATGCGACAAACCCGGTTACTCACTTGCCAGCGGTATCTTCGCGGATAAGTTTCACGTCTTTACGATAACCTGGGATGAAACCGAAATCAAGTGGTTTGTGGATGATGTGTTGTTCAATACAATCGACATCACGCCGGCAGGTCTCAGCGAATTCCACAACGAGTACTTCTTCATCTTCAACGTTGCCGTCGGTGGAAACTGGCCGGGTAGTCCGGATGGCACGACGGTATTCCCGCAACAGATGATAGTTGACTACATCCGTGTGTTCCAGGAAGAATGATTTGATTTTCGATTTGTTTTTTGGAAGCGCATTCTCAGGGATGCGCTTTTTTGTTGAGATGGATTCAGCCTTTTTCAACTACGAGCGATATCGTTTCTTCGCCACCGTCTTTGGAAGGAGTAACCACCAGAGGATCGGAAACGATCTTTCCGTCCGATGACTCATCGCCACAAATTACCTTGACGCGGGTGCCCTTGCCGTATTCCTTTTCACCACCGGGAGAAACAGCAACGCGAAACTGAACAGTGTTACCGTCCTGAAAATCTTTGAAGAGGGTTTTTTCACCGGAAGATACATTTATCGTAGCCATATGAGTTCTTTTTCGGTATCGAATAAAAACTTATACCAGCGGCCTTGGGAAAGCAACTGGCAGGTAGAAACAACTGGCCACTGCTGCTGGCCGCTGCTGGTTTCTGGCTGGGATATCCTCGTTACATGTTCCGTCATCCTGACTTGAAATGCCACAAACCATGCGGCGGCGGGTTCGGGTAATGCGCAGTGAGTTGAAGTTCAGCATCGTGGAAGGATCGCGTAGTCGAAGGGAGCAACGCTGAGGCTGGGGTACGCGATGGATGAAAGGGAATGAAGAAGGAAGGTACCGATGATACACAGGGTTGCGCCTGACTATGTCGCGAGCGATTCTAACGACGCGTCCCTTGTGACGCCCCTTAAGGGAGTGGCGACGTGTGGGCTCTTTTACTTGGGCTTCACCCCGGGCATTAGGGTGACACCCGCCAAGGCGGGCTAATGTACCATTCGGACTTACGAAAGGATAACTTTTAACGCTTCACTCCGGGAAACTGAGCGTACACGTCGTGCCATGGTCAGGGGTGCTTTCGATCCTGAACGACCCGCCGTGCGCGTCCATGACTCGTTTGACAAGCGAGAGACCGAGGCCTGCGCCCGAAACGTGGCTGACATTCCGCGCACGAAACATCGCCGCTGTCACGCGTCCGAGTTCGTCTTCAGGGATACCGATACCAAAATCTGTAATGCGAACAACAGCCTCTCCGTTAACGCGTTCAAGCGTGGCGATAATCTCGCGGTGAGAATACTTGAGGGCATTGTCCAGAATATTATTGAAAACGATGTTCAGCAACTGCCCATTGCCGGTAACAAAAGGCGGATCAATCGTCCCGGTTACCCGGATCTCACGGTGGGGGTATACGATCCGCAGCGTATGCACAGCCGATTCAAAAAGCCTGTTGATGTCGATTTGCTCCGTATGTTCGCGGAAGAAGCCTTCCTCTAGTCGCGCGAGGGTAAGAAGTCCCTGTGTGATCCGGATAAGGCGTTCCGCCTCGCCGACGACTACGCCGAGAGTTCTGGTGTATTCCGCGACCGATCGTTCCTTGGCAAGGGCAAGTTCTGCCTCACCCATAATTGCTGTCAGCGGCGTTTTTAATTCGTGTGAGGCATGCTGTAGAAACCGTTTCTGCGCAACGAACGCGCTCTCGATGCGCTCAAGCAGTGCGTTGAATGTCAGGACTAGTTCATCCAGTTCATCCGGGCTTGCGGGATTTCGTATTCCACTGAGGCGGTGACCCAGGTTATCCTTCGTAATCTGGTTTACTTCCCGCACTACGCGTTTCACCGGCTGCAACGTCTTGCTTGCGAAATACAAACCCGCGACGTATGAAAGCACAAGACTCAATCCCCAGCCCATGACCATTGCCTTTTGAAGAATATCGAGCTCATGCTGCCCGGGCAGGTCCTTGTCAGAAACAAATACGAGATATACTACATTCTCAACAGTATGTGTTCGTCCGACCGTCGTGTAGTCTCCAAGTTCCGCATTGAAAAATTCTTCCTTCTTCAAAAATTCAACCCAGTTTTCCGGAATAGAAAAATCACCAACCTGGTGGAGCAGCTTTCCATCCTCAGAATAAATTGATGTTTGTGGATTAACAAGCATAAACGACCCGGGCGGGATAACATCCTTAACATGAGGCGCTGCAAAGTGCAACGCTTCAAGGCTGGCTTGCTGCGTGAGCCTTTCAATAAAATCACTGTGGACAAATCCGCGGGTGAGTGTGTAAATAAACAGAAGAATAGCGCCGGTCAGGAGCGCGCTCACCAGTGTGAATCGTAGCACAAGTCTCTGGCCGATCTTCACGCATTAGGTAGTTTCAGGACGTAACCAAAACCAGTTATCGTATGAATGAGCTTCGGATCGAAGTTCCTGTCAATCTTGTTTCGCAAATAATTAATATACACGTCGATGAAGTTGGTGCCTGTTTCAAAGTCCAGACCCCAGACAGCTTCGGCGATGTCGACACGTGAGCGAACCTTGCCCTGGTTTCTCGCCAGGTATTCGAGTAGTGCGTATTCGCGCGCGGTCAACTGAATAGCGCGCCCGTTGCGTTTTACTTCCTTACCTTCGAAATCGATGACAAGATCGGCGAGCTTGAAAAAGTCGAGGCGAATTTTTTTGTCGGGATTTTTTTCGGCAATCTCAGCGGCGATTTTCTTTCTTCGCGTCAACGCCTTAACACGTGCATAAAGTTCGTTGAAACGAAATGGCTTCGACATATAGTCATCGGCGCCTGATTCGAGTCCGGTAACAATATCGTCGCTCATACCAAGTGCAGTGAGCATCAGTACAGGCGTCACTTCATCTTTCTGACGCAGTCGCTTGCACAGTTCCAGACCATTGATGCGGGGCAGGTTGATGTCGAGAATAATCAGGTCATACTTTCCGCTTCCAGCAAGTCGCAAACCGATTTCGCCATCATAGGCAGTATCCACCTCATAACCGGCCTCCTGAAGTCCACGCTTGAGTACTTCGGATACCTTGATTTCATCTTCAACCACCAGAATCTTCATTTTCTAAAGGCGCTATTTGTTCGCATAGCAATGATAAAAAAGAGAATCTAATACGCCTCTAACTTTCTAATGAATTTCTAATC
The DNA here is from genome assembly GCA_023428695.1 of Bacteroidota bacterium. GTDB lineage: Bacteria > Bacteroidota > Bacteroidia > Cytophagales > Cyclobacteriaceae > Ohtaekwangia. Next base: position 418,984 of record JAEYWY010000017.1, read on the forward strand.
CCTTTATAAGTGACTCTTAATAACGTCTGACTCATTACGCCGTAAAATTGTATAGTGAATCAACAAGAGAATCAATTACTTATGAAAAAGTTTATCGTTTTTGTCGCGCTTGTTGCAGCCGTTTCAACGGCGGCGGAAGCTCAGCGAATAGTCAGAAATACACCCACCTGGACGTTTTCCAAGGAGATTTTGAAGACGCAGCATTCCCACGTGCTCTACACGCCGGCGGTGATTACGACCGCCCAGGCACCGGTGATTGCGAAAGGAATTGCAGGTTGGGAGGCAAGACGCAGAGAAATGCCGAAGCAGCAAGTGGTTATGCGCAGTGGTAAACCTGCCATTGCAATTTCAAAGGGTGTTGCTCAGCAACAATACGCCAGGAGAAAGTAAGGTGTGAGAGATTGGTATGCCTTTGAGGAGGCTGTCTCAAAAGAGGCAGCCTCTTTTTTTGAACGGACGGACTGAAGTCCGTCCTTACAGCATCTTAATCGAGGCTACGCCTCTCGCGGAAACGCCACGATGATTGTGTCTCCAGGTAATTTGTAGTGCGTGTATGTTCGCGTCCTGGAAAACGGACGGACTGAAGTCCGTCCTTACAATATCTTAAACGAGGCTACGCCCCTCGCGGAAACGCCACGATGATTGTGTCTCCAGGTAAGTTGCAGTGCGTGATATGTTCGCATCCTGGAAAACGGACGGACTGAAGTCCGTCCTTACAGCATCTTAATCGAGGCTACGCCCTTCCGGAAACGCCACGATGATTGTGTCTCCAGGTAAGTTGTGGTACGTGATATGTTCACGTCCTGGAAAACGGACGGACTGAAGTCCGTCCTTACAGCATCTTAATCGAGGCAACGCCTCTCGCGGAAACGCCACGATGATTGTGTCTCCAGGTAAGTTGTGGTACGTGATATGTTCGCGTCCTGGAAAACGGACGGACTGAAGTCCGTCCTTACAATATCTTAAACGAGGCTACGCCCTTGCGGAAACGCCACGATGATTGTGTCTCCTGTAAGTTGTGGTACGTGATATGTTCGTGGGGCGTCTTTATTCTGCCCGATTGTAGTATTGACCGTCAAACCGATAGGTCTCACTTCCTTCCCGTACAACCACTCCGTTTTCGCGTAGCTCATACATGACCCTTATATCATGAAGGTTATTGGTTATTGAAGGCAACACCTCAAGTTGCTGAACCTTGGAACTTGTGTCCTGGACATCGTCACCATCGCGGTCAGCTTCATACTCCTGTATAAAAGTCTCCTCCAACTGCAGCCTTATCAACGGACGAAAGCCTCTGCCAGAGGCGATGAATATCTCCGCCCACCGTTCCCGATAAAGATCGTCCTGACCATTTTCGGTCTGCGATGTTACCAGCAATAGTGAACACTTGTCATCGGCGGGAAGCTCGATAAGGGAAACCTTTAAGTCGGTCGATGCCTCGCCGCGCGATCCGTCGAAGGTTTGTTTGCCGGCCACCGCGACACCATTGTCTTTGCCGAGTGCAACAAAGAACAGGTCATACGCTTCGCCATCAACGAAATCACCACGGGAGCACAACACGAGTGATCGTTGTTCACAGGCACCCGACTCTGCAAAAAAACTACCCTGAAGTATCTGAACCGAAGTGACGATGAAGTCGGGAGTTCCGCCCGAAGCTTCGTATAACGTATCCGGGATATATAGTGAAGGCAAAAACGCCCGCAGAAGCATTTCCCGCCCGGCAACCTCAACAGTGCCGCCATCAAGTTCATCGCCTATGACGAATGAACGGGGTACGTTCAGAATATCATAATTCCGGTCCTCCATCGAAAGGCTGTCGACGACAGATGAATCCTTTTTCTCCACCGGCTGACAGGCCGTGGCAAATATGAGTAGACAAAAAGCAAGTTCTGACAGCTTTCTCACGGGTGAGCTTAAATGGGATTCGAAGGTAAATCAGATCGGATCATTTCAAAATTAAGCGTGATCCAAAAAAGTACATGTGATAAAAATCATTCAAACCGGTGAATGAACCTGTGTGGTTGTGGCAGTGGCACCCATTAACTAACTTTTGACTTGCGGGTTGGGAAAGTACAGGATACCCATGCCCTCCAATTGTAACAGTTTGACCTAAACTTAAACAATCATGAACTCCAGGACAAAGTATGCGCTGGCAGCGTTGGTGCTGATCGCAAACATGGCGCTGGCTCAGCTTCCGACAAACGATCTTCTTTCCATCGCGACGATCAAGAAAGGTATTCGATCGAAACGGATCAGCAGCTACGATACCACGGGCGGAAACAACGACCGGTTCGAAAGCATCAAGTCCGGCGAAAGACGAATGCTTTTTGACGTCAAAGGCGCGGGTGTCATTAACCACATCTGGATAACGATCGCACCTGACCCAAAGACACTGAAGCGCGACGACCTTGTGATCCGGATGTATTGGGATGGCAACAGTGAACCTTCCGTGCATGCACCATTGGGGTCATTTTTCGGACAAGGTTGGAACGAAGCATACACGTTCAAATCCCAGCCGCTTGTCGCGGCACCCGGAGATGCGAAAGCGCTCGTAAGTTACTTTGCCATGCCCTTCGAACGTGGCGCGCGTATTGAAATCGAAAATCAGTCTGACCGCAACATCGACGCGTTTTACTATTACGTCGACTATTATGAGATGGACAAACTGCCCGCCGACATGGGACGATTCCACGCCTGGTATAACCAGGAGCTGACTGAAACAACCGTCGACGAAGGTGAAAACGAGTGGGCAACCCTCGGTGACGTTGGGAACAACAAGTCCGGCGCATCGAACTATCTTTTTGCAGATATCAAAGGGAAAGGTCAGTTCGTGGGTGTCAACTACTACATTCAATGTCCAACGCCGATTTGGTATGGTGAAGGGGATGATATGATCTTCATCGACGGCAGCAGAATGCCTACCTTGAATGGAACCGGAACGGAGGATTACTTCAATACGTCGTGGTCACCGAAGGAACATTTTGAACATCCATACTTTGGTTATCCGCGCGTTAACACAACGGACTGGTCATGGGAAACCGGCTGGATAGGAAGAACGCACGTGTACCGGTTCCACATCACCGATCCGATCTACTTTGATAAATCACTTCGCTTTACCATTGAACACGGTCACAATAATGTGCTGGTTCTTGACTTGCGCAGTGTGGCGTATTGGTATCAGTCAGTAGCAGTAGCCGTTCCTGCGATTCCACCGAAGACAGAACGCGCCACGATGCATCAGATCAATCCGGTAGATATTCACCGCTGGCGCGACGCGTGGCGGAAAGCAAGACCAAACAATACGAAGCTTTGGGGAAATGAGAAATAGCCAGCGAGGATACTTCATTGCAATAATATCACTGTTTCTTTATGCGCACGCATCGGGGCAGGCGGATTCAACAACATCCCTTGAATCCGGTTTTAGAAACCCGCCTGTTGAGGCACGACCAAGAGCACTCTGGCCATGGCTGAATGGCAACGCCAGCCTCGGACAGATTACGTTCGAGATGGAGGAAGCAAAGCGCAAAGGAATGGGCGGTTTTGACATTTGGGACATCGGCGTGCTTGTCGATCCTGACAAAGTGATTCCTGCCGGCCCTGCATTCCTCAGTGACAAGTCTCTGCACGCGATCAACCATACCATTCGTGAGGGTGACCGCCTTGGGCTGGAGATCGGACTCACGTTCGCGAGCAGCTGGAATGCCGGTGGCAGTTGGGTAACACCCGAGCACGGCGCGATGGGTCTCTTCAGAAGCGATACAGTGGTGACTGGGCCGCGCGTCTTTAATGGTACAATTCCTTTTCCGACTATTCCTGACAAGTACGGCAATCGCCCTGTAATCCAAAACCGTGATCCAAAAACCGGCCTCCCGGTTTTCTTCCGCGAAGTCGCGCTCATAGCCCACCCGTTGAATGCAGACTCAGTGGTTGATCCAAACGACATCAGGGTATTGCCACTGAAACGCGTTGATGGAAAAATCAAATGGAACGTTCCTCCGGGTAAGTGGCGGATCGTCAGGTATGTCTGCGCGCCAACGGGACAGCCATTGTCTATACCGAGTCCAAATTCGATCGGACTCATGCTTGATCACTTCAGCGCCGCCGCGCAGGAGCATAACCTCGACTACATTTTCAAACGACTCATTCCCGTTACAGGTGATCTCCGCGGGCGATCATTAAAGTATCTCTACGCCGACAGTTATGAGGTAAACTCAGCCGTGTGGACACCTCTGCTACCGACGGAATTTCAGAAACGCAAAGGGTATTCACTCGATAAGTTTTTGCCCGTGCTTGACGGCTTTCGTATTTCGGACAGTGCAACAAGTGAACGGTTTCTTTTTGATTTCCGCAAAACATTGTCGGATCTGATCATCGAAAATCATTACCGGCTGGGAACGAAGATATGCAACGACTACGGTATTGGTTTCGCGGCGGAAGCTGGTGGACCAGGACAACCATTGCATAACGTTCCCTTTGAAGATCTTAAAGCACTCGGATCCGTTTCCATTCCACGTGGCGAATTCTGGAACAAACATCCACAACTCGACTTATTGCAAGTGGTGAAGGGTGTTTCGAGTGCCGCACATATCTACAACAAAAAATATGTTGAAGCCGAGTCGTTCACGAGTGTGTGGCTCTGGCAGGAAGGACCCAATGAACTTAAACCGCTTGCCGACCGCGCGATGTGCGAAGGCCTGAACCGGTTTGTCTATCACACCTTTCCGCACACGCCTCCTGAATCGGGTGACCCCGGATGGGTTTACAACTTTGGAACGTTAATCAATACGACCAACGGGTGGTGGCCGAAGTCTGCAGCGTTTCATGAATACCTGGCACGATGCAGCTACCTGCTACAACAGGGCGAGTTTGTAGCAGACGTAGCTTTTTACTACGGCGACGCCGCTCCGAATTTCACGGGCCCCAAAACAATCAAAGACGGACTTGGTTATGGCTATGACTACGATGTCGTAAACAGTGAAGCGATCCTTACAATGATGGATGTCCGCGACAATCGGATTGTACTACCTCATGGTCAGTCTTACGCAGTACTCGTTCTTCCATCCGATAACTCATCAATGAATCCGGCGGTGCTGCAGAAACTCGAGAGCATGATCCGGAAAGGTGCCGTTGTGATGGGAGGAAAACCTGAATTTGCGACGGGGCTTTCCAACCGCGACGCGAATGATGCGTTGATAAAAGAACTGGCCGAAAGGATTTGGGGAACAGATCACACGACGGAATCAGAAAATGTAGTGGGCAAAGGAAAAGTCGTCTGGGGCAAGACAGTGCGCGAAGTTTTGGCTGAGATGGCGACCGGTCCGGATGTGCATCTCAATGCCGAAGAGCAAAACAATATTGACTGGATTCACCGCCGGACTGAGAATGATGAAATCTATTTCATTCGAAACAAACAGAACACCCCTACCCGTCAGGTTTTAACGTTTCGTGTGAAGGACATGATCCCACAACAATGGAATCCCGCGACGGGCGCGACATCAGAAATAACACTGTATACCAAAACGCCGGATGGAATTTCGATACCAATGTTTCTTGATCCTCATGAGTCCATGTTTGTCGTATTCAGAAAAGGAACCGCAACTCCTGCTGAGAATATCACATGGAACGGGAAGCCCGTTCACGACGCGATGGGTCAAACTGTTAGTTGGAGATACACTAATGACGGCACGTTGGTTTCCGGTGAAGGTACATGGTCCTGGCTCCGCAATGGCAAAAAAAGCAACATAACACTATCGACTTCTCCGACAACAGAATTGAAGGGACCATGGATCGTACGTTTCGACAAAACGAAAAATGCGCCAGCAATTGACACCATGCGAACGCTTCTGCCACTAAACGAATCCAACGATGAGCGTATACGGCACTATTCCGGCCAGGCAACTTATGAACACACATTCACGTTGGAGGAAAGTGCTTTTCAGAAAAATCAGCGAATAATCCTGGAACTTGGGGTGGTAAGAGAAATCGCCGATGTTTTCGTTAACGGAGTGAGTATCGGCACCGTGTGGCATTCTCCTTTTCGCCTTGACATAACGAAAGCGATGCACGCCGGCTCAAATACGATAGTCATCGAAGTTGCGAATACCATTAACAACGGCCTTGTTGGCGACGCAAAACTTCCTGCTCAGTACAGACGAATGAGCTCCAATGTACAACGATTGCCAAATGCGTGGATGAACCCATTTGCCGAGGCGCCGCTACTTCCATCAGGATTAATCGGTCCGGTTGTGATTCGTGTGGAACACCTGGTACCGTTTGACTAATGCGTTTACAGCGTAGCCATGTCGATGACGAAACGATAGCGCACATCGCCTGCGAGCATGCGGTCGTAGGCCTCGTTTATGTATGCCATATCGATAACTTCGACATCAGAGACGATATCGTTGGTTCCACAATAGTCAAGCATCTCCTGCGTTTCGGGGAGACCGCCGATCATTGAACCGGCAATACTTTTGCGCTGAGCCAGGAGGTTAAACACGCCGATCTCAACAGGTTTTGGAGGCGCTCCAACGCAAATAAGGGTACCGTTGGTCGCGAGCAGCTTCAGCAGGGCATTGTAATCATGCGGAGCGGATACGGTATCGACGATAAAATCAAAATAGCCGCGGTGTTGTCTCATACTCTGGCTATTTGTAGTGAGGAGGAATTTCTGAGCACCAAGTCGTCTCGCGTCGGCTTCCTTCTTCGGCGAGGTGCTCAACATCGTCACCTCGGCGCCGAATGCTGCTGCGAACTTCACTGCCATGTGTCCCAGACCACCCAGACCGGACACGCCCACACGATGATTGCGTCCGATGTTCCAATGTCGCAAGGGCGACCACGTTGTAACGCCCGCGCACAAGAGTGGTGCAACTCCTTCAAGAGGGAGATTACCCGGGACTTTCAGAACGAAATTTTCATGAACGACAATTTCTTTTGAATAGCCGCCGTAAGTCGGAGTTACCCCGTCGCGTTCGTAGCTGTTGTACGTTCCGACAGAACCGTTTCGACAGTACTGCTCCATGCCGTGGCGGCAATTTTCGCACGTGCGGCAGGAATCCACGAGGCATCCAACCGCCGCGAGGTCGCCTGTTTTGAATTTTGTTACTTTATCACCGACAGACTTCACACGGCCTACGATTTCATGACCGGGTACCATAGGGTATATCGATCCGCCCCATTCATTTCGTACCTGGTGAATATCAGAATGGCAGACGCCGCAATAAAGTATCTCAAAATGAACATCAGACGGTCCCGGCTTCCTGCGCGTAATCTGAAAAGGCGCGAGGGGCATATCTGAACCTTGTGCTGCATAACTCTTTACTTTCTTCATGATTTGTTTTTTCGTTTCATTTATCCAGCCTGCTGACGTACATCGGTACCGTTGTCACGTGATCGTTCAATTTTACGAAGTTTTCGTTTTCGCATCAGGTCGATCACGTCAAAAACAATCGCACAGAATGTAACCCAAATCAATCCGCCTATATATCCGGCGAGCACGTCGGAAGGAAAGTGAACGCCGAGATAAATACGACTGAACCCAATCAGGAAAATATGTATCGAAAGCAGACTAATCAAGGGAATCTTGAGTAAGCGGTTCACTTTATACCGTGCTGTCAGGAATATGAGAAACCCATAGAAACCCATAGCACTCATCGCGTGTCCGCTCGGATAACTGAGCGTGTTCACCGATACGAGATGCTCAGCTGCGGGACGCGACCGGTTGACAAATTCCTTTAACGCCATGTTCGACAACGTCGCGAGCAATAAAACAGATACAGTCTGTAGAATATACTTCCAATTATACCGCCGGATCAGAAAGAAAATAACGAGCAGTGCAATTATTACAATGTAGCCAACGGTGTCGCCGACGTTGGTAATAAACGTCAGGAATTGGGTAAGCCTGTCGCTTCGCCATGATACCACTTCCGCCGTGACGTCGCGATCAAACACCTCCAGATTGTTTTCGACTAGTTCTTCTGTGAGATCGACGAACCCGTTTATTGCTGCCACACAAATAATCAGTGCGATAACGATGGTGATGTAATACGGCAAATCTTCGTTCCGGTAGTGGAGCTCTTCGCGAAAAAAACGCCGGATAAATGCGATAAACCTTCTTAAGAGTTCCTCCATACGCTAAATGTACATGTCTCAACCGGAAAACAAAATGTTGGCGAAACTTCAGTGCCTGGTGCACGTTGAGACGACGTGTAAAGAGGAAATTTGTTTGAAAGACTTACCGGACTATTTCTTGTCATGAAAGATGTCCGTATCCCACCCTCTGAATTCGTAATACTTCCGCTTCGGCTCGCCGGTCCAGCCGTTAATCCCTTTTTTCCGTGGCAGATACCAGGCATGAATATAGAGAACAGGAAGCAATGACGCCACAATAAGCCCGATGGCAAATTCGCGTCCGGCAAATATTGAAATGGTACAGATGATAGCAATCATCAGGATGTATTTTCCGATCCGCCTCCACACCGGAGTTCTTTCTTCAAAATGACCCATTGCCATGTTGCCAACAGCGAATATGATACTGACGATGGCAACTTCAAACCAAAGTGAATCCGTTGACCACATAGCCCTGATTTTAGTATATGAATATAGAAAGCTTATGCTACCGCGTCTGCGGCTGCCACACTATTTTGTGAGGTTAGCCAGCATTTGTTCTGCTTGTTGGTTACCGAGAGAAAGTGCGGTCCGAAAATCGCTCTCAGCTTTCGAGGACTTACCCATCGTCATCCATGCTTTGCCACGCTCGAGATATGCCAAAGCGTTCTTCTTATCAAATCTGATTGCTTCATCAAATGCTTTTACGGCGTCATCCTGGTGACGATTCTTGAAATAGACCATACCGGAAACCGTGAGCAGAAAAGAGTGATGTGATTTTTCTGCGTCCCGGCGGCTGTTTCTCAGCGCCCTGTGAATATCTGCTTCAATGGGTTTCCATTCATTACGAAGGAGATGAACGGTGAACTTTTTGACCCAGCCCTCTGTGAAGGTCGGTGTACCATCTGCAATCCGATTGATGTACGTCATCGCGGCGGTTGTATCACCCGCAAGGAAAACAGAGTCAATCAGACTGGACGCATCGGCGAATTTGATTAATTCACGATTGCCCGAAGAAGAAAAATCCGCATATGCATTAAGCCGATCATTACATTTCAGGTATGCCATTCCCCGATAGCCCACAACTTCCTCGTCTGTACTGTCGTGTTGCAGGTATTTGTCGTAGTCCGCTATTGCCTTTCTGAACTCGTCGAGATAATAATACGAGACACCGCGCATGCGATAAATCACATAGGATTCAGGATTAAGCCTGAGTACATCGGTCAAATCTATAACCGACTGTTTCCAATCCTTGAGTTCCTGCGCATAGATACCGCGCTTCTTGTGGGCATCAGCAATATCGTTATCCAGAGCCAGCGCCTTGTTGTAGTAAACCAGGGCTTCGGCATGTTTCCCTTTATGTTCGTGAGCTACGGCCATTAAATACATGGCAAGGGGTTCGCGTTTCGGGTTATATACCCTTTCAAGTATTAAAATTGCCCTGTCAAAGTCTTCGGTAATAATATGGCAGTAGGCCTGTTTTAGTTTCAGTCCATCGTCTTCTTCCAAACCATAAACGCGTCTAACGGTATAGGCACCCGCATTCTGGAGATCGATTTTTTTGTCCATCCAGGTCTGCTGGCCCTTGAACGCGTTGTCGCTAAGCTCTGTATTTCTTATCACCTTGTGAAAATCCGAAAACGCCTGACTGAACTCACCTTCGTTGGTGAGATAGAGGCCGCGCAAAAACAACGCGATGAGGTGGTTGGGACTTACAGAAAGCAGCGACGTCAGATCCTTAATACACTGGCGCTTATCCCGATCGTGAGCGAGAATTGCGCGAAACAGCAGAGCCGTCTTTTGCAGCGAATCGTACAAAAGAACGCGATCGAGATGATGGAGTGCGGCCTGAGGATTCTGCTGAGCGACGAGATCCATAAGCGACAACATGATTCGCGCGTCATGAAAAAGGCTGTCGGCGGCGATACAATCGCGGTAGCTGGTCGTGGCGATTCGTGGTTGATTCTGATTCAGATTGATCTCTCCACGTACATAGTGAGCCACTGGTTTCGACTTATCGAGGCGGATCGCTTTGTTGATGGCGCGTTCGCTTTCATCGTGGACACCGAGAAGATGGAGAACCTTGGCATGTTCAACGTTCGCCTCGTAACTCTTTGGATTAAGATTAAGAACCTTTTCAAGATCATACAACGCTGACCCAAGTTTCCGTTGTTTTTTCCAGGCTGCGGCGCGGAAATAATAAGCCTGCCAAAATTTCGGGGCCTTCGTTATTACATTCGAAAAAGCTGCCTCGGCGATATCAAACTTATCTTCCAGTAAATTATTGAGGCCTTCATTAAAATCTGCCTGGAGCGCCGGATCCATTTTCCAGTCAACCGGGATCTCTTCGTAAGCCCATATCCGTGCTTTCGAAAATTCTTCGAAGGCTGCTGAAAACATTTCACCCTGCCCGTATGCAAGCCGCGCAAATCCGACCAGGAACAACGAAATACAAACCTTAAGATTCATGACAACTATCTGATTGTAACCGGAGAGGGGATACAAAGGTACTGGTTAAATCGTCCCAAAAAAAGTCCAGGATCGCCCCAACATTACATGCGCGGGCAACATCCGCTACACTGCTACCAGAGCGCAATCATGACCGGACGAACTGACAAAAATCATTGGATGTCCTCGCAACAAGAAATGCTACATCTTGCTAAAGAATTCGAGGAACTCAGCTTTGCGATTGGGTGCAACATCAAGTTCCCGGTTATTCTTCATGGTAACGGTGCCACCCTTTCCCTTTGAGTACCGTATCACAAACCCCGGATTAATCAGCCATGACCGATGTATACGAAAGAAAGAATGGGGCTTCAGAACGTCTTCCACAAATTTGAGTGTGCGACAAATCAACAGGTCCTTCCGGTCCTCAAAATGGAAGCGCGTGAAGTTATCCACAGCTTCACAATACATGATCGCACTAACAGGCACAACTTCAAAACCTTCGAGGGTCGGCAACATTATCTTTTGGTTTCCCGGTGCGCCATTTGTCCGGAGGTTGTCGAGCAATATTGATGCGTGCCGCATGTAGTCCTCACGTTGTCGTTCCTGCCGAATCTTTTCAACCGCCCGCACAAGTTCATCGATATCAATAGGCTTGAGCAGGTAATACGCGGCACTCTGATTTAATGCCTGTATACCATAAGAATCGAATGCAGTAACAAACACCGTTTCAAAGGTAACCGGGTCAGCTTTCTGCAGCAGGTCGAAACCATTGCCGTAAGGCATTTCAATATCGAGAAACACAACGTCGGGGTTATGCTCGCGAATCGCAGCCAGCCCGGTGCTTACGGACTCACCGAAACCACACACAGACACATCCGGACAGTACCGCTGAAGATAACCAGCCAGAATTTCGCGGCTGTCCTTTTCATCGTCAACAATTACAGCTTTAAGCATACGTTTTGCTTGTTTGAACCGCAGGAACATACAACGTCACAACGGTACCACCATCATCAGGTTTATCAAAGATCTCAACCCTGCAACGACTCCGGTACACGGAATTGATAATATCGAGACGTTCACGAATGTTCTTAAGGCCGGTGGACTGATGTTTCTGCTGGTTCTCGGTTTTGAGTTCCGCGGAACGCCGGCGACCAATGCCGTTATCGGATATTGTGATTACAATATTATCCGTCTGTTGTTCGATCTTCACCGACAGGAAACCCTTCGACTCGCGGTAACGCAGCCCGTGCCACACGGCGTTTTCGATATAAGGCTGAACCAGCATCGGCGGAATTTCGACGGTGTCACCATTTATCTCGTCATCGACTGTGATTTCGTAATCGAACTTGTCGCGGAACCGGTAATGCTCCAGTTTGAGATAAAGCGAAATAATTTCTTTCTCCTTGCTCAACGGAATAAAGTCAAGCTGACTGTTTTCGAGAACGAGTCGCATGAGTCGCGAAAACTCGGTGAGAAATTTATTGGCAGCACGTTCATCCTGTTGTGCCACAAAATGGTTTACCGAGTTCAAAGCATTGAAGATAAAATGCGGATTCATCTGACTTCGCAGCGACTTCAGCGCGAGCAACTGGTTTGCAGTTCTGCTGGCTCGCGCACTTCGGTAAATGAAAAAGGAAGTCACCGCAATGATGACTATTATGAGAATCAACCCATAGATGATGAGCTTCTGACGAAACACCATGGCCTGCGCGAGTTGTTCTTCCTGCTTACTTATCGCGATGTATGATGAAATCTCCCCGATATCACGTTGCGTCCGGAGGATCTCGGCTCTTTGCTGAATGCGTTTCTCCTCTTCCGCCTCATTCCGGGTAACGGCCTCGCTATACTTCCGGTAAGTAGCGAGCGCATCGGTAGTGTTGCCATAATTCCGGTGAAGTTCCGCCAATGAAAGGAACGCTTCGGCCTGTTTCTTCGGATCCGATACGGTGTCCGCAATCAGCGCGGCATCTCTCAGTTCCCTGAGCGCTTCGCTTGTGTTTCCTTTTGCGATAAGTGTACTTCCCAACTCCACCTTGTCGCGGGCCACTTCGCCAAAGTTCTTTATATCGGTATTGTAATCGATTGACGAATTCAAAAGCTCAATTTTTTCGTCGTATCGTTTTTGTTCGTCCAATACCTGCGCGATATCGTCTTTTGCGCTCCGCATTTCCTGTTCCTGGGCGCGCGGAGCAGAACCGGAATTGGAACGTAACGTATTCTGACCCTGGCGCAGATTGCGAACCGATTCCTCAACCTGTTTTGTGCGCGCATAGATACGAGCCCGTTGGTTGTCGATCCGTGCCTGCTGCAACGGGGAAACACCAGCCTTTGTCCGCTCAACGGAAGCAAGCACTTCCAGCGCTTCGTCATAGCGTTCCTGACGGTAATACACCTCGGACTCATCGATCGCTGCTTTCACTCGCGTTTCCGTGTCCGGATTATATGACCGCAGCGTTCTCAGATTTTCAAGTGCGCTTGAATAGTTGCCCAACTCAAGATTGGCTTTCGCCAGTCCCGACAAGGAGGCAATGACTGGCCCCGCGCTGACGATTTTGCGGGTATTGAGTTTGTTATATGCCTGGGTAAAGTTGTCTCTCGCGAGTTGCCATTCGGTAATGCCGAGATTGATATCGCCCATCAATATGTAGCATCGGCTTTCGGCAACAACATCCTGTCTGATCAGACTAATAGCAAGCGCTTCTTTAACGCGTTCAAGAGCTTCCGAAGGGGCGGATTGCCGCAGCAACTCTGCTTCTTCAAGCAGCGCATTCATTTCGTTAGCGCTCGACTCACGTTTTAACTTATCGTAGCTCGAGCTCTTTTTTGATTCCTGAGCAAACGTGTGACACGTTATCAATACAAAAAACGTAAATGCGACAAGTCGGGCCATAACTCAGCAAAGCCACAAGTTAATACTTAATTTTTTGACCATTTGACGCAGAAATAGCTAAAAAGGCGAGTTGGCGGAGTGACCTGACTCATTCACCCGGTAGAAAGTCACCGTCACTAAGTCCAAGTATCTAATTCACTTTTTTGACGTGAAGTTTACCAAAAGAAACTGAACCGAATATGAAAGCTTTAATTGGTAAACACATGCTCTCGTTCGCATTTGCATCATTCCTTGCCCTGTCTGCCGGAATGGTCAAAGCCAACACGAATCCCGATGGCGCCGATCCGGACGCAAAAGGTCAAAGTATCATGCTGGCTCTGCTCCTTGACACCAGCAATAGTATGGATGGTCTCATTGACCAAGCGAAGTCACAACTGTGGCGGATAGTAAATGAACTCGCCCAGGCAAAATGCGGTGATGGCACAAAACCCAACATCCGCATCGCGCTCTATGAGTACGGAAATGACAGACTGCCTTCATCGGAAGGATACATCAGGCTGGTAAGTCCGTTGACAAGCGATCTTGATCTGATTTCAGAAAAACTTTTCGCGCTTACCACAAATGGTGGCAACGAATATTGCGGCCAGGTAATTCGTACGTCGCTCCGGCAACTTGATTGGTCTTTATCGAAAGCCGACCTGAAAATGATCTTTATCGCAGGTAACGAACCATTCACCCAGGGTGAAGTACCCTACAGGGTGGCTTGCGAACTCGCAAAAGAAAAGGATGTAATTGTGAACACTATTTTTTGTGGTGACTATGAAGAGGGCATTCGTACAGCGTGGAAGTCCGGTGCCGATTTCACGGGCGGAACGTATATGAGTATCGAACAGAACCGGCGGACGGTCTATATCGCGACACCGTACGATTCCCGAATAGATGCGCTCAACGATGAACTGAATCGGACATACCTGTACTACGGCACACACGGAAGAGCCAAGAAAGAGCTACAAAGCACGCAGGATCAGAACGCCGCGTCCTACGGCCAGGCCAATAAGGTTGAACGGACCATTTCAAAATCAACCCACGCGTACAAGAACAGCAGTTGGGATTTGGTTGACGCCGCCAGGGATGACGAGAAAGTAGTTGCCGAAACAAGTGAAGATCAACTCCCGGCTGAAATGAAGGGGATGACGATCGAACAACGGAAGCAGTATGTGCAAAAGAAAAGTGCAGACCGTGCCAGAATTCAGAAAGAAATTCAGGACCTGAGTGTAAAAAGACAGGAGTACATCAAAGCAAACAAGAAGACTGAAGACGCGGCCATGCTGGATAAGGCGTTGATCGAGGCGATCAGGAAAGAGGCGAAGTCGCGGAATCTTTCGTGGTAGTGTTACCGTTGGCTTAATTATTACTGCCGGGCATTGCATAGCGATCGTCCGGCAGTTGTTTTTAGCGGGGGTTACCCTCCTCGTCCCGGCGCCGGCCGCGCCGCTTGCGCAATATCACGTACAGTACTACCATCAATACCGGAACACCTATGTATAACAGGATGTTGGCCGGATCTGAAAAATCAACAGGTTCTGATTGATGGGGGATGTCACGCGGAATCTGGGCTGCGACCACCGCCGGTATGAATGAGTAAACTATTACCAGGAATACTTTCTGCATAAATCAAACGCGTAAAATGGTATGCCGTATCCGTGCCGGACGGTCATGTGGTTTCTTTATAATATATTTGTAGTCATGCTCTTTAAAAACGGCGCCCACATGACCCGGATCGCAGTCTTATTATTTATTTCGACAATCTCAATACAGGCTTTTGCGCAATTTTCAGAAATCGAGCCGGAAAACCCTCTGCCCCGTGTGGGCCAATCGGTCAACCTGCAGATCAGATTGGACAGGAAAGACCTGTCACTGCTTGAACGCAAGCCGGAACTAACCGGTGAGGAAACCAGTACACTGCATTCAAACAGGGTTGGGCGTGGTTCGTTTCGGATTACTGAAGTTTTCAAAGATACGGGCAACGTTGTGGTGGGGCCGTTCACCTTTGTTATCGGCGGTGAGACTTATGTGACGAATTCCATCAAACTGAGTGTTCGCCCAGCGCTTCCCGAGGGCGCACGCGAAGGACTTTGGGTCAGCTCCATCCGGCTTAACAATCAATATTACGTAGTCGTTGAACAACGCGTGCCCACCTCCTTCAAACGCGACAGCAATGATCCCAACACAATTACCCTGAATAGTTCCGGAGTGAATTTTGCCGAACTCGACACCGACAAATTGCATGAGCGCGGACTTGAATTGATCTCAAGCAGTGAAAGCACCGACAATCAGTTTCTTGGAAAGGACATCAGCACCGGTGTCGTTTCATACAAGGTGACTGCTTACAAATTCCGGGCATTGAAGAATTTCAGCGGCAGTATTAAGCTTGACCGTTCATTTTTCCCGGGCCTTCCAAAACACTTACGGATCGAGGAGGCGGTTCTCAGGTGAGAGATTAGAGGTTATGACCCCGCTCAGGAATCATAACCTCATAATTGAAAGGGTCCTGAATGACTCATTGAGTCATCAAATATATGACCCGTCTGACGAGACCATCAACCCTTTTTTTCGGGTACAGGCTAAGCACGATATTTATATCCCATGACATTTTTGTGAAACAACACCTATGAATCAATTAAGAAGAACAATTTCCACAACTTATCGTGCCCTTTCGAAATGGCAGGTCCTTCTGACACTCGTAACCGTTGTCACCGTCGCCTGTGAGCAACAGAAGAAAAAAGAAGAGCCTGCATCAACAAATCTGTTCAACGGTAATGATTTACGGGGATGGCATATTGATGTGCCGGCCCTGGCTGAGGATCCAAGCCTGCAGGTCCCGTTTCTTGTGCGCAAGAATATGCTGGTTAGCCTCGGCAACCCGAACGGTCACCTGATTACGGATTCGTCTTACAGCGATTATCGACTCGAAGTTGAGTATCGGTTTCCCGGAGCACCGGGGAATTGTGGTGTGCTTGTTCACGCTTCAGATCCGCGTGCACTTTATGGTATGTTTCCCAAGTCACTTGAGGTGCAGATGATGCACGAAAATGCGGGCGACTTTTGGTGTATTGTCGAAGACATCGAAGTTCCTGACATGGAATCACGGCGCGGACCGCGTGAAAATTGGGGAATTACGGAAGACAAAGAACGCAGGATCATGAACCTTACCGATGGATCTGAAAACCCACCTGGTCAATGGAACTCGATGACCATCGAATGTCTCAAAGACACCGTCAAGGTCTGGGTTAACGACACCTTGGTTAATTTCGGTTACAACTGCACGGCAACCGGCGGTATGATCGCCATTCAGGCTGAAGGCGCTGAAGTCGAATTCCGAAAAGTTGTTCTCACCCCAATCAGTGAGCTGACAAAGGAAGACTAAACTACAATTCCATGTGACCAGCCAAAAGGGCAAACTGGTCTCACCTGATTTCGATCACCCTTACGGCGATCATTATCATTGATCTGTATGAAGAACAAGAACAAACTTGTTTTCATGCAGATTCGTTGTTTCTTATCTATAATTCTGTCGGTTTCCTTATTGGGGTCGTGTTCCGATGATCCGGATCAATACGGCCACATACGTTTCAACTTCACACATTTCATCGACGGCGACCCAGTCAGGTGGAAGACGATGGAGTATACTAACGCCGCGGGGAATGAATTTGAAGTAACGGAAGCCCAATGGTTCATTTCCGACGTTTTCATACTCGACTCAAGAGGCAATGCCTATCGCGTCTTTGAATCGTCAAATTTTTGTTATGTCGATTCAAACCTCCCTTTGAGCCTTAGCCGGGTCAGTAGCACCCTTCCTGAGCAATCGTATTCTGCTATCCGTTTTACGTTTGGATTAAAAGGCGAGAACAACATTCCCGGACAGTTTCCGGATCCTCCCGAAAGCAACATGATGTGGCCTTACGCATTAGGTGGCGACTACGGTGGCTACCATTACATGAAACTCAACGGATTCTGGCGGGATGCGTCCGGCCTGCGTACTCCGTTTAATTTTCACCTAGGCGTCGGACAAATCTATAACGACGATGGCAACGTCGTTGAATTCGTGCAAAACTGGTTTGAAGTAACGCTCCCGGTATCTGTTGAAGTCCGGCAAGGCCATATCGCCGTTCTGGAAATGCGGATGAATATCGATAAATGGTTCGACGGCTCGTTTGTATACGACCACGATCACTTCGGAGGTATGATCATGAAGAATCAGGAAGCCCTCGCAATTATCCGTGAAAACGGTAAAAGTGTTTTCAGCATTCACAACCATAGTACCTTTTAGCAATGTACAGGTTAAAACTTGCAACGCTTCTCATCAGCTTCGCGGCACTCGCGTGGTCGTGGGTACTTGTTGCATGTTCAGAAGACGAAGAGAAATTTCAACCTACACCCTATACATTTCCCGAGCTGATCGGATTTCCCAAACAACTGAACATTCCGCCAGACAATCCGATGACAAAGGAAGGTGTCGAACTGGGTCGTTATCTTTTTTATGATGGAAGAATGTCGGGTCGGACGCATAAGGATTCGCTGATGTCATGTGCGTCGTGTCATATCCAGTCGCGGGGATTTGAATGTGGTCCCGACAATCCTCGTTTTCCGGGTGGTCATCCACGGGGTATGCCTACACCTGAGTACCCTCTCGGTAAGCCAACACCCCACACGATGCTTCCGGTTGTCAATGTTGTCTTTAACAATACCGGCTATGGCTGGAATGGATTTCTTGAAGAGAGTAACACCGCGACAGGAATCCCAGGTTACGACTTCTCAGAAGTTCCCGGAATCAATTTCAAGAACCTGGAGGCATTTACCTACATGGCAATCGTCGCGGAGCATGAAATGAATGGCTCAATCGCGGCCACAGTCAATGCGATCAGGTCCGACCCGATGTATGCAGGGATGTTTCGGAAAGCGTTTGGAACGGAGGAAATCAATGCGGACCGGATAGGGAAAGCGATAGCACAATTTGTTCGGTCGATTGTCAGCTACCGGTCGCGTTACCACAAATGGCTTCGCGGTGATGCGTCGCTGACGGATTCGGAACTGAGAGGTCATGATTTATTCTTTTCGGAAGACGCCGATTGTTTTCACTGTCATGGGGGAACCGTTCTACTCACGACATTCGATTATTTCAATAATGCGAAAGACAGTGAATTTAACGATACGCGTGATCGTTACTCTATTACAAAGAAACCGTGGGACATTGGCGCATACCGGGCACCCTCGCTCATCAACACGGAACTTCATGGACCGTACATGCACGATGGTCGCTTCGGGACACTCGATGAGGTTATCGACTTTTATTCCGAAGGACTGGTCTACTCGGACTATGTACATCCCCTGATGAAATTCGTTAACGACGGCGGTGTGCAGCTCACGGCGGAGGAAAAGGCAGACCTGAAGGCATTTCTGCATACACTCACCGATCACGAACTTCTAAACGACCCTGCCTACGGGCCACCCGCCGCCATCAGCGAATGGCTGGCGCGCTGAAAGACATGCAAATCCTAATATCCTGGGCCGGGTATATTCTTTTATATCCTTCTCGTAATTTTGCAGGCTTGATACGAAAAAGTTTCCGATTCATTCGAAAGCGGTTTGCCATTCCCGAAATCCCGGAAGTAAGTGCCGGAACCAACGCTGCTATTGCTGAAAAGTGGAGCGCTTTTCCAGCGCTGCAAAATCCGAATTACCGGTTATTCTTTCTCGGGCAATTCGTGTCAGTGATCGGAACCTGGATGCAGATCGTTGCACAGGGCTGGCTTGTCCTTCAACTCACCGACTCACCCTACTACCTCGGCCTTGTCGCCGCGCTGGCGACAACCCCTTCGCTTTTGTTTTCACTCTTTGGAGGCGTCGCGGTAGACCGTTTTGATAAGAAGAAGATTCTTTATTGTACGCAGGTTGCCAACATGGTGGTGGCCACAACGCTTGGCATATTGACAGTCTCGGGGGCCGTTACCCTCCCGGTGATTTGCGTGTCTGCGTTCCTCATGGGAACAGTTAACGCTGTTGACGCCCCTGCGCGGCAGGCTTTCGTTTCGACCATCGTCACGAAAGATCAGCTTGCATCGGCGATTGCCATGAACAGCGGCATCTTCAACGCAGCTCGCGCAATCGGACCCGCGATTTCAGGATTCCTTATCGCGTCAATGGGTTCCGGCGTGGCGTTCATTATCAATGGAGTGAGCTACGCCGCGTTAATGGTCGCATTGAGTTTCATCCGGTTCGGAGACGACGCAAAGCCGGTACGAACCAAACCGTTAAGGGCAATCCGTGATGGGATAGTCTACGCATTTCGGCATCCGCTGATCCGGGTTTTGCTAATGTTTACCGGAATCCTTTCAATATTCGGATGGTCGTACAGTACGCTCATGCCCATCGTTGCCCGGAACATCTACGGACTCGAAGCCAAAGGTCTGGGATACATGTATGCCGCAACCGGGCTGGGTTCCGTACTCGCAACCTATCTGGTCGGCGCATACGCCAAACGATTCAGCAAGATCCTGTTTATCATGGGTGGCAATATCCTGTTTTCGCTTTCGCTGATGACATTCAGCTTCGCGCCCCCGTTGCCAATCGCGCTTGTGCTGCTGTTTTTTATCGGTGTAGGACTACTCTCCCAGGCGGCCACGATGAATACGCTTATTCAAACCGTTGTACAACGGGAGTTCCGGGGTCGTGTGATGAGCATTTATGTGCTGATGTTTCTGGGCATCGCCCCCTTTGGTAATTTTGAAATCGGATTTATCAGCGAACACATCTCAATTCCCGTCGCACTCTTCTTCAATGCAACGCTGGTGTTACTGGCTGGCGTGAGCGTCTTCCGGTACCGGAAAGAAATTCTCGACGCCTACCGTCGTTATAGTCGACAGATCGAAAAATCAGCGACGCGCAACAAGTAAGGCGTACCCTTTTCGCGCGATCGCCGTTGGTATTTAAAACCGTTTTGCATCATGATACCTTCACTGACCACCTCCCGGAACAGGATTAAGCAAATCCTATACTTCGAAAGTAAGATCTTTCGCAAGATCATTGTGCTTATCTGGATCGTCTTTCTTTTAATACTTACGATCATACCAGTCTACATCTGGCTCGTGATAAAAAATCCCAATAACTGGTTCGGTGGAATGCCGGATCTTACGGAATTCGAAATGCCTGAAAACAACCTGGCGTCTCAGCTTATCTCCGCCGACGGAGTTTCCCTGGGACGATACTACCGGTACAACCGTACGCAGGTCCGTTACGAACACCTGCCTCCGCACCTCGTGACTACACTACTGGTATCGGAGGACCACCGCTTCCGGAATCATTCGGGTATGGACTTCAAGTCGTATGTCCGCGTTGCGTTGGGATTGATGACGGCGAATCCACAGGGTGGAGGCAGTACATTGTCACAACAGACTGCCAAAAACCTTTTCTACACCCGTGGTAACGAGACGCGTGGAACCCTTGCTGACGTGCACCCCACCGCAGATCTGGTCATCAGCAAGACAAAGGAATGGGTTCTCGCCATTCAACTTGAACGAAACCTCACCAAGGAAGAAATCATCGCCCTGTATCTGAACACGGTTTCGTTCAACAATCATGCGTATGGGATCCAGGTTGCGGCTGAGACTTATTTCAACAAGAACGTACGCAACCTTACGCTGGAGGAATCCGCTTTGCTGGTAGGGATGCTGCAGAGCCCGTCGATATACAATCCTGTGCGATATCCGGAACGCGCTCTTCGCAAACGCAATGAAGTTTTGCGCAAGCTTTATCGCACGGGCTATTTTCCATCGCGTGCAGCCTGCGATTCAGCAATCGCCCTGCCTCTCAATCTTGATTTCAACGTCCACGACCAAGACGAAGGACCAGCAGCGTATTTCCGAAATGTGATGCGGAAAGATTTGATGGAATGGTGCAAGCGTCATGGCTATGACTTGTATTCATCCGGATTGCACATTCACGTCACTCTCGACAGCAGGCTTCAGCATTATGCCGAGGAAGCGATGGCTGAACACATGCGTGAACTACAAAGGGATTTCGACGCGAAATGGACAGGCAGGAACCCGTGGGTGGACAACAAAGGAAACGAGTTACAAAACTTTGTAAACCGGAAGATCCGGCAAACAGATTACTATCGTGAACTGGCTCGGAAATTCGGACCAGACTCGGATTCAATCATAATAGCGCTGAACCGAAAGAAGAAGATGACCATCTTCACCTGGCAGGGCGACCGCGATACGTTGTTCAGCGCAATTGACTCTCTCAAATATTACAACCGATTTCTGAACAGCGGCCTCATGGCAATGAATCCGAACACCGGCGAGATCAAGGCATGGGTCGGCGGAATCAATCACAGGTACTTCAAATTCGATCACGTGGCTCAGGCAAAACGGCAGGCGGGATCAACGTTCAAGGCATTCGTGTTCGGGAAGGCTCTGGAGGATGGTTACTCACCGTGTTATTCGATGCGCGACGTATCACCATCGATTAATATTTACGGAAAGATCTATCAACCCGCTAACAGCAACGGCTCCTATGGTGATGGTAGTGAGCATACGTTGCGTTCCGCATTTGCGCACTCACTCAATTCGGTAACGATTCAGCTTGTGGACAAGCTACGCCCCGCGAACGTCGCATCGTTTGCACACCGCGCGGGAGTCGAAAGTCCGCTGAACCCGGTGTACTCACTCGGCCTCGGCACAAGTGACGTCAGCCTCCGGGAAATGACCGGGGCGTACTCAACCTTCGTCAACCTTGGCATTCGAACGCAACCCTTCGCCATAACGCGTATTGAAGACCGTTACGGCAACACCCTTGAAACGTTCACACCAAAGCGCGAGCAGGCTATGAGTGCCGAAACAGCGTATGCCATGATTTACCTGTTAAAAGGCGTGGTCGACGAACCCGGCGGATCGGCAGGTAGCCTGAGCGTGGAAGTGCGCGAGGGAAATGAAATCGGGGGCAAAACGGGTACGACCAACAATGCTTCGGATGGGTGGTTCATTGGCATTACGCCAGAGCTTGTGACGGGTGTATGGGTTGGTGGTGATGAACGTGCCATTCATTTTCCGGACTGGCATTCGGGTTCGGGCGCGCGTACAGCAATGCCACTGTGGGATTTGTTCATGCGGAAAGTTTACCGTGGCCACGAAGGTTACCGCAAAGCGAGGTTCAAAAGACCTGATGGGTTTTCGGAACCGGATTGTGCGCCGGCGAGGGAGTATGAAGTTTTACCTGCGGTGTATTGATTTGGTCAGGAGTTGCAGGCCACGAGCGACAAGCTGCAAGTTTGTTGGTCCTAACTTGAAGGCTCACGTTTCTTGAGGAAGGGCAGCCGTTTTTCACCGCCAGGACCTAAGACGCAGGCAGGCGCAAGGAGGTCTTCCCTTTGAACGCTAAGCTTTCCAACTTTGATTGCTATATTGATTGGAGCGACGCGATGAATTGGTTTCGAATCCATCCGCATGCGCACCCCTTGCCCCGAAAAGGGGACCCGCCGCACATTGACAGGGGAGGAAGAACATGAGAGTCAGGAAGAGCGAATTTCCGCACCTCCAATACTTTCCGACTTTAAACTTTCACCTTTTTAACTTTAATTGTTATCGACTGATAACCTGATACGCTTTTTGCCCGTCGCGTTCGATTTCGCGGATAACGCGGGTTTGCTGAAGTTCCGCGAGCATTTGCTCAACGGTGGTTGCGTTCTCCTTTCCGAGGTGGTTCAGTAATTCCTCGTGCGTTTTGACGGCATTAGGCTCCTTACGGAAGCTCGTGATAAAATTGAGAATATCGATCTTCTTCATAGTGACCTTTTTTACGAAAGAATGGATCAAAGGTTACCCGCCCGGTTCGATCAAAAAAGCAAGGTGCCGGAAATGATCCGGCACCTGCCCAACGAGCCTATGGGATAACTGCTAACGGCTAGACATCGCTCCGAAGGATTGCACCATATTGATGAACTCTACACGATATCCTTCACGGTCTTCGCCTCGTGCACCTTCAGCGAGGCGGGCTACTTCATCATAGGTGAATCCTTCGACGAACGGTGATTCCCGCAATAACATTCCGAAAGCTGCTACAGAAGCCGCCCATCGGAAATTTTCGGAGGTTTTTGACAATTCTGTTTCCCTGTCTGTCAAAGGTTGAACAATCAGCTTGCTCGTGTTTCCCTGAGGAGCCTTGTAGCGGAACTTCACAGTCAGCAACTCATCGCTGTGGTTTTCCTTCTTGACAGATTTCTGTTTTTGATATTTCAAGTCATCGATTTTGAAAAACTCGCTGTCAACACCAGTCGGGATGATTTCGTAAAGCGCCGTCACAGTATGGCCTGATCCCAGATCACCGGCGTCCTTTTTGTCGTTGTTGAAATCTTCGTGGTTGAGCAGCCTGTTTTCGTATCCGATAAGCCGATACGCTCTGACATTCGCGGGATTGAACTCCACCTGCAACTTCACGTCTTTGGCAATCGTGAAGAGCGTTCCCCCGAACTCGTTTACAAGAACTTTCTTTGCTTCTGGGAGATGATCGATATATGCATAGTTACCATTCCCTTTGTCGGCAAGTTTTTCCATTTTGGAGTCTTTGTAGTTACCCATACCGAATCCGAGGACTGTCAGGAAAATACCATCTTTTCTTTTTTCTTCGATCATACGTTCAAGCTCCGCGTTACTGGAAGCGCCCACGTTAAAGTCACCATCTGTTGCAAGGATGACGCGGTTGTTGCCCTCAGGCATAAAGTTTTGTTTCGCTACCGCATAAGCGAGCTGAATACCGGCTCCCCCGGCTGTGGATCCCCCCGCCTGAAGACGATCCAACGCATCCAGTATACGGCGTTTGTTTTCGCCGCGTGTCGGCTCAAGTACAAGTCCTGCGGCGCCGGCGTATACAACGATCGAAACCTTATCGTCCGGGCGGAGCTGCTCAACGAGCATTTTGAACGATGATTTAAGCAACGGAAGTTTGTTAGGTTCATCCATCGAACCGGAAACATCAATAAGAAAAACGAGATTTGAAGGAGGCAGACTTTTCACAGGAATTGACTTACCCTGCAGCGCGATGCTTACCAGCTTGTGTTTCGCGTTCCATGGTGCAGCTGATACTTCGGTGTGGATGGCAAAGGGGTGCTCACCATCGGGTTGAGCATACTTATAAGTGAAGTAGTTCACCATCTCTTCAATGCGAACTGCATCTTTGGGCGGGCGCTGGCCGTTGCTGATGAATCTTCTGATGTTGCTGTACGACGCAGCATCGACATCTATAGAAAAGGTCGAAAGCGGATTGCGGGTTGCGTCATGGAAGATGTTCTCATTCACGTATTCATACTCTTCGGTGTTGTGCACAACATGATCCTCCATCGGCGCATATGACGAAGTTGGGGCGGACGTCCCTCTGATCCTTACACCCGATACTCTTCCCGGAATTGCATTCTGAAGTCCTCTCTTTTCTCCATACCCGAGTACAACAACTTCCTGCAATGGTTTCACATCCACGCTCATTGCAACATCAATTGTCCGGCGCGTGCCAGCTTTTACTTCAAGTGTCGTATACCCTATAAAAGAGAATACAAGCACGTCTTTCTCACTATTAACAGTGATTTGATAACGACCATCAGAGTTGGTCACAACACCTGTTGTCGTACCCTTGATCAATACATTTACTCCCGGCATCGGAGATCCGTCTTCCGATGACGTTACCACACCCGTGATTACACGCGCTTCGGGCGTGAGTCCGAAACTGCAGGTTATCAGGATTAGAATGAATGCCAATTGTCTTACCATGACGTTTTGATTTTGTTTCCGACTGGATGCGGGCCACAAATGGATTCCATAAACGAATAGAATTTTTTTTTCAAGACAGCTATCGTGACGGGGCAAACCTTAATTTCAGTGCATTAGTCCGGGGTCATAAAACAAAAGAGGTCACCCTGCGGCAACCTCTCGTTTGAATAAGTATATAATCTGAGTTATTCGTACTTCAGGACAACAGCCGGACTTTGGGCTGCAGTCTTCCTGATCTGAAAAATCACAGTAACGGCTGCAACAAACACACTTACGAAAGCTGCGATCACGAATACCCACGGCGACAGCGACGTCCGAAACGCATATCGCGAAAGCAAATCGGAAGAGTAATACCATGCTATCTGCACAGCGATAAGGTTTGATACCAGTATCCAAATCGCGAAGTCTTTCAGCATCAACATTGAAAGCCCCGACGTATTTGCCCCAAGTGCCTTGCGTATGCCCATCTCCTTGCGGCGTTGCTCTGCTATATATGATGCAAGTCCGTACAGACCAAGACATGAAATGAGAATCGCCAGCAATGTGAAGTAACCAAATATCCGCGCGTTCTTTGTTTCGGTACCAAAGTAGTTGTTGTAATACGCCTCATAGCTTCGGAAGTCCGGTGGTAATTGTGGAAACAACTCGCGGTACTTGCTTTCAACAAGCTTCTTCACTTCATCGGCATCTCCTGACATTTTCACAAAGCCAAACTGACCATTCTCCGGACTGTAAAACATCATCAGCGGACCCATCTCCGAACGCATTCTGAGAAAATTGAAATCAGTAACAACACCGATGATTTCGAATCGCCAGTCACCACCCTGAAAGGACTTGCCGATGGGATCGGCAAACGCGAGAATTTCAGCCATACGTTCGTTGATCAACACTTTGATAATATTGTTCACGGTATCTACCGCCACTTCTCCCGGTTCGAAATACCTGCCCTGTTTCAACTCAATGTCAAATGTTTCCAGGTATCCGTCATTCACACTTGTTGACGAAATCAGCACATCCTGTGACGGGTCCTTCCCTTCCCACGAAAACCCACCTCCGTTTGAAAATATCTCCGTCGGAAGATGGCTCGCAGTGGCAACCTCACTAACACCCGGAACCTCCGCAAGGGCGGTCTTCAATACATCAAGGTTTCGTTTTGCTTCATCCTCAAGTTTGAAATACAAAACATTATCCATGTTCAATCCGGTTGGCAGACTTCGCATGTACGTCAATTGTTTATACAAGAAGATTGACGTTATAATCAACGCGATCGATACTGAAAACTGAACAATGACGAGCGCGCTCTTAAACGTCCCTTTGCCGCTCACCTGAATTGACTTCAAGACACTCGAAGGATTAAAGCCCGACAAATAGAAAGCCGGGTACAATCCGGCGACGACTCCGGTGATCACTGCGATTCCAACCAGTGAAAGCAGCGTACCAGGTGCCGTGTAAGTCAGCGTGAGTTCCGCTCCAATAACCGGATTAACCACCGGGAGCAACAACTCAACAAGGATCACTGCAAAATTAAGTGAGACCAGCGCGAGGAGGATTGATTCACCAAGAAACTGCACGATCACCTGTGTCCTGCCTGCGCCAACGGTTTTCCGGATCCCGATCTCCTTTGCCCGACGTACGGAACGGGCTGTGACCAGATTGACATAGTTTATCCCGGCAAGAGCAAGAATTACAATCCCGATTATCGAAAACAAATACACGAATTGAATCGCACCGCCCTTATAGTGAAAATTGTAAAGGTGAAAATCTTTCAAAGGATGAAGGAACAACTTGTCAGGCTGATCACTCGGCTGATGTTGTGCCAGTTTGGGTTCAAGTTTTTTCTGGAACGCGTCTACGTCGGTTCCCGGGTTAAGCATGATGAAAACGTTTACCGAATTCATTCCCCAGTTTGAAAAATCCTTGCCCAGTTTCCGATGAAAGTCAAACGGAAGAATGATGTCGAATTTGAAAGTCGTGTTTGGCGGATGATTCTCAAAGACACCACTTACAACAAAATCATAAGACCCGTTAACCTGAAAGACTTTTCCTACGGGTTCGTCGTTGCCGAAATACTTCTCGGCAATTTTCCGTGAAATGACAACGGAATTGTTATCCGGCATTGGCTTGTCCGCATTTCCACGGATCACATCAAGCGTGAACATATCAAAGTATTCCGCGTCTGCGAGCACGACAGGCTCATCAAACACCTTGTCTTCATGCCGGACCAAAAAGCGATTCCACCAATCCATTCGCGTCGCTTTTTCGATTTCCGGAAACTCACTCACAATTTCATCGCGGAAGGGAAACGGCACCGGCGTGAAGTTGTACACGTTGTTATCAAGGTACACATCACGTACAACCATGTACATTCGGTCCAGATTGGTATTACTCCTGTCGTAATTGAGTTCGTACCGGACAAATAGCATGATCAGAATAAATCCGGCAAGGCCGATGGTCAGTCCGAAAATATTGATAAAGGCAAACGCCTTTTGGCGGGTCAGCGTTCGAAGGACGACTTTGAGGTAATTCGCAATCATAAATAGGTTGTGTTCAGTCGGAAGGCATAAGTCAACCCGGGTGCCAGACTTCAAAGAATGTGTTTTCTGTCAGGAAATCAACTTTTTGAGATAACGATATGACATCACTGTAAAAATATTTTACATTGAACTGTCTAGATTTTTTACACCTATGCCCGGGAATTCAATCCTCATCATAGACGATGACAACGACGTATTGGATGCGCTTCATGCCCTGCTGGAGGATGAGTTTTCCGAAATCGCAACGGAGGGCAGTCCGACAAGGCTACCCGTGTTGCTTCAGAAAGACTATGACGTGATTTTGCTGGATATGAATTTCTCTGCCGGAATCAATTCCGGTAATGAGGGTCTTTTTTGGCTGAATGAAGTCCTGCTGCGCAAGCCAACGGCGGCTGTCGTATTAATGACGGCTTACGGGAACATTAATCTGGCTGTTGAGGCAATCAAACGTGGGGCAAAGGATTTTGTACTGAAACCGTGGGATAACGAAAAGCTCATCAGTACACTGCTCGCCTGCATTAAAAAGCGAAGGCTGGCAAAGTCGTCGACTACAGGGGTTTCTGCTTTTGTCGAAGGAAGATCACCGGCAATGGTCGCGCTGCAGGACCAGATCCGAAGGGTAGCCGCGACGGAAGCAAGTGTGTTGATCCTCGGCGAGAATGGTACGGGAAAAGAGCTCGTCGCCAGGGAGCTTCATCGTCTTTCCGCGCGAAGTCAGGGTCCTTTCGTGTCTGCCGATTTGAGCACATTGAGCAGCGGAATTTTTGAAAGCGAACTGTTTGGCCACGTAAAGGGCGCGTTTACGGATGCGCGCACTGACAGAACCGGGCTTTTTCAAACTGCCAACGGCGGCACATTGTTCCTGGATGAAATCGGTAACCTGTCGCAGGCGCATCAGGCGAAGTTGCTCACAGTACTGCAGAACCGGACGATTACGCCGGTTGGATCAAATCGCCCCATCGCCATCGATGTCCGTTTGATAAGCGCGACGAATGCTCCCATTATGGATCAGGTGACGGATGGGACGTTCCGGCAAGACCTCTTATACAGGATAAATACGATCACCCTTACCGTTCCGCCTCTCCGCGAACGGCGCGAGGACATTGTCAACCTTGCATCATACTTTCTGCACCAGTATTCCGCGAAGTATGGCCATCCTGATCTTGCCCTTACACCCGAGGCGGCGCAGGCATTGATGGATCACACATGGCCGGGAAACGTCAGGGAACTGCAGCACACGATGGAGAAGATTGTCATCCTTTCAAGCCATGACACGATTGGTGTTGAAGATCTTAATCTTTCAACGTCGTCACGGCCGATCAGCGTTTCTACGAGAACGCTTGACGAAGTTGAAAAGGAAGCGTTGACAATGGCGCTAAACGCGCACGGGGGAAATATCCTGCAGGCAGCCAAAGCGTTGGGGATTACCCGACAAACGCTGTACAACAAAATGAAACGCTATGGTCTTTAGCCGTTTCAATGTGCAAGTACTTACAAGGCTGTCGCTTATCGTCATTACCTCGCTGGCGGTCACCTGGCTGTTACAACTCAGTGGATATTGGCTGTTGAAGGTGAACATGTGTCTGCTACTGGTTCTTCAGGCGTACCTGTTGTACCGGTTCCTCGGCCGGTGGAGAAAGGACCTGAAAATCTTTGCCGCCGCAGTCAAACAGCGCGATTTTTCGATAACGTTTCAGACAGGCGATAAAAACGAAGCGTATTCGGAAATGTACGGCATGCTTAACGAAGTAAGCCGATTCGTACGCCAGATAAGATCAGAGTCTGTTCAACAAAATCAGTACTTTCAATATGTAGTCGAGAACGCGCAGGTTGGCCTGATCGCATACGACTCATCCGGGCACGTGTTATTATCCAATCAGGAGGCACGAAGAATCGCCGGAACAGAAACGTTGAGAGACCTCATGCAGCTGCAGGCATTGAATAATATTCTTTTCGAGTCCGTTAACAAACTTCCCCTGAACCAACCGCGCCTCATCGTCCTGAAAGGCAATGAAGTTCAAAAGATTTCTGCGCGGCTATCGGAAATCGCTATCGGTGAAGAAAGGATATTCCTGCTTTCGCTGATGAACATCAAAAGCGAACTTGATGAGAATGAACTTCAGTCGTGGCAGGATCTCATCAATGTGCTGACACATGAAATCATGAACAGCATCACGCCCATCAACAGCATGACCGGCAGCATGATGAAATACCTTGACCGAATTGAAGGGAACAACGAGTCGGTTGAACGTGCAAAGAACAGTTTGACCGTTATCAGCAGGCGCTCCGCAGCTCTCATGGATTTCGTTGGCCGTTATCGCGCGATCAGCGATGTTCCGTTGCCGCGTCTTCAGGAAGTCAATGCTTCCGATCTTGTGAAGGGTGTTCTTACGCTGATGTCGGAAGAACTTGCCGGCATAGACGTCACGACTATATCAAGCGCACAAAAAATCACGATTGACACAGCGCTAATTGAACAGGTGCTCATCAACCTGCTGCGTAATTCCATTAACGCTCTTTCTGATCAAAACTTCAGGTCGATCAAAATTGACGTGACACGAAACGACGCCCACTGCGTCATCTCCGTTTCCGACAACGGCAGGGGTATTGCGCCGGAGCAGTTGGACAAAATCTTCATCCCCTTCTATACCACGAGGAAGGACGGGTCAGGAATCGGGCTTACATTGTCGAAACAGATTATGCACCGACATGGCGGACACATCGAAGTAAACTCGAAGCAGGGGCATGGCGCAACGTTCCGGCTGGTGTTCCCGATAAACTAACTTTCACCGAAGTACCGCTCGAGTTGCCGTTGAAGTTCTGAAGGTTCGGCGGACTTCACAAAAAAGTCGAGCGCACCGTATTTTTTGATCTTGGAAATTTCAACGTTATCGTTTACCACCGAATAAACAATCACCGGAATCCTTCTATGGTTGATATCACGCTTTAACTGGAGCAGAAATTCGTAGCCGTCGATTCCCGGGAGAAAAAGGTCAAGGAATATATAGTCAGGAGAAACGTTTTCCCGGAGCAATTTACGGGCGGATTCGGCATCGGCCACTGTGAGCAGCTCAATTCCCGGGCATACGATTGCGAGCACACTTGAAAAAAATTCCCGGTCTTCCCTATCGTCATCAATCAACAGACATGTCTTCATTTGCATACAAACGGGTTTACAAACGGGTTAAAGAATTTGCCGGGCGGCCGCAATGTTAAAGTAAACAATATCTTTGAAGCCGCCAATTTCCTCAGTCGAGGACAGGCGGAGGGCGTATGAAAAAAGTATTACTCTTCGGAGCGACCGGCCATCTGGGAAGGGCTTTTGCAGCTGAACTTAAGTCCCGCGGCTACCAACTTGATCTGGCAGTGCGGAATCCGGCCAGGGCCCAGGCACTAAAAATTCCGCGCGACCGGATCCTTCACTGGGACCCGGACAACGCGGATTCTTTGGCCGCCATTTTCGGCGAACCTGACATCATTGTCTCCGCCCTTGGGAAAAGTGTTTCACCAAATGCACGGGACAAGCAGTCCTTTAACGAGGTGGATTACAAACTGAACCTGGAAATCCTGGCCCAGGCGGTTGGCCGCGGCGTTCGGAAGTTCGTGTACGTCTCCGCATTTCATTCCGAACGATATTCGCACCTGGAATACTTTCGCGTCCACGAAGCCTTCAGCAACGAACTGAAGCAGTCTGGAATCGACTACACCATTATCAAACCCACATCCTTGTTTTCTGCCTATCTGGATATGATTCCCCTGGCGAAAAAAGGAGCACTTTTTACCATTGGCAAAGGTGTTTGCAAAACGAACCCTATCGCCGAAAGGGACGTGGCAAAGGCGGCTGTCGACTCCCTGGAGCAACCGAACGCTGTTATCGAGGCCGGTGGTCCGGGAGTCTATACACGCCGCGAACTGGCAGAGATACTGCAACAAGCCGTCGAACCAGGCAGGAAGGTTAAGCGAATGCCAGTCGCCCTTCTGCGAGGTTTATTGCCACTGATCAGGATCGTTGACCGAAACCTGTTCGATAAGCTTGACTTCTTTCTGGAAGTTATGGAAGCCGATACTGTTGCTCCCGTTAGCGGAACAACACGCTTTGAAGATTTCGTCCGGAATGACGCAAAGCGATCGGTTTAATTGGAGGACGGTTTGATCTTCTGACTTATGGAGTCGAGGTAATTGAGGACTGTCTTGCGGTCGGGACCGTGTTCTACGACCGCTTTACGGATTTTCTCACGGGTCAGCCAGGGGAACTGTTGTTTCAGGTAGCGAATTTCTCTTTCGTCGCCAACATCGATTTCGTAGGGATCCCACCCACGAACAGCTTGATTTGTTTTCATAGATACCTCCATGTTTGGTTAATAAAGTGAATTTACAAAGTCTTTAAGGGATAACGGCGAAATCGGTCATGTTGTTCCCTTACAATCGTTGTATTGGCCGGGCACGATAAAGTATTTGCCGACTAGTAAATTAAGTCAGACGGTGCCGTGATAAAAGTCATATATCAAACGCGGGCATGCCGATACTTTTGTACTATAAGATTTATGACCCGATCAACAGAAATTATACGAGGGCTTTATAAGAGCATGATGGAAGGGACGATGCTGGGGTTGTTTATCAATTACGACAGCAAGCCATCATTCATCATTACACGCATCAAACGAATCAGCGACGATCCGACTGATCCGGAAAATAAAGTTGTGTCTCTTCCGGAGACCGACATCCACGGTAATCACATCGACATCAATCCGGTGATGACGAGAAACATTCTCGACATTCGGGATTTTAACAGGCTGCGCGGCGTCTGAATTGCAGACCCGCTCCGAGTCTGAGCAACTCATAAGATTTTCACTTACTCCAACGGTCTTCACTAACGGTGTTACGTTACTGTTAAATCTCAAAGCCCGGCTTGACCGAACCGGCATTTGTGAAGACTTTCGCAACGAACTTTTTGATCAAACAGCGGGCGTTCATGGTATTGAAGTTTCCGGAAAATTTTTTCTTTGGAACCAGCACTTCTGCGTATCAAACGGAAACTGCTTTTGACCACGATTGGGCCGGGCTCACGGCGAAAGACGGTCGCACTTTTCATCGAACTACTGATCACGAAAAACGACTTGCCGAGGACGCCGGAATTATAAGTTCGCTTGCACCAAACTATCGTTTCAGCCTGATGTGGAGTAAGCTTCAGCGTGAACCCTACGCGTCACTGGACGCTGATGCCACGCAGGAATACCTGGAGTTCATTCACGACTTACGCTCAAAAAGAATTACGTTGATGATGGTAATTCATCACTGGGCTAATCCACTCTGGTTTGCGAATTCCGGAGGATGGCTGAATGATGAAAGCGTTTCGCAATGGACAGACTATGCGCGAAAGATAGTCGATGAATTCGGAGATTATGTTGATTTATGGAACACGTTCAACGAACCTAATCTATACGTAACCTTTTCATTTCTGCTGGGTAAATTTCCACCCTTCAAAAAGAATCCCGCGAACGCGATTAAGGCCGCACGAAATATGGGCGCGGCTCACGGAGCAATTTATCAATACATCAAAAAGCGATTTCCGGACAAGCTTGTCGGCGTATCCCACAATTGTGCCGTCTTCACAGCACAAAACATGCTGGGCGAACTACCCGCCAGGCTGGCGCGACTCTGGTATACGAGCGTGTTACCGGGATTCTTTGAACAGTCCGATTTTACAGGAATAAGTTATTACGCCCGCATCCGATTTGATCCTTTTCCGATTACCAATCTGTATACCCCGGGTAAGCTCCATGCACTGGAAAAACCTTGTGACGACATTTGGGAATACTATCCGGAAGGACTCTGGCGGCACGTTAATCATTATTGGGAAAGGAATCGGAAACCAATAATCATTACTGAAAATGGCATCTGCACCAACGATGATACAAAACGTGTCAAGGCGTTAAAAGACTATATGAGTGTTATTCATCGCGCATTGCACCAGAAAATACCAATACTCGGATATTACCATTGGAGCGCGTGGGACAATTTTGAGTGGACACTTGGCATGGATTTCCGGTTTGGTCTTTTTGAAGTCGACCCCGACACATGCAAACGAACTCCAAAGCCAAGCGCGAATGTATATCGTCGTCTTGCATATGAGCGGGTGATCGAAATCTGATCTGCTAGCGTGAGAATTGGTAACGGCCGAACCGGTTTTCTCTGATAATCCCTTTACCGAGTTTTTGCTGAAGGCTTAGAATATACCTTCGCACACTTGGCTCGTCCATGAAAGTTGGAGAACCCCAGAGGCTGTAAACAATCTCGTCAACCGGAATTTGTCTGTCTTTGTTTTGTGCCAGAAAGAAAAGGATTTCGAATTCATTTTTGCTCAACGGAACTTCAGCACCATGACTAATCACGGTGCCAATTCCCCGGACAAGTTCAAGTGATCCTTCTTTTAATCGCGTAAGCCTTTTCCTGATAACATAGTTGAGTCTCAGGACTGACCGAATCTTACTTAGCAGCGGTTTAATTCCGATGACTTTTTCAATGAAGTCGTCTCCTCCGACGTCAAACACCGCGTGTTTATAGTATTCGTCCGATTTCGCAGTGAGAAAGAATATGTAGACGTCGTTCAAGGCGGGCTCGACGCGAAGCTTTCTGCATATCTCAATCCCATTCATTTCCGGCATCATCAAATCGAGTACGATAAGGTCAGGATGAAACAAAGAAGCAGTCGGGACTGCAGCTGTGCTGTCAGATGTGGTTTTAACAACGTAGCCCTCGCGGGTAAGATTGTACCGAAGCAAGTCAAGAATGTCCTCATCGTCATCCACAATCAAAATCCTCGGTATCGGCGACATTTATTCTTTTTGCCAATATCAGCAAGCATTGTTACAGGAAGTTTGTTTACGCATCATGAAGATATTAATCTTTCACCGAGGGCGAGCGTCCGGCAAACGGCCTTCTCAGTTATGTCGGGATAACTGACCTGGGGTCTGTCATCTGTTTCGATCCAACGTTGAAGTTCATCGAGATATTTTTTCTTCACTTTCTTCAACACGGATACACCCATTTGAGCAAGCGCCGCTGCGTTGAAGTGTTGTTCATATTGTTTTTTCATTGGAACGACCAGCAGCTTTTTACCGAGATGCATTGCTTCGGCCGGAGTTTCGAAACCGGATCCACATAGCACACCGCAACATGTCGCCAGGCTCGCTGCAAACAGTTCATTGTTGATGTGTTGCACAGATATCCGGCCAACATTATAGTTAGCGCGCGCATGCTTTGAGAACACATGCCAGTTCACATGCGGAATTGCCGACAATACGGGAATTAACTTCTTGTCATCATACGCAGGAAGATAGACAGTATAGTGACCGTTGTTTGCCCGTGTAACCCTTCGTACGCTTGTACGGATCACCGGCGTGTAGACATCCTGCGCGAAAGCGCTGAAGTGAAAACCAACATGCGCGTCAGCCGGAGCATAGTTTTTTAAAATCCATGCGCCCACCGGATCGTAGTGCGACGGACGCGGAACACCAGGCGCGAGCAAGGCAGCCTGGTGACTCAGGGCGACACATGGGATACCCTTCAGTCGTGCGGCCCAGGCAGAGATTGGTTCAAAATCATTGATGACGAGATCGTATCGCGAAACAGGAAACTCGTTTATCTCATGGTAGACTCTCCGCGATCGGTTGAGTTTGATAGTCTTGATGAGATCAACGCCGCCGTTCTTGCCAAAATAAAAGCTCATTCCGCTTGACCGATACCTGACGTCAAAAGGCATTGAGATATCAGCCTGTGCTCCACTCAGGAAGATGTCTACATCCGCGTATTTTCGCAGAACAGGCACGACATCCTCGGCGCGTGCCATGTGTCCATTACCGGTTCCCTGAACGGCGTACAGGATTTTCATTTCGTACGGGTAAATTGGTCCACCAGTTCTCTGAAAATTGCCCGGTTATCACGCGCTACCGAAATCCTCCGCGGCAGTTTTAACGAACTGGCAACGTTGTCATCAGAATATCTGTAGATCCGCCAGCTTACGCCATCGAACTCAAGGGCCGTGAGGTTTTCGACCCAGTCGCCCGAGTTGAGATAAGTCACCTGGCCTTTTGGCGTCGTAACGACCCGTATTTCGGGTCGGTGAATGTGACCGCATATGACGTAGTCATAGCCATTGTCGATTGCGATATCCGCCGCAGTTTTTTCGAAGTCATCGATGAATTTTATCGCAGTCTTGACGCTGTCCTTTACTCGCCGGGACAGCGAAATCTTTTCGCGGCCGAGATAAACGAGGCACGCGTTAACGAATGAATTTAAGAGAATGAGACTGTCGTAACCAAAGGCCCCCAGTTTCGCAAGCCATCGCGAATACTTCATTGTCACGTCAAAAACGTCACCATGAAAAATCCACGCACGTTTACCGTTTATCTTCAATACTTCCTTATTATCAATTTTCAGCGTCCCAAGTTTGAATCCTGAAAATTTCCGAAGCATTTCATCATGATTACCGGTCAGGTAAGTGATTCGAACATTTTTTGTCAGCAAGGATGTAAAGTGCTTAACGACCTGCATATGCAGCACCGGCCAGTACCTTTTGCTGAACTGCCACATGTCAATAATGTCACCGTTCAAAATAACACGCTTAGGGCGAATCGATTTGAGATAGCGAAGCAGTTCCTCGGCATGACATCCGTAAGTACCAAGATGCACGTCGGAAATGATAACAATATCGACGTCCCGTTTCCTAAACTTTGCCATGCGGAACTGGCAATGTTAAATTCATATCACAAAAATAGGTAAGGTGAAGACGCGCTTTGCGCTTTGGATCATTAACGAATCTTTAATTATGACAACGCAGTTTGTTAACCAGGGCTATTATGCACTTTCGGATTGATCAGGATCGCTTACGTGTAATGCTGCGTTCACGAAACGCCCTCTCCTTAACAAAGTCATCAAACACTTCATCCAGCACATCTTTTAACAGTGATGGATCAGGAAGGTCGTTGCCGAGATATTCAACAGGATTAGCGAGAATCCTCTCTGTGGTGAGAGCAATCTTTTTTGTCAATTCAGCATCAGGCACTTCTTTATACTTGTCGCTTATCATGACAAAGAAAGGTTTCAACGCGAACCTAAACCTGAATTTATACCGTTTGAACAAGGCGCCCATGGTTCTTCCTGTTAAGAATAATTCTCAGAATTACACAAACGCAAAAGTATCCTTACTCAAAGAGAGTTCCCAGCTTGTAATAAGATTCATAGATTATGCTTGTGTTAAATGCCTTAACAATAACGCAACACACAATTTACGTTCGGAAGCACCATGCATAAGACCTTCGCATTAAGGCGTCGGGTTCAGGCGCCGACGTGCTGACCGGCCATCCGTCTGCATTCCTCAGCACATTTTCGGCATGCCTCAGCACAAGCGCGGCAGTGGTCTTCGTCGTGTTTAGCACATTCTTCGGCGCACGCCTCACAGATGTCGGCGCATGGCCCGCACAACAGCGTTGAATACTCAGCACCCATGCCCATCAGCCGCGCCGTTGCGGAACAGACGAGCGCGCACTGCCGGTCCAGGCGGATGCAATCAATCATCATTTTGACATCTTCTTCGCCCAGGCATTCCGTTGCGCAGTGCTCGCATGCTGTCGCGCATGCCTGGCATGCATCGATACATGATTGATACTTTTCGTGGCTCATGTTTTGTCAGTGATTGTTTCAGTCCGTGACAAAAAAACGATGCCGTTGTATCACATGGACTTCGATTTGCGCGGGCCGGGATCCACATAGCGGCCTTTTTTTTCAGTGAGTTTCCTGCCCCAGGCTGCTATTTCCTCAAGCATGGGGACGAGCGTCTTTCCAAATTCCGTAAGATAATATTCGACACGTGGCGGAACTTCGGGATATACCTTGCGGGCTACAACACCGTCGTGCTCAAGATCTTTCAACTGGAGACTCAACATCTTTTCCGTGATATTCGGAATGAGTCTCTTCAATTCGCTGAATCGTTTTCTATCCTTTCGCAGATACCACAGAACGACGGTCTTCCATTTTCCGCCGATGTAATCCATTGTAACGTCCATGGCGCAATGGTACTCTTTCCCGTTGAGCATGATCACACGTTCCCTGCCGTTGATTATCATAATTTTTTTGACTTTTTTTCTTTGATATCCGCCGCTTTTCGCAATTCCGTCACAAAGGATAGCTTGTATCATTCAGTTCAGTTCTTGCACAAGGCCATAAACCGATTATACCTTTATACTATACAAATTATAGTATGTATACTAAAGATACTTTGAATCACTCACATTACAAACAAATCAACATATGAACATCGCTGTATTTGGCACCGGAATAGTTGGCCAGACGATCGCTGCAAGATTGTCAAGCCTTGGTCATCGCGTAACGATTGGAACGCGTGATTCCAAAAAAACGCTCGCGAAAAAAGAGCCGGATCGCTACGGCAATCCGCCCATGCGTGAATGGTTAACACAACACGATGGCATAGACCTTGATGACTATGCCAAAAGTGTAATAGACGCAGAATTGGTTTTCAACTGTACACTGGGTAGTGCGTCCGTAGAAGCGTTGCGACTTGCTGGTCCGGCGATTAATGGAAAAATTCTCGTTGACGTAGCGAATCCGCTTGACTTTTCGAATGGTATGCCACCCACGCTTTCACCAGGAAACACTGATTCTCTTGGCGAACTTATTCAACGAACATTCCCGGAAGTACGGGTTGTTAAAGCACTCAACACGATGACCGCTGCGATAATGGCAAACCCTCTTCTGATTGATGGGGATCACAATGTTTTTATAAGCGGAAACGATGCTTCGGCAAAAGAAACCGTACAAGGACTTCTCCGATCATTTGGATGGAGAGAACAAAACATCTTAGACCTTGGCGACATAACGACGGCGCGGGGAACGGAGCAACTACTGCCAATATGGCTTCGGCTCTGGGGTAAGTTTCAGACTCCCTTCTTCAACTTCAACATAGTAAGAAAGAGCAGTTAACTAAACAGGAACCACGCTATTACCAGTGTGAACAGGATGTTGAAGAATTGCGCTGTGACAAAAGCAATCAGCGGCTTTTTGCCCTGTGCATTGAACAGATCTGAAAACCTGGTTTCAAGGCCGATACTCGTGAACGCGAGCACAAACCACAATGTCTGAATACTCTTCAAACTTGATTTGACATTAGAAATTGTTTCTGCGGACAGTACGAAGGAAAACAGCAGTGAGGCAGCTACAAACCCGAGAACGAACTTCGGGAATCGTTGCCATATCACGGAAAGCGTGGGCTTCTCGCTGACTCCGTCGACGGCGTCGCGACCGGTGTACGTCCAGTATACGCTGATTGCAAAGGCCGCAACACCAAGCAAAACGTTTTGAGAAAACTTGACGATCGTGCTAATCTTGAGAGCAGTGTCGCCCACCAGCGTTCCTGATGCGACGACTGCACCAGTCGTGTCGATGCTTCCGCCGATCCATGCGCCCGTTACTGCTTCCGGCAGATTGAGTGCTCCCGCCGCCCACGGCATTACGATCATCATGGGTATGGCAGTAATGAGCACCAGTGAAATCACATAAGAGAGTTTTCGTGTATCCCCGTGTATTGCGCCTGCGGTCGCGATCGCAGCCGAAACGCCGCAGATTGAAACCGAACTTGCAATCATCATTGTAAGATCATCATCGACACGGAGTTTTTTGCAAAGCCAGTACGCGAAATACCACACTGCAACCACAACCAGCAACGCCTGTACGAGTCCAAGCCCCCCTGCTTTCAGTATGTCTGAAAATATCACACTTGTTCCAAGTAACACGAGTCCGATCTTCACAAACAATTCGGCGCTGAGCGATTTCCGGAACCATTCAGGAAGGTTGAACACGTTACTGACAAGGAGACCGGTTCCAAGACTAAAAATAACGGCCTCGAGGTTCAGCGACTTCACTGTTTCATTCCCCGCCAGAACCAACGCTATAAATGTGAGCAACGCAATGGCCGGAAAGACCAGCAGCATGTTCGTTATCCGACCCGTCGTCAGCCACGCTGCTGCAACGGCAAATACATAGACAAAGCCGAATTGTGCTGCTGCAAATCCGAGATTCTCCGGACGAAGTACGTGCAAAAGCCCCTGCGAATTCGACCACGAGAACTTTGGAACAGGAACACTTAATCCAGAGACGACAATACCGATTATAATAAATCCAAGGACGACAATTGCCCAGTCTTCATGCATGAGGACGCGTGTCTTGTCCGCAGTTTGCGCAGGCGCTGACATAGCAGGTCAAATTTGATAAAGCGCAAATGTAATGGTTTTTGAAATAGATGGAAACGCAGCGTCATGCCAGGCGCGCGGTGCTATTTGCTGCTATCGGGATTCTTCCCGGGCGAACCGGTGCCGATACCGTTGAAAAGCAGGACGGCCATTATCGCACCGTACACGGTACTGTTTAACGGTGAAGATGTGATTGCGCATCCGTTGTTACATCCGATGTAAAACCAGTACAGGTAGCCAGCCGCACCACCCAACGCGATTACTACCATCCATTTCCAAATGCCTTTCATTGCTATTAAATTTAATCACTTACGCCGATGCAAACAAAGCTTTTGAAAGGGTAATCCCTGTGACCACGGTCACACAAAAACAAATTCTGTTAATGAATCGGGTGAAAAATTGTCAGCGCTATGGTGACATTTTTTTCGTTTCAATTCCCGCAGCCAATGTCAGGCTGACAAAAGAACAGGAATCAAGTGTTAATTCGGTACGGTATGCTTTTTGAATTCAGGGTCTGTGCGATCGCATCAGAGTTTATAACACCAAACGACAACTTAAAAGGAGGATTTGGATTATGAAAACACTAGTAAGAACCAACGGAAATCTTTTTCCTGCACTACCGTCGCTGATTGAAGATTTCTTCGGTCGCGATTTTCTTGATTCTACGGTTGCTGACTGGCGTGTACGTGGTGGAACGTTGCCATCGGTGAACATTGCGGAAACAAATGACGAATTTCTGATTGAAGTTGCCGCACCAGGCATGAAGCGCGATAACTTCAAGGTTGAGCTGGACAACAACGTGCTTACGATTTCGTGCGCTGTTGAAGACAAACACGAAGAAAAAGACGAGAAACTGAATTTCACGAGACGTGAGTTCAACTATCAATCGTTCCAGCGCAGTTTCAATATCCCTGAATCGAAAGTTGACGCTGAAAAAATCAGCGCCCGGTATAACGACGGAATTCTATACCTGACGCTGCCGAAACGCGAAGACGCCAAGATCAAACCTGCACGTCAGATTGCCATCTCGTAAAGGGATTGCATCACTAAGGGGCGAAACTTCTACGTAGTGTTGAATAGCCGGCTTGCTGCAAAGGGCGGGTGACCGCCCTTTTTTATTTCTCCGAATCACAATGAGTTTCGAGAATCTTTAACGCGGGTGTTTTTTACTGCAAAGTCGCGAAGACGCAATGGCGCACAAAGAGAGTTGGTCCCACGTAGTCAGAAATTGTCTATAATCAGAAATTATCCCTTGTCGTCGCCTTCCTACTGAACCCTGTACAAGTGGATTGAGCATTATTCGAAAAAACAATTCATTCTTGCCAATTACGCTCGGCCAGGTCCTTCGCTCGCTGCTGTCCGGCACACCTGCCGTGTTCGACCTTGGCGTTCAATTAGAAACTGGGAATAATTTAGAAATTAGAAATGGCCCCATACTTCTGTGGCTATCACGATTTAATTTAACCGCACCTCTCCTTCAAAGGAACCTGAAACCTGCCTGCCGGCCA
The DNA here is from genome assembly GCA_023428695.1 of Bacteroidota bacterium. Taxonomy (GTDB): domain Bacteria; phylum Bacteroidota; class Bacteroidia; order Cytophagales; family Cyclobacteriaceae; genus Ohtaekwangia. Next base: position 460,489 of record JAEYWY010000017.1, read on the forward strand.
GAGCGTTTCGCGTCGGCGGGAACCCTCAACTTTCAATTTCGCTGCGCATCAAACACAACCTTCCCTCCAACAATAGTCATACTCACCTGTGTAGACAGAATTTCACTTTCCGGAACACGCATCAGATCCTTCGAGAAGATTGTAAAGTCAGCAAGCTTTCCAACTTCGATCGAACCTTTGATGTTTTCCTCAAACGCACCGAAGGCAGCATCGATAGTATAGGATCGCAACGCTTCTTCGCGTGTCATTTTCTGAGTGGGTTCGTAACCAGCTTCAGGGAGTCCTTTGAGCGTCTTTCTTGTGATCGATGCAAAGAAACATGGAATCGGGTTTAGTGGCTCAACCGGCGCGTCGGTACCGTTAATTATTTTCGTTCCTCTGTCAAGCAATGACCGCCACATGTACGCACCTTCTTCAATTCGTTTTTTCCCCAGCCTTCCGAATGCCCAGGGGCGATCGGAGGACATGTGGATCGCCTGCATAGATGCCAGTACGCCGAGTTCGGAGAAACGACCAATGTCAGCAGGGTGCAGGTGTTGTGCGTGCTCGATACGGAAACGGTGATCTTTGGCGTTTTCGGGTTGCGCGTTGAATGCAGCTTCATACCTGTCGAGAATTTCACGGTTGGCGCGGTCGCCGATAGCGTGACTGCACACCTGGAACCCATGGGCGAGCGCAATCTGCGCGGTCTTCAGAACGGTGTCCATTGAAAGTGTTGCCATGCCATAAGTGTCGGGTCTGTCGCTGTAGGGTTCGAGCAACCATGCTCCACGCGATCCCAGCGCACCGTCGCAGTTGAGCTTGATCGAGCGAATTGTGAGTGTGCCCTCCTCATCCACATGGGGGCCGGAACGCATGTACTCATAAACAAGATCGCGATCGTATCCGGTGATCATCACGTAAAGACGTGTCGTAAGTAAACCTTTTTCACGGAAGTTTTTGAACAAAGAGATGCTTTCGCGGCTCGCGCCCGCGTCATGAAAGCTGGTGATACCATTTTGTGCACATTCCTGCATGGCAAGGGTCAATGCTCTTTCATCGTTGTTCTCTTGAGGAATATGCCTGTAGATTAGTCCCATTGCCGGGCTCTCGTTGAATAGGCCCGTAGGATTACCGTTGGTATCGCGGATGATTTCGCCACCGGCAACCTCGGTGGCAAGCAGTGACTCCTTCGAGAACTGATTTACCCCGGATATCTCCATTGCCTTTGCATTGACAAATGCTGCGTGGCCGCTTGCGTGTTCCAGATAAACAGGGTTGTCAGGGGAAACTGCGCTCAGATCATTGTGCACAGGAAAGCCTTTAACAACAACGGAGGGGCTGGTCTCCCATTTGTCCTGGTGCCACCCTTCACCGATTATCCACTCTCCCGGTCCAGCTTTTGCAACCGCGGCACGCACCTGTTCAACGATGTCATCAAAGCTTGTCGCCGACGCGAGATTCAGGCGCATTTTGTTGTAACCGATGCCCATGAAATGACCATGCCCTTCAATAAAACCGGGTGTCATCATTTTCCCCTGCAGGTCCACAACTTTGGTTTCCTCGCCGATGTATTTTTCGCCAGCCTTTCGATCTCCGGCAAAAATCACGCGCCCGTCACGAACCGCGACACACTCGACTGTACTATTGGCTTTATCAACGGTATAGATCGTGCCGCCGTAAATGACGAGGTCAGCTCGTTCCGAAGGTGTACACGCACTGGTAATCAGAAGACATAATGCCACACAGATGGCCTTCAATATTCTTGTCATCTTAAGATCAGGTTTTGCGAATCAGATTTTTTCCAGGTGGTTTTTAGTAAGTTCGTTTACGACATTGCCCGTATTCACCGTACCGGCTGGTTCAAATAACATAACAGAAACTTCTTCGGCTGCAACAGGTTTGTGTTCGACGCCGCGTGGCACCACGATAAACTCCCCTTCGCCGATGGTTACAATTCTGTCGCGGAAATGCATGTCGAAAGAACCTTTCACCACGTAGAACATTTCATCTTCTGCGTCATGCTTATGCCAAACGAATTCGCCTTTGAATTTGACAAGCTTGACATGCTGACCATTCAGCTCTGCTGCGATGCGCGGTTCCCAATAGCCGGTGATGGCTCCCAGGGAACGTGCCACATTAACTTTGTCTGACATGAGGTTATGTTTTTATGTTTTCTTCGGCAGGTACTCAGCACGAGACCGCCGAATCCAATGTTAGTCATAATAAGCAAGAATGAAAACGCAATGTTATTTTTTGAATGTGGGCTAACCTAAGTCCTATCTTTTTTTCAGCGAATCGGAAACAAAGCGGCAGGTCGGGTACTGGTGTCCGACAAAAAGCTGTCCCGTCTGGCAGGCAAAAAAAAGTCCCGTCCACGCTAGCGCAGGACAGGACTGTCTTAACCAAACTAAACACACCAACTCAAATCTCCCGGGCCGCACCGTGCCAGCGCAACCCGAAGATCTCCCAACATTTTTGATTCACCTGAACGGAGTAAAAAAGAATACCTGAATTGAAAGCCGCGGGATGTAAGACCATCCGTGAACGATATTTCCCTTTTTCTTCACCTGCTCCCCAAACGCACCGGAGGTTATTAACGGCTTGTACCCGCTCGTTCCTTTGGCTTTGGTTGATACGTGACACCAAGTTTTTTCAGGACAAGGGCTGAAATATCAAACCGGTCATCGGCGAATAAAAGCAATCGACCACCATTCATAGCATGCGGATTAACCACGTAAGCGTAACCTTCTTCACGAGCCACATTTTCGATCGCCTGCGCTACTTTTTCGAAAAGCGGCGTTACCAGTTCCTCCTGCTTTCTTTGCAGAGAAGCCTGTGCATCCTGCCGGAAGTTTTGCAGGTTGTCGCGTAACGATGCCAGCTCTGTTTCTTTGTCCCGACGTATCGGCTCGGCAGTCCCGGGCGGCAGGTTTCTATACGCTTCGAACTTCTCCTCAAGTTCGCGGCTTCGCATGGCAAGTTGATTCTGCAATTGCGTTTCAAAAGATTTTAGTTCGGATTCAATTGTCTTGTACTCCGGAAGCTCGGAGAAGATCAATTCCCAGTCGGCATGCGCGATTTTTTGTGACGTCTGGGAAAAAGTGGAAGTGACTGCGAGTAGCAGTATTATTACAAACAAACTTCTCATGGTGGCCGTTTTTACCAGGATGATTCCAGACGGCCTTTAGTTTCAGTGATGTCCTATTTATGTGGGATTTTTACGCGACTGTTCAGGAATCGCCATACATTTTAAAGACCGGATTTCTAAGCGCAGTTGATTCCGGCGAACACAGGAATGCGACTCCGGCAGCAATGTCTTTTGGCAGTACCCATTTGCCAAAATCCGCATTCGGCATCGCAGATCTGTTTTGGGGAGTATCAATAGTAGACGGAACGATCACGGAAGTAACAACTCCGGCCGGTGAACCTTCCGCATTCAACATTTCTGCAAGTGTGAACAACAACGATTTGCTCAGGGCATATGCAACGCTATGTTTTCCCTCAACTGGCGAGATGGCTGAGCGCGCACCCACAAGTACAATTTTCCCGGATCCATTTTTCTTCATGTGCTCAAACACCGGACGAACAACATGATAAGCTGTTTTGAAGTTCAGCGTGACCATCTTGTCGATCTTTTCATCCGTGGTATTGGCAACAGATCCACCCGCATATCCACCTGCAATCAAAAGGGCTGCATCGACTGATGTGTGCTTACTGACGATCTTTGCAACGATATCGTTGGTCTCCGATTCGTTCGCAAGATCTGCCTCCCAGACGTCAAGGTTTTTGTGTGAATCAAGCGTGGCACTCTTTCCCGGTGAGACAATTGCACTCACGTGATGGCCATCGTTCAGAAGACAGGTCCTTACTGCAGATCCGAGATTACCGGTCGCGCCGGTGATAATAACGCGCATGCTTTTTTGAGCCATGCCGCTAATATAGTCGTTTTGCTGTGGTAGGTGACCGTAGATCTATCCAGAAAATATGAAGCGGCTCGGTCGGCTCACTTTTTCCGTTGGCGTCGGCATCATGTCTGGCGAAAATATACATGAAGTCATTGCCCTTATCGTATTGAGAACGTACCACTGAATAGTCAGCGGGAATAAGCCGGGTTTTCGAAGTACACGATGCATTGAAGTGATAGAAACGACGCAAGTCGCGCTTGTTGATGAGCGTATCTGCATTCGTGTCCTCATCATAGACTGAAACCAGATAATAATCGCGCGTGATGGGTTTCTTGTCAATGGAGTCCTGGACGAACGAAGGATAATAAAGCGACTTCACCAGCACAGGATGATTGAACAGGAAAGTGGGTTGTTTGTTTTTCAGATCGCTGTAGGCGATGTTGATAAGATTGTATCCGTATATCAGATCGATACCCGGCATGAAGTGTTCTACGTATTCGTCGTCGTCATAGTAATTGTATCTGGAGTATGAACTGCCAGATCCTTTGTCCTGGTTCGGCTTCCGTTGTTTGTACACCGTCACGAGGCGGTGTTCATTCAGACCAGTCAGAATAACTTTTTGCGGATACGACGCGATGTCTTTCAGCGAAACAGTTCCATCAACTGAATTGATAGAATCACCAGTTTCAACTGGTGAGACCATCCGAATCTGTTCATCAGCACCATCGTTTTTACGCCTGGAACAGGAAAACAGAAAAACCACGGATAAAAGTATTGGCGTGATAATTAAACTAACTCCTGAAAGGCGTTGCAAACAAGATTTCTCAAACATAGCTGGTCAACTTTAATGGCACTAAACAAGCAACAATATCTCGTATTTTCAAACAGGCCCGTTAACTTCACCTGCGATTTGTCTTTCAAACCTGATCATCATGCCAAAACTCGTTTACCATGTTGCCATTACTCTTGACAACTTCATCGCACATACCGATGGTTCGGTCGAGGGTTTTCTGCCCGAGGGAGATCACATCCCGGCGTACCTCGAACACCTTAAGTCATACGGCACCGTCGTGATGGGAAGAGCAACTTACGAATTCGGATATCAGTTCGGGATGAAGCCCGGAGACGCGCCCTACCCGCACATGCAGCATTTTATTTCTCCAAGTCATTAACTCTTCCGGCGAATCCGAACGGAAATGTGCATGTGATCAGTGACGAACCGGCTGCCTTCGTCAGGGATCTAAAGACAAAAGTTGATACTGACATTTATCTCTGTGGCGGAGCAAAGTTTGCGGGCTATCTTTTTCAGAAAAAACTTGTCGATCGCATTGTCATCAAACTAAATCCGGTCCTCTTCGGCAAGGGCATTCCCTTGTTCGAAACGGATGAACAGATGACGAACCTGCAACTTGTCGATACCCATGTATACAAGTCGGGAGTTCTACTTCTTACCTATGACGTGATGGTGTGAGAAACTGATCGCCGGCTTTTGAAAACAGTATAGTGCAGTATGCCGTGACGACCGCACCTGTGTACTTTGACTTTTTCAAAACATGATAACATGCTAAAGACTCTCCTGTTTTTCATTTTCATCCTCCTTACAAGCGTCATTTTCGCACAGGGTATCGACTACAAGGGCTTCCCTCAATGGAAATGGGGCAAACGCGATAGCACGGAATACTACCTGTACACCCCCGACACAATGGAGAAAGGCAAGCGTTATCCTGTCGTGCTTGTACTCCATGGATGTTGCGGCGAAGACTATCATGCGACGCTTCGCACAACGGTTGACCCACTGGTGCGGGTATGGCATCGTTTCGGCGCAAATAAGCAGACGATACCAACGTACATTGTCGCGCCCAAGACAAAGCAAGGCTGGAAACAACACTTTGCAAATCTTAAAGCAGTCCTCGGTGACCTGATTCAAAACCATCAGGGTGATCCTCAACGCATTTACATTACCGGCTTCTCTATGGGTTCTTCCGGTACGTGGCAAATGCTGGAAATGTATCCGGATTATTTTGCAGCTGCGATGCCAATGGGAATGAATTATACCGGATCAGCACCTGAGAAGATAAAACACATCCCAATCTGGACTTTCCGCGGTGAGCAGGACTGGTGGGCAAGGCACCTTGGGAAGCATATTGCGGACATCCGGCAACGAAACGGCTGGCCTGCTGATTCGGCGGAGTGGCACGAAGGCATAAATCCCCGCATTACTACTTTCGCCAACATGGGTCATGGCATCATGTGGGCCGCTGTATCAAGTTATGATCTTCCGGCCTGGGCATTTTCGAAGGTCAACGACGGCAATGCATATCCGCAAATACGATTCAAGTCTCCTGCGTTCGGTGAGATTGTGAAAAGCAGCGATCGCATCACATTTGAGGCGGACGCTGTCGACAGCGACGGAACAATTTCCAAAGTTGTATTTAATCACAATGGCAAACCCTTCAAAACGGTGACCAAATCACCGTTCCGGATTACGGTGCGCGTCACGAATGGCGACAACGTCATTTCAGCAACGGCATTTGACAACAAGGGAAAGTCTGTCAGCGCCAGCACGCTGGTTCGCGTTGACGTACCTCCGAAGTTGATCCAAACAGCTCTCCCAATTGCGATCACCGGCAGAATGTACGCGCATCAATTGACGGGCTTAGGTAATGGTAAAGTCACGATGTCGGCGGATCCCCACAATTCAGTCATTCCGCCCGGTCTAAGTATAAAACCGTCCGGACTTATTCGCGGAATTCCGACCAGGGCCGGCGTTTATCAGCTCATTTTACGCCTTCAGGATGAATACGGAGATCAGCGGAAGGAACAATTAACATTAACGGTTAAGGAAAAATCACGCGACGATGTAGTTATCACCGAAGCGAAAACTATCAGCGGGAAAACGCTTCCTGTGACGATAGCATCACCGGGAGAGTTACCGTTTTCCGAACGAGGTGACACAGAAATAACGTTGAGCTCCGTGCCGAAACGATACCGTGGACTTCCATTGATCCAAACGCCGTTTCAGGATTCTGCCAGCGTTGGAACCAATTATCTTTCTTTCGTAGTTGATGAACCTGTCACGGTGATTGTTGCCTACGAGAAACTGGATAATTTGATGACGTCGACGATACCGGGATGGCTACGCGATTTCAGGAAGGAGACCGATGAACAGATTGTCGCGCAATACTTTTACTATGATATCTTCACAAAGGATTACCCGGCCGGGACAATTGTTCTTCCAGGTGCAGACGCGAAAAGGCATGGGGTCAACACAAACTATTTTGTGATGATTAAAAAGAAGTCTCAGCAGCCGTAACATCGGCCGATCCTTTAATTTTGACTCCAAAAAAAAGCTATGGAAGTTGTGTACGCGCGCGAATCAGATCTTAGCGCAGAAGAATTTCGCGATGTCCTGAATGCATCAACGCTTGGTGAGAGGCGCCCGGTAGATGATTTGCCGCGTCTTGAAAAAATGATCGCCAATGCCAACCTTATTGTGACGGCACGCCTTGATGGCAAGTTGATTGGCGTTGCGAGATCTGTATCCGACTTCGCGTTTTGCACGTATCTCTCCGATCTCGCGGTTGACGAACGTTATCAAAAGCAGGGAATTGGAAAAGCTCTGATCCGGCGAACCAAAGAAGAGGCTCCTCTCGGGAAATTGATTCTACTCTCCGCACCAAAGGCAGTGGCTTATTATCCACGCATTGGGATGACGCGTCACGAACATTGTTTTTATATCGACAATGTGGAAGAACTTGACTGACGTTCAAGCTGAGTTTGCGACACGTTCCATACATATCTCGTGGGTTATTCTTTCTTAATACGACGCGCGCTGATACAGGCAGACAACCCGCGTTAGGGATGGGAAGGGTTTAGTGACGCGCTTCGCGGCACCGAAGCGAAGCGGAGCCCTGGACAGCCCGACCCCGAGCCCGGTTTTCCGGGAGAGGGGGAACGCCCAAATACCGTACTCACACATACAGGAATTGACCTCTGTAGAGCGCAGTAGTACAAGATGGCGGCTTGAGCTGGAACTGATTTTTAAGAACTTTGCGGAGTTTGTTCAATTAAACGGCCGTGAGTTATGGAGCAGATCAATGTGAAAGCCAAGGTTATTGTCAACAATCAAAACGGCAACGTAAAAGTAGTCAGTAAGAAGGGTCGTTTGGCTTTTCCGGTAGAAGTTATCGAAACCGGAGCCGGGCTACACAGGCGGGTCGGAAACAAATGGGAGTTTCTGCAACTCCTGCGCGAATTCAGGCAAAGAAGTAAAGGCCGCTTCATTTCAAAAAGTACGATTATCGAACAGCGTATCAATGCACTGATACGGAGTCTACACTACGCTGACTGAAGCAAGAAACCTTAGTGAACAAACTAAACCGCAGATGGAGTTCATCAACGACGCACATCGTTTCTTCCCACGACAGATGTAGAATCAACACCTCACATCATTACCCGTACCGTTGTCTCATGTGTGCACAACAATAGCGCTGCCATTTTTTTGGATTCAACTTATTCCATATTCCGGCTACTTATCGAAACTTTACCTTGTAAAGAAAAGAGCATCTGTGCGTATCGACCGGCCCCTTGTGTCGTTATGAGTATACAAATCCTTGCCGGCGGACAACGCGTTTATGTGCGTTGTCTGCCCGATATGCACCGGGTTCGTTTTTTTTATTGGTCCCGGCACGGGGATTGTTTCTTTTTCAGCGATATAAAATGTGAAGATATGGGTCAGCGGTCGGACAATAACGTATGTCTCCTGGTAACAGACGATCCTGCAGATCAGGCGATATTCGCCCGGGCATTGCGCGATGTATCACCAAACACGGTGTGCTGCATTGCTGCAAACGGAATAGAGGCGATGGAAATCATGACATCTGAAAGAGTAGTCCCTGATTTTATTTTCGTTGAGTTGAATATGCCGCACATGGATGGCATCGAATTCCTTCGCCAGGTCAAAGCAAAGTATCCGCTGGGTCAAATTCCCGTGATCGTGCACTCGGGAACACCTCAACCCGAAAAGTTGCCTTCTATCAAGGAGGCCGGTGCTTCGGCAATTTACTTCAAGGAGTATGACTACGGTGGTGTTTGCAACATCCTTTATCTTTATTTCCTTTCCCAACTTTCGCCGTTGCACCTGAATTAGCAGGTATACGCGGATTCCATTCAGGCATTCTTTTTTTGCCCTGATCGACACAAGTCGACTTTAGACATAGGTACCATGAGATTTCCTGAACGAATTTCCTGTTCGCTGACGATTGCTATTGCTGCTACGCTGTCGTGTTGTTCCAATACAACCACCTATGATGAAGCGATTCAAAAGAATCGTGGCAATTTTGAAGATCCTCAACGGCTTGGCGATGCAATCTTTCTGGTTGAAATGAGAAGTCTGAACATGTTTCAACTGGCATTGCTACAACTTGCCGGGCAATCAGGATACGCCTCCGAAGTCGTCAATCTTGGAAAAGAAGATACCAATCTGTTCAAAACGATTGCTCAGGACCTGACCGAAGTTGCGCGCAGCGAGGAAGTCCGTCTGCCAACGGAAATGAGCCAGGATCATGCTTCACGACTGGCGGTTATTCGGGAAACCCCGCGCCAGGATTTCGACAGAGCCGTAATAACCGAACTTCGAAAGATAAACGAAGCTGCATTGGGTCAGCTCACGTTAATGGCCACTGAAGGGTCCGATCCTGATGTCCGTGCATTCGCCGCACGTAAGATCGGCACAATCCGAACCCACCTGAAACGTGTGGTTCAGGTCGAAGACGGATTATTGACTACCGTAAGAGCCGAATAGCTACGCGTCGCTTCTCCTTTTTGCTAAATTGGCGAAAACAAAATTCCATGTTTGCCACTCTCGTACACGTTTACGTAAACAGCGATCGAATTGCTGAATTTATAGAGGCGACGCGTCTCAATCATGAGCAGTCGATCAAAGAACCGGGAAATCTCAGGTTTGATGTGCTTCAGGATGATTCTGACCCATCGAAATTCATTCTGTATGAAGTTTATGCAACTCAGGAGGCTGTCAATGCGCACAAAGAAACGCCGCATTACCTGCAGTGGAGGGACACCGTTGCGTTGTGGATGAGCAAACCGCGTGAAGGCAGGAAACACACGTTGTTATTTCCCGCTGCAAAATGAAGTCGTTTACGCTTTCACGAACACCGCGGTTGTTTTTCGGAGCAGGTGAGGCCGGGAAACTTATTGGACTTATCCGGAAGTTCGGGCGATCCATTTTGCTTGTTACCGGCGCAAAGTCATTTGAAGCGTCGTTATTTGCCTCCAGATTCTATGCGGAGGCTGCCGCGAATAGCCTGGACGTTAGCCGATACACAGTATCTGAAGAGCCTACTCCTGAAATGATAGATGTGATCGTCACCAGTGCGGCGGACAAGCGCGTTGACGTTGTGGTGGCCATTGGAGGCGGTAGCGTACTTGACGCAGGTAAGGCGATCTCAGCAATGATACCTCTACGTGAAGCGGTAAAAACCTATTTAGAGGGTGTTGGATCCGGAATTCATCCGGGCACAAAGGTTCCGTTCATTGCTGTTCCGACAACCTCTGGAACCGGAAGCGAGGCTACAAAAAATGCAGTCCTCTCTGAAGTTGGTGAACATGGGTTCAAGCGTTCGCTCCGCCACGACAACTTCATTCCAAATGTTGCAGTCATCGATCCGTTGCTGATCACGAGTTGTCCTCCGTCGGTTACCGCAACGTCGGGTATAGACGCATTCACGCAGTTGCTGGAATCCTATGTTTCAACCGGTGCGTCTCCAATTACAGATGCCCTTTGCGTTGAGGGATTAACCAGAGTGCGCGACTCATTGCAGTTGGCATATCAACAACCTGATAACATCGAGGCAAGATCAGGAATGGCACTCGCGGCTTATTTGTCCGGAATTACGCTTGCAAATGCCGGACTCGGCCTTGTTCACGGGTATGCATCGTCTGTTGGGGGGCGATTTCCGATTGCGCATGGTGTCATCTGCAGTTCACTGATGTACGCCTGCAACACGTTGACGATCGACAAACTGACAAAGACAAACAGCAATCCCGAAGCGTTGGCGAAGTTTGCACATGTCGGCAAAATTTTCGCACGCTCAGAATCAAAGAGTGATCAATACTATCACGACTTCCTTGTAAACTTCCTTGGTGAGCTGCGCGAGGCACTGAAGATTCCGGCACTCGCTGACGTTGGCGTACCGGAGGGTCTGCTCGAACAAATAGCTGAGGTCACCGACAACAAATTAAATCCGGTCAGGCTTGACAGCGAGGAACGAACTGAAATCCTGAAGATGGCTATGCGCAACTAATCGATCGGGAAGCGAATTAGACTCCCGCCTGCACAACTTCGAAGCAGCGATTCACAGTTCCTTCATCTCGGCAACGTTAATTCAAACAAGAAAATCTTTAGAGATGAAGAAGGTCGTCATTCTTCCAATTCTCTTCCTGAGTGCTGTGTGTGGTTTTAGCCAGGAGGATCCGTCGTCGCAAGAGGTATCGGTGAATCGATCCCTTGAAACATATGCGATACATTCGGATTCCTGTGCGAAGCACACAAACCAAAGTTGTGCCGTGCAGAGAAATCGTTCAAGGGTGACTTCTCGTGAGGGGAAGATCTTTCATGCACGCGCGCGACGGCCAGTTCCGTCACCCTGCCGAATCCGCCGCCCGATTCGTATTGGTCATTAATCGAAAATATATTCCGGATTTCCCTCGCGGGGTCCAATCCTTCATGTTCCCTTCATGATGTCCGGCGATCTTTAAATACTTGATTATTCAAGGCGCGGACGCAAGAAAAAGAGCTCAGGTCCAACTTGCTGCCGCTCGTCACCAGTTTACTTAACAGCCTACGTGACTGACGACTAAGTTGTAGAATTGGTTTTAATCGGGGCTTGAGCCGAGTGGGGTTTTATAGAAGGGTGTGAGCCATCACACCCTTCATTTTATCCTCAAATCCCTCGCATGTCATTTCGGAGGCTCCCATTGTCGCTTTCCGACCCTGCTTTTCCTGTGGTTTATATCTACTTTAGCAGCATGAACATAAGGTTTTTTCTGGCCCTTTTCTTTACATTCAATATTCAGGCCCTCTATGCGCAAGATGCGAAAGAGGGGGAGAAGCAGACTGCCACCGAGACCAAGCCAGATGTAAAACCTGACCAGGAAAAACCAGACCAGAAGGTCAGCAGTAATAAACCCGAGGCTAAACAAAAAGTGAAGGCTGTTCCTCAAAGCACGCGGCAGGCGAAGCCGACAAAAGTCACGAAGGGACGGCCATCTTCAGCACGACCTTCAGGTGCCCGACCGCCCCAGAGCGCACGGCCTACTAAACGTCCCGTAAAACCGGGCAATGGCAGAAAATAACGTTGACCAACGATGAAAAAGGGATCACGGTTGCCATCGAGTCGCACGTCTCTCACAAGCATATTCTTGCTTGTGGTATTCGCCGCGTTTGCAGGCAATGCGTTCGCCATGGTCAATGAAGATTCCCTGATGACGAACAGTCCGGATTCGCTTGCAAAAGAAAAGAATTATCTTTCATTCGGACTTTCATACGGAAACAACTCGTCATTCCTCGGCAGATATCAGGCGCGTTCGCTGCCGTTTCTGGGAATTGATGCAACCTATCTTCATAGGTCAGGGTTCTGGATCTCAGCCATGGGTTACGACATTACCGGCTCAACCGACTTCCCGGATGAAGTCGACTTAATGGCTGGATACAACATCAATATTTCAAGCCGATGGGATGCGTCGGTTAGTTATGGCAGGTACTTCTTCAATGAGAATACGGAACTCGTAAAGTCCTCTGTAGCCAACGCCGCATCAGCATCCGTTGGATTTGACTGGTCTATTCTTTATTCCAAAGCCGGGGCCACATACATTTTTGGAAATGACGTCAGCGACATTTTCTTCATCCTTGATAATTCACGATACTTTGCGTTGGGAAAATTCATCGGCGGAGACGTTTCCATCGATCCACAGTTGAGTATCATTGCAGGCACGCAGACATTCTTCAGGCAATATCTGATAACGGAAGAAATAACTGTCCCAAAGGGGAAACCATCAAATCCCGGAAACGGCAAAGGCAATGCTGGTGGAAATGGTAACGGAAATGGAAATGGAAATGGCAATGGGAATAATGGAAATGGGAACGGGAACAACAATGGCACAGAGACAATAATCGAAACCACAGTGATCGAAAGCGAGAGCCGTGCCTTCAAGATGATGAGCTACGAAGTCAGCCTGCCCATAACATATACGCGTGGCAACTGGACACTGGAAACCAGTGGGAGGTATTCGATTCCCGTCAACTCCCTGGCCGGATACTTTTCGAAACCTCAATTCTTTTTGACATCCAGTATCTACTATACAATCAACAGCAAAAGATAGCTTGCATGAATGTACTTATCGTTGAAGATGAAACAAGTCTGGCTGATGAGATCGAGTTGTATCTTACGAAAGAAAACTTCGTTTGTCATAAAGCGTACAATGGACACGACGCGGCCGAAAAACTTGCCGTGAACCTTTTTGATTTTGTCCTGCTTGACCTCGGATTACCGGACTACGATGGAATGGATCTTCTCCGTGAGGCCAAACTCGCCAATGAAGACGCTGCATTTATCATTATCACCGCACGAAATTCTGTGAACGATAAAGTAATGGGTCTGGGCCTCGGCGCCGATGATTACCTTGCAAAGCCTTTTTCGCTGCTCGAAATGCACGCACGAATGCAGGCTATCGTCCGCAGAAAGTTTAATCTGAAGAACGCGCAGGTGTGGGTTGGCGGATTTCTTCTCGATATTCCTGCGCGAAAGCTTACCTACGATGGCAAGGATGTCCCGCTTACGCGAAAAGAATTCGACCTCCTGCATTACCTGGTTTTGCATAAGAACAAGGTACTTACCCGTGTGCAGATGATTGAGCATATCTGGGGCAACATCCTCGACGACGTCAGCGATTCAAATTACATCGACGTTCACATCAAGAACATCCGAAAGAAACTCCAGGCTCACGAAGACTCCCCGTGGCTGGAAACGGTAAGGGGCGTTGGTTACCGTGTAAACCTCTGAGATGAAGCTTCGGGCGAAATTCGCGCTTTACAACACGCTTTCAAAGCTCGCCATTATTCTCGTTTTCGTGTTATTGCTTCCCTTGTTGATACGTAACATCACGATCATCAATACCGATCTCGAACTTCAGGCGAAACGCGATCAGGTGCTGGACATCATCGACGAAGTAGGCATCACGGCGTTTATCGAAGAAGGATCCGGCAGCAGTTATGGCAGTTATAATTTGTTAAAGGAAGAATTTATTTCTCTGGAACAAAATGATTCTGTCCCGGAGACAAATACAATCGAAAACAGTCCACGGCAGGTAGAAGATGAGATTGTAGAATATCGGGTCTTGATTCATACATTTTCGATCCAGGGGAAACAATACATTCTGGAAGTCGCGCGCAGTCTTGCCACAATCCGCGACATCGAATCCACACTGAAAAAATTCGGGCTTTATACGTTGCTGATTATCTCAATCATTACAACCATAAGCGACTTCGCATTTACGCGTCTGATCCTTTCTCCGCTCAAGAAAGTGATCAGGAAGCTGCGAACTACCCGGGACCCAACGTCGTTCAATCACGAACGAATCGAGACTACAACCACTGACTTTCAATACCTGGATGAGACTATCCACTCCATGATGGATCGAATGGAGACCGTCTTCATAAAAGAACGCGAGTTTATTTCGAACGTATCGCATCAGTTGCTTACGCCGGTTTCGATCCTTCAAACCAAGCTTGAAAACCTCCTCAACCACTCCAGCCTCACCGAAGAGGCCGAGGTCAAGTTAATCGAATCGCAAAAGAGTCTGAGTCGTCTGAAGAGCATCGTTCAAAGCCTTCTTTTGATTTCCAGGATTGAAAACAATCAATTCATCCGACAGGATTCAGTTTCAATTCCCGGACTGATCGATGAGGTTCATGAAGAAATTGAAGACCGTCTTGAAATGAAGCACATTGTTTTCAGAAACGAAAATGTATCACCGTTTGCGTTCAACGGGTGCAACAAGGCGCTGCTGCATACGATGCTTTTTAACCTCATTAACAACGCTATCAAATACACTAATGAAGGCGGGATGATCGAAGTTAGTGGTCAAATCGCCGGAGGAAGTTACGAATTGAGTATCCAGGATAACGGATCGGGTATTGCTCCCGAAAACCTGTCGGTGATTTTCAGCCGGTTCAAACAATTCCGCCAATCCGACCACGATAGTCATGGGCTTGGACTGCCGATTGTAAAAACCATTGCAGATTTTCATGGTATAGAGGTGCTCGTGAATTCGCGTATTGGATCAGGTACCAAGTTTACGTTGGTCTTCCCACGTTCTGCGGCAGAATAATAATCAACAATAAAAACGGAATAACCGGTCATGACCCAGAATGTTCACGAACCGGTCTTTTTACCTTCCTGATGTAGTGTTATCTCAGTCTTTTTTGAAAGCAATCACTGATTTCAGAATCTCTGATGCAATCGTTCGCTGATTTCGGTCGTCTTTCATGAAATTCAGGTCATTGCTATTCGACAGGTAACCAAGTTCGATTATCGCGGCCGGTGCAGCGTTGTTTTTCAACACGTAAGGATTTCCCGTTTTTGTTCCGCGGAAACTCATCCCGGTTACGCGTTGAAGCTGGTCATTCAGGCTTTCTGCCAGCCGTTGGACTTCTGTGTTACGTTCATTCGCTGCGATCATACAATTTATTCCATTTGTTTCCGGGTCCGAGGGATCGACATTCATATGGAGAGAAAGAAATACATCAGCGTTATTACGTCTTGAGAAATTTGTCCGATCGGCCAGCGACAAATTGTGATCGCCATCACGGGTAAGAAGGACATTCACTCCAAGTTCCTTGCCGAGAATCTGAACTTGTTTCGCAACGGCAAGCGTAATAGTTTTTTCCGAGACACCTGATGATGAAGCGCCTGTATCAGTGCCTCCGTGTGCCGCATCGACTACGAGCGTTATCGCCGACGATGGTACGAGCGTACGATCCTCACCAACAGAAAATGCAGTAAGGAGGAATACACATAAAGGAACGGCTAACGCATAAACCAGAGCCATGGGCCGTGGACTGTTCTTTTTTGTAAGCATAATGATTCGATGTTTAAGGTTGTTTGAAAAAAATTGACTTGCAGGGCCGGGCACATTCACCGGGCCAAACTGCGCTAACAAACAGGAAAGATAAATTTCGGGAGAAGGTGACTCGGCGAAGGCTACGTCGTCTGCGTGATATTCATGTTGAAGTTTGATTGAGCGGCGGACAAAAATCAATAAAGGATTCATCCAAAGTATAACCACGGCAAGTTCTACGATTACCAGGTCTATCCAATGTTGTTGCTCAATATGAACACGTTCATGATCAAATACAGATTGGTCCTTCGATCCCTTTGGCAGAAACACGGTATCAAAGAATGAGAAAGGATTCGAATGTTTGGTCCTGACAACCCTCAATCCATCCAGCATCTCGTAACTTCCTGAGCGTTCATACACCAGGGCCGCTACGTTTCGAACGAGTCGTACGCCGAGAAAGGCAGCTACTACGATGTACAGTATCGTTCCATAACGTTCAATAGCCGGAACGCCGAATTCCAGTACCTGTACAACTCCGTCCTCGTGTATTTCCGGAGCTAGAACACCAGCATCTTCTACATGGTAAATGTACTCCGAAATCTGATGTCTCAGACCGGTATCTGTGATTTCGAGTAGCGGAATAACAAATGAAAGCACCAACGTCATCACCAGGTAGTATCGGTTAAGCACGAAGAATGTCGTGCGCCGCAACAAACTCCAATACAGGAGGTACCAGACTCCAATGCAAACGCTGACTTCGAACAGGTATGCGAAAAAGTTATTCATCTCGTCATTTCTTTTTGCTCTTCAGCTTTTTTATACGCACCTCCACAAGCTTTCGGATTTCTTCAAGCTCAGTCAGACTCAGATCTGCGTTTGAGAAATAGGATACAATATTCGAGGGCGAACCTTTGAGATAGTTGGAAATAATCGGTTTCACCCTGTTTTTGAAATACGTCTGCTTTGAGACCAGGGGATAATACTGGTTTATTTTGCCAAATGAGTTATAGCCAAGAAACCCCTTTTTGACGAGCACACGAATCACTGTAGAAACCGTGGTATATGCCGGCTTGGGTTCCGGGAATTGATCCAGAATATCCTTAAGGAATCCCTGCTCAATCTTCCAGACATATTGCATTACCTGTTCTTCAGCCCTGGTAAGTTCACGAATCTCCATACCTCAAAAATATGACTATAAATATAGTCATACAACTATTTTTATACTTATAATTCATAAAATGTAAAAACAGCCCCAAACGAACCAAAACCTTTCATTGCAGTTGGGCGAGGAATCATCAATGTTCGGTTTTTTTCTTACTTTTGACGTATCCATCATCCCGATGTGAGTCACTTGCTTTACCAAATCCCTAAATCTTACTATGAGCGTACGCGATCTATTCAGACTAATGCTGAAACTTTTTGGGCTCTATACCCTTCTCAGCAGTCTTTTCACTGTGCCTTTTTATATTGGATTGATTCTTTTTGAATTCAACTGGTTTTACGTCCTCGGCGCCATCGCACTTGGACTGGCGATGATCGCATTCTTTTTTTACCTGGTTTTCAGACCCGATCCGATCATCGATATGCTTCGACTTCCAACCGGGTTTGATCAGGATCACATTTCATTTGACCGAATCGATGCAGTGTCGCTGACAAGAATCGGCGTGGTGGTTATAGGCGGTTTTTTCCTTCTCCGGAACATTGGATCAGCCCTTGTGAACCTTTACACACTTTTCCATGCATCAGTAGCCTCAACCTACGACCGTGAATCAGACTTTGTTATGCAAAAAGAGCCTCGCGAACTTGTCATAAATCTTATTTCCGTCGCTATTAGTTGGCTTCTCATAACAAATGCCACACGCGTTGCGCGTTTCCTGGCATCTCAGGAGAAGGGGGAATCTGAGATTCCTGCCGACTCAGGCACCGATCAATAACAACAGTTCGACCTCGCTTCGAAACGCTAAGCCGACATCCCGGAAAATCAGGTTGCCGCGCAATTTGTTTTTCGATATGTTCGTTCACATTACCCCGTCTTATGGAGACGAGCGCTAACCCCCACGATGAACCCTTTTATGTCGGACTTTGCATGGCCGGCGCAGTTTCTGCCGGTGCATACACTGCCGGCGTGATGGATTATCTTATTGAAGCGCTGCAAGAATGGGAACAGGCACGAAAGCGCGGCGACGCGGATATCCCAACGCATCGTGTTGTCATTCCGATTATCGGCGGGGCCAGTGCAGGTGGAATGACCGCCGTTATCAGCGCGGCAGCAGCTGTGAGCCCCCTACCACCGGTTACACGCGCGGACGAAACGAACTTGTTAAACAATCGCCCGGAAAACCGGTTCTATCACTCGTGGGTTGATCTCACGGGAGAAGATGTTTTCGAACAAATGCTTGATACGAATGATATCAGCAAGGGAAAAATACGCTCATTTCTGAATTCGGGATTCATCGAAGAAATCGCGACCCGCGCACTTGTACTGGATACACCTTCGCATGTAGACCGACCGTATTTCAATAAAAATCTCAGGATATTTCTGACACTTAGTAACCTTCGCGGATACTGGTACAACCTTTTCTTTCGCAGCGCGAACGATGAACGCAGTGCATACTTTATTCATCGCCACAACGACTACGCACGTTTTGTCCTCAACCGGACAGAATACGCTAATGACGGATGGATACCGCTTGACTTTTTTACAGGAACATCGGTCGCAATCGCGCGCGATGCTGCGATGGCTACCGGTGCATTTCCACTTGGCCTCCAGGCGAGGAAGGTTATTCGCGAGGCCCGGCATGTCAATGACATTTCATGGTTACGTGAGACATTGCTCAGGAATCCCCTACCCGAAGGCGAATATGAATCACTTGCTGTTGATGGTGGAATGCTCAACAACGAACCATTTGAGCACGTCCGCCAGGAGCTTGCCGAACTCACTAACCAACACGATCCAAAGTTGTTCAACAGGTTTAATACATTTCAAAGTACAATCCTGATGATCGATCCTTTTCCGGGGGTTGAGCCCGATTACAAGCCAAACAACAACCTCAAAGAAGTTGCATTCGGTACACTGGGCGCATTGATTAACCAGGCCCGTGTAAAACCGGATGCGCTGCTTGATGCATTGGACGACGATTGTGCGGGGCAGTATCTCATCGCCCCGACGCGTAATGTGATTCAGCCTGACGGAAGTGAGGTCAAAGAAACCGGCGATCGCGCAATTGCATGCGGAGCATTCGGAGGCTTTTCGGGGTTTCTTCACAAAGAGTTCAGGATCCACGATTTCTTCCTTGGACGTGCAAACTGCGAAAAATTTCTGCGCGATCATTTCGTTGTCCCCGAAGACAGTACGAACATCATAACGCATGGTTATGCGTCGCTCACTCCGGAGCAACGTGCGCGTTTTTATTCGACAAAATTCAAGAATCGATTACCGATTATCCCCGTGTTAAAGCCGCGAGGTCAGAAGTATCTGCCTCTGTTTTCATCGGAATCAGATTGGCCGTCAATTGCGGAAAAGGTAATCGAAGATTTTCGACCTCCAATGAAACGCCGCGTGGAATCACTGATCATGAATCTGGCAGATTACAACGCATTCACCTGGCTGGCCCTCGCAGCAGGAAGCCGGATCATTCTCAGAAGAAAAATCGCCGGCGCGGTTATCGATACTATAAAATCATCGCTTGGCGCACACAACCTTATCCGGAAGCGAAAATAAAAAACGCCGCACTGACTTATGAGTCTGCCTGTCGTGCAGACCGATTCAGGCATGCAATTTTTACTGTGACCTTCACAACGGTTGTTCTAAACATTAAACAATATTGTCATGACAAAAGGAAATACAATACTACTGGCTGCTCTCGGCGGGGCTGCACTCGCTGCGATACTGGCCAACTTCCTGACTACGGAAAAAGGCAGGGAGTTTCTGGACTCCGCTACCGATACCATTAAGGACATTTCGGGACGGGCAACGGAATATGCCCGAAACAATCTCGGTCAGGTCCTCAGTGAAACCAAATCGAGTGTTGGACAAGTAGTCAAGGAAAAGATTGCACAACAATTGCAAAAGTAGCTTCGAAGGAACCGAAAGGTTCCTTCTTCATAATGATTCTGTGGAGAAAATTGCTTCATTCTCCATTCTCCATTGACCTCATGCATCATTTAAAAGGTACCAGTTTATCGGTCGATTGCTTACCATGAAGCAAAATCATCTGGTATGGGTTGCTTCGGCAATACTGTTGACGACCGGCCTGGTTGTTACCCTCGATATAGGTGAGGTCGTTGCCACGCTTTCATCTCACCTGTTGTCAAATGAACACACGTCTTCATATAATGCCGACATAATAAAACTGGCAGGACGTGAATTAATCTGGATCAGCCTTTCCGGATTTGCATGCGTATTTCTCGTCGGTAGTCAAACATTCTCAATCGTGGTCAACCGCGTTGAGCAATTAATTTCTGCACATTCAAAACGGACACTGACGATAACACTCGCGGGTTGCGCGATGGTCGCGTGGATCACTGCGACATCAGTCTTAAAAGAGTTTCCCAATTCCGCAGACGAATATGCTTACGTTTTCCAGGCAAGTGACTTCAGTCAGGGGAAACTTTGGAGCGACGTTCATGACCATCCTGAGTTTTTCGAATTCGACCACATCGTACAAAAGGAAAACAAATGGATGAGCAGATTCCCTCCCGGATGGCCCCTCATTCTTAGTCTGGCTTTCATTCTTGTATTGCCTCCATTCGTCCTCAGCATAGCCTGTGGTGTCATCGCTATGTATTTTTTCTTTCACCTGGTCGAACACATATATGGCAAACGTATCGCGCTGTGGTCAACATTGGCGGTTGTAACATCTTCGTTTTTCCTTTTCAACACAGCATCCTTCTTCTCACACATTAGTTCGCTGCTGCACGTGGTGCTGGCGATCTATCTGACGGTGCTGTACTTCGATGATAGGAAACTCTGGCGTGCGATCGTTGCCGGATTTTTCGTCGGCATGCTGGCGATTACAAGGCCGTATACTGCAGTATTGCTCCTGAGTATTTTTTATGGATGGGTCGTATACCAATATCGGATGGAGTCAATCAGGCCGCTCGTGGCTATTGCGTTTGGCACCCTTCCCTGCATTGCGTTTTACCTCTGGTACAACGCTTCCACTACTGGAAATATGTTTCTCCCCGTTACCGTGTGGGCATATCCTGAAGAAAGACTCGGTTTCTATGGCGACCATACGCTGATGCTTGGGATCAAACATATTGTGAAACGTTTCCTGATGTTCATCTACTGGGTTTCACCACACCTCCTGTTGCTTTATTTTGTTTTGCTTTCTCGCAGCAGTGACGTTCGCAAACGCCCGGAGGATTTCTTCTTCGCGGTACTTGTACCTGGTTACATATTATACTACTCGTACGGCGGAAACCAATACGGTCCACGATTCTACTTCGAAGCATTTCCGTTTCTTGTTGTCTTTGTGACCGCACGTGCAATTAGGAGCACGGGTTGGATAAAGGTGATATTCATCACAGGAATAGTCTATGCGTTTGTGCGCATCCCTGTGATCTCCGCGCGGGAAAATCAAATTGTCCGTGAGCGTATGGACATATACGATCAGGTAGCCCGCAAAAAGATTGAACACGCCGTGGTATTTATCGCATCTCCAACAGGTGTAATCAGACCTATGGATGAAGAAAACCTCAACCGAAATGACAAGCATTACAGCAATGATGTGTTATACGCGCTTGATCTTGGCGACCATAATCCGGTCTTGATGAAGCAGTATCCGAACCGACGTTACTTCCGTTATGAACGTCATCCCGAAAGGACACGCGGTGTACTAATCGAAATCACAGCCGATTCTTCAGATTACATCAGGCGTTGAAAGGTGAACACATGAAAAAACCCTGACTATTAAGTCAGGGTCTTCTGTATAAACCTATGAACAAAACGAAAACTACTCGTCGCAATTGCCGATGATGATGGGCTGTTGTTCTGTTCCGACTATGTTGATAAACTCAACTTCACCGGCCCTTCTGCCTGCAGAAATACAAACCACGCTTCCGGGTTTGATACCAAGCTTAGTGCCGTCAACCGTCTTCACATTCGCAGGTACGGTAAAAGTACACGTCGCACAGTCGACACTCTCTGCAAATTCTGTGTAGATTCCGGCTACCGTTACACTTGCCACGTCGGCTTCTTCTTCAGCAATTGCAAGAGGCTCCTGTGTCTCAGGCGAACCCTGATCGAGTATCTCGTCTTCCGTGGTGCAACTGAATGCCGCCGAAAGCAGGGCGAAGGCCACGATTGCCCCTTTCAGAAATGATGTTTTTGATTTCATATATTCCATAAATCTATATATTAAAAGGTTTGGTTTACTACTTCTTAACGATAACGCGTACATAATCTGAATCCGTGTTGGCTTTATCGTCAGTTACCTGAAGTCGGAAATAATATGTTCCTGTCTTCAACCCACTCACTTTAAGCTTCGCAGTTGAAGTGCCGCTCAGCGATGCAGATGGTCCGGCGATCTTTGTCCACGCATACTTCGTTATACTTCCATCAGAATCCGATCCTGATCCGCTTATAGTAGTGCTCGTTGATGACGAAAGGTATTTCGTCTGGTCACCCCCGGCATTTGCGGTCGGTATGTTGTTCCCTGCGTTCTTCTTGTTAGTCTGTGCGAGCATCCATTCGTACACATTGGGTTTGTGAAGAGAATTGTCCACGCGATATGCATAATCCCACGCGTTGTGCTTAACACCTTTGTAGAGAGTAATCTTTGCCAACGGGTTCGGAGTCGGCGTGGTGGCGTTAATCTTCTTCACCATGTTCACTGTCTTACCGACAGCAACAACATTATCAATATCCCCATGCGACGCCCATACAGGAATGTTTTCTCTGCCAATGTTTACTGCCTTTGACTGGTTATTGTATGCGCCACAAACAGGCACCACTGCAGCAAACAGTCCCGGATAATCCTGCGCCATTGACCACGCTCCACCGCCTCCGAGACTGAGACCAGTTATGTAAATTCGTTTTTCGTCAACCCGCAGATAACTCTTGACGTAATCAATAACCTCCATGACATACGACAAAGGCCAGTTGCCATAATTGTTTTTGAGCTGAGGTGAGATCAGGATGAATGGAAACTTTGTTCCGCCCTTGACAAATTTCGGCGGGCCATGTTTTGCCACCTTTTGAATGTTGTCAGCGAGGACATTCTTGTCTTTTGTATTCGGTCCACGTTCACCAAGGCCGTGCAGGAATATGACTATCGGGTATTTATTGGAATTTGAGTTATAGTCCGACGGCACATATTCGTAATATGCTATCGTCGATTTTGTGGTCGTTTTGAAATCAAGCTGCGCGCTTACTTGTGATGCTGCCGCTGAGAGTACCAGCGTGAGCAAGACATAATAGATTTGTTTCTTCATACTCTGTGATTCTTGTGTTTTTTGCCGGCGAAACTGCCGCTAATGTTGTAACTCATCTTGCAGATTGATGTGAAGAGTAGTAGTGATCAGTTACCACGCACCTTTTCAATCGCGGCACAAAGATGCAGGGTGAATTCAAATCACAACGTTTCTAAAAAGTCGCAATGGCTCACTCGTAAGGAACGAAAGAAATCAAATGAGATCGGCAACGTCGTGCGTTTAGCACATACGTTGGATCGCCTGCAACGAACGAGTTGTAGAAAGATTTTTGATGTTACGACAGGTGGTTGTATTCTCCGTGGACTAACCGATCATCTCCACGGATAGCGACCAGGTTTTGACCAGAAATTGAGATTGGCTTGAGATCGAAGCGTGGATGAAAAACAGGCGACTAATCAAAAAATTTTTTCCCCTGGGAAATGTGATGTAATATCTTCACGTGATGTGAAGATTTCTGCTCAATTGAAACGTGCGACTAAATGGAAAATGAGATTTGAATTCCTGGTCGCTTCAGATTCTACTAATGCGGAAACTTCATGAAGTCAATTCCTTTGTGCTGGTTACCGTTGAAATCAAAAAGCGTATTATTTTCCCACGATGATCCGGAACCCCAAAGATCTTTCACATCGGAAGTAATCCACGCAGGTTCCCAATAAATAACGCCGAGTCCTCCTCCTTGCTGAACTTCCTGTGCCAGGCGAACGAGAAAGTCATATTGACCTTCTGGTGTGAACGGATATCCTTCCAGCGGCGCCAACTCGCCGAAGGCATTGTTGTACGAGTCGGCCGACTCGATCGTCCAAGGATAAGCAGTTTCCAGGATCATTACATCTTTGCCGTAACGGCTCTTGAATGCCCCGGTCTTTTCATCAATCTGGTCCAGCGGTACCGTTGTGTGCCACAAAGGGTAGTAGGAAAATCCAACAATGTCAAAATCCGACACGTTGCCGGTTGAAGTAAGATTATCGAACCACCACTCGACATTTTTTGGATCTGCCACATGCAGGATGACTTTTATCTCCGTATTCCCATCTGCAGCTGCCTGTCTGACAGCCTGAATTCCCCCGTTTACAACGGTGCCCATATTCTCCCAATTTCCATCACAGACATTCAGTTTTGGAAATGCGGCCGGCGCATCGGTAAAAAGCATTCCGCAGTTCGTCTCGTTTCCGATTTGAACGAATTCAGGCAACAGCCCTTTCATTCGAAGCCGCGTCAGTGTGCGCAACGTGTATTCGTACACGGAATCCCTGAGGACTTCGATGGTTTCAATGTCTGTCCACGCTGCGGGAATGTGCTGCTTTCCGGGATCCGCCCAGGTGTCGGAATAATGAAAATCCAGCAGGACGTTCATGCCTTCAGCCTTGCTTCTGGCAATAGCTTTCTCTACATCATTCAGATCATTGTAAAATTGTTTCCCGTCGTCGCCATAGACTTCCTTCGTCCAGGTTGGATTGTGCCAAAGTCTTAATCGAACGAGGTCCGTGCCGTTGGCGCTGAAAATTCGGTAGGGGTCTTCCACTTTTCCGCCTTCGCGGTAGACGCCGTTGTGATCGAGAATCTGGTTGACGTAAGACAGGTCGGCTCCGACGTAGAAGGGAGCGCTGTCCTGGCCGTGCTCCGGATCGTCTGTGGACCGGCACCCCAAGGCGAAAACAACAAACAGTGCGAATAACAAACAGGAGAAGTTGGTGTTCATATCATTCGAAGGTGCTAACCAGTTTGTATTCCAAATTACAGCAAATCCTGTCAGCGCAAAACGGTCTCAAAAGAAAAACCCGGTGGTATTCACCGGGTCCTGTTTTCACCTGGCTTTGTGCAAGGTTATATTTTTCTGACATTCACTGCACTCAGGCCTTTGGGACTTTTCTCTGTTTCAAAAGTTACGCGATCATTATCACGTAGTTCGAAGGAAAGGACTTTGCTGTGAACGAATATACTCTCTCCGGTATTTTCATCCTTAATGAATCCATACCCTTTGGCGTCGTTGAAGAACATTACCCGTCCTTTGCGCTCGGTAACCGGAGTCGCACCTTCCCTGTTGCGGGAGCCCAGGTCAATATCTTCTTCCTTGATATCGCGCTTCTTAGACGGGTCGGGTGGTACTGTCGTAAGGTTGCCGTTTTCGTCAACGTAGGCCAGCATGTCTTCGAGGGTCTTGCCTTCCTTGGCATTTGCCCGGCGTTCCGCAAGACGCTCCTCTTTTTCTTTCTTCTTTTGAAGGCGTTTCTTTTCTTTTTCTTTCTTACTGAATGTTGCCTGTGATTTTGCCATGTGATGTTTTGTACCGCGAGTTTAACTCAATTTGTTTATGTGTAACATGAATTGTTTATCCATTGAAATTTCGAACGAATCCTTACCAATCAGCTCGGCGCCTTTTGGAGATTGCTGCAGCACTGACAGTAAATCCTGAGCAGCGCCAGAGTCTTTGATCGGGTTGATCGCTTTTCCATTCGCTATCTGCAATGTGAAATTATAGCCGCCTTTCTGACGCGAATTAAGCGCGCGAAACTCGTGTGGATACAGCTGATAGTTTTGCGGCTCTTCCGATGCATTTACCATCAACCGCAAGATTGCTGGTCTGTATTTATGCCAAACAGGTGTATACACTCTTTCTGTCATACTTTTCATTTTTTTTGTGAATAAATAATGATTCGCGTCCTGATCGAAGCGATAAACATTCATTGCCGAATCAAACGCAAAGACCCGGCATTTCAGCCGAATTATCTGATTTCAACTAACAAAGCTAGCTTTCTGCTTGTACTTTGTTGCTTGCCTGTCGTTGTGAGCACTCCATAAACCGGCTGGCTTATGGGCAAGGCAGGGGACTTATGAGAATGAATGAACGCCGGAAAGCCGGAATCTGATACAAAGATAGCTAAATCATGGGAGGATGCCAAACCTGTAAACGTTCTCAATTAGCTCGGATAACTGTTAGCGCGCAGGTTTTTTGACGCGAGCAAGACAGTTTCCTTAATCCGTTTTAGTCTGGTCTCGGGCCTTTTTGCACTGTTAATCCAATCCAGAATCGCCCGTTTGGCACTTTTGGGGAAGGCCTTGAAGTATGCTTCCGCCTGCTTTCTCCCGCATAACGCACGCTGCAGGTCGTCGGGAACAACCAGTCTCTCAACAGCGTCGAGTCCATTCCATGTCCCATTTTCACGGGCGATATGAACCGCGTCAAGACCGGCTTGCTGCATTCGATTCTCCGCAACAAGACGCGAAACACGTTGTTTATTCAACTGACTCCAATTGCTTTTCGGATTACGACGGGCGAAATATTGTACAGTCCGTTTTTCATCAAGTTTGTTTGCTTTACTGTCAATCCAACCAAAGCACAACGCCTCCTCAACTGCTTCGCTATACGTGATGTTCTTTTTTCCGCCAGCGAGCTTCCGGTAACCAAGCCAGATGGATCTCCTCTTCGCGTGATGTTTATCGAGCCATAAACGCCAGGCTGTCCTGTCTTTTGGAAAAAATATATCAACTCCGTCCTTATGCCTCATAAAATCACCTTACGAGGTTGAATTTACGAATCCGGAGTTTATTCCCACATCAATCGTGTCTGAGTGCGTTGACCGGATTTGATCGGGCCGCACGCAGCGTCTGGGATCCAACGATAAATGCGGTGACAACCAGAAGGCTAAACGCGCCTCCGGCAATCGTCCAGAATGAAATCGGAACTTTGTATGCATAGGTTTCGAGAAACATATTTCCCAAAAGAATGCTTACAGGAATTCCCAGGGCTACTGCAATACAAACCATGATCAGGAATGAATTGCTCAACAAAAGCAAAACATCCCGGACACCGGCGCCAAGTATCTTCCGGACGCCGACTTCTTTAACCCGGGCTTCGGTTGTGTACATCACCATACCCAGCATGCCCAGCCCGGACAGTGTAACAGCGATAATTGTGATGTATCCAATGATAGATATAATGTCTTCAAATCCGGCATCTTTATAAGCCTGATCAATTTCTTCGCTCATCATCGTCCATTCAAACGGACGTTGCTCGAGTTTTTTCCAGACGGCTTCCATCCGCGACGCGACAATTTTGTGTTCGCCGTTCACCACGACGGAAAGCAGGCCAACATTCTCAGGATCGTAGCGAAATGCAACGGGCCCAATCTCATAACTCAAGGGTCTGAAGTGAAAGTTTTTGACAACGCCTTTAATCAACAACTCCGTCGAATCCCCGAGTATCACAAGCTGATTCACCGCCGACCGCGCATCATCGAAACCAAACATTGAAAGCGCCTTTTCATTAATGATGATCCCGTTCCTGTCGCCCTGGGTGAAATTCGAACCAGCAACAAATGAGACATTGATATTCCGAAGGTAATTCTCGTCCACAGAAAAGTCGCGCATGACAAATGCGTCATCACCGCGGCTTTTGCGATAGTCACTCGCTCCGTCAGCCCATGTTCCCAGACTGTGTGATATACCGCCAACCTGTATCACGCCGGGCACACCACTCATGGCAACAGAAAACTTTTCAAAGTCATTTCCCTGCAAACGTACGTTCATAATAGCCTCTTCTCTTATTCCATAATCAGCGGACGTCATGTAGGTGACTTGCCTGTAAACGGTAATGACAAGCATGATAAACACAAACGATACAGCAAACTGCGTTGTCATAAGAACTTTTCGAAACGTTATCCTCGAATACAACTTTGGGTTCGCGACGCTCTTCACAATGTGAAGCGGTCTGAAGGCTGACAAATAACCCGCAGGAAACATCCCCGCAACAGTGCCTGTTACCACGGCGAACAGGATAAACAAAACCAGAACCCTGTAGTCTTCCGTAAGATCGATGTTGAACTCTGTGTTTATCTGGAGTTGTTGAAATCCTGGTTTGATAAGTTGCAGGATCAGATATGCAACCGCCAGCGCGGCAAATGCGAAGACTATTCCCTCGAGAATCAGTTGGACGAAAACCTGAAATCGATGCGCGCCAACAATTTTGCGTATGCCGACTTCCTTTGCCCGTGTTAACGCCTTGGCGACCATTAACTGGGTGTAGTTAAAACATGCCATGACCATGATAATGGTTGCCAGTACACCCATAAAAATCAACAGGGTATCCGGCATTCCACGGCCCATGTTGTTGGACAACGGCGGACCCGGGGTTATCTCGTTCAGTCCCTGAGTATAGAAGCGGTAACCCTTGTCGCGGGTTTCCAGGGTTAGCCCGTCGTAAATCTTCGTATTAATTTCGGTCAATGCTGTTTCCAGATCGGATGGAGTGATGCCATCTTTCAGCACAACGTATGTATATGCCGAGTAGTAATTCAGCGGATTAGTTAATGATGCTGTAAGTGTGCCATTGTTTTCGAGTAGCTGTAACGTTGAAAAAGAAGCCAGCGCTTCAAACTCAAAATGCGTCGGCCCCTGAAAGGGTTGAAGGACTCCCGTCACGGTAAACTGCCCGTACCTGCCTATTTCAATTTCGCGACCAATTGCATTTTTTTCGTCGCCGAATAGTCGTTTCGCCGTTTGTTCGGTGAGCACGATACTGCGCGGATTGGCCAGTGCCGCATCGGGGCTTCCGCTTACGAGTGGAAAATTGAAAACCGTAAGAAAATTCGAGCTCGCAAACATTCCGCGCAACGGCAACATCCTGTCATTAACGATAACATCACCGCGGAGTCTTCTATCGAGTTTTACGATCTCATCAGTTAATGCGTAATCCTCATCGAGATTCGCAGCAACTGCAGAAGGCGACGACGCATACGGTTCAGTATCGCCACTTGTGCGAATTGCTTCAGTATTGATACGAAAAATCCGGCCAGCGTTTTCGTGAAACTTATCAAATGAATATTGACTCTTCAGCACGAGGATTATCAGGAGTGATAATGACATGCTAAGTGCAAGGCCGGTCAGGTTGATAACTGAAAATGAAGCGTTGCGGTAAAGGTTTCGAATGGCAGATATGATGGTAGTCCGGAACATAGGCGAGAGATTAGGTCTTTATGGCCTGACCCTATTACAAGCACAATGCCACAAGTGAAAAGAGCGCACAATCGCCTGTTCAGTGCATTATCATGTTCCATACCGGACTATCTTGTTCGTAAATGGACGTTTCCACGTACTGCCAGGGCACGGGGTAACCAGTGGCACAAAAGTCTGACAAAACAGGACGAGACGATTGCACCGGCGCATATTGTTCGCGCATAGTGGCAATCTTAAGCAACGTGTTATTCCGAAGTTGAATCGTTCAGCGCGTGCATCCGGTACAAGTACCCTGGGAGTCGTTCCGCTCAATCAACCGAACATTTTACCAAGTACATTTCCGATGCCGCCTTTACCTTCTGAACCCATAAGTGACCCAAGCAGGTCGCCGGCGTTTCCGTTTCCGGTCAGATTCTTCACCACATCCTGAAGATCGAAATCTTTGTCGTTCGGATCTTTGGCCTTGTTGACAAACTGTCCTAACACACGAGGCAGGATACCTTCAGAAATCTGACGTGCCATTTGCGGGGCGACACCAAATTTGGCTGCAAGGCTGTCGGTCACCCTCCCAATAATCTGACCAACAATCGGGTTGCTGGTGAGCGAAGAAACGTCGGCATTGTTAAAAATCGACATCAAACCCTGGACGTTTCCCTGGCTAATTTGATCCTTGAGTCCGTCGACGATGTTCCGTCCAACGTCCTGAATTGCTTCTTCATTCTTTGAATTTGGAATAGCCGGATTGTTGATGATTTCATCGCCAGCGTTCTTTTTAATCAATGAGATGAGTTGTTCAATCATGGCAGTAGTGTTTAGGTTTCACCTTGAGGTGCACAGAAATATACATAACGGCAGGTGATATCAAACCAGTCAGCCGGCAATCAATTTATTCTGTTCCGATGATGGCTTAGAGTCCTCTCGGCTGGAATCCGATTCTGGGTGTCTCCGGAGCTTTTTCCCTGATTTCGAACTCTTTCACGTCGTCAAAGATGATGGTCTCGACAATTTCTTTGGTTCGGTCTTCTTTCTTCATTGCAGCCAGCCGGAGGTGCTGGTTGCGAACCACTTCGCCGATTACCTGCCTGACGGCACGTGCGTTGCCAAAATGCTTATCGCGATGTTGATGCAGAAAAGCAAAATAGTTGAACAAATGTGAACGCGCTGCGTCATCGGGATTCACCTCCTCCTTCGCGAGCATTGACATCGCAATTGTGAACATTTCGTTGGGTGCATAGTCAGGGAACTCGAAGTATTTGTCGAAGCGTGACTTCAGCCCCGGGTTGGATGAAACAAATTCGAACATGTTGTCGGTGTATCCTGCGACAATTACTCCAAATTTACCGCGATAATCCTCCATGCGTTTGAGTATGACCTGTATCGCCTCGGCGCCGAAGTCATGCGGACTACCTTTGGCGTTGGCCAATGAATACGCTTCATCAATAAACAGAATCCCGCCCATCGCTTCGGTTATCTTCTCAGCTGTTTTGATTGCAGTCTGCCCGACGTAACCGGCAACAAGTCCTTCGCGGTCGACCTCCACAAGGTGGCCTTTGTCCAGCACGCCCAGACCCTGATACACCTGCGACAGGATGCGCGCAACGGTTGTCTTACCTGTTCCCGGATTTCCCGTAAACACCGTATGAAGCGAAAACCGACTGAGAATATCCTTACCGGATTCCTGGTAAAACTTAACGAGTTGTACCATCTCATTTACTTCGACCTTGATTTGAGAAAGGCCCGTAAGTGCATTCAGTTCGCCCAGGCTTTTTTGAAGGAGTTCTTCATTTGTAAGAGGCCCCTGGCCCACCGTCACGCGTTTGACCCGATCGAAAATCGCATCCGTATCGGTAATCACCGTTGCATCGCCTTCGACAAAAGCATCGCCAACTTCAAACGGCACGGTTGCACGCAATTTGTCGAGGAAGACAACCTCCATCGTATAGAAGTCGCGACTCCATCGCCCTGCCACGTTGTTTCCCCAGCCGGGGTAGAGTGTATAAACGGTTCCCGCGGTATTTGCCGGAATATATTGAAGGTAGGCATGGCTTCCCTTCAGCTGCTTCGCGTCATTGTAGAAATTGAAAAAGACTTCCGCGTAGTAGTCCTTCGGGTTCTTGTTCTTGAGTTTGAATTCGCACCACACGTAGCGCGTATCTTCCTTCTTAAACTTCGCCAGAAATTTTTTGTCGGGTTGCGCGTATGCCTCGCCATCGCCTTCGAAGAGGCGAATCGATTCGATATCGAAAAACAGGTTCTCCCCTTCCTGCGCAACGCCCATGTCCTCCACATAAAACTTGGACTCACCCACCTTAACATCATCCACGTAACCTTCCCATATATAATCACCACGGAACCAGTATGCGCCCGGGTTTGGATTTCCCCACGACTGACGGATATAAATAACATTCTCGTCCTTGAGAATCTTGCGGGTTTGCTCAAGGTTACACAGTTCGGTTTTGTTGCTGCCGTTGAGGTAATAACACTTTACACGGAACGACGCTTCCCAGTCGGCTTCATCAAATAATTTGTTAAACAGAGAAAGTTCGACCCACATGTACGTGGTTTCGTGGCGGTCGAATACACGGCGATACTTCTTGGTTGCATCAGCCATCCATTCATCCGATGCATGGACCTTAATGTCGCGATACTTATAGCGCGTTCCCTGATCGTTGGCGGGAACAGATTGCTGTTGCTGATCCTGATTCTGGCTTTCGTTTCCGTTTGAGGGATTCATATGACGTTTCGGCTAGGGGGATATAAGGTACAAATAAAATCGATTTCTTTTTTGAAAGAAATACGTCAGATCTGAGGAAGCAGAAATTCTTTCAGAAGGGCGTCAATGCGGTCTTTTTGCGGAGCCTGCGGACTTATGATCCAGGTATCCGAGTCCTTTTGGATCACGGCGCTGCCCATGATTCTTTTATCGATATGTATTGACTGATCATCGATCGCATCCTGCAGAACCTTGCGAATCGCCTGAAATTGTACCTCGTGAAGGGTTATCACTTTTGGGTCTCCGCCGCTGTAGGTGCCCGAGGAACTCTCTTCCGGAGTAACAGGGATATACTGTAAGATGCCGGAAGTAATTATGTAACGGTTTCCATTTCCGTCAGCGTACCCGAATTTCGTCTTTTGCATACAGGAAGTGAACAGTACTGCTAAAATCAATGAAAGAAGACATTTCATCGCTGGTTCGAGAAATTCTTTTTCAAGATAGGGCTATTGACGATAAAAAATGTCTGTTGATAAGGTAGTTAGTAAAGAATATTTTTTCTCACAGAAGAGGAAGAAAGAACAGAAGGAAGCACAGATGAGGATTACGATTTGCTCCGTGTGGATCGCTTCCTGGATGTGATGCTCTTTTTCGCGCGTTTCGCGGGGACTTTTGCTCCTTTTTGGCGCGCTTCCGAAAGTCCGATTGCGATGGCTTGTTTACGGCTGGTCACTTTTTTCCCGGATCCGCTTTTTAATGTTCCTTTCTTCTTTTTGTGCATGGCATTCTTAACACTCTTGCCAGCTTTCTTTGAATACTTTGCCATAATTCTTTTGATTCACTGATACAAAAAGTGCATGCCTGAATTTTGTAAACGGCGATACTGGATTCCACATTGGCATTAGAATTTTCAGGCGTGCAAGCGCTTTTATTGCACACTGTTTGTCACCCATGTTGGTGGATATGTTATTTCATTCTACGAGCAGTGTAATCAGATGTGGGCCCACTTTCCCTCGGATAATACCCCCGGTCACATCGAAGCCACGATTTATCAAATCCGGATTGTGGATTAGCATTGCTCTAACTAATTTTTCCAATGCTCTTACGATAACTCACAAACCAAACAAGTTATGAGAACAACTCTATCAAAAGCCGCCATCGCAATGATGCTGATTATATCGGCGCCAATCTTCGCACAGGTAACGTTGCCACGTACGCCCAGTCCGGCGGCAGCTGTAAGTCAGACCATTGGCATTTCAACAGTTACCGTGAACTATTCACGTCCAAAAGTCAACGGACGCGAAATCTGGGGAAAGCTTGTTCCCTTCGGATACAACGTTGAGGGCTTTGGTCTGGGTAATCCATCGCCCTGGCGCGCCGGTGCAAACGAAAATACCACGATCGAACTGTCACATGATGCAAAGATTGAAGGTCAAAATGTACCTGCCGGAAAGTACGGACTGTTTTTCGTGATCAACGAAGACAACTCAGGCGAGGTGATTCTGTCGCGGGATAACCGGTCATGGGGACACTACTTCTATGATCCAAAGAATGATCAATCGAAAAGCCAGATAAAAATCCGCGATCATGCGATGACTGAACAGCTCACGTATGAATTCATCAACCTCACCAAAACCGGCTGCGAGCTCGTGTTGAATTGGGAGAAGAAACAGTTCCCGGTGCAGATTCAATTTGATGTGGACAAGATTGTAATGGCGAACGCTGCTGAAGAGTTGAAGGGTAATGCCGGATTCACGGCTGCCGGTCCGATCAGCGCGGCGAATTATGCACTCGTCAACAAAGTCAATGAGCAACAAGCCCTCAAATGGATTGACCAGGCCCTTAATCAGAACAGAAGTTTTCAGGCACTTCAGATCAAAGCCGGTTTGCTAAGAAACACCGGCAAAGCTGCCGAGGCAGACAAACTCATGAAAGACGCAATGACGATCGCAACAGAGGCGGAGATCAATCAATATGGTTATCAGTTGCTGTCACAGGGCGACGTTGACAAAGCAATCGAAATATTTACAATAAACACGGAACGGTATCCTAAGAGTGCAAATACTTTTGACAGTCTTGGTGAAGCTTACGCCATCAAAGGCGACAAAAAGAACGCCATCAGGAATTTTAAGAAAGCACTGGACATGAATCCCCCTCCAAATGTGAAAGCTAACTCGGAAAAATTTCTGAAACAGTTAGGTGCGATGTAACGCAATGGCTATACAACGATAGTCGGGCAACTGTACAGGTTGCCCGTTTTTTATTAGAATTCAGGATTCTCACCCTGAAGTGTGTAGTACTCAATAATTGAAATGAAAAAGTTGTAGCTGAAATGTGCAATCATGCTGTACCATAGGGTATTGTATCGCAGGCGCAACCAGCCGAATACGAGTCCGAGCGGAATTAACCACAACAACGCCAGCGGGGAAAGGTGGAGAATTCCAAAAAGAAAGCTAGTTACATACAACGTTCCTTTCTCAGACGTCAATGTCCTGATATTGTCAAACAGGAAACCGCGGAAGGCTACTTCCTCCATCACTGCCGGGAAAATGCACGTAAGTATGACTGTCCAAAGGAATGGATTTGCAGTATCTTCATATATGTAGGGACTATAGTACACATCATCCAGAACGGTGAAATTGATGTAGTCAGCTACAGCGGACACGACGGACGCAGCGGCAAGAGCGCAGCTTACTATCGCGAGGATGACACCTATCCGCAGTCCGCGAAACCGGAATTTTTGAGCAACGCTTTTCCTGAAGTATATCCAGAATCCAATGACGATGCCGGCGTATATAAACGAAATAATAACCGAACCCGAAAATCCCTCGGGCGCTATAGGTGTGAATTGATACGCGGCGAGAAGGACCAGGGTTACCAAATAATACCACATTGCCGGAGCAATCGCATAAGGTGTTTGCGACAATGCTTCCTCTTCATTCGTCTTAACTTCGCTACCGCAGTTGCCACAGAATCTTTCGTCACCCTTCAACGGTGCCTGGCACGTACTGCAGCATACCGTTGGTTGAATAGTTTCTTCAACGACTTCCATCTGGAACAGCCTTGAGTTTTTCGAGGTCGCGAAGAAGATTACGCGCATCAATCGCTGACCTTATACCCTTCACGAACGCAGCTATCAAAATGACCTTGATTATTATTCCGCTAAAGATTGAGGCAGGATCGGCAAATACATTCGCTACCTGAATTGTTATGAAGATCGCAAACGCAGTGAGGATAGCACCGAAGGCGTTCGTTTTGCTCCAGGCTGCGAGGATCAGGTAAACCAGACTTATGACCAGGTTCACCAGAAGGAGTGCCAGGTCATTGCTTATAGCGATAGAATACCAATCCTGAAAAGAAGAATACACCGGCCGCGACATAGATCATCGTCTTCGCGCTTTTTATTTTAGCTTCAGCATCCATCAGAAGGCGTCTGCGACTTCCAACAGTGAGTCGGAAACTTGTTTTTTCGTCTTCCGTGCCCTGAATGGGAAAACTGCATTCGGAACAGAATTTTTTGTCCGAAGTATGCGTGGCGTTACAGTTTTCGCACGTAATCACATCGGCGATCGGATTTAACGGGGTGGTGAATTCTTCCATAAACGGTTAGGTTTTGACACTATAGATAAAACACAACAAACTGGTTTGCCGTGGCGGGAGGGCTTTTAGATACAAATATAAAAAATGCCGACCGAATCTGAAATCGGCCCAAATCGAATGTGTTGTGTTCATCTAGAACACAACAAGGTGTGGCAAAAAGCAATTCTACCTGTTAGAAGGAAACGTCAAGCTGGAGTCGGTACATCAGCGACTCACTTTTGTAATCAACCTGAATGAGTGTGACGTCACTTTGGATTTTCAGATTGTGACCCGAAAGGTAATGTGAAAGGCAAAGCGTGAACTGCGTATTGCGGTCACGTTGTGTTTCGGTTTGAGGAAGCACATCGGTGATCCGCCCTGCGATTTCGAAGTCGGATTTAAACAAGTATCCGGCTTGCAGGGACACCCCTCGCCCTGTGAAAAATGCATCGACAAATTTTCCGGATTCATCATGAATGGCAGGCCCGTCATGCGACAGTCGATAGGCGTACTCGAACAAGGATGAAAAGCCGCGATACTTGAAATGTGCATCAGCAAACCATGTCTTGAGATCCCTTTCTACATACAGGAAGTCACCTAACTGACCACGTTCACGGGTGGCGCCGTCGTTGTAGTCGTATGAAACACCAATTGAAAGTTTAGGAGTTTGCTCCCTGACAAGGTCTGACCCGAAGTAATCACCTTTTGAAGTGAACGCGCCGAAAGGAAGGTATTCGGCCCGCATGGTGTAGTTGTATCCGCCATGGTTTCTGCTCGTCAGATTCCGGCCTTCGCCTTTGGAAACTGATCCGATAAAGTTGTAGTACTTCCCACGGTAATGAACCTGAACACCCAGATCGCGGTCGAGATTGAATTGTGCGTTCAAGGCACTGCGGTCCACGAACTGAAGGGCCTGCGAAGAGATGATGCGCTCGCGGTTACCGGGTAGTTTCGCCTGGCCAGCCAAAAGACTCCAACGGTCAGCAAAATTCCATTTCAGGTACGCATCCAGAATAAAAGTGGGCAGATCCCCCGGTTGACGCGCCACGCCATTGTTGCGGTCAGCGTTTGAGACACCCAGCTCAAATTTGTATTCGAGGGCTGGACTGAAAACATGCCCGTCAAACTTGAAGCGTGCACGGCGGATGTTCAGGTTGTCCGTATACTCATTGGTCTCAAGCCCGAGATCGCCCTGATATAACGTTTGAACGCGTGCACCAAACTTCAATTTGAAAGAACTGTCTCCGGAAACCACTGTTATTCCTTTTCCAAAACGGGCTTTCAATTTGTGCTGAGCTTCGGCCGCCGGCAACACAACAGTACTGAGGAAAAAGAAGCCGGCAAGTGTTTTTCGCATGATCAATCGTCATGCAAAAAAACTTCGTTCCATTTAATAATCCTTTAACGCAGGCTTAACTTAACCAAAACTTAATTGGCTTAACATTCCGGTAACATTGGCTGTATCGTGATGGATATCAGGTAATTACCTGCGGATCCCGGTTGTATCGAAGGTTATTTCGTAGCCTATTCCGTGATCGCGAAGGATGCGGATAACTTCTGCGGTCTTGCGGGATTTCGGCTTCAGTTCAATGACGCCTTCCTGTGATTTTTTGGTTCCGAGGGCCTGTAGTTCGCCGAGTATGGTTTCATTATTTACGAGGTCTGATTCTGCTACAGAGATGATCGCTTTCATAGGCGAAAGGTATATCAAAAAGTATTAAGGACGATTTGCTGCCGGTTTGAAATTGTCCACAAATCGTCCACGATTTTCTAACGGTTGAGCTACTGGTCTCATGGACAATATGGAACTTCATGCAGCAATAATCAGCTCGCTGCCCGGGCTCCGGAGATGGGCGGTCGCCGGTCATTGTATTCACAGCATCTACCTGATCATTATCACATTCACAGGCTGGTCGGATGGGTAAAAACATCAGCATTGCAGCGGAAATATCATGCAAAAGGGTATATGCCGTTTGCAACAATCCCGAAAAAGTGCAACCTTTTGACGGGATGTCGTGTTCAATGAATGGCCGGCCCGGCGTCGCCTATGATTCACCACTCAACCAACATCATTATGAATTCGCAATTGTTGTTTCTCAGCGGGATCGGAATGCAGGAAATCCTCCTGATTGGACTCTTCATTCTGATCTTCTTTGGCGCAAAAAAGATTCCTGAATTTATGAGGGGTATGGGCAAGGGAATCAATCAATTCAAAGAGGGGATGAAGGGCCTTGATGAAGACTCCGGCACGAAGACCACCGCAAAAAAGCCTGCCGAGAAAACAACTGCCGGCGACACCGAGCCTGAAGCCTGACCGGCGGTACATACAAATTCCCAGGTTTTAGTCATTTGAACCCGACAACCGTCGGCGTGGTACCTACTTTTAAGAAATCTGTGCTGTACCATTGCCATGGAGCAGACGGACCCATCCACACGAGCCGAAATTACCATCGACGAGCATCTTGACGCTCACAATACAGGATTTAAGCTTCAGACTGCAGGTTTGATTGTGATTCTGGTAGTGGTTACACTGGCCGCACTTGGCCTGTTCGGCGACGGCGTATTGAGCCACAGGTCCATCGACAACCATGGCTATTCCATAAGGTATGAAGGATTTTACCGCGTGAATGCGCGAACTGCTGTGCATGTTAATATCAACGAAAGCCCTGATTCAATCCTAACGGTATCGATACCCGCAAACTATCTCAAAGTCTTTCGACTTCAATCGGTTGTTCCGGCCGCCGCTGAAATGAAATCCCGGGATGACTTTGTACACTTTGTTTTTCGGGGTACTTCCGGCACTCACATCGCTTTTTACATGAGTCCGGAGGCGAACGCAGTTGGATTAACCGAATGTGAATGGCAGGTGAACGGACAACGCGTTCCCATCAGACAATTTATCTTCCCCTGAATGCCATGAACCCCGTACTAAGAGGCACACTCATTTACCTGTTCGTATTTCTCGTCTTCCGCATCATGGGAAAACGAAGTCTGAAGGAGATTACTGTATTTGACTTCGTACTGCTGTTGATTATCAGTGAGGCGACAACGGATGCCCTTATCGGAGAAGACTACTCACTTACTGCATGTTTTGTTATGGTATCCACACTGGTGGGGGTTGATTTCATTCTTTCGAAGATTAGCGGCAAGTCTGTCTGGCTGACGCTGTTTTTCGAAGGCGCGCCAATGATCATCGTGGAGCACGGAAAACCCATGAAAGACCGTATGAAGAAGACACGCGTCGACGAAGAAGATATATTGGAGGCCGCGCGATTGACACACGGCCTTGCAAGAATGGATCAGATTAAATATGCTGTCCTCGAACGTGACGGAAGTATTTCCATCATTCCTTCTGGTTCCGACCAACAGGCCTCGCCAGAAATCAGCAAAAAGGGAAAAGGGGAATGAATCCGGCCGCGTTACTTATTGCCCGGTAACGGTACCGTTGTCCCGCTTAAATATATAACGCGTAATGAATATTCCGTTGCCATCCTGACTTCCGGAATCGCTTTCCACACCACTCGTCACAAACACAAGGGTCCAGCCTTCTTTTGTAAGTTCTGTCAGTTTCGATGCAACGACGGCATCATTCGAAGCAATATTCTGAAAGTTGATACCCACAGCACTGTAAAAGTTGAGCAGTTTTGTTTCCTCGAAGTTGTCGATCTTGATTTCATCGCGTTTCACGTCTCCCTGGGCGGACTTCTTACCGTCGGTACGCGCTGTGGTGAGTCCCCTGTAATCGGCAGTTGCCTGCGGATCTGTCATCCTGGAGCGACCGATCCCCATCGGAACAATGGACTCGACGGTTGTAATGATCTTATATTCCTGAGCCTGGGCATAAAGAGAAACGAAGGCAGCGAGTGCCATTGATAAAACGAGTTTTTTCATGATTTGATTGGGATTATCTGAGTTGATTCAACCAATCGGTATACGAATAGCAGAGAAAAATGGTTAAACAATGCGTCCGTTTTTTTTCGTGATTGCATTAAGTCTCCTGCAATTCCGTGGCAAATAGTCGGCTCCAGTAAGGTTAATAACCCAAGCTGCCCACACGTAACAATGGGTTTCGCGAGTTACACTCAAATCTTGCGTGATGGTTGACTGTGGTAATAATGTTTTTATCTTTATGTTTCGTTTCTCATGATGGCAACCCCACTAAATTTTTGGATGAAACGTCTTCTAACAGTTGTTCTTACATTATGGTCTCTTTCGGGATTCGCCCAGACTGTTTTATGGAGTGAGGACTTTGAAGGCGAATCAAATAACGCTACCACAGGGACTGCGGGTGGTACCATAGGCGGGACGTGGAGTGTTTTGTCTTTTCCGCCGAACGGAGCAGGTTCGTTCTCGCGTCAAAATGTGTTGGGGGGCCGATTTAACGTTAACGTAACAGGGAATGGAGAGGGTGTTTGGTCATCCGGTGTGATCAACATCTCCGGATATGACGAGGTCGCCATTGGCGTCGATCTGGTCGAAGTCCTTTCAAGTAATGCCCAGGATTACCTGCGGGCCTATTACCGTCTCAACGGTGGTCCGGAAGTACTCTTTGGCAGTATCGCCGGTGGCGGAGGTCTCGAGGTTACCTCCAATGCCAGCGTAATCCTCACTGGAAATTCCGTTGAGATCGTCGTAAGGGGTAGGGAAAATTCGCCCAATATCTTCTTCATAATACCAACCTTTCTGGCATTTGACAACATTGAACTTGTTGAGATCCAAACGTTGTATTCGCGGGTTAGCGGAAATTGGAATAACACCAACGTTTGGTCTTCCACACCGGGAGGCGTAAGCTGTGGATGTACGCCAAACAACGCGACCCACGTTAATATTTCGCACGCTGTCACCATGACCGGAAATGGAGATGCGGTGAACGTCACGGTGGAGAGTGGGGGAAGCCTCCGTTTCAACGGCGATTATACTCTCACGGTCCACAGAGGGGGGGACGTTACCGTAAATTCCGGTGGACAAATCAACCGTATGACCAATGCTGGTGCAACTATCGCATTCACATGGCCCGGAGTGACAAATAATATTACCGCCAACGGTACCTTTGCTATTGGCGATTTAAGTGTTGCAGCTGCTGCGACAGTAAATTTCAGCGGATCGGGTAATTTTTCGACTGCCGACGACTTCATTATTGGTGGCGCTGCAAATGTGTCTTTCAGCGGCACAGGTAGCCTCTCAATCGGAGACGATTTCCTTATAAATGATGCAGCAACAATCACAAACAACAAGACCGGAGGCACACTCGCCATCACTGGTGATCTGTTTTTTGACACCGATAATGCACTAGTGACCAACAATCACGTTCTTTCTGCTGGCAATCTCGTAGTAAACGACAACGGTGATAATGCGAACAGTCTGACAAACGCAGCGGGATCGACACTGTCTATAGGAGCAATCAGTCTTGGGAACGGCGACTTCCTGCTTGATAATTACGGAACCATTAATCAAAGCGGGGTATTCACAAATAACAGTATCGACAACGGAAGTTCATTCATTAACCGCGGCACAGCGGTCTGGAACTGGACTGCAGCAGGTGGTTCGAACGATGCAAGCGTAGCAGCGATACTCAACTGCTCCGCAACAGGAAACATATTTCATTATGGCGCAGGCGGGGATCAAACTGTCTTTGCCACACAATACCATCACCTTATCATGTCGAATTCGGGCAACAAGACAGCAGCCGCAATAGACGTAAATGGCGACCTCACGATTCTGGGCACAGCTGTATTCACCGCAGGTGGCAACGCCATCAACCTCGCAGGCAATTGGAGTGCAGTGAATGACGCATCATTTACACAAAGTACCGCAATCATTACTTTCGACGGTAACGGGGATCAGACCATTTCCAACGGAACCGGTGGCGGGACATTTGGAAGGATGGTTGTGAACA
The DNA here is from genome assembly GCA_023428695.1 of Bacteroidota bacterium. Lineage (GTDB taxonomy): Bacteria > Bacteroidota > Bacteroidia > Cytophagales > Cyclobacteriaceae > Ohtaekwangia. The sequence goes on from JAEYWY010000017.1 coordinate 502,088, forward strand.
AGCCATCGGGGAATATAATTCTTGTCAACAACCTGACACTCTCTGGCGGAGGGGGTACGGACCTCACTTTAACTAACGGGATAATCTACTCCTCTTCGTCCGCCCTGCTGATAATAAATGATGAGGTAACGACTTCAGGTGGCAACTCTGCAAGCTTTGTCGATGGTCCCATCAGAAAGATAGGCAATGACGCATTTGTGTTCCCAACAGGAAAGAATGGACGTTTCGCACGGATTGAAATCACCAACTTGACGGGTGCTACAACATCCAGCGAATTCACCGCTGAGTATTTCGATTCTCCCCACGCAAATCTCACCGTTGACGGAAGCTTGTCGCACGTCAGCCATGGCGAATACTGGACGTTGACGCGCGCAGTAAATACACCTGGTGCGCGCGTCAGACTGTACTGGCAAGACTCGTTCAGCGACATAACAAACTTCGCGGATCTCACCGTGGCACGATATACCGGAACCAACTGGACCAATGCCGGAGGAACGAACGCCGGCGTGCCGGCTGGGCCCGGCACGAGCTGGTCCGCCGCGGTCAGTGATTTCCAGGCTTTTACATTTGGTTCGTTGGGCGGCATAAATCCGTTACCCGTAGAACTTCTCTACTTCAAGGCAACACTAAAAAACAATGAAGTAGAACTGACATGGGAAACAGCAAGCGAATTAAACAACGACTACTTCACAATTGAGAGAGCCGTCGACGTTGAAAACTTCGTTTCACTCGGAACCGTTGCTGGCAATGGTACAAGTTCCGTAAGCCACAAGTATCGTTTCACAGATGCTAATCCCTTGTATGGCAGAGCTTATTACCGCCTCAAGCAGACAGATTTTGACGGAACTGTTTCCTATTCAGACATCAGTGCGATAGAATATTCGGGACCGGAATACCCCGTGTTGACGCTCTACCCTAACCCGGTGATTGCCAAAAAGGTCACCCTTCGTTTTGACGGTTACAAAACTGCAACGGAAGTTCCGATTACCGTGTCAGACCTTTCCGGAAGGGTAATCCTGAGAACTATTGTAAATATCCCCGAAGGAGCAGCATGGGAGACTGAAATTGACCTGGAAGTCGCTCCAGGTGCGTATCTGATCACCGCCGGGACTGAGTTCAGATTAAGCAAGATTGTGATTGTCAAATAATCAGCATCCGTCGTTCATGTCGGATGCTGTTTCAAATACCTTAAGTTCACGAGACTGCCTCATCCGAACTTTCGCGTTGACCAAACACGGGTCGCTCATCACGAAGTCTGTAGCCAAGCGTGCCAATCGATGATTTTATCTCGCCGATTGTTACTTTTTCCGGATCATATACAATCGAAACCGTTGACGACTTCATATCCGCATCGACGCTTTCGACACCATTTATTGTCTGCATCGCGTATTCGATTGTGCGTTCACAATCGGTACACGTCATTCCTTCTATGAGATAAGATTCCTTCTTGGTTCGCTGTGGTCTCATTTTCTAACTGATTGACCAATGAAACGCCGACCGTTTTGGAAGCAACGATCCAACATTCCAGACCGCTAAATGTTTGTGCCGAACAATGCTGGCCGGATGCCGAGTTAATAAGGGCCGGCCAAGCAAACACCGGCCTTTATGGTTTATGACTACGCCTCCGGACCTTCGATGGCTCTCATCAGTCGTTTCCAGAATTCAACATCAAAAGATCCTTCTCCGGATTCCGGCAGGGGAATGTAGCCGCCCTGGCGAATCACGACTAAACCGAGACTCGGTACCACGTAAATCCGTTGATCATGTTTCCCCTTTGCAAGCCACGAGTCGTCAGGCATACTTGACGCAATTGGTCCGTCGATGGTTACCCTCTTGTCATCGTCATACCACGACTCCTTTCCATTCAGCCACCACAGGTAGCCATAGGATTTCTGAATTGTCTGTGAGGTGTTCAGCATGTCGGAAAAGTATCCTTCGTCCTGAAGAAGTTTTTTACCATCCCAACTGCCATCATTAAGCATCATCAATCCAAAGCGAGCAATTGCTCTGCCTGGACTCAGCAAATCAGTACCGCTCCACGACAAACCAGCCATTCCCGTCGGGGTGAATAATATTGAATCAAACACTTCACGATATGACTTCCCGGTTGCAGCTGAGATTACATCATATAGCTTGACATATGCGCCATGACTGTATCGCCATGTTTCACCCGGGGGACCCACGTAATTAAGGTCATCATTCAGGCCAGATGTCATCGTGAGCAGATGTCGTATTGTAATCTCGCCTTCTGTTTCCGGTGACCGCGACCAACCCTCAGCGAGATACTTGTTCACCTTATCGTCTATGCGCAGGGTCCCATCTTCCTGTAGAATGCCGATTATGAATGCAGTCATACTTTTTGCAACAGAACCGAGGTCATGTCGTGATTTTGCATCGGTGCCATTCCAATATTCTTCCACAACCATTTTTCCTTTATGAAGTATCAATAGGTTGTAGCTTCTGTTCTCCTTCGCATATCGTATCGCATCATTAAGGTATGCTGTATCCCAGGAGAGATCTACTGCAGATACCTGTTTCCATTCATCGCTTCCTGCTTCCGGGAAATACATTGATCCAGTCTCACCGGAGTTATCATTGTCGTCAACTTGTTCGTCTGTTTCTTCATCAATCGGTGAATCACTTTCATCGCAAGCCGCCGTCAGAAATCCCAACAGCAATATTATCAATAGAAATTTGCAGCTCGTTTTCATAGTGCTTTCCGTTTTTGGCATGAACCCCAACAAAATCATGCCCAGCCCAACCGTTAGATTGAAAAGCGCCAACATAACGCCTGCAAAAAGCCGCTGTTGAAAAGTTCCCCAAAACACAGTAGAAATTGATTATGCCTGACTGGCTATCAACTGATTTTCGTATCAGAATTTACACTTTGTTCTGCAATAAGCAGTCGTTACACGACCAAACAGGTGATAGAAATCATGAAACCATGTCCTTTTATTCAGAATTGTATTCGATTGTATTCGCCGGATTGAATTATCTTAGTTCGAACAGGAAGTATCCCGCCGTCCCTGAGCCAAATTTAGATGAACTGGTACAGCGCAACAATCGATGATGTCTTCAACCGGACCGAATCAAATCCTTCGGGACTTTCGTCCGATGTTGCGATGGAAAGGCTCAAACGTTACGGCCACAACGAACTACCGGAAGGAAAAAAGCGGACCATTGCCGGCATTTTCGTTTCGCAGTTCAAAGACGTCATGATATTGATCCTTGTGGCAGCTGCGATAGCATCTGCATTCGTGGGCGACCCCACGGACACGGCCGTGATCATCGCTATCGTTATTCTGAATGCGATAGTTGGCTTCATTCAGGAGTACAGAGCGGAGAAAGCGATGCAGGCACTAAGACAACTGTCGGAAGTTGAGGCAAAGGTTCGACGGAATAATAAGACAATCCGGATCTCAGCTTCAGGACTTGTACCTGGCGATGTCGTGGAACTGGAAGCCGGAGATGCAATTCCCGCGGACATTCGCATACTAGAGTCTGTCAACCTGAAAGTCGACGAATCCGCGCTGACGGGAGAGTCCAATACTGTTGAGAAAAACACCGATGCGCCTGGAGATGACAATCTCCCACCCGGAGACCAGCACAACATGGCGTTTAAAGGAACATTTGTCACATCCGGCCACGGCACAGGTGTGATTGTCGAAACTGGACTCAACACCGAGCTTGGTCGCATCGCACGAATGTTGGAGCAAAAAGAAGTGCTCACACCGCTGCAACAGCGAATGGCATCGTTTGGAAAAAAACTTTCCGTATTGGTGTTGATCCTTTGTGCGATCTTTTTCGCCATTGGTTGGTTGCGCGGAGAACCCGTGCTCAACATGATCATGACGAGTATTTCATTGGCCGTGGCTGCGATACCGGAGGCGCTGCCAGCAGTAATTACTATTGCGCTTGCACTCGGCGCGAGACGGATGGTGAAAGCGAATGCACTCATTCGAAAATTGCCAGCGGTTGAAACGCTTGGATCTGTAACATACATATGCACCGACAAGACCGGAACACTCACGAAGAATCAAATGAGGATGGAAACTGTTTTGATCGGCGACAAGTTGTTCGCCGTGTCCGACTGGGATCCAGAGCCCGACGACGAACCATCATCCCTGATGTTGACAGCGTTTGCGGCGAACAACGACGCGTCTGTCGAAGGAGATGACACACTAGGTGATCCCACGGAAGTTGCGTTGCTGCAGGCTGTGATTGAAAAGGGCAACAATCAACAAAAGCCGGCGCGTCTTGCAGAGATTCCTTTCGATGCCGAACGAAAACTCATGACCACGTTTCATAAACGTGGCGATCGTATCATTTCAATCACAAAAGGAGCACCAGATATCATCCTTGACCGTTGCGATCCGAAAATCACACCGAAGGTGCGAAGGACGGTTGATGACATGGCTTCGCAGGGGCAGCGTGTTCTCGGGTTCGCCTACCGGTATTGGGATTCACTACCTTCTACACCTGACCCTGACGTACATGAAAATAACCTGAACTTCCTCGGTCTTGCCGGAATGATTGATCCGCCCCGGGAGGAAGTTGCCGAGGCCGTGGCTCAGTGCAAGACTGCGGGCATAGTTACCGTGATGATAACAGGCGATCACCCTGTTACAGCGCGTACGATTGCGCAACGCATTGGAATTTTCGAGGAAGGTAAACTCGTTGTCACAGGCAAAGAGCTGGCTGGGATGGACGACGATTCGTTTCGTTCAAAAGTGGATCAGATACGGGTCTACGCGCGCGTTTCACCGGAACAAAAATTCCGTATCGTAAATATGCTGCAGCAAGAGGGACATTATGTGGCGATGACAGGCGATGGAGTGAACGATGCACCGTCATTGAGAAGAGCAAACATTGGCATTGCAATGGGTATCGCAGGCACGGATGTCTCAAAAGAGGCGGCCCACATGATCTTGCTGGACGATAATTTTTCAACAATCGTCAAAGCTGTACGTGAGGGTCGACGAATTTACGATAATATACTGAAGTTCATCAAATATCTGATGACCACAAATTCAAGTGAGTTGTTGACCCTTTTATTGGGGCCGCTCCTCGGTTTACCGATCGCCTTCCTGCCGATACATATTTTATGGATAAATCTCATATCGGATGGACTACCCGCAATCAGCCTGTCATTTGAGAAGGCCGAAAGCGACATCATGAACCGTCCACCGCGACCACCGCAGCAAACCGTATTTGGCGAAGGCAAAGGACTTCACATGATCTGGGTTGGAATACTGATTGCAGGACTGGTACTGGCGTCACAGACGTATGCTATCCGGCATGACCTTCACTGGCAGAGTATTGTCTTTAATATGATATGCATGTGCCAGATGGCGCACGTACTCGCGATTCGATCAGAAAAGCAATCACTGTTTACCATCGGAGTGTTTTCAAACTTACCGCTGATTTTATCGGTATCGCTCGCGGTAATTCTTCAGGTGGCGATCACGTATGTGCCGTTTCTGCAGCCGATATTCAAAACGAAAGCGCTAACCGCCGGTGAGTTCGCAGCAGTCGTTGTTGCGTGTTCGATTGTATTCTTTGCCGTCGAAACCGAAAAATTCATTCGACGAAGAATAGCCCTGAAAAAAAAACCGGGCGAATCTTGATGAATTACCTCCTATCGCGCTCTACCTTACTACAATAACGGTCTCACTACGTGCATCCGCCGTTCTCACAACAACCAGATTTCGGGTCTTATCAAAATACCACGAGGCACTTTCAAAATCTGTATCAACAGCAGCATTCACCTTTTCTGCTTTTGCAGTCTTCACCCGCATCCCGTTAATCATTACACTCTTTGGCTTCGTATTCACAGGCAGCTCGACGATGTAATTTCTTTTTGGCGGTGTGTATCCATTTGATTCCACCGGGATCACACGGAACGTAAGGCCATCACCGGCCAGGTTGCATTCAAAGGAAGTCCGTGATCCTCCGTCGTGCTTGTAGTCATTGGTAACGCCGTCGTCCTCGTAAAGCTCAAAGCGTGCAGTACTGTTCATCTTCGGAAATACTTTAAGGATGATTGGATGGTTCTCGCGTTCATGAATGTATTGCATTACCGGCATCATGGGAATGATTGAACCAGCCTTTACGAATACGGGAAGCGTTTCCAGTCTGACCGGAAGCCCTATCCATTGCCCTCCTTTGTATCGCGTTGACTCGTCCGCAAAAAGGATCCACTCTCCTTCAGGCAAATAGACACGCTTCGTCGACGCTTCCTTTTCAACAACCGGAGCAACAAGAAGTTCTTTCCCAAAAAAGAATTGTTCGTCAGCGTCAAATGCTTTTTCATCGTTGGGATACTCAAGGAACGAAGCCCGCATAATAGGAAGACCGGTATCAAACGCTTCACGTGCATAGCTATAGAGATACGGGAAAAGCTGATACTTCAATTCGATCGCGTTCCTGACAATCCGCTCTGCTTCGGCGCCGAACAGCCAAGGTTCAACAGCGTTGTTTCCTTCGTGATGAGCTCTGCTTATCGGATTGAACACACCAAACTGTGCCCAGCGCACATACAACTCGGCAAACGACGCATTATCGGTGATGTCACCACAGTATCCTGAAATGTCGCACGACCAAAATGGAATAAGTCCCATTCCGGCAGAAAGACCCACTTGTATCTGGTTTTTCAATTGAGCCCACCCATCGAGCACATTGCTGCCATTACCAGAGTCACCCGACCATCCGAACGTGTAGCGTTGCATCCCTGCATAACCGGCCCGCGTCATCTGAAAAATCCGCTGATTGGGATTACGTTTTTCGAATTGCTCGGTCACGACCTTGTCCCAAGCGAGGCCATACACATTGTGTATCTCCGCGTGCATTCCGGCGTGATGCTTCATGTTTAATCTTTCGATACTTTCTTCGTTGCTCCAGGCAGGTTCACCCATATCCGTCCAGAACCCTTTTACACCATCGTCAATGGGCTTCTGTTGCAACGCGCCCCACCAATCTGCCACCGCGGGATTCGTGAAATCAACAACACCACAATTGCCACCCCATGGCCAGGGCATGTCATAGGTTTTCCCTGTTCTCACATCACGGGCAAAATATCCCGCGGAATTGGCGACATCCCACTGTTTGTCATTAGCCTGGGAAACAACGGGATCCTGAGATACAACGACTTTGAATCCCATCGACGATAAATCGTCGAGCATCTTCTTTGGATTAACGTAATTTCCCCTGCGCCATTCAAAGTCCTGGAGGAACTGGGTCCACCCGATATCCTGATAGATAATATCGCACGGAATCTTTCGGTCGCGATAACCCTGCGCGATTTCACGCGAAAGGTCCTCCCGAGTCAACAGGCCACGGCATTGTGAAAAGCCAAGCGCCCACTTTGGCGGCATTATGGGCTTGCCCGTTAATCGCGTGTAGTTATGAATAATTTCCTTGTAAGAACTCCCGGCGATGACATAGTAAACGAGTTCGCCACCTGGTGCCGAAAACGTGAGCTGATCCTTTGATGACCTGCCAAAATCAAATTCCGACTTAAACGTGTTGTCGAAGAATATACCGTAGTTGTAACTGCTGATAAAAAACGGAATGCTTTTGTACAACGGGTCCTCATTAACCGAGTAACACGGCTTGTCGCTGTTCCACATTTTATATGTTTTCCCACGGCGATCGATCGTGCCGGCCTTTTCGCCAAGACCAAAAAATCGTTCATCACTCCGGATTGTCTTCCGCGATACAACGAATCCGCTATCTGCAGCGTGGCCCTGATCACCATAGTCTGAAAGAATCAGCTTCTGATACTTGTCGAAGAACTGCAGCCGGAAAGGGGCCTTACTGATCCGTATGCGAAGCGAATTTGTATAGACATCAACTGTCCGATCGTCGTGTTCGATTTGAACATTGTCCAAATCATCCAGTCGCTCATCAACCACTGCGAACGAAGGATTGGAACGTTCGAAATTACCCTCGCGATCAAACCACACCTTTACCACATTGTGTCCGCAGACTTCGATCAGCACTTTTGATGTGCCGTCACAACCAAAGATGATCCGGTTCTTTTCACGAACGAAGGACGTGCAATTTCCCGGCGTATTTTGAGACATCCCCTCGAATGTGAAAAGGGAGGCTATCAATATGATAAAGTTCCTCATGAGTTCGTTGCTATTGAATTTTGACTAACCGAATCAGGTCAACGATTGCTTCATTGACCTCACCGTTCATATTCCGGTTAGCAGGATCGTACAGCATTTCAAAATTGACCTTCCCTTTCCGGAGCGACAGCGTAATTTGATTGGTAAAGCCCCAGTCAGACCATTCGCCTTTACCCCGTTGCGGAAGTACGATGGTGCCGACGTATTTGCCGTCGAGAGCAAGGCGCCGTATTGCACACTTGTTGTCCGTGTTCACCGGACCGTGACCGTTGGCGTAGCGAAAGTCCATCGCATAAAGACCGTCCTCGGGGATAGTAACTTCAAATCGCAACGCCCGAGCAGAAGGTTTCGTGTATACGTATCCGGATCCGGAAAAGCCTGCGTATTTGTTCTCGTATTCTTTGGACAGCACTTCCGCTTCTACGATGAGGGCGTCATCTGGTTGATTGAGCATCAATGGTTCAGATGCAAATGATTCAAGACCGGAACCATTTACTGCGATAATTTGAATGAAACCAGAATCCACGTTCACAGCCAGCGTTGTATCAACGGTAGTGATGTAATGTATACCTGATAAATATGCGTGATACTTTACAGCACCTTCCACTGCTTTCCATTGTATAGACGAACCATTCCGGGTGATCACAGGTGTTGCGGGTGAAACGTGGTGTTCCTGTTTGTTGATAGTGCCGCCAATGTGATTGTTTGCCAACCTGATTTCAAGACGATGTTTACCTGAAAGCTTAGGCGGTATTTCCGCCACTTTCAGTTTTTTTCCGTCAAGTTTAACTGATGCTATTTGGTTTCCGTATCCCGACACCGTTATATCAAGCGTTGCCTTTCTGTATCGAAAATTTCGAAGCACATAGGTTCCTTTCATTGCTTCAGGTATAAAGGGCGTGAACGAAAGGACCTGTTGATCGTAGTTCATACCGAAAATTATCTTGTAGACGAGTGCAAGATTTCCGGAGAGGCTCCACAGCATGTTATCAGAGTTGATTTGCGTCGAAGCATAATCACCCGTGCTCGCGACAAAGTTTTCTTTGTTCGTCAGGAAAAGCGCAGCAGGCCGCCAGATGCTCGCGAAACTGTGCATCACCGATTCTTCGTTTCCCGCTTTTGCTCCGGCCAGCGCCCAGTACGACTGTACAAACGGCCACACAGCATCGTTATGGTAAGGCGGAATGTTTGCAATCTGAGGAAAGATACACGGGATACCGTACGCGCCAACAGGCGTTGACTTTACGATCTGCGGCACATCCTTTTCGTCCGCGATGCCAAACAAGATCGAAAGTGCTTCGCCAAGTGCCTCGGATTTCGGTGACAGCAACTTGCCGCTCCTACCGTATATATACTGTCCGTAATAGCCGCGGTCAGGTATCCACAGGTGTTGATTGATGCCGGCACGAATTCGCTCTGCGATCATTTCATGTTTGCGTTGTCCGACGTCGTCATTCAGTATATTCGCCATCGTCGCTGCAATCACATTAGCCTGGTAATGAACCGCGTTCGTTCCGAGGCAAAAGGATTCGTAAATATCAGCCGGCTCCATCCATTCAGGATAGGTTTGTTCGCGCCAGTCGAGGAATGAAGACTCGCCCTTCACCAATCCAGTCGATTCATCATAGGCGTTTATCAAATCGGCTTCAATTGATTTTTTGAGAATGGGATAAGCCGTCTTCAGCCATGACATATCTCCGGTGACCTTGAATATTTCCCATGCAGCCAACGCCCAAACTATGCGATCGGTAGAGACGGGATAGGCGCCACCGGTTCCGGTATCCTGCACGATCACGCCATCTTTAACCTTGCGCATGAGACTGTGTTGTGCAACCTTCGGTTGAAGAGTTGCCATCGACAGAATGATGCTATAGCTGACGTCACGCGTCCACACGCCGGCCCATTCTTTTCCTGTCCTCAGCGTGCTGTCCGGCTCAACCGCTCGTATCATTTCCTCCAGGGACAGATTGTACAGCGCATCAACTATTGGAAACGGGGTAGTGAGCTGAGGGTATGCCTTTGTAGAAAGTTCCTGCTTCCATTTGTGTCGTTGTCCTCTTATTGAAGCGGGATCGTTTAGTATTAACGTCACCTCATAAATGTGATCGCTGTCCGCGTCGGTCATTCTAAGATGGTCGAAGTTCTGCAGATTGTCAAAATCCCAGGTCAGTGGCGGCGTCCCTCCTGCAACGTATACCCCATGGAAGTCGCTCCTATAGATTCTGGAACCGTTAATTGCAGTATAGTAGCCCGTCGAATCGAAAGCCCGGAACACGTGCCGCATATCAAGCCTGATCTTCATCCTCGTTCCAGGCATAAGATACTTTCCCTGCTCTTTCTCCACCGCCTTCAATTGTGATCCAAATCTGATAAGAGGCGTTTCACAATCAGCATCAGATGTTGGACAGGCGAAATGGTGATCGATACCGGAAGGCATTTCATTATCCTTTCCATTAATGCTGAACTTGAAGTCAATGACCGGACTCAGGAACGCGTTTGCGGCGCTTTCATAATTTGACATTAACTCCGTTGCCGACAATGCTGTTGCCTGAAATTCTCCCTGAACAACTTTCCCGGAATAAATACTGAAAGCAGGTGAATCGAAAATTGGTTTCTCCTGCGCATTGATGAAAATTGACAAATGAAAACAAAATGCCAGCGCGAACGTCCGTCTCATAATATCCAGAATAAATAACCTGGTGATGTTACCGGAAAATAGTTTCATACAGTCCCTTGCGAAGCCCAAACCAAACTCCTTCCCGTATGAAACTATTTTCCGGTACATCCTCCTATTGCTTGACTATCGTTATGGTGTGGTAAAGTTGATTCAGTGTAATTGTATAGATGCCCTCCTCACCCGGTTGGACGCGCCATTTTGTATCAGGCGAACCTGTTGGGCGGAATGTCATCGTAGTCACATCTATACTTTCATCAGCGCCAAATGGCATGAAGAATCCAGTTGCCCAATTACCTGTTGAGATTGGAAATTTGAATTCGCCCGCATTGAGTTGGCCCGTCCAGGTGAATACATAAGTGTCGGCCTTTGTCATCTGGACTGGCGCATCAATATTCCAACCCGCAGGCGTCGCATCGCCAACAATCCACAAGTTCTCAAACGGTGTGAATGGGGCGATGTCAATTGTGTTGTCGCGAATATTGAGCGTGATTTTGTATGGCCCGGCCTGGTCTATTATCCACTTGTTATCCGGATCCCCGGCTGACAATTGCACCACTGTTTCTGTAATCGGTGCATCTGCTATTGTTGGTCTGTAGAACTGGGCATCCCAGCTTCTGGCTGTTGCAATCTTGAATTCGCCGGTTGCCAGTTCTGCGCTAAAATAGAAAATGAATGGATCCGTCGGATCTTGTTGCAGCAGGTCAGCGTTGTCAAGGTCCCAGCCTTTCGGCGCGGCGCTTCCTACAATCCACAGTTCGTCATAGGGTGAAGATGCCAATGATTCCGCAAGGAATGTCATCTCAATTACGTCAACTGTAATTCTATACGTACCGCCTTGCGCAATCGTAAACGCTTCATCAGGTTCGCTAAAGTCGTTACGGACGACGAGTGTATTTTCATCAGCACCTTTCTGATACGACGGCAACCACGAACCCGGTATGGTGAGAAACTTCAGGCTGCCGGATGTCAGTTGTCCCTGGTATGTAAACACGCCGGGGTTATTCGCAATTTTGTTCATCGGCGTGGGGTTTCCTGCATCCCAGCCATTCGGTGAAGCGTCACCCACCATATACAACGCATCGGGTACCGGCCTGGGCTCGTACGGCGTGACCGCGATTTCCACAATATTTGAAACATCGGCAGAAACGCCAGGATCAAGTGCTTGTGACGTTACGCGAAATTCCATTTGCGTCTCGGTTCCTACCGGAATGAGAAACGAGTTCAACAGCAAATCGTTGAACGTATCTACGTGAAAGTTGCTGTTATATGCAGCTTTCCCCGCATCGATTGTCACCGGCGACGCAAAGTTGTTACCCTTCTTATCGATCTCAATGGTGTACGTTATCGCACTGTTTGTTCCGGCGTTGTTACCGGGGCTCCAGCTCAGTGTGAACGCCGTATTCGCGCCCTGCTTCTGGCTCAGCGTAACTGTCGATGCGGATGTCTGAAGCACGGGGGTTCCCGCCTTCTTTGGAGTGTACTCATCTTCGTAGTCGCCGCAGGAAATGACTGCGAAAACAGTGATCGCCGGTATGAGTGTGGCAACCAGGGTTCGGAGATTTCGGCTGAATTGTTTCATGGTGTTCGTTCGCATAGGAATTGGAGATAATATTCTTATTGATATTCAATTACGATCATGGTCCAGTATTGTAGTCCGGGGATTGTAAACCCGATTTGATTGCCGGTGACATTAAACTGTATCTCCGTCGCAGCCCCCTGCGAAAAGTCCGGAGAGGCACACCAGATTTTCGAAATGGGTTTTGTTTCATTCAGACGTATCTGGACATTTTCAACGGCAATCGGAGCAGCTTGTATCCCGGCGTTATCACGCCACGACATGGTGGAAGCGTCTGTAAAATTCAGGAGATGAATTACCTGTCGGTTACCAACCTGCTTCCCCACAACGGCAACATTGCCGAATCCCGCCGGCCAGGGCGCGAATTGAAATTTATTGTCCGCGGAAATGAGCACGGGCTTGTTAAATGCTCCGCCATCGCGAAGGAGATTCTGGTATGCAACAAGGAAATCGTAGTAATAAACCAGTTTCCGCCGAAGGTCGTCGCGCATAGCCAGGTTATTGTTCGGAAAGTATTCCTTTCCAAGCACGTGTTCACCGAGTTCAAGGTGCGCGCCGCCAAACGCGAAGATGACGGCGTCCAGTAACAAGACAGAAGGAGTATTGAAAAATCCCGGATTGTTTGCGAGGTCGTAGTTGACATACGCTGCAAGTACAGTCGCCAAACCCCCGTTACCGAGTTCATAATTGTCTGTGATAATATCTGCGATCTGCTGATACGTCTCGTTCGGTGACCATACTTCTGTGTACAAAAAGTCAACGGGCGAAGTCGCAATGCTTTCCTGTCCATACTGATTTACAGCATTCATGACATTGAATTTCGAAGGCGCTTGCTGATCGACGGCCGCGATGAAAGGCCCGAACGTCGCAGCGAGATCAATGCCGTTTCCGTCGTAGTCATAGCGACTGCCACGTTCGCCAAGCTGATCCATATGAAATCCGTCGAACGGAAGTGCATCGTAGACCTTCTGGTGTTCATTGATGATGTACTCCTGCCACGCTACGTTTGCGGGATTCGTCAGGAAAATATCACTGACAAAAGGCGCCGACAATGGATGCTTGTCTTTTGTGGTATGAGATTGATCTGTGTAGACATACCATTTCTCGTCCACTCCGGAAGCGGCCGCATCTTTCAAGGCTCCGTACACGAGGTTGTAGAACATTGCCTTCATATTGCGGTCGTGGCATGCATCGATGTAACCTTTTACGGTATTGAAGTGAATCTCGCGATTGATGATATCGCGGTAAACCAGCGTCGGACTTTCCGGAGTTCCGGCAAGAGGTTGGTGATGTTTGTAGTGCCAGTCGTAAAACTGAACACCATTGATGTGATGACGATTCAGATTATTAACCACTTCGTCTATTTCCGCAGCGCTCAATTCAGGGAAGCGGGAGAGAAATCCATAACGTGGGAACCGTGTCCAGTCGGATGAGACATCTACGCCGATTGTACCCAGCACTTGCTCAGGTTCTTTTTCGGTGGCAGGTTTGAAAACCTCAACCATATAGCCTTTGAAGTCAGTCGAAGGCGGTTGCCACGACCATGACGATCCTGACACGACATCCTCTTCGATCACGGCACCGAGATGTTTATAGCGAATACGAAGTCCATCGGCTGGCGCAGGCGACACACTCAACTTCACGTCCTCTCCGGGGCTATACCTTGCCTTGTCACACGCAAGCGTATAGCCTGTCGGGTAGTACGGCTTTGGAGACGTACCACCTTCGTCGCCCGAACAGGACGACACCAACGCCACCAGGACAATCAACCATTTGAATACCATCTTCTGCATCACACTCACATCTCGTCAATACACGTTGTCTTAGTAGCCGGGATTTTGAGTAAGGTTTGGATTGACATCGCGCTCTGCCTGTGGAATCGGGAAGAGCAAATGTTTTTGCGTGGCGTTGGTCCGGCCAATGGAATGAAGGAATGCCAAACCCCATTCGCCATCGCCAATCCGGATGAGATCAAACCAGCGGTGGCCTTCAAAAGCAAGCTCCATCCTTCGTTCATGTAATACGACCTCGCGGAATGCCTCTTGCCCGAGACCGCTTAGCGGGTCGAGGCCGGCACGTTCACGAACTTCATTGAGCGGAGCTTCGGCCTCGCTGGTCTGCCCGAGTTCATTCAGCGCTTCCGCCTTCATCAACAATACATCAGCGTAACGCAACACCGGCCAGTTAAGCGGACTTCCGCTGGATCCGGTAGGTACATACGACGCAGGAAGAACAAATTTCCGAACGCTGTAACCTGTTACGTACGACATCGAGGACTTGTATTCCTTTCCGTCGAATGCAGGACAGCCTTCGTAAAAGATTGTAACGTCTTTTCGCAGGTCACCTTCCTCGTACGCATCGACAAATTCCTGCGTGGGCTGATTCCATCCCCATCCAACGGAAGTAAGCGGGGAATCTCTCGGAGCCATGAAGTTTGTTGTCCATGATGATTGATTGGCATCATCCCAGAAGTTGTTGACCGGGCTGATGTACTGAACCTCGAATAATGATTCGACTGAATTTTCTGCTTCAGGGTTGAAGTTCGTCGCATAGTCGGTATTGAGCGCGTAGCCAAGGTCTTTCACCTGATCACACAACGCCACTACTTTCGACCAGTTCCCCAGCGTCAGGTGAACTTTTGCCAACATCCCAACAGCGGATCCTTTTGAAACGCGGCCTTTATCAGCATCGGCATATTCCTCCCTCCCGGGTAACTGCTCAATCGCTTCTTCAAGATCCCTGATTATTTGCTCGTACACTTTGTCCTTTGCCGTACGTGCCGGACGGAGGTCATCGCCGGGTGTCTGTGGTGTAAGGATCAGCGGAACATCGCCGAAGAATCGCACGAGAACAAAGTAGTAATACGCGCGAAGGAATTTCGCCTCGCCGAGAATCCGATTCTTCAGTGTCTCATCCATATCAATTGACGGAACTTTTTGCAGAACGATATTAGCATAAAGGATTCCGGGTGCAGGTCCCTGATACAAATCGAGAACGCCGCGATTGTCGGTAGTCGTAATGAAGCGCGCCTGATCCTTTGTTTCAATTCCGTCATTGGCATCAACAGGATTCGCCCCGACTTCACTGTTGCCGGCGATGATGTCCGTCGTCCACATCCGCATGTTATGCAATTTCGGACGTTGGAGTGGCTGATACGCAGCGTTGATTGCTGCGATTGCATCGTCCTTCGTTTTGTAAAAATTCTCCGTGTTGACGGTGTCAAGCGGATATTTTTCGAGGAAATCTTCGCAAGACGTGAGCATAACGATCACGACCAGTGCAAGTAAATATTTCGTAGTCATACGTCTTTTCATTTTCAGAGATCAGAATGTGACATTGGCGCCGACACTAAGTGTCCTGGCCTGAGGGTAAGTACCGAGATCAATACCGGTTGGATTGCTGAGTTCAGGATCGTTGCCGGAGTACTTCGTGAATGTGTACAGATTTTGAGCCGACACGTAAACACGAAGCTGCTTCACTGCGATACGTTCGAGTGAGTTCGACGGGAATGTATAGCCTATCGTCACGTTTTTTATGCGGACATAGGATGCATCTTCAACGAAGCGAGTTGATGGTCGTGCGTTTTTGTTCGGATCACCGAATACCGCGCGCGGCATCTCTGTGCTTGTTCCTTCACCAACCCAACGATCCAGCACACGCCGTGTCTGATTTTGCACGGTACCCATACTTTCCTGCCAGATAAGATTTGCATTGAACATATCCTTGTCGTACTCGCCCTGTACATACACCGACATGTCGAAATTTCTGTACGTGAGTGTATTGTTCATGGCGAAGATGAATTTCGGATTCGGGTTGCCGATGAAGGTTCTGTCCTCGTCAGTGATGACACCATCCTGATTCAAATCGAGAAATCGAATGTCTCCGGCCGATGTCCTGTTATAAATATCTGATCCTCCTGTTTGCACCGCGTAAGCATCCACTTCAGCCTGCGTTTGAAACAGACCGTTCGTTACGTGACCAAAGAATGCGTTCACAGGGTGACCTTCCTGCAATCGGGCCAGATTGTAATTCAGGCCGATGCCACCGCGCATGATGGGCACCGTATCATTGAGGCTGATTATCTTGTTCTGGAGAAATGTGATGTTGAAATCGGTGTTCCAGACCAGCTCACGTTGCACGTTCCTGGTGTTAACCGTAAGCTCGACACCGCGGTTCTGCATTTTGCCTGCGTTAACGGCAGGCCTGTATGCCGGATTGTAACCCGTTGAAATCGGCACCGCGGCGTTTACCAGCATGTCTTGTGTATTTTTTACAAACCCTTCAAGCGTTACGTTGATGCGATTGTCAAGCATTCCCAGGTCGATGGCGACGTTCGTCTGATTGACTGATTCCCATTGGATGTTTGGATTCGCCATCGCCAGCGGATATACCGAATTCACAAGCTGACTATTGAAATTGTACTGTCCTGTTACCAGAGACGATGCAAACTGGTAGCTGCCGATGTCCTGGCTTCCGGTTTCACCGTAACCACCTCGAATCTTGACATCGTTGAAAATGCTTTGATTCAGATTTTTGAAGAAGTCCTCCTCTGAAACCCGCCACGCGACAGAGAACGAGGGGAATGTGCCGTACCGGTTATTCGGACCGAAGCGTGACGAGCCGTCTCGCCTTACGGTTGCCGTTAGCAGATAACGATCGTCAAAACCATAGTTAATGCGCGCAAAGTAAGAGAAGAGTGACCATTCCGAAGCAGACCCTCCGTTGTCGAGGTTCTCCCTGCTGCCGGCGTTGATTTCCTTTGTAAGATCGCTGGCAAATCCCTGGCGAACCGCCGACACATACGAGTATGTATTCGCCTGGGCACTGGTTCCTGCCAGGACAGTTATCTCATGGACATCATTCAGCGTTTTCATCCACGTAAGTGTGTTATCCCACAACCATGTAAGACTCTTGTTAAACCCAACGCCGAGGTAACTTTCGACCTGAGGGGTCGGATGCCAGTCGTACTTCGGATTCCAGTTTTTGTCATCCCAGAAGTTTGCCTGCAATCCAAGGCTTGACCGGAACTTGAAATCCCGGAGGATATCGGCTTCGCCATACATGGAGCCGATAACATTATATCCTTTTGTTGTATTTGTCGGGACTTTGGCGAGACCAACGGGGTTATTCATTCCGCCGTACCACAACGGATTGCCTAGTGGGTCAGAATAGCTTCCGTCTTCCTTGTACACAGGCTGGATCGGAACCATTGCCATTGCGTTACGAATGTCATAGTTGCCGCTTTCCTTCAAGTCATGATTAAGCGTGATCGTATGACCAAATCTGACGTTGTCGTGCAGGCGGTGGTCTCCGTTGAATTGAAGCGACATGCGCTTGTAACCCGTATTGATCACAATTCCCCGGTGATCGACAAGGTTTGCAGAAACGTGATAGGTTGACTTATCACTTCCACCGGAATACGAAAGCGAGAGACTCGTTTTTGGAGCCGTGCGAATCATTGCGTCCAGCCAGTCCGTACCTTCGCCCAGCACCGATGGATCGGTAAATGCGGGATTGACAGGTTGCCCGTTCGCGGCCATCATTTCGTTATTCAGCTGGGCAAATTCCGTTGCGTTGAGCATCTCCGTCAGGTTGGTAGGCTGTTGGAGAGACGTGAAGAAATCAACGTTGAAAGAGGACTTGTTCTTTTCACCACGTTTCGTGGTAATGATTACGACCCCGTTAGCCGCCCTCGACCCGTAGATCGCGGTAGCAGATGCATCCTTGAGAACCTGTATGTTTTCGATGTCATTGGGATTGATCGTATTCAGACCGGATTGTGTTGGAAATCCATCAATGACAATAAGCGGGTTTGTGCCATTGATAGAACCCAGGCCGCGGATAATTAGCTGCGCATCATTGCCGGGTGTTCCTGAAGTAAGCACCTGCAAACCGGCGGCACGACCCTGAAGTGCTTCGCTCACCGAAACCAGGGGCATGGACGTGAGTTCTTCCGGTTTGATCGATGCGACTGCGCCCGTCACATCTCTTTTGTCCTGCGCACCGTATCCAACAACGACCAACTCCTGCAACGTCTTTATGTCAACTTCGAGTCGGATATCGATGATCGACCGATCACCAACTGTTACTTCCTGTGCCGAATATCCGATTGCGGAAAACACGAGCACGGAAGACGCCGAAGGCACCTCCAATGCGTATTCCCCATTCACATCGGTCTGGGTTCCCGTCGTTGTGCCTTTCACAAGAATGTTAACTCCGGGGATTGGAGAGCCGTCATCCCCAGCGACTACCCGGCCCCGAACGGGCAGTTTCTGCAGCGCGTCGTGAAGCCCCGGAGCTGCCAAAATTTCAGCTGCCGTAAGGAATATGAGCAGGCTTCCCACTAACGCCGATCTCAATAGTAAATACTTCATATTGTTTGGATTTGAGTGTCAAAAACCGGTGAGGGATTTATCTCAATCGATTTCTGACAAAAATCCAAAGGACATTGTTAATAGCTGGCCAGAAATAGTCGCGTTATAGATCGCCGTCGTGAATGGATTTCTTAACTCACTGGTAGCAAGATGATTGTGCTACACTTTTTTTTCGGAATTATAGATCATCTACAGAATGACTCGCAATTGGGAACCATAAAACGTGCTCAATTACATCGTTAAATTCTTTCGTTGAACTGCATGAAGCCAAAGTTCGCAACTCCCGGCGTTGGCGTCCACTACGAATCTGACAAAATCGCAGTCGCAATTAATTGGACTGCTCCACAGATTTGATTTCCATCACGCGGTCCAGGAAGGATTCGTCCGGAACTACCGACTTGTTCTTGACGCGCGTCTTGTAGGCGTAAATTGTGTTAACGGAAAGGTTGAGGATTTCACTGATCTTCTTGTTGTCCTGGACACCGAGCCTGATCAACGCGTAGATGCGAAGATCCGAATTCAATTCGCCCTCATGGTCAGGAAGAATGGGGTCGCCGGGGTCAAGCAATTTGTTGAACTGGTGAACAAAGTCGGGGAACAGACGCAGAAAGACAGAATCAAAATTTTTCAGGAAGCGTGCACGCTCATCCAGCGGATTGTACTTGCCCAGAAGAGCCATGGCTTCTTTCTTTTTGTCATTGACAAGGAAATTCAGAACCTGTTTCCTCAAAACGTCGATTTTGTTTACATAATCGGTGGTCATGTTGAAGTAGTAACCGACATACTCTTCTTTGATTCGATCGGCGTCAATCAATTTCTCATTAAACGCCTGCAGATTGCGATTGGCTTGTTGAATCTGTTCATCAGCTCTCTTTATCGTTTTGAGTTGTTTATATATAATAATAGAGAAGACCACTACCAGGATGACGATAATCGTAATAAAAAACGAGTACGACGCCCACCGTTTCCTTTGTTCGTCCATAACATTTAACTGATCTGCAGCGATCACCGGCAGAATGGAATTGATTTCCACCTGTCTTTGGCGCGCCCCATAGAACTGGGCGTCCTTCAATGCCTGGCGAATAAAGATGTAGGCATTTCTTGAGTCACCACCCTGATGCAGTTCGCGCGCCAGTGTGTACATGGCCGCTGTTTCCTTTACCCCACCTCTCAAATCCGAAATCGACGACATCACCAGATTTTCCAGCGACTTCTCTCTGTTACCAAGATTTCGCCACGCTTCCGCGAGATCATAGTAGTGCACAGCGTATTGCGGCCACGATAATTGATGCTGTTTCGTCATTTCGGCGCTTGTCCGGATTACTTCTTCATAGTTTTGAAGGTGCAGGTTTCGGACATTCGTCAGGTAATAGTATTGATAACTTCCGGGCTTCAGAACACTTAACGCCGAATCCATGTAAGCCAGATAGAAGGGCCGGTATTCATCCATGAAGTATTCATGGTTGTTGAAAATCATAAGGTCGGCGTATGCTCTTGCCGTTAGCCTGTAGAACTCTGCTTTTGACGTATCCTGCAGATCGTGTACACGCACCGCGCGCAATATGTCGAAGGTTTCTTTAAACCTTCCTGCAGACAGCAGTGTGAAGCCCAGCTTAACATACGCATAGCTTACCTTCCCGGGATCTCCCAATGATTGCGCCGTTTCGAGAAGGTTGCGTGCACAGCTAAACGCAGAATCGTTGACAAAAGTCTTGTATTCGTGGTATAAGGAATTCAGAATGTGAAAACGCTCTTCCAGGTCGCCCTTTTTTACCGATTGAAGTTCCTTTTGAAGTACAACGATGTTGGCCTGTTTCTGATTGACGTATTCATCCTGCCGTTCAATTTCGAGTTTCAGCACACCGATCAGGCTGTCCAACCGGGTCTGACAGATTCCGGCCGCTTGAACGAAGTAAAAACAAATAGCAAAAGTCAGGAACCGCATGCGCACAAAATCCTGCTAAAGATAGCATAAAACGCAATAGTCGAGACGAAAACCGTTCCCGTGTAAAACCGCGCTGATTACGCAAAGCCGGCTTTCTATTCGAATTCATCAGGACTGTATTTGCCGCAATCAGCCTTTCGATATGGCGTGTCTGCACCCGCATGCTTCGCAGCGGTTTGCCTACCTTTGTATCATAATCAAAAGGAAAAATCAACTCAACTGATCACTAAAAACCTTAAAACTATGGTAACAGCAGTCGAAACTCCGGCCAGCACAACTTCAAAGGCACAACTCTGGACCGGAAGGATTATGGGCGGTCTTGTGATCCTTTTCATGCTCATGGACAGCGGCTTCAAGTTTATTGCAAATGAAGAAGTAGTCTCCGCAACCACTGACCTCGGTTTTCATTCACATCACTTGCCGATACTTGGTACACTCGGACTTGCATCAATAATACTGTTCACACTTCCGCGAACACAACTTATCGGAGCTATATTGTTAACGGGTTACTGGGGTGGCGCGATTGCAACTCACGTGCGTCTTGACAATCCGTTGTTTTCCCACATTCTTTTTCCGGTGTATCTCGGAATACTCGCGTGGGGCTCAATTATTCTACGGAACAGGGAATTCAGAAAATTGATTTTCCATTACAAATAACTGCCTACATCATAAAGAAAGGCCCGCTGTCGGGCCTTTCTGATTTTTTTCTTGTCTTATGAACCAGTCGGTATAACTTCTACATCCTCGTCTTGTCGACCTGGCAAAACAGTCTTGATGCTGTCTGCCATTTCAAGGTGCATTTCAATTTTCGGGAGGTATTTGTCGATATAATTTCGCACAACCGGGTTTCGTCCGTTATCACGGCTTCGCTGAAACAGCTGCACTGCCTTTTCGTGCGCTGTTACCTGCGAAGCGATATATGCTGAATCAAAACTATATCCCTCGAGTTGTGACAAAGCGTCCCAAATACTCTGATGTTCGTCATCAAGGTTAGCGGGCCAATCAACATCGTCATCGGTATTAGCGATATCCGAAAGTTCATCCTGAGCAATGGCGTGATCGTTCACCATATTTTCAGCAAATATCCTTACGAGGCTATCCGTTCCTTTCGTTAAAGCCAGCTCACCCAATTCAATTTCTGCCAGGTTACTCATCGCTGCATCCTCGACAAATGTTTCGTCCGCATCATTAAAATCATTGCGGTTATCATTGCCATTATCGTCATCATCACACGCTGTCCATACTAACGCTGCAAGTGCTACCGCGTAAAACCATCTCTTCGATTTCATAAGCTGTTTGTTTTAATTTTTGATCATCGTCAGCAGTTTGTCGCTGACCACCGCCTGGAGATCGAAACTCATTCCTGTACGGCCGGCCCGGGCACGGAGGGAAAAAATTTCCCGTCAAGTGGATGGACGGTCCTCAGATACAGGCAAGTTTCCGCAGCCGGTTGCAATCTTGCGTGTACCCTTAAGGTTGCACATCCTTCACGGCTCAACATACCCCGAACAAAGCATTCAGCCTCACCAACGCGGGCATTTGATTTGAATCCGTATCGAAAGAGCACCTTTCCATTGTATGATGCGGCTCAAGACCCTAAAAGTGTTTCGTTCCATCCTCATCATCCAGAGCCTCTATACCCTCATCACGGGCGTGTGGCCACTCATTCATATCGATAGTTTTATTGCTGCAACTGGTCCCAAGGATGACATCTGGCTTGTCAAAACTGTTGGTGCTATGCTTATCCCTGTAAGCGTTGCACTCGCAGCATTCATCTGGATTAAAGCGTCGAAGGTGCCGGCTATTCTTCTCGGTGGACTCACTGCTATTGTTTTTGCCATCATCGACTTTCATTTTGCCCTCGCTGACGTGATTTCCAATGTCTACATGATTGACGGCTTACTTCAACTGTTCTTTGCCGCCGGATGGATTTGGATAGCACGACGAGAATTGATCGAGCATCGGAAATCGTTGGAGCAAAAGACGACGGTCTTCATACGTTAGCGCCCTACTGCTGGCGGATTCATCATGGCCGTATTTTCCGGGTACAAATTTTTTGGCGGCTATTCCAGGGAACAACTATCATGATTGTCGAAGGAAAGAAATTTTTGAACCGGGCAGACGCGGGATATGAGGTTGGCAGACTTCTGGAGCGCAAGTATAGGAATACAAACGCTCTGGTGTTGGGAATCCCGCGTGGTGGTGTTCCAATCGCGCGTGAAATTGCTACCGTGTTGAATTCAGAGATGTCGGTGCTGATAACAAAAAAGCTGCCCCATCCTCTTTTTTCGGATCTCGCCATTGGAGCCGTAGCAGAAGATGGATCAGTCTTTCTAACAAACACAGCCCAGGAAATTGATCGGGATACGTTGCACAAAATTCATTTGGTTCAGAATCTCGAAATCAAACGTCGAGTAGAGCAATTCCGAAAAGGCAAGCCATTGCCAAACATGCACAACCGCATCGTAATAATTGCTGACGACGGAATCGCCACCGGCTCAACCATTGTCCCGGCTATTAAAATGTGCCGAAGCCGAAAGGCCGCCAGGATTATCGTGGCTGCTCCTGTGGCAGGTCGAAAATACCTGAATGAAATCAATACACTTGCCGATGAGGTTGTAATTGTTGAACAGCATGACGCATTTTATGCCGTCTCGCAGGTATATAGCGATTTTCATTCCCTTACCGATGAGGAAGTTGTGTCGATGATTGAAACACGACGACATTAAAGACACACAGAAGTCACAGAAGAAAGCACAGAAGTTTGTGCTATATTTCGACTTTGTGCCCGATGAATCCCTACCACGTTTTAGGTATCGACACCAATGCGAGTGATGCCGAAATAAAGGCAGCCTACAGAAGCGCCGTCAAGAAACATCATCCCGGTGTTACAGGAAAGGACGAGACTGAAACAATCGCCCATATCAATGAAGCTTACGATATCCTGAGTGATCCTGCGCGGAAACGTGCATATGATTCCGGTATTTACCAATTCATAGACATAACAGTTCCGGACGAGGATCCCAGGGAGGTCTACCGTCGTGAATACCGGCGAAAAATGACCGAGGAGAAGCATGCAAAACTTGAGAAGGAACGAAAACTGTTTCGGCGTATCTATAAGATCAACGTATTCATCTTCGCCTTGTCAGTAATCGCCGTTGTAGACGAACTCTTACCCGGGGTGACATATCGGGATCATATTGTTGAAAAATGGGAAACGGTGAGACATGTGCGTGGAGAACACTATTACATTCCGTACATCCGGACAGAGCACTGCACGTTCACGATTCCCGAAGGCACAAATACAGCCCTTACTGTCAAAGGAACTGAGATAATGGTCGAGGTAAGCCCGTTATTCAGAATTCCAAAAGAGGCCAGCGTATCCGTCGACGGTCAGTTACACACCATCGGACCATCGCGAACACTCTACTCCTTTGCCATTCCGTTGCATTACGTAGTACTTGTCTTTGCAGGACTGTCTGTTGCCATGCGAAGGCACAGTGAGGCAGTTTTTCAGTTTGCATTTGCCCCATCATTGGTGTTTTTGCTGGCTGTATTCATTTTTTACATTCTAACATAGGAGGTGACTGTCAAATGGGCCTTGCCCGGAAAAGTATGCAATGATTATATTGCATATATTCACTGGTAGCCCTGACGACGTAATTATTCCCGGCAACCAGAACATCGCCAACAAATCTGAGTTCTTATGACCAGCACAAGCCACCACGACGAACGCATCGCAAAAATGGTTTTCGCTTCTGTCTATCCTATGTATGTTGAGAAGGTAACGAAAAAGGGGCGAACGAAAGAGGAATTGCACGAAGTGATCAAATGGCTGACTGGGTTTAGCGATAAGAAATTACAGGAACTCATCAACTCCAAAGCAACCTTCCGCGAATTTTTCGAAAAAGCGAAACTCAATCCTAACGCGCGACTCATCACCGGAGTGATTTGCGGGTATCGCGTTGAAGAAATTGAAAATCCCCTGACCCAGCAGGCTCGTTACCTGGATAAGCTTGTTGACGAACTTGCCAAGGGGCGCAAAATGGAAAAGATACTTCGCGGGACTTAACCCGAACACGTCTGCTCGTCTCATTCAGACTCTTCTTGTTATAGCGCCCGCTGACGGACAGTCTCGCTCGTGCGCGTACATATATCTATTCGACAAGCTCGATTTTGGACCGCAGACGAACAAATCGTTATCTGGCATAGTAATCGTGCACGAACCGAATCAGAACAACCTGCTTATGTTGAAGAACTACCTCGTGACCGCCATGCGGTCACTCCTCCGCAATAAAGGCTTTGCGATAACAAATATACTCGGACTGGTGGTCGGCATTTCGTTCAGCACAATGCTGTACATATATATCAGCCACGAACTATCATATGATTCCTTTCATTCCAGGTCAAGCCGGACATATCGTGTGTTAACATCTGATCTTCGCAATCCGTCCGACGTTCGCACCTACGCAATGACGGTACCTGCACTAGGCCCTGAACTGGTGAATACTTTTCCGGAAGTGGAGGAAATGGTAAGGCTGTACCGTCCTTCGGGCCAGGTGGTTGTAACGGTGGGTAAAGAAAATTATAACGAGCGAAACTGGTTCACTACCTCAGACGCCAACTTCTTCAACATTTTTGATTTCGAGTTTATCAACGGAGATCCCGCGACGGCCCTAACGCATCCGCTATCGGTTGTCCTCTCGGAATCCACCGCAAGACGATTCTTCGGAAACGCGGACGTGCTGGGCACGTCTATTGAAGTTGGCGGTGCCGAAAGCGTTAAGGTCACCGGTGTTCTGAAAGACCTGCCGCAAAACTCGCATCTTCAATTCGATCTTTTATTTTCCGCGTTGCAGCCCGGACCTGGATGGGAACAATACCTGAATAGCTGGGATAGATTTGGCGCAGCAACGTATGTTGTCTTAAAAGATGGAGACGACATTGGCAGCGTAAGTAAGCGAATTCCGGCACTGATGGAAAAACACATGGGCGATAATGCGCAAATCCAATCGACCTCGTTCCAGTCGATCGAAGACATCTATCTATATTCCGAAGGCATTGAATCAGGCGTCGAAGGCACACGCGGTGAGCTAACCTACATCTACATCTTTTCGTCGATGGCGATCTTCCTGCTGGTTCTGGCTGCGATCAATTACATCAACCTGACGACTTCCAATGCTGTAACAAGGGCCAAGGAAATCGGTGTAAGAAAAGTCGCGGGTGCATTCAGGAAGCAACTCGTTTTTCAATTCATGACTGAGACCCTTGCCATTACGACAATCGCAACGATGCTGGCCCTGGTCATGATTGATCTTTCCCTTCCATTCTTCAATCGCATTACGGGAAAAGACTTCGACCTCAATCTCACAAACCTTGCGACATACGTGCCACCCTTGCTCAGTATTGCGATTGTAATTGCACTGCTTGCAGGGACTTATCCCGCATTTTATCTCGCGCGACTCAAACCGGTCACATCACTGCGGATTCAAAGCCTGATTTCAAGGCACCGCATCGACCTTCGTTCTGTACTTGTGGTATTCCAGTTCACAGTCAGCATTACGTTGATCGTCTCCACGCTCATCATAGGCAAACAGCTCGAATTCATCGAGCACAAGGACCTTGGATTTGTAAGAAGTGGCTTGATGGTTATTGATATTAATAGCGGGGATGTTCGCAGAGAATTTCAGACGATGAAAACGGAATTCCTCAAAGTCCCCGGTGTCGAGCACGTCGCCGTTTCAACGCGAGTACCCGGAGAATGGAAGAATATACCCGAGGTTTACGCCCGCACGAGTTCCGGTGATTCAATTCAAAGCTACTTCATGGGATTTGATGAAGACATACTGCAGACCTATCAGCTTGAACTTACCGAGGGAAGATTCTTCACCGTTGAAAATCCCGCTGATTCTTCCGGCGTGCTTATCAACGCCTCAGCAGTGAAAGCGATGGGGTTGAACGAACCGATAGGCAGCACGCTCAGGATCGGAACGCGGGATGGAACGTGGGAAGTAAACGTCATTGGTGTTCTTGATGATTTCAACTTCCAGTCACTTCACAACAAAGTAGCGCCAATGATCATTGGACATCGCAACAACCCAATTCAGTATATTGATTACTTTACACTACGGGTTTCCGGCGACTTAAACCAGATTATTGCCGGAGCAACTTCGGTACACAGCAAATTCGATACACGAACACCGATAGAGTATCATTTCCTCACAGATCAATTAAATACATTCTACGTTGCCGAACAAAAAGCAGGATTGATCTTCAAACTGGCCGGCGTTCTGAGTACTTTCATTGCGTGTCTTGGTTTGCTTGGATTGCTCACCCATTACCTGCAACGAAAGACGAAAGAACTCGCCATCAGAAAAGTGGTCGGCGCCGGATCGGCGAGCTTGTTCTTCATGGTGTACAAGGCATTTCTCAAACAGGTATTGATCGCCTTTGCCATTGCTTCACCACTGGCATGGTATACCATGCGGACCTGGTTAAATGCATTCGAATACCGGATTTCAATCGGAGTGGATACATTCGCGCTTGCTGCGGTTGCTGTCCTGTTTGTACTTACGATCACGGTATTCTATCACGCCGCCAAGGCAGCACGGTTTAACCCGGTAAAGCTTCTTCGAAGCGAGTAGAGATAATACTACCTTTAAACGTTTCATTTTTTCCCGGATAAGCGAGTTGTGCCTCGTTTCCGACTGGCATATTCTCTCCTGCAAATTCATTCCGAGGAGTTGAATTCTTATATTTAGGGTCGCCTAATCAGAGTAATAATATTTCCGGATGAGAGCCGTTCTTCGTACATGAACAAGACCCATGATTTTTGAATTCGATTCGCTAAAATTAGCCGCCACCGACCTTGCCAATCATCTGAGCTGCGAACATCTGACGCAGTTGAATCGTTTGGTAGCACTCAACGAACTCAAAAGACCAAACTGGCGCGACCCGTCTCTTGATGTACTTATCCAACGAGGTGAGGCGCACGAAGCTGCATACGTAAAACACCTGGAGGAAAAAGGTCTTTCTGTATCGCGACTCAGGGGTCAATCACTCGACGCGACCATTGATGCGATGGCGAGGGGTGTCGACCTGTTAGTGCAACCGTTGCTTGAGACAGGGCAATGGCGGGGGTTTGCTGACATTCTCGTAAAGGTTCCGGGCGAAAGCAAATTTGGAAACTGGTCGTATGAGGTTCAGGATACCAAGCTTTCGCAGGATACAAAAGCATCGTCGATCCTGCAACTGTGTCTCTACACCGATTTGCTCGGAACTCTCCAGGGGTCACCTCCGGGGCATATGTACATTGTCAAGCCAGGCGCAGACTTCCCGACTGAAACGTATCGCTTTGCTGAATTTCAGGCGTACTATCGTCAGGTCAAACGCGATCTGGAATCAACACTGTCCCAGGGATTCGTGGCGACATACCCCGACCCTACGGCGCATTGTGCCATCTGTCATTGGTGGCAGGTTTGCGATCGAAAACGTCACGAGGATGATCACCTTTCATTAGTCGCCGGGATGCGGTCAATGCATATTGTCGAGTTACAACGCCAACAGATACCAACACTTGAAGCCTTTGCAACAGCTCGCACGCTTCAGAAGCCGGAGCGCGGAAATGCCGAAACGCTTGCGCGCAAACAGCGTCAGGCTAAAATCCAGTTGGAAGGACGAAAACAAGAGGTACACCTGCACGAGTTTCTCGTATTCGAGCCCGGCCGCGGCCTTGAACGTTTGCCCGAACCCAATGACGGGGATGTCTACTTCGACATAGAAGGAGATCCGTTCTATGAAGATGGTGGACTTGAATACCTCCTTGGGTACGCTTTCAAAGAAAATGGTGAACTCATTTACAAACGCATTTGGTCAACAAACCGGAACGAAGAGCGCGTGGCGTTCGATGAATTTATCAGATTCATTCTTGAGAGATGGAAGAAAAACCCAAAGATGTACATCTACCACTTTGCGCCTTACGAACCATCTGCGGTTAAACGACTCGCGCGCGTGCATGCGTCACACGAGCACGAAGTGGACACGCTCCTCCGCGCTGAACGTTTTGTCGACCTGCACGCAGTATTTAAAGAGTCGCTGCTTGCAAGTGTTGAAACCTATTCTCTTAAGGAACTCGAAAAATTCACAACGTATACCCGAAAGGTCGACCTGCATGACGCGAGTAAGGCCAGGAAAGCAGTTGAAGTAGCTCTTGAGTTACACGATCTGAAATCGTTGCCGGATGCGACGCTTCTTGCAGTGGAGGAATACAACGCAGACGATTGCCTTGCAACGGAGGCATTGCATCGCTGGCTGGAAGAACGCCGGTCAACGCTGATCGCTGAAGGCAAATCCTTACAACGTCCGGAGTTGAAAACCGGAGAAGCCAATGAGAATATTCAACAGATTGACACACGCGCGAAGGCAATCTTCAGCGGCTTAACCAGCAAATTGCCTGAGGACAAAACGCAATGGACAGATGAACACAAAGCGAAGTGGCTGGTTGCACACCAGATAGAATATTTCCGTCGCGAAGACAAGAGTGCATGGTGGGAGTACTATCGTGTTCATGAGCTCGAGCATGAAGACCTCCTTGATGAAAGAAAAGCGTTAACAGGTTTGCATTTCATCGGTGTACTTCCGAAAGACAAGGGCGAACGCAATGCAACGCACCGGTACAGCTATCCGCCGCAGGACGTCAGCATCGACGAGGGTGATGAAGTAGTCGAAGTAAAGGGGGAACGTATCGGTACGGTAAAAGCACATTCACTGGAGACCTACACGATCGACATAAAAAAGACAGGAAAAGCAGAGCATACCCACCCGACTTCCGTTCACGTTCCAGAACGTGTTGATCCCGGCTCACTTGTCAACTCATTGCTTGCCGTCGCAAATGCAGTCGATGAAGATGGATTGTCCCATGACTGGACTTATCGCGCAGCTAAAGATTTGTTGATGCGGAGACCTCCTCTGCTTATCGATGGAAGCAGTGGCGCTTTTATCAATCCTGGTGAACAGCCAACTGATGCTGCTATCCGTATTGCTCGTAATCTCGACCGAAGTTATCTCGCCATTCAGGGTCCTCCGGGATCTGGCAAGACGTATACTGGTGCGCACATGATCATTGAGCTGGTAAAAGCAGGAAAGAAAGTTGGCATTACGGCGGTTAGCCACAAAGTCATACGCAATCTCTCCTGCGCCGTTTTGCGTGAAGCAAAGAAGAAGGACGTGCGCATTAGTATTGTTCACAAGGTTAATGATCAGTCAGAAAATTGTCCCGAGGGGATTGTTGAGGTCGATAAATCCAATAAGGTAATAGTCGCATTAGATGAAGGGTGTGTTGGCTGCGGAACGGCGTGGCTATGGGCGGAAGACACTTCCAGAGAAGTACTGGATTATCTTTTTGTCGACGAAGCCGGCCAGATGTCGCTGTCACACGTTCTTGCGGCGTCGCGCGCGACCCGAAACCTGATCCTGCTTGGCGATCCCCAGCAACTCGAGCAACCGCAGAAGGGTGCGCACCCTGAAGGAAGTGATATTGCAGGTCTGGCCTACCTGTTGGAAAATAGTCCCACAATGCCCGAAGGCAGAGGGTTGTTCCTTCCGGTTACGCGAAGGCTGCATCCGGCGATTTGCCATTTTACGTCTGAGTTGTTTTACGAAGGAAAACTTAATGCATTGCCGGGACTCGAACGTCAGGCAATTTCCGGTGGCACACCTTTCGACGGCTCAGGGCTCTTTTATGTTCCCGTCCATCACAAGGGTAATCAAAGCAAGTCGGGCGAAGAGGTAGAGGCGATCACGAATGCCGTTAACTCATTGCTTGCCGGAGGACGCTGGACCGACGCAAATGCAGAAACGAAACCAATCACAAGAGCGGATATCCTGATCGTTGCTCCGTTTAACGCTCAGGTGAGCGCGCTTCGTGAGCGCCTGCCAGGAATTGAGATCGGAACCGTTGACAAGTTCCAGGGCCAGGAGGCACCAGTCGTTATTTATTCAATGACTTCTTCCACCGTCGAAGATGCACCGCGCGGAATGAGCTTTCTCTTCAGTCCGAACCGCCTCAATGTCGCAACCAGCCGCGCGCGATGTGTATGCATCCTCGTTTCAAACCCTGCCCTCTTCCACCCGGATTGCAGGACCATCGAACAAATGAAATGGGCTAACGCGCTTTGCAGATATCGGGAACTCGCAAGAACTGTCGCTGCCTGATGCGTTCGTCATTTCGCAACCAATTACGCGTGGTCGTCGCCGAATGATGGGGAATTTGAAATTTTCTGATTTATGATTTCCAATTGGGTGGGACCAACTCCCTTGGCGCCGCATTGCGTATCCGCGGCCTTGCGGTGAAAAAAAACTCGGCCTCAATCACAGTCGTAAACATTCAATAAAAATCGAATACTTTTGTTACTACGCAAAAAGGTTGCGCACAAGCTGGCGATCTTTGGATCGTAAAACGACGAAAATGAAATTAACCGGACATCATCTAAGGGAAATTGGCTTCACTGAGGGGAAAGCGCTCGGGCTTGCATTGGATATTGTTGAAGGAGAGTACACGCAGCTAAGCTTTGACGATAAGCTCAATTTACTGAAGGAGATTCTTGAAAATCCAGCCGCATTTATTTCCGATCCGAAACTCGGTCCGGTTGCTGCGGAAATGTTGAAGCTATCGTCTTCTGTTACTCAACTCAACGTTGAAGGCAAGCCATATGAAATTTACGGTGCCGAAGCTATCGAAGCAGGTGCACTCCAGCAGATGGAAACCGCGATGAAGTTGCCTGTCACAGTAGCCGGAGCGTTAATGCCTGATGCACATCAGGGTTATGGACTTCCAATCGGCGGCGTTCTTGCGACGAACAACACTGTGATACCTTACGGTGTGGGTGTCGACATCGGATGCAGAATGTGTATGACGATTTACGACATCCCCACTGAACGGCTGAGCGAAAAAACGGATGAATTCAAAAAGCTCCTGTTGAATAATACGAAGTTCGGGCAGGCGACTTTCAAGAAGCCCAAAGACCACGAAATCTTTGAACGTCCTGAATTTTCCGAGCTTGCCATCGTACGCGAAATGAAGGATCGTGCATGGCAGCAAATTGGTTCGTCAGGCGGGGGAAATCACTTCGTTGAATTTGGTACCGTTGAAATCATTAGCCCGATCAATGAATACAATCTTCCTCCCGGGAAATACCTTGCGGTGCTGTCGCATTCCGGCTCACGCGGACTTGGGGCGAACATAGCCCGCCATTACACAAAACTGGCGATGAAGATCTGCGAACTTCCCCCGGACGCAAAACATCTTGCCTGGCTTGATCTCGACACGGAAGAAGGACAGGAATACTGGCTCGCGATGAATCTCGCAGGAGACTATGCGTCGGCATGTCATCATCAGATTCACGAACGTATGGCTATCGGGTTGCGCGAAACACCGCTTGCGATGATTGAGAACCACCACAACTTCGCATGGAAGGAAAAGGACTTCAACGGAAATGAAATAATCGTCCATCGAAAAGGTGCGACACCAGCCGGCGCCGGAGTACTTGGAATTATTCCCGGTTCGATGGCAACGCCCGGGTTCATCGTTCGTGGCAAGGGACAAGCTGCAGCAATCAATTCCGCTTCACACGGGGCGGGGCGAACCATGTCGCGAACGAAAGCCAAACAAACCATTCTGCCCGGCCACGTGAAAAAGTTTCTTAAGGAGGCTGGCGTTGAACTGATCGGTTCCGGTCTTGACGAAGCGCCGATGGCGTACAAGGACATCCACCAGGTTATGAACTACCAGAAAGACCTTGTCGATATTATCGGAACGTTCATGCCGAGGATAGTCCGGATGTGTGGAGACGAGCGGTTTAAGGAAGTCGATTGATCCGATTGATACTCACTCCGAATCCGGCTCCGCATCATCTTCGGCCTCGGTTTCACCTGGTGTCCGAATCGCTTCATAGATCGCTTTTGCTGTAAAATTTCCGTTTCTGTCAATAATGCCCCATTTCATTCCGAGCTTTACAATAGCCACGTCCTCAATGAAATTACCGGCACTAATAAAGCGCGGCGCGATTACCACTTTGCCAGTGTCATCCGCGTAGCCCCACCGATATCCTTTCGCAACGCGGCACAGCCCGTTAACGAAGGGAAGTGCGTTGCTGAATTCCGCGGGCACCACCCATTCACCCTTTGTATTGACAATTCCCCATTTGCCATTCTTACGACACCGCGCCGATGCGCCGCTGAATGAATCGAGATACTCGAAGGAAGGCTTGATCACCCAGTTTCCGTCTTTGTCAAGTGCACCCCATTTGCCATCGCGGACCACGATTAATCCATTGTGGCTACCTTCAACAATATCATAAGGAGTTTTCCAAAGATGATTATTTTCCTTGTCGATCAGCATCAGCCCGCCTTTGATTCCCACGACGGCAACGCCATCATTAAACGGGTAAAGTTTATCATACATCGGTTCAATTGCCCACTCACCATCCTCTTTGATATAACCCCACTTGCCATCGACACGGACCATAGCGAGACCATCCTGAAATGCCTTAACTGCGGAAAAGGTTGGCTGTACCCGCCAATTACCCTTCTTGTCGATAAATCCCCAATCTCCCGTTGATGGCCGTGCCATAGCCAAACCGTTATCAGCAAACTTGCGTATTTTTCCGAACGTTGGTTGTGTTACCCAGTTTCCATCAAGATCAATGAGCCCATACAAAAGAACGTTACTGACTTTTGCGCGTACTGCAACCCGTGCGACACCGTTCTCGAAATCATAAGCTCTTTCAAAAATGGCTTCCTTAATCGGTTTACCTTTCAAATCAATGTATGTCCAGGCCTTACCTATCTTCACCCGGGCACGACCATCATAAAATGGAAACGCCTCATTAAAGGTCTCCGGAATCACCGACTTTCCATTAGCATCAATGAAGCCGTAACGCGATTTTGTTCTGGCCGGGTAGAGTGTTTGTGCTTGAAGGTACGTCAGGGACGAAATCAACAACAGGATAAATGTAACGTGTTTCATAGGTATCGGTTAAATGACAACTGTAGTCGTAAGACCGGCATCGAAAAATAGAAAAAGTGGGTCGCACTTACAAGGAGATGCGTAGCCGCCAGTGAATTTACAACTCGAACCGTATTCTCTCGGTCATATCAAAAAAAGGGCCTGGCCACTACAGCCAGGCCCAAGCCAACCTAAACCAAACAATATCTATCGGAGTATTCGCGAGGGATCTTTGAAGTAATCCCTGACGGCCGAAACTGCCCTGTGAATATCAATGTTGCCGGTTGCACCGGAGTTGCAGGAGTTGCCGCCGAGGAAAGGACATGCAAGCTGCCTCACCTGGTTACGATGCGCCCAGTATTGTGTGAATGCCTGTGGCTTCGGCGTGTATGGAATGTACGTAGCCGAGTTGATGTCGAATCCACGGCGCAAGTCAGCTTCACTTTGGCCGAAGTGCGTCAGCAGATCGTATAACGCATAGGCAAACATACTCGACACCAGTGTATTATTGGTCGCGTCGCGCTGACCGGCAGCAGACCGTGCATAAGCTTCCATGCTGTTGGCAAACATATTCGCCGCATGCGCCGGGTACCGATGGCGTTGGTTCATGCTAATACACAGCTTATTCACAGCGCTGTGGATCTTGCTATATGCCGTATCGGGACTCGCGAATGCATATCGGTGATACAGATAGAAGTATGCCTCCGACATTAGTTCGTTGTAAAAGACAAAGTCACCAGGAACATCAAGCCACTTATAGGCACGAAGCTGATAACCTCCGGTGGCAGGCGTGATATCCGTATTCAGCGCTACATTCAGTGTATCCCCCGAAGCGGAAATACATGGAATGCCATTACACAAGACATTGTGAGGAGCATTCCACATCCGTGCGGTTCCCGTAAGGAACGACCTGCTACCCAGTATGAATCGCTCATCCTTTTTGTTCAGGAACTCGTCCAGTTCAGTGGTCATTGGCGGGTTATGTTCGAGCGCCCAGAAATATCCGAGACCTTCGTCCATGGGTTGTTGTTCATCCGCCTGTAGTTCATCAAACCAATGTCCATCATCACCGCCGTATGAAATCGCGATGCCGTCTATACCCATTGCACTGTTGTCCCATTTGTTAACACCGTCCATGTCACGCAGCATTTGCGTATGCGACACTTCGTGAATGATTGTTGCTTCCCAACGTTTGAATCCACCGGCCTGAGCCGAGTCAATTCCAAAAGCCCGCTGACCAAGTATTACCCTTCCGCTATAGCGGCCGGAAGCCTCATTCGTTCGCCAATTCGCAGCACAAGGCCACGCAATAATCCTTCCATCCACCTGTTGTGGACAGAATACAAAGTCAACGGAGTCCGGCAGACCTGTTCGGTCATCGACGAGAAAGAACGTAATATTTGTCAACCTTCCACCCGACAGCGTCATCACCTTGTTGAGTTTTCTGCGCAAGGCTGAATTACGCGTTGTGATTGAATCATAAGTCATCCTGATACTAGTGGGCGCGGTCGCCCTGAACTGTGCCACGTTCGCAGGCGTTACAGCAACATACAGGTACCCCGGCATCAGGTTTGTGATCGTCCCGTTGACATCGCGCGTGAATGCGCGCGCATTGGTAAACGCAGCATTCATTGTGGCACTCGGTCCTGAATAGATAAATTCAAGTGTCTGCGAATTGCCCTCAACGCACATCGCCAGGCAACACACTATTGCGAGTATATAGATGATTATTTTTTTCATGAAACTTTAATTAGATGTTATCAACAAATAATGACTTGGTATTGGCGACACGCCTTCCTGACTTGCGTGTAGACCCGTCGGTGAGGTGCCAGATAACTTCATATTCGTAGTCCGTCACGTCCTTCGGCTGAATGATCTCAACCTGACCCGACAGTTGATTCGCCCGGGCATTCATTCGCATCTCCTTCACCTGCTGGCCCTCACCAAGCTTCGAGTATAATTTGACATCAATAGCGCGCACGTTGGCTGCGCTGATCAGCGTCGGATCCGCCTCAACATCTATGATGCGTCTTACAAAGGGAGCACTGAGTTTTACATCCGCCGCGTCGCTTTGCTGCCAATCTGATGTGACGGTGTGGCCACCGAAAAAGAACCACTCCGTCTTGTATTCATAATCAAGCCATTTTGAGCGATCATTGTCATTCTTCCATCCGTAGACCATTTTGAAGTTGTTCGCCTCCTGGTTGAAGTTGGTTTTGTCGATACGAATCTCTTTTGTTGTGATGTCGCCTTGCGCGTGTTTCTTGCGCATCGTTATCGTAACACCGTTGATGTAATTCACAAAATCAATTGCGTTTGCTCCGTCGAGGAAAGCTGTAATAAAACGCTGCTTATATAACGGGTCGTCAAGATTGATTTCCCTGAAACAGTCATCACAATTAACCGTACCTACGTTTTCGTCGAACCGAACAGTAAGATTATCCGCGTTGAACTTGTTCAGATCGATCGTAAACATTCCGCGCTGACGCACCTTACGCATTTCAAAAGATGCTGCAATCGCGAATGAAGGAACTGCGACCTGGTCTTGATTGATCAGGCGGTTACGTCTGTTATAATCTTCTTCAAGCAGCCTTGCCTCGTCGGAAGAAACGCTCGACACACCTTCGGATGGATGGAATGCGCCGGTGGTATCCGGTGTTGGATGTACCGATGGCCCGGAAGGCGAACCACCTCCACTTACGCGTCGTTCCGACTCTGTAAGTGCTGTCCGTGCATCAGATCTGCGGCGGTCATTCTCGGTCCGCGCTTCAGTCCGTGCGTTGTTCAACATCGTCGTTGCGCGGTCAAGCAAGCCCGGTTGTGTTCCCTGGCCGGTAAGCTGACTAAGATTAGGAGTTCCAGTTCCGGCTGCGGGGTCAAACATCATATTAGTGAGTTTGGTGTACGCCGCTTCGATCGCCTTCTCCATATCTTCATCACTGCCAACTTGCGTAACTTTGATTGCGCCCGATTTAATAAGATCATCGAACGAAGTTTTTATCTCAGCCGCAAGTATCGGTGCGGCAACAGCAGCCTGGAAATTCGTGTGTTCATAGATCTGATCGAAGTTCGCTTCAATTTTGGCCTTTATCGGTGATCGGAACCCGGTCATATCCATTTCAAATGAAAAGGTGAGATCCGGCGTGGGCGTCTTGAAAGAGGCCCACAATAACTTGGCACCTTTCTTTGTCAGCTGAATTGATACCGCGGCTTTACCTCCGTCAAGAACCGGCGCTTTGCCGAGGCCAATGACCTGCTTTGTCAATTCACCATTCTCAGCATTGAACGAGGTGATAAGCGCAATTGTCCCGCTCTTGTAGACGATAGGACCAACAATCACACCGTTGGGACGTATGCGCCGAAGTTGTTGACGTGCTTCTGCCAGTTGTTCCGGTGTCACACTCAATTCGACGACTGCATGCACGATGCCACCACCTTCAGCCTCATCGGTTGCTTCCGGACCGGTAGTGTTCTCAACATAGCGAAGGAAGGAAAGCTGCGGTTTACCATTCGAATGAGTGGCAAGACGCAATTTATCCGGCAGATAGTAGAAGTTGTTGTCATTCCCGACTTCGGGGAAGACGGTGATTTCCCCTGCTCTAACAGGTTTATCAAGCAAGATCTGTTGTGCGATTGCCATGTGAACACAAAGGCACATCACCAGAATGGAAAAGAATAAGAGGGTCTTTTTCATGATCATTTCCTTTTAGTTATTCACGATTCCAATCACATCCTTAAACTTGTCAAGCACCTTTGAAACCGGAGAGTCCCCATCCTCAGTTTCAGTAACCTCCTTACCGATTTCGATCGCCTTCAGGAATGCCTCCGAAGTCTTGTCCCGGAAGTCTTCAGGAATATTGACGTATACATAATCGTCGTTGATTTTCGCGTCCCACGCTGTTGCCAGTTTTCCTGACTCTTTGTGATTGAAAACCAGACGATATGCATAACCACGCGTGGCGGGATCGGTGAAAATCGTTTCTTTCACAAGCGGTTCATTCTTCGAAACGGTCAGCGGAATATTCGTCTCCACTTCCTTACCAAGTTTCAAGTATCGCATCTGAAGCGTTGCCCGTGTGATGCCGGCGTCGCGCAGATCATCCAGGTTTGCTTCCATTTCTATCTGCCGGGGTTTTACCGGTACAGTGAGCGCAAGTCCTTCCCATGAGCCTTTTACCCACGGTGATGGATTGGGGAACACTTCACCATCAGAGAAACTCCACTGTATCTGGTATTCATAAACATCCGTGTTGTCATCTTCGCCACGAGCGTACGTGAGATTGGTTCGCACACCATTCTTTTTCAGATACTCCTTATCAACAGTAACGCTTTTGAAGAAGTCATTTCCATCGTTACGTTTCTTACGGACGTTCACCGTAACGTAGTTCACTTCTTTTCCAATCAATTGCTCTGAGCCTTCGCTGAGAATAAGGTTGATGTCGCGATGCTGGAAGAATTTATCGTTCAGATTTACTGACGCAACACATTTCTTGTTATCACGCACGCCATCATACCATGCCGCCAGGTTTTCTGTTATCACGACCTCCTTAGGAATCGCGAGGCGATAATTCAGATTATACACCTCGTATTTTCTCGAATAGCGGGATTCAAACTTTGTCCGGTTGAAACGGTAGCGTGAACCGTAGCGGATGTTGGGATCGGCCTGTTTCTCCTCCTCATTCGCCGGCGCGGGCCTTTCATTTTGGTCATCCTTATCCGTAAGGGCGTTGATCATGACATTCATAAACTCCTCCACAACTTTGTTGGCAACGGCGTCATCGGTGGTATTCTTGTCAATGTCGATTACAACTGCCTTTGTTTCGATTGCGGATTCGTAGATCTGCTTTACTTCGTCGTAGGAGTACGTATCATCATCGCCGTCTTTGGTATCGCGGTCGTTATGCTTGTACGTTGCTGAGAAGTGCTCGAATGCAGTTTGGAATTTGCTCCAGTCGACGACGATCTTGCCGCGCACCGCCGGGAAAAGCAGCGAGTACTTGAAGGTCATTTCGAGTGACACATCCGAAATCGACCGATTCTTCTCAAGCGTTGCAGCGAGTAACTGAGCACCGTTCTTGTCGAGCTTGGACGCAACTGCAACCTTGGCACCTTCAATCACCGGTGCCTTACCGCTGCTGATCAGCTTCGGAGTCATCGACTGATCGTTGAGTACGGCCGAGATCACGCGGAATGAGTTGTCCTGATCAGCGGTGAGATCAACCGCGCCCATAACCTTGGGTGCAGTCACTCCGGCGAACAACGCGTTACCTCTTGCGAGTTCGCGAACTTTCGCCTTCACTTTGGTATCAAGTTCGCGTTCCTGTGCCGGCGTCAGTCCCCACTCCATCAGAAAATGCATCAGCGCACCCTGTACTCCGCCGGCATCGGCACGTTCGTCGGTAGTGTACTTGAGTAAAAGAAATTGTGGCGTACCGTCATCTTTTTTGGATAGACGCATATTGACAGGCAGATAGTAGTAATCCCCGGTGAACTGGTAACCGTCTCCGCCCGGTGTCTTTGAATTGCTTGCACGACCGTAAAGGGTTACAGGTGTGCCATCACTCAGTACTACGGTGATCTTGTTCTGATAGTCCAGGATTTGGGCCTCTGCCTGTGTGGCCATCAATAGCAGCACAACATAAAGTACTGCGACATTCCTAAATGAGTTTCGGGTAAACATAGTATTAAAGGTTAAATCGTTTGACCGGCTGCGATCTGTACAGGATCCGTCTGGAAAGGATTCGAAGTTCTCTTGCGTTTCAGAACGCGTTCCCTGACAAAACTTCTCCGGATTGAATGTTGGGGTGTCTTCAGCGTTTCAATACCTTCCAGCTGAATCAGTTTCTTATAAAGCTTGTTTGGCGTAGAGGTGAAGCTGAACGGAATAAATTCCTTCGCACGAAACTTCTTCATCGTGACGAAAGCAACCGCGTCACTCACGAAATCCGTGCAATTGTAGAATCTTGGATTAAATGCTGTTTTTGAATCGATGGTCTCATGAATGAATCTCGTCAGTGCAAAATCATCCGCCGGCGTTGTACTTAGTTTTAACACGGCATCAGGCGGATAGCCCTCGCGGTGTGGAATCCCAAGCCGTGTAAGAAAGTCTATGTTGAGAGGTTGCGACCAGATCGCATTTGGCAGCGTGTAATAAAGTGCCTGCTGGGATTTCGAATAACTGAACAATCCAAAGTCGTCGTGTGATGGCCACAGGTCGTAGTAGCTTACAGTTCCGGTCGCAACGGTATCGGTATTACCTTCATTGACGATGATGTTATAGTTGTCAATAGCCAGGCCGGCGTGACCCGTCTTGCCGTTATGTGTGGCGTAAATAATAATGTATGCATTCCCAAAGCTCTCCATCGTGATGAGTATCACATAGAGTACGATTACACCGATAATGATCACGAGCGTCTTCATAAGTTCACATATTTTATCAACCGGTAATCTTTGAGCACTTTCACCAACGTCGAAACGGGAAGCACCATCTCACCTAAGGTTTCTTCACCAAAGCTTCCGATATCGGTTCGCCGGTGTACCTTGTAGGAGTATCTCCCAACAAAGGCCGAT
Organism: Bacteroidota bacterium; assembly: GCA_023428695.1. GTDB lineage: Bacteria > Bacteroidota > Bacteroidia > Cytophagales > Cyclobacteriaceae > Ohtaekwangia. The sequence continues at coordinate 542,365 of JAEYWY010000017.1, forward strand.
GTCTTCGAAGGCCCGGACTTCAATTGATGATGAAATGTCTCCGCCAGGTTAGCTGTCAGATTGAATGACGCTGCTGTTTTGTGAATAGCCTCGCGTGGCAGTCTGACCGGCATCTGACTTACGGCAAGCAATTCATTGGCGAATACATCCTTGCCGTTGCATTCCAGCTCTCCCGTCTTAAACTCGATATCCGCCGCTCCGCCGAGGACAGCAAGCGAATCCTTACGCAAAAGCGCAGTTGTTATTTCACTTAACTGCAGGGGCGTTAATCCCCATGTGAAAAGTGCGTGCAGAATTCCTCCCGAGACATTCGCATCCTTGTCCCGATACAGCATCAGTGATACTTCCGGGCTCCTTCCGCGGCCCTGTGCCAACTGCAACGTGAGCGGTACGTAGTAATACCGGCTCCTGTTTTCCAGGGATGCATACAACTTTACCCGGACCCCTCCGGTGAGTGTCAGAATCTGGACGCTCTCTCCGTCAAGACTCTGAGCACTACCAAAAACCGGAACGATGATTAAAGCCATTATAAGGGTCGTGTATTTCATTGTATGCTGATTACTGTGGTAGCTCGTCGACGAAGATGATTCCAATCTTGTTGGCTCCCCGGTTCTCAATCTTCTCACCGGCGTTCGTGATCCATGTGATGTTGTAAAGCACCTCATCGGATTCATTGGGCTGAGTGATCGAGAACTTCTTCTCTTTCAGTGTATCGTCCACTCGTACCGTCAGTCTTTCTTTTCGCGTATCACTGAAAAAGGGATACTCTATCTGCACCGAAAATGCACGGATACCGCGTTGTTTCAGCTCATCCATATCACCTTCCAGCTCGATTGACTTTCTCTTGTATGGGATGAAGAGGTTGATCATAGCTGCATCCTGCGTTTTCCAGTCTGACTCATATTCCGCTCCCCCTTTAAACTGCCAGATAGTCCTGTACCGGTATTCCAGCCACTTAGTCGTGTCCTGGTGGTAGCCGTAAACAAGGGATGGCATTTTATTTTTTTCTTTTACCCGCCGACTGGTTAACACGATGTTTTGGGTAGTAACCTTTCCGTTGTTGTGTGGTTTTTCAAGGATGACCGTTACACTGTTGAGCATTTTATCAAACTCCTGTTCGAGATCGCCGTCAACATTGAGCACAATCGAACGTTGCTGAAACGCCGCGTCATGCAACGGCGCATCCCTGAAAATGGCTGGATTGTTTCCATATCGCTTGTGTAAATCACCGATATTGAAAGTGACATAATGATGACGTTGCACGGTACTTCTCCCTTTGAACCGAAGTGTGCTCACGCCACTCGTATTCATTTCCTTCAACTGATACCCGACATTAACGCCGAAACCGGTTGTGTTTCGGCTTGACAAGATTCCATTCGGACCAAACGATTGAGCAAGCGCGTCGATCATACCACCCTGCTCACTCACGGGCAGTTGCTCCGGTTGCACAGGTTCAAATAACAGCGAAAGCATTTTGTCATAGACGGTGTTGAGCAACCCTTCCATATTCGGATTGTTGCCGACGACCTTCAGTTTCACTGCCTGTTTCCTGAACAGCTCGTCGAACGCCACCTTGACGTCAGCGGAGACGAAATACACTGTACCACCTGCGCTGAATCCCTGATGTTTTTTGACTTCGCTCCAGTTTACCTCCAGCTCCGCATCGTAGTCCTCCGTTAATCCCGAAAACTCCATATCAAATACAAGTGACACGTCCGGTGTACTCATCTTAAAGTTTTCATTCAGAATTTTTGACGTATGCGGTGTAAGCCCGAACGACAACGCGATGCTGCTGTTCTCAAGCACTGGTGCGTTTCCCACCGATAGTAGCTGCTTCTTTTGAACAATCGAATCATTGGAAATCACGGATGACACAAGACTATACCGCCCTTTGTCGAGAACGATAGGTCCCCTTAGTTTTACACTGTCGTTTTGGAGACGTTCGCGCAGAAGTTGTTGTGTTTCCCTGACAAGACTTTCCGGTGTGCGATACAACACAAGGAAATTCAACAATGCACCACCGTCAGCTTCCTGGATTGAGCTACCGGATTCGTCGTCGCCCCGTGCGTTGGTCATAATGTAACGCATGAACGAGAACTTCGGAGTATTGTCGGTGTCCCTGGCGAAGTCTGCTTCGTATGGCAGGTACACATAGTTGAGCGTATCGTTATACAAAGGAAAACACCACAGTCCGTTGACCTGAACACCCCGGTCGATGAGGGGCAGCTGGGCGTGCGCTTCTCCGCAAAGGAGAAACAACAAAACGACGCCGAAGAACCTGAAATGATTCATCATAGTAAGTTGATTGAAGTACCTCAGTTTTCGATTTCCGACTGTCCGATCATCAGAAAGTCGTCCTTCAGTTCGGTAAGCGGTGCACGTTTCTCACCAAGTGGCGTAAACCGTGTAACCTGATAGGCGACGGGTTCGTCGGGATCATGGAACAATGTTACCTCGTGAAGATTGCCCGGGTCTTTTGCACGGAGGATCAGCGTACGTTGCAGCACAGGTTTGCCGCCGAGTACAACAAAGAACTTCACCGTTACGGTAGACCGTGAAGTAGAATCCGCGAACGCAGAGGGATCAACTTCAACAGCGACCTTCTTCCGCGAAAGCGGTGGTATGAGATTTACTCCCGACGTTGATGCCTGACGCCATTGTGACTCTGATGCGGGATCCTTTATAGAGTAGTTCGTCCCTTTCAAATTCCAGCTGACGCGATATTCGTATTTCAGCCAGTCATCGGACGATGCAATCCCCAGGCGTGGGTAAGACGCCGAAAGCGGAGACGCACCTGAATTGTTGTCAATACTCTTCCGTGTGAAAAGCAAATCGGAAGTAACATCCTCGTGATCTTCAGGGTAGCGCTTGCGGAAGCTTACTGTAACAAAATTGAAAATGTCGTTGAACGATTCGGCAAATTGTCCATCGAGTACGAAGGCAATTTCGCGTTTCTGAAAATCCGGATCATCAAGATTAACCAGCTTGAAGTATTCCTTCTGCGACCCGGGATCCGCATCCATCGAATGATACAACCCGCCAAGGTTCCCCGATGTAAACAGCGGAACTTTGATGGTCGTCGCCTGACTTAGATTCAGGTAAAACTTATTCGACCGGATATCGTTCCTTTTCTTTAGCACAAACTGATTGTCCGAATAGTATGGTACGTCGTCAGCATCGCCGAACACCTGCCAGAAGTAGCCGCGTTCCTGTCTGCCTTTGATCTGATTCGCTTCAACAGCTGTTTCGCGGTCCGGAATTTTTGCCCAGCCACTCTGGCTGTCGAACATGAGTTCAATCAGTTTGTCAGTTACCAGGCTGAGGATCGCCTTCAATTCATCGGCTTTCACACCAAGGCTTGCGCTTCGGTCGAACGACTCGATCTTGAGAATCTGATTCTGATTCAGCTCATCCGTAATCTTCCTGAGCTGATCGCGTGTAAAACCCTCCTGAAAGTTGGTCACCTTGCTGTAGTGTTCATAGATCGTATTCATCTCAGCCGTCACGATTGCACTATACGCTTTCACGTAAGCCTCGTAATTGCCATGCAGTGTGACCGAAACATCGGACGTCTTCCCTGTTAGCGACTCCCACAACAGCGTGGCCCCCTCCTGCGAAAGACATGCGGCAATCGCGGCTTTTGAACCCGGCTGAAATGGTGCGTGTCCCGACGTGATGATTGATTGCGTAAAGGGGTTCGCTCCCGCAGTGTTGCTTAGCACAGACGAAACGATCTGAAAACTGCCTACGCCTTTCTCACCGTCCTTAACCTGTTCCAGCGGTACCGGCCCGACTATTCTGGCATTCTTGTTATTCAATACAATGCGCAGTGTGTCCTGTAACTTATTCACTTCCGCTGACGGCAGAGTGAATTCAATCAGTGCATGGAATAGCCCGCCATTTGCGCCACTGCCTTTACCAATATATTTTATGAACATGAACTCCAGGCTTCCGTCTTCGCGTTCTGCCATTCGCGGTACTTGCGGAATGTAGTAGTATGAATTCGCGTCTTCATGATCCTGAAGCAGTTGTACACCGCGCAGCTGTAAACGCCCTTCGTCATACTTCGGAATAGCGAGAGCAATCGTTGTCAGGGCGATCGCCCAAATAAATAAGATGGTCTTTTTCATGATCGTATTGATTATTCTTTCCGGGTAGTTACATCAAGGAGTCCCGACCACATCGACACGTCCTGCCAGTCAGTGACGACTTCGGATCCGTCCATGAGCAGTTCGCGAATCCGATAACGGTATGGCTGATCGAGGCGCACGGCGTATTTGAACCGGTAGTTAACTGACGTTACGTCGGGAGCGCTGCTGCGGAATGTTACCCGCGCATCGACCTTACCGCCACCCGCACCAACGGCTTGCAGTTCAACTGTTTTTTCATAGAGGTCACCGCGAAGGCGGTTTGCAAAATCATAATTGCGCACATTCAGGATCGCGTAACCCGGAGGCACACCGTTGTTGATGTCAATCTGACGCACGTGGTCGTTAAACTTTAATGAATCGACGTACAGTGGAAACGCGTTGCTTTTCACAACACAATCACGCAGTGCATCTGTTGAGTCTGATTCATCTTCTTTGATCAGATCACGCATCACGCGCGACAACTGACCATGGCCGCTCAGTGACAAAATTTTCATCGGGCTTTGACCACGCGCATGAAATGCATACATAAAACTCAGTGCGGTGTAGTCTTTTCGCAGTGCTTCGAGAAGCAATTGCGCGGAGTGATTATCGAGGTGGATCGTGAAGTAACGCTCCTCCCAGTAGGATGATGACGTTGAATAACCGGAGTCACCTTCTGCAGCCAGGCTCCCGCGTTTTACAACGGCGCTGGTATCCGCTGCGCCCACAGGAACGAACACCACCATGGCTTCAATCATGGAAATTGGCAGGGGCCGTATCACCGCGTTTTGCAAACCGAATACTCGCCGGGCCACGCGCAACGAATCATCATTGATTCGCTTCATTACGATTCGAATACTTAGTATGCTCCGGTGCCGCATGGATTCGTCTTCACCATAGACAGCCGAACCCGTGTAACGCATCAGCGTAAGATTAAAGTCCGGCCGCCCCTGCGTTGTACCGACAACCAGATCACCGGGCATGTAGTATACTGTATTCCGTTGCCTGAGATCACGAAAGAGCGTAATACCATTTGATCGGAGTGACGCATTGAAATCAGGCTGGCCCTGAACCAGCTTCATGTAAAGCATCTGAAGCAGGATCAAAATCCCGATGATGATAATCCGCTTCATATTATTCGTCGTTCTTCAGTGAGGGGAATAACTCCACCAACTGATGTGATCCAAACGGAACATTGAGTGAATTGCGCGTTATCCATTCCGACTTTTGTTCTGCTCCATCGGCTGTCACAACCGTGACGCGATAATCAAAAGTTGGCGACACCCCTGAAGGGATGTAAATCTTGCCCGCGTTATAATCAGATTTGTCTTTGGTGATGTGCACCACCGGGAACACTGTTTCTGTCCGACCGTTAGGGTCACCCTGCATAGACCTGACCTCAACATCCATGTATGCCACGTTATATGCTTCAAAGAAATCAATAACGCGAAAGACGATCTCCGACAATTGCGGCCGACTTGTTGAGCTGACGATTTTGGAGAACACCTGCTCATTACATGGGTCGCACTCAACCACGCTGTACTCCATCCAGATGCGCGCCTGTTTCCCCTGGTAATTATCAATCCATGCGGGCACTGTCGCCACATCGAATTTCGCCTGAGCCTTCGGCAGGATTTCCTGATTGTTGAGATCCCAGCTGTAGATAATCGGCGCCTCCTTGCCCTGATTATTCTTATGGATGATCATGTAATGAATGTATTTCAGTCGGACGGGGTATGGCGTTTCATTACGCCACGTTTTTGTGCGAACCTCCGTTGGCGTCATCGCCATACGACCAAATGTGTTCTCATCAATAAGCCGGATACGAACCGGCACTTCCTGCACAGGGAAACCTTCGCCAACTGTTTTGATGCGCATCTTTCCCGTGATCCCGCTGTTTACGCGAAGCAGATTCTCAAGCTCGGCGGCCGTGGTTCCATCGGTTAACCAGGAGAACTCAATCGGATCGATTACCGATCCGCCATTGTTGATGTTAACACTGGTGATGCCAAAATTCTTGAGTTCATCGCCGATAGTGATCACAGGCGTTTCCACTACCGGCAATGGCATCGGCTTGTTAAGCTTCAACCCGGGATTCTGTTTCTTATAGGCCTCCATAAGATTCTTGATGAACTGGATCTCATAGAGACTAATGCCGGAAGACAACGTACCGGACATACGAACCTTGCTTTCGGTACCTTCACCGCGCGCAGTTCCGTAATCCACATTAAATGCGTAACCTTTCTCGCCGTCGTAGCGGATGTCATAAGCAAGAGGGAGATAATAGAATACCCCCGAGTTTGGATTCTTGTCGGGAAATATATTGAGGTTGACGCTTGTGATCTTGATCTGACTTTCAAAGTCAACATCCGAATAGATGAAGTCGCCCCAAAACGAAACCGGTTTGTTGTCGGGGCCTTGCGGCTCCGTACTTACAGGTGCCGATGATGTTGACGATGAAGGCATTGCTATGTACATTGGCTGCATCTTCAAGACCGATACACCAGTGTATTTTGCCTTCATCGGTTTGTGCTCGACCACCGGTGTTGGAGCAGGCTTTCCATTCCTTACCGGCTTCACCTGATGCAAATACAACGGCTTGTCTTTGATGGCTTCGTAAACATTCCTGCGTGGTATTACAAGTCCCGATCCGCCGCCGGAATTTTCTACTGGTGCATTCTTCGGAAGGGATGCTGCACTACCCACCGGTGTCATCGCCACGGGTATGATGATGTTTTCCGGCGTAACCGGATTCATGAACTTCTTGTCGAGTTTATACAGCCTGCGAACACCTTGCGTACCCGATTCTGTTTTGGAAGCCATCACGAGCAAACGCGGCACCGTAAACGTTTCGCTTTCCGCATAACTCTTTGGATCAAGCTGAAGGCGTATTTGTACTTCATTTTTTCCCGCGGGTATCGCTGCCTTCTGTGCCGAGAAACCTTTTATTTCCTTCAGGTCTTCATCGGTAAGCGACGCAATAATGTATCCTTCTGCAATACTGGAGAACGCAATCGCCACCGTGACTGACACATCCTGGTCTTCGATCACTTTGACGCGATCGATTCTTCCCGTTTCACCACCACTTGTGATGACGTCCAGTATCCCCGTTACGATACTCTCTTTACTAAGATCCGGTGACAGTTCCTTGTTCTGCAAACCACTGAAGTTCTGGGCGCGAGCCGAAAACGTCAGCGTGGCTGTAATCACAAACATGATTACTTTCAATCGGGTCGACGAGCGTTGTTTCATACGAGGATCATTTTTGAAAACTGCTCACTCTGTCGAAGCCGGCCCGACCACGGGAAACAACGTCGCCCTCATTTTTTTGTGATTCGTCGAAAAAGAAGTAGCTGGGCGTCTTTTCTGTTTATATTTCGATAAAAAAGCTGCAGTGTCTTTAAAGACTTCCTATATCAAGCCGCAGGTTGATGAAGAATCCGAACTTCTTCAGGGGCTTCGCGCAGAAGGACTTCAGCGAAAGCTCACGGAAAAGAAGCTCTTCGAACACTTCTTCTATCTGGTCCGTGTCGCCCGCTCGAAGTATAATTTGCCCGAAGAGGAGTGCGCGAGTGTCTATTCTGATACGATAATCAGTGTTATTAATAATATAGTCACCGGCCGGTTTGAGGGTCGTTCATCCCTGAAAACCTATACCCATCAAATTTTAATGAATAAATGTGTTGACGTCATCAGAAAAAATACGACTAACAGGACAGTCTACAATTCTGATATGGTGGAACACATGACCGCGGTAATGCCTGACAAGGCCCGGACGATAGTCCAACAGTTGGTAGAAAAAGCCAACCGGATGACGCTTGCCCGGCGAATCCAGGAACTGGGTGAAAAATGCCGGCAGTTGCTTATGCTATTCGAGGACGGTTACTCGGATAAGGAAATTGCTGCTGAAATGCAGTACAATTCTGCAGACGTCGTGAAAACATCGCGTCTACGTTGTCTGGAAAAGCTTAGGGAAAAAGTACGAAATGAATGGTATGAGTGACCTTGAATTCATAGAGCATTACTTTTCAGGTGCCCTTTCTCATTCGGATCGTGCTCTGTTCGAGGAACGTTGCGAAAACGATGCCGTCTTTGCCAATGATGTCGCCTTCTACATTGCTGCACGTCAACAACTCAACGAGGTTTTGCACGATGAGAAGAAAAAGGAGTTTCTGCTTGAGTATCAGCGTCTCTCCGGTCAGGAAAACGTGACGCGGCAACCGGCTACAACAAGGTGGCTGTACGTCGCGGCAGCGGCATGTATTGCCCTCGTTGTGGTGTTCTTCACGATCTTCAGACCACAAGGTCCGACACGGATCGCGAATACATATATTAAAGAGAACCTTACAACTTTGTCGACTACGATGAGCTCTGGCGAGGACAGCCTGCAATTCGGAATCACGCGTTACAACGAAGGTCGCTACGAAGAGGCAAAAAAGATCTTCAGTTCGTTAGCTAAAAGAGGGAACCTGGCGGCAGAATCGACCAAATATCTTGGGATCACACATCTTAAACTGGAAGAGTTTGACGAAGCCATCGTTCAATTTGATAAATTGGGCTCTCATACTCAGCTTTATGCGAACCCTGCAAAATTCTATACGGCTATTACGCTGATGAAAAGAGCAGAGGGGAACGACATAGAAGAAGCAAAAAGACTTTTGCAGGAGGTGGTGAACGGGAAGCTTTCAGGCTACAAAGAGGCTGAAGTATGGCTTGACAAGCTATAGACTGTCACCTAAACCTGTAATATGACCCTCAAGTATCCCCTGGCCATCTATACGATGGTCATCATCAGTTGTTTTTTCCGTTGCACATGTTCAAAAGATCACCCTTCGTATGAGCCTATCCGGTCCAACGAATTCGTAAACGATAACTCGGCATCGGTCCGATATAAGGCGGATGAAATTCTGGTCTTATATAAAGGAATTCCGACTCAGGAAAAACGCAACACAATACGTCTTAAGCTGCACGACGCGGGTATCGATACCAGCTCCATCAATGTTCGTGTATGCAACAGCTGTGGCGCACACGTAGAACTTTGGCAGGCCCGGGATATCCACACTGTCATTCACGGCGAGGAAATTCGTGCAGGAACCGTAAGCGGTGGATCGCAGGGTGTTGGTGAAGACAACACAGCGATCTACTCACTGAATTATTACCAGCACATCCCCAACGACGATCTGCCAACAATCAGACAATTCAAGTTCGGTCAGCAACCGGAACCTGACCCGACCGGTAAAGACACAATCATCGTTGCAGTTCTCGATACCGGCATCGATACCCTCAACGCAGTTGCACCTCAATACCTATGGCGAAACACCACAGAAAAAGGCAGCAACACACCCGACGCCGACGGAAACTGCTATCAGAAAGACGTCTATGGCTGGAACTTCGTTAATAATTCTTCCGACATCCGCGATGATAATCTCAGCAGACACGGGTCGATTATCAGCAGTTACATCGTGAATGAGTTCGCAGCATCTTCGAAGAACTTCGTGCAGATCATGACACTGAAGACACACGACAACAACGGCAGCGGCGATCTTTTTGCAAGCATTTGCGCGCTGCACTATGCGATGGATAAAGGTGCTCATATCGTCAATGCAAGCTGGGGATTCTATTACTATTTACCCGATCCACATCCTTATCTCGACAGTCTGATTACACGGGCATTAGCTGATCGCGGAATATTGTTCGTCACCGCCAGCGGAAACAAGATCGACGCCATTGACGCGGCGGCAAAAGCAAAATATCAGACGCAACATGGCGTACCATTGCCTGATAGTTTATTGCGAAACCTCAGTATACACAATTTCTTCCCAGCCTGCCTGAGTGACTCTGTTAATAATGTGATCGTAGCCACAACATCGAATACAGATCGCGTAACAGCAACGCAGAATTACTTCCGGCGTTACGTCGACTTTGGCGTAATGGCCGACTCGATTGAGGCGCCGTATATGAGATTTCTTGTCCCGAACACGTCACCACCGATTTACGTCAGCGGATCCTCTTTCGCTACTGCGATCCTGTCGGGTAAGATTGGTGCGGCGTTAAACAAGTCGGTCTACGGTTCACCCATAGGCAAGGAAACCGTCTTCGCGGAAATGGAAGCTGTACCTTCACTGGTGCAAACTTCTGCAAACCTCGAAGACCGAAAGCTCGTACGAAAAGGTCGATATGTAAAACGCCAATAGTGCCTGCGTGAAAGCTGGCTTATTATTCTGGTTGTCGGTACTCCTCATACCTGAATTCTCCTTTGCACAGTGTGAAGACGGCCCCACGGTATGGCTGGAGAAACTTCGTGTCGTTGAAACGGCACAGCTTTCACTTAATGAAAAGGTGACGCAACTTGAAAAGTTACGCGCCGACCACGCACGTTGTGGCAACCGCGACAGCGTGTACGCCAGAATTATACACCGTCTCGGCGATACCCATCGTCTTAATGGCAACTTTCAGATCGCTATCGATCTCACACGGGAGGCGATTGCTGTCAACAAGAATAAACCAAAAGGGCAACGCTCCTATCTTACGCATTCATACTATAATCTCGCAATCTTTCATCAGCTGCTGAATCTGCCGGTGACCGCACTTCAATACTATGACAGTTGTATTGAAGTTGGTGTAACCTTTCCCGAAAAGAGGTTTATTGCGTTGATGGCGCTTGAAAAGAAGGCATTCCTTCATTTTCAGGCGGGAGACTACCAGCGCAGCATTGAAGCAGCCTCGTATGGTATCGAAATAAGCCGGCAGGACCACGATGCCAAATTTGAATCATGGTTGCTTGTACAGAAGGCACAGTCCCAGGCAGAACTCGATGAACTGGAAAAAGCGGAACAGGATGTCAACACGGCGATGAATATCCTGAATGAAACCGGCATGACGCAGTACCTTTCGAATGCCTATAATGTGTACGCAAATATTCTCGGGAAGAGAAAACGTTTTGCTCCAGCAACGGAATATTATACGCGTGCATTTGAAGCCAACCGGAAGTCAGGGAACATCGCACAGGCGGCCCGCGACCTCCAGGACCTTGCGTTGCTTTATCGCAACGGTATGGGTGAGCATCGGAAAGCAATTGCAACGTATGAACGCGCCATCGCACTTGCGAAAGAGTCAAATGACGCCTATCTGCTTGCTGTTACCTATAACAATATGGGCCAGGCATACTGGAAGGAGGGCGACCATCGAACGGCGCTAAAGTATTATCAGCAGGCCTTGCACGTGCTGCCAATCGGGTTTACCGATGCTGATGTCGAAACAAACCCACCGCATGAAAATCTCATCGGAGTTACCAATGATTACCTTGTGGCAGCGTTGTTATGGAACAAAGGTGAAGCATGGTTCGATCTTTTTGGCGTATCGAAAGACACGACACTGTTACTGCATGCAGTGAACGCGTATCGGGCAGGTGATCGCATGGTCGACCAGATGCGCTGGAATCAGCAGGGTGAACAATCACGATTGTACTGGCGACAGCGAACGAAGTCGTGGTATGAAAAAGCCGTGCATGCGTGTTACCTCCTTGACGATGCGGAGCGCGCGTTTTATTTTATGGAGAAATCCCGCGCAGTGCTGCTGAATGACAAACTCTCCGAACTAGGTGCCTACACGCAGCTGCCGGAAAGTGTACGAAAGGAAGAGATGGCGTTGCGAATGAATGTGCAGAGAGCAAAGGATGAAGGTAACGCGGGCCGGGCAGGTACCGTTGCCTGGGAGCAGCAGCGCGAGTTGAATCAGTTCATCAAAACACTGGAACAAGAGTACCCAGCGTATTATCGGTACAAGTATGATACCACGGTGTTCACGCTTAACGGCTTACAGCAACATCTTCTTCCCGGCGAGCAAACATGGATTGAGTCGTTTTCGGGTAAGGACGTTATTTATTCACTGGTGATCACGCATAGTGATGTTCGCTTTTATCGTATCGAACTACCCGGTCACGAGCAGCTCGCCACCCGGGTCGTGGAACTGAATACATCGCTGGCCAACATCAACAGCAACTATCCGGAGTTTGCGGAGATTAGTCACGAGTACTATACACGGGTTGTCGCTCCATTGCAGATAAGCACACCACGGGTAACGATTTCGATGGATGACTATCTCATCCCGTTTGATTTACTGCTCGAAAATCCTGACGATCGAACCAGCTATTTACTAAAGCGACACGCGTTCAGCTATTCGTACGCGGCGACGCATACATATCGCGGTGAACATAACGCTCCGGCTCATTCTCTATTGGGTATTGCCCCTGTCTCGTATGGTAAGGTTCTTGCGCTACCGGAACTTGGCGGTGCCGATAAATCACTTAAAAAGATTGGTTCGCTCTTTTCAAATCGGAAACTCTTCAGTGGAACAAAAGCCACAAAGTCGACATTCCTGGAAAATCTCGCGCGGTACGACGTCGTTCACATCTACTCACACGCGAACGCCGACAGTACCGACAGCGAGCCCGTTGTTTACCTGTATGATTCAGCATTGCGTGTTTCCGAGCTGCATGCAATGCGCGAGCAACTTCAAACGAAAGCGATCTTTCTGTTTGCCTGCAACACCGGTATCGGAAAACAGGTACGCGGCGAAGGTGTCTTGAGCATGGCCCGGGGTTTTGCCTCCGCCGGAATCAAGTCCACGATCAGCGCACTCTGGCGCATCGACAATCATGCTTCCTATGAATTAGCCGAACTCTTTTTCGAAGGACTCAGCAATGGCGACCCCGCTGACGTCGCACTGCAGCAAGCCAAAATCGCGTTAGCAAACGAATCACCTGAGCACGAGCTGCCCTATTATTGGGCGGGGGCGATTTTTATCGGGGATGCGGATTTGGCGTTTGTGGACGATGTAAATTCAGGAATGAGAACTTCGACGTCAATTGTTGTTTGTCTCGTGGCAGGGATGGGCATTATCGCACTTGCCTTCTTTGGTTATCGGCGGTTTGGGGGGAGGGTGGTTTAGTACGATTTTGAGAGTTTCCATAAAATGCATTTCCAGGGAAGCTTGCGGTATTACTGTGCAGTTTGTTCAACTATTGTCTTAATGTTACTTAACGTTTTCTGTTGTGCTTTTATAATAAACTTTCTTCCGAACAGGTATGATGGCAGGTTTCTTGGAAATTTTGCATAAGCGTAAAACGTGCAAGTGTAAAACGTTTTATTAATTCCTTTTTCAACAAAGTTGTTAATGAGTTTACAGGTTGCTGGCATTGGCTTTATAAGGCGTAATTCTACCTCAATATTGCTTTCGTCCATTCTTTTAATTTCCTGTTCGCCCATACCTACATTTTTATTCCTGTCTTCGTTAAGGCTTTCCCATTTCAATAATGCACCAACCGTTCCATCTGTTCCAACAACCGTCGGTTTAAGATTTGGGTCAGCATTTAACCATTCGCTATATTGAGTTTGATTGCCGAGCAGGCTCACGTAATCATAGACGGATTTTTTTGGCTTATCGATGATTTCGGACACCGTGACAGAGTAGTGCTTCGGAAGAATCAATGCCACCAATAGAAGTAACAGCACAATCACTGTAACAATGCTTAAAGCTATAAATACAACGTCCATATTATTATTGTTTGAAAGGAATAACTGACTGGACTTTTTTGTCTCGTAATCCAATTGCAACCCAAACCAATGCAGCAAAAAGAATAGGTGAAAGTAAAATCGAAGGGGCATCATCGTGAATAATGTGCGTAGCAACAGCTCCACCAAACCACGCCGTAAGTATCATCGCACCCAAGAAGGAAGTTTTGGGAATCACATAAAGAGTAATTCCTGAGAGTAGAACGATGGCTAACGGCAAAAGAGTACTTTCAGAATATCCTAACTCTTTAGCATTTTTTAATGCAGTTTCGGTTTTCACCAAGTTACTTACTGCGCCGATAAAAAGGAACGATGCCACAATTCCCTGAAGTACGTAAGACGACCATAATCTCACTTTTGAAATCTCATTTTCCATAATCTTTTTTCCCAAAAGTATTTATTGAAATACTTTCGGTCTTGTAAAAAATCATTGATTTCATCGTGCAGATTGTTTTAAAAAGTCGGTTGGAGGTAAGCGTCCGGTGAACTGCATCTTTCGCTATCTTTTCCAGCACCATAGCTTTGTTCAAAAATTAAGATAGCTATGGCGGCAGACATAACAAAACAGCAGTTGATGTTTTCATTGATCGAGATTTGGAAGAAGGGTGAACAATCTCAACAGGACTTTTGCAAGGAGAAGGATCTTGATTACAACCAGTTCCAGTATTGGCTACGTAGATACAAACAGCTCAACTCACCGGGCGAATCAATTTCTGGATTCACCCAGATCAAGTTAAAGTCACCAGTATCGAACGGATCCGTGGAATTGATTTTTCCTGATGGCCGTAAGTTGATCTTTCATCAACCCGTAGATGGGGCGCTTGTTCGTAGCCTTCTTTAGTAATGCTTTCGCTATCACCGTCGTGTCGTTACTTTCTCTATCGTGAGCAAACCGACATGCGTAAAGGCTTCGACAGCTTAAGTGGAATCGTTCGTGATTCGCTGGGAAAAGATCCGTTAAGCGGTGATGTATTTATCTTTTTCAACCGGCGGAGAACTCAAGTAAAAATGTTACTGTGGGAGCGCGACGGATATTCGATCTACTATAAACGCTTGGAGCGAGGATCATACGAGTTGCCGTCGCATAATTCAACGGAACTTCGAGCGGATGATTTGATGCTCATCCTTCAAGGTGTATCATTGAAGAGTGTTCGCAGAAGAAAGCGTTTCGATATCAATAGAAATAATTTTGAAACATCTCAGCACAATTTCTTTGTGAACAGTTGATACTGTTTATCTTTGTTTCGTGACGGAAACGATTGACTACAAAGAGAAGTATGAAGCGCTGTATGTAGAGCACGTTAATCTTCGTCACGAACTCGATCAGTTGAAGCGTTTAGTGTTTGGTTCACGTCACGAACGTTTCATTCCCAACACGCCGGAAGAACAACTGAGTCTCGGATTGAACGCCGAGCAAAAGGAGGTTGCTCCTGCACCGGTTCAGAAAATCGAATACACACGCATACAACCCGCCACCAGTACTGAGAAGATTAATACTGGGCGCATGAAGCTTCCTGCTGATCTGCCACGAGAACGTGTCGTGATTGAACCATCGGAAGATGTGACAGGCATGGAGAAGATTGGTGAAGAAGTAACTGAAGAACTGGAACGTGTTCCGGGAAAGTTATTTGTTCGACAATATGTACGTCCTAAATATGCTCGTCGAAACGGTGAAGGTGTAGTGATTGCATCATTACCTGCAAGACCGATTGATAAAGGCATACCAGGTCCAGGGTTATTGGCACAGATCATCATCGATAAGTATACCGATCATCTGCCAATCCACCGTCAACAACAACGCTTCGAACGCGAAGGAATAAAATTACCAAGTTCGACGCTCACCGATTGGATCGCCGCGACGTGTGCACTACTGGATCCGCTTTACGAAGCACTTAAGAAAGAAGTGTTGTCGTCCAACTATCTTCAAGTAGACGAAACACCGATCAAGGTGTTGGACAAGAATAAAAAAGGTACCACGCATCGTGGATATCATTGGGTATATCATGCTCCCTTGAAGCGACTGGTGTTGTTTGATTATCGTGAAGGTCGCGGCCGCGAAGGTCCTGAAGAGTTATTAGATGGGTTTATTGGTTGTGTTCAATCGGATGGCTATGCGGTATATGAACAACTTAAGCGCAAGGAGATTACGCTTTTGAATTGCATGGCGCATGGACGAAGGAAATTCGATGAAGCGAAAGACAACGACTTTGCAAGGGCCTCTTATGTCCTTACAGAGATGCAGAAAGCTTATGCGATTGAACGTGAAGCTCGAGAGCAAGGTCTGTCGCATGAACAACGTTTACGGCTTCGCCAGGAGAAATCGGTTCCTGTATTAACAGCATTGAAGATCTGGATGATCGAGAACTACAAAGCTGTTGTTCCGAAGAGTCCAATAGGCCAGGCGTTGCACTATTGTTTGGAGCGTTGGGATAAGCTCATGCTATACACCACCAACGGCATGCTGGAGATTGACAACAATCTGGTTGAAAACGCCATTCGTCCAGTAGCAGTAGGTCGTAAGAATTACCTCTTCGCCGGATCGCACAACGGCGCTCAACGCGCCGCCATGCTCTATTCGTTTCTAGGCACCTGCAAAATCAACAACATCAATCCGTTTGAGTGGCTCCGATCAACTCTCGATCAAATACCTAACTACCCAATCAATCGTATCGCTGAATTATTGCCACGCAAGACGTAGTTGAGCGGAGGGTTACTCCGCGTTCAGACCTGCTTTCCGGTCAACCGACATACCACTGGTCAGAAACGCCGACGTGTCCAGTTAACGCAAGCCAACCATGAATGAAGGCCATGGCGCACAACGTTTTGTGTTTATGACGGCTGCGGCTTTCGAAGCCGTCATTGTCCACTGTGTGTGGACGAAATTAATAAAACAAAACTACAATTTAACCTGTCACCCGCAGCTGGCATAAACACGGTGTTGGCGGCTGGCATTGTTTACTCAATCTTAATTGTAGTTCCTTCAAGTGCTGATAGTGTCCTTCGTGTCCCGGTTACAGTACAGTCGATTATTAAATTCTTTGGTGTCCCATGAATAGGGTCACCACCTAATTCATTACCAGCTTTCACTTCAATAGTCCCTGTTGATACTAAGTCTGAAATTTGTTTTGTTAAGTCCAAATATTTTCCTGATGCTCCATATTTTGCGGAATGTATAATAATGTCCGGTTTAGCTCCAGTTATTGAGTTTTGAAATCGCTCTTCAACTGTAACCATAAAATCAAGGACATCATTTTTTGATTTAGATTGACCAACTTTTTGTTCTTTACCGAAATAAAAGGAGAGGGCACCGGTGATACCTGTCACCACAAATGCAGTCCAACATATCCAAGTTGATTTTTCTGATTCAAAATCACCAATCAATGCTGTTATGAATGTCGGTAAAGATGTCCCTAAAAGTATAGAGCCAATGATATACCAGCGATTTGTATTGTCTTTGATTTCTCCAATTTTTCTCTTTACTAGATTCCATTCAGTTGTCGAAATTGGATATGATTTCTGTTTCTGTAACGGAATCAATTCATAGTCCTGTGAAAATTTGAAATTGTCTGCCATGACTATTTTTTATTAGGTTCAATTAGTCCGGCCTTTATGGCGTTTACAAAAATGGTGTTACCACAATTATTACAAGTTACTGGAACAACTGGAATCAATGGTCCAGCACCAAGAACTAGGTTTCCTTGGTTGTACTCACGTAGTTCAAATATTGAATCTGAAACTGTCCAATTACCTGTCCCACACATTTGACATGGTCTACCTTGCCACTTGGAATTTAAATGTGCTAGAAGTTTTTGTGCGTCAACCTTTTGTCCCATAGTCTGAATTTATCTACAATGCTTGCCGCCAACGTCTGGCTATTTGCCGTGGCGGGAATAGGAGCGCTAAAAAATGACCGAAGGGAATGTTTAGCGCGACCTGCACGTCACTGTCAACCGTGACCAAACGTAATTTAAAAACTAAACTACAAATTTACACTGAACCCCGCCATTGCAAATAGCTTTTGTTGTGCGCTGGCCCTCACGTCCGATACTTCATTAAAATTGTCTCAACATTGTCCCAAATCTTTAGTAGAGTCGATGTCTTTCGTGATGCCATCTCATAGTCGATTTTCCCCTTATTCGTCAAACTGTATTTGCTTCCAGTTTTTGTCAAAAGTCCATTACCTGTCAACCATGTCAAAGATGATTGAAGTTCCTTGTGTGTCGGAACCGCATGATTTATCCCGTCAGCAATATTTGAAATTGAGTTAAAGTCAGCCGGTTCAATTTGTGAGGCCATCGCAGTAGCTAAGAAAATCCAAGCGGTAGTTTGATTGTCTGTCATTTTCTCTCAACTCGAGCATAAGGTTTGTCATAGGGAATATCTTCACCTTCAGTCGCAAAATATCCAATGACAGTATTTTCATCTATTTTTTGTCCCCTTGTCAAATTTGTCTTACCAGACGGAAAACACGGGCATGTGCTGTAAATAAATGTCTCGCGTCCATTAAATTCTACTTTCGCAATTTTAACCTGGTCTTTGTGATAGTCACCAAATGAGTCGTCAACATACTCCAAGAATGTCACTACGTCCGTGTCTTGAAGTTCCCCGTTATTCAATTGAAATTTACAAACGAATCCCATTTGTTCTTTTTAGTCTTCTCTGTCCTGAGGGCTTGCGCACAACGTTTTGTGTTTATGACGGCTGCGGCTTTCGAAGCGCGTCTTTGTCCCACGTGGCCGAAACGAATTTAAGAAAACTAAACTTCATGTCAACACGTCACCCGCAGCTGGCATAAACACGGTGTTGGCGGTAGTTTTTTGTCCACGCACTTTACCATTTGCTGCTGTCAACCGTGTCATAATTGTCAAGGATGTCAAACCCCAAGAGTCCCTTTCTTACTGTCAAGCTTACTTTGTCCGCGCGCTCAATTCGTTCAGTGTCCTCGTAACTAAAAACAAGTTCCTTTTTGAAACCGAAGTAGTCAATTGTCACTAATGGTTTTCTCTCGTCTCTTCTTCCTTTTGGTCCGGGCATTGAGCTTTTAGATTTTATTTCAAATTTCAGCTCCTTGAGTTCATTGTCCGATAAATAATAATTTGTCGACATAAACAAATAGCATGCGATAAAACCCCAAGAAGTAATATTCTGCATCAACGGAAAAAATACTCCGCGAGTATTATTGATCTTATTGAAATGATTTTTGTTAAAGAGAAATGTCAACACTCCAACTGACAGAATTATCGAAACAGGTATTATTGTCTGAATAATTGTCACTCGATAAATAGAGATTTCGAAAACAAGTAATGTAATGCCCGTCAAAAAAGTCACGAAGTAGAATATTTTCCACTTGTCCAGTTGTTTTGATTTCTTTTTAGTTGTCTCACTCGTCATAAAAAAATTACCGCCAACGGCTATGTATGAGCCGTTGCCGGCCAGGGAGGGCTTGTAAATGTAGCGTAGCGAAATGTCAAGCCCGACCAAACGCGTTCCCGTCCCCTATTGCCAGCCGTTGTTCCAAACCAAATCTACCACCTTTACGCGAACCCGGCAATGGCGTATACATTTTGTTGTGCGACACGGCCCGTTCCAACGTAGCGGTACCAGCTCAGTCCAGCCCGACGAGTGTCTCACGAGAAGGGCAAACTGCAAAACGATGCGCGGAAATTACTATGCTGCAAGTCAAGTTTTGCTTCCGATCCGAAGACTGCTTCCGTTCGGGACTGATGTCCTGTCAACCGATATACGATTGTCAAAACCGTAACGCTATCCACCGACGTGAACAAACAAAGATGAAGGCCGTGTTGCACAACGTTTGAGTTTATGACGGCTGCGGCTTTCGAAGCGCGTCTTTGTCCCACGTGGCTGAACGAAATTAAGAAAACTAAACTTTATAACTACACGTCACCCGCAGCTGGCATAAACTTTTTGTTGGGCGCTGTGAAATCTCTCAACTCTTAAATTGTCCCATAATTATTTGGTCGTAATCGTAGCCTTCATCATTTGGGAAATGTCCCTCAGTGTCCGGGTAAACTAACTGAACATATTTAAAGTCCTCGTTCTTATAGACTCTAAAACTTGAAAGTACGTAGTCGGTTAACTTGTCTGTCGATACGTCAATCAAATAAATGGGAAATCTGTCGGTTAGGTCGTCAATACGTTTATCAACTGGAATTGAGTCCGCGTTTTTGAATTTGTTTACGTAGCTCTCAACAAGTCCGTGGGACAAATTTTGAGGCAAAGAAGAAATAAATATTTCTGGTATTTTAAAGTTCTTGTAAATCCCAGTCGAGTAACAAAATGATGGCGTACTGTCGGCAAATACAAAAGTTACATGATACCCGTACTTTTTTATGTTGTCGTCAACCTTGTCGTGATATCTCTTGATTTGTTCGTCAGTCATCTTTGTCCCAAGTTATTTCATTGCGCCCAACGTTTGTGCATAAGCAGTGGCGGGTCTTCGAAGCGCGCCACTGTCCCACGATACTAAACGTTATTTAATAAACTAAACTACAAGTTTACACTGAACCCCGCCATTGATTATGCATTTTGTTGTGGGTAGTAATTTTTTTACTCCCGCTCTAACAAGTCACCGTGAACATACCATTCTTTTGTCAGAACTTTGTGGTCAGGTGTATACTCAATCCAAAGTCCGATTCTTTTTTCAACCATCGTTGTTTTCTTACCAGCCGAGAATATTTCCTTCAGCGTTGTCGAAATTCCTGGCTGTCGCTTAAACAGAAAGTAATTTGTATGAGTGTCTGTCAGCGGTGCATACAATGGTTTGATTAAAACCGTGTCCCCAGCCGCGTAGTCTGGTCCATATATTTTCCAGCAGGATAACTCCAATTGAATTCCTGTCATTTTGTGATTTGCATAGTGCTTTTCGTCCAGCGGAAACCGTGGAATAGCTTTGTCAAGCGTTATAAAAAAGTTAATTGTGTCGTTGGTGTAAATCCAATAAGGAGAAACACCAGTTGTCGACCACCTAAATCTTGGTTCGGGAAAATCCGTCGTCATTTGACTGACAGTGTAATTTTGTGCATCAATAAACTTGTCAGCTAAAGTCCCTTTAAATTTGTCAGTCAGCCAGAAAGTGTTTATCAATTCGGTGTAGTCATAAGTTCCAATTAATAGTCCTTTGTCTTTGTTAACAAAATAATTGTCACTGTGATGCGAGTAGTTTATGAACAATGAGTCCAATTCATCCTTTTTTGTTTCTTTAAAGTCGATGTTTTGTTGCTTTAAATCTGTCAGCGTGGTGTAACAGGTTGTTATGTTGTCAACTTTGAACTTAGTGAATGATGAGTCTGTCATTGTTTCAACTTGTCGGAAGTCGGATGATTGAATAATCTTGTCCGTTGTCTTTGTCGAACACGCTGAAATAAATGTCCCAAGTATTAGGTAGTGAATCTTCATTTAAAAAATTATTACCCACAACGTCTGGCTATTTGCAGTGGCGGGAATAGGAGCGCTAAAAAATGACCGAAGGGAATGTTTAGCGCGACATGCACGTCACTGTCAACCATGACCAAACGTAATTTGAAAACTAGAACTACAAATAAACACCGAACCCCGCCATTGCAAATAGCTTTTGTTGGCGGTTCGTTTGCTAACCACTCAACTTATTCCGTGGAATATCTCTTTCAATTCAATCTCCTTTTGGTTGTCATAAAGCTCTTCTTTGGATTTAAACCTGTCCCGTACTTTACTCCAAAATCCCTTCTTCTCAAAGTCAATTGTTGTTCCGTAGTCATTGTCCCCGTTACTTGAATAGAATTGAAAAACTTCTGATTTGATGTGTCGTCCATTTTTAAAGTACTGAACTTCCTTTCCCTTTAGTCCTTCTTTTAAAAACTTGTCATAATGGTCAGTATTCAATTCAATGAACTCCAAACCGGGTCCACCGTAACTTTCTGTCGGGTGAAAACTGTATTTATACAGGTATTCTCGTTTTTGTTGCTCACTAAATCCAGGTGTCTTGGGGTTATGAATTTCAAATGTTATTAAGTCCCCATTGTCAAGCAGTCCAATTTTGATTATTGTTTGATTGTCGGTGGAGTCTTTAAAAATTAAAAAGTCTGTCTCACCATGACTATTTTCATTTTCGAGAATGAATTGTCCGTTGTGAGTCAGTCGTTCTTTAAAATAGGTTCTCCAATCTTTCATAGCAAATGACCGCCAACGTTTTGTGTTTATGACGGCTGCGGCTTTCGGAGCCGTCATTGTCCACCGTGGGTGGACGAAATTAATAAAACAAAACTACAATTAAACCTGTCACCCGCAGCTGGCATAAACACGGTGTTGGCGGCTGGGCATTTCGTCAGGTCGTCTTAACTAAACAAATCTTTGATGTGGGAACAATCTTTGTCCAGTAACAAGTCAACGTTTACGGTCAAAGTTAAGGCTGAATTAGATGTCCAACTCAACTTTTGCTAGATTATCTGTTGAAATTGTCAGCGTAAAACAATCTTGTTCAACTGCTATAAAACTCTCCAGGGGCACGAGCAGTCAAACTGTTTATTTAACGGTTACTCCATTTTGGTCAACAATTGCCTTGTTAGTCGGAGAAAATGTAAAGCTCAATCTTGTCCAAGCTGTCCCTTTTTTACCAACAAGTACGTACTCCTTATTCACTTTTTCAATGGTAAATTCAAAATCTGCTAAGTTTTCGTCCTTAGAATTTTTCTTTGTCTCTGGAATTGTCATTCCAAATTGGTCAATACCTTGTTGAACGTTTTCTTTTAAAGAAAATGAAAGTTCCTTGAACGCTGTCCCTTCTTTTCCGATTAGCTTTAGTCCATTATTAGTGCTTAGAAATTCAATTTTAAAATCCTTTAAATCTGAATTCTTTGTCGAAAAAGCTGTTGAGACAATTAGCATAATAGCCATAAGAACCGATAGCAGTGAAATTTGTCGAGTGGTATTTTTCATAGTCTTAATAGTTATTGTTTAGTCGTTATTCAAATTTATATTATCTGTCAGGTTAATTCAATTGTCAAATCTGTCCACTTTATCGATGCCTTGCCGCCAACGGCTATGTATGCGCCGTTGCCGGCCAGGGAGGGCTTGTAAATGATCCCGATAGCTATCGGGAGAATGTCAAGCCCGACGAACCGCGTTCCCGTCCCCTATTGCCAGCCGTTGTTCCTAAACAAAATCTACCACCTTTCGCCGAACCCGGCAATGGCGTATACATTTTGTTGTGCGACGCGGCCCGTTCCAACGCAGCCGTACCAAATCAGTCCCGCCCGACGAGTGTCTCACGAGAAGGGCTCATCGCAAAACGTTGAGCGGAAATTTCTTTGTAGCAAGTCAAGTTCTGTTTCCGATCCGAAGACCGCTTCAGTTCGGGACTGATGTCCTGTCAACCGATATACGATTGTCGAAACCGCAACGCTATCCGCCAACGTGAACAAACCAAAATGAAGGCCGTGTTGCACAACGTCTAGCTATAAGGCGTGGCGGCACGCCGAAATATAAAAATTAATCATCCAAAGTGCCGCCATGACTTATAGCTGTTGTTGTGCGTAGTTACTTTTTCAGCAACCCGGTCTTTTCACTTTTGGCGATCAAATAATTGATAAAGGAGCTACAGGAGATTAACATAAACAACGCATCCTCTTGGTCTAGGCTTGTCTCATCAAGGAGAGCATGTCGTATCCCATCACCGTCACTTGTATATCCATATATCTTAATGAATCCTTGTTCTAAAGCCGGATGGATAGGCATCTTCTCTTTGATCGCCTTCAGTGCCTTACCAAGTTCTGCTTTGGTGTCGCCGGTTATAATTTGGCACAGCGCCTCAAGCGCAGATATCGACTCCTTGATAGAATTCCGATAGTCAGGATTCTTTTTGTCAGAAAGCTTATTCAGTGCTTCTTCTAAATGAATCTTCACGCCTCTAAGGCCCTTTTCCGATGTCGATTGAAATGCTTTCTCTATCTCTAGGATTTCCCCTTCATTAGTAATCGGAGCGAGTTGCTCGTTAACAAATCTGTAACCTGACAGTTCCCTCTTTAATACAAAATTGCAAGCCTCAATGAATTTATGCTTGTTTAGAGGGCCGTCATCCAATGTTGCTAAAAAATCGATGAAATCATAAACGTATAAGTAGTCACCTTTGAAAAATCTTTTGCGCAACTCTGCGCTGATTTGCTCGGTTGAAACTGAAATTTGGTCAGTTGGTTCTTTAAAGAATGAAAACCACATACGTTCAACAATCCCCTTATAACCAGAATATTCCAGCCATTGCTTCTGCTCCATTGGCTGTACCAAAAAAATTGTAACGATATTCCAAAGACTATTTCTTAATTCATTGTCCATGGAATCCAGTTGAATCCCTGTCTTAATAGGTGTCTTCCCAATTCTTTCTGAAAATTTCATAAAAAGTAATTACGCACAACGTTTGAGTTTATGACGGCTGCGGCTTTCGAAGCGCGTTCTTGTCCCACGTGGCTGAACGAAATTAAGAAAACTAAACTTTATAACTACACGTCACCTGCAGCTGACATAAACTTTTTGTTGTAGGCTGGCCGCATTACCCGATGTCATTCGTGGCTATTCTTTTGTCGATATGAAATACCATTTGTCAACCTTCTTGTGTCCATAGTGGAAATCCTTTATCGTCCTATTCCACTTTATTATCACATATAGACCCGTAAGTATTGTGGGTAAAAAATACAACACTTTCCATCCCGCTCCGAATTTGTCCGGGTCCGTAATATTAATTTGTAGGCCATACTTCACAATAAAATATGTAAGTCCATAAACTAAGCCTCCAGCAAGGAATGGTATGATCATAAAAGCATTATAATCTTTTGATATCCCGAATTGCTTGTCTATGCGGAATTCCTTCAAGTTTCTCTTTTCAATTTTATTTTCTTTAAGACGAAATTCAAATGATGATTCAAACTCATCAGTTAAACTTTCAAAAAGGATTTCAATCCGGATGTAGTCCTTAGGTTCAAAATTGTCAATCTTCAATTCCAACTCTGAAGCAGCGATCTGATTTGATTCACATTTCGTGAACTCGTTTGATGCAGAAATTGTCAAGCTTATTATGTTTGTAAATCCGGACAAATTTATCCGTGGGATTACATGATAGTCCGAAGCGTTGAGGGTTTTGGATCCATAATTTTGAATGTAAAGTTCAATCTTATTAAGCTGTTCTATTTCTTGGCCATTAAGTATGATTTTTAAGCTACTTTCAAGTTCGTTTGGCTTGTTCAAAAGATTCTCGATTGACACCTCCTTTACGTCCAACTCTTTATCTCTGTCACGAAACGTTTTGACAACCCAAGTAATAACTAAACTTAAGATTGAAATCAGTCCAAAGAATAATCCCCAGTCAACTGAATAGTCAATCTTATTGAACAGTCCTTCCATCATATACTAACTGTGTCGTTTTGATGTCTCTTTTTTGCGGCTTGCCTACAACGTGAGTGCATAAGCAGTGGCGGGTATAGGAGGACTTAGCAATGAAGCGTAGCGGAATGCTAAGACCGACCTGCCGCGAAACTGTCCCACGACACCGAACGTTGTTTGAAAACTAAAACTACAAATTTACACTGAACCCCGCCATTGCTTATGCACAGTGTTGTGTGTATTGCCGCTTTCACTAATCCTTTTTATTGTATCCTTTGTATTCAGTCCACTTTATGTCGTAAACCAGGCCGTCCTTCTTGTCAACAATTGTTTTTAGTTTTTTGAAGATCTCATTGTCAAGCGAGTCGAAAGGTATTTCTACTTTGTCCGTACCGGCAATCAAAGCGGTTGTGTCGGAGATTACTCCCTTGTCGTTGTAACTGTAAATATTCTTTCGTGCAATGTTGTCGGTGTACATTATTTGAAAGTCGTTCTTACCATTTGTGTATTTCTCTACATACAATTCTGTGCACCCACAATGACTCATCGTGTAGGCGTTAACCATCCAAGAATTGTTTTTGTTGTCCGCGCTAGAATACAATGTCCGTGTCGAATCACAGCTAATTAGTGTAAAGAGAATTGAGAGAGCCGGTATTATTTTTCTGTCAAACATTAGTCGAAATTGTCCTGCATTACACACAACGCTTATGTATGCGCCGTTGCCGGCAAGGGAGGGCTTGTAAATGTAGCGTAGCGAAATGTCAAGCCCGACCAAACGCGTTCCCGTCCCATACTACAAAGCGTTGTTCTAAACCAAATCTACCACCTTTCGGCAAACCCGGCAATGGCGTATACATTTTGTTGTGCGACGCGGCCCGTTCCACCGCAGCGGTACCAAATCAGTCTAGCCCGACGAGTGCCTCACGAGAAGGGCAAACCGTAAAACGATGCGCGGAAGTTACTATGCTGCAAGTCAAGTTCAGTTTCCGATCCGAAGACCGCTTCCGTTCGGGACTGATGTCCTGTCAACCGATATACGATTGTCAAAACCGTAACGCTATCCACCGACGTGAACAAACAAAGATGAAGGCCGTGGTGCACAACGCTTATGTATGCGCCGTTGCCGGCCAGGGAGGGCTTGTAAATGTAGCGTAGCGAAATGTCAAGCCCGACGAACCGCGTTCCCGTCCCCTATTACCTGCCGTTGTTCCTAAACCAAATCTACCACCTTTCGGCAAACCCCGGCAATGGCGTATACATTTTGTTGTGCGATGCGGCCCGTTCCAACGTAGCGGTACCAAATCAATCCCGCCCGACGAGTGTCTCACGAGAAGGGCAAACTGCAAAACGATGCGCGGAAATTTCTTTGTAGCAAGTCAAGTTCTGTTTCCGATCCGAAGACTGCTTCCGTTCGGGACTGATGTCCTGTCAACCGATATACAATTGTCAAAACCGTAACGCTATCCGCCGACGTGAACAAACAAAGATGAAGGCCGTGTCGCACAACGGCTATGTATGAGCCGTTGCCGGCCAGGGAGGGCTTGTAAATGGTCCCGATAGCTATCGGGAAAATGTCAAGCCCGACGAACCGCGTTCCCGTCCCCTATTACCTGGCGTTGTTCCTAAACCAAATCTACCACCTTTCGCCGAACCCGGCAATGGCGTATACATTTTGTTGTGCGACGCGGCCCGTTCCAACGCAGCGGTACCAAATCAGTCCCGCCCGACGAGTGTCTCACGAGAAGGGCTCATCGCAAAACGTTGAGCGGAAATTTC
>JAEYWY010000022.1 GCA_023428695.1 Bacteroidota bacterium
ACCAGATGTAAAGATAACCGTTTTGTTCGATCTCAAGGGTTTGGTCGAAGCCCATTTGGATGGGTTCGTTGCCGGGTAGGTATAACGAAGCCTGGTCCGAGGCGGCCGTTTCCGGAACGCGGAAGCGGCGAAAGCTCACTACCTCCAAAACTCAGAAGCTGTTATAAACGAACGAAATCGTAACTTACATTACTTATGGCTCTTGAACTTTCAATTCACTACGACTTGCGTACAGCTACTTTCTATAAAGGAAGGGATGTACAATTTATCGGTAAAACAAAAAAACGATTCTGGAAAATTAACTGGACACTCTTCGATCAGTCAAATGCAGTAGTGGCCTTCTACGTTCTAAAACAAAAACCATTTTTCTTAAACTGTAAATTACTGATCGACTATAAGAGAGAAGAAAAGTCCAGCCAATTGGCTTTTTTCTACAAGGTCTGGAAAGCGCCTCATATAAAATTTGAGTACCAAAATGATCAATTCCTGATCATCATTCATGTTGGCAATAAATTCTCATTCTTTAAAAATGAAAAGCAATTTGCTTCCCTTGAAAAAGAAAAGATTTCAATCGGCTTGGGCAAAAAGTATAAGGTGGTTGCTGACGCAAATACCCCACCTGATCTTCTTGCTATAATGTCTTATGCTATCCTAATTATTACAGAGGATGAATTCGAGCAAGCCGCTGACTTTAACGTTGATCTTGGAAATTTAGGACCTGAACTAAGAAGTTTTAATCAAACCTGGAAAGCAGAAAATAATTAATTAAGCTGGCTTTAACGAGTTTAAAATATTTTCAAACAATCGCCTGTAATTAATATAACTGCCATGCTCATCATTCTCTGCCATCATGCTCAAAGCAAATGCGTGTGATTTATCATCCAAAATAACAAATGCAGTCGTTCCGCCTAAGTTGGTATCATTTTCAAACATCTTATAGTCCACAACCTTAATTTTAAATTCACCCACCTGCTTATCAAGACTACTCACTAATTGAAAGTTTTTAAACTTTGCCTGGAATGACGTTAGAAATAATTCAGCGCAATCCTCCAATGTTAATTGCTGTTCAAGTGGAATAAATCGAGCTACTAAATTTGGACAAAATACTCTTCCTGTATCACAATTCATTTTAAACACAAACATTGTCTCACTTAGCTTATCCGATTTCCAATTGTGCGGAGCATCTATTGCTATGCGATAGTCGTGAAAAATAAATGTAGAATCAGAAAACTTATTGGTCATATCGTCTCTTTTCACATCAGTCTGCTTTTCTTCTTTAATACTTC
The DNA here is from genome assembly GCA_023428695.1 of Bacteroidota bacterium. Lineage (GTDB taxonomy): Bacteria > Bacteroidota > Bacteroidia > Cytophagales > Cyclobacteriaceae > Ohtaekwangia. Next base: position 1,287 of record JAEYWY010000022.1, read on the forward strand.
GAGAACATCCCACGACAAAAACGAAAATTGAAACTGATAGAATGCAATTCAACACTTTTTGAAAACTCATTAGCTCCTTCATTTGATTAAAGACTAAACCCAACTTTTAAATTAACATCAGCTCCGAGTATGAATTGTGCTCCAGCACCAATGTCAATACCGTAAAAATCTTTTTTCTTGCCACCTCTAATCGCAGCTTCCGGTCGCCTTCCAGGAAAATTACTTTTATTATTCTTCTGGACTACCGGAACCAGTAGATTTATTCCTGCTGATGATTCGTAATCTTCAGACCATCCATTGTGAACACGTTGACTTTGTTCAGCATATGCTCCAACGCTAAGTTTATTTTTTCCACCAAGAGGCACACTCACATTGGCGCTGATTCCATTTGATACAAGTTGATCACCATCTTTGCCTGCATATCTTCCAGTCCAAGAATCAGGATTGAGAGGGTCGGTTAAATCTCCTTTTCCCTGTAATAGATTTAGATTAACAACATTGATATCTGCATTCGCAGATAAGCCATACAATGTTCCATGAATTTTAGCCCTTATGCCGATATCCACATTCGCACTACCTTCAAGAACAAAATCAAAACTATTCCACCAACTCACAACGCTGTCCCAAATTGAAGGCGTTACCACAACTTCATCCATCATAGTAACCCATCCATCACTTGTAAATATTTGATTCCCCTTTATGTCTCCAATTACCGGATCAGTGACTCCACCACGAGGATCAACGATATTAACGGGATTATTTCCAAATGCCACGTACGGTGACCAGAACTCTCTATATGGATCGGGGATCAACCACCTTCCAATCACCGGATCATACTCCCTCAACTCAAAATGATTCCATCCCGTCTCGTCATCCTTCTCGGCAAACTGCCCCTGGTAGCCGTAGCGGTATGAAGCGATATCCGATTTCTGTTCTCGGATGACATCTCCCCACACGCCATAATCGGTTGCCTGAACAACAAAGTGTTCCTCATGCGTGATCGTCAAGTCGTCAAACCAAACGCGAGCCTCCTTGCTCTCGTTGCTTAACCAGATGTAAAGATAACCGTTTTGTTCGATCTCAAGGGTTTGGTTGAAGCCCATTTCCACAGGTTCGCCTTCAACATACAAGGATGCCTAGTCCTGACAAGTGTCAACTGAGATTTTGAGTAAGTCATCGCTTGGTATGACGCATGGACCTGAAATGCAATCATCGTCGAGTCTGTCTCAGCGAATGCGGGTATTACGATTCAATAGCAATATCCTCCAATACAGAGGGCGAAATGCCTGCGACTTCGCTTAGTTTTTGAATCACGACGTCCTTGAATTCACGCTGAAATAGTTCCTTGTTATTGGAATACAGAATGCCCCTATTCAGCGAAGAAAAACTATCCAGGAAATCCTCCATTTTGTCGATGTAATAAAAGCGATTAGGTTGAAAAGTAGCTAGGCCTAATTTTTCAATGACCCGCACAGGAAGCAGCGCTAATAGGATCGCCAATCCGACGGTAACTCCCGCCGGCAAGGTGAGTAAAATTTCGATATGACGGAAAGCTATGCGATAGAAGAAGTAAAATGAGATCAAAAATGCACCTACCAAAACGAAAAATTCTCCGGTGGATATTGCAAGCGGTGGTAGCCGATACATCAGCGCCGACTGAATTGCGCTGTAATCCCGGATTCTTGTTTTGACTGGGAATGCCTCCCTGATTGGAGTGTCATTTTGAAGATTCCTGGCGAGAATCGCTTGAAATCTGTAAAGAAAAATCTTCTTAAGTAGTTTTTCAGATATAACGTCGTTACTGGTGTATACGTTGAAATAGAAACTAACAAACTGGCCGACTGTAAACATGCTTTCGCCAACCTCCAACTCCATTTTGTTAACATCCAATAAAGAGTCAAGGTAGTCTTGTAATTTTGCTGATGTCATCATGTTCAATTGTCCAACTTATCATAACTCTTATAAGCCTTGTAGACTTTTTTAATCGTCTTCTCGATATCGACTTTCATCTTTGAGGATGCTCTTTCTAATCCTTTGTGAACCCGCCTGCCTTTCTCGCTCTTATAAAGTAGTGGCTTCAGAACAACCGCCAAATACCCAGCAGCGGCTCTGCTTTTTGTAGTCAAATATATGTCTACGGCACCCTTGGCTCGCAAATACAACATGCCAGCCTCGCTGTACATTAGGGAGGCCTCGCCATAAGCTGTGGACAGCATCCCAGATAGCTCAATAGCGGCTGCAGCGCCTAACAATTCACCCGCGGCAATACCAGCAACAGGTATACCAAGCGCTGTGTACAAAACAGTAGGATCTTTATTGGCTTGACTTGCTTGGAACAAAGCACCTCGTGCATCCACGGAAGGTGCATTCCCATACAGCCTGACAAAGAGATTATCGTCTCTGAGGCTAGCACCGAATGAATTGTAAAAATCAAAATTGTATCCGCTAAAGACTTTCGCATCTGGCGCGTAGGATCTCCAACTTCCATCAGTTCCCCCGAATCCAACAAATTTGCCATCTATAAAAAGTTGATCCTGGCCATCCGCCTCCACTATTCTATAGCTATCCGTTTTCGAATCATAATGAACATGATCAAGAACAGAGCCGCCATCTGGGTCTATTCCTCCCACAGGATTATTACCCATTCCAACATAAGGAGAATAGAACTGCCCCTTGGGATCAACCGCAGTCCACCGCCCTATCACCGCATCATACTCCCTCAACTCAAAATGATTCCACCTTACGCACTCCTTTTCATGCTTTCCAAAATCACTGGAAGCTCCAAAAGCTAATCACTTCAAAGAACGTTACAGGTCGCTAAAATACGTTTCTCAAAGCAGCCCGGCAACTTTTTCTTTTCATAAGAACTTCTGATGAAAAAGAAAAAGAGGCTGTCTCAAAAGGCAGCCTCTCTCATTTTTTTCTTTGTTTTTAGCTCAAATTCAAAGCTGATTTTTCAAAAATTGGCCTTTTGAGACAGCCTCCTTTCACAGACTTCACTTCATCAGTAAAAACAGTTCTCACTTTCTCATCTTCAAGCTGTGGGAACTCTTTCCTTACTGCTTCTACTTCCTGCGATGTGAGTAAGCGTGAACATCCATTATCATCGTTGTGGATAGCCCAACCATTGGAGTACTTTCTGATGTAATACATAAACTGATTTGGTTTTAGTGGAACATTTCTAAAAGAAAAAAACAGAAAAAAAAGAAAGCGCTCCTTCCAGGTGGCGGGGCAGACGGAAGCAAGGTTTTTGAAGAAAAAATTTTTACCTCTTATCAATCAAACACATCAAAAATTTTTTCTTCAAAACCGAAGGCTTGACCTTGCTTCCGGCTGAACCGTCCACCTAACTTTGTGCGTCTTTTTTTGATGTGATCTTCACCTGCATTTTGTATTTCTGCTCACATCGATATCTGATGAACTTCGCTACAACGCATATCACGGTGAGGACCGAGCGCGCCCGAGCCAGGCGTATGGGGGGTGCGGGGGGAGCCTGGCGAGGTACAAGGCGCGCACGAACAATGGGCATGGGCCGGCCACCGCTTTCCCCCCGCAAAAAAAATCTGGCCGGCCCAATGCCGTGCAAGCACAAGTTGTGAAGTGAGCGGAATGACTGAGTGAAGGAGGCACGACTGAACGAACGAATGGAGCGTCCGAGCCGCACAAGGCATGACAAAAGCGTAATGGAAGTAGGTAAAATAAATGTTCATTAATCAACCGTGGCGGTGTGACCAAGCAAACACATTTTCTTTTTCATCAGAAGTTTGCTTGGGCACACGGCCACTCCATCGTCCCATTTATTTTACTTACTGGAATGGAGCTTTTGGCGTGACTTGTGCCGCGAGGCCTGAACAACTTGTGCGCAGCACTCCGCTTCTTCCTTGTGGCATGCCGAAGGATGCCTAGAGGCGCGTGGGCATGTGCGGCTGCGGGCGCGTCAGGCGGGGTCACTTCAACGGATGGTGTATCTTCAATGCTTCCTCTAACTCTTCTACGTTGGCAGCTCTGTATCTTTCCGTGGTGCTGATGCTGCTGTGTCCGGCCATGTATTGAACGGTTCGTATGTCTTTCTCTTTCAGCCAGTGCGTGATCACACTCTTTCGGATTTGTGTAGCGTCTTTCACCGTTGGATTTAGCTTTCGAAGATCATCCATTAAAAAACGTACGCTGACTTTAATTTCATCCGATCCATTCAAGCTGATGAACAATTGATGTTGTAAGGCTTCTTCTCTTACTTCTTTCGGTTTTCGACTCGCATATTTCAAACGTTCTCCACTTTTGATGTCGTGGATAATCTTTGGTCGTGTGACAAGTAAATATTCCTGCAGGTCAAGGATCTGTTTAGCTTCAAGCTTCAACCACCTTGCTTGTCTTCCGCCCTTGCTGATGGTTTGCTTTGTTCCTGGGATGTAAATTTTTCCTTCCTTCAATTTGATGTGACCAGGCTCTAACTTCCTGAGTTCATCCGTGGCAATGGCCTGATAGATGTACAGTCCCAAGATCACTTTGTTACGTTGTGTTCTCTCGTTGTAGGGTTGGCCGTGTCCTTCGGGATATTTTTCATACAAGTAATCTAGCTTTTCTTTTTCCAGTAAGTCATGTGGGATCCGCTGTACTTCTCCTTTCAAGTAGAGATTCGCTGCCGGATTGTTTTCAACTTCTTTCAACTCTTGTAACATCGAGTAGTAATGTCGCACAGCAACAAGCATCATGTTTGTATTTCGGATACTCCGGTTTTCCTTTCTGCAATAATTGATGAAGCGTAAAAGGTCGTTGTAGGTTGTCGTCTCTGTTGTCAGGTTTTGAGTTATCAACCAGGTTAAAAAGTATCCGGTGTAGTTGTTGTAAATCCGTATGCTATCGGGTGAGTACTTTTTCTGATGAAGAAAAAAAGCAAGCTTCTTTTGTTCTTCCTGGATGTACGGGTCGGTGTAGTTGTATTCAGGTCTTTGCGTGTTCTTCATGAGCGATATGCGTATAGATTTGGGTGCTCTCTAAACTGCTGTGACCTAAGAACCTGGCAATCTGCTCCAACTTCATTCCTGATTGCAGTAAGTGCGTGGCGATGCTGTGCCGTAACGTATGCAAGCCTACGGGCTTATCTATTCGCGCAATGTCTTTCAGGATCTGTAACCGTTCATAGAGTGCATTCTTTTTCATCGGTGAGCCATACCAGCCAGTAAACAATGCATTGTGTTTTCGCTTGCGAAGTAATACAGGCCGTGAGTATGTCAGGTAATTTTCAATGTCGTGCTTTATTTTCGCAGTGATCGGAACGTAACGCTCTTTATATCCCTTCCCCTTCCTGATGTAGAGTAAACTTCTTTGCAAGAGCACATCTTCGGTCTGTATGTGCTCACCTTCATTTGCCCGAACACCACAACCGTAAAACACACCCAACAAAACACGTTCACGCAGGGCCAGTAATCCGTTGTCTTTTATTCCTGGATCGTGATATTCTTCGGTGGCTTTGTACAGGCTCTCGATCTCTTTGAGGGTAAGGATCTCCGGTGTGCCTGCATCTTTTCCTTTGATACTTAGTGGTACATCAAAGCTTTCCTGTTTCGTTTCTCGCAGATACGTGCTGTAGAGTACTAGCGCATTACGATATGTTTTGAGCGAGTGAAGGCTTAATGCTCGTTGTGATAAATAAACAAACCATTGGTTGATTAAATCTGCTGTGATGCCATCCGTATTTTGTTGCTGTTGCCACACTAAAAATTCCTGCAGTAAACGAGGTCTGCTTTTGATTGCTGATGGTGAGTAGTTCAATGTTTCGAGCCAGATTCTAAAGCTATTGATGATCTGTTCCATGATGATTGCCAAAGTCCGTTACTATGCGTTTTCGTGATCCACTGACCCACTGCCCTTAACTCTCTGATGTTCTTTCGCTTGAGTGGGTCACTAACTCTACTGACCCACTACTGACCCACTGACCCAGTCCGAGCCGGACGGGCAATACTTACTTACCTGCTTCCTTGATAGTTTGTAGGATACTTTCAAGCTTCTGATCGATGTCACTTTTGAGTTGCTCGTATTCCTGTTCATTGGCGATCTGGTATTCATAACCTTTGAACTTGTTGCCTCCGTTGATTTTCAGATAGCCGTAACGACATAACTCGGTAAGGTAGCGTTTCAGATTGTTAGGATTCATCCGCAAGGATTTCCGGATTGCTGCGCTGTAGAAGCTTTGCTTACTTTCTTTTTTCAAGTATGCCTTCAGTTGCTCAAAAAATTTCCTGCAGGCTCCGGTCAGCTCATCGCTCTTGCTGAACAGTACTTCTTTGAGAAGTTTAAAAGCATACTCGATGTCTTGCGCGGTTGTTTCAATGTAGTGCTCTCCTGTTTGGGTGTCGACCTTCGACTCGCGTTGGTATTGATGATAAAACGTAATCGTCTCAATGAAGCTTAACAGCAAGAGCATTGTTCTGCGAGGCTTAAAAACAGCTTCTGGCAAGTTGATGTATTGTGCATAAGGATTACGAACACTGACAGGCCTTAACAATCGCTGCACATTCTTTAACCGCTCTTTGATCTGGCTTTCTTCCTGCCTGTTGATCATCCCCGCACTGGCTTTCTGCTGATACTCCATGATGCGTTTATCCTGCTCTGTGCTCGTATCAATGTAGATCAGTATGCAGCGGTTGGCGTTGTCTTCGTAGATTTTTTCCTTTGTCGTGCAACTGCTCACGCATACAGGGCCTTCTACTTTTAGCGTGATCGTTTTCAAATTGCCTTTGTTGTCTTTCAGCGTTACGGTTTTACTGATGCTGGTTTTGCTTTGTAATTCTCTGAGCGGATACAACACATCATTGGCTCCGTCCAGGTCTTCGATCAAAATAAGTTTATGCTTGAGTTCTTCCTGACCGAAGTAGTAAAAGGCATTTTCGCTTAACGTGGTGATCTCTAACTTTTCTTCTTCCGGTATGAGCTGGCCAATCTTTTCCTGTAGATAGGTTTTGCCTACGCCACTTGCACCAAGGCACATCAGGTGCAACGGCTTTTCTCTTTTGCGGCTGGTGTAGGCAAGCCATGCAATCATGCAGTTTAGTTTCTCACCTACTATGCCGGTGCTGATGATGTCCTGTAAGGTACGCTTCATTAAGTCTTTTCCTTTCAGGTATTCCAGCGCTTCGCGTTTATCGGCTTCACTCATGATGCGCTTTTCTTCCTTCTTGGGTTTAAGCGCTTCAAGTCTAACGTTCCGGTATTGTTCTAATGCAGTGGTAAGTCCGGCCAGTGCGTGTATGGCTTCCGGTGTGCTGATGTCAAGGCTCTGCGCTGCCTGTGTACAAAGCTGATCGACTTGCCCTTTGTTGTATAAGTCCAGGTTGTGGCGCAACGGTAGTAAATGGTTCTTCTCTTTGTGCTCGATCTTTAACGTTACCCTCAATCGATCAAGACCGTTGATCTTGATCCCGCCAAGTACGGTTACATTCAGCACTCCGTTTTCGTAAAAGAGTAGTTCGGGATTGGATGTGTGAAGCTTGGAAGATGTAGAGCTATTGATCTCTGACTTTATTGTGTGCTCGATGTGGGCAACTTCTGATGAAAAAGAAAAAACTATTCTATTCCTGATCAGGTGGTGGAAGATTTCTGCTTCGTGACTTTGAAGCAAGCTATTTACGTCTTCTCCCTCTGGTGTTTCGATGTTACATACTCTCAACTCGGAGCGAAGCTCGTGCAGCTTCTCCGATAATTTCTTTGCTCCTTCTCTCCCTGCTTCATCACCATCAAAGAAGATAATTGCTTCTTCCAGGTGTTTGAGTTCTCGTATAGCTTGCTCATGATCGGGTGTAAATCCGTTTGTGCCATAGCAGGCCAGCACTTGAGTTGCTTCTGCAAAAAGATTTTCAATATTAAAGCGTAGTTGTTCCAATGTCGCAGCATCGATCACGCTTTCAGTAACCACCAATGTACGTGTGCCTGATCGCGGCCAACGTGGATATACGCCTGTTCTGTCTTTGGTGTAGTAGTGTCGCTGATCATTGTTGTTGTAGATGCTGCGGCCGTACAGGCTCACGATCTTATCGTCTTCATCTTTCAGCGGGAAGATTACGCAATGCTTCATCTGTGGCCAGGCTGTACCATTCAATCCGACTTCAAGTCCGGCAGGGTTTAGGTTTCTTCCTCTTAAATAGTTCTGTGCTTTCTCACTTTTCTTCAAGTTCCCTTCAAAGACTTTGAACAACTTGGCGTAGTTCGCTGCATGATTGTTTGTTGGCTGTGGCTCATGCTTGATCTCACTTAGATTACTTGCCTGCCGAAGCTCAAGCGTAGGCAGGAATTCCTGCTGCAGCCATTGAATAGCTTCATGTGTATTTACATTCAGCTTCCTTTCAACAAGATTGATCGCATCCATCGTGCCGGCACTACAGGCGCTGCTAAAGCATGTGCATATCTGTTTGTCTTCACTGAACTGTAAGCTCGGCCTCTTATCATCATGGAACGGACACAATGCTTTACGGTACTTGTTCACCTGGATGTCGAGACGGTTTGCCACTTCCAGGATCGAGAGGCGGGATTTAATTTCTGTGATCTCCATCAGCTTATTGGTTTAATGGTGATCTCCTGGTCTCTGATGGTGACCTGCACTTGTTCTCCGATCTTAAAGCCAGACTGTTCCAGCCATTGGCCAATCAATCGCACTTCTGGAACCGGTTTCTTGTCGCTGCTGCGGAAGGAATGGTAAACTTTCAGTCTTCTATTTGCCATGGAAAATATTTTTACCTGTAACTATCAGAGACAAAAATATCTGATACTTTCCAAAAAGCAAGAACTTATCGGATTTATTTTTCCCTTTTAGTTACATACTTTTGGCTTATTCGTTGATTTTCGGTTAAAAAAGGTATCCTATAAGCTATGGAAATAGGTAAAATAATCGCCACCCTGCGTGACAAGAAGGGATTTTCGCAAACCGAACTGGCAGACAAAAGCGGAGTGTCACGTGTAATGATTGGCAAGTATGAACGGGGTGAAGCTATACCCTCTATTGATGCCGCAAAGAAAATTGCTGATGCGCTTGAAGTCTCGCTCGATTATCTGGTAGGCGAAGGCATCAATTCAAAACTCGATAAGCAAGCGCTTAAACGTCTCCAGGATTTAGAACTCCTCGAGGATGATAAAAAGAAAACTCTCTTTGATCTCATTGACACATACATCCGTGACGCCAAAGCTCGCAAAGCTTACGCACATTAAAATGCTGACGTGGCTAAATATAGTTTTCAAACTCTGGGTACTTCCTTAAAAGAACTAGGTGTAACCACTAAGTTACTCTCAGTTGATGAAAAAAGTGGCCTACAAAAAGAATGGCGAAACGTTTTTGCTTATAATCTTCAAGATAGTACAAGTTGGCATACCTTCAGTTTTAATTTGATCCCGCACCTGAAGGGGACCGATGCTATTAATGCATTCAAATCTCAACCTGTAAAAAACTATTATATCATTTCCTCTAATATCAGGCTAACTGGTCTGGCATGCGATGGTAATAAAATTATATCGTATTCTGATTTAGCTATGATGATGAACGAAAACCCATTCTTGTTCGACCTTTACATAAGCCACAAAAATTTTAGGTGGACTTTTGTCATTACTCATGAAAGTGACTTTGGGCCTTACTTTTCTAAACTAAAGTAAGACTTGCCAGACGATTGTTCTGCTTTCTCTTCATCAGAAAAAACCTCACCCACATTTTCTACTTCCTCGATGTTGACAATTTCTAAACCGTTATCGTTGGCTTTTTGCAAACTTAATTCCCTAGCTCTATCCTCATTCTTGGTGCTGACTTTAAAAGAGATAAAGTATCCCTGATCACCGTCTCTTCCCTCTAACAGTACTTCGTATACATTAATCATTACGTCTATTGTTTTGGTCCATAAAAGGAGTGACCTCCTGTTCTGTCTTTGTCATGAAAGTGCCGGTAGTAGCCACTTCCATGGGCCTCATCATGTACAGTGCTACTTCCCTTCGCCTTTTTCATAATTGATTTAGCTTCACTCCTGCTATCGCTATAAGTATCCTGATTTTTTTTCAACCGCTGAACAGCAGCTTTTGTAGTGATTCTTTTTCCGATCTCAAGGCCCTTAGTAACCCTTGTAGCTTTGTAGGTAGCGCCTAAACTTTTCGTAGCCACGACCGCACCTTTGAAGGGCGCCGACGGAAAGAGCCAAGTTTCCGGATACGATGGTTCTATTCCATCGCCCCGAACGGTAAAATGCCTTTTATCCCAATACGCTCCCGTTGCACGATCTAAAATCTCCTGATCGGCATCCGTCCATTCAAATAATGGTGCACTGCGACCAGTGACAATCTCAAAACCCTGATACTTGATGTCAACATAGTTTCCGGAAACGTCATCGAATACCGAGATGACCTCCGAATAAGACTTGAACACCTCCCAAGACTGTGTAGCCTCGTTAAAAGAAACGTCGCCGCCACCATGCCAGAGAGAATACCACCACGCACCAAATCTGGTCTCGAATCCTCCATCAGGATCAACTCCATTAACCGGATCGTTACCCATGCCAAGGTAAGGTGACCAGTATTGCCCATAGGCATCAGTAGACATCCACCTGCCAATCACCGGATCATACTCCCTCAACTCAAAATGATTCCACCCCGTCTCCTCATCCTTCTCAGCGAACTGGCCCTGGTAGCCGTAACGATACGAAGCGATATCCGATTTCTGTTCTCGAATGACATCTCCCCACACGCCATAGTCCGTTGCTTGTACGACAAAGTGTTCCTCGTGGGTAATCGTGAGATCATCAAACCATACGCGAGCCTCCTTGCTCTCGTTGCTTAACCAGATGTAAAGATAACCGTTTTGTTCGATCTCGAGGGTTTGGTCGAAGCCCATTTCCACTGGTTCATTGCCGGGCAGGTATAAGGAGGCCTGATCGGAGGCTGCAGTTTCCGGCACGCGGAAGCGGCTGGCACCGACCACGTTCATTTCCTCATCGTACAGAATGTAGTTCAAATACGCGTATGGTCTGGAGTCGTCAGCATCGTTATCCTGAAAGGTCGGTGCAAGCAACCCCGTATGCAACGAACTCGTGGTTTGTGAAAGGCTGTAGCCTTCAAATCCGGCCATCGTGGAGAACGTATTACCGAGTAGCGACGCAAACGCGAGCAAGTTAAAGTCTTTGGCGTACGATACTTTCTCTTCGTAACGTGTCCACACTTTTGCATCGACTTTGTCACCCGCAGAAACACGTTTTGCCCAGCTGGGACCAATGGATTTTTCCTCAGCGAGTATACCGGGTGTATCGTTCCAGAACAAATAGGCAACTTTTCGCGGATCAGGTTCATCCGTTGTTGCGGGAGTAACATTCATGAACGCCTCGTTATCCTTTTCGGTCTCGAAAAGATTTTCGAAGTAAGCCATTTCTTCCACCCGCGGGTTCGTAATATCCTCCTGCCCATTGTCCTCCATCGTCGCTACATACGTGTGTATATTTTCACGCAACAGGGCGCGTACGTTTCCGAGGTGATCGGTGATTTCGTAAACACTGCTTCCATCTTCTTCCGGATAGTAGGTCGCTATCTTTCCCGATCCATAAATTGGAATCTCCTTCTCGACAACGTCACCTTCCTGATTTGTTTCATGGATGCTGATCACATTACCCGAGGCGTCACGAATGTACCATGTTGTCGTGTGGGTGAGGTGATTGATCTTTGCCAGTCTGAAGCCCCGGTCATCATAGATATTCTCAATTGTGAGGTTTAGTCCGGCTGGCACTTCATCGGCGTCTGTATCTGCAGGTGGTGTAGGGCAACCCTCACACGGTTCCGGTTGTTTTCCCGTGTACACCTTGCGTACTTTCCCGGAGACATCATAGATGACGTACTTATCGTCCTCCGTTCCCTCTTCGCGATCCTCCTGCTTCATTTGGCCGATGGCGTTGTAATGGTACTGGTTTACATAACCATCGACACTCAGTAACTTATTTTTGTTTGCTTCAATGGTGTAGGTGAAGTCATGGATTTTTGCTCCGGCATCGTTGTATCGTTTAAGCTGAAGTATGTTGCCATTGGGATCGTACTCCATACCGGTTAGACGAAACTTGTTGCCGGCGTATGTATAGGTGGTTGCATTATAATTGGCCCACGATGCATCCCTGATCTGATATTTGTCGTCGTAATCATACACGTACATGCCGTAGTAGTCATCGCCATCCACGCCATGCGCTTTCGACGTGTGCCAGCGCACGGAGGTAATCAGTCCGTTGTAAAGTGGTTTTATTGGAGAAGAAACGACCGCGTCTGTAATCTGAACTTCGATCGGACCGCTTTCAAAAGTCAAATCAGGCACCCACGTGTTTGTCACGGTATAACGATAGGTTCCTGCCAAGGATTCGTCTACCGATTGAATCACAAACGCATTGGGCTGAGCTCCTTCATTCAGACTGTTGATGTTTGTCCATACACCATTCACCAGACGTTCCCATACATAAACGCCGTGCGTGCCTCCCTCAGGTGCAGTTATTGAAAGCTCCGAACCGAGAGAAAAACTTAATGTGGCCGCAGCAAATGGGTTGTTCTGAGGTGAATAAGTAAATGCCTCGAATGGCTGAACAGCAGGGCCGGTAAAGTTTGCTTCAATATCGCTGAGTGGGATTTTGTTATTCTCTGCTCTAATTGTCAACAAATTGACGTCACTACGCTCAGAAAAATCTGGTAGGGAGGTAAACTCTGCGTCGTTTACCGCCAGATATCGTAGCAAACTCTTTCCGACCAGGAACTCAGGAACATCTCCCGAAAGTTTATTAAATGATACATCCAGGGCCTTCAACGAATTCAGGTTTTCAAGGCTTGAAGGGATACCACCCGTGAAATTATTCTTTGACACGTAAAGCTTCTGAAGTTTCGTTAGATTCCCCAGCCATGCGGGGAGTTCGCCTTCAAGATTGTTGTTGGCGATACTGAGCAGGACAAGACTGGTTGCATTCTGCAAATTGTCCGGAATCGTTCCATGAAACTCGTTGTTGAACAACCACAGCGAGTCCAGCAACGGCAAATCGCCAAACCATTGGGGAATCGGACCGGTCAGATGGTTGTCAGAAAATGCTGCCCACTCCAGTTGAGTCATATTTGCCATTGATGCCGGCAAGGCACCTGAAAACCGGTTGTTATTGAGCGCCAGGTACTTCATCTTGCTAAGACTACCCATAGTAGAAGGCAGCTCACCCGAAAAGTCATTTCCACCGAGCCAAATCTCGGTCAGGTTGACGAGGTTTCCAATTTCAGGTGGGATCGTGCCCGACAGCGTTCCATTGCTGGACACCGCCAGATTGGTTAAACTGGTTATGCTAAACAGCGACTGAGGCAGCGGACCTGAGAGATTATTCCCAAAGAGGTGTAGTACTTTAAGCTTGTTAAGGTTACCAATTTCTTCAGGAATCGGACCGCCTACGTCGGTGTAAAAGATATACAGATCCTGGAGCTTCACGAGGTTGAACAAACCATTCGGAAGATTTCCGGAAAGTGGGTTTGTGTATAATCCCAGCCATGTCAGGTTCGTGAGCCTTCCGATCGATTCCGGTATTTCTCCAGTGAAGTTATTTCTTCCTAAACTCAAATAAGTCAAAGGCGTGATGCTTGTGATCGTATCCGGAAAAGGGCCACTCAGGTTATTGCCCGTGAAGCGAAGTCGGTTCAACCGCTGAAGAATGCCTATCGACAGAGGCAATTTTCCCACGAGATTATTATTGACCAATTCAACACGCGTTATATCACCTCCCCCCGCGGTAATTCCGAACCATGCATCCATTTGCCCCACGGTGATATTAATTGTTTTTGTTGTCGTTGCGGGCCAGTTGTCTTTTCGGATCCATTGATCGCCGACGAGGCTATCATACAAATTGCGGAGAGCCCGGAACTCCCACGCATCAGGAACCTGTCCCCGCGATGCCGGTATCCAGAACGAACAACTTGCCGGAGGTGCAATTCCCGAATAGAGCACAACCTTCTGGCTCAGTGCAACCGACGGATCAACTGTTACTGTGCGTATGACGCCACCGTTGCGATAGTATTTCACGGAAGACCCTTCGCGTGCGATCTCGAAGATGTCACCGACCGTCCAGGTTGTGACATCGATTCCGGTCGCATTACTTTCGTGAATAATTACACGCTTTGTACTTCCATTGTCCACTAACTCAATTCCGTATGCCACATCTGTCGCCGCGTATGACGCACCGGTCGATGAAAACCCAATGATGTATTTACTCGATGCACTCGCTGCATCAGGTGTGAAATGAATTGCTCCGTCGGTATTTTCCGGCAAAAGATTTTCGGAAAGCGCGCCAGCATTACCCCACCCATCCGCAGCTGTCTTGGTAACGACGCCGTTCTCCTCAATCACACCGACTTCGCTGTTCCAGACCGTCGGATGCCCGGCCCGAACAAGGATGTCGGCAGAGGATAACGTCAGCCCCGGGAACGTTGTATTTGTAATTTTGTAACGGAACCTTCCATCGTCAGCTGCGGTGAGGTTGCTGAATCGGAATGTACGCTGCGTCGGGTCTTCATTGAGGCTGTTTGCAGCACTCCACCCGGACGCCCCGTCCAATCGGCGCTCCCACACAACGGAACCATTAACACCTGGATCTTTTGCTGTAAGGATAAGCGTTTCACCGGTGTTGACCTGAACCCACGTGAGGTCGTCATATGCTTTCTGTGAACTATAAGTCAGTGTTTTAATTCCCTTGTTGTACACTTTCTCCAAATCGGCAAAACTCAGCTTATTCATCGAAATGTTCAGCGTCAGGTTTGCTTTGTTGACCTGTTGACTGAAATCCGGTATCGTCTGAATGTTGTTTTGCGCCAGGTTCAGGGTAACCAGTAAAGGCAGATTCAGAAGTCCGTCGGGCACTGATGTAAGCGCATTAAAATCAGCTGTTATCATGGTGATCGCCTGACAAGAGCCGAGATGTGCGGGGAGTTGTCCGGTAAACTGGTTTTTGTTAATCCTGTATTCCTTGAGATTCGTCCATGTCTGAACCGACGGGAGAGTGCCGGTAAACGAATTGTTTGTGAGTTCCAACACAACCAGGGCCGACAAATTTTCCATCCCCGCCGGTAAGTCTCCCGAGAATGAATTGTTTGCCAGGTAAAGATTTTTCAGGTTTTGGAGGCTGGCAATCGTCGAGGGCAGCGCTCCGGAAAATTGGTTGTTGCGCAACGACAAATACTGAAGCGCCGTAAGGTCGCCAACTGCAGCAGGAATAGACCCGGTAAACGAGTTTTGATTGACATATAGTTCGGTCAGATTGGTAAGACTCCACAGCGACGAGGGCAGCGTGCCTGATAGCTGATTAACCCCGACGTTAAGCCTCGTAAGATTTTGCAGATTTCCAATTGAAGACGGAAGGGAACCGGTCAGTTCATTTGTGTCGAGAATCAATACACTAAGTGACGGCAACGTCGTGTAACTACTCGGAATCCCCCCTTCAATGTGATTGTTTCGAAGGTTCAGTGATGTAAGTCGCGTAAGACGGGAAATCGATTCAGGCAACAATCCGGTCAGATTATTACCACTTAACAAAATACCCGTGATGTCTCCATTGGTGACCGTAATGCCGGTCCAGGTATCAAACTGTGAACTGGTCGCGCTCGCAGGCCAGGAGTTCAGGGTGGGCCAATTGTTTTTGTTGTTCCAACCATCGCCACCCAGGCTGTCGTAGATATTTCTTAAGACCTCTAACTCAACTGCATCAGGCACAACGTTGAATTGGGCAACAGCAGAAATGCTTACGGCAATAGTAAAAAACAAAAGCGAAAAGAATTTAACTAGTCTCATGTTGAGTTATCTAATAGCCATTAACCGATTTTCTTTCTTTTTTTGAGATTGAGATCAAGCCCGGTTCTGATGTTCAGCCTTGATGCTGCAGGATATGGTCCTCCGGAATCGATCTTATAAACAACAAGGATTACTCCTCTGAATCGTTTTGATACATTGAACCTGCGGCCGACGCCTGCAAGCGTGTTGTTCTCGGCTAAAGCAGGAACTTCACTATGTGTGGATGGATTAAGCGACGCCGGCTTTCTCAGGAATTCGTGTTCGGCTCTGACAAAATATCCTTTCACCAAACCAATATCGACAAACGTTCTGTAGCCGTACACTTTTTCATAGTCAACGAAGTAGCTATTGGCCCGGTCGAAAGAGAAATGTGCGAATGATCCTGCTCCAACCGTGAACCGTCCCGAAAATCGGTACGCAGCCTGTAGCATTGTTTCCAGGGTGAATGCTTCGCTGTTGTACGAGGTGAAGGCAATTCCGGGTAAAAACCGGTCGCGGAAAGGTTTATCCTTAAGAGAATTTGATGTGAGAACGTTTCGAATATTGAAGGAAGACTTCCGGCGTAGCCGTGCCACGCGCTCCTGCGCCTCAAGAACCGCCGCAGACGTCTTGTTGAACTTTTCATTTACAATACCCTCCGCCTTTCTTTTGATTGATTCCTGAAGTGCTTTCTTGTCGCGATATCGCTGGATCAACGCCTGATATTCCTGCTGTTGCTTTGTCAATTGCTGTTCTGCTTTGTTTAACTCCAGTACTTCGTTCCTTTCTGACACAGCCGACTCAAGAGCCTCATCAGCTTTCACCTGGACATCTCCGTTTTGTATCACGTCCAATACCTCTGTACCTTTCTCCAACCCGATGGAAAGCTGCGGTACATCGGTGTTCAATTTTTGCAGGTCTGCCGGGATTTCCGGAATATCGGTATCAATAGATTCAAGTTCGGAAACCTGCTCCATTGTCTCCTGAACAACGTCTGGGATACCCGCGCCAGGTATCTGGTCGTCAACGTCCAGCAGGTCGTCAGATGGAATGATATTATCGATTTTAACTTTTTCTGTTGGCAGGACGATTTCACCCGTATCGAAGTGAAGAACATCCTCGACTGACGTTGATATCTCATGCGAAGGCAACTCAATGGTCTCCAGGTCTGGCAAGTCATACTTCGCAACCTTCGATCGAAGATTATCCAGCAGACTGTCAGGTCCATTGAATCGATCTGCCTCGGACATCAGACGGGCTTTCAGTGAGTCGAATTGATTCAGCACAGGGATGGAATCCGGCAACGCTCGTTTCGGCCGATGTATTGTTGTGAGAGCATGTAGATTCTTCTCTGCATGTTTTGCGACACCGGATATCGAGTCCTGAATACTATTGACAATTTTCGGTACAGCAGAGTCTTTCAGTGTGTCGATCGTGGTTTGGAGGCTTAATGAATCATCAATGCGCTTCGTCTGTTGCACTGCCGACCGGAGTTTCTTCCCTTTATGGAAGAGCATATAAAAAAATCCCCGTGCAGACCGGCTGCTGTCAGTAGTGGCAGGGATACCATCATGTTGGGCATGGGTGGTCATCGCCATGCAACAAAACAAACCGATAAGCAAAATGCTCTTCATCCCTACTACCGGAATGTTAGTTTGATGATACAATCTTAAGTTCGTATGAGACCGGTTCATCACGAGCAAGTGTGATAATCCCTTTCACTCCTGACGTCGTTTTCGTAATTGAAATCGAGCCGATATCAATATCATCAGAAATCTGGATCTCCATCGTTTCACCTGTCTGCAAGCTGCTCCATTCGTTAAAAATTTCTACTACATTGAAGGTGCGCCGACTCACGCCATTTGCATCTTTCCATTCGATCTTTGATCTCCCGGTAAGTGTCAACGTAGTGGTCTCTTCAGTGCGGACACCGGTAGCCGGTTCAAATGTCTCCGTTGACGTCCATTGAATTTTTGCCGTGCTAATGTCCTGAGACAGTGCAACGGTAGCAAAAAAAAGGAATGCGAGAAGGAAGAATGCTTTCATAAATCGTGTATCGTTTTAACGTTAGTATCTTTTCAGTTACGGCATCATCTATTAATGCATCACGCTTTAATTATTCTCAGAGGCCTCGCTGCTTTCCATCAGTGTACGGTACGCCCTGTTTTGGGCACCGTAGCGTTTGAAGGGGCTTTCAGGAGCGTCGTCGAAACTCATGAATCGAATGAGCGGTTGATGATTGGCAATGAGTTGTTGGTTACCGGACATCAAATGAAATCCATCCTGAAACGACGGGATTGTCGAGGAGGTCTGATAAAGATTGCTCAAATCACTTTCGTAATAATTGAGTACCATGCCAAATACGTCGTCTGCAGCTCCGCCCGCATCGACTGGATTATTCGGGTCGTTGATTTGTGTGAGCCAACCATGAATATTGTACACAAAGTCAATACCCTGAAGGTTGTCGCCAAGCTCAATGCGCTTCAGCGGACCGTGCAAATAGTATTCATAAGTAGCGCGAAGTTTCGTGTTCTCCCCGTCGAGGCTGGTATACGCACGCAAAAGCCGTTGATCTTTATCGTATTCATAATGGTGATGAAACTGGCTTCTCAGGACTCCGCCGTCATACCTCAGGTTAGATACCTTCAAGACGTTTCCAAGAAAATCATATTCATATCGGGTAACGAAAACCGTTCCGAGTGCAATTGGCATTTGAGCCATCCATGTGACCCTGCCAAACTCATCGTAGCTGTACCATGTATTAATGTTTTTGTTCTCTGTCCACGCGACCGCACCCCGCAAATACTCAGGAACGAGATCCGTAATGTCCGTTTTAGAAATGAAGTCGGGGTCCGGATTATCGTAGTGGGTCCGTATCCAATCTTTGGTGTCCGCCTCGCCGAAAACTTCCTGATCGGTGAATTCCAGCTGCGATGAAAGGTCATCAAATGCAAACTCAGATCCGATGTATTCACCCGATTCAATTGCGCGGCCTATATAGTCGTAATGGGTGTAGGAAAATTTTCCTTTTCCGGATACGGCCGCATTTTGTCGTTGCAGTTCGTTTTGTGAAAACCTGATGTTGCCGTCTTTCCGATACTTGAATTTAGATGTACCCGCATCGGGTTCTGTCTGACTAAGGAGCCATCCCCGCAGATTGTACTCATACGTGGTCTTATCAATTGCTGAGAATGATTCACCTGCTATCCATGCATTTAGACCATTAGGAGTGATGGTTGTTCGAAGCCTTCCAACATCATCATAGAAATTGTAGGAGACGTCCTTGAGGTAAGTAGTGTAAGCAATCGAAATTGGCGCTGACCCTGTGTTCGACAAGCGATAGAAGCCGGCTGGCCATTTGTTCCCAGCATCTGCGAAGGTCATATCTGTTTTGACTTCTCCGCTAACAATATTTTCGACCTCGAATCCAGTTCCGGTTACCTGTACCTCTGTGGGGTTAACCAAGTAAAAATACGCTATTGGGTTCTCGGTTGTGACCTCGTGTTGATTGTCAATCTCCAATACATGATCCTCGTCAGATCCCGGCATCGCAGTCATCACGTTCTTACCACTGTAGTCGTTCAAAGCAACGACGTACCTGCCATTTTCATCGCGACTCACGCTTTGCATACCCTTGCCACGGTCAAATCTTGCATTAGTGCTTTGAAAATCTCCGCCGGCCTTGATGATTTCAATTTCACCTAATGTGATTTTAACTTTGTAGCCGGATGAAACTCCAACTTTTTGGAACTTGAAAAGAAGATATTCATACTCCTGGTTAAGCGTGAATGAGAGTTCCAACTCTCGCGCTTCTCCAACTGGAATGGCCGCATCTCCCTGAACGGTAACTTGCTGCACCGAATTCGCAGGGCTGTCACTTGCAAATATGTTGGCTGCAGATTGAAACGGCGCGGAACCACCCGTTGACTGATTGGATGCTTTGATGCGCACAATGTAGGACCCGGCTGGCCACTTTCTTCCATCATTCAATTTTTGTCCGATAAAACTTGTTTCTGCTGCCGAATTTTGAGATCCGTCAGCCTGCACAACTTCATTCAGAGTCCATTGAAAGGGTGCAACGTTACCACCGCCCGTATTGAAGTTTTGCCAGGGAAGGATTGTTCCACCTTGAAAATTACTGTTTTCAAATTCAAAAGCTCCGAATACAAATCTTCTTAAACTATAGTAGTGGTCCAACTCGGTCCGGATTGGAAAACTTCCTTTTATAACTTCATGTCCACCGCCGAGGAAGTGTGTATTTCCGGGTGAAGAGGAACGGACAACATCGATTGTACCTTCTTCGCAAATCTCTGTGCGTGTATAAGGAAATAGAGTTGTCGGACAGTTCTCACACAAGGTATTGTTTTCGCTAAAGTACCAGCCCAGACTGCCTGGTACAGATGCCTCGACAGGATCCGGGTTTGTCGTCCGAACGCCATCAAAATTCTGCGAAGTGTACCTTGTTGCTGCCGCAGCGTTGACAAAAAAGTGGTCATATTGAAATCCCGATTTCAATGTCGGCGCCGACAGGGTGGCCAGAACCTCGCGCCCCATAAAATCCTGAATCGATTGGGATGCGAATATTTGACCACTCTCCATCGCCTTCGTTTGATTTTGAAGATTTCTTCCTGAAAAATCGAAATAGGCGCGGCCATGACTGGTGATTGCAGCAGTCTCGCGAAATGATTTTGATTCAATCCAATTGAGGTAATCGTCGCATTCAGAATTGAAGGTCACTGATATCTGAGTTGATTGCGAGCCAATACATCCATCATTATCTACAGGGTAGCCGAGATAATTCAATGTGCCTGCCTGAAAGGGTGCCTTGACTTTCAACGTCTTACTTATTCCCAAGGGTACGTTATTGGCGTCATACCATGAAAGGGCGGCCAGGGAAGATAATTCAGGCGCGAGTTCGACATACTCTGCGGCACAGCGAGTAAGTGATTGGTTAGGAACAGGTGTGGGTTCATAGACCGTTACGGATTTTGAAGTACGGGGGCTTAAGCAGCCATTCTTCATAAATGCGACTGAAATCGTCTTCGGGCTCGGAATTGTGATGTACAACCTGGGATCAGTGGATGGCGTCCAAATCACACTTCCTGTCTCGTCATACCAGAAATGCATAGCACCTTCCGGTGCCCCGGAGGCATTGAACTCAACGGGCATTCCTTTACAGACCGGGGTTGCGCCCTGGATTGCTAAGTTTGCAACATTGCCCGCATAAGATGTATTCACCGTAACAGTAACCTGCTGTTTTTGACAGCTATACCCTTGGGCGAAAACATAGTAGACTGTATTGATGCTGATTGACGGCGTGACGAACGTTGCCGTTTGCGCAACCACCGTTGTCTGGTCAGCGGCATACCAGGTATATGTACTGCCTGCTGGAGCACCGCTTGCGACAAGTGTTGCCTGACCCGGTCCGCAGAAGTTGGTCCCCTGTACGAAAATCGTGTTCGTATTAACCGTAACGACTGACGTTTTCGGTTCGGGTGGATAGATGTAAGTTCCTGTACCCGAATTATAAATAGCGAGATAATAAGTCTTTGAAACCGACGCATAGACGTCGAGTTGAAAAATTCTGAGCGTAGACCCCTGATATGGGGGGCCGGAATTTGCACCGGTTCCGGCGATCGTAGTGTAGTTAGCGTCATCAAACCATCTGACCTGCAGGAACTGATCACTCGATCCGTTAAGATCAACGACCACCGACATCGTTATCTGTTGAGGCGAACACACTGTGTTCGAACTACCACTGAGAATAAATGGGTCCGCCTTTGCGACAGTCGTGAATGCCAAAAGGAACATGACTAATACAATTGACTCCGCTTTCATGATCTTACCGTTGAACTGCATAGTGATATTCATTTTCCGAGGTCTGAACTTTGTTATGTTTGAACGTTTCCATGTGGGTTCTGCGGAGTCGCCCAACATCGTCGTATTCGAACTGAGTGAAGAGGTTGTTGTCGCTCAGGATGAAGGACAATTCGCCCCATTCGTTGTATACATAGCTTGTCACAGCGGCATCCTTCGGATGAATCCGGAAGTCGTCAACAAATGCCGCAGCGGAACCTGTGTTTGCGATACCCGCTTCAATGACATACTCTTCATCAGGGCCGGCCGGAACCGGTATATAGCCTTCCATCAGATACCATTCGCCTGCCTTCTTTTCGGTATTCGCCACAAATTGTACCTGTCCACTGCTGTGCGGAATGATTGAAGACGAGGTCTTTTGCGAAATCTGGTAGGCCACCTCCAAATTGTTAGTGTTATCCTGATGCACCCAGCAACTTACTTTGAAAGAGGTTGACTTGGAGGTCTTGTTCAGAGTTACGTTCAATCCGGTCGTGCCTGCGGGGATTCGAATGCTGTACTTTCCGGTATGCGCTTTCGAACCATCAAGTGTAACATTACTACCAGGCTGGATGTGGCCACTCAGATATCCATTGACCGGTTCTTCCTCTGCACCGGTAAACGCTAATTCGCTATAACTACAGTTTGCTGCCGAGGCGAATACTCTTGTCTGGTCAGCGGACATCAGTGTGGTAGCATAAAGCCCATTGATATCTTTCGCCTCAAGCGCATGCGAGAAAACATCAACCAAAGTTATTTCACTCATCTTTTCCCACCCCTGAGGCGTGTTGTCAATCGGCTCCCATGCGTTGAATGGGACAAAACTCCCAAAGGGATAAAGCCCGTTCTTCTGAAGAGCAACGTTGTCGTCTCCGATGAAATTATAGGTCCTGTGTTTACGCCAGATTCCAGGCTGGCTTTCGGATTCTTCGAATGATTGTCCTGGCGCAATCGACTTTGTCTGGTCGGTCCAGGTTTCAACGGTTGCATTCAGGACAGCATACTTCTCATCATAGTTATTCTCATTTATGAGGAACGTTGCCGACGATGCTGTTTGCATAAGCATGTTTTTGTGGCCCGCGCTACCTAACCCCATGTCATCGTAGATCCGGTACGCAGGCACAACTTCGGTTAAATAGGTGGAACCATATCCGTCCTTCGCAACGGTTTTGGTTACGGCCCCGGAATAAAAATCAAATGCTATGTTTTCAGTTGAACTTATTATTCCTGAGATGTAGTTCGTTGTAGTCTGCCCGATCTGTACCAGGGGATATTGTTCGCGTTTTGAAATAACCGCCAGTGCTGCATTTCCGTCGTCCAGTTTCGCCCAGCGCGAGTCGGTAAACGTCTCCTCAATGAGGCCCTGGCCATTTAACTTGCTTTTGAGTAGGCTAGCATAGTCCTCGTTATCCTCAGCGAGGTCATGCAGGTATTGGTTCCTGGTTTGCGATACTTTGATATTCTTTTCGGTGTCCCAAAGCGTCATGGACTTCAACGACCCGATGCGCGCCGTGAAGTCTTTCAATTTCACGATTCGGGACTTTTTGTTTGTGTAGGGGAAGAAAGGTGCCAATACGATCCACCTCGTGGAAAATGTCTCGGAAACTTCATCTTCCGCGGAAAGGCTCACAAGGTCCTCCGTGAAAGTTTCAAACTCGTAAATCGTCTTAAATGGATGCAGGTTCGTAAGTTCATCGCGGTATCGCACTGCCTCCTGAACAGAGACGGTAGCATAGATTACCCCTGGAGGAGGAAGTTCGCGACTGTTTGCTATTATTGTTGCAAAGTCTTTGTAATATTCTTTCTTAAAGGTCTTTTCCAAATTTTCCCTGCTTTCCTCAAACTCATAATACGAACCGGTTGGATAATAGAACTTGGTCTTGTTAGCTCCGCCAGGCTCATAACTGATTGTACCCGAGGTCGGTTTACCAGAAGTACTTGAGTAATCGTATATGGTCGATTTTGTAAAGTCGGGCGTTTCTAAACTGATCTCCTTCACACGCAACCCGCCGCCATAGCGAACAAAGTCATCGTCAAGAGACAGGTTTCCGACTACAAACTCTGGTGGATCAACAAATACTTGATTCGATTGCACATCTTCGCCTCTATTAGGCTTTAGCTCGAAAAAATGATCCATGTTTGTGTCCGTAAGAATCTCCCATTGTCCATTATTGAGTGAAACTGAATGAACGTTAAGGACATCTCGTCTGTAGTTTGTTGCGAACTTTGGAAGTATCCCAGATAAAAGGTACGGATCGGCAAAGCAAATTGAATAACGAATGGACCTGCCATTTCTCAATAAGTCGCGTACCTCAACCGCGGAACTCTCCAGGACAATCTTTGTGAACGGTCCCGATTTTGACATACTTTTGATTATTAAGTCGTCGCTGGAGTACAAGGCGGGACGCCCGTGGGTGTCGCTATCATAACTTATTCTGATCTTGCCGCCGGTCGGAGTTGTGATAGTCCGTAAGCTCCAGACGTCAAGTGCTTTTGAAGAAGTTGTTGTAACTTGTCGCGATATTCTCTCATCGCCTCCACCATGATAGTCGGACTTATACAGTCCCCACTTGTCAAAATGGTCCTTCTGATAGGGCGGGTTCTTTGTTCGCGTAAACGTAATACGCTGCGAACTTGAAAGCTTGTTCTTGCCGATGGATCGCATCTTATGCAAACTGCCGGTGATGGATTCTATCAATCCGTAGTACGGAAGTCCCGATTTGGAGAACTTGATGAGATCCCCTTCTTCAAGAGGACTATTAGCGAGGTCAAATGAAAAATCGTCACCATCTTTTGAAACAAGCGCTGTGTGATTTGTTTCGTCAAGCTCGTAAGAAAATTTCACCGGTGGTAAAGAACCGGAAACTCCGTTCTTTCCGACGGTTTGAATGCTTTGCAGGCTGAGTTTTCCATACTTCGGATATGCCGAGTTTTCGGTCGGAGGGTTCGGGCCCTTGACCAACTCGAAGTCGAAGCTGTTTGGTGTTTCGTTTACAAGGGTATTATTATCTGTATTAAAATCTATCCTTCGAATCGTGTGCTGATTAATTTGCGAGTTGCTTGCCAAATCATAGACATCAAAAACATTTTCATACAGGTGATAATTGATCTCTACCGGTGAAAAATCGCACATTGTGCCATTTGATGCATTTGTTATCACAGTCCAATTCGCTTGAGTGACTTGCTCAAATTGACTACCCTCACTTTTCGAAAATTCGCCTATTGAATTATCAACAAGGACAATCGATCTAAGTTTAAGAGAACTTGCAGGGAGTGGTGTATAGTCAAGATATCCGTAATCCAGCGCGGGGACCGTCTTACATTCACAGCGCGTGGGTGTCGGCATAAACCCACCAGCCCGGCTCTTTGAATCAACAGTGTATTTCGTCCTTTGGAAACCCAATACTCGAGACTTATTCATTCTGTATGAAACGGTCCCTTTTGCATCATGCCTGACATCTTTTACGAATATTGCAGTGTGCGTTTGTGTACGTATTGCATCTAGGTAGTAGAGCTCTTTGAGTCCTTCCGAATAGTTTTGGAAATCCTCATCAACATCGGTTATCATTCCCTCGGCGGGGGTGCGCCATCCAAAATGTTCCGTCCACTTACCGTATTCAAATTCCACCCAATACCCCCAATCATATTGGTTCAATTTCCCGTCAGGCGAACCATCCGGTCCCCGATCAACGTAGTCTGGCCCGGTGATGGCTGTAAGGTACCATGTGTAAGCATACTTTGAAGGCTTAATGAACTCATTGAAAGTCTCGGTACCAGTCTTTTTTCCGGAGTACATGTATTCCATAAAAGAGTATGCGGGAAGGCCAAAATGGTACTTCACGCCGCTCTCGTTTGTAATTACAAAGGCTCCGATATTGTGGTCATCAGACTCATCATTAGGAGTCGCACGATCAAATCCGCTGCTTACAGTCTCAATAAATCGGGCATTCTGTGCCCTCGCAGCGCCATTAACAATATCATTGTTGGTAAGCCACTCAATGTGACGTGTCCCCTGAACCTGATTAGACGCGTACGTATTGTCCATTTCGCCGACTTTAAGTCCCGAGCCGTTCTCAAACGAATAAGAAAACGGATTTGCTTCGTCGGCCTTGTGTGTTGCAGTAGAAGGAGTGTACTCGAAGCGGTTCGCAAAATCGTTCAGAAATCGAAATTCAGCCCGATAGTTGCGTTCCCCCGGATAATCCTTGGCAATATCTCGTTGGAGGGTAGTATGGACCTTTCCGCCATCCTCATTCTTATGATAATTATTTCGTTTGTATAAATGCCGCTGGAAGTAGAAGGGTCTCATTACACCATAAACCCCCTGCGCATGCACCTGATAATGATCATACCCCGGAAATGTCCCTCCTACGAGTTTGTCAGGTTCAGGATTATCAACGATACCGCCCTCAAGCTCTGGTTGTAGCAGCGAGTAGCTATCGAATACATTTTCGTCAAAATAATCAATTGTTAAGTTATCCGTGCCGTCCGGATAGTATAGAGCACCATTTACTTTGAAATCATCAATTTCATCAATCCAGTATCGTTGATAGTTATATCCCAGCGTGACCGTAACTCCATAGTAAACGGGAATTGGCAAAGTAAACCCTTTAGACGAAGTTCGCACCCGTCCGCCCGTTCCACCATTTGAATACGTTGCTCCGGCAATACCAATATCGGCATAAACCCCCTTGGTCCCAGATGATAGGCTGACATCCATAAGACTACGCGACCTGACCCTTTCATTCTTAGTTTGGTTATAATCAAGGCCCGCGGACGCATAATAGCCAACGCCCGAACTTGAAACCCTAACTCCAACGCCAATACTGCCACTCACTTGATCAGCAGCCGTGCCAATGGAGACATTCGCACCCACGCTCATATAGGGATCTCCGTATGGACTTACTCCAATTTTCACCCCCACACTTAACGGACTGTTTTCATTTCCAACATGAACACCTACTCCCAATGAACCTCCAACGCCAAACCCTTGGTATGTATCTTGTGATATCGTCAAATTCGCATTTACCGATGCAACACCGTACAGGCCAACAGAGACTCCAATGGAATACGACTCTCGACTTCCTCCGGCCCAATAGAATCTCGAAAAATCTGTCTGGCCAAAATGATCATCTGCAAAGCCATTAACACTTCTAGTTATGGCGCCTGGATTTAGCGTCCAGCCTAACCCTACCCATGACGCTTCCTCATTCGGCTGAATGCCTGCGTGATACGAAAGCGATAATGGATAACCACCCGCTGGCCCGGGTACTTCAAGTAAAGGAATGTTGTACACCAGATCGCCCGTTGCAAGATTCACCATGTCCGTAGTATCAACCGGTTCAAAACTTGTCGCCTCTGGCGCGGTCGGACCGGAAGTCAACGCATACGAAATCGCGGGTGAAAAGGCACTGAAAATAATTTCGAAAACAAAGAATAACGCAACTGCCTTGAGCAGTCTTCTCCTCTTGAAAATCATGCTAACTTTTTAGGGTAAGGTTAACTAATCAGTATTTCTATTCGGTCAATGAAAATTTCAATTGTGGCACATCAAGTAACTCAGCAGTCTCAAAGCGAAAGCGCTGATTCCCCAATCCCATCCCGAATTCATTGAGGTTCAATTGAACCCACTCTTTACCAATTACACTTTCGCGATCAAATACAAACAACAAGTCAGTCGACGGCGCCATTCCAAAGGTTCTGTTCAGCGCATAATCATTCACCGGAATCGTATCGGTTGCGCTCGTTGTCAAACTCACGTACTGCCCCATCCTGAACGAAAGAACGTTAACCATTTCGCTGTACTGCTCCATGCCATTCATCTGGTGTAGCAATTCTCTGTCGTTTTGTGACAGGCTGACGACGAAGTAACAGAACCGTGCATAATGCATTCTGAGAGAATCAATGTTTTCTTGTGTCGATTTCCCATCAAGTTCCTGCAGCACAAGCAAATCGGTAGGTTTGAGTGTTACCGATACTTTAGCTCCGTTCACCGTGACAGACTTCGAAAGACCATTCCCTTCGTCACCGATGTATTCAAGCAGTTCTCGCTCTGTCAACTGCTCCGGTGCGCAGGCAAATACACCAAACACGAGAAGTCCGATTACCAACGGTCTTTTCACAACGCTATTTGCCGAGGTACTCTTTATTAAGGCCCGCCAAAACGTCTTCAGTAATATCCAGCCCTTCGTCGGCGTAAGCAATATTACCGTATTGAGTTGCTGCCAATATTATCCGATAGCCTTCAGCCTCGCCATACTTTTTAAGATACGCGTTTATCTGAGCCACTACTTCGCCAGTCATCTTCGCGTCTTCCTGTTGTGCCTGCGTATTAATCGCTTGCTGATATTCCTGCAATTGCTTCTGTTTTGTACGGATCAACTCCTGCGTGAGCTTCCGTTCATTCGCAGTGAACTTTGCATTATCTGTTTCGTATGCCATTATTTGACGCTGCACTTCGTTTGAAAGTGTGTCGATATTCGCCCTCCATGTCTCCGCCTTTTTCTTATAAAGTTCCCGGGCATTAGCCATCCCCTTAAACCCATCTACAAGTTTATTCGAATCGACATAGACGAGTTTCGGTTTGTTATAAACTTTGTCGTATACAAGGAATGAAACTCCGAGAAATGACAGGACAGTAAGTAGATAAAATGATTTTGCTAACATCTTCTTTCCGTTACGCGACCAAAAGTATATGGCCGACCGGTAAAATCCAAAGCATTAAAAATAAAAAACTGCAATTTTCATATACGATAATTCGCATTGCATTAATCACACCTGATTTTTAAGGTATGATCAAGCGCAGTGTTTGGTTGGCAAATCATATCTTTAAACGCGTGGGATCACCGAACCTTTTTGATAGTCTCAAATGATAGTCACCAACATACCTGATTTCTAAGGATCTCTTCTAATCAAACATTGACAACCTTTCAGCACGCAACGCATTTTTCCTCTCAATCAATTCCCGAACACAAAATCAACATTGCAGGAGCAACTCCATATCCATTTTGACAAGACTCGTAGCCCAATCAAAAGAGATTTAGATGAAAAGGCGCCAGTATGTGGATACTCCTATCGCCTAATCCTCAATTTTAAGATTAGGCGTTCTCTCTAAGTGTTTCGGGAATAAAAAGAGCAAGGGCCGCTATCAAGCAGCCCTTGCATCAGTTCCTTATTGAGTCATGAAATCGATATAACCATACGAATCGTGGCACGGACTCGTATCAACCAACGTAATATAACTATACCTTCCGGACTGCAGGTAAAATAGTCCAGCCTCGAGTCGAATTCTGTCAGATAATGGAATCTCAGTACTCACACCGGCGAGAACACCAAACTTGAATTTAATATCCGCATCATTGTTAAAATACCCCTCAACAGTATTAGTGCCTGTCGAAAGCGCGAGACAGACACGCGGTGTGAGAGTTTGTGCATTTAGCGTGAATGAGCTAATAATAAAAAGGAACACAATTCGAAATCTATTAATCATAACCGACTTCAATTACAGACAATGAGAATGGTACAACAAGTCGCTACAAAGATAGAATGATTTCCTGAAGTATTGTACTAAATGATAAATACTGGCAACACAAGTCGCCGAGTTTCGCTAAAAATACCAATTTGCATTCCCCGCGTTGCCCTCCGTCACAGCACCTCCGCGTTGGTGTATTTTGAAATTTTGCAAACCTTCCTTGCGGGTAATGGCCAGGAATTATAATTTCACGCCAACGAAATTAGCCACTATCATTGCGCACACATGACCAAAATCATCTCCTGCATTTCCGTATTTATG
This sequence comes from Bacteroidota bacterium, assembly GCA_023428695.1. Lineage (GTDB taxonomy): Bacteria > Bacteroidota > Bacteroidia > Cytophagales > Cyclobacteriaceae > Ohtaekwangia. Next base: position 30,713 of record JAEYWY010000022.1, read on the forward strand.
TTTCTGTCCGGATCTGCGTTCTCACAACAAGTAGTATTTGAAAAGAAAATTGAACTCATTAGTTACGGAAAGGAGAAACGAACTATTCTGTCCGTTCCCGATGAAGAATCGGGCGAAACAGCATTTTTCTTTACGGATCAATTCCATTTGAAGGGTGTTCATTTGTCGGCAGACTCAACTGTACGTGAATTGCCGGCGCCGCTTCCCGATAAGAAGTACGACATCGTCCTCGGTGCCCAAAAGAACGGATCAGAGTACTCCGTGTATTTTTCGAATAAGTGGCACACCGATCTCGCAGTTATCACGATGAATTTCGAAGAGCGAATTTTCTCGACTCACCTGTTGCCGTTGGGACTCGTGGAAGAATCGTACTCATGCTCTTTCGTGCATCAAAATAAGTTGCACTTTTTTACGCGTCTTAAGAAAGAGCACGGGTTCGCATTGTTTACCTTCAATGGCAACCGGTTCATTCGAAGACAGTTCACATTCCCGGAAAACCAAAAAGGCGAAGAAATCACTCCCAAATCATTTTACGATGTAATGTGGCCAGAGAACACCAGCTTTATCAGCCAAATCAAACAGGAGCGCCTCATTGACGGCTGGGCCAGAGTCAATATCTACTATGTTAATAACGATCTCGTCCTCACATTTGATCACAACAAGGAAAAGACGACGGTTATTACTATTGATACAGCATCAAATCAGACATCAGTAAAAAACTATCCGCACGAAAACCCTCATTGCAAATTTTCGTCGATGTACAGTGACGGCAATTCATGCATTCACGCAAACAAGCTCTTCCAGATATTCGGATGCCAGGAAGGTCTTTCGATCAGGGCCACAGATCTCGATAACGGTAACGTTCTGTTCAACCGTGCTTTCAAATACAACGATGAAATCGATTTTCGCAATACTCCGTTTATGTCGCCAGATCGATTGAAGCAGGAAATCAAATCCACCGCGTTCATCCGAAAAATAGCGAATGGAAGGCCTGGGCTGTCAGCCTATTCAGTCGCGGATAAAATTGTATTGACCGTGGGCGGATACCTTGGTGGTGGCGGTTATGCTCCAATGATGATGGACGGCGGCGCGTCTGGTGCCCCAACCATGCATTTTGTTCCGACTGGCGGTTCGATGTCCTCACCAACATCAATTGTTTACATCGACGTTCTTTTGGCGAAGGAAACTCTGGAACATGTTCAAGGTGAAATTTCACCAAACATCAATGAAAAGACTGACGAGTTAGTGAAGACACCATCGATGAAAAAGTCAGTAGCTCACCACCTCTTCCAAAACGGAAGTAAACACTATCTCGCCTACTATCTGACTGATTCAAATACCTTCGTCGTCCGACAAATTGGTGAATAAGTTGATGGGTTAAGTGTCTACAACGCACGTGGGCGGGGCGTCGAGTCTCACAGATCAAAATATTCCCTGCGCTGCCCTGCCTCCCCGTGCCTCCGCGTTGCTGTATTAAGGGAACTCACCGCTTGAGGATTCCTATTGTCATTGCTTCGCGGAATGTCGTATCTTATCACCTCTGAAACCATGACCAACCCCTCATACCGTGAGCAGACGAACCAAAATTATTCTGTTAACCGGCCTCTTTGTCGGAACGACAGACATCATCGCAGCAATGATCAGCGGGTATCTCTCCGGCGGAAAGTTTCCGGAACAGCTGTTCAACTACATCGCCGGTGGACTGATCGGCCTCGAGCGGGCCATGAGTCACTCCGCATGGGGATGGCTTGGGTTGTTTAATCATTATGCCATTGCGATGACATTTACCATATTCTTCTTCCTGATTTTCCCGAAGGTGAAGTTCCTGCATTTCAATCGCTATCTCATCGGGATGTTGTACGGCGTCTTCGCATCGAGTGTGATGTCGTTCATCGTTTTGCCATTAACACCGTTGCCGAACCGGGATTTCATTCCGATTCATGGTTTCACGTCCTGGATGATTCTTGGCGTTGTGCTTGGAATTCCAATTGCGTACAATGCTTATCGTTACTATCGAATCGATGATCGGCTTTTCAATGATTGATCAGGCCATGTTACGCGCAAGGGGTGTGGCGCAGGAGTGTGCAAATAAATGGTTTCCAATCGTTGCATTGCTGCCTCAGGCGCGACCAAGACGAGGATCCGCTCAATGAGTTCACAAAATGTGATAACGCTTCGTCATCCGGCGATGCGCGTTGTTACGCCCGTCAGGGCGGGCTAAACGCAGGTGGCGCGGTCACGTGATGATTTCACGACGGTGAACGTGTGTCCTCTGACGGTGCGTGGTGCGTTTGTTTCGCGGCGAGGAAACCTTCGCGCCTAAAAAATTTCAAAGAAAAAGCCCCGACACAATCGAGGCTTTTTCTATTTAGAGAAATTACACAGTTTAGAGATACTACACAATCTGCTTACTCACTTTCCCTGATACGATCTCGCGCGAATCCGAGATTTTGAAGTACGGCCCCATCCGACGAGGAATGCTATCGCGCCAAGCGCAAAGGTGATCGGAAGTGCCGCGTACTCGCCACGTTGAATGTGGAAAAGTATCGCAAGAATCATGATGACGCCCAACGCATACGCTGCAACAATTGTCAATTGGGGAAGAATACGAAGTGCTGCCGGTAATAGCAGTCCAAGGCCGCCTGCAAGTTCGGAGACGCCTATGAATCGCGTCAGTCCGGGCATCTCGCCAGCCATTGGTATTACCTGCGAAAGTTCGGGAATCGGAACGAATGTCTTCATGTAGCCGGCCATTAGGAACATTCCTGCCAGTATCACCTGACCGATCCATAGGAAAACGTTCCACACTTTTGATGGTTTTGATGGTTTTGTTGCCATATCCTGATTTGTTTTTCGTTATAACAGCAAAACTCCGTATTTTTGCTTACCAAAAGTAAGTGCTTTACCAAAGGTAAGTAGTTACCTTTTTGTAAGTAACCATCAAAACGTAAGGAATGGCCAGGGAAAAGACTGAAATAATTCACGACGACCAGGTATGCAAGTCGAAACTGCGCTCCGTCGGTGACGCATTGTACGTTATCGGCGGCAAGTGGAAAATGCGTATTGTCATCGCCCTTATGCACGGCAAGAGCAGATTCAACGAGCTGCAACGAACGATTGAAGGCATTTCCTCAAAGGTTCTGGCTGCCGAATTGAAAGAACTCGAGCTCAACGGGTTCATCAAACGCATCGTGCACGCCGAGACGCCTGTCGTTATTGAGTATGAGCTCACCGAATACGCGCTTTCTGTGAAGCCTGTGCTGGAAGTACTCTCGGAATGGGGCGAAATGCACAAGCGAAAGATCCGGCAACGAATGAAACAGGAAGCAGAAGGGAGAAAGTGAATTGCACGGCCACCGTCTGTTCGCTATCAGCTCAAGCAATGTGGAAACATGTAAATCAAAGCAGCTTAAGTGTAAAACCAAAATACCGGCAACGCTGTATACTTGTATACACATTAACGTGAAAAAGGTATGACAGCGGTAAAAGAACAAAACTTGATATTAAAGGAACTTAAACGCGAAACCTTCCCGGTTCTCGAAATGACGTGTGCGGCATGCGCCGTGAGCGTTGAGTCGATGTTAAAATCAACTCCCGGAGTAAAGGACGCCGGTGTCAATTTTGCGAATCAAACCGCGTGGGTAGAATTCGACACGAATCAGACAAAACCCGTTGATTTGCAGAACGCCGTACGTTCAATAGGCTACGATCTTGTCGTCGACGTTGAAGATCCGCAGGCTGTTCAGGAAGAAGCACAACGAAAACACTACGAGTCGATCAAACGCAGGACGATCTGGTCCATCATTCTCGCAGCACCAGTGGTCGCCTTAGGTATGTTTTTCATGGACATTCCCTATGCCGACGAAATCTCCATGGTGCTCACAGCTCCGATCGTTTTCTGGTTTGGACGAAACTTCTTTGTAAATGCATGGAAACAGGCGCGCCACGGCAAGGCGAACATGGACACACTCGTGGCATTGTCAACCGGGATTGCATTCATATTCAGTACGTTCAACACTTTCTTTCCTGAATTCTGGCATGCACGCGGACTACACGCGCACGTGTACTTTGAAGCTGCGGCGGTAGTTGTAGCATTTATTTCTCTCGGGAAACTTCTCGAAGAAAAAGCAAAGTCAAGTACATCGTCGGCGATCAAAAAACTCATGGGACTCCAACCCAAAACTGTGCGCGCGATCATCGACGGGGTTGAGCAGGATGTTCCGGTTGCAACGGTGCAGGTAGGCTACCAGATCGTTGTGAGGCCCGGTGAAAAAATTCCGGTAGACGGCGTTGTGACCGGTGGCTCTTCCTATGTTGATGAAAGCATGATATCCGGCGAACCGGTTCCCGTAGAAAAGAAAGCGGGCGAAAAAGTATTTGCAGGAACTGTAAATCAAAAAGGAAGCTTTCAGTTCGAAGCACAAAAGGTTGGCGGTGACACCGTCCTGGCACAGATCATCAAAATGGTTCAGCAAGCCCAGGGCAGCAAGGCACCGGTTCAAAAACTTGTTGACAAAATAGCGGGTATATTCGTACCCATTGTAATAGGCATTGCTCTGCTCACATTCATCACATGGATGGTACTGGGTGGCGACAATGCGTTCACACATGCCTTGCTCAATTCCGTTACGGTCCTCGTCATCGCTTGTCCATGTGCGTTGGGCCTCGCGACACCGACTGCGATCATGGTTGGCGTCGGCAAAGGTGCTGAGAATAACATCCTCATCAAGGATGCCGAAAGCCTGGAACTCGCGCACCGTGTTAACGCGGTGATCCTTGATAAAACAGGCACAATTACAGAAGGTAAGCCTGTCGTCACGGACTTCATTTGGAATCACGATCAGCCTGATAGTATAGAGAAACAAATTCTGCTGACGCTTGAGAATCAGTCGGAGCACCCGTTGGCTGAAGCAGTCGTTGCACGCCTTAAACCTGAGGGAATAACAGCGGTGCCTGTTGAGAAATTCGAAAGCATCACGGCACGTGGTGTAAAGGGAACCGTTAACGGAGAGACATACTACGTCGGGAACCGCAAGCTCGTAACTGAAAATGGAATCGGTATTCCATCGACGTTGGCGGAGCAGGCGGATCTCCTTCAAAGCGAAGCGAAAACGGTGGTTTACTTCGCGAATAGTAAACACGTATTGGCCGTGATCGCTATTGCCGACAAGATCAAAGAAACGTCAAAAGCAGCAGTCACTGCGTTGCAGAAAAAAGGCATCGACGTTTACATGCTCACGGGTGACAACGAGCAAACTGCAAAAGCCGTCGCGAACCAGATCGGACTCGTTCATTACAAAGCCGAGGTACTTCCATCGGATAAGGCTGCGTTTGTTAAGGAACTTCAAAGTCAGGGCAAGATTGTTGCCATGGTGGGCGACGGCATTAACGACTCGCACGCACTTGCCGAAGCCGACGTAAGTATTGCCATGGGCAAAGGCTCCGACATTGCGATGGACGTTGCCAAGATGACGTTGATCACTTCCGATCTGCAGTCAATTCCAAAAGCGCTGAACCTTTCGTCGAAGACGGTGCTTGGCATCAGGCAAAACCTGTTCTGGGCATTCATTTATAACCTGATAGGTATCCCGTTAGCAGCGGGCATATTATATCCGATCAATGGTTTCCTGCTCAATCCTATGATTGCAGGGGCGGCAATGGCGCTTAGTTCTGTGAGCGTTGTCGCAAACAGTTTGCGGCTACGGGCAGCGAAGATCTAAATTGTAATAGCTAAAAAGTGGTCCGAGACTTACAGTGTACATAGCCTAAAGTTAAGGGGTGCGCGGGTGATCGCAGGCAGTAGCGGGCATTATTGCAATCTCTCGTTCCTGACAATGATCTCGAAACGCTTTTCGTTCATTTCCCGCCCGCACCCTTTTGTTCCCTGAAGGGACCTCGCGCGGTTCTAATTGAGTCGCACCAATTGGTGCTCATTGTACACTCACACTCACACTCACACTCACACTCACACTCTCACTGTCTCTCTCCCGTGCGGCTGTTCAGGGGTAAGGGGTTGTTCCCCTTCAGGGGTAAGGGGTGCGCGTGGATGATCATGGGCAGTGACTTCGGTATTGCAGCCCTTCGTTCCTGGTAATGATCTCGAAAACTCTCTTCGTTCATTTCCCGCCCGCACCCTTTTGTTCCCTGAAGGGACCCTCGCGCGATTCTAAATAGAGTTCTTTCGTTTCGGTGTAGAAATTCCGCTTTGATCAGATAATGGATTCTTCAACAAAAGGGATTCTACTTTTGCTCTAATTTGTTCAACGACGCGGTCGATGTTGGATTCAACATCCTTGTTCAAAAATCGCATTTCAGTCAGACCAAGCGTGAAAAAGTCCTGAGTCCTAATTTGATCTGTGAGAATCTGCTGTTTTCGATTGTGAGAATCACCGTCAATCTCAACAACAAGCTTCACTTTGTGACAGTAGAAATCCGCAATGTACCTGTAGATGGGATGCTGAACCCGAAAGCGAAGTCCAAATATTCTTTTTCCTCGTAACTCTTGCCACAACATGTGTTGGGCAGGTGTGAGATTGTTTCGTAGCCTTACAGCCATTCTAAACTCGAATGGTGAAGCACCATAGAACATAGTCTTGTCCATAATAACAAACAACGATGGTTGCAAATTGCAGAAATTCCTGAATTTCGTCATACATTACGTAAAATACACCTCTCCCGTGCGGCTGTTCCCCTTCAGGGGTAAGGGGTTGTTCCCCTTCAGGGGCTAGGGGTGCGCGTTGGTGATCGCAGGGAGAGCATCATCATTTGCTGCTCTCTCGTTCCTGGCAATGATCTCGAAACACTCTTCGTTCATTTCCCGCCCGCACCCTTTTGTTCCCTGAAGGGACCCTCGCGCCGTTCTATATAGAGTCGCATCAATTGGTGCTCATTATACACTCACACTCACACTCTCACTCTCACTCACTCCCCGTGCGGCTGTTCCCCTTCAGGGGTAAGGGGTTGTTCCCCTTCAGGGGTAAGGGGTGCGCGTGGGTGATCATGGGCAGTAACTTCGGCATTGCAGCCCTTCGTTCCTGGTACAAACCTGTCTCCTGCGCCTCCGCGCCCTGCGTTGGTGTATTCCTGCGCCCTCTGCTCTCTAATTTTCAGCTCAAATACCTCAAAAACAGTACGTTCAGAGAATTTTATAACGCATTAACCGTAAAGTATAAACCACAAATCGTGGAAATGCGTTAGATTTGTCGTCTCGTAATGAAAATCGTCCGAACGATATCCGCTTACCTCCTGGCACTGCTGGTGCTCATGTCGTCGACCAGTTTTATGGTCGGACTGCACTTTTGCGGCGGTGACGTACAACATATCGCGTTGTTTTCAAAAGCCGAGAAGTGCGCGATGGAAAAAGTTGTTCCTCCGTGTCACAAACATCTTCAGGAACCTTGCTGCGCGGACGAAACAATCATTCATGAAGGCGACGACTTCAAAGCTTCTGTAGCCAAAGTCCACGTCGCCGCTCCCGATTTTTCAGTGGTAGAACATTTTCCCGTTGTGATTGCCGAAGTGATTCCCGATTCGCCGGTATCGCGCATCAACTTCGAGGCATATGATCCACCCTTGCGATCGTATGACCGGATCGTCGACCTCCAGGTATTCCTCATCTGATTTCCAATTCCTTTTGAAGGGCGTCCTGCTCTTCCCATGATCGCCGTGCCCTTTGGTACGCCGCGATAACATTTCTCCATTTACATTTTACATACTTCACCATGATTGAAAGATTAATTTCTTTCTCACTTCGCAACCGATTCCTCGTGCTGCTTGTCGCCGCCGGACTTTTCGCCTGGGGTGTACACTCGGTACGCGTGAACAAGATTGACGCGATCCCCGACCTCTCCGAAAACCAGGTCATCGTTTTCACCGAATGGATGGGGCGCAGTCCGCAGATCATTGAAGACCAGGTAACCTATCCGTTGGTTACCAACCTGCAGGGATTGCCTGAAGTAAAATATGTACGCGCCTCATCGATGTTCGGGATGAGCTTCGTCTACGTGATCTTCAATGACGACACCGACGTGTACTGGGCCCGTGAGCGCGTCCTGGAGCGACTCAACTATGCAAGTCGTCTTCTTCCTGAAGGTGTTACACCCACCCTCGGTCCCGATGGCACTGGCGTTGGACATATTCTATGGTACACACTCGATGCACCCGGTATGGACCTCGGTGAACAACGCGCCGTTCAGGACTGGTATGTGAAGTTCGCATTGCAAAACGTTCCCGGCGTGAGCGAGATCGCTTCATTCGGTGGTTTCCAGAAACAATACCAGGTTACGCTCAATCCCAACCGGCTCAGTTATTATGGACTTTCGACACCGGAGGTCATCCGTGCGATACGCGCCAACAACAACGAAGCCGGTGGACGCAAATTCGAAATGAGCGACATCGGCTACATCATCAAAACAACAGGTTATCTCCAGTCCATCGATGAAATCGAAAACATCGCGGTCAAGACGGCGAACACTGTGCCAGTCCGCATCCGCGACCTCGGCTCGGTACAAATGACGGGCGAATCACGCCTCGGCATCTTTGACCTTGACGGCGAAGGCGAAGTTGTCGGCGGAATTGTGGTGATGCGTTATGGCGAAAACGCTGACGATGTTATCAGGGTCGTCAAGAAGAAAATGGAAGAAGTTGCAAAAGGTTTTCCGGAGGGGATGAAGTTCAATATCGTTTACGACCGCAGCGAACTCATTCAGGAATCGATATCCTCAATCAAAACAACGTTGATCGAAGAAATGATTGTCGTCTCGCTTGTGGTAATCATTTTCCTTTTTCACTGGCGCAGTGCGGCGAGTATCATCATCCAGATTCCGATTACAATCGCGACCGCCTTTATCCTGTTAAACGCATTCGGAATATCGTCGAACATCATGTCGCTGACTGGCATTGCACTTGCCATCGGCGTGATCGTAGACAACGGTATCATCATGGCTGAAAACGCCTACAAACATCTGTCAGTCCGCTTTGAGGAATTAAACCCTGAAACCCACGATTAACCATGTTTAACAAGTTTCTCAAAAAACGGAACTACACCCCCATCGCGGATCACGAACGTATGGCCATCATCGAACGGTCATCAAAGCAGGTTTCGCGCGGCGTTTTTTATTCGACGGTGATCATTATAACCTCGTTCCTGCCCGTTTTCATGCTCACCGGTCAGGAGGGAAAACTATTTCATCCCCTGGCCTATACGAAGACATTCATCATGCTAGTCGATGCGATTCTGGTCGTAACGCTTGCACCGGTGGTCATCTCGTTCCTCATGAAAGGGCGTTTTACCAATGAAAGGAAAAACCCCGTTAATCGTTTCCTTGAAAAAGTGTACGAACCTGTAATCCGCACGTGTATCAAATGGAGGAAAACCACGATAGGTGTAAACATCCTCGCGCTGGCAGTAAGCATACCCTTGCTGCTTAGTCTTGGTAAAGAGTTCATGCCGCCACTCGATGAACAATCAATCCTGTTCATGCCGGTCACCTTACCCGAGGTCTCCAACGAAGAGGCCAAGCGCATTTTGCAGGTACAGGACAAGATCATCAAATCGGTCCCCGAAGTCGATAAAGTCCTCGGCAAGGCGGGAAGAGCAAGTACCGCAACGGACAACTCACCGATCAGCATGATCGAAACGATCATCATGCTTAAACCAAAAACACAATGGCGTGAAGGCATCACGAAAAACGACATCATCAACGAGCTCGATGCAAAAATGCAGATTCCCGGTGTCGTCAACGGTTGGACACAGCCTATCATTAATCGCATCAACATGCTCGCGACCGGTATCCGTACCGATGTCGGCGTGAAAGTTTACGGACAGAATCTCGATAGTATCGCGGCCGTGTCTGAGCGGGTAAAGGCTGCCCTCGCAGGTGTGCCGGGCGTAAAAGACCTGTACGTCGACCCGATAACAGGCGGGAAGTATCTCACCATCGATATCAACCGAGACGCGCTCGCAAGGTATGGCCTCACCGTTGATGATGTTAACATGATCGTCGAGTCAGCCATTGGTGGATCACCTGTCGGGCAAACCATAGAAGGTCGCCAGCGCTTTTCCATCAGCGTAAGGATGGCGCAGGATTTCAGGAGCAGTCTTGATCAGCTGAAGCGCATTCCGATTATGACTCCTGCAGTTGGTAACGTTCCGCTTTCAGCCATCGCGGATATCCGCTTTGAAGACGGACCGCCTATGATAACATCGGAGAACGCGATGTTACGCGGGGCTGTTCTGTTCAACGTTCGCGACCGCGACCTTGGCAGCACCGTCGAAGATGCTATCGCTCAACTCAATCGTCAACTGGGCGCATTGCCCAACGGTTATTATCTCGAATGGAGCGGTCAGTATGAAAACCTCATCCGCGGTCAACAGACATTGATGATGATCCTTCCAGTCGTGTTACTCATCATCTTTATCTCGCTCTACCTGGCATTCAAATCGATTCGGGAAGCATTCTTCAGTCTCATCACGGTGCCGTTCGCACTCATCGGTGGCGCGTACATGGTGTACTTCTTCGATGCAAATCTGTCGGTGGCGGTAGCGGTGGGATTCATCGCACTCTTTGGTATTGCCGTCGAGACCGGCGTCGTGATGGTCATCTACCTGAACGACGCGATGCAGCAACTTGTAAAACTAAGAGGCAACTCACGCGAGACGATCACCAGAGATGAACTTCGTGAATACGTTGTCGCCGGCGCTGCAAAGCGTCTGCGTCCCAAACTGATGACGGTCTGCGTTGCACTTTTCGGTCTTGTCCCTGTACTGTGGGCAACCGGCGTAGGCAGCGACGTGATGCAACCAATCGTCCTCCCTATGATCGGCGGCGTGCTCACATCATCGACGCATATCCTGCTCGTTACACCGCTCATCTTCCTTATGACAAAAGAATACGAACTGAAAAAATTCGGAAAACTGGAAGTGTATGATGTTAAACATTAAGCATATCATTCAAGATCTTATGAGTCGTCGTTTGGGCGGCTCCCGCCAGAGGCGGGCCGGGCTATCCGTTCCAAGCCCCTCACGCGTCCCGGAACGTTTTTTTCTCCTCATCACACCAGAACCTGGCGAACGAAGTTCGTCAATCAACCAGGTTCGCCAGAACCCGGCCCTGGCTTTCAATCCTGTCCATCCTTTAATCCCCCAAAATCCCAGTCGGTCTTTCCACTTCTATCCCTGCCGCGGGCTCGCGATAATATTGTTACTTCTCGTATCTGTGAGCTTACGCGCACAAGTCATTTCGCTTGACAGCGTTCTTTCCATAATCGACAGGAACAATCCTATGCTCGAAGAGTACGAACGTAGGGCGGATGCGTTGAACGAATACGCTGCCGGAGCAAAATCATGGATGGCGCCGATGGTTGGAGTCGGAACGTTTATGAAACCGTATCCCGGGCAAACACCAATGACCGAAGGTGAACGCGGATCATGGATGCTTTCCGTTGAACAGGACATACCTAATCCGGCAAAGCTGAATGCAAACAGAAATTACTTGCAATCAAAGGCCGCGATCGAAAATGAGCGACGCTCCCTTCAATATAACGAACTGCGGACCGAGGCGAAGACATACTATTATCAATGGCTTGTCGCCGAAAAGAAACTTTCGGTATTGCGGGAGAATGAACGCATTATAACCCTGATGCTTAAACTTGCGCGCATTCGTTATCCGTACAACCAGGGTACACTCGGAAATATTTACAAAGCCGAAGGTCGTTTGAGTGAAGTGCAAAACATGCAATTGATGACGATCTCTGCTATCGAACGCAGCAGCTATCAGTTAAAAGCCCTGATGAATATGCCGGCGACAGACTCCATTGCCATCGATACGACCACTGTCGTAGCGTTTGAACCGACGCGCGTCATTGCTGATACCGCCGAACTGAGTCAGGTACGGAGCGACATCAGACAGATTGAGCAGACGATTGAGGTAATGCGCCTTAATCAGCAACTGCAACGCGTACAGGCTAAACCCGACTTCCGTATCCGTTTTGATCACATGCAACCGGTTGGTGATAACATGCCGAAATCATTCACCGCCATGGCAATGATTTCCATTCCGTTTGCGCCGTGGTCTTCCAGAATGTACAAAGCGGAAATAAAGGGCATGCAATATGACATCGAGGCCATGCAAAAATCAAAGTCGGCTATCCTGCTCGAAACCCGGGGTATGCTCGCCGGAATGGCTACACAGCTGTCGCGCATGAGACAACAACTCGGCAACTATCAGAACAAGATAATTCCCGCGTTGAGCAAGAATTACCAAACCGTGATGCTCGCCTACGAGGAAAACCGCGAACAGCTTCCGATGGTGATAGACGCCTGGGAGGCACTGAACATGGCGCAGATGGAATGCCTCAATAAACTCGAAGAATACTACCTCATGATCGTACGATATGAAAAGGAACTGGAGAAATAACTGGATCGTCGTTGTGTTGGCAGCACTGTTAGCCTTTGCCTCGTGCAACGGAAAACAAGACCATACCGAGCACAACGATACCTATACGTGCCCAATGCACCCCACGGTCGTTTCTGATCGTCCGTCCACGTGTCCGGTGTGTGGAATGGACCTCGTGCGCAAGGCGCGTCCCGGTGAAGAAGTCGAGATCACGGACGATCTCGCAAAACTTTTGAAGTCGCCCAACGAAGTTGTCGTTGCCAACATCAGGACGATAAAACCAATGTACAAGTCGCAAAGCACATCGCTTGAAGCCCACGGGTTGGTTACATACGATACGCGCAACATCCAGACGATCGCGGCGCGTGTTGGTGGCAGACTCGAAAAAGTTTATCTGAAGTATGCGTTCCAACCAGTCACCAGGGGGCAGGCCGTTGCTGAGATTTACAGCCCCGAACTGATCACTTCTCAACGCGAACTGTTGTTCCTAATCCAAAACGATCCAGGTAACACTACGCTCATTGACGGTGCAAACCGCAAGCTCGAACTTTTGGGTATGACGCGCGCACAAATCAACAGATTAATCGAACGCAGGGAAGCCAGCAGCACGTTTACGGTTTACAGTCCACATTCCGGATACCTTATTACAGGGCAACCTGCCACAATGGAACAGCAACAGGATGTCATATCCACCGCTGAGCCGATGGGCAACGGCATGGGTGGTGGCATGAGTGGCTCATCGCCGGCTACACCATCCAATTCGTCCACGTCAAATGCAGAAAGTGCTCTCGTCCGCGAAGGCAGCTATGTTTCGGCGGGACAGCCTATGTTTACCATTGTCAACACAAATGCGCTCAGAGTCGAACTCGATATTCCTTCCACCGAAGGCGTTTTGCTGCAAAAGGGCGACTCAATCTTGTTGAACTACGGTAACAACAGGAACGAACAAACCACTATCGACATGGTCCAGCCTTTCTTTGACAAGGGGCAGGACTTCATTAAAGTGAGGGTCATCACAAAACGTACAGACGAAATCCGCATTGGCGAACTGGTTACTGCAACCATTCAGTTACCCGCGCGTGAATCGTTGTGGGTGCCGAGGGAAGCAGTGCTCGACCTCGGAACGGAAGAGATCGTATTCACGCGGGAACGTGGTGTGTTGAAACCCAAAACCGTGACAACAGGAATGAGAGCGAATGCTGAAATACAAATCACCGGAGGACTCGCATCCTCCGACGAGATTGCAGCCAACGCGCAATACCTTATCGACAGTGAGAACTTCATCAAAACCAACGACTAAGATGAAAGCGTCATACATTTTAATAGCGGCCTTGCTCCTGTTTACCGCGTGTTCGAAACAACAAACCGACACGTCGCATGAAGGGCACGCACATAGTGCAGGGGAAAAATACACATGTCCCATGCACCCGCAAGTCGTTTCGGATAAGCCCGGTACCTGTCCTGTGTGTGGAATGGACCTCGTGAAGGTTGGCAACACTGAAGCTTCAGGCAACGACCTTATGCTTACCGATAGCCAGGTGAAGCTCGCCAACATCACCACGCAAAAGGTATCAAAGAAAGCTATTGGCCAGACCGTTGTTATCAACGGGCGATTCACGCTCAATGAACAGCGCAGCGAGGCCATTAGCAGCAGGGCGGCCGGGCGAATTGAAAAACTCTTCATCAAAGAAACGGGTCAACCCGTGAGAAAAGGAGAACCGTTGTATGTAATGTACAGTGAAACACTGCTTACGTTACAGCAGGAATATCTCCTCGCAAAAGAACAATTCCAAACATTGGGCGACACGGAAAAACGCTACAAGTCATTCCTGGAATCCGCTGAAAACAAATTGCTGTTATACGGCCTGACGAAATCACAGATCGAAAAACTCGATGGTCCCGCGTCGCTTCAGCCGCGTGTAACATTCCTCGCCCCCTCCTCGGGAATTGTTACCGAAATCAACACAACGGAGGGCCAGTATGTTTCCGAAGGACAATTACTCTACCGGATCGAAGACGTAAGTAAATTATGGATGGAAGCCGAACTGTATCCCGGTGAAACGTCTCTGGTGAAAGCCGGTGACAAGGTTACTGCACGCATCAGCAACGACCAAAAAGAAACGCTGGAGGCTACGATTGATTTTCTTAGTCCCGAATTTCGTTCGGGAACGCGAATTGCAATCATGCGCGCGTCCGTGGATAACACGAATGGAAAGTACAAGCCCGGCCAGCAGATTCAGATTTATCTGACACATTCGGCCAGGGAAGCAATTGCAATTCCCGTCGACGCTGTGATCCGCGATGGAAAAGGAGCCCACGTTTATCAGCAGGTCGGCAACAACACCTTCAGGCCGGCTATGGTAAAGACAGGTATAGAGACGTTCGACAGCGTGGAGATCACGAATGGACTGAAGGAGGGTGATACCGTGGCCGTATCGGGCGCGTACCTGCTGTATTCGGAACTCATTCTTAAAAAAGGCAGCGATCCGATGGCAGGGCACAACCACTAATCGAATTTGAAACAATAAAACTTAATTGATAAAATAAACCAGTATGAACACAATGAAAATCCGATCAATCCTTAACAACCTGATTTTGTCAGCCACAACGGTAGCCCTGATTGCCAGCTGCTCCGGCGGCAAACACGACGACCACCACGGCCATGATCACGAAGCGGAACATGCCTCCGGAACCACAACCGAGGATGCTGCGGGACCACAATTTGAGGTCGCCGCTGAATTTCAAAATCAGTTGGCCAACGTGTTTAATTCGTATGTTGATTTAAAAGACGCATTGGTAGCATCAAACGCTGAGTCGGCACAGGCGGGGGCCAAAGAAACCGACGAAGCTCTCGCGAATGTGGACATGAAACTACTTACCGGTGCTGCCCATAACGACTGGATGACATACCTTGCTCCGATGCAAACCGCCCTGAAAGAGATGCAATCTGCGTCAGACATCGAAGTGCAGCGTCAGGCGTTCAGCGACCTGTCAAATAATCTTTACAAAAGTGTGAAGGCTTTTGGTCTCGGCGGCAAGGAAGCATTCTATGAATATTGCCCGATGGCTTTCAACGATGAAGGTGCATACTGGCTGAGTGACCAGGAAAAAATCCGCAATCCATATTTCGGTGACAAAATGCTGACGTGTGGCATGGTGAAAGAAAAACTCAAATAGTTTATAGACAACGTATAAGGTATCCGGCGTTTGCACTATTCGCATCGCCGGATATTTTTTTATGCCTGTTTACGCACGACCGGAACCCACAACTCTTCTTCGGAATCCGGGTGTTCACCTTTGTACTTCTCACCCATTACGGCAAAGTGCGGCCGGTTATCGAGTTTGAATTCAGAATTCGGCAGCCATTGTCCGTGAATGAATTGATACGTCGGCCCTGCCTCACTGGGACGACCTTTATAATTGAAGACCACGTATTCACCAGCAGGGATCACAAGTGTCGACATCCCGTCAGGTACATTCTCCGCGTTTTCGACAGCAACGGCGGCCCATTTTTCAAATGTGTTCGTTGGATTAAAAGCCGCGAAGTATGAAAGGTCATCATAAACATCAACGGCGTACAATGCACGGTCAATCGTCGACCGGATTTCGCGGCGCCGCGGCATAAAACTCTGCCAAAGTTCGCCAGTTCTGTTCGCGACAAGGGACATCCTCTCCCTTAAACCGACAACGGTGAAGCCGTCTAGCCTTTCAATTCTTGGATTCAAGTAGCTTTGATTCATGTACTGGCAGGTGTGTTAAGAAACCGGTTAGCAAGATAGCGAGAAACCGCGAGGGAGCCATCTCCACCGGCCCCGCGGATCTGAATCTCCCTAATTTCTGGGATGGCACAACGAGATACATCGCGGTACCTTACGTCAACAAATTAAAGTTTATGCGCATACCCCTTCTGATTCTGGCAACGCTTCTGGTTTTGGCAGGTTGCTCGTCATTCTTTGTAAGCTCGACTCACCCCCTTTCAGCGGATGAATGCAAAATTCTCTCAAAGAAGCGAGTCGTCTCAAGGCCCGGAAAACAGCCCCGGCTGAGGCCGAACTACACCATGCGATCTGAAACTCCGCGTTCCCCGATAAGGGAAAATTCAAATGAACCCATTGAATTCACGTTGGCAGATAATGGCGAACTGCCAGTTTTCTATGCCAGCACCAACACCACCATTCCCGGACCTCCGTCCAATACGGCTCCTGCTTTGAACAGACCTGATGCGAAAATCGAATTTGAACCAGCGCCGTCAAACACAGTTGACGTTGAGCACTCTTCAACTGAAACGTTTCTGTTCGCACCAGTCGAAACCCACACGGAATGGCTTACTCCGGCGATGTTGGCGGGATCGCTGATATGCAGCGTGGCCTTACTGGCGGGTTTCGCTCCTGTTTTTATGCGCGTCAGTGCGTGGGCCGCCAGGCACCCCGTTGCAGCCAGGATGATGATTGCATCTGCCCATACCGCAACGGCTACCGGTGCGTTCCTTGCCGGATCCACACTTGCCGACAATGGTGAACGTTTACCTGCCAGTATGTTGGTCATCTCCGGGGGAGTGGCCATCGCAGGACTCCTCGCCCATCCAGGCGGAGCATTTTCGCTCGGAACATTTACGACGGACTATATACGCCGCAAAGCGTGTGAGATGCTCCTGTTTGCCGGCGGAACCGCCATGTTGTTCACGGTAGCCAATCTCAACGCGCATTCATCTTTGAATGTCGGTCATCATTACGAATACGCTCGGCATACCGAAAGTTCGGAAAAATTTGTCCCTGACGACAAAAAGTCAAGTGCTGTGACCATTAAACGCGTCAAGACAAAAGACCCTGAACCGAAGCGCAGGAGGTACATCGGTTTAAAGATTCTGGTCATCGCATTATTCAGCCTGGCCACTCTTGGCGTTGCCGGACTAAGCTGTGCGCTGGCATGCGAAGGATATGAACTGGGCGCGGCTCTCCTTCTTTTCCTTGGAGAAGGTGCAATGATCTTCTTCCTTATCATTTCGTGGCGATCAATAAACCGAAAAGTGGGCAAACGCGCACGGGAACAAAAAGTCGAACCTGTTCCCGTCGGCACATAGGTGGCCACGCTATTTTCAAAAGAAGAGGCTATAAGAACAAAGTTCCTATAGCCTTTACTTTTCTCCGACGAATAACGTATTAAGGATTGTCGTTCGCGCCGGTGAACGGGATATTGAGCACAAGCTCACCTACACGTTCCCCCTGAACCAGTCCCGCGTCAGCCGAAAACGTATAATGAAGTCCGCCAAGAAAGCGTGAGTTCGCGGCTTCCAGCGCATACTCCTTCAAATTGGCATACGATCTGGCCCCGAAAAGATCCTCATGCGTACGATCCGTAAACGACCGGTTTTTTCCGAACATGGATTCGAGTACGACGTAGGACGCCCCGCCAATCGTGGCATGCGCCGACGGGTATTCGGGATGCGGCGGTGTCCCGATCGTTGAACTCCACGTTGCATACCCCATCACATTTCGGATGAAGGATACCGGGCGGATCAGGTTATACGTGTACTTTGCCTTGAAAACACAGATAGTCGCCTCATAGATCGCGATACCGTGCATCGCATAGGTCAAAGCAGCTTTATCAAGTTTCATCTTGTCAGCCACGATGAGTTGCGTGGCTATATGCGTGTAGTGCGACGATGTCCCGTAATTGCCAGGAAGGTCACCCCATGTTTTGATCACGGCGATATCGTCTTCTGTGAGCAGTTGAGATGCATCGTAAACATGCTTCACCGCCTGGTGGAAATCCGACGGTTCACTTTCCGAATACGCAGGGGGCGGTGGCGGCAGTGTGGCCTGCGCACTGCCAGGTACGAACGACCGGTTATTTCCCCACGTGGGTCGGATAGGCGCTGCAAACGCCGGGGGTGTGGGAATCCACAATCCGGCACCGCTCGGCGGCGTGTATGAAGGATCGAACGGTGACTTGTACGCCTCGTGACCTCCGTCAGTCTTCGACCATTCAAAGACCTGATCCGCAATGTTTCTCCCGTACGTGCGCGATTCTGCAAGCATTTTATCCTTTACATGACTGGAGAATAGGGAATCAAAAGATGCTTCCAGGGAATCGATCCGACCGAGGTTGGCTGCAGAAGTATTAGCATACAACTGCCTCAGGATTTGAGCCATCGCCGCGTTCGCGCTGGCGGGCCAGAAAACCGGACGTTTTATCCACGGATCATGAAAAGCACCGCCGGTAAAGTGTTTCATGACTGACCGATGTCCCGGCATACCGTTAACCACCGACTCGTACAAGGCAAGTCCGGAATACGAGAAGGCGCGGGCAGCGACGAGGGGATCGAAACCGGGTGTACTCTTCGTCAGGTCCTGCTGGAGATTAACCCATGCGATCGCTACATCGGCCGGAAATTTTCTGGTCAGGCTCAATGGAGATCCCCCGCCGTGATGGGGCCAGTCGTTGCAGCTCACGCCGAGGACTGCAACCGTGACAAGAGACAGGACCAGGATCATCCTGTTCAGATTGAAAGTTCGTTTTTTCGTTTTCATTTTGTTGTTTTTTGCGCAAAACTATCGCACCCACAAGCGACAGGATTTGTTCACCGGCTCAATTAGTTTGGTTTACGGTCCATACGCATATTTTTTTTTGCCGCATGGGCGACAACCATTTTCCGCCCTTCACGTATTGGAATAGGCATCTCCCCAAACCTCAGTTTACCGCAATGCTCGATATCTTCCGGACCTTCAGGGACGATCCCGCATACAATAAGCTAATCGGCGATGGTTACCTCTTCGCGGAATACAAGTGCCCGCTTCAGACGGAAACATTCCAGTTCATGACCGAAGTGAGCTTCTTTACGTTTGTCGTGAGTGGAAGAAAAGACTGGTTCGCCAACGGAAAAACTTATCCCGTTCAGGAGGGCGATGCGGTCTTTATCAGAAAAGGTGTGTACACGACCAGGCAGTATTTTGACGTCGACCATTGCCTGATCACCTGCTTTATCACGGACGATTTCATCCGGAATTTTATGCGCGAGAATAACGTCCAGCCGGGTGCATCCGACAGCACAGGCGATCACGATCAGATCTTCCGGATTACCGTAACCGATTCGGTCAAAACATTGTTTTACAGCATGTACACGTACCTGAAGATGAATCAGGAAATTCCCCGCGCACTCGTTGAGTTAAAATTCCGGGAGCTGTTGTATAATATCATGCTCGATCCGGATCACGCCGGCATGATGCAGTATTTTCATTCGCTCAACCACACCGGCCGAAGGACTTTCGAAGAAGTGATGATGAAGAACTTCAATGCGGATCTTGAACTCGAAGACTTTGCCCGCTTAAGTGGGCGAAGCCTCTCAACATTCAAAAGAGATTTCAAGAACTACTATCGGCAAACTCCCGGTAAATGGCTCAACGAGAAAAGATTGGAGTACGCAAAAACGCTCTTGATGTCATCGGATTTGAACGTTAACGAAGTCTGTTACGAAAGCGGCTTCCGGAACACTTCGCATTTTAATAAGGCCTTTAAGCAGCGCTACAACCTTGCACCTAATCAATTCAGGCGTACATCGGCCACGTTGCCGCATTAGTCATGTAATTTCGGAACCTTCATCCTGATCGCAGACAGCCACTTGTCCCGTGATTGCCCTCCAGACTTTGTGTAGACGTTGCTTAAGTATAGTTACCCCGGTGTTATCCCGGACCGCAGCTGAAGTTTACCCGACCATGTTCCGGTATTATATACCGGGTTATCTTCGGCTAAACTATGGCTGAACATTGTGGTAACTCCGGGGTAACCTCCTATGATCATCGCTTTTGTAAGCAAGTTCAGCCGGGCATTGGACGCATTGGATTGTTGCTACAGCTAATGTTGGGCAGACTGCATCTCGCGTCTGCGTTTTGCATCAATCGAATAATTGCCCGCACCAAAAACCATCATAACGATCAGCCCTGCCAGCACTGCAAGTGAAACCCAAAGTTCCATGTGACTACCAAGTGCGATGTGCCCGCGCGGTGCGTTTACCATAAACACAGCACCAATCAGAATCGGCATTTGTACTACTGAAACGATACGCGTATAGAGTCCCATGGCGATCAATGGCCCGCCCAGAACGTGTGCAAATACAATGTAATGAGCGAGATATGCGCCCGCAAAGTAGTTATTGATTCCCGACGCCATCATCTCAAGGTCGTTCATGTGCGTGACAAAGTACGCACCCTTGTAAGTGATAAAAACGCCGAGTAAAATACGAACAATGTCAAGAAATGCAGGGCGATGACTGTTACCCCACTTTTCAACGTCGGTAATTACACTCATACGGATAGGGTTAATGATGTATACAAAGTTTACAAAATTTTCCCGCCAACGTCAATTGATATATCTCTTAAGTTAAGCAACCGCCGGCGTGAATCCGCTTGAAATGGCAATACACGCCGCATAGTCACATTCGTAGCCAGCCACCGATAGAACGCGAGAGAATATCCCAGCCAAATTTCACTATTTTGCGTACCATATCCGTTTCGCAGCCTTGAGAATGAATCAACCTGTACTCAGTCGTCTTCTGCTTTCGATTAAAACGATCACGCTGGTTGTCATAACCGTCGTGAATCTCAGTGCTCAGCACACAATCCTATGGCGGGTGACAGATTCAGTAAGTCAAAACACTTCATTCATCCTCGGTACATTTCACCAGATGGGAAATTCTTTTGTTGACTCTCTGCCTGTAATTTCTTCCAGCCTGTACCAATCGGACGTTGCCATTTTCGAGTCGATCGATCCGGTAGAACAAACGCGAACCGCTATTTCAAAAAGGCCGGCGTCGCCCGCGATCGAAAAAGCGCTTGGCGTCAGGCATTTCAAAGCACTCAGGGAACTGAGCAGCACATGGGAAGTCGACATTTACAAGTTGAAACCAGTAGAGTTGCGCTGGAAGCTGCAACAGGAATATCAGAAGTTCAAATGCAACACAGTAAAACCCGGAGACAAATGGGATCATTTCGACTCGTACCTTATCGCGTTGGCCAGGCAACATGACATCACGATACTCGGTCTTGAGACGGATAGCATGCAGTTGGCGCTCATCGACGAGGAGTATCAATCCCCGGACTGGAATGCAGAACGAAAGACCATCAGGCGGTGGATCGATTATTTCAATGATCCCACACCTGATCCCCGGCTATGTCAGCTTTCAAAGACATACCGCGCGCTCAATCTTGATTATTCTTTTGACCAGCCCTGCAGTGATAACGTCCTTTTAAAAAAACGAAACGAGGAGTGGATGCAGATACTTCCTGACTTCATACGCACAAACAATTGTTTCATCGCCGTGGGGTATGCCCATCTGCAACGTGACTGTGGTCTTCTGGAAACGCTCAGACGCATGGGTTTTACTGTGGAACCGGTCGCGATGAACAGGTAGCCCGCTATTTGCACGGGAAACACACCAACGTATAGAGCTTTCGATAATTTCATTTATATTTCACCGTTACAGTCCGCATTTACCTATGAAATTTATTCAACAATATTCGCTCAAATCCAGGCTCGTTTCGATGGCCGTTGGACTCTTACTGATGGCATGTGGTGACGCCAGGGAAAACAAGGATACATCACCCGCTGATAAACGTATTAAACGTATGGACGCTGACGCCGTCAGGAAGCTAGCGCAGCAAATCGAGTCATCAGTAACGCCGCAGCTTGCAGAAGGATTAACGCTGAAGATATGGGGAGTAGATTCATTGGTCGCCGATCCGGTAGCCGTCGACGTTGATGATTACGGCAATGTATACTACACGCGGACAAACCGCCAAAAAAATTCAGAGTTCGATATACGCGGACACCAGGATTGGGAACTCGGCTCCATTGCCCTGAAGAATGTCGAAGAGAAACGTGCATTCCTGCGCAAGGTTCTCTCCCCGGAAAACAGTGACAAGAACACCTGGCACGCGGACCTCAACGGCGATGGTTCACACGATTGGCGTGATATGACAATCGAAAAAGAACATGTCTACCGCGTCGCCGACACCGATGGGGATGGCCTGGCCGACCTGTCGCAACTCGAAGTTGAAGACTTCAACGACGAAATTACCGATGCTGCCGGTGGTGTGATGAAGCATGGAAACGACCTTTTTGTCAACGTTGGTCCGGACATGTGGAAATTCAATGACACCGACGGTGACGGCCTGGCCGATGAGAAGAAGTCGCTGTCACACGGTTATGGTGTACACATCGGATTCAGCGGGCACGGCATGTCAGGCATTGAGATGGGTCCGGATGGCCGGGTATACTGGCAGATTGGCGACATCGGTTTCAGCGGCACCGGTCCCAACGGTGAAAAGTATGAACATCCCAACAGCGGCGTGATCGTTCGCGCCAATCCGGACGGAAGCGACTTCGAAGTTTTCGCTTACGGTAATCGCAATACGCATGAGTTTGTGTTTGATGAATACGGTAACCTTATCAGTGAAGACAACGACGGTGATCATCCCGGCGAAAGCGAACGCATTGTTTACGTGGTCAACGGTGCGGATATCGGCTGGCGCATAAACTGGCAGTTCGGAAAGTATCGCGATCCGGATAACAACAGGTACAAGGTGTGGATGGATGAAAAGTTATACGTTCCTCATTTTGAGGGTCAGGCCGCATACATCACGCCGGCGATTGCAAATTACGTCAACGGTCCGACGGGAATGCTTTACAATCCGGGTACAGCGCTCGGCGAAGAATGGAAGAACATGTTTTTCGTTGCCGAGTTCGTTGGTAACCCCTCACAATCGGGGATTCACGCTTTCAGACTCAAACCAAAAGGCGCGACATTCGAGCTTGCCGAAACCAAAAAAGTTCTCGGTGGCGTACTCGCTACGGGTATGGAATGGGGGCCCGACGGCGCAATATATTTCGGTGACTGGATCGAAGGCTGGGGTACCAAAGATCACGGTCGTATCTGGAAACTCGATGTCGAAAATCCCAACGCTGAAGAACGAAACGAGGTAAAGCAACTTATTGGTGACGACTTCACAAAATACGACAAGGCGAAACTTGGGGATCTCCTCCGTCACAAGGACATGCGTGTTCGTCAGAAGGCGCAGTTTGAACTGGCGAACCGCGATGATGAGGGCATGGCTATCTTCTCAGCGGCGCTAGATCAACGCGAACATCAACTTGCCCGGGTACACGCAATCTGGGGAATAAGCCAGCTCACACGTAAGAATGCGAAATATGGAGCAACGCTGGTGCCTGCACTTACGGATGCCGACCCCGAGATTCGGGCACAGGCTGCCAGGTGGATTGGTGATGTCCGTCTTCAGGGCACCGGCGACAAACTTATCCCGCTGCTAAAGGATGAGTACACTCGCGCGCGATTCTTCGCCGCCGAAGCACTCGGACGAATCGCGTACAAGCCCGCGGTCGAGCCGCTCATTGAATTGCTTGCCAACAACGACGACAAGGATACATACATCCGTCACGCTGCCAGTCTTGCGCTCGCAAGGATCGGCGATGCTGCAAAGGTAGCCGCGCTTTCTACACATCCGTCGCGCGCCGTACGCATCGGTGCTGTTGTCGCGCTGCGAAGAATGGCCGATGCCGGCGTGGCGAACTTCCTCAACGATAAAGATGAATTTGTTGTTACCGAGGCGGCACGCGCCATCAACGACGATCTTTCCATTGAGGGTGCAATCCCTGCGCTGGGAAATATTCTCACGACTACGCCATTCAAAAATGAAGCACTCATCCGTCGTTCCATCAACGCAAATTTGCGGGCAGGCAGCGACGAAGGCATCAACAATCTCATTGCGTACGCATCACGCGAGAGCAACCCTTCCGCTATGCGAGCCGAAGCATTGGCTGCACTCAGCACCTGGGCTAAACCTTCCGTTGTCGATCGCGTCGATGGACGTTACCGCGGCGAGATCACGCGCGACGCAGAAAACGTTCGGCGTCTCTCAAAAGGTGCACTTATCAGACTTGCGACAACAGCTGATCCCGACGTTCGCGTCGCTTCTATCAAGGCTATCGGTAAACTACAGGTTGCAGACGGCGCAGAGCGTTTGTTCGCGGCTCTGTCATCCGACAAAAATCCGGCTGTCCGCGAAGAAGCGGTCAAGTCGCTTGCACAACTTAATGACAAGCGAATTGCCGACGCCATCAAGCTCGCGTTGCAGGACAAACAAAAGAACGTACGCGTAACTGCACTTGACCTGCTGCCCAAGATGAACCTGGCTCCCGACGTCTCCGTTCCCATGCTTGAAGATGTTATCGCGAAAGGAACAGTCGAGGAAAAGCAAGCTGCGCTCACAACGCTGGGCACTGTTCCCGCCGACAAGGCACGCCCTTCGATCGAAAAACTACTCAGCCAACTCGAAACCGGAAAGCTTGCGCCCGAAGTAATGCTTGAGTTGTCCGATGCCATCGATCAGATCAAAGCACAGGACCTTAAACAACAACTTAAGGCAATCGTTCGGAAATCAGCAACTGACACATTGAAAGCGGCGTACGCGGGTGCGTTATTGGGCGGCGACCCCGACAGAGGCGCGCGCATCTTCTATGCACACCAGGGCGCCCAATGTATCCGTTGCCACACGTACGGCGACTATGGAGGAACCGCTGGTCCACGCCTTAACGGAGTAGCGTCCCGACTTACGCGCGAACAATTGCTTGAATCACTGATAGATCCTAGCGCACGTATTGCTGCGGGATACGGATTCGCAACGATTGAGCTAAGCGACGGCCGAAAACTCAGTGGCATTGTTCAGGAAGACGCGCAGAAAGCCTTGAAACTCAAAGTCGGCACAAAGCCCGATACGGTTATTCAACAGCAGGCAATCCGTAACAAATCGTACGGGGCGTCGAGTATGCCGCCCATGAGAAGTGTGTTGACAAAGAAGGAGATCAGGGATGTGGTGAGTTTTCTCGCGACGATGAAGTAAGCAGTTTCAGGTTCCCGCCGTCGCGAAACGCCATGGCGGGCACGCAGGTGAAAGGTGAACGAACTACTTCTTTGCGTTACTTAAAGGTCTCCTGCGTCTTTGCGGTGAAAAACAGACGACACAAAAAAACCTCCGGTCAGAGCGCCGGAGGTTTCTTTTTGTTATTTGTTTTCGAAGAGGCGGTCGAGGTTTTCGAGGGCCGAGGTGAATCCTTCGCGGAAGCCCATCTCGACAACCTTCCCGAGATTTTCCAGACTGTCGTATTGTATACTGACAGACACCAATGTGCCATCCTCCACTTCGCTGAAAACGCTTGTCCATACCGAGTTTGGAAACCCGGTTGCCTTTCCCTGCTCATCACAGAAGCTATCCCTGGACGAAAATTGTTTCAACGGAATAATCTTTGTATAGTCAGCGCGACACCATTGCTTTTCGCCTTCTGGTCCCATCATCGCATAAAGCCAGTGACCGCCGTCTCTGAAATCCATCGTTTTTGTTTTGGTCTTCCACGGCAGCGGCGCCCACCATTGATCAAGTAATTCACTTTGTGTCCACGCAGCCCACACGTTTTTCAAAGGTGCCGCAAATTCGCGTTCAACAAAGACACGGTTATTGGTCTTATCAACCTTGAAGTTCATTAACAGGTTCGTCTTCATTTTTTCCGGGTTTTGAGTTTTAACAATACATTATCAAGCTGGTTGAAACGATCTTCCCACAACTTCCTGAATTGCGCGAGCCATTTGTCAACTTCTTTCATTTTCGGTGCGTTAAGCCGGTAGTAAATTTCTCTGCCCTGCTGCTGTTGTACAACCAAGTCACATTCGGCCAGGTACCTGATATGTTTTGACACCGCCTGCCGTGTCGAGTCAAAATGTTCGGCGACAGCATTGGGTGTCATTGGCTTTCTTGAAAGCAATACCATTATCTCCCGCCTGGTCGGATCCGCCAGGCCCTGAAAAACGTCTCTTCTCATGATTTATGCAACTCTATGGTTGCAAATATATACGCAACTCATCGGTTGCACAATATTCCGGCAGTTTTTTTTTACACCAGAGCAGGTGAACGAAAACGAAGGGTTTTGTTACTGGACGCCGCTACTTAACCACGAGCTTGCGAACAACTGTGCCTTTTGCTGTCTGGATGGAAAGCAGCAGCAACCCGGGCGGCACGTCCTTTAAAGATAACTTTCCGTAATTATTCTGAATGGATGCCGAACGTGAGACGCGACCTTGCATGTCGGTGAGGTGAACTCTCTGAATTATCGCAGGCGATGATACTTCAACAAAATCCGAAGCCGGATTAGGCCAAACACTCAAATCAACTTCCGGCGATTCTTCAGCAGCAACAATAACTTCCGTGGAGCTTATTGTCGCGTCGGTGGCCGTCCAATTTGTGCCCTCGTTATTGTCGAGTTCGGCGGCCAGGAGCCTGAGATATTTTCCATTTCCATCGGCGTCCGGCCAGGGCGCAGAATCACTGTACTCCACTTCGTCAATGATGTTCCCGAAAGCATCAACCAGCGTAAGCTTCTCCGACTTGTTCGAAAGATTCCTTGAGAATACACCGTATGGTTCATACCCGTGCCTCCGTCGAAAGGTAGCCCGATCGTTGGCAATTTGAATAACGGCATTCCCCGGCAATACAGTCCCGGACGGAAAATGAAACACGAAACCGGTTCCGACGAAATAGATTCCCGTTAACGTAACCGGTGAAGATCCGGTATTCACAATTTCAATAAACTCCTGTTTATCATCATCCGGAAACAACGGTGAAGTGTCCGGGTGGTAGTCTATGGCAGTGATCACGAGCGGTGGCGTAGTCACATTTGCACATGCAGCGTAGGAACCGAGCCTGTCCGTCATCCATGCAACGCGCGCTTCAATAAAATCCTTTATGTCATTGATATGTTTCTGGTGATCGATATTTTTTGAAATATCGATAATTGTTCCCCAACGCTGGTCCTCGCGTACGACAGCTTCGCTGATAAGTTCAACCGTTTCATCGATGAACGCAAAAATCATATCAGGATGAAGCGGTTGTTCCGGCTGGGTGAGTTCATTCCAGCGTTTTGCCAGGTAACACCGAAAAACTGAATTGTTATACAGATCGCGCCAGAAACGTGGCCCGACATTGTCACCGTTATCGAATTGCCACGTATCCGTGAAACTGCGATTAAACCCCCACATCGTCAGGTCATTTCCAAATGTCAGGTTGAGATCCCATAATGGACCGGCGCGCAGTTTGCTGTTTCTGTCCTTGTGAAAGAACGTGCTGAACTGATACGCGTCAACATTGGCCGCGAGTTCATTCACAAGCATAAAATCAATGAACGACGGAACGTCAATGACCGAGGGAAATCCGGTCGCGATCGCTGCATTGTTAGTGGTAAATGCCAGGCTGTTAAAAACAGACCGGATGTAGGTGCGCTGTGAGGGATATATCTCCGAAGGTTTGGGGTCTTCATGAATGAAATCGGCGATGCCTCCCAGGTGAGTCGGCATCGTCCAGGATGAGGGATCTTCGGCAGTGACCTTGTCCGCCTTAATCAGATATCCACCGGTAAGCGCCTCGCCACTGATATCTGTTGTTTCCATTTTCGTGATGTTGACCCTGTTATCGTCGATTTTGATTTTCTCCTGCAGAACGTATAGTCCCTGGTAGTCGTTGTTGATTATCACCTCACAGTAGCGCTGACGCGGTGCATAGTTTCCAATCTGACGCGAAAGGTTGTACGACAAGTAATCGCGCATCATCGAAGCGTCAAAGGCGAAGCCATTGAGCACCCAGTCATTTTCTTCGGGCATGCCCAGCAGGCTAACATTGTTATTTGAATTATCCGCTTTGACGGTTTCGAATCCGTATTGTTTCTTCGGCAAAGACTGAGAACTGGAGCCGCGAATCTCGATCATGATCCGCCCATTGTAATTAAGCTTTGATACATCGTTCTCGTCGGACACATAGTTGCGTTGGCCCTCGCCACGGTAAATTATCTTCATGTTCGCAGGGATCCGTGGTTGATCCGGAATTGATTGTCCGCTCAACGTATTGATGATTACGATGGGCAGATTGCTATCCGTCAGCTGCGCGCAAAGCGGTTTTGATAAAAAAAGGAATGCAATAGCAAAGAACAGAGCTCGCACATTGACCAAAGTGTTCTTCGGGACCGTAATGAACTTCACGCAGGTAAAAGCTAACTGTTAAAGATAAAGAATCCCGTCAAAAAACGGCGGAACTTCTGTTTGTCTGGCAATGCACGTGCCTTTTTTGTGAAAGATTGCGAATAAAGCGCACGAAGCGACGACGAAAATCAGGTATCGGTGAACGCCGAGCAGTATTGACTGAGTAGCCCCGGATCTTAACACACTGCACATGCAACCATTCGCGATACTTCTCCCCTGGCGGTTCAATTCCTCACAAAGTTTTCAACCACATCGATAGAACCAAACAGGTCGGCAAAGGCACGTTTAACGGCCTCGCCATCCCCCGTCAGATGAAAGACGCTATGTCTATGCGTTAGTTTTTCACCGGGATTGAGAAACGCGGCAGGCGAAACACTTTCGAGTTCATAAAAGGGTCCCATGAGCGAACCGTCTTCCAATAGACCATCATTGTATGCATTAACAGCGTCCCCGGCAAACGGGTCTTCATCGGTAGTCCATTCCTGATTGAGATAGACAGCTTCAGAATCGAGATCATAGGTAACTATCGTAAGAATATTTCGATCGAAGTCATAACTTCCCGCAAAGTGTTTCGCGCCTTTTGGTGAGACACCGATCTTGCCGCGGGAACGTCCGTCTGCACGAAACAGGATCAGACTATCCACCAGACTAAGTCTATCCGATGAAATTTTTCCAAAGTAATCGGACGTTATTGCAGATTCTCCGGCTTCACGACGCCATGGAACAACGACAACGGTACCCGGTGATGAAACAAACATGTCAAGCATCCATATACAGGGTGCGCCTGTTTCGTGAGTCCATGGCGTGCTCCCCGAATTTGTGATTGTATTGTCAGTGCGATAACCGACAACGCGAACTTCCAATCCGGGTGCAATGTCCAACTCTTTTCGTATTTGTTGTTCCGTCAGAAGCTTGATCGTGCGTGTTACATCAATACCAAGTGTAGTGCCTGCGTAGTTAACAAGATCCATCGACTTTGACATCGCAACTGCAGTGTCATTCTTCTGCGTTACCTCCCATGCCTCGACATCAATGGCCGGTGGAGTAAACCAATTTTCGAAAGTCATCTCCGATCCAGGTTTAAAGAAGAGCGAGAAAGCATTGCCTTCAGGACCAAGCCACAATCTGTTCTCGCCACCGTACGCATTCATGTGCACGTTTGGAGTTGCTGTAAAGGCTTTGTAGTTCA
Source organism: Bacteroidota bacterium (assembly GCA_023428695.1). Lineage (GTDB taxonomy): Bacteria > Bacteroidota > Bacteroidia > Cytophagales > Cyclobacteriaceae > Ohtaekwangia. Next base: position 60,387 of record JAEYWY010000022.1, read on the forward strand.
CCCAACCAAAGCTCTGCCCTTTCCCGCCCTGTGCAGTTGATGTGAAAACTTTCCCCTGATATTTGGGGGAAACGACTATTTGCGCATCCCCGCGCTTGAGTAACACCACATCATCGTATCCCGTGAGAAAAGCGAGGTCAAAGCCAAACGTGCCTTCTTCGGGGGATGTATCAGAAACCGCTGAGTCTTTTCCTGATTGGCAGGCAAGCAGAAAAAAACAAACTATCACCGTAAATGTTCGTTGAGATTTCATAAGTGGCGATTGGATTTGTTGATGCACATAATAGAAGCGAATTTAAGGTTTCAGGTATGAATGTCTGTCCGGTTCCGGTAATAAAATCGCCTGGGGATGGTGAAGGGGTATCACGATCTATTCGGATATTATTGCCGCAATCGCCCAGTCAACTTGGCGAACTGGCCCCTTGGGCTTAGGAGTTAACCTGCTAGGTTTGTAAAAGCAAATCAGGAAGCAACTACAACTATTGATTTGCTCTCAATATTAACCCGATGAACACAGAAAGACCGACCACAGAAACTGAGCCGCAGGAATCGCGGTCACTCTGGCAAGCCCTGGGCGATGCGCTCAGGGGAAGCGAAGCCGACTACACGCAGATCCCATTGGGTCGTGCAATCTTTCTGCTTGCAGTACCGATGATCGTTGAACTTGCCATGGAGTCAACGTTTGCCGTTGCTGACATTTACTTTGTCGGGAAACTCGGCCCGTCTGCCGTCGCGAGTGTCGGACTAACCGAGACGTACCTTTATCTTTTATATTCGGTAGCAATGGGTCTTGCAACTGCGGTTACAGCGATCATTGCGCGCAGAACCGGCGAGAAGAACGTTGCCGGCGCGGGTGTCTCTGCGGTTCAATCAATTTATCTTGCCCTTGCTGCTTCCATCCCGTTTGCAATTGCAGGAATCTTTTTTTCAAAGGATTTGCTGATTCTTATGAGAGCTGACGAATGGACTATCGAGCACGGTTACCGATATACGCAGTGGATGCTCGGCGGCAACGTCGTAATAACACTACTGTTCGTCATCAATGCAGTCTTCCGTGGAGCAGGAGACGCCGCCATAGCAATGCGCGTGCTCCTGATTGCGAACGTGTGCAATATCCTCCTGGATCCATTGTTGATTTTCGGATGGGGACCAATACCCGCGATGGGAATCGAAGGCGCCGCCATTGCGACTACCATTGGACGAGGCGTAGGTGTTGCTATCCAGCTCTGGTCGCTGTTTAAAGTCGGGAAGCATATACGCGTTACGTTCGATCAGCTAGCACTCGAGTTAGAAACGATGTTCCACATTGTGAAGACGTCGCTGGGCGGAATCGGGCAAATGATTGTCGCCATGACGTCCTGGATTTTTGTCATGCGTATCCTCTCAGGTGTTGGCAGCGAAGCCGTCGCCGGTGCCACAATTGCAATTCGCACAATGATGTTCACCATGATGCCGGCCTGGGGCTTCTCTAACGCGGCGGCTACGCTTGTTGGTCAGAACCTCGGCGCGAACAATCCTGATCGCGCGGAATCGTCAGTGTGGAAAATCGGCAGCTACAATATGGGTTACCTGGTTGTCATTTCGGCCGGATATTTTCTCGCGGGAAAAGAAATAATCGGACTTTTTACCAAGGATGCACAGGTGATCGCGATCGGCGGCGAATGGCTACGCATTATTTCATACTCCTATTTTGTCTACGGCTGGTGGATGGTAACGGTGCAGGCATTCAACGGTGCCGGTGATACAACAACGCCGACAAAGATCAACCTGGTTTTCTTCTGGCTGATTCAAATTCCGCTCTGCTATTTTCTTGCGATCAAACAGGGATGGGCACAGTCAGGCGTGTTCTGGGGTGTTTTCATCTCCGAAACGTCCGTGGGCTTGTTCACGCTTTGGCTATTCACACGGGGTAAGTGGAAAACATACTCCGTATAAACTGACATCAAAATCCCATGTTCAACTCTAAACATAATGCTTATGGCACGCGTAAACACGTATCTGAACTTCAACCGAAACACCGAAGAAGCATTCAATTTTTATAAACAGATTTTTGGTGGTGAATTCGAACGTGGAATTTCCAGGTTTGGAGACATTCCGCCGCAGGAAAGCACGCCGCCTCTCGCCGAAGATGACAAAAACCTGGTCATGCACGTTGCGCTCCCGATACTTGGCGGGCACCTGCTCATGGGTACAGATGCGCCTGAGTCAATGGGTATGACGGTAATCGCGGGCAACAATGTTCATATCAGTCTCGAACCCGATTCGCGCGCAGAAACAGAACGGCTCTTCAAGGCGCTCTCGGCCGGAGGGAAAGTTACGATGGACCTTCAAGACATGTTCTGGGGCGCGTACTATGGAAGCTGCGTCGACAAGTATGGCATCCAATGGATGGTGAACTTCCGCAAATAGTAAGATGTGCTTGATGGCGGACCGTTCGTCGGTCCGCCACACATTTTAACATCTCACGACCGTGAGGTGATATTCTGCTCCGATGTCCATAGCGAGCAAAACCGCCTGCCAGCCATTCCCGGTGGTTCAAAAAAATTTCTGGTGTTGTGTAACAAACCGGCTCCAACCTGCATCAAAGGGGAAATTTTCAGAAAAGTCTCATGAGCATTTCTGGCCACCACAAAATATGGACAACATGAAAAAACTACTTCTATTGACCGGATTGATCATATCCGGGCTTTGCGGGATGGCCCAGTATTCAGCGATTCGCGTGGCGAAAAGCGGAACGGGAAACCCGGTGCTCTTCCTTCCCGGTTTTACAAGCCCTGGCTCTGTATGGGAGGAAACTTCCCGCCAGCTTGCGGGAAATCATACCAAACTCTTTGTAACCTATGCCGGCTTCAACAATGTACCTCCGGTTGAAACGCCCTGGTATGACAAGATAAAGTCCGATGTGATCACGTACCTGAAAAAGGAAAAGTTGACGAACCTGACGATTATCGGACACAGCATGGGAGGCACACTTGCACTTGACATTGCCGCCGAAGAACCTGACCTCGTTTCTAAACTCGTCATCGTTGATGGACTGCCCTGTATGCTCGACGTAATGATGCCAGGCGTTTTGCCAGAGCAGATAAAGTATGAGAGTCCTTACAACAAGCGTTTGCTTGAGATGTCGGATGACGCATTCAAACAAACCGCGACGATGATGGTTCAGGGAATGACGAAGCGCCCCGAGATGGTTGACACGTTGCTGAACTGGTCATTGGTCGCCGACCGCAAGACCTACGTGTATGGATACACCGACTTGCTTAAGATCGACTTGCGGCCCGTGCTCAGTCAAATAAAAGCGAAAACGCTTGTTCTCGCAGCCCCGTTTCCCAACAGTGACGTCGTAGACGCAACGCTCGCGAAACAGTATGCCGGACTTCAGTCAAAAACAATTGCCCTTGCCACCGACAGCAGACATTTTATTATGTTTGATCAGCCTGAGTGGCTGACCACGCGTATCAACACATTCCTTGCTGAACAATGATTGATCAACGACCCTTTTTTGAATCCCTGTATATCGACAACCACGCGATGGTTCGTCAGATGTGCCTGGGATTCATGAAAGGTGATCGCGATGCAGCAAATGATCTGGCCCAGGAAGTTTTTATCAGCGTATGGAACTCGCTCCACACATTCAAAGGCGAATCATCCCCGAAAACGTGGATTTACCGGATCACTGTAAATACATGTCTTCAATACCTGCGAAAAAAAAGCAACCGGTCCAAGGTAGCCATTACATCAACGTTCGACATCATTGCGGAAAGCAATGAACGTGACGATGACAATCAGGCACTGTACGTCGCTATCGGATCACTGCCCGAGGTAGATCGTCTGATTATCATGATGGTTCTCGACGAACTTGACTACGTCGAGATCGCCCGGGTCGTAGGAATCGAAAACAATGCACTACGGGTAAGAATACACCGCATCAAGAAAAAACTCAAAGAACTGCTTCAATATGAACAACGATACCAATGATATGAACGAACTGATCCGGCGTTGGAAACAGGATCGCTCCGGAAAAACGGCCCCAACCGCTGTTGATGATCTCATCAAGGTCGCTAACGAAAAAAGGAAAAGTATGCTGGGTTTCCAGTACGGCAACATCATTGTGTTAACTATTGTGATGATCGTGCTGATCCTTTTCTTCATTTACCTCTTTCCTTTCCAGGAAACGCTTAGTCACATCGGTGTGGCGTTGATGATCGGCGGTCTGTTTGTCCGAATCGCCCTTGAGATTCACAACGCGATTCGTTTTAAGGCCATCCGTTCCGACAACTCAGCATTGGAAACAACAAACCGGACAATCGCCTTTTATCGGCTTCGGAAAATAATCCACGGTCCGGTAACACTCGGTATCGTCGCTCTATACACTATTGGTCTGGGAATGCTCACGCCGGAATTCCGGAAGCATGTCGGTGACACAATTTTTGTCTTCGACGGGCTTTATGTGATTGCCGCCATCATCCTCATTTGGCAAATCGGCAAAGGTATCCGAAAGGAGATGAAAGACCTTGAAGATCTTATCGCGATCCGTAAACAAATGGAGTAGCGCATTGTCTATCGCACAAGTATGCCGGCGGAAAACCCGGGCCAGTGTGTGAAACTGTCTTCCTCTTTTTTGGACGAATTATTGAACAACGTTTGCACACTTTGTCCTGTATCGGTAAAATAGAAGTTGTAGGCCAACGTAGCGAAAAAGAAGAAGTTACGGTTCTTCGGATGAAAACGCGATCCGGCGGAGATATTCGGCCGGCCAATCAGGCTGAGTTCGCGCGTGAGCGACGACGTATGATTGTAGTGCAGGGCGTCAACGCCAAACATGAGAAAACGAATGTGACCATACCCCGGTGCCGTGGATCTGTTAAGATACTTTTTGCGCAAGCCATAACCGATGGTCCACTCGTCGTCGCCCGGACTCTTTCCATAGATCAATGCGTTTATAATCTCTCGCGTCGTGTTCTCGCCACTCATCCGCCGGTTTTTGTTGGTACCGGTCGCAATTTCTACGTTCGCCGTAAAAAGTTCGCTTGTGTATACCGCGAAGTATCCCGTTGATCCAATGTTTACCAAACCAATTGATGTACCGTCGCGGGTCTGCGGTGTTTTGCCTCCGCTGTAAAAGTTGATCAACCCTATTTGCGTACCCTGAACCGTTTTCCCGATGTTGATCAATCCTATCTGAAATCCGTTCATGACACGCGACCTGTTGACAAGTCCGATCTGGACACCGGTAGGATCGTTGTTTTCGTACGAATTCTTACCGTGCATTACACCAGCTGCGTTAAACGCGGCAACCTGTACACCAAACAACTCATTCTTTGTCATGTTGTAAAGTGAACTAAGCTGAAGACCATCCATCGATGCAACGGACATATTGAAAACACCTGCGAGTTGAATTCCAAAGGTGTACTTCGTAACCATGTTTCCGATTCCCCCAACTTGCACGCCCTGAAGGGCACCACCGGCGACATTTACGCCGCCGGTGAACTGTGCCCCGAACACATTATTAAGCACAACGTTGGTGAGTCCGCTTATCTGAATCCCCGAGAGGTTGGGTTCGAAACCCTCACGTACGAGTTTGTCTATTTCCTTTGGAGACATCCCGGCAAATGCATTCGCGCCGGTGATGTTCGTTATTCCTGCCACCTGAAGTCCGCGCGTTTCGGTTACATTCAGATTTGATATGCCTGCTATCTCAAGCAGATAGCTCGCTGATGCATAGCCCGACGTAAGATGAATTGAAAAGTAGTTTGAGTATCCACCGGGGTGAAATCCATTGCTACCCAACGCAGGCGCAATTGAAAAGTGAGCGGTGCGAATGAAGTCCCGCTTCCGCTGAGCTGATAAAGAAAGGCCAGCCAGAAGCAAGATGCTCAGGATGAAAAATTTCATATTACCTGTGATGAAGCGTTACCCTGCCTGGCCTTCCCGTTCACAAAAAACGGACGATACTTACGGTTTATTGTAAGCCCGGGTATTTATTCACAGACATTTTATTGCGTTAAGCATCACTTCAGTCTGCTTCCCCTGGAGCTTCATTTGGCCAAGTTCGAGGACTTCGAACGTTTTGCCCAGGCAGAGCTGGGAGAGAAGGTTTCCCGATGCGAGGACTTCGGCACCATAGTTCCGACACATAGCCAGGATACGCGCGGTAGTGTTAAGCACATCGCCCGAATAGGTGACTTCACGGCGCAACGTACCAACTTCACCAGCGACAACACGACCACAATGAAAGCCTGCCTTGAACGTTGGCACCAGGCCATAACGCGGCTGATATTTCTTTGCGTTTTCATTGATCTTCCGTTTTATGTCGTAAAAACAATTGATGCAACGATTGTCCTTAAGGCCTTCTTCATAGTTCCACGCAACAATTACTTCGTCGCCGACATATTGATAAATAGTGCCTGCATTTTCGAGGATCGGATCGGCAATGTCTGAAAAGAAATCGCGGAGCAGACTATGATAACGATCATCACCAAGTTGTTCGGCGATAGCTGTTGAGGAGTTTATGTCAAGGCACATGAATATCTTTTTTTCTTCACGCGGAACGTAGTACTTACCTCGAATAAAATTCCCGACAAATCCATTTCCGGTTCGTGTATTCATCTGAAGGATAAGTTGTGTGATAGTTACAACCACAAACCAGATCAGCGCATTCTTGATGCGAATTGCCGGCGAGTCGATAATCACATCGGCAAAGATTACGCGTTTGAGAACAACGACGGTTGCGACGACGAGCGCAAACACGATGACAATAAGGATAAGGCTGTAGACATAACGACGGTCTTTGAGTTTATCATCGATAATAAAAACAAGGACTGTTCCGCCGAGCAGGGCACCAACAAGTCCCGTTCCGCAGTTTACGACCAACCCCGTCACAAGTGCAGCGGGTTGCACCACCGAATTGCTTGCGATGAGGAGAAGGAAATCGTAAAGCGAAATGAAGGCTCCAATTGCAATCCATGCGACCGTGAGTATCGCAAGTTGCCTGAGCTTTATGCCTGTTCTCTTAGCCATGAGTTCCTGATCTGATAGTAAAGCTACGTCAGGAAAGAATAAAGCATGGTGGCTGAAAATGACAACGACGGGTGTAGAACGCGACATATTGCGCTAATGACCCTGTCAGGCCGGTTGCCCGTTCGTATCGCCGGCAGCGGAACTTTTGGAATGGCTCTTCTTCAGGAAGTTTCTTGATATTGACAACGGCCGGAACGTGAAGCGCTTTTTGTCGAAGTGTTCTGTAAATCGTGAGAGTATATCAGCGAGGGCATGCACCGTTTTTACTACGTGTTTGCCTTTGTTGAGCATTACGCATTCGGCCATCCCGCCCATGGCGGCATCCGTGATTTCGCTTCTGGTAGCAAAACCGGTCTTGTTCATATTCTCCAGGACCTGCGTCGCCCAAACTACAGGAACATGCGCCGCCTCGCATATCCAGAGAATTTCTTGTTGTACCTCGCTGAGTCGTTCAAAGCCAATTTCGACAGCAAGGTCGCCGCGGGCGATCATCACGCCAAACGCCTTGTCTTTCATGCCTTCGAGAAGTAACGCAGGCAGATTCTGCACAGCGGAAAGACGTTCAATTTTAAGAATGATCGCGGGTGTATTGCCTTCGCGTTCAGAAAGTATCTGACGGAGTTGTTGAACATCCGCGGGTTCGCCAACAAAGGAGTACCCGATAAGATCAGCATGCCCGGCAATAAATGGCAAATGCCTCAGATCGTCTTCTGTGAGTGACGAAAACGCCAGCGAGGTATCAGGAAGATTCACCCCTTTACCTTTTCTCAGCACCGGGTTACGGGTCGATATTCGTGTGATACTTACAACGGCGTGTTTTTTCCGGACGGACTCGACCTTCGCTTCGAATTTTCCATCGTCAAAGAAAACGCGTTCGCCTTCTTTCAGCATCGAAATAATACCGGAAGGTTGAAGACCGATTCGCGGCAGCGTTTTTATTGTGCCATCCTTTTTTAACGACCGTTTACGGATATCGCCTTTGATGTCGGATATTTCAATCAAATCGTTCTCACTCAAAACAAGTCCCTCGGGATTCTCCTTTGTACGTATCGGGACATCGGAGACGCGAATACGGGGACCTGAAAGATCCATGTAGACCTTGCATGACTTATTCGCGTCCGACGCGGCCTTTCGCACCGACTTGATCATTTTCGACCAGGTTGCCTCGTCATCGTGACCACAATTAATACGGACTAACGACATTCCGGCAGCAAATAACTTCGCGAGTTTTCCGGAGTCTGCGGCAAGCTCAGGAGACAACGTCACCATTATGTGTGGGATCTCGGCACGTGGTCTGGCACCAAGCAGATTGGTGAGATGTTTTTCCCTGATCTTTAGCGCCTGATCAAAACTGCAAACTTCATCCGGGCCAAATTCCGGAGACGCGTCATCTCCGCCGAGCCAGCGAATCACCTGAAGTACCTGGAACAATGTATGACTTTCGGAACTGGTCAGCGAAGACAATCCGCACTCGTGCAGGTATTGTTGCAGGGGCCTAATTTCACGGCTGCGCAACAGCAGGTAATGAAGAAGGTTGTGAGCGCTGACTTGAAAGTCGGGATGCACATCATCAAGCACACGCCGGAATGACACGCTCTGATCCTTCATTGCTGCCGCCAGCTCCTGTAATAGTCCGTACGCATCCTTGCGGGAAATTCCCGCCCTGCTGCTTCCCGTCTTCATCTCCATAACGTGGGAAATTACAGCGAAGAAACAGATAACCGAATGTCTTTGCGATGATATTTCTCACCCGCAGGAAGCCCGGGAAAAGATTCTTTTTAGGCTGATTTCCCCTCGGCCTGAGGTGCCTCCGTGCGTGCCTTATACTCAAGGAATGCGTTCAGCACCGGAATATCGGCGGCAGCCCAGTCGATTTGCGGTAATTCGTCAGTTGTAAGCCATTGATACGCCATGTGTTCATGGAGTACGATCTCGCCCGAACCGAACGTCGCAACAAACGGGAGTAACCGAATTGAAAAGTCGGGGTAATGATAGGGTTGCGGATCAAGTTTGTGAAGCAGATTAACGCGAATGTTGAGTTCCTCCATAAGTTCGCGGAGCAGGCAATCCTCGGGCGATTCCCCCGGTTCAACCTTGCCGCCGGGAAACTCCCATTTCAGCGGCATGCTCATACGCTCGCTGCGCCGGGTTACAAGAATGCGCTTGTCGCGGATAATGATGGCGCAGGTTACGTCTATCAACACGGGTATACTTGTTCGTGAACTTATTTGATTTTTTCGATTGCCACCCGTCCACCGTTGGCTACTGCTTTGTGAATAGCATCGATGATCAGCATGTCGTTAAGACCTTCTTCGCCGCTTACGATTGACTCGCGGTCTTCTATCACACACTTCGCGAAATCTTCAATCTGAAGTTTCTGCTGAAACACGTGCTTATAGTCGATTTTTCCCAGGGATGAGGCACCGGTGACTCCCCTGTACTGCGTGGCCGGATTGAGCTCAATGAATCCATTCGTACACGCGGCAAACAAACGGTCTATCATTCCCGCATTACCGGAATAGCTGTTGCACAGCGTGCCGTCAGCCCACTCGAGTTGCCAGGTGAACAATTCATGAACCTCTTTGTAAATGTCTTTGCGTTTCGTCGTGGCTTGTGCCGTCACGAATGCAGGCTCACTTCCCTTCGTATGGCGCGCACTCTGAATGGGGTACACCGCAAGATTGTAAAGTGGCCCCCCACCCATTGCTTTTTGAAGTTTCCATGATCCGGCGGGTGGAGTCGAGTAGTAACCGAGTGCACACTCCATGTAATTCACTGAGCCTAGTTTTTCCTGTTGACCGAGGCGCTTCACTTCTACAAAGTGTGGATCGAAGTGCATGCGATATCCGATGGAGAGTTTCCTGTTTGCTTTCTTTGCCGCGGCAATCATTTGTCTTGCTTCATCCGCATTCATGGCCATCGGCTTTTCACAGATCACATGCTTACCCGCCTGAAGTGCACGAATCGTGTACTCGGCGTGCATGCTGTTTGGCAAAACGATATAAACAATATCGATAGTCTTGTTTTTAGCGATCTCATCAAAATTGCTATACGAGTAGACGTTCTCTTTTGGAATATTATACTCACGCGACCACGTTGTGGCCTTTGAAGGTGTCCCAGTAACGATGCCCGCCAGGTAACAATTCGACGCCTCCTTCAGGGCAGGTCCAAGAATAACATTGCTGTAGTTGCCTAATCCGACAAGCGCAACACCAAGTTTGTCCTTCTTTTGCACAACGTCGGATGCCATCGCAGGCCATGCCGGAGAAGTAACGGCCGCAGCGGCAACTGTCGATATGCTTTGTATGAATTTTCGTCTTGAGCTCATGTAATACTTTTTTTTGCGGAGACTAAAGATAAAGATTTTTGCACCAACGGATTGACCGTTGACATAAGTTAAGAGTGTGTTTTAGTGGAGTGTCGGTCGTTGAGAGGTGTTATCCGGGCACAACTTCCAGACTGCGTTTTCTGAATGGTTGCCGACGCCAATAGGTAAGGCTTCGCCATAACCATTCCATTGGGCCGAAGTGAAAATATGCCATCCAGATGTGACTGAAAATTATTTGAAATATCCAGATAACAATAACGATGTAGTACACATCTATGCGTGACAACTGTCCGGCGAGCCCAAACCCGATGCCATAAAAAAGCGTGGCACAAATGAAAGATTGCATGAGGTAATTGGTCAGCGCCATTTGTCCTACAGGTTGCAACACAGCAAATAACCACCGAAATAATCCCACTTTGTAAAGTGCCATAACAAGTCCGAAAACTCCGAGGCCTCGTGCGGTTCTGGAAATCTCGTACATCTGAAAAGAGATGTTTTTTTCGAGCTCAAACATGTTAAACTCATAGTGGATGAGTTGTTCCAATCGCACATACGAAAGCGGCAAACCAATACCAAGGCCGACCAGTGCCATCAGCCAATACGTTCGCGCCGGATGTTCTCCCTGGAGAATGCCCAGTTTAAAGAAGGCCATTCCGAAAAAGATGAAAACAAGTGCGTCAAAAAAGAAGTAGTAATACGTTTTGACCGTTTCCATGTGCACGCTTGCATTTGCGCGGCGCTCATAGAGCCTTGTAAAAGTCCCGGTTAGGGCTCCGATTGTTTGCTCATACTTCTTCTTCCTGCTTTCGAGCTTCTGTCCATCGCGGAAACCCGTCATGGCGCCGAGTTCTTCTTTTTGTTCCTCGGTAAGTTTCGTTGCGGTAGTGTCGATAGCGGCGATCGTCTCACCGCGACGAATCATATCTTTCCTGAGATACAGGTCGCGGTTTTCACGGATTGTTACGATGAGCATACAAACCGATCCGGCTATGATCAGATGAACCGGCTTAAGGCGGATAAACGGAAGGATGACAAATGCGCACATTGCATACTGGTACAAAATATCGCCCGGCCATAGTAAAATAAATGCGTTGACGAGGCCAAAAAGCAGCAGCCACAGATTGCGGCGGATGAGCACGATAGCCGGGACGATACCCTCTGCGCGTTTTTCAGCGCGAGACATAAAGATCAATATGCCGGCGCCGAAAAGCAGTGAGAACAAGGCGCGCTGTGTGCCTTCCGGAAGCCAGTCAATCACATACCAGACAGTGAAGTCAGGAGTGCCGATTTCATTCAGGACCATGGGGTCGCCAAATATCCCAAACCACGGAATGTTTAATAACAGAATACCCAGCAGTGCGAAGCCGCGCAAGCCGTCCAGAACAAGAATGCGCTCCTGTTGACTAATGGGTGCAGGTGATTGGTCGACTGACATAACTAAATTGGTTTGGGTCTGGAATGTTGCACTCCTTGCCTGAATACCTCAAAACGCTATAATAAATTTCAGAAAGGATACGACGACCTTCAATCCCTGAAATCAGGGATATGCTCGCAGGGCACGAAATCCTGGATCAGATACATCCTGCTGGCTTTCGCGATCAGGTGAACCGTATTACGTGCTTCCAGTTTCAACAGGAGATTTTTGCGGTAGGTTTCGACGGTGTGACTGCTGATGTTGAGGAGCCGGGCCATTTCCTTTGTTGAAAATCCTTCGGCCAGAAGCAGCACCACCTCTTTTTCGCGCGCGGTAATGTTAGGAGCCGCGGTCTTTTCATCCATGGTCGCTTTAGTTGACATGAAACGTTGGTTAGGATGTTGAACATAGAGACCCTGTCACGGGGATTGACAGGCTTATCCAAATCACCTTGGAAGTGATGCTCAGCGCTTAGGCAAATGACCACATTGTTTTAGATATTAGCAAATCTGTCCCCGCAAGGAGCCGATTCCCGATGAAAAAAAGAATGACCGGGGATTGTGTTAGTTGTACTCGACCTTGCGTTCAAAGTAGCGGACTATCTGCTTGCGGGTTTCCCGCATCCGAAGATGCTGGAGCCGGTGATCGCCCTTCATCTCATCACGAATCCCGGAGACGTCAACAGGCTCGCGTTCATAAAAGAAGTCGGCAGGCAATTGCCCCAGAAACAAACAGATTTTTACGAGGTCACCAAAAGGAAAGGTTTGCTCCGACCGGAGTTGACGTCCAACCTCAGTCGCATCGTAGTTAAGGTAAGCTGCCAGGGAGTTGACACTCTTATTCTTCTCGCGAAGCAGTTCCATGATATTCTGGTTGAAACGATGAATTTTTCCGTCGTTCGAGGGCATAATCTTCGGGTTTAATTTCTTACGAGCGTTACATGAAGATAAGCCTCCCCTTTCGGGCATTTGGGAGGCCCACGAAAATATTAGAGACAAATAAATCAGAAAACGTTTGAGGTAATGACTATTATAAAACCAGCTGGTCCTCAAACGTGTGCAATAAACGGGTTCGTCGGCGGCGACGACTTACGAAGGAGCAACAGCCTGCATAAGTATCGCGCAAAGCCATCCACCATATGTTCCGAGTGCATAGCCGAGTACTGCAAGCAGAACGCCAACAGGGGCAAGTGACGGATGAAATGCCGACGCAACGATAGGAGCAGACGCAGCGCCACCAATGTTGGCCATACTTCCCACTGCGGTAAAGAAAAATGGTGCCTTGATAATCCACGCGACGAATAACATGATACCGACGTGAATGCACATCCAGATACTTCCAACAAAAAAGAGTTGATAGTTATGATAGATCGACTTCAGATCCATTTGCATTCCTATCGTCGCGACCAGCACGTAGAGCAGTACACTTCCAAGTCGCGATGCGCCAACGCCTTCAAGTTCTTTCGCACGCGTGAACGAAAGAAGCAAACCAAAGGTGGTTGCAAGCACGACGATCCAGAAGAACGCCGAATCAAGACTAAATCTGTCAAGCTCCCACGACGCCGGCAGACTCTCGATAAAGAATACGATGTAGTCGGAGAGCCAGTGTGAAAGTCCCGTGAAACCAAATGCAATACCGAGAACGAGTATCGTATCTGACAGCGCCGGCATCTTAAGAATGCTTAGCCTGAATTTTTCAATACGAGACTTGACTTCATCAATAGCCGAAGCATCGGCCTTAAATGCAGAATCAATTTTGTCGGAGCGACCTGCGCCGTAGAGAAGTACTGCCATCCATATGTTGGCTACAATAACATCAACAGTAACCATTATCGAAAACAGCGACGGGCTTGCGCCGAATACTTCAAGCATCGCAGCCTGGTTTGCTCCGCCACCAATCCAGCTTCCTGCAATTGTTGCCATACCCCGCCACACAGCGTCCGGACCAACTCCTCCTACCAGTTCAGGATCGAACAGGGAGACTATCATGATCGCCAATGGCCCTCCGATGATTACACCAACCGTTCCGGCGAGGAACATGACGATGGCGCGCGGGCCCAGGCGCATGATACTTTTCAAATCGATACTGAGCGTAAGCAGAACCAGACTCGCAGGAAGCAGATAGCGGGATGCTACCCTGTAAAGCGAGGACCCCTCACCTGAGATGATGCCTAACGAATTCAAAACCGAAGGAAGAAAATAACACAGAAGCAGCGACGGAACGTAGGTATAGAATTTCTTCCAGAATGGGTGGTTACTTGCCGCCGTTTTGAAGACAACGGCAAGAATAACCATAAGCATTCCAAGAACGACGGCGTCATTGGTAATTAGTGGCTGATCCATGTACGAAGATCGAATTTCTTTCCGAAATCCGCTTTACTACCGGATCAAAACTTCAACTTATTCGTGCGAAGATCAACACGAACGATGTTATTGTCCGAACTGATAAAATACACCGAACTGTAATCCACCGTTCGTGATCTTGTCATCGCCGTCGTTGATGTTACTCACACCAAACGCATAACGCAGGTCCACACCAAAACCCGAGGCCCGTTTATAGCTGATGCCAACAGGGATTGAAAAATCAATTGATTTAAATCCATCTTTCACGTCAACGCTCGTGTCGTCAAGTTTTTGTTTTGCACTAAGCAAGAAACCAATTTGAGGTCCGGCCTGTACGCGAAATCCGTCGCCAAACATGTACTGCAACAATACAGGTATGTTCAGATAATTCAGATTAAGTCTGGCGTCGTCATTGTCCGCAGCCTTGGCACCCTGCATGGAAAAAACGAGTTCCGGCTGAAGCGCAAGTACCTCCGACATGTGGATGTGGGCGAGTCCGCCAAAATGCAGCCCGACCGTACTGTTGACATCCACGTCGTCACCAACAAGCGAATAAATATTAACGCCTGCTTTGATACCGGGTTGGACCTGCGCGGATGCGAAATAGGTTACGGCACACAGGGCCAATGCGAGTGTAAAGATCTTTTTCATAGTTGTAATTTTTCCGAGAGATGGAAAAATTCCATGCCGGATGCGTTTTCCTTTGAAGTGTGTGACAACAGAATGGCGTTCGCTTCAGACAGCAAAAGCAATTACGGAATAGAGACCGACATCATCCCGGTTCGTACAGCCTCAGGCGTTTCGAGAGGCGTTCAACAGCCGCTGCGAGCCGTCGGACCCTGGTCTCCTCCCTTTTTGCGGAATAGATCCACTGAACATAATGATTTTGCTCACTCTCCGTGACGGTTCGGAAAAACTTCAACGCTTCAGGTTCGAGGCGAAGACATTCGAGCATTTCCTTCGGAACCTCTAGAGGCTCGTTATCCGGGAACAGTATCACGCGCACTTTGTCGCCTTCGTCCTTCCCAATCTTCTTTCGGATCTCAGCCCTGACAGGAAGGAACAGTTTTCCGTTTCCCATAGGCATAAGGTGATATTTACGGATTTCGTAGCCATCTATGGAGCCGCGAACCCTAACCCACCCAAATGGTTTCGACTTGCCCTGGAGGATTTCGGGAACGCGGACATACGTCCAGCCTCCCTTGCCGGGAAACCTCTCGAGGAGGATTTTCTTATCGATCAGTGGTTTTTCTGAATCGGGCATAATGGTATGTCTACGTGAACCTTGCGAGTAAGTTAGTGATGCAAAAAATAATTACACAGCCGTGATGAAAATCAGCATCTTTTCGAATCCCGCGATCGTATATTTGACAACCAAACACACTGAGTATGTCTAAATCACAGGACGCCAAAAAAGAAAAGAAGAAGCCCGCAACAAAATCCCTGAAGGAAAAACGGGCTGAGAAAAAGGCGAAAAAAGCTAATCGTCAGTAATCCGCGCTACCATGTGAGGCATTATATTGCCTCAACGGGACTAGCATTACCGGCCTTCGGGCCGGTTTTTTTTTGCTTTCGACCCGTGTCGTATTTTGTCAATAGCCAGCTAGCTTCCGGCAACTGGCCACTAGCTGATTGCGAAAGTGAGATGGTTTCGGTTCTGATGAAGTATCAATCTTAGTACTGCTTAATGGCCAGCCAGTGGCTAGTTGCCAGTTGCCAGCAGCTTCTCACAGTGGCGTGATTACAATGTTTCTATACTCCACCGGGCCATGATCCCCCTGAAGCAACAACGGTCCGGGGTCGTCTTCGTTGGAGTCGAGCGCACCTCCGGTAATGCCAGGAATTTCCTGATTGCAGATTATCAATTTGCCATTCGCCTCCACCGTGATCATCCTTCCGACAAGTGTGATGTCATAGGTCTGCCATTCACCGGGTGCTTTTGCAACCTGCTCAATGGGCGCAATGAAACCATAGACGCCACCGAGTTCACCGGACACAGGATCGTTCCCTTTGCTGTCCATGATTTGTACTTCATACCTCCCGCGCAGATAGACACCGCTGTTACTGCCTTGTGGATATCGGAATTCAATGTGCAGCTTAAAGTTTTTGAACTTGTCAACGGTCACAAGATTTGCGCCCGACTTCGGACTCTTGAGTATGCCGTTTTCAACGACCCACTGATTATCACCCAACGCTTTCCATCCTTCGAGATTGGGCTTGATAAGCTGTTGCGGCTTGCCGGGAGTTCCCGCTTTCTCACCTCGCAAAGAAGGGGCGCGCTTGCCAGTCCAACTGTATTTCTTTCCATCGGGGAACGTGATTTCTCCGGAGAGAGCGTTGTCACTAACCTCACCCATTACGATAAGATCCGCGGCGCCTTCTTCCCACTGCGGAGGGATAACGAAGCTGAAGATGTTTCCATTTAACGTGACTTCTGACACCGGTCGCGCACTGCCGGCAACACCGACGAAGCGTCCGACAAGCGTCCTGAAACCGGAATGCGTAACTTCAAGCCACGACGGACTTTGCGTTCCGTTCATGTCGATAGTCAGGTCCCAACGCCCTTCAAGTTTTTTTGCAGCAGGATTGTCCTGTGCATTCGTTTCAATCACAATCGTGGTCAGCAAAGACAACACGACAAAGGCAGATGACATTTTCATACTCCGGAATTTGATTTCTTGAAAGTTAACAAAGTTTTGGATTTGGCAACAGGCTCTTATTAGCAGCGGTATTCTATGTCGATGACACACTACATGTCCGCTGCTTAGGATTGTATGACTAAGCGGGAAATTTCTAAATTGCGAAAAAACCCTCGCATATGTCTTCTGAAATCCTTCTGCGTTACCTTCATTTCATCAGTATTTTCGCCATTGTGGGATCACTCGTCTCCGAGCATCTCCTTTTGAAAAAAGAGATGACACGTTCGGAGATCGGGCGTGTCGCCAGGATTGACGCAGTATATGGTATAGCTGCGCTTACACTCCTCGTTGCGGGACTAACGTTGTGGCTGAGCGACATCGGCAAACCAGCGGCGTTTTACAGCAAGAACTGGATCTTTCATACAAAGATCACATGCTTCCTGCTTGTTGGATTGTTATCGATTCATCCAACCGTTTTTTTCATCCGGAACCGAAAGGGAAATGCTAATGAACTGATCACGATTCCAAAATCCATTATTATGATGCTGCGGATGGAACTCTTGTTACTTGCCATTATTCCGTTGCTGGCAGGACTTATGGCAAAAGGTATCGGACTGGCCCTTGCCAACTAGCCTTCTCCGCTAACGAAAAAAACTGTCACTCATGCGCGAATACCGTCTCCCAAAATTCTGGCGCGTCGTCAGTTATATCTTCAGCGCAGCCTTCTTTCTGCTGGCGCTGTTTCTCATCTATCGGGCTGTTCTGTCCGGGAACCAGGGTGTGGCTCTCTTACTCTTTTATGGCGGCGCAGTGGTATTGTTTGCGCTCGCATGGTATGTTCTCAGGGACACAAAGGCAGGAAGGCTCATCCTTGAAGATGATCGCGTGACACTAGTATCTCCGCTAGGAACAAAGTCGCTGCACAAGGACGAAATACGTGGATTTCGTATCGTCGAAAATTACATTAACGTTGAACCGATCGATCGAAAGAAGCCTGTACTGCGAATATCAAAGTACTTCGAGAAACAACACGAAGTCAGACGCTGGTTTGACCTCTACATTCCAAATCTCGAAATCACTGAATGGCAGGAGGAAGTGATCGGGGTACTCCGAGACGAGGAACTCGGTCTCTTCTCAGACGCCAGGCTGACGAAACTCGACAGTGCGCGCAAAGTAGCCCGTGCGATCAACATAAGTGCATGGGTTATCTGCGCCTGGATAATCTTTTACCCGAAACCTTACGCTCTGGCAATCACAACGGGAATTGCTTTGCCCTGGATTGCAATGGCAACCAGCTACATCTATCGCAATCTGATGAAAGGTGGCGACCGCGAAAAAAGCGCCTACCCTTCCGTTACTCAAGGATTTGTCCTGCCGGGTTTTGCCCTCGTGCTTCGTTTTCTTTTCGACTATGACATCCTCGATTACTCCAATGCATGGATCATGGTAGGATGCCTCACCGTGGCATTGTTTGTGTTATTTCAGTTACCCATCAAGGGATTCTCACCACGGTCGGGATCAGCGATATTCTTATTGATCCTCTTCCCGCTCTTTACGTTTGTATACAGCTTCGGAACAGTTTTGTTAATCAACTGTATGACGGACAAGTCCGAGCCCGCTCAATACAAGTCGACAATCCTGTCAAAACGCACGACAAAAGGTAAAACGACAACGTACTATTTCGACCTCGCTCCCTGGGGTGAATTGACGGAAAAGGAATCTGTCACAGTCAGCCGTGAGGAATATGACAAAGCTTCCCCTGGGGATACGGTTAAGATCAATCAACACAAAGGAACGTTTCGTATTCCGTGGCTTGAAGTGTCGTTGTAAAGACGAAAGGTGAAAGTTCCTTCGAAAATACATTTTTGGGTAAGGGAATGGGGAAAGAGACGTTGAATGAGGGACTAATTTCTCATTTATGATTTCTAATTGGTGGGACTAACTCACTCTGCGCTCCATTGCGTCTTAGCGCGTTTGCAGTGAGAAAAGACCGTCCTACGGGCAGAATCGTTAACATCGAAATTAAGACGAACCAAACTTGCAGCTCATCGCTTGTAGCTTGCAGTTTAGTATCAATGTATCTCCGGATGGCGCGAGAAGGGAATAGAAGGATCAAAGATATAACGATACGTAACCAGCCTCCTGCACTGTTCTGCACCGAGGTTGCGTGAGATATTCAACATTCGCGGATTGAAGTCGCCCTGCCACAACAACTCCGTTTGCCGATAACGTGTCTTTGACTTTATCACTTTTTCGGCTTCAACAATCATGAAGTAATCAACACCCGTGCCCTGGAGTTCAGGAACAATACCATAGATAATCCCAACAAACCGGGTACACGTTCCGCGCATTTTGTAGTATATGAAACGAAGCTTTTCCCACCAGCCAAACTTTCCGTTGAGGCGTTTCATGATCTGGTTAACGTCCGGTATACTTATCCACATGGCAACAGGTTCGCCTTTGTGGAAAACGAACCAGATCAAATAAGGGTCAAGGACCGGACGAATCGATTGCAATAATCGCGTTGCCTGTTCCATCGATATCTCCTTGTTTCCTTCATGCTTCGCCCACGCTTTGTTATACACTTTGCAGAAGTACGCAATACACTTTCCGAATTCATTCACCGGGATGTAGCGCGCCTCAAACTCCGGATTGTTGGCAAATCGCGCGTGAGCTTCATAAAACTTGTGCGATAACTGCTGATCAAGACCGGCTACCGGTAAACGCCAGCATATCTGATTATAGAAATTACGGAACCCATATGTTTCAAACAACTCTTTGTAATAGGGCGGATTGAAATTCATCCCGTACAACGGTGGATCAAATCCTTCAACCAGTAAGCCCCACCATCTGTCGCGCTCACCAAAATTGATCGGACCGTCCATCGCTTTAACACCACGCGCCTCCAGCCATTTCCGTGCTGTATCAAACAAGTGATTCGCGACGTCCTGATTGTTAATCGCATCAAAGAAGCCAATACCTCCGACAGGAAAACGATCGCCTTTGTTTTTGTACTTTCTGTTGACGAATGCTGCAACTCTTCCTACTGCCTTGCCTTGCTTGTCGAATACAATCCATCTTACCGCGTCACCGAAATTAAAAAATTTATTGCGGCTGCGATCAAATACCTGGCGTATGTCGTTGTCGAGGGGACGAATCCACGATGGGTTATCACAATTGCATACAACGTGCACGTGCAGGAAGGTGGCCTCATCGGATTTTGTGACCACCTCGGAGATCGTGAGACCTGTCAAATCGCTACTCCGAATTTGCGAAGCAGCCCTGTCAGATGTTACGGCGCTTACAGTCATCAGAAATGTTGGGGCAATATTACTCAGAGCCCACTTTAGGTACGCAACGAAATTAGACCACTATAGTTTCGTAACGCCATGACCTTTGTCATATGCCGCTTTAACGCAACTCCAGAAACGGAACGAAATCCGTCTTCTCAATCGGATGGGGTGTATTCTCCAGGAGGCGGAAGGAACCGCGGGGCAGCATTCCCGCAACTTGTTCTGACCAGGCGCGATCGGCCATATCATCAAGGTCACCCAGAACAATTTCCACAGGGTTTGTAATTGCTTCAAACGTTTCTTCGGTCAGCAACGGCTTATCACCAAGCTCTTTCATCATGGCCGCCGTTTTGGCGAGCAGTTCGCGCCATACGTGAACCCCATGCCTGCTTTCGAGAATCCGCGCAAACGCTGGAACTTTCGCTGCTATTTTATCAGGATCCATTTTCCGAATCTCGCGCGCTGCAGATTCCGGATTCCAGTCAAACTTCGTCCCGAGTGTAACGATCCTTCCGACCCTTCCCGGATACCGATGCGCAAACCAGAGTGCAACATAACCGCCCATGCTATATCCGAAAATATCAACCTTTGCCAGACCGGTCCTGTCAAGAAATGCAAGCACATCCTGCGCAAACGTGTCTATTCCAAAACCAGACAAATTAAACGGTTCGCCGGCATGACCCGAAAAATTCACAACGACGACCTGCCTTCCATGTTTTTCAAGTGCAGCCTTCATCGGGCTCAACTGAGTCGCTGAACCCAGGGCACCATGCAATAATAATAGCGGGTTTGAGTCGTTCATCGCACGTCAGCCGTTTTGTTTAAATCTAGAAAAGTTTCGGACCTGGGGCAAACGCCCGGGGTGCGGTTTGTAAAGTGTTCAAGATTGAACATTTCGCTTGCAGACGATTCGATTCCGGACTATTTTCAATACGCGACCCCAAAAAAAGGTGATGATGCGCAACCCTATCCGGGGAAAATCAGTCTTTCGAACTAAACCATCCCTCCCATGATCAAGAACTATCTCCTCATTACCTTCCGGAGCATGATGAAGAGCAAGCTGTTCATCTCTATCAATGTGCTCGGCATGGCGGTCTCAATCGCCTGTTGTATCGTCGCTTATTATAACTACGACTTTAACGCCAGCTTCGATGAGGTCCATGTAAACAAAGACAAGATATACCGCGTAAACATGTCGCGGGAATACCAGAGCCGGACGACGCACTACGGCCTTGTACCCATTCCCCTCGGCGAGATCGTAAGGCAAAACGTGCAGGATGCCGAACGCGTCACGCGTTATTCATCAAGCTATGCTGACATACGCATTGGCGACGAAGTCTTTGGTTCGCGACTGTCATTCGTGGATCCGGACTTTTTCAGCATGTTCACCTTCAACTTCATTGGTGGAGATGCGTCTGCGATTTCGAAAAAATCAAATGTTCTGATCAGTGAAAGACTCGCTATCCGGCTTTTCGGAACCACCGATGTTGTCGGGAAAGTAATAACACATATCCTGCGGGAAGGCGTAACACGAGAATTTGAAATCGCAGCGGTATACAACAACCCGCCAACGAATTCGAGCTTCAATGACGATGCGATCACCTTATACGATAATTACTGGGAGCAGGATGAGAATTTGGAAAAAGGGCAAAACTGGACGTTTCGAAACACATTGTTCGTTCAGATAGACAACCCCGACAGGATTCCGGCAGTAGAGGCACAGTTGAAACCCTTCATCGAAAACAACAACAAGGTTCGTGAAGATTTTATCATCAAGGCGTACGCACTGGATCCATTGACCGGCATGGCCGTGCGTGACGAGTACACCGACAGGCCTGG
Organism: Bacteroidota bacterium; assembly: GCA_023428695.1. GTDB lineage: Bacteria > Bacteroidota > Bacteroidia > Cytophagales > Cyclobacteriaceae > Ohtaekwangia. Next base: position 82,262 of record JAEYWY010000022.1, read on the forward strand.
CACCTGGACCCGCGACGCCTCACCGCTTGCCGCCGTTGTCGGTGTTGCCGTAATGGCGATTTTCGTTCTCCTTATTGCATGTTTCAACCTTACAAACACGGCCATTGCAATTTCGTCGAGACGGCTAAAGGAAATCGGCATAAGAAAGGTGATGGGTAGTATGCGGACCCAGCTGATCTTTCAATTCATCGGCGAGACATTGATTGTCTGTTTCTTCTCTCTGCTTCTTGGAATCGCTATCGCGGAGTTCCTGTTGATACCGGCCTTCAATGCGCTGTGGCCGTACATGGAGCTACAGACAAACTATTTCGGCAAACCCGACTTCCTGCTGGTCATGATCGGTATACTGTTGTTTACAAGTTTGCTTGCCGGTGGTTATCCCGCGTTTTACATAAGTCAGTTTCAACCGACAACCATTCTCAAAGGGAAACAGAAACTTGGTGGCACCAACGTATTTACACAAGTACTCCTCACCTTGCAGTTTGCAATATCCCTGATTGGCATTGTATGCAGTCTTGCCTTCATCGACAATGCCCGGTATCAGCGCGACTTCGACATGGGTTTCAATCAAAAAGAAGTGCTTTTCACCTGGGTAAATGACGAGGGCCAGTTCAATGCGCTGCGCGATGTCATGGCCCAGCATCCTGATGTAATTTCGATTGCAGGTTCTGAGCATCACATATTTTCCAACTTAATCAACGACCCGGTCAAACACGAAAGTGTGGAGATCGAAGTCGACATTATGAATATCGGCGACAACTACCTCAAGACTGCAGGTTTTACGTTGGTTCAAGGACGGGACTTCGAAAAAGATTCCGAGACTGACCGCAAGGAGTCAGTCATCGTAAGTGAAAAACTCGTAACCAGGTTCGGCTGGGACAATCCCATAGGGAAAGAGTTGATATGGATGGATACCGCAAAGCTGTATGTCATCGGAGTATTCAAGAATGTTTACACCAATGGGCTATGGGAAGAAATGGAACCGATGATGCTTCGTTATTGCGGACCGGAAAAATATCGCCACCTCCTCCTGAGCGCTCCGGCTGATAAAATTGTTGCCGTGAATACCTACATGGAGGAACAATGGAAAAATATATTCCCCAACCGGAAGTTCGGAAGCCGTTATATGGACTCGGAGAACGTGGAGGCGAATCAGGTGAACACGAACATTGTCAAGATGTTTGTATTCCTGGGCATCGTCGCGATGATGCTTTCGATCACCGGACTGTTCACCTTGGTGTCACTGAACATCATCCGAAGAATGAAGGAGATTGGTGTGCGCAAGGTACTGGGTGCCTCAATGGCAAACATATCGAAGGTGATAAACATGCGTTTCGCGATTTTACTGCTAATCGCGTGCGCGATCGGATCATATGGCGGTGCATATATGGCTGAAATGCTGATGGACAGCATCTGGGACTTCTTCCAACGAACGACGATCGTGACGATGTTACTGTCATCGGGACTACTCCTCCTCGCCAGTATCGTTACCGTCGCCGCGAAAACCTACAATACGGCTCGCATGAACCCCGTAAACGTACTACGCGACGAATAAGGAAATTTGATATCCGGACCGATGGCGGACCCATCGCCAAAGGTGGGTCTGCTATTCCGGAATCGGTCTCGATTCCATTTGTTTAATGATATTGTTTACTTCCGTCTCCGTATCGCGTAACCGGCTTTGGCAGAAAGCAATCAACTCGGCTGCGCGTTTTACTTTTTCGGCGAGAACGTCAACGGAAACAGAATCCGATTCAATTTCCGCAGATATTTTCTGCAGCTCTTTATAGGCGCTTTCATACGTCATACCTTCCATGGCTTTCAGTTTTCCGGTTTACAACACTTATTAGATCGGTTTTGTCAAGGGTAACAGTGATTTCATCCCCGGCTTTAATGTCCACGGGATTGACGACAATTTTGTCACCTTTTGACACAATTGCAAACCCCTTCTTAAGGATATTGTGCGGGCTCATCATCCGCATAAGCGATTCCTGATGCCGGAGCGATGTCTGTTGGCCCTGCAGCAACTTCTGACAGTGCACCCGCACTAAATGCATTACCTGATCGAGGTCGCTCCTGTGATGTCTTACAAGTTCATTCGGCTTGAACGTCAACCGCGAAAACACCTGCCGCAGATTTGCATCCTGACCGTCAAGCGCACGCCTTGCACAATTTATCACCGATTGCCGGATCGCCACCATTGCCGCAACGGACTGGCTAAGCAATCTTGCCGGCAGATGCGCCAGGTTGTTTTTGATATGCATCAGCTGCTCTCGTTGCTTTGACAACCGATGCGGTACAACCTGCACCAGTTCATGCCGTGTGGTCTGCAGGCGTCTGTTTTCCAGCGCAAGCTTCTGTTGAACACGAATGATCAACCGCTGTTGATACCGGAGCATATTCTCCTCGAAATTCCGGTTGTGCGCGAGAATAAACTCCGCGGCTTTCGTTGGTGTCTTCGTTTGCGTATGCGCCATCATATCCACGATGCTAACATCCTTATGGTGACCGATTCCTGTGATAACCGGCACCGGAAACCGCGCCACCACTCTTGACAATGAGTACGTGTCAAAGACCAGAAAATCAGTTTTCGCTCCACCGCCACGCGTAATCACAACACAATCGTAAGGATCTGTCTGATGTCTTTCATAGACCTGCAACAACGTTTTGACCAGTTCATTTTCGGCGCTTACGCCCTGTACAGAGGAGTAATAAAAATCTATGACGAATCGATATCCGAACTGATTTGTCTGAACCGTGTGTACGAAGTCGGTGTATCCTTCCGAACGCGGCGAGCCGATCAAAGCGATTCGCTGAATGACACAACTGAGACCCAGTTGCTGATTGCGGGTAACATAACGGTCATCAACCAACTGAATACAGTCGGCGTTAAATTCAAGCAATTTTGCAAGTGTTTCCTTGCGCTGACGTTCAAGATTTCCAAGTGTAAAGTTGGGATCAAGATCCATCAACGTCAAAGACAGGCCATACACAATGTGGTAATTTACTTTTACACATGCCAGCACCTGCAAACCATCCTGAAATTTCTGGCCGGTGATGTGTTCAAAAGACGCTATCTTACGTGAACCCTGTTCCCAGGAATTCGCTTTGACCTTCGCCGCTTCAGTGTTTGAATTTTCGATCTTTTCGACCAGGTCGAAATAATGCCGGTCGCGATCCGGGTAAAATTTATGACCGCTTACTTCAGCAACAATCCAAAAAGTCTGTTCGCCAAAATGCTCATGTATGACCTGTCGTACCCGCCGGGTAAGGTCAGAAAGTCTGATGTAGGCGATTTCAGATTGAAACACTGGCAGCAGGAATGAACTTGCCGAAAGTTACCGAAAAAAGGTCAACGGTCGCAGCTTTTCGGTGGTACGTTCACGAATGCACGACCGTCAAAACAGCGGGAACCAAGCTAGGCACGAGATGCCGTGGCGAAAAAAAACCGCGCGGCTTTAGGTGGAAGTCAGCGCCTCAGAAATTACGCCATGAATATCCACTGCGGCGAGGGACGGGTTGTCTGAATGAATATCTGAAATTAAGACCGCATGCATATCAGATGGCGTTCCGACCCGCCCATGGGAACCTTTGATCAAACTCGCGTCCAGGGGAATCACATCCATCACATAGCGCAACGCAAGTTTTTTACGAAGCAGCTTGTATCCGGCGCGTGCCTTCGAAGACATGAACATCTCGACGGGATCGTACCCCGGCTTCTTGTGGATATCCACAGTTCGTGCATAATCAGGCGCGCGTTCGTCATCGAACCAAAAGTAATAGGTGAACCAACTGTTGGTGTCCGCCATTACAACAAACTCTCCCGAGCGTTGATGATCGATATGCAACTCACGTTGCGCATTCCTGTCAAGGACACGCTCCACACCTTTGATTCCCAAGAGTACACTCCTCACCTGTTCGGCGATGCTCATGTCATTCAGATACACGTGAGCGACCTGATGGTCGGCAACTGCAAATGCACGGGAGGCACCGGCATCAAGGAGTTCGAGACCACGTTCAACACGTACGTTCAGAAATCCATGTTCCCGGAGGACGCGGTTAATGTGTACAGGATTATTGACGGAGGTAATACCATATTCTGAAAGTATAATGACTTTTGCACCGCGTGATTCGTAATAGTCAACGAGTTGGCGGACTACGTCATCAATCTCCCGTAGGTCGTTACGTATCAAGTTAAGATCCGGACCAAATTTCTGAAGGCAATAATCGAGATGTGGAAGATAAATCAGTGTGAGTGTAGGATCATACTTCTTATCAGTAAGTAAAGATGCATCAGCAATCCATTTGGATGAAACGATGTTTGCACCGGGGCCCCAGAACTGGAAAAGCGGAAACGTACCTAATTCCTTTTGAAGATAGTCGCGCAAGTCCGCAGGATGCGAATAGCAATCGGGCATCTTCCGCCCATCAGCAAGGTAGTTGGGTCGCGGTGTCACCGAATAGTCTACGGTGGAATACATATTATACCACCAGAACATATTCGCACACGTAAATTCTGAATCGTGCTTTCTTGCCCACTCCCATATTTTCTCCTGAGCAACAAGTTTGTTCGACTGTTTCCAGAATTTCACTTCGCAATCGATACGATCGTACCAACCATTGCCAACGATACCATGAGACGACGGCCACGTGCCGGTAAGGTATGTCGACTGTACGGAAGTAGTCACCGCCGGGAGCATCGGATCAATGGTTCGCACACTTCTCGCTGCTGACCATGCAGACAAAAAAGGCATATCAGGTCCGATAAGCGACTTACTGAGTCCAACCACATCGATTACGACAGTTTTTTGCAATTTTGAGATTTATTAGGATTCAAGTCTTTCACGAACCCACTGCAGTTCGCGTATGATAGATTCGCCGAGCGGAATTTTCATTTTTTCCGGTAGCACTTCCCACGTGTACGTTTCAACTTCGAGGTGTCGCGTAAACGGCGTACGTTGTTGAATTTTCAGAACTGTCTCGATGTCCTCCTGTGTTGATTTCAATACACCAAAATCATGGAGAAACACGGGCACGTGAAAATGCGAACGCCATTCGCGGGTTTGATGATTTCTGACATCCCTGATTGCATCTGGCAAGTCGGGATAACGCAACAAATTATTTCCATCCTGAAGCGCGACTACCTGGTGCAGATAAGTGTCTTCGTTAAACGGTTGCAGCGCCCGCACTACGTGGTCACGTTCATCCGGTGACGACGGCATGGGGACCTTCAACGCTGCACTGATCTGCAATTTGCCCACTTTTATGCCGCGATCATGCAATTGTGTAAGCATGGTTGCATGATCCTCATACCCCACGGCAAAGTGGCAAATATCATAACACAAACGAACGTGATTCAGAATTGCATCGCGTGCCTGCTCTTCATTCATGCCGAATTCGTTCCACATGAATTCAGCGCCGCGTGTCAGCAGATACTCCTGATACCAATCAATAAATTCCGGACCGCTTTCGATGAGGCCATCCGGTTCGGGTTCGATGTCAAGATGCAGAATTTTGCCGGTCTCTTCATAAACGCGAACCAACTCAGCGGCGACTTTCAGGATGTTTTCAGTGGCGGCGCGAAACGTTTCAGGTTGATCGTCTTTTGTGTGCCACAGCTTGTATGACAATGGCGACGTTGACACGCCGCCGTCCAATCCTTCCGGCAGCAGTGCCGATAGTATCCGAAACAGTTGTAACGTATAGATTGCACGATCCTGCGTCGTCCAGTCAGGACTGTGAACCTGATCCTTAACGCGTGTATGATGGAAGCCGCCGTAAGGAAAGCCGTTCATCGTGAAGACATAACAATTATTATCGGTCAGCCACTGTATGAATTCTGTCAGGTTGTTGCCGCTTCCAAGTTCCTCAGCCGCAAGATGTGACAACCTTAGTCCGATTCCGAATGGCTTCTCGCCGGCGATCGTCTGCCTGATATGCGGAATATTTTTCTGCAACGCATCAAAGTGACGCGTCCAGTCTTCACCGGCGTGAATATTGGTGCAGTATGTTAAATGACCAGACGCGATCTGCATGACAAATCAAATTGAGTCGCGGTATTTTGTTAACCATTCATATGCCTGTTTCACAAGTTCGGGTTCGATATTATGAACTTCTTCCCCGTTGCCAATCGAACGCAGCAGCATGATGGTCAGTCTTCCGCCAAGATGCTCACGAAACTCATTCAGTCCATGCAGCAGCGCGCTGTTTTCATCGTTTACCTCGAGTAAAGGATGCGTTATTTCAAAACCGAGCGCCGTAATCAGTCTGACGACGCGAATCATAGACGCTTCGTCCAACCTGCCTGATAAGAACGAGTACACCGTATCAAGTGCAATACCAAGGGCAACAGCTTCACCATGGCGAATTGAAAACGCTGTGAGTTGTTCAAGTTTGTGAGCACTCCAATGGCCAAAATCCAGCGGTCGTGATGAACCTGTTTCGAAGGGATCAGCCCCGGCTATGTGTTGCATGTGCAATTCGGCACAGCGAAATATCAGGAACTTCATAGCCTCCAGGTCACGGGTGACAAGTTTCTCAGCATTGTTCTCAAGCCATTCGAAGAATGCTGCATCTTTGATGAGCGATACTTTTACAGCTTCAGAAGTTCCGGATCGCCACTCACCGTCGGAAAGCGTTGTAAGAAAGCTGCTGTCATTAAAGACTGCCACCGGAGTCGCGAATGTTCCCAGAAAATTCTTCTTGCCGAAAAAGTTAATTCCATTTTTTACACCGACACCCGAGTCGTTTTGACTAAGTACAGTTGTCGGGACCCGAATGTGACGAACACCGCGATGTGATACGGCAGCAGCATAACCGGCCACGTCGAGCACAGAGCCGCCGCCGATGGCCATCAGATAAGAATGGCGGTCGATGCCATGTCGCTCTACAGCCTCGACGACCCGGTAAAACCATTGTTCATCGTTCTTCACCTGTTCCCCACCCGGAATCACCAGAATTTCATTAACGAGTTTAGGGCCGTTCAAGGCAGCGAAACGGGTGCGGATTTCTTGTTCAATCTGCGGATGGTAGTCAGCAACACCCTGATCCAGGATGACGAGCATTTTCTGTCCGGCGTGTGCACGCGCCGCTTTCAGGTAGCCGGCTAGCACATCATTTCCCTGTTTAAAGAGACCCGTTGTAAAAAAGACCTTGTATTCGAACTGAACCTGAAACCGTTGCTGCAGAAACTCCATTCTCCTGATCATTCAGGCGGCTAAAATAAAGAAAACCGGCAAGCAATGGGAATCTTTTACAAACACAGGTCAGGTGACGGCAAAGACACGGGCGAGCAGCATCGAAAGGGGTAACAATAGCAATATTACGAGGGCAACGGTAACGGAACCGAAGGCGGCGGCCCAGGCGGCGTCCATGACGATCAGAGCAATCACCCCCGCCTTAACGGCACGGCCGATCATCTTACCGCGAGGGTCACGTATTGCCCGGAACAACGGCATAAAGATCATCACACCCCAGACCACTACAAACACCAACGCTTCCGAAATGTGTTTGTTTTGGAGGGCAATAATTGAAATTATCATGATTACCGATACGTAAAGCAAGGCTGCACCATAAAGCGTTTTCCTGCTTCCGCCGTGTACTTCGCCGCGGCTGATCATGGTGATTGCTGCAATGTAGGCAAGAGGCACGAATGCAAATGGCCAAAGGTTCTCAATGGCAGTGGGCAAAATGCTCACACCCAATAACAGGTTTAGCCCGCGGCAAAGCCCCATGTTAATGGGCCCAAGGAACGAATGATGCTTTCCCCACTTGTCGTAGATTACTGCGGCAAATGCAATAGCCATTGCGAGCACAGCCGACACAACGGATACCCTGGCCGCCGTCAGCACACCAATCACAAGCAGCAAGATACCCAGCATTGTCGCTTCGCGGATAGTAACCACACCTGACGGAATCGGTCGCTCAGGCCGTTCCACAGAATCCAATTCAGCATCGAACACGTCGTTCATTACAACGCCGCCGCCGTACAGCCCGATAGTAGCAAAGACCAGCCACAAAATTGATGTAGATTCTCCAAAAGCGAATCCCGCAATAGCACCTCCGGCAAGAATATCTGCGACAGCGGTCACCAGGTTGGCTGGCCGCATAAGCCGGAGAAAACCAGTTAGCTTCTGCAACGTGTTATCGGATTATCAGCGAATTCTTGTCAGTCCGGGGTTGTTGACCCCCACGCAACACTGTGTTGCCGGCAAACTTCTGAGTCTGATCGATGTCCTTCACTTTTTCAAAATCTTCAACATCAATCTGCCCGCTTTTTCCAAATGCCGTGATGGCATTCTGATAGGTCACTAACCGGATGTGTTCATCGGAAATGTTATGCTGCTTCATCAGTGCGGCAGTTTTGGGCACAGCCAGCGGATCACTAATACCCCAGTCGGCAGCCGAATTGATCATGATTCTTTCAGGACCGTAATGCTTTACTATTTCAACCATACGTTCATTGCCCATTTTTGTGAAAGGGTATATCGTAAACGCTGCCCAGAACCCTCGATCGAGTACCTCTCTTACAGTCTCTTCATTATTGTGATCGACGATCACCATGTCAGGTGAAAGACCTTGTTCAATGGCAATATCCATACTGCGTTGCGTGCCGCGTTTTTTGTCGCGATGTGGCGTATGTATCTGCACCGGGAGACCCGCCTCTTTGGCCAGGTCAAGCTGAAGGCGATAATATTTTTCTTCGGCAGCGGTCTGATCATCGAAGCCTATCTCCCCTACTCCTACGACACCTTCCTTGTAAATGAAAAGCGGGAGTATTTCCATTACTTCCTCCGCGAGTGCTTCGTTGTTGGCTTCGCGCGAATTGAGTCCTATCGTACAATAGTGTTTGATTCCAAATTGCGAAGAGCGAAAACGCTCCCATCCGATAAGGCTGCTGTAATAGTCGCGGAACGAAGCCAGGCCCGTTCTCGGTTGGCCCAGCCAGAATGCAGGTTCGATTAAAGCAACGACACCGGCGTCGGCCATTGCCTGATAATCGTCCGTGGTCCGTGATGTCATATGAACATGCGGATCAAAGAACTTCATTCCCTTTATCGAATCGAAGTATGTTGATAGTGGCACTCCTGGTTCGATGTCCTTCTCTGTAAGGTTCTGGCTGCAACACATAGCGTTCTGATATTATGGTAATACAAATTCAAAGATACTGAATTACGAGGCTCCGGAAAGCATGTCCGTTTCAAGCCCTCTCCAGCTGAAATCAGGATCTGAAAGACAGGCACGGAGGCCGGCATTTTTTTCCAGCAAATCCCGGGCAGGCTGATAGTCGGAAGCTGCACATACCAATGCGGCCGCTTTTCGTTCGTGTGAATCAAGCGAAGACGCTAGTTTACGGATGTCAGCCATAATTACTTCGTCGACAAAACGCTCCACACAAATCCAGACCAAAGGGCTTACCTGCCGGTGCGCAGCCCAGCGTTCATGAGCGAAATCGGAAATTGATTTTGCCAGCGTGGGATTAGCGCGTTCTTTCAGGCGAACGATTTCGAGAAGCGGTTTCTCCGTGAAGATCGCTTTAAGCACCAACTGGTTCCACGCACCCTCATCGAGATGTTCCGCGGGATAGGGATTCCGGCACATCACCGCCTCCAGAACCTGGCCGATGTTGCTTCGAATGCCTTCCGCACATCGCTTCTGCCAGCGGTCCGGAAACGCAAGCAGCGGCAGCGAACTGTAGAGTGCCACCAGTTCGTTCATTTCTGCACTGAGGAACAGGTTATCGATAAAGGCGCAGTAGCGTTGCTCGTCGGCAGTATCCAAACGAAGAAGCAGCCACACACGAACCAGTTGGTCGACGGACCATTTTGCCGGACTAAATCCGGACCTTTCGTTGGATAATGCCGCCAATTCTTCCGATGTGATATCCAATTGTTTCCTGGATGTTTTGCGTGGCGCCGTGACGAAGGCAATTCCGATTCGTTTTCCGTATGGAGAATTATCGGCTGCAGCTTGTTGTTCGAGCCATCGCCAGGCGTCATCGTTGAGATTTCGCTTCAGTATAGCGTCCAGGATGCTTACAAGCTTATCCAGGGAATATGCGTACATGAACAGATCCGGTTATGATTCGGCGGCGAAATTTCAGACTATTTTTGGTTACTTGAAAGAAATGTGACAGGAATTGGAACCGCATCCGTCCTATTCCATGAGCGTACACCAAAGAGGCCATGTTGCATTTTCCAATACCTCATCCGTTAAACTGCCCGACAGCAACTGGCCGAGCCCGATGTGACGATGTGTCAGCATGGCGATCATGTCTGCGTTGACATCCTTCGCAAAGTTAAGGATGCCATTTTCCTGCGCGACGTCATTATAAACATGGAACGTGTAATTATCGAGTTTGTAGGTTTCGGCGAACCTGGCGAAGAGGACGCTGATATCCTTGTCAGTGCAGAAATCTTTCGGAGTATTTACAAACAGGACTTGCAATGTCGCGCCAAAGAAGGATTGGAGTGATTTTAGTCTGTTCATCGCAACGGGTTGATCGAGCCGAAGATTTGTCGGGAAAACGATACGTCTGATAGAATCCGGCGAGATGAATTTACGAATGGCAATGACTGGAATTTCGCTTGCATGCATTACCCGCTCCGTATTACTTCCAATCAATGACTGGAGCCAGTTGCCATCATGGTGTGTTCCCATAACGACAACATCGATTCCGTGTTTTTTCGCCACGTCACAGATCGTCGGGACAACCGGTCCGGTTTCGCTTAACAAATTGATTCTCTCTTCAGGTGCACCGGTTTCTGCAATTAATTTGTCCAGTTTCTCTTTTGCGTCGTCCTCGAGTTCGGCAAGAAGTGCTGTATCAAATCCATATTCGGGAACAGGGCCCGCCTGGTACACAGGCAAGGGCGTAACATTCAGTATCCGAACTTCTCCATCGGCTTTCTTCGCGAGCGCGGCAGCAAAACGAAATGCCTCGCGCGACGGTGCCGAAAAATCGCATGGTAACAATATTTTTTTCATGGCATTATCGACGATCCGATCGGGCCGTCAGTTGTTTGTATTTAATATACCAGAAGAACCGCGCCCGTATAATGATTGTTCATCATGTGCGCAATGATCGTTGTCATCGGTGCGGCAAAAAGCCGCGTTATCTGCACGAGGGCAGTTCAGCCTGACGATTATCACTGATTGTACTGAGCCTGCTCATCGAATAAGGCGGGGTCGCTTCCTAGATTTGATTAGTTCAACCCAACAACCGTATGAAAATCAACTATCAAAAGATATATGAACAGCTCGGATATCTATTCTACGCGCTGGCGTCTGCTGACAAACACTTACGAAAACGTGAATACGAAATCCTGAAAAAGGATATCGAGCGCGAGTGGATCCCTCTTGAAGACTCTACGGATGAATTCGGTACCGATGCTGCGAATTACATTTACTTTACCTATGACAGCCTGATGGACCAGGATTTTCCGCCGTTAGATGCATTCAGAAGTTTTCAACAATACTTTACAGAACACGCGCAGGCATTTGACGACGTAATCCGCGAACGAATCAGGACGACTGCCATTCACATGGCCAACGCATTTCCGCACCGGAATAAGACCGAGGAATACATAATGAAAGAACTGCAAAAGATGCTTCATTCTCCGGATGGGGCCGGCCATTCTCCCCGTAGTCCCTCGTGACGTGGAGCCTTAATAATGCATTGCACCAAGACAACAAAACAAAAGTCATATGGCTATGGACTTCAACAAGTATGCGGCAAAGGGAAACGAGTTCCTGAACCGCCTCGCGGAGAATCTGGGAAATCCCGACAACCGCGATCACGCCGCACGCGTACTACGGAGTACGCTTCACGTAATTCGTGACTACATCACCATCGAAGAATCGATCCAGCTTCTTGCCCAGCTACCCATGATGCTAAAGGCCGTGTACGTTGAAGGATGGAGCACAGCCGAAAAGAACACCCGAATCAAGACGATTGATGATTTTGCTGCCGAGGTGATTCACCGGGATGGCAACTCTGCCTGGCGTGATTTCAGTAACCGCGATGAGGTAATTCAACACATCCGGAAAGTGATAGAAACGCTGGCCTCGTATGTATCTTCCGGTGAGCTTGAAGATGTGTTCAGCGTCCTTCCCAAAGAAATTCAGCGGACGTTTCAGTTGTGGCTCAGGCAGCACATTTCCAACGTTCCGAAATACTATCAGGAATAAATAACAAAAGGCGGAATGAACTCCGCCTTTTGGACCGGCAGACTCAAACAGCATGTCTGGGTCTCCGCATCATGATTTCACAATCTCGTTGAAACAGACCCGGGTGTTCCTGTTCAACATCACTTCCTGGCCTTGACCTAATCCTAAACCGCTCAGGATATCTGACTGTGAAACCTTCGTAAAGGAGGAAAAAGTGAGTCTTTCCGTCTATGACAAACGTCGGGATTGAAAATGATCTTATTCACCCTGCAGGCCAACGCAATAATGCTTTTCATTTGTTATGCACGAATAACAATCATGTGATAACGTGAGGACCGTCGTTTGACCATACCAGAGCGGAAGCTTGTTTTGAAGACGAAATCCATGCGGAAATGCGTCGTACAAAAAAACCGGAGGGGCAAAAAACGAGGACGAATTTGCTTGCAGTGCTGGTGCTCACATTCTTGTGCCCTGCCTGCGACCTGACAAACGAACAAACTTTTACCGAAACACAGAATGCGATTTCGCTTCTGCTCAACGACAGCACCGCGGCCGGTTTGGCTCTTGCGGCCGGTGAGACAGTTCGCGAGTTCTACGCCACAAATGCATGCAAACCAGTGTGGACGGCGAATCAGTCATTCAGCGAAAAAGCGAATGAACTGTTGCTGATCCTTAACACGTGTGATCAATACGGACTGTTTCCGGAAGATTATCCGCTTACATTTTTAAACAGCAGTGCGGCGCAGCCCCTGGATGCAGCCGATGCCGCCTTAGTCGACGTGACCTTAACGGATTCTTATTTTCTTCTTGCTCATCAACTCCAAAACGGAACGCTGAACAAACAGACGCTCGGGCAATTTTCCTTTTCGGATGCCGATACTTCCCTGGTAAGATCCCTGTGCCGTGCACTTGAGGGAGAATCGGTTTTGCCTCAGCTCAGGACACATGAACCTCAACACCCGTGCTACGATGCGCTCAAAGAGAGTTTGCAAAAACGGCTGACGGCACTGGCATGTGACGAAGGTTATCCCGGTGTTGATGACGACATATTAACGCTCCAGTTGAATCTTGAACGCTGGCGCTGGCAGTGCAACCCCCGGCCTGAGCGCCACATTCATATCAACATCCCATCCTATACGTTGTACCTCGTGGCCAACGATTCCGTCATATTCAGATCCAGGGTCATTGTCGGTGAACCCGAACATCCCACGCCAGTCCTCACCAGTCAGATAACATGCCTTGGCGTTTATCCGTCAGGGCATATCGTCGATTCACCTCTCGAATGGGAGCGCCCGATGCTACCGTCCGAATTTCCGAAACTGAGCACATCAACACCCGCTGAGATCCAACTCATCATGGAAGAACCATGCCGTGCTTACCTCGATGAAAGAAGATCACAAGAGGCTTTCCGCGAAAAAATGAGAGCCCTGACTGACGGGTGCATCCGCATTGAAAATGCGAACGAACTGGTACGGCTGCTTTTGTGCGATAACGACGACGGAGATCAAAGAGCACTTGAAAAAGCACTCGCGCACAGATATAAAACAGAGTTTAAGTTACGGAATCCGGTTCCCGTTTTTGTCACCTACTGTACATTTGATTGCGATTCTGCATGGGCCGATGTTTATGGACTGGATGACGAACTCCGCATCGCCGTTGAGAATCCCGCATTTAATCTTGACGATCTCGGCCTTACCATGTCAACTTCGGGTGCCGCCGCCGGCCAATGACGCCGGAATAGCTGACAGCAAAGACTCGAAACGGATGACCTGCGCTGCGCGACATCACTCAGTCAAATACTTCCTTTCTTGCCGTTATCTGATCTTTGGGAACCGTGAGCGGAATCGTGACAGTAAAGACAGTCCCGGAGTCCACCTTACTACTGAAAGAAACATGCCCTTTTAACAAACGGACGTACTTGCGAACAAGGTTGAGTCCCAGCCCTGTACCCTGAATATTAACGGCATTCTGGGCGCGGAAGAAACGCTTGAAGATGTGCTTTTGTTCTTTTTCCGGAATACCCATACCGTTGTCAGCAATCTGGATCCAGAGGTTTCCGTCCCGGATCACAGTTGTGACGTTTATCATACCATTATCGTTTGTATACTTGATAGCGTTTGAAAGCAGGTTGTTCATTATGTTCGCCAGTAACGTGCGATCAAGTACAATTTTGTCGTCCGCGCCGTCAAATCCGACCTGAATGACCTGATCTTTTTTCTTGATAGCTTCCATTTCTTCCCGGATTTCTTCCAGGAATGATCGGAGAGCGAATTCCGAATAAGTGACACGGATCTTACCTTCTTCAAGTTTGCCAAGGCTCAAAAAGTCATCCAGCAATTCAGTGAGCGTATTTACGGATCGTTTAATGCGGTTCAGATGCGTAGTTTTCTGCGTTACTTCATCACCGCGGTAATTTTCCAGCAGGTAAACCGACGAAAGTATCGTCGTCAGAGGTGTCCGGAATTCGTGCGACACACTCGTAACAAAACGCGACTTCAGCACGTTCAGCTGGCGTTCCTTTTCAAGCGAACGCAACAGATCCTCTTCGAATTTCTTATGCCGCGTGATATTGCGAACGACAATCAGAATTTCCTGGATCAGTCCGCCAACGGCAGCAAAAGGGGTGGCCACCACTTCGTAACATGCGCGACCCACGTTCACTTCAAACTGGACATTTCGTCCATCAAAAACGGGCCGGAGCTTGGCTTCCGCATCCCTGATCAACGCTCCCGCTACATCAGGAGGTGGCGTTGCATCTATGCCAATACGCGGCGTACTATTGTCAAGTTCCTTTCCTTCAACAAACACGTATCTCAGGTCTTTGTCGAGAACCCCTATAATACCGTCGGGGAAATTGTTCGCAACCGCCTTGTACATCAACTGGGATTTCCTGAGACGCTCTTCCATCACTTTCCGTTCTTCGATCTCGCGCACGAGTTCCTGGTTAGTGATCTCGAGTTCGGAGGTTCTGAACCGGACCTGCTCCTCGAGGCGCAGATTATATTGTTCCAGTTCTTCGTACTGCGCTGCAATTTTTGCCTCCTGTTCCTTTCTGCGCGTGATATCCGTGACAAAAGCGATCACGAATAGTTCGTTGTTGTCATGGTAACTACTCAGACTGATTTCAACCGGCACCTCGGTACCGTCTTTACGCAACGCGTAGACATCCCGGCCAATGCCGATCTGGCGGCTCTCAGGATGTTGTGTAAACTCATGTCGGTGCTGCGGATGGTGGGAACGGAATCGCTCCGGAATCAGATTCTCAATTTGCAGCTGCGAAAGTTCGGTTCTGCTATAGCCAAGGGTTTTTTCAGCCCCGGGGTTTCCGAGAATCACTTTCCCGTTCTTGTCGATAAACAGGATCGCTTCAGAAACATTCTCGAACAGGGCAGAGAGTTGTTTCTCATACTTTTGCTCACGTTGGTGCAGTCGCTGAAAACGAATCGTGAAAACAACGCCGTACCATATCGTCAGTACTGAAAATATCCGATTGATCAACGCTCCGTTACTGTGTTCCGGCCCAAATATATAACCGACGGTCATCGCTATAGTTGAGATGACTCCAATGGCAAACAGATAACGGTAACTTCGCAGCAGCCAGAGTCCAAAAAACGAGAGCAAAATGTAGTACACGGATCCGGAAACAAGGTCCGTCCCTATCTGGGCAAGGCAAATTCCGGTCATTATAAAAACTCCGGCGAGAAATAGATAAATTGCCCTTCGGTCTGGCTTCATATTGTAGTTCGTCGAGTCATCAATGTAGAGGGTCAGGAATGGCTCATGTATGACTGAAGTCAACCGGGGCTGGGATATTGGTCATGGACAGCAAGGTCAACGCGGATTACCAACTGACCGGATACGCGTCACCGCTGCAGAACCTGGTTCAAATTGACGCTTATGACTTCTGTCAGAATGACACTAACGAAGATCATGGTTTGGCCTGGAATTAAGATTTAGGTTGAGTTCGGGTAAGTTATGGATACAGTCCTGACAAAGAATGAAAAACAGACCACCGCCCGTAAACAGGACGGGGCGGGGTACTATTATAAAAATACGGTTGAACTCATCAAGGGAGGTAAAGACTATTTCAACCTTCTCGAATCGATGATTAACCATGCACAACAGAGCGTTTTCCTGCAAACGTACATTTTCGAAGGTGATCAGACGGGTCAGCGTATTGCAGGTGCGTTGATTCGCGCTGCGCTCAGAAACGTCAACGTCGCCGTGTTGCTCGACGGATATGCATCCCAACACCTGCCCAACTGGCTCGCCGAATCACTGCGAAGTGCAGGGGTTAAACTGGATTGGTTTCAACCTTTGCTAAAAAGCAGAAAATTCTATTTCGGACGTCGCCTGCATCACAAGGTGGTGGTTATCGATTCATGCAAGGCTTTGGTGGGCGGACTAAACATCAGCGATCGCTACAACGATACGGATACACACCGCGCATGGCTGGACTGGGCCGTTCTGGTCGAAGGTGACGCGGTAAACCTGATTCAGCGCATTTGCCAGCGACGCAGTAAAATTCTGTGGCCAACCGGAAAGAACGCGCTGCCTGTTCCTCACGCAAACCCGGATCCGGGTGCTCCAGTTAAGATAAGGGTACGCATCAACGATTGGGTGAACCGAAAAATGCAGGTCTTCAACAGCTATATGGAAATGTTCCGGAAGGCTGAATCACATATCATTATCATGTCGCCCTATTTCATGCCGGGTTACGCATTTCGCAAGAAGCTTGCTGAAGCGGTCAGGCGCGGAGTAAACGTGAGCGTTATCCTGGGCAGCAAGTCGGATGTGAAGATTGCACGATACGCGGAACAATACCTCTATCCATGGCTGCTGCGGAACAACATAACAATCTATGAGTACCAACAGAATGTATTACACGGAAAACTGGCGACTTACGATAATAAATGGGTGACGGTGGGATCGTACAACATCAACAACATAAGTGCTTATGCCAGCGTCGAACTGAACATTGACGTTGATGACGATAACTTTGGATCTGCGGTACAATCGGAACTAATGCGAATCATGAATGAGGACTGCGTGCGGATCACGCTCGCGCAGTACGAAAAGCGCGCCAGCATGTTCCAGCGGTTCCTGCAACGATCAGCATACGATATTATTCGCATCCTGTTTTTCGCATTCACTTTCTATTTTCGTCAGCGCGATTAGCTTCCGGACGAAAGATTCGTTTTCCCATGTTCCTTATCGTCTCAGCATTCCATCCTGCAAAGCGACCGCGTTGCATGACCAGCATGTTTGCGTCCGGGTAGTTGACAAAATAATGAAAGACGAATCGGTTATCGGGGTCCTCCCACCCTTTCATTTGCCCGAACTTGAGATCGTTGTACACAAGTGTATCGGACCATTGTTCAACAGTATAAAACCCCTGGGAAAACTGATGTAATCCTGATATCGTCGCGGTGTCTGGTGAGCTGGCCAGCAAATCGTCCCGTACCGGCACTGTCCTGAATGAAGTTATCGGCTCGTCTTCAAAAACAGAAACGTGAGTAATCCTGACACTGTCATCGCCACCCACTGCGACAAACCATAACCACGTGTTCATCGGCGTCGGAGTAACCAAAAGTTGCGAAGCATTAACCTCATCGAGAGACGCGTTCACTTTTTCAACCACGACAGACCTGTTATACATGCCGTAGACGAGATAACATGAACACATTGCAATGCCGCCAATCGCCCACGCTCTCCTTACCTCATAATTTCTTGAGAGGAGTATGGCGACAACTGCCAACGCCGGCCAGACTGAAAAGAACGGATCCGCTACATAAAGTGTATGAAACGAATACTTGTGGTCGTGAAACGGTTCAAAAAATCCGACACCGTAGGCATTAAAGGAATCAATGAAAACATGAGTTGCCAATTGAACAGAGAAGAACAGAAGCCAAAACCAGGCTCCGGGGCCCGGCCGCAGTTTACTGGCAATTAACGTCAGCAGACCTCCAGTTGCTATCACAAAGAATAGTGAATGTGTAATACCACGGTGAACCATAAGATTCGTGGCTGGATGCAACCACAACGCCGCCACGATGTCGATATCAGGAAGACATTGTGTCGCGGCGCCGATGACCAGCGCGGCGCGGCCAAGTTTTTTACCGCCAGCGACCTCGCCAATGACTGCTCCGAGAACGATGTGTGTCAGGCTATCCATACCAGAAAATTACATCAAACTTTGTCATACGGGCGGGTGTGTTTCAAAAGTACCTGCAAAAACCTATGTCCGATGCTGCGTTCATAGTCAAAACCATGTCAGAAATCCCGATCATCAGGCGTACATATGATTTACGCATCCCTGGTAATAGAATCGATGATCCTTATTCATGTTTCCGGTGACATCAGTCACTGAATTATTCAGCAAATCAAAATATCTTGATTACACCCTCAAGATCGTGATTTCGTTCAACCTCATCGCAAAAAAATATGAAAACGATTCTAGTGCCTACCGATTTTTCCACATACGGAAAGAATGCCATCGAAGCTGCGGCGTCACTTGCTGAAAGGACACACGCGAAAATCATTTTGCACCATAATGTTCCCACGCTTGTAACCTATGCCAATACTCCACACGAGGAGGAAGAACTCCATAGTGACATTCAAACAAAAAGGATTACGGGTGACAACCGCCTTAATCAACTACGCGCAAATCACCGCCTCCGGCACCTTAATGTCTCGAAAATTGTCACGCAGGGAATCACATACGAAACAATTATTGAGCAAGCTATCAGAAATGACGCAGATCTTATCGTAATCGGATCGCATGGAAATGAACAGTTCGACAAGTTCTTCATTGGTTCAAACATTCAGAAAGTAATACGCGAGTCTACCTGCCCGGTTATGACCATTAATGGCGACTGTTCCGAATGCACCTGGTCAAATGTTGTAATACCGCTTTCACTTGACGAGGACATATTCAGGCCATTTAACAAGATACGCGAGATTATAGTTGCCCTTGGTTCGACCGTCCACCTGCTTTTCGTCAATACGCCACAGGGATTTAAAAACGAAAAGGCGATTCGGGCGCAGATGATGCACTTTATCGACACGTATCCGGACATGAAATTCAAAACAGCCATTTACAACAATCGCGACGTTGAAGCCGGAATTCTCGAATATTGTCAGGATGCAGGTATCGATTGGATAGCAATGGTAACGCATAATCGCAAACACAAGGACAAGTATCTGATCGGCGTTGCGGAAACTGTTGCGTTCCGGACAAATATCCCGTTACTGACGGTGGCCCGTGAATACTGGGGCCTGCTGCCGGACTGAACGATGACTAACGTCATACACTGGCTGTGACATCCCTCATTTCTTTTTTGACAGTCAGGAGCTATAATGCTGGTACAACAAACCATTTTGTTTCCGATGAACGTTTCTGAAAGGGTCATAGGGCGCAGCAACTTACGAACCGTGGTTCACGAGGCTACGCGTGCCCTGAAGGCGGAAGGATTTTCGATCATTTCGGAAATCACGATTGCATCGGAAAGTGAGAACAGCAATGCTGATACGCGGGAATACCCGATACTACTCGTTTGCAACCCTGTTCTCGCCTACAAGGCCGTCAGTCTCGACTCACGCACGGGAGTGCTTCTGACGGGCCGAATTGCATTTCGCGAGCATGACAACGGGACAATCACTGTATCGGTGTTTAATCCGTTGGAATGCATGGACGAAAACATGGCGACTTCTCCGCTGGAAGAAGTATCTGTTGAAGTAACGCATCATTTACATCGTGCGATTGCGCGACTTCAATTATCCGACATCAATTAAGCGAAATTCCGGGCTCGCGCCTCATTCGCAAACCACCTCAAACAAATGGTCATGATCCTCACGTCATCAGTTGATACATTGTCCCTCGCGTCCCTTACGGAGCAACTGGCAGCCAAAATGTGGCCGCTACGGAATACGCGCGCAACGATCGTGGCGTCAACGCCCGCATCTGTTCCTTTGGCAAGAGAGCTTGCAGCACACCTCGATGTTGCCTGGGACAAACAATACTGCAAGGCTGTCGAACATCCGGGTAACCCGCGATTGACAATCGGCTCGATAACTTCAGACAATGTGTTGATTCACGATAATGCAGCGAGACTACCACAAGACTATATCGAACATCAGGTGCATCTGATGAAAAGACTCGTTGCCGGCCCGGCCTCTGATCGGGTCACGTCTGATGGCGGAAAGACGTTCGTGATCGTTCACAGACAAATTAATGCGACCGATGACGTCCTCGCTCTCGTGGAGTCTCTTCGCAAACTTCGGCCTGAGAAGATATTCATCGCGACCCCGGCAATTACCAGGGAGGCACACCATGAACTCGAATCATACGTGGACAGAGTTTTGTGCCTCGCTCACCACAATGGTCGTAACCAGGGTAGAAAACTGAAGATGCATAGAAGCTTAATAGCCGATGAAGTAAACGTCATCTAGACAAGCAATCACGCCATGAAAATACTTGTATTCACCGATGCTCCGTCGCGGGATCAACAACTCCTTTCCTACGCGTGCGATCTCGCCAAAGTCACGCGCGGTACGCTGCATGTACTGCATATTCTTAAGCATCGTGCCGGACATCGCGGTCCCACAGAGCAGGTGATATCCGGAGACGCGATCAGATCTTTGGAATTGTTTGAGCGCCGTAGTCAGAGGAGCCATGGAATCAGGTGCAGTTTTGAACTTGGTGTTGGCCCTGTTCATGAGGCGGTGATCAAAACATCGCGCAAGAAAAAAAGCGATCTTATTGTCATTAAAAATGCAAGAGGCGGAGCCGTTGCCCTGGTTTCTGAGACAATCTCACGAATTGCGCATGAGGGCAACGTTCCTGTGCTCGCGGTTCCATGTACCGAAGTTCTTTCAGAGGTTCGCAAAATCGTATTTATGACAAACGAATACTCCGATAACCTGAAAGATTTCGAGGTCCTTACCCGCCTTGCCGCATCAATGAAGGCTCAGCTTGTTGGCGTACATATCGTGAACCGTTTTGAAGATGAGGTTGGCGACGTCGA
Organism: Bacteroidota bacterium; assembly: GCA_023428695.1. Classification (GTDB taxonomy): domain Bacteria; phylum Bacteroidota; class Bacteroidia; order Cytophagales; family Cyclobacteriaceae; genus Ohtaekwangia. Next base: position 103,456 of record JAEYWY010000022.1, read on the forward strand.
ACAACTGACAACAATTCTCGGTACCAGTGCGAGATCTGTCATGGAAAGAGCCGTGTCGAAAGGAATCCGATTCGAGGAGTATCAACACACTGACCTAATGGAAGGGATTTCTACATTTATCGAAGAGGAATCTGCCGATGCACTTGCTTTGTCAGTTAAAAACAGTACGCTTTTCGACCGTCTCGCGGAGCGACACCTCACCAGGGATTCGCCATATTGGGTTGATGTCCCGATTATTCTTTTTGCATGATCAAGAAATATTCAGTGAGCGGATGGGTGATCTGATTTGGATGAGTTTGTCCTGCTCCCCGCTTTAGATAAAAGTCTTTCTTTTCCGCTATACGCATCATAGCAATTCATGTGATTACAGGATACTTTGATTTAACAAAAAACAAAAAAACAATACTATGAACATCACGGTAAAGACCCCCGGTATGCCAAAAGTTTTGACAGACTGGCTACGTCCCGAATCGCTACTTGGCCGGGACTTCTTCGATTTTGGAAGTGATTTCTTCGTTCCCAGATTGGGTGTCACAATTCCTTCAGTCAACGTACGCGAGACAGCCAAGGAATATGTATTTGAGGTTGCAGCTCCAGGACTTGAAAGAAAAGATTTCGACCTCGAACTGGAGAATCATGTACTAAAAATCAGCGTAGAAAAGGAAGAAAAAGATGAAGAGAAGGAAAATGGATACTTCAGGAAAGAATATTCATTTAGTTCCTTTGTACGGTCTTTCACGCTTCCGGAAAATATCAAGGAAGGTTCAATTGATGCAAAATATGCAAATGGAATCCTCCGCGTGACAGTTCCGAAAGCCAAGGAAGTTCCGGTGCAGCCGGTGAAGAAAATCGCCGTAGGATAACGTCGACATGAATCCACGTTAATGGTACGAGGATGAAAACCGATGATCAACTTCAGAAAGATGTCATGGCTGAAATACGCTGGGATCCACAACTGACAGGCGTTGCAACCGAAATCGGTGTTACCGCACGGGACGGCGTCGTGACTTTGTCCGGGGAAGTGGATACATACACACGCAAGCTTGCCGCCGAAAGAGCAGCACAACGTGTGGCCGGTGTAAAAGTTGTAGCCGTAGATATCGAAGTCCGCGTACCCACGACTACCAACAAGAGCGACACCGAACTTGGCCGGGCCATTCGGAATGCACTGAAGTGGAACTCGAGCGTGAATGAAGACAGAATTGAAGTCAAAGTCGATGACGGATGGGTTTACCTTGACGGAACCGTTGAGTGGGAGTTCGAGCGGCGATGTGCAAAGACCGCCATCGAAGACCTCGTCGGAATCCGCGGAATTACAAATAACATCAGAGTGAATTCCCAGCGTATCGATGAGAAGGACATCAAACAAAAAATCACAGCTGCGTTTCATCGAAGCGCGAACCTGGATGCGTCCACTATCCGTGTAGAAACGGTCGGTAACACGGTCCGCCTATACGGGACGGTGAGGTCGTGGGCAGAAAGAGAAGAGGCTGAAAAAGTAGCCTGGGCATCACCTGGTGTCTATAACGTGGACAACCAGATTTCGATCGATACCGAAATATTCGTGTAGCGATCAGAATCTGTGACTCAGAAAGGCCGGATGCATTTGACCGGCCTTTCCCTTTCGTTAAGGAGGTGCGCATGAAAAAATTCGTCGCCACCCTTACACTTCTGATCGTTGCGGCATCTTGCATTCGCGACGTCGCGGTCTTTTACGATTCAGACCCAACATTCAATCACCGCTCCTACGAGACCTATCGCTGGGAACCCGTCGATCCGATTGAGCGATCCCAATATCCGCTCTACTACAACGACCTGAACCATAACCGTATTACGGCGGCCACAGACGCAGTCCTCGCCGAAAAGCGTTATGTCACCGACACCCTTTCGCCGGACCTCACCATTCATTATCACATCGTCGTTGAGGACAAAACGATTGTGTTTCCACATGAAATGCCACGCTACGCCCGGGATACGGAAACAGGCGGAGCGGAGTATCAGTATGCCGAAGGGACATTGATACTCGATTTTATGGATGCCCGGACCGGGAAACTTATGTGGCGGGGATGGGCAGTGGTCCAGCTCGAAAACATCAGGAACAGCGATGATGTTACGATTCTCTTTCGTAGTTTAGTTGAAAACATACTCGCTGCATTCCCTCCATGCGCAACAACGGAAAATGCGGAAGTCAATAAAACTCACAACAATGATCGGTGAACTGTCAAAGCGCCAAATCGAACGCGTACTCACGTCCGGAATTGTGGGACGGCTCGCATGCTGTAACAAGAACGTTCCCTATGTGGTCCCTATCATTTACGTCCTCGACGGTGATTACATTTATGCGCACGCACAGGAAGGACAAAAGATCAGGTTCATGCGGGAAAACCCTCCCGTTTGTCTGTTGGTAGACGAAATTGATTCGATGGCCAACTGGAGGTCCGTCGTCATCAATGGCAAGTTCGAAGAATTAAAAACAGTAGCGGCAAAGAAGGCCGCGGCGTACCTGATTAATGAACTTACGGGACCACTCGTTACAAGTTCGGCCACGCGACGGCCGCACCGCGAGTCAAACCCGCCGTTTGTGGTAAAAAAAGGGAGACGTGCAGTTTATTTCCGAATCAAGATTATCTCTGTGTCCGGCAGATATGAGAAACCCGCATAAAAATTCGCAGGAGGCCGCGAACAATCACGTTTACCACAACTCACATCGCAATTCACTTCGTCGTGGCATTTCCCCAGAGGCGTAGCCTTGATCAGGATATTGTAAGGACCGACTTCAGTCCGTCCGTAAAAAAAAGAGGCTGCCTCTTTTGAGACAGCCTATTTTTACTGAGCACCGGAGTCTAAACTTCAACTTCTTGTTTCCGGCCCGACATAACGTCCGTTTCTTTCCGTTTCAACAACTTCCCCGCTACGCCCTGAACAACTTCATTCCACTTTCCTTCAACTGCATCGCCTAGATCGTCACCTTTTTTGATGATGTTCTTTCGTAGCGTCGAACCCTTTTCGGGTGCGATCAACATTCCGATTGCTACACCGGCGGCCAGGCCTGCCAGTGTTCCCAATAAAATCTTAGGTGTCGTTTTCATAATCCGCGTTGTTTTAGTTATTCCGTCTACTACTCGATACGCATCAAACATCGTATACTGCCGGCTATTTCGCTATGACTGGCATCACCACTGACAAGGATTGTTATTGGTCCTGACTCACGACTTGCGGCAACTAATGTCAGACACGCATACAAGCAAAAGGCGGAAGTTTTGTCTTCCGCCTTTTCGATATTCCGGTCACCGCACATTCAAGCAGGCTAAAGGAACATCCGAGTGACTACCCTTCCTTTGACCAAAGATGCTGATTAGGCAATGTAATGCAACAATGAATGTCCTCCCATTCGTATTCGTTGTTTTTCTGTTCGGTCAATCAGAAGTAATAATCATTTGTTGATATTAATATACTCCTGTAAAATACACGCGGATATGACCCAAGTCAGAGCCCGAAAAGACAGTTGTCATTGAACCGTTTACAGGGTCAACCGACAACAAAGGAGGAAACTACGAAGTTTTAAGTCAGGCTAACGGGGAGCATACACGCGAACGATGAACACGTGATCCTTCCACTTCTTGACTTTGTCCACAGTGGACAGACCCTTGAGCATATTTTGCTTTGGCAGAATCAACGGCGCGCTAAGGGAATCAGTCTCAAGACTGTCGATAACACTGAGTAACACTGACGATTTTATTGCAAATGCAGCGCCCATCGTCTCCGTCTGCATACCGCTGATAATTCCTACCAGGTCTCCCCTGGAATTGAAAAGAGGTCCGCCGCTGTTACCCGGGTTGACCGGAACAGATACCTGGTACGCATTCGGATTTTGTCTGAATCCGGAGAGCGCGCTTATTGAACCTTCGCCGAAGACGATATCTTCACGCGGGAATCCGAGAGTAAATACTTCCTCCCCGAGGTTCGCCTCAGTCCCGCTTACAGTGTACGCGAGAGGTCTGGGCGCCTTAAATGTCGGGTCGTCAATCCGAAGTATAGCCACATCGTTAGTTGCGTCGCTCATTACCACGGTAGTTTTCATACGGCCGTATAGCGTGTTTTCTATAAACACAGAATCAGCTCCAATTACGACGTGGTGGCTGGTAACAACATATCCATTGGGAGAAACCAGGAAGCCACTGCCACCGTATCTTCCCGGAGGGGTCGGCTTTTCACTTGACTTCGCTATGTTTTCCATCATGCGCGTCTGCGACTTCTGGAATTGTTCGAAGCTCTTGCGCATCTCCTTGTAGATCGCCGTCTGTTTTGTTTCAAGTTTTGTTGCCAATGATTGAGTCATCAGCAATGTGCCGACGATACTGATCAGCGCCACACTGGCTGCGACGGCCGCCATAGGCCAGTATTTTCGGACAAGTTGACCGCTGCGCGGACTTGAAACAACTTGTTTAGGAGCAGTCACTTCACCTGAGAACTCCGTCAGCTTTTGTTTGATCGTTGTACGTTCTCCGGCGATCCTGATCGCGTTCACAAGTCTGACGTGTTCCTCCACGGCGTTACGAAACGCCTCATCGTGCAGCATTCTCTCCTGCACCCGGTACCTTTCCTGCTGCGGAAGCTTCCCCTTCGCATAGTCATCAAGCAGGTTATCCAAATTCTCGTTCGTCATATAGATGTATCGTAATTCGAGAAAAAGATCTTCTTCAGGCGTTGCAGACATTTATACTTCTGATTCTTGGCGTTATCGGCATTTGTATATCCGAATTTTTCCCGAATCCCCTCCATATTCATGTCTCGCAGGTAAAAGTCCTCCAATATGCTCCGGCACGGTTCGCCGAGCGCATCGAGGGACTTGTTCATTATTTCAAAGGTCTTTTCCCGTTCTTCAAAGTCGGTCATCTCTTCCTCAATACCCGGGAAGCCATCGCTTTCCAAAATATTGACGTCAAATCTTTTCTTTTCCCACAGGCGTTTGAGCCACAGTCGCCGGGATACCGCGTACAAATAGGTCTTAATCTTACAGGTAAGGACGAAATCCGGCTGCTGCGCGCGTTCATAAAATGCCAGAACAGCCTCCTGATAGACGTCCTTTGCCTCCTGTTCTGTACCACTGTTGGCGCAAATCAGGTTGTAGACCATGGGATAATGCGTTTTGTAGAGTTCCCGGAGCGCTACCTCATTTTTTTTCCTGATTTCATTGAGAATCAGCTCATCAAAGTAGTTTTCGGCCATCCCGTGGGGTGTTCTTAATACAAAAGAAAAAACAAGGTAACCCAAGGTAAAAATTTTTCAAACATTGGGTTACCTGCCACCCTTTTTTGTATGAAAGGTGAAATTTTAAACCAAAATCTATGAAAACTACCATCAAATTATTTTTTGCAGCTGCTGTAGTAGCAATCGCCGCTTCATGTTCTTCTAAGCCTGCTGAACCTGCCGCTGAAGAAACTACACCTCAGGAAGAAGCTGCTCCTGCTGAAGCTCCTGTAGAATCTGATTCTGTTGAAGTTGCTGCTGACACTACGCAAACTGCACAATAATTCATTAGCTGTGCAGGTTGTTGCCTGCACAGCTTCCTTTTCTTTACTACGCCCCGCCTGATTTCTCAGGCTATGCCCTCCTGACAGAGAGGTATACATCCGTTAGACGATTATTTGATATAAGCTGGATTGCTCATTCAACCAGCGCAAAATTTTCTTTGCCCAAAATTTACTGAAGCATGAAACAGAAATGGATTTCCATTCTACTGGCTGGACTTTGTCTTTCGTGTATGCATTCCGCACCCGAAAACAGTGAACTGCTCGCCGTAGAAGAACAGCCTCAGACTTCTGCCACTACTGGCATCGACAATCGAAAACTAGTCCGGAAAGCTGCGTACCGTTTTGAAGTTGATGACGTCTCAAAGGCCGTTTCGAATATCGAACACATCATCGCGCAATATCCTGCAATAGTTGCCGATTCCCGACTGGAGTCCTATCCGGGCCGGGTGCAACAAACCATGACAGTACGGATTGAAGCAACGTACCTCGATGCGTTTCTCGCTGGAATTGACAAGCAGCCCAAATCACTCGATACCCGGACCATTACAACGACCGATTTCACGAAGGAATTTGTGGACCTTGAAGCAAGGCTTGCGACAAAGCGCGAAGTATTCAACCGTTTCACGGACATTCTTCGCACCAGGACCGCTTCAGTTGAGGAAATCCTGGCAACAGAACGTCAGATCGGGCAATTGCAGGAAGAGATTGAATCAGCTGTAAGCCGTCTGAATTATCTCAGGGACCAGGTGGCGTACAGCACCGTTACTCTGGAAATCTATCAGACCATACAACTACACGCCACCGCTACGGGACCAGGTCTGGGTGAAGAATTTGCGGATGCATTTCGCGCCGGACTTGATGGTACAACGGACTCCCTGATACTGCTGACGCATCTATGGGCGATCATCCTCGCAGGTACAACGGCATGGCTAGTCGTCAGATTCCGCCGCAGGATACAACTCCGTGACAATGGATAATCAAATCAGATCCGGGTGTCCTGCTTTTCGCGTTTCGCCTTGTTGATCATCTCCTGTTCAAGGTGCGAAAAGACAGCGAGTTCAAGGCCGCGAAGCTCACCTAAACCCTTCAGCCTGCCTATTGCCGAGTAACCGGGATAGGTGGTTTTTTCAAGGTCGTCCAGCATCTGGTGGCCGTGATCCGGACGCATCGGTATTGCCTCCTGTCTTTTCTTCATGATGAAGTAGATTTCGCGGATGATCCGAAACATGTCCGTGTCGCCGTCAAGGTGATCGGCTTCGTAGAAGTTGCCATCGCTGTCGCGGCGCGTATTGCGCAGGTGCAGGAAGTGAACCCGATCGCCATACTTGCGAATCATATGAACGAGATCGTTATCCGGTCGAACACCCAGTGAGCCGGTACAAAAACACAATCCGTTTGAAAGCGAAGGAACCGCCTCGAAAATTGCGTCCAGATCACGTTCGTTGCTTACCACCCGCGGTAACCCAAGTACAGGATACGGCGGATCATCGGGATGAATCGCAAACCGAAGCCCACACTCGTCGGCAACGGGAACAACGTCCGACAAAAACAGAATCAGGTTTTCTTTCAGCATTATAGCGTCTATCCCATCGTATTCACGCAACGCTGAAAGCACCTGCTCCGGTGTAAAACGATCATCGCTGCCGGGAAGGCCAAGCAGTACGTTGCGATGAAGAAGGCTCTTTTGTTCTTCTGACATCGCATCATAATGCTTTCTCGCGCGTTCGATCTCATCAGCGGCGTAATCACTTTCAGCGCCAGGTCGTTGGAGCATAAACAAATCGAATGCGACAAATGCGAGTCGCTCAAACCTCAATGCCTTTGCACCGTTGGCAAGCGTGTAAGCGATGTCCGTACGCAGCCAATCCAGCACCGGCATGAAGTTGTAGGTAACAACTTTTAATCCACACGCCGCGACGTTGCGGAGACTCTCCTTATAGTTTTCTATATACTGCGAAAAGTTTCCCCTTCTTTTCTTAATGTCATCATGCACCGGCAGACTTTCGATGACAGTCCATGTCATCCCGGCCTTCTCAATCATGGTGCGGCGCTTTTCAATTTCCTCCACGGACCACACGTCGCCCACCGGTATGTAATGTAGTGCGGTCACCACGCCGGAACAACCTGCCTGGCGAATATCGGACAGACTCACCGGATCTTTTGGGCCGTACCAACGCATTGTGTGTTGCATCACAAGAATATTAATATTCAGTTTCTCAGGATTACCGACGCGGGTTCCCCCTTGTCATAATTCCCGATTATAAATCAAATCAAACTTTTAAAGGCGGGACGCCAATCCAAATTCATCGTACGATCACCTGGCACCAGCCGCCGTCTTTCCCTTTTTGCCCGTCTTTTCTTTCGGTTGTACGATCACACTCTCCGGAGGTCCGAGGTAACTGGGTCGCAGTCCGCCCGAATCAATCACAAACTTCTGAAAGACCACACCCGAATCCACGAGCCAGACCTTCAATGTGTGTACGCCGGGCTTCACATCCTTATGGGTTGAACGCCTGATCCGGATATGATCACCGACAGCATTGTTCCACCATGCAGGATACTCCCAATCCGGTACATACTCGCCTTCGTTTATGTTAATGATCTGAGGTGTTTCATCATCAATGGATATCGCGAATTTCAGGCCGTCACCCTTCTTAAAATTGAGCGTCGGAGAAAGATACGTTTCGATTTTCAGCTCACCTCCTTTGAATACCGTGAACGTATACTCCAATCGTAGCGAGTTCCCTCCTGGCTTTTGCGCCGGGATATCCGTGGGTTCAATTGTCACACCCGATGCTGTTCGACCGAGATTGGGGACTACATTCCATGCAACACTCGCCGCATCAACCTTGCGCGTGAAACTGGCCGCCTCGATAGATACGACGCCATTATTTTCAACAAAACCTTCCACCAGAGGAAGTTCGTTGTTCAGCGGGACCTTCACCGTGTAGTCCTGCTCTGCTGACGAGATGACAACCTCTCCGGACGACTTGCCTTTGGGGGCAAGGCTCCAGTCGATACTCACAAACACTTTCTCTTCGTATTGGAGGTTTCCCTGCGATGCCGATAGTTTGATCCAGTTCTCCTTTGCTGCGATCGTATAGGCCACGGGTTGAGCACCACGATTGAAAAGCTCAATGCAATAACGCTGGTCATTGATCGGATCAAAAGGCAGGAATTCTCTGCCAAACATTCCGCCAAGCCACGCGGGCCCGGGCGCATGTTCAACGGCGTAGCCCAGACTTCCTTTTTCAGGAACATGCACATGCGATACAGCCGGCATCTTGTTCACGGGCGGATTGTTCCAGTTTGTATACCCGATGTGCGTTTGCGACATCATGTGGTTCCATTTTCCATCGAGCAGTCTCTCATGAAACTCCCTGGTAAGTGATGCATCACGATCGAAAAGTTCTTTCACCTTGTCTGCGTAATAGTTTGCCGAAGCACGGCCCTGTGCAGCGTATCGCGCATTTTTTCCGGCCGCTACGTACATTTCATTCAGGTTGCTGCATAGCTCCACCGGAGACAATACAAGCTGATAAAATGCGGCCTTTTGAGTGTCCGGAAGTCTCTGGTAGACGCTCCTGGCATCTGCGGCCAGCTTGCGGTATTCCCCGACAATCCTGTCGGCCTCGCCGTAGTTGGTGAGGCTATAGGTATCGGGCTTTAGCATTTCAGGCGTACGGCGTGCATTGTATTTCGTGTACAGTGCAAGAATTTCAGCGATTTCCTGCGCGAACGTATCGCCGAACTGTTGCTTCGACCATTTTAGATAATAGTTCGGAAGGTCCGATGCCCGGATGCCTTTCGGATCCCAGGCAAAGTCCAGGAAAAAACTTATCGGAAGCTCCATGGGTTTGATGTCCCCAACGTTGACAATCCACAGATCCTTTACACCCCATTGATAAGCGAGATTCATCTGCTCCCACACGCGTTCAATTTGTGTAACGTTTAACCATCGGTATGAAACAGGTCCGCCGACAAAATCAAAGTGATAGTAAATGCCATACCCGCCCTTTCGCTGACGGTCTTCTTTCTTAGGGAGGATGCGAAGGTTGCCCCAGTTATCGTCACAAAGCAGTATCAGGATATCATCGTCAACGCGCAGGCCTTTGTCATAGTAGTCCTGAACTTCCTTATACACCGCCCATACCTGTGGAGTGGCGTCTGCAGGTTTGCCGGTAACGTCTGTGATGATCTTGCGTTGGTCAGCGATAATCTCCTGCAATAAGCCCACCGCGGTTTCTTCGGACATCGCTTCATCGCCGTCGCCGCGCATGCCCAGCGTTACGACACTTTCCAGGTCGCCCATTCGTTCAATGCCACCACGCCAGAATTCTTGCAGCTTTTCCTTGTTGGTTCGGTAGTTCCAGTCACCACCATTAAAGCGACTCCATTCGTCGTGTGCGCGCATCATGGGTTCATGGTGCGAAGTTGAAATCACAATTCCGTACTCATCTGCAAGGCGGGGGCTTTCAGCATCATCAGCAGCGAAAGCGGCAGGTCGCCACATCGCAGGCCACAGGTAGTTGCCTTTGTTTCGAAGTATAAGTTCAAATACTTTCTCGTAAAATTTGTGGTTAAAGCCGCCGAATTTCTCTTGCGCCCAATTGCGAAGTGCGGGGGCTTCGTCGTTGATGAAGATGCCGCGGTACCTGACTTTCGGTTCTCCGAGTGTATGCTTTCCGGGTTTAACAAAAATATTCTGGCGCACTTTCGCCGGAACGTCGGCCCACCAGTACCAGGGTGAAACTCCCATTTGCGCCGATAGTTCAAACATTCCGAAAATGGTCCCACGCTTATCACTCCCGACAATTACAAGCGCGTTTGCCACGCCCTTCATGGGCTGCTTCACCGGAATAATCATAAACTGTTCCCGCTTACTCTTAAGCATGGAAGCATCGACCTTCTTCTCTTTAACAAGTTTGTCAATTAATGTGCTGCGGCCAAGGGTTCCAACAATTACAACATTACCCGAACCGCTCTCGCCAACAATCAACTCAGCATTTTTCCCTGAGACCTGAGACAGATCTTTTTGAAACAGTCGGGCGACTCTGACTACGCCTGCATAATCCGAGTTGCTCACAAGGATTCCAGCAGGGTTTCCGCTATCAACCAACGCAAACGCACTCCTGGATTTTTCGTTCGTTAGAAATGATGCATCAGAAAACGGATCATTCAAAGCCACTGCAGTCCTCGCCTCCAGATTCGGGTGCGTTGCCTGCGCACTGCATCGTATCCCGGAGACAAGAAACAAAATCAGAACGACTGATAATCTGTAATTGACCCTGCTTCTGGCGTTAGTCCTGATCATGACTCAATCTCTGCGTTCAATACGAGTACTACTCACAGATTCAAGCACACTGAAATACGCTTTCTTTGGCTTCAGTTCCCGATCAAACAAAAGCGTATAGTCGGTACGTCCGCGAATCGGAAAATTGTTTTTCCACGACACGCCGTCATGGAGTCCCCAAAAGGTCACTCTGCTGATTTTATCGGCGTGTTTATTGAACAGTTGGAAAATATCTCTGTATCGATCGGCCAGTTGGTTCTGAACCGAATCGGGCAAACCATTGGGATAAGGGTTCATTGTCGGATTGTTCTCAAACCGAACAGATACGTCTGCCGTTGGCATTCTGAAAGGACTTGGCAGGACCGAGACGTCTAATTCCGTGAACATCACTTGAACGCCAAGCGCTGAAAATTTCTCAATGGCTTCTTCGATTTCGGCAAGTGAAGGGTAGTCCAGTCCCCAGTGGGCCTGAATTCCCACGCCATCGATTTTGATACCCTTCTCTTTAAGCTTTTTGACCAGTTGAATGGCACCATCCCGTTTGTCACGATTTACAAGGTTGTAATCGTTATAATAGAGTTCTGCTTTCGGGTCGGCTTCGTATGCAAACCGAAACGCGTTTTCAATAAAACTTTCTCCGGCGATTTCCAGGAATCCGGATTTTCTCAACGAACCATCCTCGGCAAGTGCTTCATTCACGACATCCCAACCTCCGATCTTTCCTTTGTAGCGGCCCATGATGGTAGAAATATGATTTTTGACACGAAGCATCAGGGTCGCGCTGTCGACCTTGCCACCGGCTTCATTCTTGAGTACCCAAGGAGCAAGCTGACTATGCCAAACCAGGGTGTGCCCGACTACGAACATATCATGCGCTTCAGCCAGACTCACAAGCTTATCCGCATGTTCGAAATTGTATTCATCTTCCTTTGGGTGGATATGCATCCATTTCATGTCGTTCTCGGCGGTCAGTGAGTTGAATTCCGAGGTAATTATTTTGTTTTCATTCTCGTTCCGTTGATGTATTTGTCCGCGGTTCACGGCAACGCCAATCAGGTATTTACCTTTAAAGGCATCTTTCAGCGTGGGTTTTGAGTCAGATTGAAAGCACAGAAAGGCTGAGACAAATAGAAAGTGAACAAGAGTTTTCATGTGTTGTTTTTGGTAGGTTTCGACCCGAAGTATAATCCATTTTCCTTTTGGATCCGAACTCCAATAAGACAGACGCGACGGGCCTTAAGACCGCGCGAAGTTTTGCCTCAGGTTAGGATGACCCATGCAGGAAGAATATCATCCAGAGTGATGATTTCCCCGGTTTAAGATTGGTAATTCAATTACCGTTCCATTTGATTAAAAAAGAAAGGCTGCTCAGGGGAGCAACCCTTCTTAAAAATATAACCCAAATTAACAATTATTCGAATACATAGCCCGGGTTCTGATATGCGTTCTTCTCTTCCACACTCACTTCCATAGCATCAAGCTGACCCTGAGGTATAGGGCGCAGATAGTGATATGGCTGGATATCGCGGTTGACGACCTGTGGCGTGTGGTCACCGAAGTTCGGTCCACATATCTCGTAAGTACCTGCGACTTCCTCCCATTTCTGTGTACGCACAAGATCTAACCATCTGTAGCCTTCGCCGAAATATTCGCGGGAGCTTTCTTCGAGAATATAGTCTATATCAATCACGGCAGGAGTTTCTGCAATCAATGCAGCGCTATTGTCTTCAATGCGCTCTACGTTTTCGGCATTGTCCCAACGCCATTTACCTGCACGGGCGCGGATAACATTGATCAGATCATGAGCTGACTTACCAGCAACTGTAGTCGCACCTTTCACTGCAGCTTCTGCTGCCACAAAGTAGAGTTCCGAGAATCTAGCAATCTTGAATGGACGGGTACTGTTTGCGTTGGGCTGTCCAAGTCCCCCGCCGTTGTCGGTCCGGTACACACCCATCTTCCAAAGGCCAGGAAAAACACGACGACCAATACCATTAGGAGAGACAACGAAATCAGCCCTGCCAGGCAATTGACCGGCGCCTACGGCAGGCACGTTTTTGCCGGGGAAGTTACCGCCAGCAGGATATTCGATGTTGGCCATCTCGGAGTCATCATCCAGGAAAGTAAGAATTGGATCCCCAGGCGATACAGGCATATTGTTCGCGTTGTAAAGAACATCATTCGGCACGCCGCCCTTTGGCCAGTTGCCACGATACACAGTAGTGAAAGTGCCATCGTAACGAGAATCGTTAGTCTTATCAGCAAATGTGTTCCGAATCGCACCAATGGTGGGGGCCATACGGGTCCATGGACGTCCAAGCGCCTGTGCAGCTTCACGTTGAACAGAGCTAACACCGGTTGTTCCATCAGGATTTGCTGCACTCCTGATTTCAGTGTAGTTCCATGTTACCATCCAGACTGCCGAGTTTCCACCCGGATCCGTTCCTGCAAAACAGTTGATACATGTTCCGTTGTAGAACTCACTTTCCTGAGTGTGGTCTGCGTACAGAAGCATCTCCTTGTTCCTATCGTTACCACCTACGTGAAGATCGTAGTAGGTTTCAACCAGCCCAAACGGTCCCGGATTGTCAATTGCCGTTGTCGCGATATCATACGCTTGCTGGAAATAGTACTGTGCGTTATGACCATCAGGGTCAACACGATCCGCTGCCGGATAGGTTGGAATATTATTCGGGTTTTCCAGCCACCATGCATAGGTCAGATACGCTTTTGCGAGATACAGCCGTGCGAGCGTCTTGGTTGCCCCACCTGTTACGCGGCCGGTTTCAGGCAATTCCTGAACGGCAGTGATAAGATCGGGAAAAATTGCTTTAGTATAAACTTCAGGAACCGTATTACGAACCGAAGTTGTGGAGGGGCTTGTGTTGAATTTGAGTTCACCGGCGCCAAGATCCAACGGAACGCCACCGAATGTCTGCACAAGAAGGAAATAGTCAAACGCTCTGAAGAATCGCGCCTCGGCGATCAGAGACGACGCAATTCCCGCAGCCTCGGCATTCTCAATGATCCCGCTGGCTGTGTTGATATTGCTGAAGCAAACACCCCAGATCACATCGCTGCGGCTACTTGTTGGCGTGATTTCGCCCTCGCCGCTGATATCCATCACCTTAAAGTTCTGGTCCGCACTCTGCCCCCAGGTGTATTCGTCCGTTCCTGTTTCAAGAGTGTTGTAATAGTATGGCTGACCATAGATATACCTCAGGTGAGCGTACATTGACGTAAGACCGCCGTATACGCCTTTTTCCGTCCGGAAGAATCCCGGCTCGTAAATGCTCCTGGGCTTTTCGTCCAGGATCTCGGAGCACGACAGCATAACCAGAGTCATTACCGCTGCCAAGGCTAATTTGTTTACGTTTATTCGTTGCATATTTTTTTAGTCTAGAAGGTAAGGTTAACACCGATGAGGTAATTACGCGTAGATGGCGTATTCGTACCAATGGTAAGGATGCGTCGCAAGTTCTCAGACATGTTAACGGCGGCATTTTCGTTACCAAAAGAGTTTGTTTCAGGATCCATTCCCGACTCTTTGTGATACGGTGAGAACATAACAAACGGATTCTGTGCAGTGACGTAAACACGGAGGTTGATATTCCTGTCTCTGAGTTGATTGAAGTTGTAACCCAGGGTGATAGTCCGAATCTTCATATAAGAAGCACTGAAATATCCAAGTGTGTTTGCATACTTCAGGTTATCACCGCTTCTGATACTTTCAGGATTCGGATACTTTGCACCGGTATTTTCGGGTGTCCAATAGTCTACCTTCACGTTTCCATTGCGGCCATTCAGCAAGTTGAGATAACCTCCTCCACCATATAGTGTACTATTCAGAAGGCCACCGCTTTGGAATACTCCGACCAAACTGAGATCGAAGCCTTTATAACCAACCCGGGTATTGAAGCCGCCCTGGAAATCAGGAATCATGCTCATGATCTGACGATCCTGTGCATCGATTGCGCGTGTAGGGCTTCCGTCAGGATTGTAATCACCGGTGTACTTCACCTTGATCATGCCAAGAGTGTTCGTTCCAGGCTCAAGAATATCCCTGTAAGGATCTTCTTCCTGCCACAACCCGATCTTCTCATAATCGTAAATTACATCGATCGGATGTCCTACGAACCACCAGTTGGCTTCATTGCGCTCAGAACCAGAGGCAAGAGACAGGAGCTTATTGCGGTTTGCATAAAGGTTAAACCCTGCCTCCCATGTCCAGCCGTTATTTTCCACGATCACACCATTGAGTGAGATTTCAATCCCCTTGTTTTCAGTACGGCCAATGTTCTCGGTTACAGAACTTACCCCGGAAGTTGCGGGCAGTCCTTTGCTCAACAGCAGGTCCTCGGTCTTCGTCATATAGTATTCAATGGTACCTGAAAGGCGATCCTTAAGAAGCGAGAAATCGATACCGATGTTAGTCGTTTTGGAGAATTCCCATCCCAGGTAAGGACTAGGCAACTGTGTTACGAGATAGCCTGTGGAATATTCGGAACCGAAGTTGTATGGCCGCGTCGACAGGAGTCCAAGCGTTGCGTACGGATTAACAGCCTGGTTGGATGTTTGACCATAGCCAACGCGAAGCTTAAGCATGTTGATGGGTGCAATATTACTCATGAACGATTCTTCAGCAATATTCCAACCCACAGAGAATGCCGGATAGGTGTGCCATTTGTGACCTTCTGCCAGACGTGAGGATCCATCCGATCTCAATGTAGCAGTGACCATATAGCGGTCGTTGTATGAATACATCACACGACCCATCCATGACATCAGACCCCAGACTTCGTATTGCTGATCCCCCGGAGGTACGTTGATTTCTCCTGCAGCCTGGCCGAGGTTATAGAATTGAAAGTGGTCAGCCGGGATGTCGCGCGCAGTTATGCGTGAGCGGTTATAAGCATTCTTTTCTGCAGAATAGAGTCCGGTGAAATTAATGTTATGCACAGAATTGAAAGTGTGATCATAAGTGATCAGGTTTTCAACCAGCCAGTGACGTGTATGCGTGTTGCTGATCGAAGCGGTCGATTCCGTGTCGGGGTTCGTGCTCATTATACCCTCGCCTGTGTAAGCGCCACCATTGCTTTGACGATAGTCAAGACCAACGTTGACGCGATACTTAAGACCTTCAACCCACGGAATTTTAACTTCACCATAAAGAGAGTTATATGTCGCAAAGGAGCGTGTTTCACTCAACCAAACATCTTCGAGATCTTCGACGATGTCGCGTGAATAAACCCATGGCTCATCAATAGCGGTCCTTACAGTACGTTTCCAGGTGCCGTCGTCATTAAACGGATCGGCTACCGGCGTCATACGAAGCAGGTTTCCGACGTTTACCTGATTTCCCTGACTTGTGCTGAAGTTGCTGTTGGTTGTGAATCCAACCCGGAAATATTTACCCACTTCCTGGTCAACAGAACCCCGCAAAGAATAACGACTGTATTGCTGAGTCGGAATAACAGCCTGATCCAGGAAATATCCTGCTCCAAAGCTATAGGTTCCGTTATCAGTTCCACCGCTAAGTCCTACATCATGACTCGTAATCGTTGCTGTTCTGTACATCAGGTCTTGCCAATCGGTATCGACATCTTCCGCCTCATCAAGACCATATGAAGTATACGGAATATTGAGTTGTCTCAACTTGACCATGTCAGGTCCGCTCATCAGGGGATACGGTGCGAAAACTTTCTTGGCACCATGGAATCCATTGTAGCTTACTCTTGCCTTTTGTCCCTTCTGACCTTTGTAGGTCGTTACAAGAATGACCCCGTTTGCACCACGTGATCCGTAAATAGCTGTGGCTGATGCATCCTTCAAGATATCGACGCTCTTGATGTCATTCGGGTTGATATCAGCGATTGAACCAACGAACGGAATTCCATCAAGTACGATAAGCGGATCGTTGCTTGCAGTGAGTGATCGCGTACCACGAATCCTGATTCGTGTAGAAGCCCCGGGCTGCGTGGAGGTTTGAGCGAACTCGACACCAGGTAAACGACCCTGAAGTGCCTGTGTGATGTTTCCAGACGGAACGTCTCGCATTACGTCACCACTTATCGATGCAACTGATCCGGTCACTGCTTCCTGACGCTGGGTACCATACCCGATTACAACGACTTCAGCAAGTGACTCAATACTCGGAACGAGTGTGATGTTGATAGACGATCTGGCGCCGACAGTCACTTCCTGAGCTTCATAGCCGATGAACGAGTACACAAGGATAGCATTTGCCCCCGGCACTTCAATAGCATACTCACCATTGGAGTCCGTTGTTGTACCTATGGTAGTACCTTTTAACAAAATGTTAACCCCCGGCAACCCGGAACCGGCTTCATCGACAACCTGACCGGTTACGGTGCTTTGAGCGTATGCGGCCTGAGTTATCAGCGCTGCGAAAATCATTACCAACAAGGAAAGGCAGCGGCATCTTTTCCTGCTGGGGTGTGCACGTAGTAGAGCTACATTTTTCATAGGGTTTAGTTTAATGGATAAAGGTTTGGACCAGTCTCCGGAGTGAGTCCGCTCCGAAGAATGATTAAAGATCAGTCATCCGATCTGAAAATGCAACCGATTGCAATAATTTTTCCGCAGAAATCGTTCTAAACCGTTTTCAATGTTCGAAAGGCCAATGCAACCGATTTAATAAAATTGCAAGAAATAGCGGGTTTTGCCCCTTTTTCAGTAATTCGTTTTGGCGTTTTGGTGTCAGAAATTGAAAAATGGTCCGCTTTGTTTATCCGATCATAAACCCGCAACTGTTCCTCTCATACCTTTGATTATTCAGAACATGCCTGGTACCAGACCAGTCATTACTTTATGCTCCACTCCTCTATACTATAGAGTCGAACCCGGGTACCTCCATTAAATTGTCCATAAAAAAATCAGCCCGGCTTGGATTATTAGCTCATGTCACAGAACTTGACGGTCGCGAAAGAAAAACTCCCCTTTTTTTCGGTCAGATGCTGACGCCCAAACCAGCATCTGGAAAGTGGTTGGATTCTGATGCAGGATGCGGATATCCGCGCAGTATTTTTATTTAATCGACGACCGTTCAGTGAAAGGTGTAGTGGCTTTGTTGGTGCCGCGGTCAAAAACTTTGTCATAACCAAACCAATGCTACTTATTTACCTCGTCATCAGCATCCTGCTGATTGTCGTACTCACGACGCGATTACACATTCATCCGTTCCTGACTCTTTTTATCGTCGCCATCAGTTTCGGTCTCGTCTCCGGTATGCCGCTGGCGACGATCCTGCAATCCATTAACGAAGGCTTTGGAGGAACACTGGGCAAAATCGGTTTCATTATTGTCTTCGGTGTCCTGATAGGCACGTTCCTGGAAAACACCGGCGGGGCTTACAAACTCGCTGAAAAAGTGCTGCGACTCACCGGGAGAAAACGCGTTACTCCCGCGATGGGTATCATAGGTTACATCGTCTCAATTCCCGTCTTTGCTGACAGTGGATTCTTATTGATGTCGCCGCTGGCCAAGAGCCTCGCAAAGAAGGCGGGGATTTCCCTGGCAGGTCCGGCTATCGCTCTTGGCCTCGGACTGACTGCATCACACGTCATGGTACCGCCGACGCCAGGACCAATCGCTGCAGCGGGAATTCTCGGCGCAGACCTTGGACTTGTGATGATGGTCGGAATTCCGATCAGCCTGCTTACACTTATTCCGGCAATCATGTTTGCATCCTCCTACGCAGGTAAAACGTACATCAATCCCTCGCCCGAGTTGTCGGATGAAGTGTTGCAGAATCGTGCGGCTAACGCTCCCGGCGCAGCTATCTCTGCCGTTCCGATTATTCTGCCGATTGTACTGATTGTAGCAAAGTCTCTGGTCCAGCAATACTCGGAACAATTGCCCGAAAGTGTTTTTCAAACAATCAACTTCATCGGCGAACCGGTCATTGCACTGTTTATCGGAATGGCGCTGGCGCTGCTGCTCCCGAAAAAGCTTGAGAAGTCAATGCTTTCTTCGGAAGGATGGGTAGGCCAGGCGTTGAAGGACGCTGCAATCATCATTTTGATCACCGGTGCAGGTGGCGTCTTTGGAAAAATTCTCCAGAACTCCGGCATCACGGATTTGTTGAGTGATACACTTGTACATTACCGACTAAGCGTCTGGTTGCCTTTCCTTCTCGCAGCTGCGTTAAAAACAGCGCAAGGCTCGTCGACGGTCGCCCTGATAACAACGGCATCACTGCTGAGTCCGCTTATGCCTTCTCTTGGATTCGAAACAGCTATGGAAAAAGCCCTGGTGGTTGTCGCTATCGGTGCGGGTTCCGCGGTCGTTTCCCACGCGAACGACAGCTTTTTCTGGGTGATTTCACAACTTACCGGACTGGACGTCCGAAACAGCTACAGACTATTTACGCTCGGTACATTCGTACTCGGTACAACGGCCGCGTTATTGGTCTATCTGACATACATATTCATTGCATAACAAAACAAAATAAATAAGGACAACCTCATGAAAATTTACAAAGTACCACAAGGCGTAGTGATCGAGCATGAAGGAAAATTTACAACCCTCGAGAATGAACACTGGGATCAATTCGTCAATGATGATAATCTCTATGACAAGATGCTGAAGCTTTCGCGTGAACGCGGACCCGATGACCGTGGTGCCGGACTCGCTCGCGAACACGCCCAGGCACCAATTCACAACCAGGAAATCTGGGCGTCTGGTGTTACGTATTTCAGAAGTAAAGTAGGAAGACAGGAAGAGTCCAAAGACACAGGTGGTGCACACTTCTATGCGCACGTATATGAAGCGCCACGCCCTGAGATTTTCTTCAAGGCGACAGCGCATCGCACTTCAGGACCTGGTGAACCTGTCTGCATTCGGGAAGACTCCACGTGGGACGTCCCCGAGCCGGAACTCACACTAATGATCACTTCTTCGGGCAAGATCGTTGGCTATACGATCGGCAATGACATGAGCTCGCGAAGCATTGAAGGTGAAAATCCTTTGTACCTTCCGCAAGCGAAATGTTATGACAAAAGCGCTGCGATCGGACCCTGCATATTTGTAACAAAAACTCCGCTCGATCCGTCAACGGTCATTCAACTGGAGATATTCCGTGGCGAAAAGGTTTTTGAGGGAAGCATTGAGATTAATCAGATCAAACGCTCCTTTGAAGAACTCGTGAGCTATCTTTACAAGGCATGCAGTTTTCCGTACGGCAGTCTGCTAATGACCGGCACCGGTATTGTACCCGGTAGCGATTTCACACTCAAAAAGAACGATGAAATCCGTATCACGATTGAACCCATCGGAACGCTTATCAATACCGTTGCATAACTGTGACACTTAAATGACCCGGAATTACTTATGACGACTTTGGCAGGAAGAAGTATCATCGGAAACGCGCTTTCGAAATCAGAAGGTGAAAAGTTTTTTGGCGTTAATCCGTCTTCAGGAAAAAACCTGGAACCTGGTTTTTACGAAGCCAGCGATGACGACATTAACAGCGCCATTCAATTGGCCACGAAAGCTTACGCAACGTATCGCCGAAAAAGTGGAAGTGAAAAAGCCACGCTACTCGACGCAATTGCGGACGAGATTAATGCACTGGGCGACGATCTCATTCGACGCGCTATGGAGGAAACGGGATTACCGGAAGCCAGATTGATTGGTGAACGAGCACGCACCGTGAATCAACTCAGGTTGTTCGCATCGCTGCTTCGTGAGGGCTCATGGGTTGATGCACGTATCGACCTGGCCGACCCGGAGCGAAAGCCGTTACCTCGTCCTGATATCCGCAGCATGTTACGACCTCTTGGCCCTGTAGGTGTGTTTGGTGCAAGCAATTTCCCGCTTGCGTTTTCCGTTGCCGGCGGCGACACTGCTTCGGCACTCGCTGCAGGATGTACGGTGGTTGTGAAAGCGCATCCCTCCCACCCCGGCACGAGTGAACTTGTTGGTTTAGCCATACAGCGCGCGGTCCAAAAGGCAGGTATGCCCGAAGGAACATTTTCCATGGTGCACGGCCACAGTACACGCGTGGGACTTGCTATTGTGCGTCATAAGGACATTTGCGCGATTGGATTCACCGGTTCATTTCACGGAGGAAAAGCACTATTCGATGAGGCCGCCAGGCGCGATGTACCGATACCGGTATACGCAGAAATGGGCAGCACGAATCCCGTTTTCATTTTGCCCGGCGCCTTATCCGAACGCCGCGAAGCTATTGCGAGGGATCTGGCCGCGTCGGTCACCATGGGAACCGGTCAGTTTTGTACCAACCCGGGCCTGGTAGTTTTGCAGGATTCAGATACGGCACAGGCGTTTAAGACGCAACTTGCCGAAACAATAGGTGGTATCGCCCCGGGCGTGATGCTCAACAGCCGGATTCAACGCAGTTACGAGGAAGGCCTCCAACGCCTCGGCAGCAATTCAACGGTACGGGTACTCGCAAAGGGAACTCCTCAGGGCGATGGTTGCCTCGGCGGTGCCGCATTCCTTGAAGTTGCTGGTTCAGATTTCCTCCGGGACGAATCGCTTGAGCAGGAAGTCTTCGGTCCATCAACGCTGGCAGTAGGCGCAAACACCCGCTCACAGCTACTGGAAATTGCGAAGAAACTTTCGGGACACCTTACGGCGACTGTTCATGGAACACAACAGGACCTGCTTGAATACCGCGACCTTTTTGAAATCCTCGAACAAAAGGTGGGCAGACTGCTGATCAACGGCTACCCTACTGGCGTTGAGGTTTGTCATGCGATGGTGCACGGTGGTCCTTATCCTTCTGCTTCGGATAGCCGCACAACGTCCGTGGGCACACTCGCGATCCTGCGCTTCTGCAGACCAGTTTGTTACCAGGCGTTTCCGGATGAATTGCTTCCCGAAGAATTGAAGGCCGGCAATCCGCTCGGAATTCTCCGATTGGTCAACGGCGAATACGGAAGAAAGTAAACGCGCGAAACTAGTTCACCACCAGCTTGCGCGTGATAATGCTGTTGCGTTTTTTCAACTGCAACAGATAAATGCCTTTCGGTGCAGTCCACACGATCTCAGTCGCCTCGCTGAAGTTTTGTTGTATTGTATTGATCGTCGCGCCCTTAAGGTCGCGGATAGCGACTTCGCGCGCACCTGCGGGTACCGATATCGTTATGACTGCGCCATGCGAGGGATTCGGGTAGACAGAAAACCCTGAATCATCCTTTTCAACAGAAGTAATCGGATAGCAGAACGTTCCACCATAAGTTTCCGGTACGTATTCCTTCAGCCATGCGAGTGCCGGGCGTTCCGAGTTGTTGCTTCGTTTGAGGAATGCAGTTTCTTGCCACGTCTCATTCTGACGATATCCCCATAGCGTGATGCCCTGCACAGCGGTGTGATTCCAGAGTACAGGAAAAATCTTTTTGTACAGATCGAGTTGCTGATTGTCATTCGGGGTGCCTGTATTGCCAATATTACCCAGATCGAATTCAGAGATGTATACGGGAAGTCCTGTCGCACCAAGCTTGTCGAGATTAGCTTTGAGCGTTGCCTCCGGTGCGTTTTCCAACTCAAAACGGTGACCCTGTACGCCAATTCCGTCAACAAGACCGAGGTCGCCTAACAGCTTGATAATCGCGAGATATTGTGTCGTTCGTGTATTGTCGTTAATAATGCCGTACTCATTGATAAGGAGTTTCGCGTTTGGGCAATACCCCCGTGCAAGTTCGAAAGATTTGATCACCCAATCCCAGCCGGTGGCACCCGCTCCACCAAGCGCGTCGATGTAATTTCCGTTTCCCGGTCCGCTCGGCGGATCATGCAACGGTTCGTTAACGACATCGATAAACGCCATATCAGGATATCGCGTACACACCAACTCCATCATCTCTTCAATCTCCGCCAGTTGTTCTTCAGTGGTCAGGGTTTCAATCCATGCAGGTTGCTGATTTCCCCAGATGAACGTATGATGCTTGAACGGTATCCCGTTAGTGGTAGCGTAGTCGTATGCAACATCCATTGCATTCCAGTTGTAACCATCCTGAGTCGGTTCCAGGGATTGCCACTTGCCACCGTTCTCGGGAGTAATCTGATTCCAGTATTGTCCAAAATCCGCTGGAACACTGCTGTTGACGACATTCCCAAGAAATTTGCATTTGCCGTCGGCGATTTGCGCGCTACTGGGTACGGCGAATCCCAGACATAATACGAGCAGCAATGTGACGGGAAATACTGAGTGTGAGTTGGTTAGCATAGGAAAAATTTAGGATGGCTTTTGAAACGTCGATTCACCGCTAAAATCAATGATAATTGCTCCAATTGCAACCGATTGCAGAATATTTTTTTACTTTTGGTAAGAAATTGAGTCGAACGCATACGCCAGTCAATGCAACCGATTTAATTCCAATTTTCCAGTTTAGTTTCTTATCTTTTGCAGAATGTCCTTACCATGAGCTTTCAGAAAGACGTCACTATTTACGATATCGCTGAGGCGCTGAGTCTTTCTCCCGCAACGATCAGCCGCGGCCTCAAAGACCACCCCGCAATTAAGAAAGACACCAAGCGCCGCATTCTCGAGAAAGCCCGGGAAATGGGCTACCAACACAATCACTTTGCAAGCGGTCTCCGGCGAAACCGAACGAATACAATCGGTGTGATTGTCCCCCGGCTTAACAGCTACTTCATGTCTACTGTTATTTCTGGTATTGAGAAAGTAGCGAATGAAGCGGGATACAACCTTGTCATCAGCCAGAGTCTGGAATCGGTCCGGAAGGAAGCTATGAACGTAAGAACGCTTTTTAACAGCCGCGTTGACGGACTCCTGGTCTCAGCCGCGTACGACACGGAAGATACAAAACATTTCGAGCTGTTTCTTGATAAAGGAATTCCGGTGATCTTCTTCGACCGTATTCTCGAACACCCGAATTGCACTACGATCGTAATCGACAATCAAAAAGCGGGATACGAAGTAACACAACACCTCATCTCGCAGGGATGCAGACGCATCGTTCACATCACGGCGAACCTTAACAGAAACGTATATTCCGATCGTTTACGTGGCTACAGGCAGGCGCTCGAGGAGAATGGAATTCCATACGATGAAAAACTTGTCATCATCAATAACCTCAGTGATCAGGCGGGAATTGAAGCAGCAGACCAGATCCGCGAAATGCGTCCAATGCCCGACGGAATCTTCTCGGCGAACGACTCGTGTGCGGTAAGTTGTATTCGGCAGCTTAAGCTTTCAGGTATCAAGATACCCGGAGAAATTGCCGTTGCAGGATTTAACAACGACCCCCATTCGAAAGTGATCGAACCCAATCTCACCACCGTTGATTACCCCGGACACGAAATGGGGGAAGTTGCCGCGTCACTACTCATACGCAGGCTCAACAAAACCGAAGGAGCCAGTATGGATTCGATGGTGCTGAAACACAGACTGGTTATCCGCGAATCTTCGCTCCGCAAAGGAGACAACTAGACAATCATACAACCCTTTGACTATGCTTAGAATATTTGGTATCTGCCTGCTATTTCTTTTCAGTATGCTGACGTTGTCGGCCGAAGACGGGTACGAGCTATGGCTGCGTTATCCCTGCGTAACGGACGCCGCACGTTTAAAAGATTATCAGTCACGGATCCAAAGTGTCTTTCTTCGGAAAAGCTCACCCACCAGGGAAATCATCGCAGCAGAATTGGAGAAAGGTTTTTCCGGATTGCTCGGCAAATCAATTCCTGCATCTGCAAAAACGGAAAACGGAACACTCATCATCGCCACGGCCGATGAAGACGTGATGAAGCAATTTCAGGAGATAAAAAGCCGCGTAGCAGCGCAGGGCAGAGAAGGTTACCTGATCCAGACCCAAACCACGAAGGGAAAGACATGCATCATAATAACTGCCAACTCAGACATCGGACTCCTGTATGGCAGCTTCCATTTTCTGCGCCTCCTGCAGACAGCCTCTCCGTTGCAAGCCGTCGCGATTACAAGTACGCCAAAGATCAATCACCGGCTGTTAAATCATTGGGACAACCTTGACCGGACTGTCGAACGCGGCTATGCAGGATTTTCGCTTTGGGACTGGCACAAACTTCCGGACTACATCGATCCGCGATATCAGGACTATGCACGGGCCAACGCTTCCGTGGGTATCAACGGAACTGTAGTCACCAACGTGAATGCAAACGCGCTCGTGCTCACACGGCCTTATCTTGAAAAAGTACAGGCACTTGCCAATGTGTTCAGGCCGTATGGCATTCGCGTATACCTCACCGCGCGATTCAGCGCGCCCATTGAAATCGGAAAACTTCCTACAGCAGATCCGCTTGATCCGGACGTACGTCGCTGGTGGCAGGATAAAGCGAAGGAAATTTATTCACTCATTCCGGATTTTGGTGGATTCCTCGTCAAGGCTAACTCCGAGGGACAGCCGGGGCCGCAGAATTACAAGCGTTCACATGCCGACGGTGCCAACATGCTTGCCGAAGCCGTTCAACCGTTTGGCGGTATCGTAATGTGGCGTGCATTTGTCTATGCGAACGAAGACAAAACCGACCGCGTGAAGCAAGCGTATAACGAGTTTGTTCCGCTGGACGGAAAGTTTCTTCCGAATGTTATCGTGCAAGTAAAGAACGGACCGCTTGACTTTCAACCGCGTGAACCGTTTCATCCCCTGTTTGGAGCAACGCCGCAAACACCGTTGATGATGGAGTTCCAGCTTACACAGGAGTATCTGGGTTTTGCCACACACCTTGTTTATCTGCCCACGCTTTTTGGCGAGGTACTGGACAGCGACACGTTCATAAAAGGTGAAGGATCGACAGTGAGGAAAGTAATCGACGGGACATTGTTTAACGATACCCTGACTGCTATCGCCGGTGTCTCGAATATCGGCAACGACAGAAACTGGTGTGGCCATCCCTTTGCGCAGGCCAACTGGTACGCTTATGGGCGGATGGCCTGGAATCCCGACGCTGATGTTCAACAACTTGCTAACGAGTGGACATCGATGACTTTCACAACCAATGACCGCGCGCGTTCAACCATTGTTGACATGATGATGCGTTCGCGCGAAATCACGGTAAACTACATGACACCACTCGGACTCCATCACATCATGGGTTGGAGCCACCACTACGGACCCGCGCCGTGGATTGCCAACAAACAGCGCGAAGACTGGACTTCGGTGTATTACCATAAAGCAGATAGCCTTGGCGTCGGGTTTGACCGTACGAAGACGGGCAGCAATGCGCTGGAACAGTATCATCCGCGTGTGCAGAAGATTTACGAAGATGCCAAAACATGCCCTGATGAATACCTGTTGTGGTTTCATCATCTGCCGTGGACCTTTCGCATGAAATCAGGCAAAACGTTATGGGACGAGCTATGCTACCATTACTATTCTGGTGCTAAAGACGTATCGGGCCTCCAGACGCAATGGCAGAGTGTAAAGAATGCGATTGATCCGGAGCGTTTTGATCATATCACAACGTTATTGAAAATCCAGGAAAAGGAAGCTCGCTGGTGGCGTGACGCATGCGTACTCTATTTCCAATCTTTCTCAAAACAAAAGATTCCGGATGATCTCGAAAAACCGGAAAATGATCTGAAGTACTATCAATCCCAGGAATTCCCTTATGCTCCCGGCATAAGACCGGGCTGGTAAGGTGGATATTTCTTTCTATTTACACTATTTGTGTAGAATTTAATACTTCAATAGAGACAGAATTGTCATTGGCCTAAGGTCGGTGGCTTGGTATATTTTTTTTAAGTTTTAATGGAGCCCTGCAAGATCCCACAAAAAGTAAATCTATGTCCCAGACCCATCAGACATTTGACGATAAATTGCATTGGTATAAGGATGCAGTAATTTACGAACTTCATATCAAGGCATTTCGCGACGGAAGCGGCGATGGAATCGGTGACTTCCGTGGGCTCCTGGAAAAACTCGACTACCTTAAAGACCTTGGTATTACGGCAATCTGGCTGCTACCCTTTTATCCATCACCGCTGCGCGATGATGGTTACGATATTTCCGATTATTATTCAATCAATCCTGCGTACGGTGACCTTCGCCAGTTTCAGCAGCTCCTCAAGGAAGCACATGCACGAAATCTCAAGATCATTACCGAACTCGTTATCAATCACACTTCCGATCAGCATCCCTGGTTTCAGCGTGCGCGCAGAGCTCCGAAAGGTTCCCCGGAACGAGACTATTACGTCTGGACTGACGACCCAACGAAATACAAGGACGTCAGAATAATCTTTCAGGATTTCGAAAGTTCAAACTGGACGTGGGATCCCGTCGCTGGTCAGTATTACTGGCACCGTTTCTTTCATCACCAGCCGGATCTCAATTACGATAACCCGCAGGTTCAGCAGGAGGTTTTTGACATTCTCAATTTCTGGTGCCGAATGGGTGTAGACGGATTCAGACTCGATGCTGTTCCCTATCTCTTCGAACGCGAAGGCACAAACGGCGAAAATCTTCCCGAGACACATGCGTTTCTGAAAAAGCTTCGCCGACACATCGACGAGAATTTCCCGGGAACGTTATTGCTTGCCGAAGCAAACATGTGGCCCGAAGATTCTGCCGCATACTTCGGAGACGGCGATGAGTGCCACATGAACTATCACTTCCCTGTCATGCCGCGTATGTTCATGGCGTTGCAGACAGAAGACCGGTATCCGATCACGGATATATTTGACCAAACGCCAGACATCCCGGAAACATGCCAGTGGGCGATATTCCTTCGCAATCACGACGAGCTGACGCTTGAGATGGTTACTGATGAGGAGCGCGACTACATGTACAAGGTTTACGTGAAGGATCCAAAGGCACGGATCAACCTTGGCATCCGGCATCGGCTTGCACCGTTGATGGGTAACAACCGGAAAAAAATTCAGCTCCTGAATTATCTTTTGTTTTCACTTCCCGGCACACCGGTCATTTACTATGGCGACGAGATCGGTATGGGCGACAACTTTTACCTCGGCGACCGCGATGGTGTCCGGACTCCGATGCAGTGGAGCGCCGACCGCAATGCCGGATTTTCGTCGACGAACCCGCATCGTCTTTACCTGCCGGTGATACTTGATCCGGAGTATCATTATGAATCGCTCAATGTTGAACTGCAATCACAGAGTACATCCTCATTGCTGTGGTGGATGAAACGACTCATTAACAAGCGAAGACAATATAAAGCGCTTAGCCGTGGCGATATGCAGTTCATCCATTCTGAGAATCCCAAGATACTTGCATTCACACGAACATTTGAAGACGAGACGCTGCTTGTAATCGTTAACCTTTCACGCTATACACAACCTGCCGAAATCGATATCGAACGATTTCACGGCTACATTCCTGTAGAAGTTTTCAGTCGCAACAAGTTTCCGACAATCAAAGAAGGGGCGCCATACTTCTTCACCCTTGGTGCACATGACTGCCTTTGGTTTGTACTCGAGAAGGCACAACACCGCGTTGACAATGAGCGGAAACTTCAAACAATCCGCGTTGCGGCCTGGAAAGAACTCCTTGATGAACCCATATTGGAGACGCTGGAGCGAAAAGTACTGGATGACTATTTCCAACGTATGCGATGGTTTGGAGGCAAAGGCAGAATCATCGAGGATATCCGGATCACGGACCACCTTATCGTAAACGAAACAGAATTCAGTCCCATAATTTTCCTGATTGAAGTAAGGTACGACAGCGGATTACCAGAGACGTACCAGCTTCCGGTTTCATTTGGCTCGGACACTTTCCAGCAAAAATTGCTCGACACCTGTCCGCAGTCGGTGATTGCGCGTTTACAGGTTGGCGAAACCGAAGGCATTCTATACGATGGTATTTATGGACTCGAATTGCAGGAAGAGCTTCTGCTCAAAATGGCGCGTCACGATACAACGTTGCGCGTTGATTCGGAAATTGTGTTTTACGGAAATGATGTGTTAGCCGAACATGTAAAACAGCAGGACCGGATCCGTCCACGCGTGCTGGGCGGGGAACAAAGCAACACGAGCATCATCTACGACAACAAGTTCTTTCTGAAGTTGTTTCGTAAAGTCGACAGGGCAATAAACCCCGATCTTGAATTGACCCGTTTTCTTTCCGAACAGGCGCGGTTTCCAAGCATACCCGCATTCGTTGGGGCTATCGAGTGGCGTTTCGAAAAAGATCCGATAGTACTTGGGCTTTTGCAGGAATTGGTTGAAGCCAGCGGTGATGCATGGACCTTTATGCTCGAACGGCTGGACACATTCAATGAAAATATTCTCGCTCAACCGGAAATCACGAAACCTTCAGCAGTACGCGGCTCAATCATTGATCCGGTGGAATATGAAAACATTCCTGAGAGCATGAAGCTGTTGCTTGAGGCGCCGGTTGCAGAACAAGCTTTCCTCCTGGGTGTACGAACTGCTGAAATGCACAAACTGCTCGCCAGCGGAACAACGCCGGAATTTGTACCGGAACCATATTCGTTGCACTACCAGCGCTCACTTTATGCCGGTCTTCAATCACTGGTGAGAAGTACATTTCAGAGCCAGGCGCGCAACATGCATAAGCTGAGCGAAGAAGTTCGCGCTGATGCGCAATTTGTAATGGACCACAAAGACGAAATCCTAAACGTTTTCAAGCGGATATACCAACATAAAATTGACGTTGTAAAAATCCGGATACATGGTGACTATCACCTTGGACAGGTGCTTTACACCGGAAAGGATTTTGTGATTACCGATTTTGAGGGTGAGCCAGCGCGCAGCTTCAGTGAGCGCCGGTTGAAACGTTCCGCGCTGCGCGATGTTGCCGGTATGATCCGTTCCTTCCATTACGCGGCATACGGCAGCCTCTTTCTCGACAATCAGATCCGTAAAGAAGATTACCCGCGCCTGATGCCATTCGTTGAACAGTGGTATCACTATATGAGTGGTTTCTTTATGTCGGCGTATATCGATACCGTAAAAGGAAGCGCCTTTATTCCACGTGAAAAGAGCGACCTCGAAATTCTTATGACGACATTCCTTTTGGAGAAGGCTGTGTACGAATTGAATTACGAGTTAAACAACCGTCCCGATTGGGTGATCATACCGTTGCGTGGAATCAGGGACATCCTTTCCGGTGTGGGATCCCTGGTGGGCGATCGCGTCACTGTGTGAGACAGAATTCATAAAAAAAGTCCGATGGAAAAATCCATCGGACAGAATCCTCATTCAGTTTTATCAATTCCAAACTTTCACGAGGACAAACCAACCCTCTGATCAAATACCTGTGAAAGTATTTTGGCTGGTTGATAAAACTTTTCTGGGATTAGACATGGTACCTCCATTCTTTAAGTTGAACATGAGCAACAGCAGAGCTGTTAATTCAACGACCCTGTTACTGATAACGACCGCTATCGCATGTAAAACGTCCCAGGTTTGAAAAACGTTTAGAGACCGTAAAAAAACGTTCGCCTATCGATAACGTTGGACGCCGGGTTCCGACACAAAGATCATTTCACTTTCAAAGGTCAATCATTGCAGCAATTGGTGTAATTTATCACTTTCGGTTCAGATACTTCCTTTTTCAAATCTGTCAAAGGCGGGTATAAAAAACCCTCTCTGGTTGCTTTAATCAAAAGAAAGTCGCCTCCTCCCGGCGACTTTTGAATGTGACAAAAGTCTCGGACCACCTTGATCGTTATCATTTATGGCCGCCGAGTCGCCGTCTAGATTCGTGTCGACAAAAAATTAAGAGTTCCAGGTATCAGGCAAGCATAACACAAAGAACAAACAAGGGGCAGTCAGACGGGCCGCTCTTCTTTCCATTACAGCATACAAACTGGTCTTGATGCCCGGAACTTTTGATTGCACTTTTCATAAACAAGCAATTCGGTGCCATACGCAGAAGGATGGATGGTACTGATCCAAAAAGCGGAACTGAAATTCCGCTTTTTTTTTGTGATTAAGATCATGCGCAATCCTGCCATACATCTGGTAAACGCCGCTATCGCGGATTCGCGGATTTCGTTTATATCCATGGAAATCAACGCGAATGCACATGACACCTTACCTTCAATCAAGACTAATCCGCTACAAAATGGCCTGGCTTGTCCTGCCACTCATGGCCATATTCAACGGCGTGCTTCGCGACCTTACGTACAGCCATGTGTTCGGTGACCACCTCGCCCGGCAAATTTCCGCCGTACTTTTTATTGCCATCATCGTTGCATTCGTCATAGCACTTAACGAACGCATCCGGCCTGAGACCAATGGCGAGGCATGGGCCGTGGGTATCACCTGGCTTATTCTTACCATTACTTTTGAACTTATCGTCACGCTACTCGGGGGCGGAACCTTAAATGACCATCTCAATCAATACGACATCACCAGTGGAAACCTCTGGATATTGGTGGTGATAACAGTCTGCATCGCGCCCGTCGTTTTAAGGCGATTTCCTTACTCCGACAACACGGCGAAAACTGACAAATATCATAGGGTGCTGTGAGTAACCTCATAACCAGCATGTAAGCCGGGTCCTATCTTGTCTCGCAAGGAGACCAGATGAAAACCAGGCGGTTTTCGCACCTGGGATAAATTATGCAAACCACCCTTTCAGCAAACAATAAGTCGCCCAAGATTCTGCTAATTGAAGACAATTCAGAAATGGCGGAGAACATCACCAGTATTCTTGAACTGGCGAATTATGACGTTCTGTACGCCGCCAATGGAAAACAGGGCGTTGCAGTCGCACAACAATCACAACCCGACCTCATTCTCTGTGACATCATGATGCCAGAGCTCGACGGGTATGGTGTGTTGCATATTCTGAATCACGATCCTGATACAGCAAGCATTCCCTTCGTGTTTCTGAGTGCCAAAGCCGACAAGTCCGAGGTGCGCGAAGGCATGAACCTGGGTGCCGATGACTACATTACCAAACCCTTTGACAGCACTGACCTCCTTAAGGTTATCGAAATACGACTTAAGAAAAAGGAAACACTCAAAACAAGTTACGCCAGCAACGACTTCAACCTTTCGACACTTTTCAGTGAAACGAAAGAACTGAAGGAACTTGAACGGCTTTATACAAACCGTCCTGTGCGGACGTATCGTAAAAAAGAGTTCCTGTTCATGGAAGGTCAAACCCCTACCGACCTCTATTATATCCGGAAGGGAGAAATCAAAACATACAAGGTCAACTACGACGGCAAAGAATTAATTACGGGCATTCACAGCGCCGGTGATTTCCTCGGTTACGTTGCATTGCTTGAAGAAAAGGCATACAATGAAAATGCTGAAATACTGGAGGAAGCGGAAATCATGATGATTCCTCGCCAGGAATTTTTGAACGTCGTGTACTCCAGCAAGGACATGGCGCGCAAGTTCATCAAGCTCCTCTCACACCAGCTTGTAGAAGCGGAAAATCGCCTGCTCAATCTTGCCTATCAGTCTGTTCGACAGCGTGTCGCTGATTCGTTGCTTAAACTGCATCACAAGATGCTGGCCATTCACAAATCGGCTGTAATCCCGATTTGCCGGAAGGACATCTCCAATATTGTGGGAACGGCAACCGAATCGCTGAACCGCACGCTCGCGGATTTCAAAGACGAAGGTCTGATCGAAATTTCGGAAGAAGGAATCCGCATTCTGAATCAACCGAAACTCGAACGGCTGCTGCACTAAGTCAGGCGTTCCAAACAAGCTTTGTTATTTTTCGTTACATTCACAATCGTGGTTTGATGCCGTGATGTTGTAACTTTTACAAAATTTTAACGCAACTATGAAGATTATCATTCAGACTCCCGATTTTAGAGCCGATCAAAAACTCCTCGACTTCGTGAAAGAAAAAGTCGAAAAGCTGGAAAAATTCTCGGATGACATTCTTGACGCGAACGTCACGTTAAGGTTGGATCGGTCCGACACGCGCGAAAACAAGGTGTGCGAAATCCGGCTTGGCATTCCGGGTAATGATCTTTATGCTTCACGTCAATGCAAAACATTTGAGGAGGCAGCGTCCCGCACAACTGACGCGCTACGTTCACAGATTGAATCAAGGAAAGACAGCTAGTGTGGAAGTTTGGATTGAAAATATCCATACAGCCACGTTCCGGCAACTGCACTCAACAGAGTCACAATCACAACAAGTGCTCCCGTACCAATCTGCGCATAGAGAGGTCCGGGGCACGCTCCCGTAAGAGCCCAACCGAATCCGAAGATCAGTCCACCGAAAATATTTCCCTTGTGAAACCGGCGCGGTTCAAAATGAACGGGCTCACCATCCAGGGTGCGCAGCCTGAATTTTTTGATGATCAATACCGAGATCATACCCACGACCACTGCAGAGCCGATAACTCCAAACATATGGAAGGACTGGAGGCGGAACATTTCCTGAATGCGGAACCATGAAATCACTTCAGACTTTACGAGCAGGATTCCGAATATCACACCCGCAAAAAGGAAACGCAGGTGAAAGCCGATCGGATTTGAACGATTACGCTGCGGCATTTCACTGACTTCGAAATCGGTATGTTTAATTGGTGTTTGACTGGTCATATAATTGCAGGTTTACCATGAGAGGACAGTTGGAAGAATAAGGTTGGCGCAGAAGAAACCGCCCGCCATAAAACAAATCGTTGCGATTATTGACGCTGGTTGAAGCATCGAGATGCCGGTAATGGAATGTCCGGATGTGCAGCCACCGGCGTAACGTGTTCCAAAGCCTACCAGCATACCGCCTATAACAATGAGGACAAAGCCTTTCAGCGAGAGGAGCACATCAAAATTGAACAAGTCTGCAGGCACGAGTGCTGAAAAATCAGCCACACCATAGGAAAGCAATTCCTGTTTCAGGTTTTCATCGAGCACGACTGCGTCGGTGCTGCCAAGAAAAAGCGCGCTGAAGACACCGCCGAGAAATATTCCCAAAACAAAGAATAGATTCCACAATTCCTTTCGCCAGTTGTAATCGAAAAAAGGAATTCGTGCCGGAATACACATCGCGCATAAGTGGCGTAATGATGAAGAAATCCCAAAGGCCTTGTTTCCCAGAAGTAACAATGCGGGAACAGTAAGGCCGATCAATGGACCGGCAACATACCAGGGCCAGGGTTGTGAAAGTGTTTTGAATAAATCGGACATAGTGAAGAAAATCTTTAGAAATTCATGACGCGCCTGACGAAAATGAAATCAATAATTTTTCATATGCTCTATCGCGCGAAAAAGTAGTTCGTCATTATTAGGCATTAGCATTCCATATTTGACAGATTGAAAAGCAAGTGTATGACGTTCGATGACGATGCCATGCTTTTCCACCAGTTGGTTATCGCGGTATACGCGTATCGTGCTGCTCGCATTATGGGTGGCTTTCCGACCGTAGACGAATTCCCACGCGGCGATTTCGTTCAGGACGTCCTCCTCCGAGGTCCAGAAACGACGCGAAGTCATCTTCCTGCCCGGATCGATAGAAAGAAGATCTTCCCCTGATATTCGTATCTCAACTTTCCAGTCGTGCTCGCGGGGTTTGATGTACGCAAATGGCCGGATTACGTCACCCTTTTTGAGTTTCGTTTCATCGATATGGAGAGGACTATTCCCCTCGTGCGATGCACTTTGTTCCCTTGAACATCCAAAGCTCACTAGGACAAGTACCAATACGAATCGAACATGGTTATGTTTCACCGGAATCAAAATGCTGGACTACGAAGTTACGCAGATTATGGAAACAAAAAACGCACTTTGATGGTAATTCATTGAGACGTCGATTATCCTCGTTTACGCGGGGTAATCCGCGAATTTTCGAGTACCTTACCTGCTATGAAAACCCCCTATATCCTCACTGTCGAAAATGATGAAGACGACCAATATATAACGAGGCAATTTTTCAGCGAGCATTCAGTAGACACGGCAATGTGCGTTGACGGTGATGAAATGATACAATACCTCCGGGAATGCGTGGCCGGAAAAGCACCTCTACCCGCGGTGATTCTGCTTGATTACCATTTAACGCCGAGGTCCGCGGTGGAGGTGATCAAGGTAATACGCAGGGATTCTGCATTTGCCCATATCCCCATTGTGGTACTAAGTGGAACGAAATCCGGGGAAATTGTGAAGGAATGTTATCGCTGCGGGGCAAATTCTTTTATTCAAAAACCGTCCAGTGTACAGGATATTGACCGAAAAGTCTCCAGCTTTCTAACGTATTGGCTCCACACAGTAGAGCTTGCCGATTAAAGTTGTTGCCCGCTTGGCAACGGTGGCACGAGCGAGTGGTATCATATTTTAAATCATCAAAACTTTAAAACGGATCACCAGAATTATACCATGGAATCACTTTTTGGAGCTGACAAAATTTCTTTTGAACATGCAGGTGAACTTGGCAGTAGCGCTCCCAACATCATTATCTGGGCCGCTCCCGTCATGTTCGCTTTTGTCTTACTCGAATACCTGATCTCGCGGAAGCAACACAAAGAGTACTATGAACACAAAGAAACATTAGGCTCAATTTTCGTCGGACTCGGCAACGTTATGATCGGAGCCGCACTCAAGCTCGTATTGTTCTACATGCTGATCTGGGTCTACAATCACATTCCATGGCGCATGGAACTCAACTGGTGGACATTTATACCCTGCTATATTCTTTTTGATCTATGCAGCTACTGGGCTCACCGCATTTCACACCACCAACGCTTTTGGTGGGCGACCCATGTGACACATCACTCAGGTGAATATTACAACCTGACAGTATCATTCCGGCTTAGCTGGGTCCAGTACATCAAGCTGGTCTTTTTCCTGCCGGTGTCGTTTCTTGGTTTTCACCCTGTGATCATATTTGTCGTAAATCAAATTGCGGTACTGTTTCAGTTCTGGGTGCACACTGAATACATCCGAAAACTTCATCCTGCGATAGAATATATTTTCGCCACGCCTTCAAACCATCGCGTGCACCACGGTTCCCAGGAGAAGTACATCAACAAAAACTTTGGCGCAACCTTCATCATTTGGGACAGGATATTTGGAACATATCAGCCTGAAGAGGAACAGGTTATCTACGGCATCACGACAAACATCAAGAATAAGGCGAATCCATTCCACATAAATTTTCACGAGTATTCCGAAATGTTCGATGATGTGAGGACCGCGAAAGGCCTGCGCAAAAAGCTATTCTATATTTTTGGAGACCCCATAGACATTGCGCACGAGAAGAAACGTCAATTCGTTCCGGCCGCAGCCGTCTCATTACCTAAAAAAAATTCCACCGCTGATGAAACGGTGGAATTTCCAATCGAAAAGAATAAAGTCGCTTAATCCAGGAGGACCTTCTTACTCACCAGTCGGGTACCAACCTTGAGCATAATGACCGCCATTCCACGCGAGACGTTTTCAACTCGTAACTCGATTTCTTTCTCGCTATTCCGAACGATACCGGGATAAACTTCCCGGCCCGCGACGTCTGTCATCCGCACGAGATCTACATGTTCAGAGGATCGGATCGTGAGGTTATCTTTGACCGGGATAGGATAAAGGTCAAGTGCAGGCATCGACTCGTCGTCATGATCGTCGAGATAGGTTTCGCGCGACAAATTTAGCAGATCAAGTTCCTCCAGCGTCATGACCCCGCTGCGAGCGGAACTTGCCATGGCAACGCTGCCGCTGTTCACAACGCGTAGATGATCAACATTTCCGCCGCTAAATCCGACCGCCGTGGCCCGAATCAGATTTGATCCACTGTTCAGCGTCACCGGAAGGTTAACGTATGACCAGTTGGACCACGATCCCGTCGACGGAAAACTCAGACCTTCAGCAACGGTTGATCCATTTGCCGAAATACGAAGCGGACGATTGCCCGACGTAAGTGAATAGCGGAATTGAAGTATGTATTCCCCACCTGCGGGGACAACTACATTCCACTGCACGTAATCATTGGAAGCGTTTACATAATCAGCGAAGCCTGAACCTGTGAAACCAGCCGGCGTGAATTTAACTACCGCTCCACTCAGCGAAGCGTTTTCCGCTTCATACACCACATCGAAAGGCGGAACTCCTTCATTGAAGGTGTACGTCGCCGAAACAACAGACGATGGGTTATAGTCAGCCTTCATTGCGATAGCCCTGATTGTCGTTTCCTCTGCGATGTTGACAGGTGACGTATATACCAGGGAGGCTGCCGTTGGAGTGGTTCCATTAACCGTGTAATAGATGATGCTACCGGGGGTTGCCGTACTGATAGTTACATTGATCGGACTCGCGAAATTGCCCGCCGCCGGCGTAAACACAGGGTTGCTTACGGTAGGCGTTGTTGGCCCTTCCGTGAAGATCTGTAAGTGATCAAGGTTGCCACCACTGGATCCGATTGTTGTTGTTCGAATGGTGTTGGTTCCGGCATTCAACGGTACCGTCACACCAACTGTTGCCCAGTCTGTCCAAAGACCGGTGGGCGCGAATGACAACGAAGGTACAATAGTCACTCCGTTGATGGCCAGCGCTAACGGTCTGTCACGGTTTGCTCCATTGGCATACCTGAACAACAACTGGTAAGAACCGGCTGAAGGCACTACCGCTGTCCATTGAATATATGCTCCCGAATTCGACGCATAATCAACAAAGCCGGTACCGGTAAATCCGACATAATTCATTTTCACGTCGGCGCCGGAAATGCTGGCATTCTCTGCCTCAAGAATCACGTTAAACCCAGGCTCCGGATCCGGATTCGTGTGCACGTCAAAGAAGCCGGTGACTATAGTCGAGGACTGCACTCCTTTTTTCGCAAACGCTTTTATTGTCGTCGCTTCAGAAACGCTGATAGGCCCTCCGTACAACGTCGAGGTCGAATCAGGATCTGAACCATTCGTTGTATAATATATCAAAGCTGACGGAGTTGTTGTCGTGAGTGTGACCAACTGCGTTTCATGATACTCACCAGGAGGCGGAGAAAAGACCGGCGCTGCCACAGATGGTTCAGGTCCGGAAATATTGAACTGTCCTGTGATCACCGACGAGGAAGTCATGCCTGACTTGACGGCGAATGCCTTAATTGTCCGACTCTCCGTGAGAACAATGGGTGCAGTGTAAACCGGGGAGTCCACGGTAGGCGTAGCGTTGTTTGTAGTATAATGAATGATTGCGTCCGGAGTCGTCGTCGTAATCGTTACTGCCTGGCCGGATGAATATGTCCCGGGAGCCGGTGTAAAGACGGGTGTCGCTACAACAGGCAACGGAGGAGTTGACGACAGGATTTGCAAATGATCAAGGTTACCACCACTTGATCCGATTGTTGTTGTTCGAATTGTGTTGGTTCCTGCGTTCAACGATACCGTTGCACCAACCGTTGCCCAGTCTGTCCAAAGGCCGGTGGGGCCAAATGACAACGAAGGCACAGTAGTTACTCCGTTGACGGCCAGTGCTAACGGTCTGTCACGGTTTGCTCCATTTGCATACCTGAATAATAACTGGTAAGTACCGGATGAAGGCACCACCGCGGTCCATTGAATATATGCCCCGGAATTTGAAGCATAATCAACAAACCCGGCACCGGTGAATCCGACATAGTTCATTTTCACATCGGCGCCGGAAATGCTGGCATTCTCCGCCTCAAGAATAAGGTTAAACCCAGGTTCCGGGTCCGGATGCGTGTGCACGTCAAAGAAGCCGGTGACTATAGTCGAGGACTGTACTCCCTTTTTCGCAAACGCTTTTATCGTCGTCGCTTCGGAAAGACTGACAGGCCCTTGATACAGCGTCGACGTCGAATCGGGATCAGAACCATTCAACGTATAGTAAATCAAAGCTGACGGAGTAGTCGTTGTGAGTGTGATCAACTGCGTCTCATGATACTCGCCTGGAGGCGGAGAAAAGACCGGCGCAGCAACAGACGGTTCCGGTCCGGGAATAGTAAACTGCCCTGTGATCACCGACGAAGGAGTCATTCCTGATTTGACAGCAAATGCCTTAATTGTCCGACTCTCCGTAAGTACAATAGGTGCCGTATAAACCGGGGACGCCTCAGTAGGCGTAGCGTTGTTGGTGGTATAATGAATCGTCGCGCCCGGAGTAGTCGTTGTTATAGTTACTTCCTGGCCGGATGAATACGCACCGGGAGCAGGTGTAAAGACTGGTGTTTGTACTTCTGGCAACGCAGGAGTTGACGATAGTATTTGCAAATGATCAATATTACCGCCGTCGGATCCGATGGTGGTAAGCCTTATCGTGTTCATGCCCGCCTGGAATGAATGCGATACATTTACGTTACTCCAATTCGTCCAGGCACCTGTCGGCGGGAAGCTTAAAGAGGCCTGAACAACCTGGTTGTTGATACGCAGTGCAAGAGGACGGTCCTTGTTCGATCCGTTGCCATATCGGAACCTCAACTGATGTTCACCTGCCTGTGCCACAAATACTGTCCATTCGACGTAGCCACCGGTTACGACTGAGAAATCAGCATAACCCGTTCCGGTGAAACCGCCAGAACTCCACTTGACACTGGCTCCACTCATCGTGGCAGACTCGGCCTCGATCAGGACGGGAAGATAGTAGGCGACTAGCGTCTGATTGGATGAAGGTGTAGTAATATCGTGTTGCCGCGCGCCTCCGTCAGACCAACCCTGGAAGGTATAAACGATACCGTTCACGGTCTGCTGAGCAGGTGCTTCCACAGACCTGTGAATACCCGCGACCCCTGAAAATGAATGCGGCGATGTAATTTCGGTGCCATCAAGCAAAAGCTTCAGGCCCGGAGTGTTCGTATTCAGGGTTACATCAGACAGTATCGGAAAAACTTCACGAAATACGGTGGTCGATTGCCCTTCGGAATCTGTTGCCGTGAGGTAGATGCGGTACCATACATCAGGAGCCGGATCGTGATTCTCAGATAACTCAAACGTACCGCCTGAAATTCCGGAAGTCGGCGGCAATGCCGGATGGGTGTGCTCGGCGTGGTGGAAGTTAATTTCCCAGGTCAGCGCGGACGCTGGTAATTCGCCGTCTTCGGCATCCGTCGCAGATCCCGAAAAGTTGAGTACAGTTCCGGCGATGTATTTGAACCCATCTCCGGGTAGTTCGATTACAGGTTGTGGCGGAAGATTTGAGGTTACAGTAAGAA
The DNA here is from genome assembly GCA_023428695.1 of Bacteroidota bacterium. GTDB lineage: Bacteria > Bacteroidota > Bacteroidia > Cytophagales > Cyclobacteriaceae > Ohtaekwangia. Next base: position 143,319 of record JAEYWY010000022.1, read on the forward strand.
TGGCCGGACTACTGACCACCGTGCCGAGCGGATTCGTAATTACCGCGCGGAAAACTGCGCCGTTGTCGGCCAGTGTTGCACCCGTGAAGTCGTAACGAAAGCTTGTTGCTCCGGGGATGTTCACATTATTCCGTTGCCACTGATAGGATAGCGGCGCATCACCGGACGCACCAACGACAAAAACCGCATCGCCTCCGATCGGGACCGTCTGTGAATTTGGCTGGGCGCTGATTGTGGGTTCGCCTGTGCCCGTAAACTGGATTCGCCACACTTCGGAGCAACAGGATTGTGTGTTTGCTTCATTTGAACCGCCTGCAAGGCCACCCCTCGCCAGGTAATAAAAGCTACCGTCGTTGCCGATCGAAAATGAAATCGGACGGTTCACATTGGTAGCAAATGTCTCCAGAACCTGACCGGTGACAGGATCGAGAACCTTGATGTAGTTACCGCAGTAATCGCCAAAGAAATACTTTCCGGTGTATTTCGAGGGGAAGGCAGGCGTTGTCGGATTATAGAAAGCTCCACCGGCAATGGAACACCCCTGTGAGTGCGGGTAAGCATAAAATGGATCCTGATAATTTGCAGGCGGGGTCTGCGTCGTTCGTGGCCCTTCAATTACAGGCCATCCGTAGTTCTTGCCAGGGAAAAGTTCATTGACCTCTTCATATAGACTCCCCCCGACGTCATTAATAAAGACTCTTTCAGTACCTGGCTGAACCGCGGCCCGGAATGGATTCCTGAACCCGAGCGCATAGATCATGCGGTAGTTACCGCTGAGTGTGCCGTAGAATGGGTTGTCGGATGGAATTGTGCCGTCTTTATTGACCCGGAGAACTTTTCCAAGCAAACTGGAAAAGGATTGCGCATTTGCGCTGTTGCTGCCATCACCCGTAGTAATAAACAGCTTGCCCCCTTTGAAAAACATTCCGCCGCCATTGTGGATGCTTCCCGGCAGCGGATCGAGCGAAACGATCACAGTCTCACTTCCTGCTACGGCGACGTCCCCATTGGCAGTGAATCGGCTTACGCGATTCCTGCTCTCCCCGGCACGACAATAATAAACATATATATATCCGTTGGTAGCAAAGTCAGGGTCTAAAACCAGGCTTTGCAAGCCGCGTTCGTTTCGATTATCGACATTGGCCTGCAAATCAAGGAATGGCACCGTTAGCATGACGCCGTTCTTGATTATATTGATCAGACCTTTCTTCTGGGTGACGAAAACGCGGCCGTCGGGCGCATACGTCACCGTTGTGCCATCGAGGCCTTCGGCAAGTCTCAATTCTGCAAAACCACTGGGAAGTTCGCCGGCATAAGCCAGCATGGACAGCGATGTGAGTAGTAATACCAGCTGAACCTTTAGCCGGAGGGTAAAGTGTGCAATCATACAACTATAGACATTTGATTAAACCCTAATCAGTGCCACTCCCGCGTCTGATTCCACCTTCACAGGCACGATCCCCGGATGCTCAACAACGGCTTCATGATACACAACCCCCTATTTGCAGCGCATCTCACAAGGAACTTCCTGCCAATATACAGAGTTTATTGTTATTTCAACGAGAAAATTGCGGTAATACCCCAAAAAAAGGCATAGCATCACGCTGATTACACGGTAAAAACCTTGTTACCTTAGAGCTTCAAATCCGCGTGTTGATGCTAAACCGTTTTCTTCGACGACTTTTTCGCTGGTTCACACGATATCAAAGAAAGAATAAAGGTCCTTCCATATATGAACTGAGAGCGCGGCTCCTGGCCATCATCGACATCGCTCACGCTACCTGTCAGACACTCATTCCGGCATTGTCCTTCACCGTTCTTGGTGTACTCATTTACGACGCGGGCTTCAACCCTTTTTATAAAACCGATCTCAACCTGTATCGTCTCTGGTACGTGCTGCTGATTTCGATCAAGACGCTACTGATCATCTTCTTCATCCTGGAATTCAAGGAAACGCGGCGTTTCCGGTCCAGATTTTTTAACCTGCTCCTCATTCTGCTGACACACGTTGCCCAAAAAACATGCTACACGTTTCTGGATGACGTTCCGCCGGATTCGCGCGATGACTTTATTATCTCGAAGGTATTCCTGTTCGCGTGCACGTTCATCATTTTTCTCACGGAAGCATCTACGGTACTTCGTTTTATATATCGGCGTGGTCTTAATCCGGCTTTTCTGTTTCTTGGCAGCTTTTTCATGTTTATCACAATCGGAGCGCTCCTGCTGATGCTTCCCAACGCCACAACGCACGGCATACGTCCCGTCGACGCATGGTTTACGTCCGCCAGCGCCGTATGTGTAACGGGAATGCTGGTGGTCGATACTGCGACAACGTTCACCCACATAGGGAAAGCCATTCTGCTCTTTCTTATTCAACTTGGCGGTCTGGGTATAATGACCTTTGCGGGATTGTTGACCTACCTTTCCGCAGGTACAGTATCATTTCGCAATCAACTTGCGCTTAAGGACATGGTCAGTGGTCAAAATATGAGCACCGTATTCAGCATTATCGGGCGCGTGGTCATCGTCACCTTTTCTTTCGAAGCAATCGGAGCAATTGCGGTATTTAATACCCTCGATGCTAAAGCGTTTCCAAATCTCCTGGAGAGAATATTCTTCGCAGTTTTTCATTCGGTTTCGGCATTCTGCAACGCGGGATTCTCAACATTGTCGCGCGGACTTTACGAAGAGCCATTGCGTTTCAACTACAGCCTACAGATGGTACTGGCCGTTTTGGTGGTGCTCGGCGGACTTGGGTTTCCCATCGTGTTCAACATCTTCTCCTATCTGAAGAGCAAAATTATCAAGCTGTTTAATAAGATCACAGGCAATCCCGACGAGGAAAACTACAGCCACATTTTCTCCACGACGAGCAAACTTGCTCTCATGACTACCGCGATCCTGCTGGTTTTCGGTTTTACAACATATTTTCTGTTTGAACTGAACTACACATTAAAAGAACACAGTACCTGGGGTAAAATAGTCACGTCGATTTTCGGATCGGTCACGCCGCGATCGGCAGGATTTAACACCGTAGACATTACGATGCTTTCATTGCCAACGATCATGGTTTATCTGCTGCTCATGTGGATCGGTGCCTCGCCCGGTTCGACAGGCGGGGGAATAAAAACAACGGTTATCGCAGTGGCATTTCTTAACGTAAGAAGTGTGATACTGGGAAAGGACCGTACGGAATTTTCCCGCGTTCAAATCGGTGAGAATACCATTCATCGCGCATTTGCAATAATGGTGCTCTCCCTGTTAATCATCGGATTGACCGTGTTATTCCTTGCCGTAAATGAGCCCGACAAGCAACTGTTCGCGCTCGCCTTTGAAGGATTTTCAGCATTTAGTATGGTGGGACTGACTCTCGGTGTAACTCCCGACCTGTCGATTAGCAGCAAACTCATGCTTTCTATAGTCATGCTGATCGGACGTGTTGGTACCCTGACCGTCTTCTTTGCTTTCGTAACACCGGCGAAAGAATTATTTTATCGATACCCAAAAGACGAAATTTCCCTTTAAACTCCTAAACATCGACATATGAAATTCATTGTGTTCGGACTCGGAAACTATGGTTCAGCACTCTCGCAAAAGCTTATTTCTCTTGGTCACGAGGTGATTGGCGTCGATACCAAGATGGAACTTGTTGAGAAGTTCAAGAACGATCTCACCCATACAATCGCACTCGACGCCGGCAGTCCTGACGCAGTGAAATCTTTGCCCATGCGCGACGTCGATGCAGTCGTGAACGCAATTGGCGAAAACGAGGGTGCGAACATAATGCTCACCGCAGTACTCAAACAACTGTCGGTGAACCGCATAATCTGCCGTGTAATCAGTCCGTTGCAGCGAACAGTACTTGAAGCCATGGACATCCAGGAGTTCGTGTATCCGGAAGCTGACTCCGCCGAACGCCTGGCTTATAAACTTGACCTGAAAGATGTGACGGAATCATACAAAATCAGCGATAAATACAAAATCATTGAAGTCGTGCTTCCCGAACGTTACATTGATCAGCAAGTCGCCAATGTTGATTTTGTAGGCAAGTACAACATTCAGCTTGTCACTATAATACGATTCGTCGAACAGAAAAATCTTCTCGGCACAGTGGGACACACAAAACATGTGGTTGGAATATTAAGACCCGATACGGTCTTTCGTCGCGGCGACCGGTTGCTTTTGTTCGGTGAGGTTGGAGAACTTGAAGACTTCATCGAGGAATAACATCAGCATTACTTTTCAGACTGCGATTCCACGATACGCCGAAGCGTTATTGCATTGGACACTGCTGCCACATCTATGTCGTTGTTGAAGTACGCATATGCTTCTCTGATGTCTTTCATATTGGTTATCGTTGTGAATACTGAACGAAGTTTTCGCGACGTGTAGGCAGATCGATAGAGCTCTGGAACGCCATGGAAGCGATAGTAAGCTGTTTTGGCGGTACCCATAATATCATCCGGAAGTTCAGGGTGACTGATCCCGCAAAACGTCACTCCATGTTCACGAAGGATTCCGGCGGTCTCATCATTCCACCACGTATCATGGCGGAATTCAAGTACGTTCGTAAAAGCGGGATCAAGAACCTGTAAAATTCGATCGAGATTTTCAGGCGTGAACTTCGTTTGGGGATGAAGCTGAAAGAGTATCGGACCAAGTTTGTCGGCAAGATTTGTCGAAACGAGATCGTAGAAAGACTTTACAACATCGCTAACGTTGTGAAATCGTCTGAAGTGTGTGACAAGTCGTGGCGCCTTTACAGCAAAGCGAAATCTTCGCGGGCTTCGTTGATGCCAGCCGCGAAATATTTTTGGTTGTGGTGTGCGATAAAACGTAACATTCAATTCAACGGTGTTAAAGAAACTGCAGTAATACTCGAACCACTTTCCCTGAGGCATATCCTGCGGATAAAATTTTTCTTTCCACCTTTTGTAGTAAAATCCTGAGCACCTGATCCACCATGTCATGATGGTATGGTTGAAAAAGCTGTGCCGTCAGTCCTGCTCAGTTGGTTGTTGCAGCGGCAGAAACACATGGATAACAGCTCCCTGGTTTTCTGCTCCCTCCGCGCAGATGTAACCGTGGTGTTGATTGACGATCTTTCTGCATATGGCGAGTCCAATACCGGACCCCGGCACTTCGGGCTTGTCGAAAAGCCGCTGAAAAAGGACGAAGATCTTCTCGCGATGTTCAGGTGCAAAACCCACACCATTGTCCTGCACAGAAATACACGAATAAGTCATCATCTGATCGAGTACCGGAAATCTGTAATAGTCGGATTGTGTGGCCTTTCTTTCCGTGATCGTGACAACGGGTGGTGTACCGGGAACTGAATACTGACAGGAATTCTGAAGTATATGAAAGAACAGCAGGCGCAGATGGGTGGCTGAACCCTCCACGACAGGCAGTTGCGCATTATTCACGGTAACGTCCGGATACATTGCCTTCAGATTTTTGACCACTTCACCGACAATCCGGCATAAGTCAACTTTTTCGGTTTCATCAGACTCGTCGGTGCTTCTGGTGAACATCAGCAACGTTTGAAGGCGTTCGCGCATTTCAGTAGCGACCTTACTGATTTTGGAGAAAAAATCCTGCGGTGAGACTTTTTTCTTTTCAGGTACGGCCGTTCCCATGTCGCTGAACATTTGAATCTTCCGAAGCGGCTCCTGCAGGTCGTGGCTCGTCACATAGGCATACTGTTGCAATTCGTCATTGATGACTTTGAGCTGGTTGATCTTGTACGTGAGCTTTTGTTGAAAACGTCGTTCGATGGTAAAATCATAAATTGAAACCAGCAAACCTTCGTGAAGGGGGATAACCGTCGCATGGAGCCACTTGCGTTCCTGTCTATGATCGAGATAACCCTCAATAGTGCGGCTCATTTTGTTGCGATAGACGTGGTCAAAAACCTGTCGGACATCGGACTGAATTGCCGTGGGAATGAGCGACGAAAGAGTCGCCTGCTTTCGTTTATCGATACCTAACAGGCGCGATGCGGCGTCGTTGCAATAGGTCATGACGTAGTCCCGGACAAGCCCGTCATCGGGTTTCGGCATAAAACTAACGATCCCGTTATTGGTCGTTTCCAGCAATGTCTGATTGAAACCTTCGGCCATCCGACGTTGTCGCAAAAAACTGAATGAATAAACGGTGGCGATCGTAATGAGAGTGCCTGCAAGTGCAAGCATCCAAAACAACCATCGATCGAGCAGCGCGGTGGATTCTTCAAGTCGCGTCTTCCGGTGTTCAAGCTTAAGATTCGCCGACGTGAGCGATTCCACAAGCAGTGTCTTCAACTTCCTGCGAAACTCTTCGCGTTGTCCAGGTGCAAAAACGGTATCCGGTCGTTCGGCAATGCGTTGAAAACTCCGGACTTCATTTCGAAGGGAATCCATTCGCAGGCGATCCTCCTGATACAGCACGAGCGATTTCAGTTGTTGAGTCGAAGCCAGGATGCTGTCATAGGCTTCATGCGGGGACATATAAAGATCCATTGCCACCTCGCCCCCGCCGGGATCATTGTTCAGCCAGAAGTGCAGGAGCGCGTCAAGACGTTGCAGCCTTACCACAACCTGACTCATTCGATTAACCTCCTCAATAAAGACTTTCATGTCCTTATAACTCGACCGGTAGAGATGCAGCATCAACCCGATGAGCACAAAAACAGACGCATAGATCAGGAATAATCTCTTATTCATAGAGGATTATCGAAAGTCACCCAATAATTCCGGGTCGACTAAACCTGCACCTTCAGGAGATTGCCCAACATTTCACACAGTCCATCGAAGCTGTTGGGCTTTTCAATCACATCGGCAGCACCCAGTTGAAGGCACCTTGACCTGATTCTGGAGTCAACAAAAGTCGTGTATACGATCACGGAAACTGTCATGAGTTGGCTGATCTTCCTGAAAGCTTCCAGCACCTCAACGCCGTTCATGCGTGGCATGTTGAGATCCAGAAAAATCATTTCAGGAACGACATCAGATTTCGACAGGGCGCCAATTGCCTCTTCACCGCTTTCAAAGCCTGTCACAGAAATTGTATCATCCACGGCAGCGCATGCGGTTTTGAAGATTTCATGATCGTCCAGATCGTCATCAACCAACACAACAGTCTTCACGAATTGCATAAGGTATTTCTCTCTTTTAAAATACCGATTTTTCACACGCATTCTAATACCTAATCGCCGATATGAATTCCGCGAAGGCGAAACAGGCGCCTTTCGTTCTGTAAGGCAGTTTAAAAATCGATGAACGTATCTAGTGACTTTGCGAGACGGGCGTAATACGTACCGCATAACCTCCGCCAGGCGCCAAAGGCAGTGTTAGTTTTGAGGTCGCATTCACACTGATTTTTCGGGTAGCGAAGTCACGCGCATTGCGATGAGCATTCACTCCATCCATGAATATTTCAGCGGAATAATCCCCCGCAGGAAGAAATGAGAGTTCAATTTCAAGCGTTCGTTTGTCCCAGTTCGTCATCCCACCGACGTACCATGTGTTTCCGCTCTGACGGGCAATTACGATGTGTTCCGCTACCTTGCCCGACAGGACCAGGGTTTGATCCCATACTGTTGGTACAGCTGAAATGAATTGCGTCATTTCCGGTTCATCGCGATAATTCGAAGGCGCGTCAGAGAGCATTGTCAGTGGTGCCTCGAAAATGACGTACCCGGCCAATTGCCTGCATCGGGTGCCCTGGCTCATTGGTTCGCTGAATACCGGCCTGTAGCTTGACCGTGTTGCATTACGCGTGGCTCCCTGTGTGTAGTCCATCGGCCCTGCAAGCATGCGAATAAACGGTATGGTCACATCGTACGTAACCTGATCAACCGTGGGCGGCTGCCATTTCATTTGTTCAAGACCATGAACGGCTTCGAAATTGATAACGTTCGGATAGGTTCTGTTGAGACCAGTTGGTTTATACGCACCATGAAAATCAATCAGCAACTTATGACGGGCAGCTACTTTCGCGGCTTCATAATAGAAGTTGACCATCTCCTGATCATCGCGATCCATAAAATCTACCTTAAACCCTTTGACGCCCATAGCGGCATAGTGGCGACAGATGTTGTCCATATCGGGCGCGAATGCATTGTAACCAGCCCAAAGGATGATATCAACGTTCTTTGACCGTGCATAACTGAGGATTGCCTTCAAATCTATTTCAGGCACAATCTGAAAAAGATCGGCCTTCAGATTGACAGCCCAACCTTCATCAAGGATAACATACTCGATCTTGTTTTCTGCAGCGAAGTCAATGTAGTGCTTATACGTATCGGTATTTACTCCGGCGACAAAATCGACGCCTCTTATGTTCCAGTCATTCCACCAATCCCAGGCAACCTTTCCCGGTCTGATCCATGACACATCAGTTACCCGCGATGGCGACGCGAGTTTGTAAACGAGATCGCTATCGGCAAGTTCTTTGTCTTCGGCAGCAATCTGCAGCACACGCCACGGAAAACTGCGCGGTCCGTTTACACGTGCGATGTAGTTCTCTCTTTCGCGTACTATCTGCTGCAATTGATTATGACCACCCTTTTCTGTCCGTCCGGGATACGCAGCAAAATAGCTGGTGAGCGTGTTGCCTCCATCAGCATTGCGAACGTACATACCAGGATAGTCCTCCAGATCCGATTCAGTAACAACGACCTTTTTGCCGGAACCTGTTTCAACAAGTACCGGCAGGAAAACCAGTCTCCGCTTGTCCACCTCGGCAAGCGTCGTGTACGTGTACGTATTTTCGAAAGAATTGTATAGCTGTTCTTCAAACGATGAGCCTTCAGGCCTGTTCACATATGGGAAATACCCGTGATGGTTTCCGTCAAACGCAAATGTCGCCTCCTCGTTTGTTACCTGAAACGGTTTCTTCTTGTTTGAAACAAACCTGTATGCAACTCCCTCGTTGTACGCGCGAAAAATAACCTCATAGTCGCCACGAAATGTGAGAACAAGTTCGTTGTATTCGTCCGAAATTGATTTGCGCTTGTAAACGGGTGATTTGATCACGGCCCGAACCGTGTTTTGTTTCGACTTCCTCAATACAGGATTCTCACCGAAAGACGATCCGTCAGAGAGCTTCATACCAATTGTGCACGGACCTGCTATGAAGTCTCCCCCATGCCTGATTGTAAATGTGAGCTTTTGACCTGTTTCGATCATTGTCTCAAGGTTTCCGTCCGGAGACTTAAGCGTGACAGAGCGGCTTTGTGCGGAAACGGTGAGCGCGAAAGCTACCAGAATGGCCGATATGAGATGTGTCATGGGGCTTGGTTTCATAGGAACGCAATATCGCAGCCTGTCGGAAAAAACCAAACGGGTACCGTCATGGTCGGGCATGTGTTTTTTGACCCATTCCAAAAAACAAAAATCATGGCTGACGAGAAAAACGAAAAGAAAAAGGACGACGAGAAGAAAACGCAAGACGAAAAACGAATCAGAGAGCCATTTCCTCCGGAAAACACGCCCCAGCCTCCTCAGGTGATGGACACAAGTAAGGAACCTGAGTCGCGACGCGAAAGAGAGACTCACAAATCCGGGAAGAAGGATAAGCCGTCCGGAGAATAGGAATTATTCCCCGCTCTCAGGATCGGCTATCATCTTTTTCTCAACGCTATCAACGAATCCACGTTGTGCGGTTTCGCGTGCGTTCCAGTTTTCATTGTCGGCCTGACAAACTCTTAGCTCACCATTTGAATTGAACTTTCAGATATACACTACGGCCACGGGTCTGAAATCCCTGGATCTCCCGGTAGTCGGTATCAAAAACATTTTCAATTTTGACGCCCAGCAACCATGAGTTGGTAATCCTCCAGGTTGAGGCAAGGTCGATCAGATCATATGTTTTAACATTCGCTCTTCCAAGTGCACCGAAAGGCCCAAGCGTTGGATCATAAACAACATCATATCGCGAACCTCCATGACGCAGGATCGCGCTTGCATGAAGATTATTTTTGATTTTGTAACCAGCCTCCGCGTAGCCTGTAACAGCGGGTTTCCGGATAAGCTTGCGCGTCGTCACCGCATCGTTGATGAAAGCGCCGTAGTTGTAAGGCTGCACATGATGAGCGCCGGTGTGTTCAGCATCGATATCATCCGGTGAAAACGAAACTTTACCTTCGAGCGCTGTGACGTTACCACGCAGGAAGAATTTTCCCGCATTAAGTTGTCCGGCGAACTCGAATCCGTTTACAACCTGACGCGCGGCGTTTACATACGTGTCGCCCAGGTAGTCATCGAAAGCAAGCTCAGCGACAGGCGTCGCATTGTTCCACAGGTAAACATATTCAATAGCATCTTTGGTCACAGAACGAAATCCGGATAGCGTGAAATAACTTCCGTTTTGAAATTCTTTCTTGATACCAGCCTCAAATGAAATTGCTGTCTCAGCCTTCAACGACTTGTTACCACGTGTCGTATATGCACCAAAGTCTTTGGTCGGGTCGAATGACTGGTACAGCGATGGCGCATTAAAGCCTGTAGACACCGACGCGTAGAACAGTACATCGCGGAATCTGTAAAACGGACTGACCTCGAATGTCTGGTTAAAACCAAAACGCGAATGATGGCTCAGTCGTGTTCCACCCGTAATACCCATGTTCCCTTTTTCAAACGACGCCTGAGCAAACACATAGGATGTTGTCGCTGCCGGGTTTAACGAATCGTAGTTTACCATGGACTCATACGGAAAGCCGAACGCGTTTGAAAAGTAATACGCCTGAAAGTTCATCGTTTCGCGAAACTGGCCTGTGCCACCCGAAAGTGTCAGTCCGTTTGATTTGTATTGCAAAACGATTTCATTGGTGAGCAGTCTGCCTGTATACGCATTATCAGAATATGTTTTATCAAAAGAATCCCGGGCGTCGACGCGGGAGGAATCATTTCGGTTTAGCCGTTCTGACCCGCTCCATGAACCGAGTAGAGAGACGTCGAGTTTTGCGGATGCTTTCCACGTGGCATTCCACGCGATAAGATTTCTCTTGAAGTCGACAAAAGCGTTATCGTCGTCGTTGTACGCTCCGTCATCTATGTCTGCGTGCTGATCAGCGCGCTTGTACGAAATCCATGCGCTCAGTTTTTCGTTGCTCCATCCGGCTTTGATGTAGCCATCTGTTTTTCGGAAATCGTCGGCGTCAGTAGTTTTGTAAACAGACGGATCGCGAATCGTGTCAAGTGTGGCATTTAGTCCTGTGACATCCTGCCGTAAAATACTTCCGGAAAAAAATAAACCGTTATCAAAAACATGTTGCAGGGATGCCTGCATGTTTGTGCCAAATGCCTTGTTGCCAAACCATCCGGCCTGTGTGTTAACAAGGCCATGAAAGCCGGGCTTACCTTGTTTGCGCGTGACAATGTTGATAGCGCCAGCGATTGCGGATCCGCCGTAGACGGTACTGTGTGCCCCGCGGATAATTTCGATTCGTTCGACTCCTGCGAGAGAAAGCTCGGCAACGTCAATGGTAGACGACGGCGTCGACGGATCAGTGATGCGCATACCGTCAATGAGGATAACCATCTGGTTACTGTTTGCGCCGCGCATGAACAAGCTTTGATTTGTTCCGGGAACCTGATTCGTTCCGACGATAAACATCCCGGGATGATTTGCGAGCAGTTCGCCTACTGAATTGTGGGGCGTGTTCTCGATTTCGTCACGCCTGATTACAGTTATGCTCCGCGGAACATCGATAACGCGTTGTTCGGATCGCGTTGCGGTGATGACCACTTCATTAAGTTGACGAACAGAATCCAGCTGAGCTTGTGTTTGATTTGGCGCCAGCCACCAAAGGGACAGTAAAGTCAGTGCCCACACTTTTTTCTCCTTTTTCATAGGTTACAGGTAGGGTGAAAAGGAGTAAAAGGCAGAAATGAAATCAGGGCTTTGCTTTCGCAAAATGATTACATCCATTGCTTTTTACCCGAAGCATTGAACAAAAGTTTGTATGTGGCAGGTCTCCTGGCTTACGCCCTGTTGCTGGTCTTCCCATCCGGTGTGGACAGTGACATGTACAGATTCAGCAACGCTTTACGGCGCTTACAGTAGCGGGAACTGCTCCGGAATTCCACCGGTATTCCCATTTAATCCAGACCCGTTGAATCGGGGCGGAACCAAATACGGATGCAAGTATAAGAAAAGAAAGGAAATTACTTTCATGACAAAGGTCATAACACATCCGTCTTTTACCCTTGCAAAGATGGCTAACATTTCCCGGAGGGATAGGAATCCCTGATAACAGACAGGTATGAATATTTATCTCAAAAGACTAAAAGCGGAAATGTTATGTCGAAAGTCTTTGAGCTGATCAAGAAAGCAGCCGTCATTTTATTTTTTATCGTATTGCTTACTTACGCCCTTATCGAGGCGAAGACACTTTTGTATCCTATTGTGCTGGCGATGTTGTTTGCGTTTCTGTTGCTACCTATGGCAAATTATCTCGAACGCAAAGGATTTACGCGCATTCTGACCAATTTCATCGTCATCTTCGCTGCTGCAGCGGTCATCTCGGCAATCATGTATTTCCTCTATTCGGGCATCGGCAATCTGGTTAGCGAACTTCCAAGCCTGAAAGAACAAGCATCGTCGAACGTTGAAAATATGACTCGCACCATCTCAGACAGACTGGGTGTTTCTACAAATGATTTCAGGGACTGGGTCAACAAAAGAATCAGCACATTAGATGAGAACAGCCTCTTTGTCAACACCATCATTCCATCAACGACATCTACCATTATGGCAATAGGCCTGATGCCGGTCTACATTTTTCTGATGCTTTATTACCGGGACAAGATTTACATGTTTTTAATGATGCTCTTTTCTGCTGAAAAGCAAACCCATGCAGCAAATATTATTGAATCCATTTCGCAGGTGACGAAACATTACATGCGCGGCGTCTTCGTCGTTGTGCTTGTACTGTGCGTGCTGAACTCTGTAGGACTGATGATTGTGGGCATCAAGTTCGCACTACTGATGGGGTTGATCTCGGCGATCTGTAATTTCATACCCTACTTCGGCACACTGATCGGTGCTGCCTTTCCTCTTGCCATGGCACTGATAGCCGGAGATTCCCCTAATGAGGCCTTTGGAGTTATTATACTTTTTATCATTATTCAGTTTACGGAAAACAACATCCTCACCCCAAACATCACGGGAGGCGCCGTGCAAATCAATCCCATGGTTACGATTGTCAGTATTGTGGCGGGTGGCATGGTCTGGGGAATACCCGGCATGTTCGTGGTCGTGCCGCTCATGGGAATGCTTAAGATCGTTCTCGAAAGCTACGAGCCGACAAAACCACTTGCATTCATGCTCGGGACACGAGGAACTGAAAAGCATTCAGTCACATTCGGCAAACTCAAACGATTCTTTACATTGCGACGCTATCGGGATCTGTATCGCTAGTACAGTACCCTGTCCGTTGACTTTAGTGTTTATAATGTTTCTTGTGCTGGCCGGGAGCATGCGCTTTCGCGGATTTTGCACCGGTGGCTTTTTTTATCTGACCAGGAGGCGCACTTTTCAGGGTTTGTTTGGGAGCCTGAACGATGATCGTTTTGTTAGTACACGCAACTGATGCACAGAGAATCGTTGCGATCAAAGCGAATTTCATGATTGTTTGCTTTTTCATAGCCGGTATTTCATAACTAAAGCACAGGCGCCCCTACACCCCCCTAAGAAAGATTTCTTCACTTTGCAGGCAATTATTACACGATGCTGTGATAGCTTTCAAAAGCAACACATTTTTGGCATCTTGCCCGACGTGTTATGACCAAACCGGACCATGAGGATTTTGAGAAGCTGTTCAGGCTTCACCACAAACCCCTCCGAAATCTCGCTTTCAACCTTGTACGGGATCGGGACATCGCGAATGATATCGTCCAGGAAGTTTTTCTGAAGTTGTGGCAGAACAGGGACAAAGTAGAATTCGGAGACCAGATCAAACACTACCTCTTCAAAGCCACATCACATACCGCGCTTAATCATTTGCGCACATCCAAAAGAAATGTATCAGTGGAGGGTGAACATCTCATGCATTTGCATGCCCCGGCTGGCGACGAGGCGCTTCATTATAATGAGTTTGCTGCAAAAGTACATGCGGCGATTGACAAACTGCCCCCGCGTTGCAAAATGATCTACCTGTTGAGCCGTAATGAGGGGTTGAAATACCAGGAGATTGCCGACACGCTCGATATTTCGTTAAAAACTGTTGAGAATCAGATGGGAATAGCCCTCGAAAAGCTGCGGGAGGAGTTAAAACCCTATTTTCCCCAGTTGGGCGTCCTGATCTTGATTCTGACAGCCTTATTGGGCCTTTTTTTATGAAATTATAATGAAGAAACTTTGGGGGTATCCCTATCCAAAAGTGCTATAGGACTGATTAAAAGTGCTTAAAATGGCGACTTCGCACCAGCAATATGGGCAAATGATCCGGTTTCTGACCGGCGAAATGAATGAATCTGAGCAGAAATCCTTTCAGCTGTGGCGAGATTCCGACCCCTCCAATGAGCAGGCTTTTCGTGAGGTTGAACATATCTGGCTTAATTCCAATGTAAGCTTCCACGACGACGTCGATGATACTGATCCCCAATGGGCTGCCCTGAACAACCTTTTTGATACTCCGGAAAAGCAAGGACGCCAGGTGAAGTTCCCGTTGCCGATATTATTCAAGGTCGCAGCTGCCATCCTCGTTGTGTTCCTGACAGTGATCTATTTTATCCCCCGGAATACCGGTATGGAAACATTCACCATAGCATCACAGGGCGAGATTCAGGTAGTAGTACTTCCGGACAGTTCAAAAGTATGGTTGAATGCACACAGCTCGATTTCATACACTGAGGATTTTGGAGCGAATGAGCGTCGAATTGCACTCGAAGGTGAAGCATTTTTTGATGTCACAAGAAATGAAAACGTACCGTTCGTCGTGACAACGCAGGGTGTGGTTGTCAGAGTACTCGGTACATCGTTCAACCTGAAGCAGGAAAATGGGTCGGTGGCTCTCGTTGTTGAAGAAGGCAGAGTTCGGTTCACGCCGGAGGATAGTCTCCAGCAAGCCGGCATCACGGTCGTAGCAAATGAGCAAGCCGTTATCGAAGCCAATGGTAGCGTAC
The DNA here is from genome assembly GCA_023428695.1 of Bacteroidota bacterium. Classification (GTDB taxonomy): domain Bacteria; phylum Bacteroidota; class Bacteroidia; order Cytophagales; family Cyclobacteriaceae; genus Ohtaekwangia. The sequence goes on from JAEYWY010000022.1 coordinate 158,429, forward strand.
GGAAAGAAAAAACCAAATCTGCCTCATACAAGACCTGGCGTATGTCGGATGTAAGCGAACATGCGAGTCACTCCTTTGAAAATGAAAAGAACGATCCCGCCGCCTTTTTACGCACCGACTTTTCGTGGAAAAAGAACACGATCAATCAATCGGTCATCGAGGGAACAATCGTGAGTGATGCTGACTATGCAGCTTACAGGAACATTGTCTTACTCGTCAAACAGACCACTGCAAGATCCAAAGTAGTGGAGACGCGAATTACGGTACAGGGACCTCTTACTCCCGGCAGGAAAATCAAATTCGAAAAACGACTCGGCGATATCCTGCGCGGAACACGGAAGATGGAAATCGTTGTCGAGTCCGCAGAAGCGCAACCGAGCCAACAGTAATAACAAAAGAAAGGAACCACGCAGTTTTGTGATTCCTTTATCTTGTTTACCGAAACAAATCCAATTGCCTTTTACGACTTATTGTCGTGACCGAGTTGCTTTACAAGCTTGTTATAGATTCCCAAAAGCAGGAACGGAGCTGCCCACTGACCTACAAACAAAGCCAGATGATCGCGACCCGTCAGCTTCAATGTAAGTGACGCCGCCATCGAACCGAGCGATGCCCACAGGAACGCATCCGAAGGAAGCTTCGCAGTTTGTTCTTCAATCGTACTTGCCACCTTACCCTCACGATGTCCGGGGTTATAGTTCTGCGCTTCAGCAGCGATCGTTTTCAAGTCTGTTGCCATAATCAATATTTTAAGTTGAGATAATAAGACCCAATGGCAAAACCGTTTTCATCAGCTTTGCCAACCACGCAGATTAAAATGTAATGCCCTCGGGAATGATTAACCGAACGTTAGCGGGTCGCGAGTACGAGGTCGGACCAGATTTCGAGTTTCGCCATCGTATTGAAATAATCCTCAAGCATGATAAAGGTCGCAGCAAATTTCTCATTCGTCTCGGAAGCCAGGCGTTTAAAGAAACGTTCCGCAACTTTGATTTCGTTATGCTGTTGCTGCAGGAATTCCGCGCCTATCTTCCGGCACTGAGCAGGAGTAGTTTCAAAGGGTTCTTCAACGAATAATTCAAACCAGACAAACTGGTGGCCAACCACCCTGCTATACTCAAACTCAAAGTCGTCAAAGATGAGGCGTATTTTTTCTGCGAACTCGGGTGACGTGTCCATCAACGCGGTGAGGTGGTCGAACTTGAGTTGTTCGTCAGTAATGAAACGTTTGTCCCAGACAAGCCGGTCCCCAAAATTGCGCTCACAATACTTTGACTTATGCATAAGTTCCGAAAGCGCTTCCGATTGGAGAAACTTCAACGCGATCGTGCCGTTAATTGCCGAGTTAATTTTTTCAAAGTAGTCTTTCCTTGTACGGATGTTCTCGTAATGATCACGAAAAGCCTCACCGATGATCGCATTCAACTCGTCAGGTTGATCGGGAACGCCAGGTACATTAAATGAAGCGGGCTTTATTTGTCGTGCATACTGCTCGTACAGCGGCCAGAATATTGTTTCTTCCGATTTTTTGAGTATCAGCAGAGACCGTACAACATTTTCTCGCTCTGATTTCTCGTCAGCGATACTATACAGACTGGCCTGCTGTGCGAATGCCGGAAACGACATGGAAAGTGCCAGCACGAGGAGCATTGAACGGTGAGTTGACATAACTTCGGGTTTGCGCGAAGTAATTCCAATCTGGTGCCCGGATGGCCCTGATTTTTCCAGGTGTGTTCCAGCATCACGAACGCCAGCGACACGCCTGATCCGTCCAATGAATAATAGTTTGGAATAGCGCCAATCAGCTGCCGGAATTATCCGTCCTGTGCGAAGACATATCTTCAAGGACCTGATCGACCATTTGCGGCAGGATGTCGAGCCGAAGCGAAATCTTCTTGCACAGCTCTAGTTCGCGAGCATTAATTTCCCCATCGATTGTCATAAGGGAAACGAGATCCTGAATTTGTTCAACTTTGTCCTCGTAGCGCCTGGGGGGAACAAATGAAACGGCGTCCGGATTTTTACGAATGGTTTCAATTTCTGTTTCGGTAATTTCCATGAGCCGGGCGATTGACTTCACCATTTCCCATTCACCTTCATCGAGGTGACCATCGGCCATGGCGACGCAAATGAGGTTCTTGAGGTGGCTTCTGCGAATACCGTTCGTATCCGACTTGAAAATCTTGAGTAGATCCATTGTAACGATGTTGAATCGGTAAATTACGGGAAATGGGGACTGATAAAAACGACTTTTTTCCCGATTTGATTACAAGGGTTTAATAGCTGTCAGCTAAGCATGAATAGTGTGCAGATGATCGTAGTCCAGGTTATTGCTTCGATGATCCATTCAGCGTTATTCTTTCCGGCAGAATCCATGAGATGTTTTTGCCAGAACCACTGAAGATTTAGTGCCAACGATTGCCACGAAGGGGTCTGCCGACTTCTGAAACAACGACGGACTACGAAGTCAAACTTTCGGGTAAAGATTTGGACGGATCAATTGTCCGAAACGGAATCAGCCTGAGCTTTCCGCTGCTCGTCGGACATGCGCACGAAGTTCTTACGGATGTTCTTTCTCACGCTCCGGGGCAGATATTTCTTACGTCCAGGCTCCGGGCAGTCCCACTCCTCCACGGTTACGTTTCCAATATAGCGGCTATCGTTCGGTTTCGTATTTACCTTTGCTTCGGCGTCTCGCATTTCCGTGTTATTTATAAGCGCATACGACTTCATTCGTTTGGGTACTTTTTTCGAAGTTTTGGCGCCCGGTTTTGGGCAGGGAATTCGACCCGACTGGCAGCCGGCACCAAGCACCGCCGCTAAACAAATGATCACCAGTACTCGCATAATCATGATTTGGAATGTCGGTTTCAAAATGTGATACCGCACGATAGTAAGAACGATTCTTACGCCACTTTTATTTCCTCTTTCCTATAAAGAGCGCATCGAATCCAATGGAAGTTAATATGAAACCGATACTTACACCAATTCCTGTATTTTCTTTGCTGCCTGTAGCGACTCCCGGAAAGAATACGATGTCACAAAGGGCGACTGACATTTTGCCGAACCAGCAATCAGTCCTGAGGAAAGCACAAGAGTAAGACTCCATTTCAAGTGGTCTGCCAAAGACGGATCAGCGTCATGACGAGCGGCCATGGTGCACCGGAAGTGCCTTTTTTTTACTAGATTGCTACAGTTCATCCCCGTATGTCAGAAGCAATCACCTGCGTAAACTGTGGCTCAACCGTTTCGACCCCATTTTGCGGCTCCTGCGGTCAGAAAAACCCACCCAAAAAGCTTAATCTAATAACATTGTATACCGACTTCCAAAGCCGGGTCTACGGGTTTGATGGCATGTTTCCGAGGACCTTGCGAGACCTTACTATTGCGCCCGGCAGTGTGGCGAAAGTATTCGTACATGGAAACCGCGTGCGTTATGTCGGGCCAGCTGGCTACTTCTTTCTCGCCTTGACGATGTTTCTCATAGTGACTCAGCTGCTCGGCATCGACTTTTACCAGTACTCAAGCGATTCATCGCCATTCGTTGGTAACCAATCGAAACAGGAACAAAGGCTGGCGGCGGAATTCACAGGATTCATTACCGAACACATGCGGGTGTTTTCATTTCTCCAAATCCCGATCATAACCGCGCTCGCATGGATGTTCTTTCGCAGGAGCGGATACAATTATCTGGAACATGCCGTATTTGTATTCTACGTAACAGGGCATGTGATGTGGTTGAGTATTTTAGGAATAGTGATCTATGCCGTTTTTGGTGTCAGCGGCAACATGCTGCAACTCGTTGTCTATTGGGCGTTCTTCGCCTTTGGTTGCACGACTTTTTATGCAGGCTCAAAAGTAAAATCGGCAATCAAGGGATTTTTCGCGGTAATGATTTCCTTCCTGATCTTTGCATTTATGTTTGCGATAGCCGGAATCATATACGTCTTAACCAATCCGGCATTAATTCAGGAAATAAAAAACACCCCTCGTTGATCGTTATCGCCCTGCTTTTCCAAAAAGGATTACGCGGGTCGGATCAAAAATACCTTCTCCGGATTTTGGCTGATGAGTTACCATAAACGCAGTAGCGCGTTCAACTGATGGCATCTTGACCGAACCCGGAGTCATCCTGAAAATTCCGGCATCGACAGGTTCGCCATCGCGAATCGCCCACAATTGAAAGTCTCCATCCAACATTTCGCCCGGTACCTGTCCAACCTGAAGGAATACTTCGTTGCTGCGTTGATTCCAAAATAACGAAAGTTCCGCGGTCACCTGAGATCTCAAATTGTAGAGAACGATGTGGGTATACGCAGGATTATTATGCACCGGCGAGGTTCCTTCACCTCGATTAACCGGATCACCTGCAAGTCGTACCTCTTCCGAAAGCTCAAGCGTCCGGACAAGCATTTCGCGGAATGCTATCTGTGACTGTTTAAGGCTGGCCTGACTTGTTACGGCAAACCAGGTTGTAATCATTGCAAGTGTTACCGCCGCAGCAGTTGCAATACGCCAAAACCTGATTGATTTTTCCGGATCAAGTTTCCTCACATAGGCTTGAACCGGTAAACTCGTACCCGACTTTTCAGGCGGGCGTGACTTTGGTCGGAACGCGGTTGCTGACTGTTCTTTCGGTCCCCCTTTTATCTGAAGCAACAGTCCGTGCAGTTCGGGATGGGCAGTCAGCTTTTGTTCTACATCGGCACACTCGCCGGCAGACAATCGACCCAATGCATAAGCCTGGAGGATTCCGGAAGAAATATAGTCGTCGGTATTCACAAGAAAGTGTCAACGGTTTGTACTTCAATTCTGAAGCACTGACTCATTTATCATCGAAATCTAATACCACCTTTGGCCTGGGGGCTATCAGCTGCAAAATCGCTCCATATTCTGCGGTAATAGTCGGCCTTTTCCTAAAGTGGATAACCAACGAAACGATCGGCAAGTTGAGATTTCGCGGACTTTCTTCCGCACGTTAGGACACGTTGATATCAGGATAGTGAATTACCGTCGAGCCCGGATTCGAATCGATTCAGTCTTATGATATAGGTCATGAGTATGATCAGCACGCCTGTCATGATCGAAACATCGGCGAGGTTAAAAATACCTGTCCGGATAAGCCCCAGGTCGACATGCACGAAATCTGTTACTGACCCATAGATGTAGCGATCGTAAATGTTTCCGATTCCGCCGCCTACGACGAAGCTGAGTGCTATTCTTGTACTCTTGGAGAGATTACTTTTTACAAACAGAAAGTACAGGCCAACCATAAGTGCAAGGAAGGGCACCAGCACGAGTACGAAAAACTTGACAGGAACAGCAAGATCATTTCCGAGGCTGAGAAACGCGCCGGAATTTTCGACGCGCGTAAGCATAACGCGATCGCCGAAGAACAGAAACTGCTCATTCAATGGGATCGTCGAGCGAACGTAGTTCTTCGAAATCTGATCACAGCCTATACTGCTAACCAGGACAAAAAAAATAGTAAGATTGATCAAAAGCCGGTTAGAAATCATGCGTCTCAAAAAATGGGAGATGACAAAGATAGGGTTTCCGGTGAACAATTATGCAACACCCGTCCGGCAAAAGCAAGCTGCCGATGTAAGAATCAGCATCCTAACGGCGGAAGAGGTCCCGCGTGTACGTCAGCAACTCCTGTCCCCCGGTATCGCCGTGGCCAGGCACAACGGACGCGGCATCCGGAAACTTTCTCATGACCTTCGTGATCGTCGCTGGCCAGGCCTTCAGGTCCGCGTCCGCCACATTGCCGCGTGTGGCCCCTGCCGCCTTCACCATGCAACCACCGAACAACACCCGTTCTCCGGGAATCCAGGTAACTATGTTATCGCGTGTGTGCGCGGGACCGGGGTAAAAGTTGATCACCTTGCTGTCACCGACATTGATGGTCACCTTCTTTTTAAAATAATGTTCGGGAATGCCAGGCGAATCGGTGCGCTCCATCAGTGCTTCCACAGTTTTGATTCCGGCCCACGACGGAATGCCGCGGCTCTTGAATGCTTCGATACCTCCAATGCAGTCATCATGAAAATGATTGATAATAACCGCCTTGATCAGAACATCCGGAAAACGTGAGGCAAACCAGTCAAGGAGAGCTTCAGCCTGCTCCTTTGAGGGTGGTGTGTCCATGATTACCGCTTCGTTCCCGTTGACATAAATCGCCCCGTTGCTGGTAAAATGACCAAACGCCGGATAGTATTGACCACAAACATGTACCCAAACGCGTTCAGTAAGCGGAACAACTTTAACACTGTCGTTGATGATAATTTCCTGCTGACCAAAAAGCGAAACAGGTAGAATGAGGCAAAGGATGAAAACGAACTTCCGGAACATGGCGTCAAGATAATAAACAAACCACACGCACATGGTCACTCCGATGATAAAAGTGAACGATTCGAAATTCTTTAATCGGTGGTCATGCGATGCGGGATTCTCATAAATTAGCAGGAAAAAAGAGCTATGACATCATTACACGATAAGGTTGTATTAATAACCGGGGGCAGCAAGGGAATCGGATACGGAATCGCTGAGATCCTCCTGAAGGAAGGGGCAAAAGTTGCAGTCACGAGTCGCACCCAGGCAGCCGCTGACGACGCTGCTTCGGGTTTGAAGAAACATGGTGCGCACGTTCTCGCAATTGCCGCGGATGTGCGCGATGCGTCGTCACAACAAAAAGCAGTGCAGCGAGTACTTGGTGAGTGGGGCCGCCTTGATGTACTCGTTGCGAACGCGGGACTCGGATATTTTGATTCTATCGAGAACCTGACTACCGAACAATGGAATGAAACAATTGATACAAATCTTACCGGAGTCTTCCACAGTGTCAAAGCGTGCATTCCCGCGCTTAAAGATTCCAAAGGTTACATCATTACGATAGCAAGCCTTGCTGGAACAAACTTTTTCGCCGGCGGGGCAGCATATAATGCAAGCAAATTTGGTCTCGTGGGATTCACACAAGCCATCATGCTCGACCTCAGGAAGTGCGGTATCAAAGTCTCGACCATCATGCCGGGATCTGTTGCAACACACTTCAACGGAAATGAGCCCGCAGAAAGTGACAGCTGGAAGATCCAACCGGAAGATATTGGTCAGATGGTCGCAGATCTTCTCAAGATGAATCCACGAACACTTCCAAGCAAAATCGAGGTCCGCCCCAGCAATCCAAAGTAGATCGATATAACTATGATTAGACTTTTCCTTTTTTCTCTATTGGCGAGTACCATATACGTTGCACAAGCACAACAGCAACCGGGTAACACGGCGCAATTTCCAATTCGCGGATTTTGCATTGCCGCACCGATGTCGCCGGAACTTCCCGCCTTCGAACGTTTCGTCGAACAGGACCTGGCACCGCGGAGCATCAACGTCCTCATTCTGCGTGTTGATTATAACTATGCATTTGAGCGCCGACCTGAACTGAGAGATAGCAGCACGTTGTCAAAGGAAGAAGTCAAACGCCTCGTGGCGTTGTGTAAGAAACATCAGATCAGACTCATTCCACAAATCAACTTGCTCGGACATCAGTCGTGGGCAGGAACGATCCACAACCTGCTACGCGTGTATCCGCAGTTCGATGAAACTCCCCACGTCGAAATGCCTGAGAAATACAGTTGGCCTAACGCCGACGGATTGTACTGCAAGAGTTACTGTCCGCTGCATCCGGACGTACATGCTGTGGTATTCGACCTTGTGGATGAGATTTGTGATGCATTTGAATCAGACTCCTTCCATGCGGGAATGGACGAAGTCTTCTACATCGGAGATGACAAATGTCCACGCTGCAGTGGGCGTGACAAAGCGGAGTTATTCGCAGGGGAAGTACGCCGCATACGTGACCACCTGGCTGGCCGGGGTCGCCGGCTTTGGATATGGGGTGATCGCCTGATCGATGGAAAAGAAACCGGCCTGGGAATGTGGGAAGCGAGTATGAACAATACACATCGCGCCATAGATCTGATTCCAAAAGACGTGATGATTTGCGACTGGCACTATGAACGTGCCGATAAAACTGCAGTGATCTTTGCCACGAAAGGATTTGATGTTGTTACTTGTCCCTGGCGAAATCCCGCGGTTGCAACACGCCAGGCCGAAGACATGAAAACTTTCATTCGCGATTCCACTCCGGCAATGAGTGCGCGTTTTCAGGGGATTGTCCAAACTGTCTGGTCTGATACGAAAAGTTTTCTTGATGGGTATTACGCGGACAAAAAAGATTCAGATGGCGGTAACATGACTCCGTGGACGTGCTTCAAGACGATTTTTCCTCTAAAGGAAACGATAAAGACGAAGAAGAAATAAAGTTGAAAGTTGAAAGTTCTTTGCGTCTCATTGCGTCCCTGCGCCCTTGCTGTGAAAAAAAGACACTCATTCAGAAGAGAAAACATTGAGGTTAAGAATAAACAAAGTTGCAGCTTGTGGCTCGAAGCTCGCAGCCATAGAAAGACTAAACCGGACGATAAAAATCAAACTTCATCCCAACCCTCGCATTATGAGAACACTGCTTTATGCAATTGCCCTGCTTACGTCTATGTCGGTACAGGCACAATCTGGAAAACCCTTTAGAATCGCCGTTGCCGGGCTTACTCATACCCATGTTCACTGGATACTGGGTCGCGCACATGATGGCGATATTGAGATTGTCGGGATTTCGGAACCTAACAGGGAACTGGCGGAACGGTATCTGAAACAACATAACCTGCCGATGACGTTGTGGTATCCCTCGCTTGAAGAGATGTTAAAAAAAACGAATCCCGAAGCAGTCACCGCTTTCAATACCATTTACGAACATCTCGAAGTTGTAAAGGTATGCGCACCGCGGAAAATACACGTGATGGTTGAAAAGCCTCTTGCTGTAAGTCTCGAACATGCACGTGAAATGGAAAAGCTTGCACGTCAACACGGAATTCATCTGCTCACAAACTACGAGACAACGTGGTACGGTAGCAATGCCGATGTTGTCAAGGAACTGCCCGCCCTGGGTGACATCCGCAAAATCGTTGTTCATGACGGGCACCAGGGACCAAAGGAAATTGGTGTGAATGAAGAGTTTCTTGACTGGCTCACGGATCCCGTAAAAAACGGCGGCGGAGCGATAACTGATTTCGGATGCTATGGAGCGAACCTTGCCACTTGGCTGATGAAAGGTCAGCGACCTAACGCGGTGTTCGCTGTTACACAACAATTCAAACCTGATGTTTACCCAAAGGTAGACGACGAGGCAACCATCATACTAACCTACGATAAAGCTCAGGTTATCATTCAGGCATCCTGGAACTGGCCATATGGGCGGAAGGATATGGAGGTGTACGCCACGGGCGGTTCTGTCATTGCAGACAGATCGGGTGTTCGTATAAAGATTGCCGAGACGCCTGAGAAAACTAAAACATCGCCAGCATTACCGAAACCGCATCATGATCCGTTCGCATACTTTGCTGCAGTTGTAAGGGGTGAGATTACCGTGAACCCTGCCGATTTATCCGCACTCGAAAACAATGTGCTCGTGGTTGAGATTCTTGAAGCGGGAAAAGCTTCGGCAAAGGAGGGACGAAAGATCCAACTGAAATAGTTTTCAAATAGCAATCCGTAATCAACCCTGCTGATCTCACATGACTGATACAAAACTAACAGACAATAAAGAGAAGAAACGCCCGACTCCAACTGACTCGTTGGCAAATGAACGGACATTCCTCGCCTGGATCAGAACGGGAATTGCAATCATGGCATTTGGATTTGTTGCCGTTAAATTCAGTTTGTTTGTCAATCAAATCGCACTGCTCGCCGAAGGAAAAATTATTCTCCCCGATGCAGGTTACTCGTACAAGGCTGGTATCGCACTCGTAGTAATTGCCATCCTGATGTCAGTCCTGGCGTTCATGCGTTACCGCCAGGTGGAGAATCAATTGTTTGAAGGTAAATACGCGTCCGGTATCGTGTTGACTTTCCTGCTTACTATCTGCATTGTGTTCGTCGGGGTATTGTTGCTGACTTATCTTTTGTAGAAAGCGAAATTCAGGTTTTGGCTGCCCAACGGTTGGGGTGTTTGCATTTGCTCCAATACCCGATGATGGTTTCAACGGTGTGTTCCATTTCCTCGATAGTGTTTTCTTTCTGAAAGAAACCCTGCACTGTCATTTCGTAGGCAAGCGCAATGTCGGCGTGATTTGCCGCCGTTGATATGAACACAAAGGGAATACTCTTCCGCCGGAGGCATTCATCGTCGCAAATCCGCGCGCGTAATTCGAGACCATTCATCAGAGGCAGGTTGATGTCACAAAAAATCAGGAACGTACTTCTGTCAGTGGTTCGCAGATACTCAAGTGCCTCTTTCCCATTTGTAAAGAAAACCAGTTCGGAGTCAACACGCAGTCGCCGAAGAATCCGTTCCATCAGATATTGATCGTCGGGATCATCTTCTATAATAAGAATCGGATCTGTGGTTAATGAATTTCTCAACATGGTATAGCTGTCTTTCCAGTCAAAACTGATACACAACGGAATCATTGACGCACCTCAGGTTACCGCGGGGCCCCTCCTACTTTCTTTTATCATTGATGGCATTAATCGTCGCGGCTGCGATGAGGCCACCAATTGCATAATAGAACACTGTCATAACCTGTGTCCGGGTGGTAAGATTAGTTGGTCGTTCATCAAGCCCCATCCGTTTGGGAAGCGCAACGGCACCGATACCTGCTCCGAGTCCCAGCAGCGCACCACGGATCAGTGTGCGTTGTTTGGAGGGTGCGCTCGCAAGCGCATAATAAAATGAATTACTGACCAGATCACCGGCTATCGATATCGGAAACGCTTTCTTCACAAAGTCGGGAGTTGTTGGCGGGGTTTTGACCAGCTTCGCGACGGCGTTCATTCCGAGAAGATCAAGACGCGGCGCTTTTTTGTCGATACGCGACATACCTTCGTTGATCAATGTGAGAGCACACGCCCCGGCAAATCCCCCAACTGCAGCTTTCAGATCCATACGTTGAAATCAGTTTACTCCGAATCATGAAAAATGGGTGCCAGTTCAGCGGACAGGCATCACATTTTCTCAGGTCCTTACAAAAGCAAAATATGGACTTACTGGAACGTATTGATTCACTGATTGAGAAATACAAGAAAGAACATCGCGGCGAAGCTCCGCTCTACCTGGTCGTTTCACCGGACGAAAGCGCCGCGGTGAGGGAAGAAATTCGCAAGCGGGAAAATGCCCCCGACATTGCTGTCATATCAACGTATAAGGACGTAAGAATCGCAGAACATCCCGCCATGCTTGACGGGAAGATGTACGTTAGCAATGAACTGCCCGAGACGGGATCATGACAGGGAGTGGTCTTCACTTTTTGCCAGCGGCAGTTCAATGTAAAAGACCGATCCTTTGCCAAGTTCGGTTGTAAACCAGATCCGTCCTTTCATGTGCTCAATAGCCTGCCGTGCAATCGCCAGCCCAAGGCCAGAGCCTGACTTTTTGGTTGTGAAGTGAGGAATAAAAATGCTTTCGGCGACTGCCGGCTCAATGCCCCTTCCATTATCCTGAAACATGATCGTCAAACGATCCGCGGTGGCGGATGCGCTAACGACAACTTTGATTACTTCACCGGGTACAGCTGACTGAAACGCGTTGAGTATAATGTTGCTGAAGGTACGTCCGAGCGATTGTTCATCACCACGTATCCAGATTTCTCCGGGTGGAACGTCGAGACGAAGTTCGCCTTCGTGGCTGTGCAAGTCGATAATTCGTCTTAGCAACGCTGTGATCTCCAGCGGCTTCATCACCGGCTCGGGCATTTTTGCGAACGCGCTGAAGGACGAGGCAATGTCATTCAGGGTATGTACCTGGGCAAGCAGCGAGGCGACAGCTTTCTGAATCTTTTCCGGTCCGGCTTTCCCGTTTTCAAGGGAGCGTTCGAGTTGCTGCAGCGTCAGCTTCATCGGCGTAAGCGGATTTTTAATCTCGTGCGCAACCTGCTGCGCCATTTCACGCCATGCGCTTTCACGTTGAGTCTGTTCAAGTTCGGCTTTACTTTCGCTCAATGAATACAACATCTGGTTATATTCCTTTACCATCAGCCCGATTTCGTCATCGCTTTTCCAGACCAGGGGTTGATTCGTTTTTGTTAGTGACGTCCTTCGAAGCGATTGGGTGATGAACGTGAGCGGGAAGGTTAGCCATTGCGTTACGAAATAAGAAAGCGCCACCAGAATGACGAAGACCAGCGCAAAGATGTTCAGGATATTGACCAGTATTCCAATTTGATTTTTTTCGTAAGAGTATATCGACTGAAAGAACGGTACACCAACAATTCCGATAACAGCTCCGCTGGTTGGTGCCTTGAGGGCCGCGTATGCCGAATAGTACTCAAGCCTTCCGAGCTTTTCCACCTCTATGAACAAGTCGTCACCGTTTTTGATTCTTCTAAACGCGGATGGATTCAGGTACCCGGAAAGCAGATTATTCTCAAAAATCAACGGCTGACTGGTGGCGAGAAGTGTACCGTTGATATAGTATATGTTCGCGTCAAGGTTTGCCAGCGCGGCAAGGTCCGTCAGCTCACTGGAAAAACCACTCATCGGTTCAAAAGATGTGACAAGGCTTCGGTGCAACTGCGAGGAGATCTGTTCACTGAATCGCCGTGTGCGTGCAAGGTATTCCTCATACATCTGGTTTTCTGAAGAGCGGTTTGTAACGCGCAGACTCATGATGCTTACGATCACAAGAGGCAGGAAGAACGCCAGGTTCAGGAAGAGTTGAATGCGCGTCGCGAAATACAACTTGCCACCCTGCCAGTAACTGATCATGCTTTGAAGGAAGATAAAGATCAGGATGGTGCTCAGTCCGATGACAAGCAGAAACGAAAAGTTTGCTATGACGTACCCCACCGGCGTTGCCTGCGACGAAACGATGGCGATTCGTCCGGCATCATCTTCTTCCGCAACGTGATCAAATCCGTTCTTTGTGATCGCTGTTGTGTGCAAAGCAGGGTCGCCAAACCACGAAGTGTTGAACATTCCCTGGTAGTTAAACGAACCCGATGTATACAAAAGGCGATTGCCGGAATACACGGCATAATTGAGTACTTGTGTCCTGAAGCTTTCCAGAAAGCGGTTGTCGACAAGAAGTTCGGGATAAACACTTTCGGGGATCACTTTTTTGAGTGACAACTCAATCACCACGTACCCTGCAGGCGAACGCATCCACGACACTGGAATGGCGACAAGGTATCGCTGAGAAACGTCTTCGGCAGGATTACTTAGAAAGTGCACGCCTTCGTATTCCGTTTTCGTGCCCTGGCTTCCATAGCGTGCCAGCAACTGACCAAGTGTTCGCTCAGGATGATTATCGGAGCTTTCGCCAATGGCATTAAATGTGTAAATCTCGATATCGTATTTATTAAAATAACTCGGAATAAAAACCTGTCGCACCTTTTGTTTGACCGCGTCTTTTGAAAGGAACGGGGTGGCTACCCGACTTTGAATGAATACGTCGGCCGCAACTTTTTCTGAAAGATCGCGAAGCAAGTACTCGGCAAAGTAATCACGTTCAACAAGGTAGTTCGAACCGAACCTGAACATATTCGCGATCTTTTCCTGTCTTGCGAAATGATGCATGGCATAAGCCGCGTTCGCCGACATGAAGAAAATGCAAACGAAAAAATATGTGAACGTGGTAAAGCTCAGCTTCCGGAGACTTGCAGTAAGGTCAAGCGCATACACTACAAGGAAATACAGAATCGTTACAACAACTGTAGGCAGAAAGATCTGTCCGGAAAAAAGGTTCACAAAAAAGAACACGCACATTCCGAAAATGAATGAAGCGAAAATGCGAACCCTGTTTCCATCCCCTATCAGAATCCGGATAAAACAGTGGGAAAAGAAAAACGTACACAATCCTGCCAGCGCTACTGCAATCAGCGCTGCGATTCGCATGCCACTGAATTCAAGCGATTCAGAAATCCCCAGCGCCAGTGATGAGTTATTGTAGATTGTCTGGACTACAACAAACGGAAAAAGCATTGCGAAAAAAATCAGCGCTGCCGACACAAAGGACAATAACCATTTTCCCCAACCCGTTGAAAGCGAACGAAGCGATTTGAATCGGAAGAAATTTCTGAAGAGGTAAAAGCACAAAAAGAACAACGCGATTTCATTGATCAGCAAATCGCCCAAAGAGGCATTGAGCCGGGATGCTGCAAATTGCAGGGGATCAAACAGGTTCCAGTCAATATATGCGCGTGGAAACTCAAGCGCAGTCATCAGAAATCGTGTGAGCAACAACACTCCAAAGAATATCACGAAGACCAGACCGGGATACAGGTATCGTTGCAGTAATTCAAAACACAATACAAGCAAAACAACTACGGCAAGCAGGATGAAAACTACTGCAACCGAACTCGGCAAATCTGCAACGGTTGAACTCGAAAGAAACGTTATCCGGAACGGACACGAATCTGGAATGCAAACTGGAATTCCTTCAACCGAACCGGGCTCGTGAATACTGATTCGTTCACCGCCAAACACGTTCTCGTTTTGCTGAGGTTCGAGATAATGGTTGGTGATCTGATACCGGCGATAGAGTGGCATGACGCCGACAAGAAACGTTTTGTTATCGACCACCCACTTGCGGGCGAGATAATCGCTATTCCCGTCCCTTAGCAGCCGCAGCGTGAAGTTTTCTGCCATTGCACTGACTCGCGGAACAAAGAGGTGGTCATTCCAACTCGTCAGTCTGTAGTTGTCAAATACATAAAATGCGTATGGGGCATCAAGCGGGATTTCCCTGTTGCCAGGCTTTCCGAGTTCTGATATGATCCGTGCCGCGTGATCATCCAACAACTGTAATTCCCTTTCGAGCGAAAGGGAGATTCGCGCGACTTTTTCCGAAGCAGAGCGTGGACGGCTCGTAACGTACAGGGTAATCAGTCCTGAGGCGAGAAATACAACGAATAGGATAACATAGATTCGGATCCGTGCTCTCAACTGGAAGTGCGTTAGATGGCAGACCGTTAAAGTTAGCAAAGATTGTGCAAATCGGGAATTGCGTCCGGGGTCACGCCTCGCGCTTCCGCCTGGGTCTTAGCCCGCCGAAAAGATAAAGGTAAACGATGCGCGAATAGCGATAATTCAGCGGTGCGAGCAGAAACAGGATGGCAATAATAGTCCCGATCATCAGCCACTCTCCCATGTCAGTGAATCGATAAAACAAGACCGCCAGGACAGCCAGAATACCTACCGTAAAGCCATAGCTGACATACATTGCGCCCTGATAGAATCCCGGTTCCGGTTCCAGTCTTACTCCACAGTGCGGGCACTCTTCATGCATGATGCTGAATCGCCGGAGGTTAGCTGCCGAATACCGGAAGATATCACCCTGCCGGCATCGGGGACACTTTCCCTTAACCAGCGCTGCCAGATACGTTCTTTCGTGCATTCCTGCTTGATTTAATCCATAAATAGATGAGGATACCGGCGGCGAGATAAGGCATCGACAACAGGTAAAGAATACCCGTATTAATCCCCGCGCCAATTCCCGGGCTGCCATTTGAGTAGTTGTTCTCGAGCGTCGTTCGGCACATGGCACATTGAGCCATCACGTCTCCGGCGCTAATGACAAACCATAATATCAGTGTCAAAACTATACGCATAACTCAATTCACGTAATAAGGACTGATCATGATGTAGACTATTACGCCTGTTACGGCGACGTAGAGCCATAGAGGAAAAGCATATTTCGCCAGTTTTTTATGACGCTCGTAATTTCCCGCAAGTCCACGTGCGAAGGTAAAAAGTACTATTGGAATAATGATTACCGAAAGTACAATATGCGTGATCAACACGAAAAAGTAGACGTATCGGATACCACCTGTTCCACCAAACGGCGTTGAATCGCTCGTCATGTGATAGGCGACGTACATAAGCAGGAACGCGGCCGATAGCCCGAGACAAACCTTGATCAGTTTTTCGTGAAGTTTGCGCCTGCCATTCTTTATCGCCACAATGGCCGCAACCAGGATGACAGCAGTGAGTCCGTTAATCGTAGCATATACCGGTGGAAGAAACGAGAGATCATAACCGGGTATCTTAACACGGAACAGAACGGCAACGCACAACGGGAGCACAATCGAAAGCCCGATGATCAGTTTCTTGTAGGGTTCGCCTTTCTTATCTGTATGCAATGCAGAATCCATGTCAGTATTTCTCAATCAGGACAGCAATTTCAGTGATCAGCCTGTCGATTTCGTCACGGTCAT
Source organism: Bacteroidota bacterium (assembly GCA_023428695.1). Lineage (GTDB taxonomy): Bacteria > Bacteroidota > Bacteroidia > Cytophagales > Cyclobacteriaceae > Ohtaekwangia. The sequence continues at coordinate 174,691 of JAEYWY010000022.1, forward strand.
GTGAATTGTACTGACCGCGAATCACTCCGTTACTATCAACCAGTACAACGTCAAAAGGTTCCTCAAGAAGGAAAATACATTTGCGAATGAATGAATTCTCTTCAGGGTCGAGGCGCGTAGAGGTCACGGGATCGTTTTCGTAACGCTCATCGACGCGTGCAAATAAACGCTCTGCGCCTTCATCGCCGAAATACATATACGCAACACGGTTTTCGCCCATACCAATGCGCTGCAAAACGGAATCAGCAACCTGATACGGCAACCTGTAATCGACGCTGCATTCCGATGATATTGCAGGAACCTCGTTGGCAAACATGGGCTGGACATCAAAACGGTTCTTTCCGAATATCTTCAGGAAGATGAAGATACAGGATGGGAAGATGAGTGCTACCAGCAGGATCAGTATCTGGCGTGATTTCATGTACAATCGTGAATCTTCGAAAATTAAAGAGGCTTAAGTAATCCTTAAGCCTCTTCGTTTTTCCATATAAAACAAAGTTTATTAACCGTTACCAATTGATCCCCCGATTGACATTCCTTCATAGATAAATGCAACCAGCATCCATATGATGAATACGAGAGGAATCAGTATTGACCAGAAAAGGACTTTTACCTCATAACGCAAGTGCATGAATTCACCCACGATATAAGCAGCCTTTACAATAGTCAGCAAGATGAATATGGTGGTTTTGGAAACACCGGCATCCATCGTAAACGCAATGATAAATTCAATGATAGTCACGAAGAGCAGGATTCCGGCTACCGTCCAGAGTTTCTTGATCTTCGCCTTATCTGGTGGTAACACATTTATCGGTGCATGTTCTTCAATATGTGCCATGATCTAGATCGTTAACGTGTTTGAAAATTATACCAGATAAAAGAATGTAAATACAAATACCCATACGAGGTCGACAAAGTGCCAGTACAATCCGACTTTTTCAACCATTTCATAGTGTCCACGGCGGTCGTACACGCCCATCACCGTGTTATAGTACACCAGGAAGTTCAGACACACGCCACTGAATACGTGGAATCCGTGAAAGCCTGTGATGAAGAAAAAGAACGCCGCAAAGTCCGGAGGCCCATATTGATTGATGGACAGATTTGCTCCAAAAACTTCCACGCCATTTACAATAGTTGCCTTGCCTGTACCCACAATAAAGTGCGTCCACTCCCACGCCTGGCAACCAAGGAATGTAAGGCCACCTAGGATTGTCCAGAGCATCCATTTTTCAACAGCGGCGCGATCCATGCGATGGCCAGCCTCTACGGCGAGCACCATGGTTACGGAACTCATGATGAGAATGAAAGTCATGATACCTACGAACACCAGTGGCAGGTGGACTCCATGAACGAACGGAACGGCATCGAATACTCTTTCAGGGATTGGCCAGTACTCAGGCGAGAAAATGAATTCAGCTACCGGACCTGTATATGCTTCGTGAGCTGAGCGCACCAGACCGTATGTGATCAACAATGCTGAGAAAGTGAAGGCATCGGAAAGGAGAAAGAACCACATCATCAGTTTGCCATAGCTGGCGCCCATCGGAGAGACTCCCCCATCCCAAACGCTGCGGCCCGGAGCCGGTGTCACAGAAGTACTTGCCATTTGTCGTTTATATTCGGTTTAAGATTATGCAAATATGTCGCTGTCCGGGTCTACCTGTACAATAATAGAAATCCGAACAAATATAGCCAAAGTATGCCCAAAAAGTGCCAGTACGTTCCGCACATTTCGAGGCCAGTCATATTGCTGGCATTCACGCGGTTACGCAGCGCAGAAACCAGGGTAACAACGAGCACGATCACCCCGCTGACGACGTGCAGACCGTGTGCGCCGGTGATCACGTACATGAAGCTGTGCGACACGTTTCCGCCCGTAAAATACTGGTTCATCGCGACCAGTTCGCCATACGCAAGCAACTGCCCGCCAAGGAAACTCAATCCCAATATGGCGGTCAGGGCCATCATCATCTTTACAAGTTCTGTATTGTTACGACGCGCTGCCATCGTAGCGCCAACCATGGTAATACTGCTCAACGCAATGAGGGCCGTGTTCAACCAAAAATGCCAGGGTAACACAATCTCAGCCCAACCGGTGTCAGCGCGTTTCACCAGGTAGGCACTCGTCCACGCGGCAAAGAGCATCCCCACTGTTACCATGAACAGCCAGAGCGCGAACTTTTTGGGGTTCATCGCCAACGGCGCCTTTGCTTCTTCTACGATTTTTATTTCTGCTGCCATAATCAACCTCCTCTAAGCTTTATCCAACAAATACGCGATTTGCACTACTGGCAAATACAGGAACGATCCAAACATAATTTTCAGCGCCGACCTGCGATCTCCGGTTTTCATCAGGGAAAATGTCTGCGCGAAAAACAGCACGCCGCAAACTGTTGCCACTACCGCCGACTTAATGCCGGTGATACCAAACGTCGCGGGCAATAAACCAAATGGAATCAGGAACATGGTGTAAACCATAATCTGAATCGCGGTGTTGATATCACGGGTTCCGCCGGAAGGCAAAAGTTTGAATCCTGCTTTCTTGTAATCGTCATCAGCAACCCAGGCAATCGCCCAAAAGTGCGGGAACTGCCAGATAAACTGAATTCCGAAAATGATAAGCGCCTCATGCGAAATGACTCCCGTGGCTGCAGTCCAGCCCAACAGCGGAGGCAACGCACCCGGTATTGCTCCGACAAATACGGCGACAGGTCCTACGCGCTTGAGTGGTGTGTACACGAAACTGTACAGGATCATTGAAATGATCGAAAGCAGCGTCGTCAGCGGGTTGGTGAACACCATCAGGATGACAATCGCCGCGACCGCGCATATCGCGCCGAATAACGCAGCTTCCTGAACCGATACCCGTTCCGTTGGCAGCGGCCGGTTCATCGTTCGCGTCATCAGTTTGTCGTAATCCTTTTCCTTGATTTGATTGATGACAATCGACGCACCTGAAAGCAAGAATCCGCCCGTGAACAACATCAACAGTCTGAACCAGTTGAGTTCACCGGATGCGAGTACGAAACCGAAAGCGCACGAAAAAGCCACAAGAAGCGATAAGCGAAACTTCAGCATTTCTGCGAATGCCTTCGCTTTTGCTGCTGCAGTCATCCATACTCCAAGCCTGTTTACCTCTGCAATCATCTTACGCTGCCTGTAATTTCTTTTGTCCGGCAACTTTCAGCAGCATCAGAAACTGAAGGCCAAACGTAATGGTGGCGAGCAGTAAATGAACCGGCTGAAGAAACGCAGGGATTGCGAAGTATGCCATTCCCACCCCTGTGAAAATCGTTGCCAATATCAATATGATTAAGATAAGCGGGAAACCTTTGAGTCCCTCCGTCCTACCGAGTCTTACAATAAATCCTGCGTGAACCAACAACACGATCCACGAAAACGAGCGATGAATGATAAACGCACCGCCCGCGTTAGCGATCCAGCTTTCACGCGGAAAACGCGAGGCAACCTGATCAATAGTTTCCCGAACCTGCGTACCGAGCAATGTTTGCACGAGCAGCATCGACATTGCGGCCAGCAACCACCAGAACCCCAACGATGACGCTACCGGCTGCGAGGCCGACGTAACATTGACGAGGTAAACCAGTAATGCCACCAGTACGAGTGCGAGGAACATGTGAACCGTTATGGTCCACGGTGTAAGATTGGTTGAAACCACAAAAGATCCCATCCATCCTTGCACGATCACCAGCGCCAGCGTTGCAAACGCCACCCACGTTAGCCTCCGGTCTGTTTTCCAGAATCTGAGGGATGCCAGAAAGACCAGTATGATCATGAACCCGATAACCACACCAACAAGCCTGTTGATGTATTCAATCATGGTCTTGGTCGGATTGAAATCCTGTTCGGCCGCAACCTCCGGATTGTTGACGAGTTCATTCGCTGTCTCTTTCATTCCGAACGTCGTGAGAACCTTTGCAAAGCGCTGGTTCTTTTTCGCGCGGAAATCCGAGTATATCTCTTTATAGTTCTCCGGCAGCTGCTCCACCGAAGTCGGAGGAACCCAATTGCCAAAACATCTTGGCCAATCGGGACATCCCATACCGGAACCGGTACTTCTGACGACACCTCCCACAAGAATCAGCACATAAACCGCAACCAGCGTCGATATCGTCAGCCTTCTGAAATTCATTTATAAATCCGGAATTTGCCGAACCACCCTACCGGTGTTTCGACGGGAGACCGGCCCCGAACTAATCAAATTAATGTCCTTTCCCCTCAACGATAATGGCACCTTCGCCACTTGACGTCTCGAGTTTGATCAACTCATTTTCATGAGGCAGGTTAGACTCCGGCGTTTCGGAGTATGGTATGTGCTGCGGGATGAAATCATCAGCAGCACCCGGCTTGCTGTAATCGTAAGGCCAGCGGTACACAGATGGAATTTCGCCAGGCCAGTTGCCGTGTCCCGGCAGCCGTGGCGTTGTCCATTCCAGCGTTGTCGAGAACCAGGGGTTAGCAGGTGCCAAACGTCCTCTGAAAATGCTATAAAAGAAGTTGAACAGGAAAATAAACTGCGCACCCAGTGTAAGAATAGCCGCAACGCTCACCAACATATTGAGGTCGGCCCATCCGGCAAAGGTTTCGAAGTTCGTCCACGAGTAATATCTTCTCGGGAAACCCGCAATACCGATGTAGTGCATCGGGAAGAATACCATGTACACACCGACGAACGAGATCCAGAAGTGTATGGCACCCAGGCGTTCGTCCATCATGCGACCGAACATCTTCGGGAACCAGTGATAAATACCCGCAAGCATTCCGAAGAATGACGCGCTACCCATCACAAGGTGGAAGTGAGCAACAACGAAGTAAGTATCGTGAAGCTGAATATCAATCGCTGCGTTTCCGAGGAATATACCGGTAATACCCCCTGTGAGGAAGAACGAAACCATACCGATGGAAAAGAGCATCCCTGATGTGAACCGGATGTTCCCTTTCCACAGCGTCGTTACATAGTTGAATATCTTAACCGCTGAAGGCACGGCAATAATCAGTGTAAGCAGCATGAACACGGATCCAAGGAACGGGTTCATACCGGTCACGAACATGTGGTGCGCCCAAACGATGAATGACAGGATGGCGATAAAGAGCATCGAACCAATCATCGCCTTGTAACCGAAAATTGGTTTGCGCGAGTTGGTGGCGATGATCTCGGATGAAATTCCCAGCGCCGGCAGAAGCACGATGTACACTTCCGGGTGTCCGAGGAACCAGAAAAGGTGCTGGAACAAGATCGGGCTTCCGCCCTCGTGGGCAAGCGCCTCGCCACCTATAAATATGTCGGAGAGGTAAAAGCTTGTACCGAAACTGCGGTCAAAGATCAGCAGCAATGCAGCGGCGAACAGAACGGGGAACGAAAGCAAACCGATAATCGCGGTAAAGAAGAATGCCCAGATTGTAAGCGGCATGCGTGTGAACGACATTCCGCGTGTGCGCATATTGATTACCGTTGTGATGTAGTTGATGCCACCAAGCAAAGAGCTGACGATGAACAACGCCATCGCTACCAGCCACAGGGTCATACCTGTGCCCGAACCTTTGATGGCCTGGGGCAACGCACTAAGTGGCGGATAAATCGTCCAGCCACCACTTGCAGGGCCTGTTTCAAGGAACAGCGACACGAACATCAATACGCTCGAAATAAAAAAGAACCAATACGAGAGCATGTTCATGAATCCTGACGCCATATCGCGCGCTCCGATTTGAAGCGGGATAAGGAAGTTGGAGAACGTTCCGCTCAAGCCTGCTGTTAGTACAAAGAACACCATGATCGTACCGTGCATGGTGACGAGAGCGAGATAGAATTCCGGATCGAGTGAACCCTTATTGGTAACCGGATCGATATTGATCCAACCCCCAAGCACGGGTTGCAGCCATGACAGATCCGCATCGGGGAAACCGAGTTGAAGTCGGAAGATCACTGACAGGATACCACCGAGCAACGCCCAGAAGATACCTGTGATCAGGAATTGTTTAGCAATTACCTTGTGATCCTGGCTGAAGATATAGTTCGTCCAGAAGTTACCCTCGTGATGCTCATGCGCATGATCATCATGGTGGTGTATTTCGTGTTGAAGGTGAATATCGGTGGTTGCCATTTGCTTGAAAATCTTGATTCGTTACTACTTCTTACTCCGCAGCTGCGACTGCCCCGGGGTCGCTTTCGATACCGGCCTTGATCATCGCTGCCTCTCTCAACTCAACCGGAACATTTTTCAGGTAGTCCGGATTCTGTTTCAGCCATGCTTCCTGGGAAGCCTTCCAGCGTTCGTACGATGCCTGGTCTTCAACTACGACTGACATCTTCATCGAAAAGTGCCCGCGACCACAGATCTCGGTACATGCAAGTTCGTAATTGAAATTCGGATTGCCCGTTTCACTGCGCATCTGCTCCGTAGTCTTTGTCACTTTGAATTTAAACTGCGTCGGCATGCCCGGGACCGCATCCATTTTCACACGGAAGTGCGGCAGAAACACGCTGTGCAGTACATCCTTCGCGCGGATCTTCAACAATATTTCTTTGTCCACAGGGAGGTGCAGCTCCAGCGACTTGAAATCATCATATGTATTCTTGTCCTTTTGAAGATCAAGTCCAAATTCGTTGACAGCATCGATCAATTTGTAATTATATTGACCGAGTTGGTTGTCTTTTCCCGGATAACGCGCAATCCACGCAAACTGCTGGCCCATAATCTCGATCACCTCTGCGTCTTTCGAAGCTTCGCTTGTGATATCGGTCCACGCATTCAAACCTGTGATGATAAGAATGGTAAGAACGACTGCAGGTATGATGGTCCACGTTAATTCGAGGTAGTGGTTGTCAGGATAAAATTTCGCACGTGATCCTTCCTTGTACTGATATTTAAAAACAAAGATGAACATGACGATGCTGATGACCACGAAAGCTACAACGGTCACTCCCATCGTAATCCAGAACAGGTTGTCAGTGCGCTCGCCGTGCACAGATGCGATCGGCAATTGGTAGCGATCGAAATTCGCCCATGAATACCAGAAAAAGCCGACGAGTGAAACGACCATGAACACCAGGAACAGTACCCCATGTATCTTGTTATCCGGACCTACGCGCGCATCTTTTTGCCTGCCCTTCGCAATACTCATCAGGTTTCCTACCCGGAAGATCATGTAAAGGATCCCGAGGATGAGGGCAACACTTAATATAATAATCAGACTCTTCATATTGATACTGCGGATTAAATATGGTGGTTCAGACTTTCTTCAAGCATCGGATGATTCTTACCGAACAGCGGAAGTTTGCCAAGACTTCCAAGCACAATAAAGAGGAAGGCGGCAGCAAAGATTAAGAAGACACCGAGTTCCAGTAAGCCTACTCCACCGTTTTGTTGCATCACGCCAGGTGTAACCATCTGGTAAAAATCGAACCAGTGACCAACGACGATGATCGGACACACCAGCTTCAGCGTGGATATCTGACGCTTCGCATCCCTTGTCATTAGTAACAGGAACGGAAGTACAAAGTTCAGTATGAGGTTAAGATAGAATATCCAGCTGTAAGGACTTGTTTCGAGGCGTTCGATAAAGTACACAGTCTCTTCCGGAATGTTCGCATACCAGATGAGCAGGTACTGACCGAACCAGATGTACGTCCAGAAAATTGAAAACGCAAAGATAAATTTACCAAGATCGTGCAGGTGATTTGCGTTTACGATTTTCAGGTAACCTGCATCCTTGAGGTAAACAACTACCAGCGTAATAACAGCCAATGCGGTAACCCACCAGCTGGCGAAAACATACCAGCCAAACATTGTTGAGAACCAGTGTGTGTCAATGCTCATTACCCAATCCCATGCAGCTACGGAAGAGCTCACTGCAAAGAATACGAGGAACCAGGCAGACAGCGAACGGTTTTTGTACCAGTATGTCGTTGTACCTTCGATATCTTCAGCCATCATATTCTTCCGGATCTGAAGGAAGAACCAGTACCACGCCCCGAAGAAGATCACCAGTCGAAGGATAAAAAACAAGGGGAATGAACCACCTGAAAGCGGCCAGTAAAAGTACGGACCTTTCTTATTTATGATCTTGTCAAACTCAGGCCCCTCATGATAGAGGGAGCCATGTGTCCAGTGAAATAAGTCGTGACCAACAAGAAAGAACAGTCCAAGTGTAAGAATACCTGCAATCGGAATCCAGTTTCCAAACGCCATCGCTACACGTTTCACGCCCACTGACCAACCTGCGCTCGCGGCATATTGGATAGCAACAAAGAAAAGACCGATAATGCCCAATCCAACGAAGTACATGTTGTTCATCCACAGCGATGTGTAGAGACGCTTGAGCCAGGTTGCAGTGTGTCCATGACCAGCTTCAGCGTGTTCTGACGCATGTGCCTGATCCTGGTTCGCGCTGGCCAGAAGTTCCTTCGAGTCAAGTGCGCTGTGGGCACCATGGTCGTCATGTCCGCCACCCGCGATGGCAAGCGCCAATCCGATAGCAAAAACAACTACTCCCGCGATAAGCAGGATGACAAGTTTCTTCTTCGCTCCGGGTCTGAACTCGTATGTTTCTTCTGTAACTACTACTTGATGAGCCATTTTATGTATATCGTTATCCTGTAGAATCTTTAGCCGTTATTTCTGCAAAGTCTTTACATAGTGCGCAATCTTCCAGCGATCCTCGGTAGAAATCTGAGAACCATGTGGCATCATCAGACCTTTGCCGTATGTAATCACATGGAAGATATGTCCCTCAGTAATGTTCTTGAGTGCATCACCGGTAAGGTTAGCCACACCGGCATATGCCTTTTTCTCAATACCGTCAACAGTCACGCCCTGAGCAACCTTGCCATCGCCCTGTCCTTTGGGTCCGTGGCAGTGGTCGCAATAGGTATCATACAATACTTTTCCCTGGGCGATTATTGCATCGGATGCTTCCAGCGGGTTTACGAGTCTGTTTGAAAGACGAAGTCCTGTTGAATCGTTCGGCAGACTGTAAGGCAACCATCCCTGAGGATTGCGCGGCACTGTGTTCGCCGGAGGCATACGCATGTTCATGCCGTGCGGGTTGAACAGATTTGAATTGTGGAATTCGCCGTGTCCTCTATCCTTGCCCTTTGGCGCTGCGTACTCAATTGACGTAAGCCAGCGACCTGCATCCCACTCGTCAATTTGTGTGAAAGGCTCGTATGCCACCGAGTGATACATGTTCGGTGCATATTCCCGACCGGGATTATCGCCGCTTGCGCTACACGCCGCAAGCAGTGTCGCCGCCGCAAAAATCGAAACCAGAGTCTTTAAAGATCGCATGGTAAATATCATCGGTTATTCAAAGTTCTTTTCATTCACTTCAGAAGCACCTGCGTCGCGAAGCAATGCAGTGATCTGATCCTTGCTGAGTTTTGCATTTTCAGCGAGGTCGATTGCCATTACGTGCTTATCGTCCGTGCTGCGCACATCGAATTGACGCGGCCAGCGATACGGTTTCATATCGCTTACGATTATGAAGGTCGCCACCATTCCAAGCGCGGAAAGAAGGACAGTTAACTCAAAGGTAACCGGGATGAATGACGCCAGTGAAACATAGTTCTTTCCACCAATGATCATCGGCCAGTCATAACCCAACATCCAGATTTGCAGCAGCAATGCCAGCGATGTTCCGGCTAGTCCGAAAATGAATGCTGCGATAGGCAGACGCGTCCGCTGGTAACCCAGCACTTCGTCAAGACCGTGAACGGGAAAGGGTGTGAATACTTCGTGGATCTTAACTCCGCCGCCACGCACCTTCCGCACACCGTCGAGCACCAGCTGCTCATTGTCAAAAATCCCTACCAGAAAATTCTTATTTACCTCCATGGCAATTTGATATAGCTCTCTTCAGTTACTATGCTTGTTTGTGTTCGATTTGCTCTGAGTCAGACCGCACGATGCTTTTTACTTCAGCCATGTTGATCACCGGGAAGAACTTGGCAAAAAGAAGGAACGCGGTAAAGAACAGGCCGAACGTGAAGATGTATTCACCGATGTCATACATAGTCGGGTGGAACATAGTCCAGCTCGACGGTACGTAGTCGCGGTGCAGTGACGTGACGATGATCACGAAACGCTCAAACCACATACCGATGTTCACGATGATTGACAACACGAACGTAGCCACGATGCTTGTGCGAATCTTCTTGATCCAGAACAGCTGCGGCGAGATCACGTTACACGTCATCATCGACCAGTATGCCCAGGCATACGGACCCTGCACGCGGTTGTAGAAAGCATAGCCTTCATATTCTACGCCCGAGTACCAGGAGATAAACAACTCAGTTATATAGGCGATACCCACGATCGAACCCGTAACAATAATGATGATGTTCATGAGTTCGATGTGATAGATCGTAATGTAGTCTTCAAGTTTGAACACTATCCGTGTAATCAGAAGGAGTGTCAATACCATCGCGAATCCGGAGAAGATCGCACCCGCGACGAAGTACGGCGGGAAGATTGTCGTGTGCCATCCGGGGATCACGGAAGTTGCAAAGTCCATCGATACGATCGTGTGAACTGAAAGTACGAGTGGTGTTGAAAGACCTGCGAGAATCAGTGCGACAGACTCGTAGCGCATCCATGTTTTTGCTCCACCCTGCCAGCCGAAGCTCAGTGCGTTGTAAACCGTTGCCCTGAGGCGGTTGCCTTGAACAATTGCACGATCGCGAATCGTCGCGAAGTCAGGAATAAGACCGATGTACCAGAATACGAGTGATACCGTGAAGTATGTCGAGATCGCGAATACGTCCCAGAGCAGCGGCGAGTTGAAGTTCACCCAAAGTGAGCCAAATGTGTTCGGCAGTGGCAGCGCCCAGTAGAATCCGAGCCAGAGGCGACCCATGTGCAGTCCGGGGAATGACGCCGCACAAATAACGGCGAAGATCGTCATCGCTTCAGCAGCGCGGTTGATAGACATCCGCCACTTCTGACGGAACAGCAAAAGGATCGCGGAAATAAGCGTACCCGCGTGACCGATACCGACCCACCAGACGAAGTTTGTGATATCCCACGCCCAGCCTACTGTTTTGTTCAAGCCCCAGACACCGACGCCTTCCCAAAGCAGCACGCATACGCAATAGAAACCAAAACCGAAAAGCGCGAGGCTTACGGCCATGGCCATCCACCATAACGGAGTAGGTTTTCCCTCTACCTGGCGGCTGATATCATGAGATACATCTTTTACCGTTTTCCCACCGGTTACCAGAGGATCCCTAACTACTGAAGTTACCTGCATTGTATCGTAAAATGTTATCGTTAATCGTTTTATTCAGTCTCAGGCATTGCTTTGCCTTCTGTTTCTCACTTTCGCGAGATAGAATATGTTCGGCCTTACGTCGATCTCTTCGAGGACGCTGTAAGCGCGCGGATTATCCGACTGCTTGTCGTTAACATGCGGACGATCTTCAAACAGCGGTCGGATCTTCAGCAGCTTCGACACTTTGCTTTCGGGATCGTTCATATCGCCGAATACAATCGCGCCGGTTGAACATGAAGCCTGACATGCAGTGACTACTTCACCATCCTTCAGCGGTCTTCTTTCTTTTCTCGCATTGAGTTTTCCGGCCTGGATACGTTGTACGCAGAACGTACATTTCTCCATCACACCACGCGAACGTACTGTCACGTCAGGGTTAAGAACCATCTTGCCGAGGTCGGTATTCATCGCTGGGTTCACTGACTCGAACTGCTTGTTGTCGTGGTATTTGAACCAGTTAAATCTTCTTACTTTATAAGGACAGTTGTTTGCACAGTAGCGGGTTCCGATACAGCGGTTGTACGTCATTTGGTTCAAACCTTCGGAACTGTGGGTAGTTGCTGCCACCGGGCACACTGTCTCACAAGGTGCGTTGTTACAGTGCTGACAAAGCATCGGCTGGAATACGACATCCGGATTTTCTGCAGCGATCTCAAGTGCGTCCCAATTATCAACAGGAGCATCGCTGGAGTAATAACGGTCGATTCTCAACCAGTGCATTTCGCGGCGGTTGATCACTTCTTCGCGACCAACGAGTGCGATGTTGTTTTCCACGTTACATGCAACCACACACGCGCCGCAGCCGGTACATGTATTGAGGTCGATGGCCATACCCCAGTGGTGGTTCTTGTACTCGTGACCTTTCCATATGTTGAGTTTTTCAGGCTCAACGGTCTTTCCACCCGCATCTTTACCATCCTTGCGGACGTCAGACCACGTGGGAATTTTCGGCTCGTATTTTTCCCAGGTCTTGTCGTTAAATTGCTTCAGCGTTGTTTCCTGGATTACCGTCTTGCGCGCCATGTACGTGTTGTGCGTCTGTGTTTGCGCGAGTTGGTAAGACTCACTGGTGATTTCAAACTTGACGTTGCCCGCGGTATACGAGAGCGATCCGTTTTGCATGCTCACCAACGGATATGCATTTTGTCCGAGGTTGTTCGCGACCTTGCCGGCATGTGTGCGGCCGTAACCCAACGGTATGCCTATTGTACCAGGCGCCTGACCGGGTTGAATCATCACCGGCAGCGTCACCGGAGCACCCTGACCAACGGAGATAGTCGCCATCTTCGTAAAGCTTTCCTGGAAAGAAATCTCCTTCGCGTCGGATGGCGACACGGTTACATAGTGATCCCAAACCACTTTGGTGATAGGGTCGGGAAGCTCATGCAGCAGCGGGTTGTTTGCCTGTGAACCATTGCCAATGTTTCCGCTCTCGTAAACAACGAGTTCGAAACCGGTACCCTTGTTCGCGCCTGCGATTGCCGCAGCGTCAGCAGAGACGTCGCCGCTAAATGTAACGGAGCCGCTATCTGTTGAGGGCTGATCGTACACGCCGTCGTACAGACACTTGTCCCAGAACGCCTGGAAATTCAATCCTGTCGCTCCACCACCAAAACGCGCCTGCCAGTTGCTCTTTACAAATTCGAAATAGTCGACATTGCTCTCCCCTGCCCAGATGAGAAGGCTTTCCTGCGCTGCTCTTGATTTAAATATTGGCGTGATCGTGGGCTGCGCGAGGCTGAAGCGGCCTTTTTTGGGTTCCGCGTCATTCCATGCTTCAAGGAAGTGGTGGTCCGGTGCCTGCAACGCCGCAAGCGATCCTGTTTCATCTTCCTTATAGTAAGTCGAAACTGTCAGTCCTACTTTTTTCAAGGCACCCGCGAGTTTTGCACCCATCGGATGATCGTATACCGGGTTACAGTTCAGGAATATTGCTACTCCCACGCTTCCGGCATCTGCTTCATTGATAAAGTTGACCATCGCCTGGTCGTCGCCCTGTTTGTAGTACACAGGCTCGTTCGGAAGAATCGTCGAGCCGTAGCTTCCGAGCATGTCGTTGATGGCGTTTACTACCACCTGAACAGACTTGTTGTTGGAACCGGCAACCACGAGTGAGCTGCCACGTGTTGCCCACAGGTCCTCAGCGGCCTCGGCGAGGTATTGTACGTCCGCACCACCGCTAACGGTTGGTCTACCCGCCTTTGCGGCGATAAGATTATACAGCTGAATGGCAACTGCGCCTTCCTGTGAAGGTTTGATCATCGTGCGATAGTCGGCATTGGCACCAGCCAGCGTGAGTACAGACTCAAACTGATAATGGCGGGACATCTCAGTCTTCGTTTCCGAGATTTCACGTCCTTTCGCGTACTGTACTGTTGATTCGATCGGCGCGATCCATCCGTTCAGGAAGTCGGCTGCAATGCTGACGATAGTTTTTGCATTGCTGAAGTCGTAAGAAGGAATGAATGCGGAACCAAAAGTCTGTTCATTTGCCTTCAGCATTCCGTACGCCGAAATCTGGTCGTACTGGATATGTTGTGTCGAAGGATATTTTTCTTTGAAACGTTCGATGACTGCTTTTGTGCTCGGACTGAGTATGGAATTAGATACGATTCTGATTTGTCCGCCCTGATTCAGTTTCCCGATCACCTTGGCATCAAGATCTTCCCATTTGATCCGGTTCTTCCCTTCTTTCGGTCCACGCAGTCTTGAATTATCATAAAGCGAAAGCACCGAAGCTTCCACCTGTGCATTGATACCACCTTTACTTACGCTTGAAAGAGCATTCGGTTCAATCTTGATCGGTCGGCCTTCACGCGTCTTTACAACGATACTGCAGTATTCTCCGCCATTGATATACGTGGATGCGTAGTAGTTGGGCAAACTGGGATCGAGATCCATCGGTTTGTTCACATACGGGATGGCTTTGCGAATCGGTGCCTCACACGCTGCAAGTGCAGCTGCCGACACGCCGAAGCCCATCATCTTGAGGAAGTCGCGGCGCGAATGACCGAGATCTTCTTCAGGACCCGGCTCGGCAAACTCCTGCTGAGCGTGCTTGACGAACTCAGGATTGTTGGCCAGTTGCTCAATACCTTTCCAGTATATCTTCTTTGACTCTTTCATAAATCGTTTATCGCGATTCGGTGATCGCAATTTTTTCCGTGATTAATAGTGACACTTCGAACACTCAAGACCTCCGATGTCTTCAACTTTCATCGGTCCGTTCTTCGATTGTGAGTGCAGTTCCACGAGATTGTCATAGTAGGCGTTTCCGCGCGTGTTCACGTCTGTCTGGCGGTGGCAATCAATACACCATCCCATTGTAAGCAGAGAATGCTGACGAACTACGTCCATTTCCTCAATAGGACCATGGCATGTCTGGCATTCCTGGCCACCCACGTTCACGTGCTGGGCGTGATTGAAATACGCGAGATCCGGCAGGTTATGTATCCGAACCCACTCGATCGGAGTGTTGGTCTCATAAGCCCTGACGATCTTGGCGATTTCGTTCTGGCCTGTGATCGAGCCTTCGCGAATCTGGTTGTGGCAGTTCCAGCAAACATTCACAGAAGGAATTGTTGCGTTCTTGCCTTTCATGGCACCGGTGTGGCAGTACTTACAGTCTATTTCATACTGACCGGCGTGTATCTTATGCGAGAAGGCGATTGGCTGACGTGGCGCATAACCTTGTTGAATACCTATTGAATAAAGTGCCCCTATCACACCCTTGAAAGCGAGGGCGGCAACAAGGAAGACAACAATGAAAATGAACCCGTTGCTTTTGAAAATGGACCCTGTAGTGATCGGCGAGTGAACAACTTCCCTTTCTTCTTCCGTAAGTTCTTTTTGATCGAGGAATCTCTTAAGCGCTGATACCAGGAATCCGAGAATAACAAGAAGCAGGGCCAGAATGATGGCCATGCCTATCAATATTATATTAATGTATTCATCTGAAACTCCGCCACCACCACCGGCGGCCTGAGTATCCTGGCCAGGCGTCGCGACCGGCGTATCTTCCTTACTTGCTTCACTCTTGACGTATGCGAGAATATTCAGAACGTCCTCGTTTTTGAAGCTCGAGAACGCCGTCATCTGAGTCTTGTTATACTCATTATAAAGATTGACCGCGTACTCATCCTGACTCGCGATTACCGCCTGGGAATTCTTGACGAATCGGATGATCCAGTCAATGGATGGAGCCCTTTCTTCCACACCCGCGAGCGCAGGGCCTACCAGTTTTTGTTTAACCCGGTGGCATGCCTTACAATTCGCATTAAATAATGCCTCACCTGCGCTGATCGCCGCCGGTTCCGTCGGAATTTCCTGAGAAAAAGAGGTATTGGAGAATGCGAAAACGAAGACAACTAGGAAAAACTTTGCGAAGGAGAAACAGTTTTTGGTCATGTTGAATGTAGTGTCCGTTTTCAAAACAAGCAGCGCAAATCTACTATCGGAACGCATTATTTCAAATTTTAATTAAGGCGCGACATCATATAATTGTAAGGATTTTGCCTCGTTTGCAAAATGAGCCGAAAGGTAGAAAACGGATTCTGAAGATAGGCGCGGCTTTTCTCTATTTAGAATCGTTTTAGATAATACGCATCATCAGAAGTATATTTCGTAATCATTCAATCTTCTCTCAACCTGTCAGCCGCGAACCGGTACCTTACTATTCAAGTACCCTGCTGACTATCAGCACTTATGAATGCTCGTAGAGCGTCGTTAAAGAAGATCATCATGAACACCGGCGCCAAAAAGTGCAAAATCATATTTGGCCGGATCAACAGGATCAAACTTCCTCAAAGCATCAGTAAGCTCAAGCGCTGTCAGCCAGTCTGTCTGTTTTCGGCGGATGAGTCCCAGTTTTCTCGAAACGCGATCAACATGAAGATCGAACGGACATATCAACTGAGCCGGCCGGATCGTCTTCCACAAACCAAAATCGACGCCTTTGTTGTCCGATCTTACCATCCACCGGAGGTACATGTTGAGTCGTTTGCAGGTCGAACCACGTGCCGGAGTAGCAATGTGTTTTCTCGTTCGTGCCGGAAAATCCGGAAGACTGAAGAACGTTTCATGAAACCCGACTAAACCAGACTCGACGGTTGTTGCATTTTTTTCAGGCACAAACGCCGATTCAAGCGAGTCAGATTTTTGATAAAAATGTCGTAAAAATGCGATGAAGTATAGCGCATCAGTTGGATTGAACGTGCGATGACGAAAGTCGAGAAAGGGTTTAAGATCACTCCCGGAGTGGCCCAAAACAAACGCGTGCGGATCGTTATCCATAATCGCCAGGAGTTCCCGCGTCTTGCGGATAATGGTACCGCGCTGGCCCCATGCAAGCACCGCTGCAAAAAAACCGGCAATCTCAACGTCCTGCTTCTTTCTAAATAGGTGTGGGATCGAAATCGGATCATCCACGATGAACCCGGGCTGGTTATATTGATCAGCCTTGGTTTCAAGGAACTCGTACAATGCCTCGCGTGAAAACCTTTTTCGTGCCATGTACCTGCAACATTAGAATATGAACCGCAGACTTCTGCATGCATGTTCGAATATTTGTCTATTTTGTACTAACGTCATGAAGAAGATCCTCAAGTTTGTCCTGATCACTGTTGCTGGCGTTGTTCTGCTCGGCATCGGATATGTACTCATCTACTTCCCGCCGGTAATGGCCGGTATGGATGCCAAAATAATGTGTTCATGTGTGTTCCTCACGGGGCGGACTCCCGAAAGTGTGATGCAAAAGGAACTTCGTGTCTTTCCCGGTTTGACATCCGCAGAATTTGATATCAATACAAAGGACTCCACAGTAACGGCAACAATCCTCTGGAAAAAAAGCAAAGCCATTTATCGAAAGGATCTCGGGTGCACACTTCTGGCAGAACGTTCCGAAGAAGAAGTGCGTCGGCAGCCGATCGCGCTCCCGGTCAGGATCACTGCTCCGGATTCACTCGCCTGGCCCGCCGGTGATCTGGTCTCTGATGAAAAAATACCAGGCATCAATTATGCCGGTCTCGAAAGGGCAGTCAATGACGCGTTTGAAGAACGCGATTCTGATAAGCCTGTTAATACACACGCCGTTGTTGTCCTCTATGGAAATAACCTCGTCGCAGAAAAGTACGCTCCCGGATTTGACCGTGATAGCAAACACATGGGTTGGTCGATGACCAAAAGCATCATTAATGCTCTGGTGGGCATTATGGTGAAGGAGGGCCGCTTGAATATCAATGATCCCGCGCCAGTGCGGGAATGGCACGACGAACGAAAAACGATAACATTAAATCACCTGCTACAGGCAAGCAGTGGACTGACATGGGAAGAAAGTTACTTCGTTCCCACTTCCGATTTTCATAATATGTTCACCCGCAGCGACGACAAAGGTGGTTTTGCCTCTTCGCGTCAGCTCGAAAAGAAACCCGGCGAATACTTTGAGTATTCAAGCGGAACAACGAATATTTTGTCGCGCATCATTCGCCAGCAACTTGGTGATACGGCGTACTACCGTTTTCCTTACGAGAGACTTTTTTATCCAATCGGAATGTACAACACGACGCTGGAACCCGACGCATCGGGTACGTTTGTGGGATCATCCTATGGATTCGCATCGGCGCGTGACTGGGCGCGCTTCGGATTGCTCTACCTGAATCGCGGCGTATGGCTCGGTGAACGTATTCTTCCCGAAGGATGGGTCGAGTATTCAACCACACCTGCGCCTGCTGCGCCCCTGCAGGAATATGGCGCGCACATCTGGCTCAACGCCGGCAAGAAAGAAGACGCATCCGTTGTCCGTTATCCGGGAATTCCAAACGACGCCTTCCTCTTTGACGGCTTTGAAGAAAACACCGTCGTCGTAATTCCTTCGCGAAATGTTGTAATCGTTCGCCTGGGTGTGACGCATCACGGAAATTTCAATCTTGCTCAATTGGTTGACGGTGTGTTGTCGGCACTGCCTCCTCCCGACGGAAACGCGTTGTAAAGAAAGTTCGCGCAACCATCAGTACAAGCAATATCAAACACGTCCACGGAATAACGTCGCCAAGCTGTGTGTAGATCGTACGCATCCCGTCCAGCCGTAAACTTGCTACCAGAATTTTCTCACCGGAGTCGTAGAAGTCGCGTTTTGCAATTGTACGACCGTAACGATCACACGCAAGTGAAACGCCACCGCTCGCGGGTCGCAGTAACGAGAATCCGTTTTCAATTGCTCTCACCCGGGCCACATTGCTGTGCATTGGCGAAATCTCACGCCAGTCCCCGGAAGGGAGAATCATAAGGTCCGCTTCCTTTTTTCCGGCTTTTCGCATCAGCGGCGGAAAGTCCGCATCATAACAAATGGATGTTGCAATACGACCTGATCCGGAAGCCACAACCGGTACCTCGCCGTCACCGGGAACGCTGCCTTCTACAAAAGGCACGGGTTTGTTTTTGAAAAACACATTCTCAATTGTACCTGATGGTCCAATGAGTATAGCTTTGTTCTCAATGAATTTTTTTCCGGGTTCGATCTTGCCCGGGAGGAATGTACCGGGTGCAAGCACCAGCCAAACTTCGTTTTCCTTTGCCACGCAGGTGGCCCTGCGTATCAGGTCAGCTTCATCGGGTTTGATGGTTAGCATAACCGCTTCGGAAAACGCGATCAGCTTCGCTCCTGCTTTTGCCTCTCGTTCTGCAAGGACGAGCAGTGAATCCTGGAAGTCGACGAGCGCTTTGCGCGATTTTTCAAACTTTGGATTTATGGGATCTTCGACGAACAGGGCCAGTGCCTTGTTGAGTTCAACGAGTTCAGGGGATGTTTGTGTAAGCGTCGACGGATCGAGGACAATTTCTTTTGCAGTGGCATCGCGGTAAACAGTTTTCAGAGGTGCTACATTCCATGCAGAAATGGATGCAACGCGAATCGTTTTCGTATCGGGACCAGCATCACCGATGCGTTTTGTACCCCAAAACATGAGTACTCCGAGGATTATCGCAAATGCACGCATCAAACGCATCGGCGGCGTGGATTCGAGGTGCCAGATGTAAACCAGCGACGACGCTATATAAATAAGGAGTGAAATGCCCCAGATTCCGGTTATTGATGCAAACTGCATCAGCGGGAGATTCTCAATTTGCGTATAGGCTATTGAACCCATTGTACCACCTCCGCCGAATGACAGGATGAAATCGTACACGACAGCCAGACAAGGGAACACCAGTACGCGGGTCCAGTGCGACATCCGTCGGATCAGAATACCTGAAATCCAATACGGCAGTGCACCGATAACGGCAAGTTGAACCGACAGGAAAACGAAGACAAAATGTGGGAACGGCATCACCCGCCAGTTTGCTATCAGCCCGGAGACGAGCAGTATTGACATTGCAAGCAAAAGCGCCTTTCCTGGTCGGAGATCTTTGATGGCGATCAACACCAAAGCCGGCGCTATCCAGGCCGCCGGAGCGAAGGTCCATTTTGGAGAAAGTAATATCAGGCCGACAACAGCAGCGCCTGTAAAGAGAACACGGGGATGAATTTTGATCCGCATAGTGTTTTTCCATGCAAATACGCATCACTATGGCGAAAGAATGTCCGGATTACGGAATGCGAACGTTTTTGACGTAAAGACGAACGTTTTTACCGAAAGTCAAACGCTTTGTTGTCGCTGAAACGCCTGGCGTTTGTACTCTGAAGGCGTCATGCCCGTTAGTTCTTTGAAGATTCCGTTGAAGGATGATTTCGAATTGAACCCGGATGCATACATCACCTCCAGCACGGTGAGTCCGGGATCGGTTGATTCCTCGAAAATACGTTCCGCCTCCCGGATCCGGTGCTCGTTGACGTATTCAAAAAAGTTTTTGCCAAATCCTTCGTTGATAGCCTGAGACACACGTTTGGGAGAAAGGCCAACTTTTTCGGCGAGACCTTCGAGCGAGAGATCCGCAGAAAGGTATGGTTTCTCCTCGCCCATAATCCGCGTGAGTTTATCCTGAACGATCTTAATGTTCGGGTCCGCCGGTTCAGACGGGCTGTCTTCGGCAACGGGTACATCGAATTCAATACCGGAAAATATTTCTGGCTGGCGCAAACCTTTCCAGACAACCGCATTGATGAAAAAGAAAATCAGAAAGAATGAAATACCGAATACAATATTGAAGTATTCGCGCAAACCCACGACAGGCACGAAGGTGTAAATGAGTGACACAACGAGAATAAATACGACTGACCATAGCATGAATGACAACCAGTTCATATTGATTTCTCCCAGGGTAGAAAAACGCTGACGTATCTTTTCGCGATACCGCGCGAGTTCGCGTAAAGACAGCCAGAGATATACGGCCACATGCATGTAAATAAAGATGATGCTTATATAAAAGAATGGCGGCAGCGTCTGATTCAGAATCGCGTCCTGAATTTTCTGTTGGCTTGCTGCGGTTTGCAGGTGGTAATAAAACTGGTAAGCCAGGGTGACCACAAAAAACGGAATCGTATGGCGAAGGTGTCGCGCGCGCAGTTTGAAGTCGTGGTACACCATCGTTCTCGTGTAAAAGAATATGGTCGGGCCCAGCAGGAAAACGAACCCGTCTTCGAGGTGTGCAAGTGCAGGGAAACGCGTATAAAAGCCGTAATACGTCAGCAACCCGTCTGACAGGTTGATGATAAACAGGATAAAAAACAGCGCAAGAATGCGGTTACTCAGAATTTTGCCTTTGCGGCTTGTGAACAAAAAGAAAACGAGCAACGTAAGTTGAAACAGGATGATGGCTGAAATAATATTGAGATAAGAAACTGCCATCACGGTTGGGTTATACGTCGGCCTCGTATTTTATTCCGCAGACTTTGCGGATCGCATCCAGCGTTTCCATCAGATCCAGTGTATCCTGGTGTGTCATCACGGGACTTTCCGTCATACCTGCAAGCAGACAATCCGTCACGTGTTGCGCCTCGAATTGAAAACCATGACCATCTTCACGGTACACCTCCTGTTCTTCCGCCCTGCCATCTTTACCCGTAATCAGGAAAAGTGATGACACCGGATTGTGGAAGCGATTGCGCAATTCGATTCGGCCTTTTGTGCCTGCAATGATTGCCTGGACCGGAGTGTCGACGGCAAAAGTGCATGACAGCGAGGAGAGCACTCCTCCAGGATGTGTCAATGTCATACAGCACTGTTCATCGGTTCCCTCCGGAAAAGGAGTCATCGATGCTTCAATGCGCACAGGCTTTCCAAAAAGGGAAAGCGCGAAGAACACCGGATAAATCCCGATATCGAGCAGGGACCCGCCGCCAAGCAACGGATCGGCTAAGCGCGCGGGTGCCGGATCAGGCGCGCGAAACCCAAAATCTGCCTGAAACCAGCGTACCTCACCGATGGTACCTGCATTGAGAATCTCAACCACTTTTTTGTACTGGGGGAGGAACTTGCTCCAGAAAGCTTCCATTATGAATACTCTCTTCTCACGGGCGTACCTGATCATTTCCGACGCCTGTCGTGAATTCAACGCAAAGGCTTTCTCACACAACACCGCTTTGCCGTGGCTCAGACACAACATCACATGGTCATAGTGTAATCCGTGGGGCGTGGCAACATAGATCACATCAACGGAAGATTTTGCGAGGTCTTCGTACGCGGTGAAAACCTGTGATGCACCGTACAGCTCAGCGAATTCCCTGGCGCGTGTCTCATCCCGGGATGCAACAGCGATGAGTTCGGCTTCCCTGAGCAGACGCAGATCGGCTGCAAATTTGTTTGCTATGTTCCCGCATCCCAGGATACCCCAGCGTATTTTTCCACTCATAATTAAAGGATGATATATTGTTGCTTGTAAAATAAGCATAATTTGAAAGCATGACGAACGAGCTCTTTCAGTTCAAGCAGTTTTCCGTTGATCACCACGGTTGCGCGATGAAGGTCGGTACGGACGGCGTTTTGCTTGGATGCTGGTCTCGCATTGATGGAGCTTCGACAATTCTTGATATCGGAACCGGATGTGGCCTCATAGCTTTAATGGTGGCACAGCGTACGCCTCCTGGAGCGCGCATTACCGGTGTTGAAATTCTCGAGACTGATGCGGAGGTGGCCAGAACAAATGTCGCCAATTCGCCATGGCCGGAAAAAATTACCATTCACAACGTCGCCGTGCAGGACTTTAATCCCGACGAGAAATTTGACCTGATCGTATCAAATCCCCCATTCTTTGTGAACAGTTTTCGTCCGCCCGATCTTAACCGGATGAGCGCACGGCATACGCACGCCCTGTCGTTCCCGGATTTGCTCCATTCTGTTGACCGGCTTCTGACAGCCGAGGGAAAGTTGTCCATCATACTTCCGGCCGTGGAAGGCACGATCTTCCGTGAAGCTGCGCTGGAGTTCGGATTACATTGCTCGCGCCTGTGGCGTTTTCGTCCGAGAATTGGAAAACCGGTAGAAAGATTGCTTATGGAATTCTGCCGGAGGAAGGCCGACCCGGAAACAGGAGAAATCGTCATGTATGCGGACGGGAATGAATGGACGGACGGCTTTAAAGAGCTCTCCCGCGAGTTTTATTTGAAAATCTGACGGTACCTGAAAAATCCGGAATTGGAAAAAATATTCTACTGACAATCAAACTGTTATAAAAAACATTTTATATGTTTAAACATGTAAGTAAATTTTCCGTTAAACTTGTCATCAAAACCAATAACAAACACCTTATGAAAAGACTACACATTCTGATTGTTCTGCTGGCCGCAAGTTCATCGCTGTTCGCACAGACTACATGGACCATCGACAGAGTACACTCAAAGATCGGATTCAGCGTAACGCACATGGCGGTTGCTGAAACCGAAGGCAAATTCAATGAGTATGAAGGGACAGTCGTTACCAAGGATGACAATTTTGACGGCGCTGAAGTTTCGTTTACCGCCAAGGTTTCTTCTATAGACACTGAAAATGAGAGACGCGATGGACACCTGAAGTCGGCTGACTTCTTTGACGCAGAGAAGTATCCTGAAGTCACTTTCAAGGGTAACCTTGTAAAGAGCGGAACAGGTTACAAGCTGAAGGGTGACCTTACCATGAAAGGCGTAACCAAGAAAGTAGAGTTTGATGTAAAAGGCGGTCAGGTTGTAAATACCGGTCGCGGAGTGAAATCAGGCTTCAAGTTTACCGGCACAATCAATCGCCAGGATTATGGCCTGGCCTGGAACAACAAGGCTCCTGGTGGCGAATTGGTCGTAGGTGACGAAGTTGAGTTGATTGTGAAGGTGGAATTGGATAAGAAGGCGTAATTTAACAACTCACAAACAGGCAGGAGGCGTACAACCTCCTGCTTTTTCATTTAATCAGATAATGAAACTGGAAGATGAAATCCGGCAGCACAAGTATTCAACACCGTTGCAGAAGGCGGTGATCAACCTGATATTCACATCGAACTGGGTGCAACACAAACAGCAGGAGATTTTCCGAAAGCATGGCATCACACTCCAGCAATTCAACATTTTACGAATTCTGAAAGGTCAGCATCCAAGTGGCATTTCCGGAACCGAGATTAAATCCCGGATGCTGGACCGGAATTCAGATGTCTCCCGCCTCCTCGATCGCCTCGCATCGAAATCGCTGATCGAACGCAAAACATGTCCGGTGGACAAACGCGCAAGTGACATTTTCATTACAACGGAGGGGTTGAGCCTTCTCGAACATCTCGCCAAATATGATCGTGAAATCGACTCGGTAGTTCGTCTTTCCAATGACGAAGCTGAACTCCTGAGCAGCCTCCTCGACCGGGCGAGAGGGTAACAATCCCACACTTTATTGTGGTACGCCACAAAAAAGCCACCTGATTCGAAGGCAGCAAATTTGTACCTCAGTAGTGGAAATACTGATTATGAAATTGTTTTTCATCGTGCTGCTTGCCTTTCAATCTTTCGGTCTCTCATTCGCGGATCGCGCAGCCCCTGAGTATGCCGCAGCCGAAGAACCTCGCGTCAGGCTGGTCGCGAATGTCTCCGATGCGACACATGAGTATATGACCATCGTTGTTGAGGAAATCGTCTCCTACTCTTCAACCGTACGCACAACGCCTGTGATCGGTGATGAAATTTATGTACGCTTGACAGGTGGCAGCCGCCCCGACATAGAAAGCCGGATTGACGTCGATCTTCAGGAAAAAATTGAAGTGGGCGAAATACCTTGTGCTTACATCATGGTCGACTACCGTACACTTGACTACTTTCCACCGGAGACATCAAGTATCGAACCCGCGCAATAAGACGCTTCATCGGAAAGCAGCCAGAGTACAGCCTTCGCAATCTCCCCGGGCTGACCTCCTCGTTTCAACGGTATTCCATCTTTGATTCGGTCAACACGCCCGGGTTCGCCTCCATCGGTATGAATATCTGTGTAGACGCTTCCCGGCCTCACGCAATTCACCCTGATTCCCTCAGGCGCGACCTCTTTCGCGAGACCAAGCGTGAAAACTTCAACAGCACCTTTGGACGCCGCGTAGTCTACATATTCGAAGGCGCCACCGTGTTTAATCGCGGTTGATGATATGTTTACAATCGCGCCACCGTTCCCGCCGTTGCTTCGCGACATGCGTTTGATTGCCTCGCGTGAACACAACATCGGACCAATGGCATTCGCTGCAAACATGCGTTGAAGTCGCGTTCCGTCGAGGTCGATGACCTTGCACTGCTTTTGAATAATACCGGCGTTGTTGACAAGGGCGGTAACGGGTCCGAGTTTTTCGTCAACTTCACGAAACATCCTGACAACATCATCCTCGACTGCAACGTCTGCCCTGACCGCAATCGCATTGCCACCATCTTTTTTGATTTGGGCGATCACTTCATTCGCAGTGGCTTCGTTCACCCTGTAGTTCACCGCAACGTGATAGCCCGCGCGAGCCGCAAGAATTGAAGTTGCAGCACCGATGCCGCGACCTCCGCCTGTGATCAATATGACTTTTTTCATCAGCCGATATGCGACAGTTCGTCCTTGACGAAATCCATGAGTTCCTTGATGTACGCCTGACTGAAATCAAACCTGATGTTGGCCGCGGCATAGATTTCCGGAATCGACTTCAGATAACCAAGCTTCAAAGCATTCTGATATCCCTGCAAACCAAGTGCAGGATCCTTCCGGTAATTCCGCCATACGGCGATCGCACCGAGTTGGGCCATTCCATATTCAATGTAATAGAAAGGCACTTCGTACAGGTGAAGTTGTTTCTGCCATAGAAAATCTTTCGCCTCAGCAAGTCCGGACCAATCCGTTACAGTATCGCTGAATTCATCAAAGATCCGGTTCCACGCCGCCTTGCGTTCATCCGATGTGTGGCCGGGGTTCTCATATATCCAATGCTGATACTTGTCGATAGTTGCAACCCACGGCAACGTTTCAATGATGTCTTCGAGGTGTTCCCGTTTCGCACGGTTGAGTTCCGCTTCATCCGGAAAGAATATATTCCAATGATCCATGGATATCAGTTCCATCGACATTGAAGCAAGCTCAGCAACTTCTGACGGAGTCGACTTAAAATCATTTAACTCAAGATCACGGGTGAGGAAGTTGTGAATAGCGTGACCGCCTTCGTGCATGATCGTAACCATATCGCGCAATGTCGAGGTGGCGTTCATAAAAATGAATGGTACACCAATCTCCGCCAGTGGGTAATTATAACCTCCCGGTGCCTTTCCTTTACGGGATTCAAGGTCGAGATGTCCCATCGACCGCATGATGGAAAGGCATTGCCCGAGGTATGGGTCAAGCTTTGAAAATACTTCGATTGTTTTCTCAGCAAGCTCGATTCCATTTGAGAACGGACGTAGTGGTTGGCGACCTTCGGGATCCACGGCCTTATCCCATGGACGAAGCGCATCAACTTTGAGTGCCTGCTTGCGCTCGCGTGACAAGTCATTCAACATCGGCACCACTTCCTTTTGGATGGCGTTATGAAAATCGAAACAATCCTGCGGAGTGTAGTCAAAGCGGCCCAGCGACCTGAACATATAGTCACGGAAGTTGCCCAACGCGGCGTTCTTTGCAACGCGATCACGCAACCCGATTAGCCTGGTAAAGAGTTCGTCAAGCGTCGTTTTGTCCCGCAGTCGTCTCTCGCTCACTTTGTGATAAACGGTTTCACGCAGGGCGCGATCAGTGGACATCAGTAACACAGACGCTTGCGGAAGCGTGAGTTCTTTTCCGTCGTGGCTGATTGTCATCGCACCGGAAATCTGGGCATATTTCTGTGTCTCCGTGTTGATTTCGGTAAACAACGGAACGTTCTCTTCACGGAAGATTTCGATTTCTTTCCTGAGGTTGCGAATGAGAATATCAAAACCGGTTTCTTTTTCCAGTTCCTTCAGGTATGGAGATTCGGCTGCTTTGCGATTGAGTGCGTCGGATACGGGAGCAATCTGAGGTTGGATTTCCTGAATGAAGAACTGATACGCTTTCAGGTACTCTTCGTTCTCGGTGTAACACGTCATGCGGATATACCGCCATGCCATATCCTCCGAAACTATACCTTCAAGCTCACTGCGGTCAGTAAACCATTTCTTAAACGACGCGACAGAATCGATCGTCCGGCTTAGCAGATTGTCAAAATAGGGCTTAAGCGAAGACCAGTCTTTTACATTAAAATCTTCCGGGAGGAAATGACGAACCGGGCGTGTTAATTTTTCTGCAGCTTCCATAATTGTCTGATTTTTCAGGCAGACAAAAATAGAATGATTTTCGAATCAAACCAGAAATCAACAACAGGGAATCCCGGTTAAAGGATGGTGACGAAACGTTTCGAGTCAATCGACACGACATTCTCGACAAAGTCGTTCCATTCCTGGATCGATGGCGTGCGATGTTCAAAAAGCACGATCAGTTCTTTGACGATGCTTTCGTCAAGTTTGAGGGCAGCGATGACATTCTTGATAAACACGAACTCCGACTCACTGACTTTTCCATCGGCGTAGACGATTTGCATGACATCATACAACAGGTTCATGCGGTTGCCGACCGACTCCGGCATAAAAAACGGGTGCTTTTCGCTTTCCTCCAGCAATTCGCTGATCTGCCATTCTTTGAGACCGCGACGCGCGCCAATGGTATAGATCAGTCTTACCTCATCGTCGTCAAGCGATCCATCACTGGATGCGAGAGCGATCAGGTTTCGCATATAACTTCTTTTGTAGCTGGTTCTCTGGTGTTCAAAAAAACTTGTCATGGCAGTTGAAGTCTTTCCTGCTTTGTTTTCAAAAAATTGCCCAGTTTCACAACAAGGAAAAAAATTCTATCAGCGCAGCTATTACAGAACAAAATTCTGCTAAAGCTCATAATGGCCCACATAAATACCGAGGTAACCACTGACTTTTCAAAAAAGCTTCTTTTTTCGAGAAGAAACCTGAACCAAAATGGGAAAAAACTTACGTGGGTGAGTTAAGCGCCCTCAGTCTCGACAGTAAAGGCGGGTGTGAATAGTGAAAGAAGACGTAAAGCGGATGTGGATAGAGGTTACTCAGGCTGTGCACAGACAATTTCTTGAGGGCCTCTGCGAGTGATCCCCCATCATACGTTTCACGGGCGTAAGCATCAGCTTCATACTCGTTCTTCCTGCTTAAAATAGCCATCAACAAACCTGTAATTCCCGAAACCGGCGAGAACAAAATGCTGAAGCCGACCAGGTTAAGCGGTATAGAGAGTGCGCTACCTCCGAGTGCAAGCGAGACATTTTCGTTAAACACCATTAGCGACAACACAAATAATGTGAACACAATCTGCACAACGGATAGCAGGTAACTCACAATGATGTGTCGCTTTTTATAATGGCCCACCTCATGCGCGAGCACGGCAACAAGTTCGGGTGTGCTGTGATTATTGATCAACGTATCATACAATACAATTTTCTTCCGTCTTCCGATTCCGGAAAAGAACGCATTGGCCTTGCTGGAACGTTTCGAGCCATCGATTACAAGAATGTTGTCCAGCGGGAAACTTACCTTTGCGGCGAACTTTTGGATTTCGCTTTTGAGTTCGCCGTCGGGAAGCGGCTCAAGTTTGTTGAACAATGGAACGATCAACGATGTATAAAACATGTTTGCCAGCAGAACAAACGCACTTGCGACAATTGCAAACCATATCCAGAAATCACGACCAAGCGCGAGAATAAGCCAGATCAGGACCGACAGCAACGCACCGCCTATGAGCGCGCCTAAAAAGTATCCTTTGATCTTATCGAGAAAAAAGATTCGGAGTGTCGTCTTATTAAACCCGTACTTTTCTTCGATGACGAAAACGCTATAGAGTTGAAACGGAATACCAAGTATGTCCGCTCCCACCGCAAGAATCCCAAAGAAAACGAGAGACCTTACTATTACATTGGTGATTTCGGCGGACAGCCAGTTATCGAGCCAGCCAAAACCTCCAAACCAAAGCATGGCCACAGCGAGAAAGGAGCTGAACGCCGATGAAAGAAACGAAAAACGCGTCAGCTCTGCATGGTAGTCGAGCGATCTGAGGTAACGTTCGCGATCATAAAACGAAGCCACCTCATCCGGAATTTCGCGGCGTTGCGCCCTGAGGTTGATGTAATCGAGCAATTGATCAAATACATAACCTGCAACTGTAATCCCGAGGATGATATACAAAATTGTCTGTGGAGTCATGACACGTCGGCGAATTCCATCTGATAATCAGCAATAATACGACGAAATCGAAAAAACCGTTCGCACGCCCGGAAAATTTACCCAAATGACATTGGATGTATCATTGTACGGAATACAGCGGTTTGCTACATTGGCCATTCAACGTTATCAACTATGAAAAGAAAATTTGCACTCCTCGCGACACTTCTCGTGTCCGTCATTGTTTGCCAGGCACAACTTGATTCTGATTTCGAACTCGAATTTGCCTCCAAAGATGATTATCGTAAACATGAAGAAAAGGTGGCCCAAATCGCTGACTACCTGTTATCCATTCCTCTGAATGATGCCAGTCCAAAAACAAAAGCGGCTTCAGCATCCCTTGTAAAATGGATGACAGGCACGCCTGATTATCACTTCGAACTCGACGGAACGCTGACGGCATTTACGAAGGACAATGAGACACTTCTTGTTCCTATTCTGGCATCGATGACAAGTTACGTGCTCAAGAACAAGGAGAAGGCCGATAACATGCGGGAAGTTAAACGTAATGGCTACACCATATTTCTTGACTACTGCCAGAACCGCGCTGACATCAAGTTAACACGCGAACTTAAGAAGGCACTTGCCGCCAAAGAAAAAGGCGAGCTCAACAAGTACCTCAAGATATAAAAAAAGGCGCCGTATTGCGGCCCCTTTTATTTCCCGATAAACATAACGATGATCAACCAAATGTGCGGGTCGGATCATCTTCGAGGCTGTCTTTATCGTCACCACCCAGACTGTAGTGATCATTTTCCTCGTCGCCCTGATCCAACGCATCAGTGCTTTTTTGATCTCCACTCGGGACGTCGAGATCACGAGCGGCAAAATCAACGGGCCATGTACGATGCTTTAGTTGTTCATCGTCACCGCCATCCAGACTAAGATCGCGCGGTCCGAGCGCTTCATAATCTTCACGCGTCAGGTCACTTTCAGCTGCAGGGGTTGTTTCTTCCTCAGCCGGCAGGCCCGGGCTTTCATTCAATTCGCGCCCTTCTTCTTCCGGTGGGCGTGCACCCGGCGTTCTGCTTATCTTTTCTGTATCAACACTGACCCGCTCTGTGTTCTTGCGGTTCATTATATCCTCATTCAGGGGATATTCTCCCGGTAGCGGTTTATTCTCACGCCGTCCCTGAGACGTACCTTCTCCTTCTGACGATCCGGCATGCTCCTTGTCAGGTTGCCCGGTATTTTTATTTTCCTCTTTCATAGTGGTCTGTTTTGTTCTGCAATGGTCGTATTACCGACGTCTATGAGGAAAATCAAAAAACCGGTGCCACGCTACTGCGGCGCACAACGGGATAGTTACTTGCCGATCAGAATTTGCCGACTTTAAGTGTTATGTTGTAAGACCAGTTGCTCAGTTTGCTGTCGCCGAGCCCATAGCCGTCGCTGCCAAATGTTTTCCGATACGAGATGCCGGGGCTGAGTCGCAACCAACGGAAGATGTTCACCTCAACCTGGGCACCGGGTTCAAGAACCTGGAAGAAATCCTCGTCGTGATCTACGTCCGGATGATCCCAGTCATCCCAGTCGTCCCAATCATCCCAGTCAGACCGTTCATATTGAAGGGTGAATCCAGCTCCCGCGAAAAGCGAAAGGTTGACGTGAATGACGCGGTTTGATGAGAAAACGTACTCAGACATAAAACCAAACTGTCCATACTGCCAGCTCATGCGGTTACCAGGTGCCATACGGTACTCGTAGGGAACAGGGATATAGTTTGTCGAGGCTGCAGCGCCAAGACCAAGCAGGAGGCGCCGTTTGATAAACCAGCCGCCGTAGAGTTCCACGATGTTGGCGTAATCGTCATTGATCATGCTGAATTTGTTGGAAATGCCCACGTAACCACCGGACGGGCTGGGATTACGGAAGATTGTTTGTATTTCCTGCGCTATAAGGGCGGGTGCCAAAACAATCAAGAAAGCGGTGAGATATAGCTGTTTTTTCATACCGGGTGTTTTTGTTTCTTCTGAGACAACGACCCGGGCGGCTACCCCTACTTCTGGGTAAAATTTTTATCCGTTGATGAGCTTCGTCATCGCATCCTGGCTTGTCGAAAAGTTGAAATCCGCCAAAACACGCCCCATCATTTCCCGGATTTCCGGCAAACACAGGTTTCCGATGCTGCCTTCATGGGTATGCTTCACGGTCTTTTCAGGGCTATAGGCACCCCGTTCAATGTCAAGACCCACCTTTTTATATGCATCGCGGAACGCCATACCTCCAATCACCAGGCGGTTCACTTCCTCAACACTGAAGAGGAATTTGTATTTGTCATCATCCAACAGGTTGGGTTTGACCTGAATGTTTTCCAGCATCAGCCTGACCATATAAAGACAGTCCTTCATCGCCTCCAAAGCAGGAAACAGCATCTCCTTTAATAACTGCATCTCACGGTGATACCCCGAGGGAAGGTTGGCCGTCATCATGGCAATGTCGTTTGGCAAGGCAGCAATCTGATTGCACCGACCCCGGACGAGTTCAAAAACATCAGGGTTTTTCTTATGCGGCATTATGCTTGAACCGGTAGTAAGTTCATCCGGAAAGCTGATGAATCCGAAGTTCTGATTCAGGAAGAGACACGCATCCATGGAGAGCTTTCCGAGTGTCGTGGCGATATTTCCGAGCGCCGATGCGACGATACGTTCAGTCTTCCCCCGGCCCATCTGTGCATAGACAACGTTATAGTTCAACGCCTCAAAGCCCAGTAACTTCGTAGTCATCGACCTGTCAAGCGGAAAAGACGAACCATACCCCGCTGCCGAACCCAATGGGTTCTTGTTCACAATCCGGTACGCTGCGTTCAGGGTAGTCAGGTCATCGACGAGGCTTTCGGCATAGGCGGAAAACCAGAGACCAAATGACGAAGGCATTGCAAGCTGAAAGTGCGTATAACCGGGAAGCAGACTCTCCTTGTGTTTATCCGCAAGGGAAATCAACAATTCAAAAAGAGAATTTACTTCTTCCGTCAGTTGCCGGATTTCATCGCGAAGGAAAAGTTTGATGTCAACCAGAACCTGATCATTACGCGAACGCCCACTGTGTATTTTTTTGCCGACGTCACCCAGTTGTTTTGTGAGTTCCAGCTCGACCTGTGAATGAATGTCTTCGACTCCTGGCTCCACCCTAAAATCGCCGGATCCGATCCGCGTATAAATCTTTCGCAGCGCGTTAACAAGCAGGTCGAGTTCTTCCTTCGACAACAATCCCACGGATTGCAACATCGTAATGTGCGCGATCGAACCGAGGACATCGAACTTTGCCAGGTACATATCCATTTCGGCGTCCCGGCCCACCGTGAATTTTTCGACTTCCGCGAGTGATGACTTGTCTTTTTGCCAGAGTTTCATGGATCGAATGTCGTTAATGCGCGTGAATTTTCCCGTTGTGAATGCAAGTCTTCATTAATTCGCAGCGAAAACTTCCTTCAATATCTTCGTATAGACGTCAATACCGTTCTTGATTTCGTCGACATAAATGAATTCATCCGCCGTATGTGACCGCGCTGAATCGCCGGGGCCGATCTTCACGCTGGGAACGGGAATGAGTGCCTGATCCGATGTTGTCGGAGATCCGTAACATGCAATGCCTAATTTCGACGCAGCCTTCACAAGCGCGTGGTCACGTCCAATCCCCGATGGGCGCATGCGCATTGAGCGCGGCTTTACTTCACACTTCACGTTGCGTTTGACCTCCTCTAAAATCTCCTCCAAAGAATATGCATCAGTCACACGAACGTCGACAGTGAACGTGCACTCAGCTGGTACCACGTTGTGTTGTTTTCCTGCCTGAATTATAGTGACCGTCATCTTCACGGTACCCAGTGTTTCGGAAACTTTCGGAAAGCGATATGTACGAAGCCATTCTATGTCGGGAAGTGCCTCATAGATCGCGTTAACTCCTTCTTCCCGGGCGGCATGTCCTGCTTTGCCACGTGCGGTACAATCGAGAACCATCAAACCTTTTTCAGCAGTTGCCATCTGGCAAAGGGTCGGCTCACCTACAATCGCGAACGATACTTCAGGGAGCTCACTCCAGATACTTTCGATTCCACCCGTGCCGGATATTTCCTCCTCCGCCGTCGCGGCAAGCAAAAGGTTATGTGAGAGATTATTCTGATTATAAAAATGAAGGAATGTACATATCAGCGAAACCAGCGGACCACCGGCATCGTTACTTCCCAATCCGTAAAGTTTGCCATCAACGATGTCAGGTGAAAACGGGTCACGTGTATACTGGGCGTTGGGCCTGACGGTATCGTGATGCGAGTTCAGCAATATCGTCGGTTTGCTTTCATCGAAAGCGGCGTTTACCGCCCAGACATTGTTTCCTTTCCTTTGAATTCTGACTCCCTGTTCTGTGAGAAAGTCCGCTATCAGCGACGCTACCTTTTCTTCCTCTTTGCTGAAAGATGGTATCGCCACCATTTTCCCGAGAAGTTCAACCGCTAACGTATGTAGTTTGTCCATCGCCAATTGTGTCGCTAAGCTTTCAATATTTACTTAAGATGTGATGAGTGTACCACTGGTTTGCATGCCCGTATTCTGCAGGAGGTCACCCGCCTCGCCAATCAACACTTCCTTTACGCCCGAACTGATTGCCTGATACGCGTTCTCAAGTTTCGGAAGTATTCCGTCTGCAAACACTCCTTTCTGCAAAAGTTCATCATACAGGCGACGCGGCAAATGAGTAATGACCGAATCTTCATGCTCCACGTTTGCGAGCACGCCTTTCTTTTCAAAACAGTAAATGAGTCTCACGTCAAAGTGTTTGCTTAATGCGACGGCTAACACTGATGCAATAGTATCGGCATTCGTATTGAGCATTACTCCGTCGGCATGTGTCAACGGTGCGAATACCGGAATCGTGCTTTGTTTCAGCAGGAAATACAATAAGGCAGTATTCACACCTTCGGGCTTGATGTCTCCAACAAAACCGTAATCTATCTCCTTCACCGGGCGTCGCACTGCGGTAATGAGGTTCCCGTCTGCTCCCGTTACGCCTAATGCCTGACAACCGAGCTTTTGCAACTTGGCGACGATCTGTTTATTCACAAGTCCGCCATACACCATCGTAACAAGATCAAGTGTTTCGGCATCTGTGATTCTTCGTCCATTGACGTAGTTGGCGGTAATGCCCAACTGTTCACCAAGGCGTGTCGCAATTTTGCCGCCGCCGTGTATAAGTATGCGCGGTTCCTTGATCGAAGCAAAATCCTTTAGAAACCGGTCCAGGGCTTCCGGTTTGTCGAGCACATTCCCGCCGATCTTGATGATGAATAACTTGTTCATAGGTTTATTTCTATGTTCCGGAAGCCGAAAGCAATTCATGCAGGACAGCCTGGGCCGCCCAAACGCGGTTTGAAGCTTCCTGTGTTACGAGGCTGTTTGGCCCGTCGAGAATCTCATCACTCAACTCCACGTTTCGTCGCACCGGTAAACAATGCATAACCCGCGCGTTATTGGTTAGCTTCAGTTGTTCGTTGGTCAGCATCCATTCCGGATCATTGCAATAGACGCGGCCGTAGTCCGTGTACGTGCTCCAGTTCTTCACATAAACAAAGTCCGCATGCTTTAATGCTTCCTGCTGATTGTGCGTAATCATTGCACCACGCGTAAACTTCGAATCAAGCTCGTAGTCTTCCGGATGGGTGATCACGAAGTCAGCTTTTCCCCACGCGTTAACCCATTGGGAAAAACTGTTTGCCACGCATTGAGGCAGCGCCTTGACATGTGGCGCCCACGTTAGCACAATCTTTGGCCGGCGTTTTTCGCGAAATGTTTCGGTGATCGTAATAATATCAGTAAGGCTCTGCAACGGGTGCAGCGTCGCACTCTCGAGACTAAGGATAGGGATGCCTGCGTAACGAACAAACTGATTAATGTACAGTTCGCTATAGTCATCAACCTTGTTCTTTAATCCGGGAAATGTACGGATGCCAAGCACGTCGAAGTACTTGCCAAGAATCGGCGCGGCGTCTTTGACGTGTTCAACCGTGTTGCCGCTCATTATAGCCTCATCCTCGAACTCAAGCGACCATCCCTCAGCGCCGACGTTAAACACGATGGACTCCATACCAAGATTCGCCGCTGCAATCTGTGTACTGAGTCTTGTGCGCATGCTTGGGTTGAGAAACAGAAGTCCCAACCGTTTGTTTTTCCCCGCGGACTTTGCCGACAGGGGATCGGCTTTGAACGCAAGTGCTTTTTCAACCAGTGCGCTTATATCAGCGGCGTCGTCGACAGAAATAAACTTCTTCATTTCAGAACATCGTTGAGTGCATGAAGGAACAAGTCCGCCTCCTCCTTTTTCAATGCAAGGGAAGGCAGCAACCGGATTGTATTTGGTTTCGACTCACCGGTAAAGATACCGTGATGGAAGAGTAAATCGCTCCGGACGGTAGTGCGATCCGATGCAAGGTCAAAACCAATCATAAGTCCACGGCCGCGAATGCTTTCAATGCCGGAGACTCCGGTAAGATTTCCCAGTATGTGCGACCCCACCAACGTTGCATTGCGCATCAACTGTTCCTGCTCCATTACCTCGAGTACGGCGAGTCCGGCAACGGCCGCGAGATAATTTCCGCCAAATGTTGTTCCAAGCATTCCGCTCCAGGGTTTGATATCGGGATGAATCAGCACGCCGCCAATAGGGAAACCGTTAGCCATCCCCTTGGCCATCGTAATCAAATGAGGCCGGATACCCGAAAACTGATGCGAGAAAAACTTCCCTGTCCTTCCGTAACCTGACTGAATTTCATCAAGAATGAGGAGGGAGCCGTTTTCACGACACTTCTCATCAAGAAGCTGGAGGAAGCTGTCGTCCGGAACCTGGATACCGCCAACGCCCTGAATACCTTCAATGATTACTGCGGCGACATCGTCATCGAGCACGTCGAGAAACGCGGCCGTGTCATTGAGCGGCACGAACACGATTTCGTGTCCGGCGTTAAAAGGCGCAACTATTTTAGGATTGTCGGTTGCGGCGACCGCTCCCGAAGTACGCCCGTGAAATGCTTTCCTGAACGCAATGACCTTCTTCCTGCCCGTGATAAATGACGCAAGCTTCAACGCGTTTTCATTCGCCTCTGCTCCTGAGTTACACAGAAACAACTGGTATTCGGGGTACCCCGAAAGCTGACCGAGGCGTTCGGCAAATTCCTCCTGCAGCGGGTTCTTTACACTGTTGGAATAGAAGCCAATTATATCAAGCTGATCCTTCAGGCGTTTCACATAATGCGGATGCGAGTGCCCAATCGAGATAACGGCGTGACCACCGTACAAATCAAGATATTTTCTACCCTTGTCATCCCAGATCCACGACCCCTCTGCCCTGACCGGTGTAATATCAAAAAGCGGATAAACGTCGAATAATTTCATTGTCTTAGAATACGATTGACTTCAATTTCAAACCGGCGGTTTCTTCAAGACCAAACATCAGGTTCATATTTTGGACCGCCTGCCCCGAGGCACCTTTTAATAAATTATCAATGGCCGAGTGAATGACAACTTTATCACCGTCATGTTCAATGCCGATAAGACACTTGTTGTTGTTTACGACCTGTTTCAGATTAATGGTCGAGTCGGCAACAACCGTAAAGGGATGATCGCGATAAAAATCATGATAAAGTTGTTTCACTTTGTCAACGGGCATTGACAAGCTTACACAGGAACTCACGAATATACCCCGGGCAAAATCGCCACGCCATGGAATAAAATTGATTGACCCGTTGAAGCCAGGCTGAGTCTCTTTGATCGTTTTGTTAATCTCCTTAAGATGCTGATGGGTCAGGGTTTTGTATGCTGATATGTTGTTTGCACGCCACGTAAAATGCGTAGTCTCCTGGAGACGTTGACCTGCGCCTGTCGACCCCGTTATTCCGGTAACGAAAACTTCGCCAAGCAATCCCGCTTTTGCCAACGGAAGAATGCTGAGTTCTATCGCCGTGGCAAAACATCCGGGGTTCGCGACGTTGTGGGCTTTTTTGATTTCGTCGCGTTTCAATTCAGGAAGTCCGTAAACAAATGAACGACCATCAAGGGAGTCACCAAGGCGAAAGTCCTGGCTCAGATCTATGATTCTCACTGAAGACGGAAACGGGTTCTCCTGAAGGAACTTCTTGCTTTCACCATGACCAAGGCACAGGAAAATTACGTCAACCGCGTCATTCCATTCTGCGGCGAAAAGCAAATCTGTCTCACCCAGAAGGTCGCTGTGAACCGAATAAAGTGGATTACCGGCATTGCTTCTGCTATGAACGAAGTCAAGCGTTACATCAGGATGGTTCAGTAATAACCGAATGGTTTCGCCTCCTGTATACCCTGCTCCTCCGATAATACCGGCTTTTATTTTTTCTTTCATTGCACTAAATGGGTTGCAAAGTGAGTCGCCTCACTTTAATGAATTGATAATTTCAATCAGGCTTTATCCGCTTCAGCAGCAACCTGATTATAGATCATGGTCTGGTTGCCAAAGATTTTGGAGAATCCTTTTACGTCATCTCCTGACCAGCCAAGATTCATTTCGCCGTACTTTCCAAATCGCGCCGACATCAGATCATATCGCGACTGAATGCCAAGCACCTGGTATCGGTACGGGAACAACTCGATCTGCACCTCGCCACTTACGTGGGCCTGCGTGTTTGTGAGAAATGCTTCGATGTCACGCATAACAGGGTCGAGGTATTGTCCTTCATGGAGCCAGTTGCCATAGAATTGCGCGAGCTGATCCTTCCACGAAAGCTGCCATTTGGTGAGCACATGTTTTTCAAGTGCGTGATGACCTTTAATGATCAGCATCGGCGCTGCCGCTTCAAATCCAACGCGGCCTTTTATACCAATGATCGTATCACCGACGTGAATATCCCTGCCGATGCCATAAGCCCCTGCAATCTCCTGAAGGTATTGAATCCCCAGAGTCGGGTGTTCGAATTTTTTACCGTTTACCGAAATGAGTTCGCCCTTTTCAAAAACCAGGGTAACGGTTTCATTGCCGGTTTTCGTAACCTGTGTCGGCCACGCTTCTTCGGGTAGCATTCCCAGCGAATTCAGTGTTTCTTTCCCGCCGACAGAAGTCCCCCAGATCCCTTTGTTAATGGAGTACATCGCCTTTGAGAAATTCATCTGCACACCTTTCTTGCGCAGATATTCAATTTCATCTTCCCGCGACAATTTCATTTCGCGAATTGGCGTGATGATTTCGATACCGGGAACCAGGATATTCAGGATCATGTCGAACCTGACCTGATCGTTGCCGGCGCCGGTACTTCCGTGAGCAACTGCGTCGGCCTGAATTTCGCGGGCGTAGTTGGCGGTTGCCAGTGCCTGTGACATCCGTTCTGCAGAGACGCTGAGCGGATAGGTATTATTCTTAAGGATGTTACCGTAAATCAGAAAACGGATAACCTTGTCATAGTAGTTGCGTGTTTCATTGACCGTCTTATGCGACGCAACGCCAAGATCAGCGGCGCGTTTTTCGATCTCGCGGATTTCTTTTTCATCAAAACCGCCGGTGTTGACCGTCAGGGTGTGAACTTCAAATCCTTTTTCCTCGCTTAGGTACTTCACGCAGTAAGAGGTGTCCAACCCCCCACTAAAAGCTAATACGACTTTTTTCTTCATTGTGTAAGAGCGAAAGACGGGAGGCATCGCCATGTCCGCCCGGCTTTTCAGGTTGATTTATTTTGAGATTAAGGTATGCACGTTTGTCGTTACCAGAAAAAGAAACTGAATATCGATTTCTTCCGGGAGGCGTTTCCACCATTGCCGTCGTCCTTCTTCCGAAAGCCCTTGAGCAACACGAACTGTTTGAAGCGAACCCATCGCTCAAAAAGCTTGAAGTTGCCTTTAAACTGTCTGTGACGGTGATGTGTGACGAGTTCGCCTTCGGGCGTTACGACTGCCATCGACTTTTCGCGTTCCTGCGCCTCTTTCAGTTTGGCTTCGGCTTCGACCGGATCAAACAGCATGGCTGTACACATACAGTTCTTCCTGCCTTTGGCCACCAGGATATCGTAGTTGATACAGCTCTGGCAGCCCTTCCAGAACTCTTCATCGGTGGTGAGTTCCGAGTACGTCACCGGCTCGTAACCGAGTTCCGAGTTGATCTTCATGACGGCAAGACCTGTTGTGAGACCAAATATCTTGGCCTCCGGGTAACGGTGGCGTGAAAGATTGAAGATCTTCTTCTTGATTTCAGTTGCCACTCCGCTTTTCCGGAACGGAGGTGACACGATGAGGCCCGAGTTTGCTACATACTTG
Organism: Bacteroidota bacterium; assembly: GCA_023428695.1. Taxonomy (GTDB): domain Bacteria; phylum Bacteroidota; class Bacteroidia; order Cytophagales; family Cyclobacteriaceae; genus Ohtaekwangia. The sequence goes on from JAEYWY010000022.1 coordinate 213,886, forward strand.
TCGTGCTGCCACGCTTCGATGTAGCAGAAGCCCACCCAGGCTCCATCAGGCGTCACCGCGATGACAGCCTTCCCCTCCTGCATCTTTTTCACCAGGTATTCCGGGGAGCGTTTAGCGATGCCGGTGCCCCGCGCCTTAGCGGATTCCTCCATCTCCTGAGTGATTACAGGCGCATAGTGGATGTCATCCGCGGTAGCGATCCTGACAATAATATTATTTTGAATTTGCAATTTAGTTCGACGATTAGTTGTGAATGATTGAAAAACAAATCAAAAAATGGATCCACAACGTCTTCGACATTGCGGGCATGTTGTCTAAAAATGTGCGGGATGTAGGTATCAGATACGCACGAAGCGCACGGGTCGGGGACGCCTGGTCACCATACAGGCATTCGGTAGGAACGGGATTGTTCTCTTCGGGAGGAAAGCTGCCGTAGCTGCTTTATTGATGGTGAACAATGTTTTCAATTTCTTTCTTAGCTGTTTAAATTGTTAAACCTACAGGAAAGTCATTCAGTTACAGTTTTGTTTTTAGCTACTTCTAAATGCAAAATTAAACGATAAAGTTTTCTTTTTGTCAAATATTCCGGCCAAGAATTCGAGTTTTTTTCTTCCTAACGAAAGTTTGTCCTCCGTCTGAGAGCTTTTCATTGCTCTCCGACCGCAGGTGATACAAAAATGGAACCAGCTTAAACGACAAGGAGCAACCACTTCTGGCTGCTCCTTCGTCATGGCAAAAACTGACTTATTCTATTCTTCAAGTGCGGCTGACTCGTGCAACTCGAGACTCCGGATTTCCTGCACGGCGCCCCCGGCAATTCCACGAACGTCGCCATAGAGCGATACAAGGTTCTCCATGGCTTTAACCAGTCGCTTCTCCCGCCGCGACCACTGGCTCATAATCACGGACTTCTCGCGGATGAGATCCTCCTGCATTTCGTTGTAGGCTTCAAAGGCAGCTTCCAGCTTCTGACGGAATTCAATGCCGGTTACATATGTGTAGAGCATTTGCGTCTTTTCGCCCTTGTTCTCTTGCGAGGCGAGCACCTCACCAATCCGGGCGAGGTTGAACCGGAAGAGGAGCGCGAGCGCTTTGAACTCCTGGAAGGTGCAAATCCACACGCCATCGACTTCACCAAAGCGGGTCATTCCGTCCGGTAAAGCCTCCGTTACAATCACACCGAGGTCGGCCTGCTGCAGTCGCATATCCTCTCTGAGTTTGGCGGTCCAGTCGTGGCTGAAGTGTTTGGTGCGTTTGCTTTCGTAAAGAATCTTTCCGCATACCTGGCCGAAGGGATCTTTGACAACATGCAGGCAATCGCCACCGCGTTTGCCCTTGGCAATTTCTTCGACCGCGTCGCGGGGGAATGCCGACTTCAGGTATTCCTCAAGCGCAAGCTCCTGTACCTCACCCTGGAGCTGCATGCTGCCCTGGTCAGCCTTACGTTTCATCTCGTTGATCAAACGTGTCTGGTCATCCAGCTTCTTCTGCAATTCTGCCTGCCTCAGACGTTCCTCGGAGCGTGTCTTCTCAGCCTCCTCCTGAACACGCTTCTTCATGATGAATTCCATCCGTTCGCGGTCGAGTTCCAGTTTGCGCTCCTGTTCGCGAACTTCGAGTAATGCTTTTTCACGGGCCGTTTTTTCGGCGTGTTCCCTGATGATCCGCTCCCGGTCGAGAAGTCGCTTCTTCATTTCGACTTCAATACGTTCCTCCCGCTCGCGGAGCTCAGACTCGCGTTGCCTCAGGGCCAGCGTCTCCTCCTCAAGGGTACGGAGCCGCTGCGACCTGGACTGGGCTTCGCGCTGCAACGCTTCAAAGCGCGATTCGTATTTTTCACTTTCCTGTTTCCGGATCCTTTCTTCCATCAGGCGCGCCTGCTCAACGAGCTTGCGTTCATAGTCCCGCTGCAACTGTAGCCGCAGATCATGACCGATCGCTTCCTCCGGGGAGAAATTTTCGCCGCAGTGCGGGCATTTTATCATTAAGCGTCTGTCCTGTATAGTTTCCATACGCGTGTTCTTTGTTACGAATGTCGGCGGTGCTGCTGACAGCTAGTGTCAAATGGCGTGGTTAGAAAAAAAATACTACTTTCGGCAGGTATGGCAACGAGAAAGAAAGGAAAAGCAACAGATTCGATCATCCCGCAGGCACGTTTGCTGAAACTGTTTCAGATTATTGCGGTACTGAAGTCAGGGCATTTCACGATCAAGCAACTTGCAGCGCGTTTTGACTCGAGTGAGCGGACCATTTATCGCTATATCACCCTGCTTGACGAAGCCAACTTTCTCATTGAACAGGACTTCCAGAACCGCTACTTCATCGCTACTTCGGAGGATGACCCGTCGCAGGCGCAGTTTACTATTGAGGAAACAAAACTGATCAAGAAGCTGATTCAATCAGGAACGAGTGAGAATCCGCTACGGAATACATTGCTCAAGAAGCTTGCGCTAAACTCTGAAATCGATTCCATGCCACGGCTCTTTGTGCGGGCTCGCCAGGGAAAGTTTGTCGAACAACTTGCGGACGCGATACGCAATAAGAAACAGGTTATCCTCAAGAACTATCACTCCGCCAACTCTAACGAAATCCGCGACCGGCTTGTTGAACCGATCCATTTTGGTGATAACTACCTGTCCGTAATGGCTCTCGACACGCATGACCTGCAATGCAAGCAATTCAAGCTGGACCGCATCGGTGAGGTCGTTGAGTACGGCAAAGACTTCGCTCATGAGGAACTACACAAGACGACCACAACAGACATCTTTCATTTCAGCGGCGACTCGCAGAACTGGGTGACCCTGCGCCTGAGTATGCGGGCATTCCTGCTGATCCGCGAGGAGTTTCCTCTTTCGATTCCATTCATAGAAAAAAAAGACGACCACTACCTGTTCCACGCTCCGGTGGCGAGTTTTGAAGGTATTGGTCGTTTTGTGATGGGATTGCTTGACGAAATCAAGGTCGTTGGACCCGAAGACTTCGTTATGTTTCTGAAAAGCAAGCTTGAGACGAAGTGGATGCCGTGACGTCAGGCACTTCTGCGGAATTCTTCCGGCAATTCAAGCAGGTCGTCTTGTTCTGATTCAACTGGTTTCGTCTCCTCCAGGAATTCTTCGAGTTCGAGGAAGAAGCGCAGGCGGTATTTCCAGATCAATTTGCTGCCAACCGCCTCTTTGACTTCACGAAGCGAATGTGAATCGGCGATCCAGTAGAGATCGTGAAATCCGTCTTCGGATGATCGTTCGAGGTAGCCGGGCATAAATTTCAGCTTACTACCTTCCAGTTTCTTTAGCACATCTCCTCTGAAGTCTGCCTTACCCGTAATATATGATGTCGTCCAATTCATGTCTGTGCAAATTTAAGAATGAAAAAAGTGAATACGTGCGATAAAAATTTGGTTCAGTTCAAACCATCGCAGAAGAATATCTTCTCAGGAAGGAAAGGGCTTTGCAGGTATGGTACGCGTTGATTCACGTTAACAAGAACGCAACGGACGATTGAAGGTTACAGAGGAAATGAAGTTTAATGAATTCAGGCGGCGACCTTTTCAAATTCGCGTGTGTCTGTCCCGTTAGCACGGTCCGTGGTCAGGAACCGTAACTTCTTCGTGCTCTCCGAAACGAAGGTGTAGCCCACATAATTACGCACAAAGTATCCGAAAACTGAAAGATCGATATCAACTGGCTGCGACAAGACGTAACCCAGCCACCAGTTCATCATTTGCCTGGTAAAGAGTATTGCGTTGAATCTGGTCTTCAGCTTGCGCATACTGATTCAGAAGAAATATCAATGCCAAATAGTTCTTCGGTTGAAATCGTTTTCAAAACCTGGTTTTTGCACCAGATTCTCCGGAATAATTGTTCCATTTTTCCTCAACCTGTGTCGTATTCCTAATCAGTGACTCCTCAATATCGTCGCATGGTCTTATTATAATGCCATTGCCCGTCCGCTCGCGGCATTAGTTTTTTGTTCCAATAAACCGACTTCAAGTAATTACGTATGGACCATTTGTTTACGATGGATGGGCTGGTCAGCCTTGTAACACTCACATTCCTCGAGATCGTCCTCGGGATTGACAACGTTGTCTTTATATCGATTCTGTCCGACCGCGTTCCGCCAAACCAACAGAGTAAGGCCCGGAACCTGGGCATAGGGTTCGCGTTGATCGCGCGTATCCTACTTCTGCTAATGGTGAGCTGGATCATAGGGCTTTCCAACCCCCTTTTCACGATTGACGACTTCAGCATGAGTGTTCGTGATCTGATACTGATCGCCGGCGGGCTCTTCCTGATTGGCAAGAGTACGAGTGAAATTCACGCGAAACTTGAAGGCACCGGCCACACACGGAAGAATGGCAGGGTACTTACCCTCGGTGGCGCCATTATTCAAATCATCATCATCGACCTTGTTTTCTCCATTGACAGCATATTGACCGCTATCGGACTCGTGGAAAACATATGGATCATTGCTATTGCTATCGTCATATCGCTTGGTGTCATGCTGGCCTTTGTAAAGACCATCAGTGATTTCATCCGAAAACATCCTGCGATGAAAGTGCTGGCCATCTCATTCCTGATCATGATCGGAATGTTGCTTGTGGTCGAAGGATTTCACGGACATATTCCACGCGGATATGTGTACTTCTCAATGGCATTCGCACTGGGTATCGAGATACTCAACATGAGAATCAGGAAGAACACATATCGACGTGAGGCAGAACTCGCGCATGATGAAATTGAGGCACCGTCGAACGAATAACCGCTACCGTTGCGGTCGCTCACAACGCGACCAGTATTCGAAAATTACCCTCAGCGTTTGTTCGAGTTCGTCAAGGCTTTGCCCTTTTGTAAAAAATCCCTGTGCCGACATCCCGAACGCATCGCTCACAATGCTTGACATTGCTGACGTTGAAAAGAAGATGAATGGAATTGCTTTGCTGCGAAGGACCGGATCGCCATCGATGCTTTTTTTGAGGTCGAGTCCATTCACGACCGGCATGTTGACATCTGACAGAATCAGGAAGGGAATCTCATCCGTGCTGCGAAGGTAGTCCAATGCCTTTCGGGCGTCAGTAAAGAATAGCACTGGCGTTGTAACGCCAAGCTTTTCACAAACGCGTTTCAGAATGTAATGATCATCGTCGTCATCGTCAACGATAAGAATAGGGCCGCTTATTTCCATGGGTAAATATTCGGAGCAATTACCAGATAATTCAGGTACTATACATTACCGCAACAGGAAAATCACTGAGCAGTTCATCTATTGTGAGTCTATTTTCAGAAGTCTCCGCAATTTTGTCCGTAAACACATTCCGCCACACCTTCGGAGAATCCGGAGGTAAAAAAATAAAATTCTGTTTCAATTCAATATCATCGGATGATTTTTTTCGCATCAATAAAAATGGTGCAACAACAAGACACCATTGTCCCTGATGATAACGTGCGTAACCGATCGCACAATTCCCCTCACCGAGTTGAGTCAGCGGCAAATAGGAACCTTCACCGAATAAATCCGGGTGATCCCGACGGAAATTCAATAAGCGCCACGTGGTAAACAGTTTCCTGATTCCATACGCCTGCTCACGTTGCAGAATTGCATTGACGTCGTCGAAGCCGGTAGCAAACGCTTCACGCAGTTGCATTAGGTAACTGTTTCGCCGTTCGTAATCAACGGGACGCCTGTTGTCCGGGTCTACATAACTCAGATCCCACAACTCACAGCCCTGATAGATATCCGGAATACCGGGAGCAGTTAATTTTATTACCGTCTGAATAACAGAATAAACGGAAGCGGTTTCGACAATCTTCCTGACGAATGGTATGAAGCTTTCGAGGAATGAAGAGCCTGGTTCAAGTATCCTTTCCGTAAACTGTATACATGCGTTCTCATACGCTTCGTCCGGGCTTTCCCAATTCGTTCGTACTTTCGCTTCGCGCATAGCCTTGACGAGATATTCCTTAACGCGAGCTATCCACTCTTCATTGACGATGTAATCCTCAGGAAATCCACCCAGTACAGACTGATACAAAAAGTACTCATCGTTTACCGATGGAGCGGGAAACCCGCCAACGTTTTCATGGAAAGCCTGATTCAATGAAATCCACTCGCGAACTTTTGAGATCCACTCATCCGGAATTTCACTAAGTACATTCAACCTTGCGCGCGCGTCTTCACCGCGTTTTGTGTCATGTGTAGCCGACGCATTAAGCGACAACGGCATTGTTTGCTGCCGGGTGATCATCTTGCGATGAAAGTCCCTTACAGAAGTACCGAGTACCGAAGGATCATCGCCAACCTCATCATGAGAAATAAGCGGGTGATAAATATAGAATGTCGTATCCTCCACACCTTTGGCGGTCAGCGGTCCGGTAAATTGCATCAGTCTTTTGAGGAAACGTAACCCGGATTCGCGAAGGGAATCATCTTCGATCGGCGCCACCCACAACCATCGAAGGTGATGAAGTTCATCCGAAAAAGCAGGTTCGAGTAACAGCGCCTCGTGAAACGCACCTTCAACGAGTTCCAGTTCAATGCCTGTAAGGGGCAACGCTTCCGGATAAATACGGTACACCGGGAGCGCAAGCATAAACGAGGCGAGGGCACGCTTCATTCGTTCCTGATCAAATCGCCCGAGCAGCCCTTCGTTGACAAAATACCGGATCAGGTTATCAAGCTCACCAGCCATATGCTTCTCGAGAATAAGTTTTTTGTTTCGCTGCACCAATTCCTCATACGGTGGCACATCCGTAACAAGGGAGCGATAAAATTCAACGAGGTGTGATGAACCCCGGGGATCGGTAAAAAGCTTGTTGAGCGTCGAAAGAAACTCATAACCACTTGTACCCTGGATCGGCCAGTGTTCGGGGAGAACCTCATCAGATTCAAGAATCTTCTCGGCGATTATGTAACAATCATCCCCGAGAAGTTTTCGAAGGCGTTCAAGGTACTCCGTCGGGTCGTTCAACCCGTCGATGTGGTCGATCCGAACACCCTGGATCAACCCTTCATTGAAGAGGTGACGCACCAACTTGTGATAATCATCAAAAACAAACTGGTCACCCATGCGAAGGCAGATCAACGAGTTGACCGTAAAGAATCGCCGGTAATTGATTTCGCTTTCGGTGCGTTTCCAGAATGTCAACCGGTAATACTGCATATCCAGAATTTGTGACATCAACGATTCGTTTGCGCTCACTTCCTTCAATTGTGCAGCAAGCACCGGAGTAAGACCACTCTGTTCGAGCTTGCGATACCATTCTGTCTTAAATGCGGACCAATCTTCGACCACCGGTTGTTCCCGCGAACGTTGATGCATTTCGAGCAACGCATCCCTCAGGTGATTCAACGTTCCTGTGTGTGATGCCAGGACTTCGTATGTCGCGTCACTCACCGGATAACAATCATCAAAATAACAAAGTATGATTCCGTTCTCTCCAACTGATAGCGTCAGCTCTCCGGCACGAAGACATTCCCGAATTTCTTTTCCAAGAAACGGCACCATAACTTTTCCATGCAGCTCTTTGCTTTCATGCTCCCAGTCAATATCGAAATAGCGATAGTAAGGTGACGTCTGCCCACGTTCGAGAACATCCATTAGTCGCGTGTTATGGGTGCTGAACGCCATGTGATTGGGAACGATGTCCTGAATCCAGATCATACCCTTTCCACGAAGCAGTTCAAAGATTTCACGCATTTCCTTTCGCGTACCCACTTCAGGATTGATGCGATTTGGATCCGTGACGTCATAACCATGCATACTGCCGGGAATAGCGCTTCCGATTGGTGCCGCGTAGATTGCAGAGACACCAAGTTCATGCAAGTAAGGTATGATCGCTTTCAACTCCTCAAAGGAAAATTGCTGGTGAAGTTGAACGCGGTATGTAGATGATGGAATGCGCATTGATTAGTATTCAAAAATGACAACTGACTCCGGATGCAGGAGAATTTCGTGATGGCTATTGAACGTGGAAAAAGTAATCTCTCCGGGGCCTAGCCATTCCATTGCCGAAGAGTCAAATATTTTTTTCGATGGAGGTATTGCTGATGACTGTACCACAAACGGCGACGTACTCTTTCCGAAATTCATCACAACCAGTATCCTATCCGTTGAAAAAGTTCTGTCGAAAGCAATCACCTTTCCCTTTCCGGATTCGTGAACCTTCATGCTGTCGGGTTGTTTTCCCTGACAGGCAATCCTTTTCTTCCTGAACTGAATCAGCGTGGTATAGTATTCAAGTAATCTGTGCTGATACTTGTCTTTCTGGTAATCCCAGCCGAGGATGCACTTTCGAAAAGTCTCCTCATCCTGCGGATCCGGAACCGGTTTATCCCAGTTGAAATACGCGAACTCACGTTTCCGGCCTTCGCGAACCATTTCAACAAGTCTCTCATCCGTGTGACTGATGAAGTATTGAAATGGTCGCTTCTCTCCGTACTCTTCGCCCATAAACAGCATCGGAACCTGCGGGGCAAGCAGATACGCAGCTGCGACAACTTTCAATCCTTCAAATGATAAATGATTCGAGAGCCGATCCCCGGCAAGGCGGTTGCCGACCTGATCATGATTTTGCGCGAAGACCACGAACTGTCCGAAGTTTGTTTTCTCCGGTGATGTGCCGAAATGTTTTTTCCGGTGAACAGAGTACTCACCTGTATATACGTACGAACGTTGGAACGCTTTGGCGAGATGGCTGATTTCACCAAAGTCCTCATAATAACCATCCACTTCGCCGGTAACAACAGCGTGCAGTGCATGATGAAACTCATCAATCCATTGTCCGTCCAACCCGAGACCACCTTCACCCTGGCTGATTATGTAGCGTGGGTTGTTCAGATCGAACTCTGCAATGAGCACTTTCTCGACGCCGGTTTCCGCCTGGAGTGATTTGACCGTTTTGACAAGTTCGCCAATGAAATGACTGGCGCTGAAATCCCATATTGCGTGGACAGCGTCAAGTCGCAAGCCGTCAATGTGGAATTCATCCAGCCACATCAGGGCGTTCTGCCAATAGAAATTCCTGACGCCATCACAATACGCATCATCAAAGTTGATGGCCTTGCCCCAAAAAGTCCGGTATTTGTCAGTGAAGTATGGACCGAATGATTCAAAATAATTTCCCTCTGGGCCCTGATGGTTGTACACGACATCGAGAATAACGGCGATGCCCCGCTCGTGAGCAGCATTTACCAGTTTCTTCAACTCATCGGGCCCACCATATGAATCCTGGACAGCAAACGGATACACACCGTCATAACCCCAGTTTCGGGAACCGGGAAATTGTGCAACAGGCATCAGCTCGATTGCATTGATACCAAGCTCAGCCAGGTAATCAAGTTTCGCGGCGACGCCGGCAAAGGTTCTGGATTCAGAAAACATTCCGACATGCAATTCATAGATAATCATATCCTTCAGCGCCACACCCTTCCAGTGTTGGTCCGTCCACTGCTGCCAAAAACCGGGAATCGCGGAAAAACCATGAACGCCGTCTGGTTGAAATCGTGATGCGGGATCGGGGAAAATCTCCCCATTGTCGAGTTGGAAGGCATACCTAGCATTAGCAGCGACGTCATTTATCATCGCTGTCCAGAATCCACGTTGGTCACATGTCATTGACTCGAATGAACGATGTCCGTTAGATTCAATCACGAGTTTAACATTACGCCTGAGCGGAGCCCAAACTGTGAATGTGCAGGATTGATCAGGGCGGCGAAAGGCTCCTATCCTCGGATAGATGTAGTTCATCAGCAAATTTCTGGTTTGCAAAAATGAAATGTCGTGCCAGACGAACGATAACTTCTGTCGGATGTTGACTAAGTAGCAGGCACCGGTTTTTATTTGCCAGTACTGCCACATCGTAAAAAATAAACAATAGCAGATCCCTTATTCGACAACCTAACAATTGTAACTTGAATGAATTCTGAAACGAGGCTGTTCTTCCGATTCAAAAACTTTTGGATATGAGAGTACTCATGTTCGGTTGGGAATTTCCACCTGAAATATCCGGTGGACTTGGCACTGCTTGCTATGGCCTTACGAAGGCGTTGACAGCAGAAAATGTTGATGTGACATTTGTGGCTCCCCGACTTTCAGGCGCCGAAGACCAGGCCGGCGCCAACTTACTTAGCGCCTCCGATATAGAATTGCCGTTGCCGGTGGATAAACATAAACGTATTAAGGTGTTGCGCAAAAAAGAAGAGATTGTTCTTCGCCAACGCAAACCTCGCATCATTGCGGAAAGATCGACGCACAACGTCACAAAAGTGTTGGTGGAATCATCGCTTGATCCGTACGCACAACCATCCGTGACGCATCAGACCTGGCCCGTGGAATCGTGGAACTATGTGCTTGAGCAACAGCCCCCTCTGCGGACGAGCACCACGCGCTTGGTCGAACGGGAAGAAACAATCAAGACATATCGATACCCCTTCAAAGGTGGTTATGGCGAAAACCTCGTGGAGGAGGTCTCTGAGTACGCTCGTGCCGCCGGAGAAATCGCGCGACGGTTTGACCACGATCTCATTCACGTCCACGACTGGATGACTTTTCGTGCAGGCATTACTTCGAAGAAGGTTAGCCGCAAGCCGCTGATCGTTCACGTGCATGCAACGGAATTTGACCGGTCGGGATGTCTTTCAGGACCAGTGTACGACATTGAGCGGGAAGGTCTCGAAGCAGCGGATCGTGTGGTGGCAGTAAGCAACTGGACGAAGGAGATACTGGTCAACAGGTATCGCGTCAGGGCCGACAAGATTTCTGTCATTCACAACGGCATCTTCCGTTCAGGCTCGCGTTGTAAAGAGGCACCCGTTACGGGTTCGGATGTTGTAACTTTTCTGGGGCGGATTACGCACCAAAAGGGTCCCGGTTATTTTGTTGAGGCAGCGCGAAAGGTCGCTGAACGATTTCCTGATGTACATTTTATTGTGGCAGGCTCTGGGGACCTTCTTCCACAAACAATCGAACGGGTCGCGCAGCTCAGACTGTCTCCGAAGTTTCACTTTACCGGATTCCTGAGCCGCGAATATATCGAACGCATTTGGTCGATATCGAGTGTGTACGTCATGCCTTCGGTATCGGAACCATTTGGAATAACACCGCTTGAAGCAAGTCAGGCCGGTGTGCCCGTAATCATTTCGAACCAGAGCGGCGTCGCCGAAGTCATGCCTGATGCATTGAAGGTTGACTTCTGGGACGTGGAGGCACTCGCTGATGCGATTTGCAGTGTATTGCATTATAAAAGTCTTTCGAAAATGCTGTCACGACGCAGTGACAGCCATATCGACAAGCTGTCATGGAGTCGTGCGGCCCAAAACCTTAAAACACTCTATAATGAACAAACGACCAAATCGAAACGCTAACCGGAAAAATCTGGTGTTATATTTTCAGGTTCACCAGCCCATGCGGCTGAACCGGTTTACGTTCTTCGACATTGGTTCAGAGAAACCATACTTTGACGACTCCCTGAATAACGAGATCATAGACCGGATTGCGCGCGCTTGTTACCTTCCGGCGAACATGCTGCTGCTGAAATTAATCAGGAAGAACCCGGGTATAAAGGTCACGTTTTCAATCTCGGGGTTGACGCTTGAGAAGCTTGACCTGGTAGCACCCGAGGTACTCTACAGTTTCCGGGCTCTCGCTGAAACTGGTGCCGTCGAATTCCTTGGTGAAACGCAGTATCATTCACTGGCGTGCATGATTCCGGGTGACGAATTTGAGAAGCAGGTGATTGAACACCGTAAAAAGCTTGAGCACTACATCGGCGTTACTCCTGCAGTATTCCGCAACACCGAACTCATTTACAACGATGACATTGCACGCCGCGCTGCATCACTCGGGTTCAAGGGTATTTATTGCGACGGTGTCGAAAAAATTCTCGGCTACAGAAGCCCGCATCATGTGTACTCTTCAGCAGGGAGTGGCCTGCCAATCTTGTTAAGGAACTACCGCCTGAGTGACGATATCGCGTTCCGTTTCTCCGAACAATCACTCACGGTGGAGAAGTATGTTTCCTGGCTCAACGCCCTTCCGCCGGAACAAACGCTGATCAACGTCGCGCTGGATTATGAAACATTTGGCGAACATAAAAAGAAATCAACAGGCATCTTCGCATTCCTGGAGGAGTTGCTTGGGCGCGTGGCAAATGATAAGGGATTAGTAATGCGCACACCATCGGAGGCGATCTCACTTGAGAAACCAAAGGAAAGCCTGGCCGTTCCGGTTCACGTATCATGGGCCGACCGCGAACGTGACCTCAGCGCGTGGCTTGGTAACCCGATTCAACAGGACGCATTTGACACATTGGTCTCATTAGGAAAAGATGTAAACAAGATCAATGATCCGTTGCTGCACAAATGCTGGCGGCTCCTTCAAACCAGTGATCACTATTATTATATGTCGACCAAAGAGGGCGACGATGGAAACGTGCATGCAATGTTCAGCCCTTACCCCTCTCCATATGAGGCGTTTATCAATTACATGAACGTATTATCAGACTTTCGGCTGATCGCAAATCGCAAGCTCAGTGCGCTGAGTGAGAAACAAAAGATTGACACTGTGATGATATCTGAAAGCGCGGGGACCAGCGTGTCAGAAACGGGAGGCTGGTAAGGCACGAGGTTTTTGACTGACCCCGGAAAACATTATTCATTTGGAATACAATGCATTTCCGGGGAAACCATATCCCCTTGGCGCGAACTGGGATGGCGCCGGAGTAAATTTTGCCCTTTTTACTGACAATGCCACCGCCGTCGAACTGTGTCTTTTTGACGAGTCCGATGACAAAAAGGAAGTCGCACGAATCAAATTAACAGAACGCACGCACCATGTGTGGCACGCGTACATCGAAGGCGTTGGCCCCGGTCAACTGTATGGCTATCGTGTTCACGGTCCGTACGATCCGCAGAACGGACACAGGTTCAACCCGAACAAATTACTCATCGATCCTTACGCTAAAGCTGTTGCAGGCACGATCAACTGGAACGACGCACTTTTTGGTTATACGATCGGTCACCCGGATCAAGACCTCAGCTTTGACGAAGTCGACAGCGCGCCTTATCTCCCGAAGTGCGTTGTGATAAATCCTGAATTCGACTGGGAGGGCGACAAACCAAAGTATCTTCCCTATCACAAGTCCATCATTTATGAAACACACGTCAAGGGATTCACAAAAACACATCCGGATATCCCTGAGAACATAAGAGGAACGTATGCCGGCATCGCACACCCTGTTACGATTCAATATCTGAAAGAGCTCGGGATCACTGCAGTGGAACTTATGCCGGTTCACCATTTCATTTCCGACAGACACCTCCAGGAACGCGGGTTGACTAACTACTGGGGTTACAACACGATTGGTTTTTTTGCGCCTGATGCGAGGTACAGCAGCGGCGGTGTCCGCGGCGAACAGGTCAACGAGTTCAAGATGATGGTGAAGGAGTTGCATAAGGCCGGGATCGAAGTAATTCTTGACGTTGTTTACAATCACACCGGAGAAGGGAATCACCTCGGACCAACACTTTCATTCCGTGGGATTGACAATGCATCGTACTATCGCCTGATGGAAGATAAGCGATACTACATGGATTACACAGGCACCGGCAATACACTGAATGCAAACTTGCCGAATGTTCTGCGGCTGATGATGGACAGTCTTCGTTACTGGATTCTTGAAATGCACGTTGATGGTTTTCGGTTCGACCTCGCGTCTACGCTAGCCCGTGAGTTACACGAAGTAGATCGTCTTAGCGCGTTTTTTGACATTATCCACCAGGATCCTGTGATCTCGCAGGTGAAACTGATAGCCGAACCGTGGGATATTGGCGAAGGTGGTTATCAGGTCGGCAAGTTTCCGCAAGGCTGGGCCGAATGGAACGGGTTATACCGGGATTGTCTCCGTGACTTCTGGCGCGGTGCCGATAGCATACTTGGAGAATTCGCCGCAAGATTCACCGGCAGTCCGGACTTATATGAAGGCGATTACCGGCGACCCACGGCCAGCATCAACTTCATCACTGCTCACGACGGATTTACGCTTAACGATCTCGTGTCGTATAACCATAAACACAACAATTCCAATCATGAGAACAATCAGGACGGAGAGGAACATAATCGTTCATGGAACTGCGGACATGAAGGACCATCGCGGGACCCGGCCATAGTAAGGTTGCGTCAACAGCAAAAACGAAATTTCCTGACGACTCTCCTTCTTTCACAGGGCGTACCAATGATTGTCGCCGGTGATGAAATCAGCCGGACGCAAAAAGGAAACAATAATGCATATTGTCAGGACAACAAAATCTCATGGCTAAACTGGGAAAACGCCGATGGCGAATTACTGGATTTCACGAAAGCGCTGATCAACTTCAGAAAAAGCCACCCGGCATTTTGTCGCCGGCGCTGGTTTCAGGGTCAACCGATCAAAGGCGCAGGACTTGAAGATATCGCGTGGTTTCTTTTCGATGGTACTGAAATGTCAGAGGAACACTGGAACGCAGGCTTTGCAAAAACACTCGGAGTGTTTCTCTTCGGGCGTGGAATACATTCCGTCGGGCCACGCGGCGAACAGGTTGTGGATGACAGCTTCTATATCATTTTCAACGCGCATCATGAAGGGCTGGACTTCGTACTGCCTTCTGAAAAGTATGGGAAGGAATGGACCAAACTGATTGACACCACGACAAACGAAATCGGGCCAACCGAAACGTATAAGGCAGAGGACAAGATTCATGTTTCCGGCCGATCCGTTGTTTTGCTAAGCCATCCCTCATAGCTATTGAATGAATCTCATGAATGGCAAACGGGCCGCGGGCGTATTGTTACACATTACTTCACTGCCGGGATCATTTGGCTGCGGTGATTTGGGTTATGAAGCGCGGGCATTCGCGGACTTCCTCACCGACGCGGGCCAACGCTTCTGGCAAGTACTGCCGTTGAATCCGACGGAAAAACAAACAGGCTATTCACCATACAGTTCGTATTCAAGCCTTGCCGGAAATACATTGCTTATCAGCCCGGAACTTTTGTGTGATTCGGGCTGGCTCGACGCACGGGAACTGAAACAATATCAAATCAGACCATCATCACGCGTGATGTTCGCAGAAGCTGAAAAAGCAAAAGCAGCATTGTTTGATTTAGCGTACGCGAAATTCTCGTCTACTAAAAGCAAACGCGCAACGAAAGATTTTAAAGACTTTTGTGAACGTGAACGGAAATGGCTCGACGACTTCGCGTTATTCGTTGTGCTGAAACGCATGTACCACGGAAAACCCTGGAACGCATGGGCCGATCCGCTCAGGCTTCGAAACCCTTCCGTACTGAGAAGGGCATCACGTGATCATCATGAGGCGATTGAAAAAATCAAGTGGCAACAGCATTGTTTCTTTGCGCAATGGCACGACCTGAAGCAGTATTGCAATGACCGGGGAATACAACTTCTGGGAGATTTGCCTTTTTATGTAAGTTATGACTCGGCAGACGTATGGGCCAACCGTGAAATATTCAGCGTCAACAAGAATGGAACTCCAATCCTCGTTGCAGGTGTGCCCCCGGATTATTTCAACTCCGATGGGCAGCTTTGGGGGATGCCTGTTTTCCGGTGGGGTGTCCTGAAAAAGAAAAATTACGGATGGTGGATTCAACGATTCAGGAAGAACATCGAATTCTTTGATGTATTGCGTCTCGATCATTTTCGTGCATTCGCAGACTACTGGGCGGTTCCGGCCAGGGAAAAAACGGCCAGAAACGGAAAGTGGAAGGCCGGTCCCGGTGCGGACCTATTTCACGTTGCCGGCAGAAAACTGGGTCGCCTGCCATTTGTGGCCGAAGACCTCGGCGACATTAACGAAAAAGTATTTCAACTACGCGATACTTTTCAGTTTCCGGGGATGAAGGTACTTCACTTTGCTTTTTCAGACAACCTCCCGACATCCGACTACATCCCACACAACTATACCCCAAATTTCGTGGTGTACACAGGCACACACGATAACAACACAACGAAGGGCTGGTATCGGAAAGACGTCGGAAGGACCGAAAAGCGAAACCTGCAGCGCTATTTTGAGGGAATCGAATTGTCGGAAAGAAATATCCACAGACATCTTATTCGTCTGGCGTATGCTTCAACCGCGAAGCTTGCAATCATTCCGTTTCAGGATGTAGTCGGGCTTGACGAGTCGTCCCGCTTTAACGCACCTGCAACAATTGAGAACAACTGGGTTTGGCGTATGAACAAAAGTCAGATAAGTGACCGGTCCGCGAAATGGATTCGCGAACAAACAACATTGTTTGGAAGAGGCGATGGCGCAACCATCCATTGAAGTAAGCGGCTGATTATGGATTCTTAAAAAAGATAAGTAATTTACATCATGATCCAGGACTCGGCCATGTTGCAGAAAGATATCCTGGTAGTCGATGACGATTCGATTGCCAATTTCTTGATCGAGCGTATTGTTCAATCCACCGGGCTCGCACGAAACATTTCGAAAGCGTTGAATGGAAGAGAAGCACTCGAGGTGATCAAATCAAAGCACGACAAACCGGGTTCATTTCCGGATGTAATTCTGCTTGATCTGAACATGCCGTTGATGAACGGTTTTGAATTCATCAAGGCGTACCGTGAACTTGAAATCGACGGCAAAGACGAAATACTGATTATTCTGGTGACTTCTTCCAACGACCCTTCAGACATTCAGCGAGCCAAAGATCTTGGGATAAAATACTATCTCACCAAACCACTCTCCGCTGATGCCATCAAAGGCATCTTCCACAACGAATTTCAAAACTGAAGTGTAACTCCCCATTTGTGCCCCACCCGGCTGGCACAAGATTTTCGTTCATTTGTTTCCGCTAAACATCAAACCTATGAGGGCTTTCATCTTCACGGGAGTACTCTGCACGGTCACATTTTGCCTTCCGGGTCAGTCGACTCAGAGTACTGAGCAGTCACTGGACTTGTCATCCGAAGTTAACAACATTACGGTCACTCCTGCCGATTCCATCATTGTCAACACATTCCTCCATCTTAACAAAGGCCGCGAGATGGTTGCTACCTGGTCCGAAGCAGCCTCCATGCAATCACGAAGGGTGGACCTTCATTACTCAGGGAAGATTATGCAAGTCCACATCCTGATCCAAAACGGAAAAACTGCTGAGGCCATGGCTGCGCTTGAAAACCTGCGGGCACAAACACGGAAGTGCGCACTCACTCCTGTTGAGAAATTCGACATCAATTATCTGACAGGGCAGCTTTATCTCAGAAATCACAAGCCGACACCGGCGCTTCATTTTTTTAACGAAGCCCGACGTACGTTGAAGTCTTGTAATCCCGAATTGCAAGCCCGGATGAATTTGTACCATGACATCATTGAGTCTTACCTGGAAAAGAATACGACCCGTAAGGGAATTCGCGCGTGTGAAAAATTCCTGGAAGAGATCAGGCGAAACGGCAACGATAATTCACTCTTTGAGATCTCTATGCAGTTACAGAAAGCGCGATTGTATCAAAAGGCTGATAAACACGAAAAAGCAATTGCAGGGTTCGAATACCTTGTCGATGTTTATCCAAAATTTGTCCCGGAATCAGATCCGGCATTCATCGCGTTGCTAAGCAGCCTTGCAAAATCGTATCGTGCAAACAGCGACCATCATCATGCATACGTTTATCTCAGGTGGGCATATGAGAAAATGCATGAACAGTCTGTGCGGGATCCCGAACAAGTTCTCGATGTGATTACCAATCTTGCAGAGGTTTACACAGTGAAGGGTGACGATGACTCGGCTCGGCAATATTTTGACGAAGCCAGGTTACTCGCGACCGCTGGCAAATACAGGTAACGTTACGTTCTGACCGGGCGTCGCCCCGGAACATGAGAGAGGACTTCTTTCACCATTTCCACATATCCTTCGAAAGAATCCGGCTTGGACAGGACTGCCTCAGCGCCGAGTTTCTCGCAGGTAGTAATAAATGTACTGTCGTTGTAGGTTGAATATATGACCACAGGAATGTGGCTGAACTGAGCAAGCGAACGCAAGCGTTGCATCGTATCGCGGCCATTTAGCAGCGGCATATTCTGATCGAGTACGATCAAGTCCGGCAGAAGTTCCCGTTTCATGCCAGCCAGTTTCTGAAACACCTCCTCGCCATCCATTGCAGTCATGAGCTCGCAAGGGAACGCGGCGCATTTGCTGAGGGCTTCACCGAAGAAAAGCCGGTCATCAGAATCGTCATCCGCCAGAAGAATCCGTTTGGTCATAAATTAATTTTTTCTGTTCAACCGAATTTTCGTGGGAAACGGGAAGGACTATCGTAAAAATTGCCCCCTCGCCTAACGTACTATCGGCCGTGATTATGCCATTATGCTTTTCCACAATCTTCTTAACGATTGCCAGTCCGATCCCAGTCCCCTCGTAACGGTCTTTTGAGTGCAGGCGGTGAAAGAGAGCGAAAATGTTTTCCTTGAATTTCTTTTCAAATCCGATACCATTGTCACAAATGGTTATCCGGCAGTATGGTCCGTTCTCAGCAAGCGGGCTCTGAAACTCCCGGGTGACCACACGTTCGCTACTGATAGTGATGTGCGGTGGCACACCAGGTCGTGAAAACTTGAGTGAGTTGCTGATCAGATTTTGGAATACTTGTCGAATTTGCCCGCGAACGACCTGAATCTGACACATCTCGCCAACATCTATGGAGGCCTCACGTTCCCGGATGGTGATCTCCAGATCTTCAAACAGATCCCGGATGATTTCCTCAAGATTAACGTATTCGAATTTGTTGTCCTCTGCCGACAACCTCGAGAAGTTCAATACATTGGTGATGATCGATTTCATCCGGCTGGATGACTGCATGATCTTTTCCAGATACATACTCGCGTCACCGGGAAGCACGTCTATGTGCTTGTCGCGAATAAGCTTCGAAAACATATGTATTTTACGCAGCGGCTCCTGTAGATCGTGGGATGCCACGGATGCAAACTGTTGCAGATCATGATTGCTTGCCTCAAGCGCCTCGTTGATGCGCTGGAGCTGATACGTCCGATCGACTACTTTCCTTTCAAGGGTTTCATTCAACAATTTCTGTGCATGAATATCGGTCAGCGTTATGACCCAGCTCATTATACTACTTTCCGATTCTGCGCGGCCTTTTGCCCGGAAAAGATTCCAGCGATAAGCTCCGCTGTTGTGACGTACGCGAAGTTCAAACTCGAAGTCGATATTTGATAAGGCGGCATCACGCCATTGCTTCTTGAGGTCAATCAAATCCTTTTTGTGGATGACTTCCTGCCATCCATCTTCCATCGCGACCTCTGAAGCCAACCCCGTATAATTATTAAACTCACTGTTTACAAAATTCACCTGGAACTCAGCATTGGCCGTAAATACAATCAATGGCATGGACTCCGCGAGGAACTCTCGTTGTTCGTTACTGCTCGTAATTTCGCGTTCGGCACGTCTCAGCTCCGTCATATCCATCATCGAGCCGAGCATTCGATACGGCGTGCCGTATTCGTCGTGAAGAATGTAACCACGATCGAAAATATCGGCGTAGGTGCCGTCACTCTTCTTGAAACGGTAATCGAAACTCCACTGCTTTCCACCGGAATTGATAACGCGCTGGATACTTGTTTCTGCTTCGCGGCGATCGTCCGGATGTATTTTGTCCAGCCAAAATGCGCGATCGGTCTCCGCATCCTCGCCAGCATACCCAAATAGTTTCTCAAATCCGTCGCCCCACCAAATCTTTTTGTCAACGAAGCTCCAGTCCCAAATTGCATCATTGGTAGCCTGTGAAATCATACGAAAGCGTTCCTCACTCAATGAAAGCTCCCGGGTACGTTCCTGAACTTTGTTCTCCAACTCAGTATTCAATCGTTTCAGGTTGTCTTTCACCGACACCAGTTCAGCGTAGTTTTTCTTCAGCCGTTGCTCCGCGCGTTTTTTCTCCGTGATATTGGTCAGGGTTGCCACCAACCCATCGGTCATTTTTGCGGCCGATACTTCATACCACTTATCTTCACTCTCGAAATACACATCATTGTACAAACGAATATCGTCCTGTACTACCTTGACAAACCTGTCAAACATCCCGTGTGATGCGAGCATTGAAATCTCACGCCGCAGCGACTTGCCGACAAAGTCTCCGCCGTCGTGATGGAGAAATTCCAGCGCCGCGTGATTTGCTGCAAGCACGTTGAAATCCCGGATAACGAATGCGTTGTCGCGAACCGCCTGGAAAGCAAAAATTGCGCTCTGACTCGAATTGAAAACTCCGCGTATAATATTATTGAGATTCGTAACGGTAGTAATGTCGATGAATGCAATTATTGCCCCGTCGTTTTGCCGTTCGCGCGTGATGTAGGGTAATATGCGCATTAACAGGTTCTTCCCTGTGTGGAGTTGTACCTCCTTTTCGATTGTAATGTTTTCATCGAGCACGCGCTCAACATCCGCCACGAGATCACTGTACCGAAGGTTCGTTGAAATATGCGTGAGAGGTCGCCCAATGTCTGACTCAATAAAATTGATCATTCGACCCGAAGCCGGATTGAACTTCCGGATACGCATTTCGCGCGTCAGGAAAATCTGA
This sequence comes from Bacteroidota bacterium, assembly GCA_023428695.1. Taxonomy (GTDB): domain Bacteria; phylum Bacteroidota; class Bacteroidia; order Cytophagales; family Cyclobacteriaceae; genus Ohtaekwangia. Next base: position 234,471 of record JAEYWY010000022.1, read on the forward strand.
CCGATGTCAGTACTGCGGAAATAATTATTCAGGTCGTCATTGAGTTCAAGCAGTTCCTTGATCTTGAGCTGGTGTTCAGTATTAAGTGTATGCAGTTCCTCGTTCAATGATTGAAGTTCCTCATTGGAACTTTGAAGTTCCTCATTCGCCGACAGTAGTTCCTCGTTACTCGATTGCAATTCTTCATTCACAGTCTCGAGATCTTCTACTACAATCTGAAGACTGTTCTTTGTCTCGATTAACTCATTCTCCAGGGTGCGCACATATTCGGCATTGCCGGCGTTCCCTGACGGAGCGGATCCCTGTTGCGGGCTTTCTTCAATACGATAGAAATTACTGAATATCACCAGCGTGCATCCCGCGATTTCGGCTGCAGGCCTGATGTCAATAGTAACGTTGTACGGAAGACCGTTGGCGTCGTACCTTACGTTCTTCAGACTGATGGGCTCACGACTCTTCCATACCTTGTTAATGGCTGAGTTGATAATCGCCGAAAGGCTTTGCGGCACCATTCGCAGAATATTCAGTCGGAGCGTCTTCCTTGGTAGCGTAAGTATCTTTTCATAATTCCCCACCGCCTCCTTGATGTCAAATACCTGATCAATGTACAGGCCGGCAAACATCATGTCCTCCGATAGTACCCTCCGGAAATCTTCCCAAAGATGTACCTGCATGCTGGTTTCCCCACTTGGTTTTTTCCCCGCGCTCTTGTCCCTCGACCTTTTTTCACCGGGGTCAATCTGGTTGCCAACAGAAAGTTTTGTTTCGGCTACTTTTTTGAAAAATTTCCATTTGGGATGAACCTCAATAACCGAGTCTTTTAAGAAAGAAGGACTCTCACTTGCGCCGAAGAACAAATAGCCACCACGTTTCACCGCAAACAAAATAAGCGCATAAACCCGTTGTTGCAGGACCGGGTTCATATAGATCAACATGTTCCGACAACTTACGAGGTCGTTCTTAATGAAAGGCGGATCCTTGATGATGTTATGATTCGCAAATACGATCTGCTTTCTGATTTTCGGACTGATTACATATGAACGGCCTGAACGCAGGAAGTACTTGTCAAGGATGCGCTGATCAACATCCTTTTCAATTGTGTTCGGATAAAGCCCGCGGCCGGCAATCTCAATATTGGATTCTTCGAGATCCGTAGCGAATATTTTGACGTCAAGGACCTTGTTCATTTTTTCAAGAACCTCGCTGATCGTTATCGCCATTGAATACGCTTCCTCGCCGGTACTGCACGCCGCGACCCATACTTTGAGGCTTTCGCCGTATTCCTTTTCTGAAACAATCTCAGGTATGATTTCTTTTTGGAGATATTCGAAGGCGCCGTCATCGCGAAAAAACTTTGTCACCCCGATAAGGAATTCCTTGCCAAGTTGCCGACATTCCTCAGGATCGGCCTCGAGTTGTCTGATGTATGCATTTATATCATGAAATCCTCCCCGCAACATCCGCCGCTGAATTCTTCTTATGATCGTCGGAGTCTTGTAATAGTTGAAATCAAATCCGGCCGCACGATGAATGAGCAGGAAAATCTGCTGCAGAAGGTCGTCGTCAATAGTGCGTTCAAGCTGTATGTCGGTGACTCTCTGGCGCAAGTAATTACTGATCTCTTCGTGCATCTCAGACGGTGTCAGCACAAAATCAACGTTACCCGATTGAATAGCGCTGTTAGGCATACCATCGAACCTGGCCGTTGCCGGATCCTGAACGATCACCAATCCCCCGCGTTTCTTGATTTCCTCGATTCCCTTTGTTCCGTCAGTTCCCGTTCCCGAAAGAATTACAGCAACAGCGCAGTCGTTTTTCTCCCTGGCGAGTGACTGCATGAAAACATCGACCGCGTTGTTTGGCTGTTTGAGTGACCGCTTTTCTTCGAGAAAAATTTTATTGCCTTTGATGGTGATCAGCTTGTTATTGGGAATAACGTAGATGCAACTCTTTTCGACAAGACTGTTGTTTTCAGCTTCATACACTTTCATGTGTGTATGTCGCGAGACGAGTTCAACGAGCAGACTCTTATAATCCGGCGAAAGATGCTGGATGATTACATACGAAATATCAAGGTGATCGGGCGTGTTGTCGAAAAACTCGTGTATTGCTTCGAGACCACCTGCAGAAGCTCCTATTGCGACGATATGATGCCTGCCGGCGCCCATGTCAGGTGGCAAGTTTTGAAAATTCATAGATAAAACTCCGCAGACTCTCCGCAGCAGATACTTCCTCTTCGCGCCACGACTTTGATGTACCCTGCACGAGTTCCTTCCATTTAGCGAACGACGCCCGCGGATGATAATTTCGCGAACCGTCCTCAAAGCGAATGCGATCTTCCGGATTGCCCCCCCATGTGACTGTCCTCACAAATTCGGGTCGGAAGAGAATGACGTATTCATCGTTTTCGAAGTCAACCGGGACAACCATCATTCCACTCGCGACGTTGCTGAAGTCAGCAGCCTGATCATATTCGTTTGCGAGGCTGTCTGTTGTAAAGACATGACGAAGTCGTTTTGCATGCAACCACAGCATGAGTTCGCGGAATTGTTCCGGTTCGGGAACTTCACCTTTGAACTGAACCCTGCCTGCCAGGGAAATCGCAACGCCCCCGGCACTGAACAATGTCAGCAAATCAGGCTCTCCGTCGAGTAACGCCGCCGAAATGTTGTCGCTGCCCTTCCTGTAAGCATCCTCCACAAGATTCTTATATTGCTCCTTCATGCGCAGGCTGAAGCGGTGAACCTCGTTATTGAGGAGACTTGCCATGCGGGCCGAGACCACGTTCGAAAGCATTTCAAAAATCGAACGAACTTCAAAACTCAGTGTTTTTTCCGTTTTGTGATGGCAGGTGATCAGGCCCCAGAGGGTGTCACCGTTCATAATTCGCGCCGATAACGAAGAAGTAACATTCATGTTTCCGAGATACTCGAGGTGAACCGCGGGCACGCTTCGCAGATTGCAGTCGGACAAATCAATAAATGATCCGGCTATCGGATTGATTACCGGAAACAATCTCACGGCTTGATACTCACGCGTCGGGATAAATCGGTATGCGTTCTTTTGGTAGAGCTTTCTTGCCTGCTGCGGAATATCGGACGCGGGAAATGTGATCCCAAGATACGATTCCATATCCGGTTCGCATTGTTCCGCTATGACGGTGCCGTTCCAATTCTGATCAAAACGATAGACCATCACTTTGTCAAACCCCGAAATCCGTTTGATTTCCTTCGCACAATTTCTGGCTGCATCTTCGATCGAAGGCGACGACTGGATCAGACTCATCGCATATTTTATCTCCCGGTAGACGTCTACGAAAAGCAATTGCTGCGACTTGTCATACGGGGCCTTGTCGATTTCAACAATGAAGTATTTTTCATACGAATGCAGAAGCGCAAGAAAAGGCTTGTGGCTAATTTCCCAAACGGAAGGAATTTTGTTCTGATTGTCAATGTGATTCAAAAGATCAATTCCGGTTTCGCCGGTGATATGGCTTTCGATCCTGGTATCAATGAGGTCAGCATAAGGCATTCCGAATACCTCCGTGGCATTTTCACTAACCTGAATCATCTTATGGTCTTCACGTCGAACGACAACGAGAACACCGTAAGGCTGAATCAAATTAATCAACTGAATAGGGACGCTGCCGCAAAAGTCGGAGTCGTAGTTTGTTCTAGTCATGAATGCTTAACCAATCATAAAATTTTGAAAATGTTTCCTGCGCACCATTGACAATGCACGCGCTTTCCTCCGCACTGTACGGTTCACTCAGCAATTGCCTGAACGCGGCCCACATTGTTCCCGATTCATTTCCATACGCGGAAAAGAAACTCATTACGTGATCACTATTCAGGCGCATTTGCAGAAGTCGTGCGATAATGGGTCCGCCAAGCGTCGAACCTTCAACCACGTACATCACACCCAGTGCTGCGTGATAGTTGTCCACCACGGGAAGTGATGTACACAAATCCGGTACATACTCCGCTCTCCCAAGATTTTTGATATCGTCAAGGATACGCCAGGCTTTTCGGCGTTTGTCGAAATCATGTTTACGGTGACCAACAAACCACGGCTGAACAACTGACTCAAGTGCGCCATAAAAACCATAAAGTATCGAGAGCAGCGTCTGATAATCGTCAACATTTTGAACATCAGCAACCCGATGTAAAAGTCTCTTTTCGAGCATAGCATGACTCACTCGGGTATGGTCTTTCAGTTGAACGGCAAGCATGAAACGTGGTCTGGATTATCAGGTATTCAATATGGACAAATCCTGTTATTACACAAAAGCCCGTGGCGTGAACTGTGAAATTAACATTGACGGGTAGCGTCACATTGATCTGAAATCAATATGATAAAAAACATGCCAGCGGCGATGGGGCTATTGTTCTACAGTGACTTTGTAATCACGGCCGCGTACATCTCGCGCGTCCCGTAAATCGAAGGATGTGTTCCTGTTTTCATAGCGGACATTCCGAGCCTGGAAACTAATCGCCGCAGTGAGTCGAAACTGATTGGATAAGGTACCCACGGGTTCGATGCTTCCGTGTCGTACTCAACAATCAAGATCCTTCCCTCTGGCAAAAGCAGTGCACTTAAGGATTGCATAAGAGAATCTTTGTCAGCAACAAAATGCAGTGAGCTCGCCATGAGAATACCATTCAATTGCGGCAAGGTTAAAGAGATGTCTGTAAAATCGGCGTGGATAGTTTTGATAATTTCAGAGTGCGAATTGGAGAGCGTTCTCAGACCCTTTTCATCTTTATCAACAGCGAAGATTGTACTTTCCCTGCTGAGCAGGGACGCAAGTGCAATCGTAAAGGTACCGGCGCCACATCCGAGGTCTGCCCACCGGAGGTCATAGCGATTTACGCCGGGAGATATCAACCTGATCGCCGCTGACTTGTCCATCGCGACGAAGGTAAGCGAAATTGTTTGATTGTAAAACGCGTGCGACCTCAGGCAACATCGGAAAAAATTAAACAACTCAACCCTTCTTCAACGCTTGTTCAAGGCGTTCCTTGATGAAAGCCCGTTCTTCTTCGGGCATTTCCGCCGATTGACCACGCGTTCCTGCGCTCGCACGTGCAAGTTCTTCCGTCTCCTGACAGATGAATCGGAATTCTTCGGCTTTGAGCAGATTATCATACGGACCGCGTGGCGCTATCAGTTTCACCAGTACCGGAACCGTTTCAAGTACAACAAGCAGCAACATGATAGCAAAGCCTGCCCACCAGATCGGCGGACTTTGTGTCTTTACGCGCGAGAGGGCCTCCATGCGCGCAGCGAGTCCGTTGCGTTTTGTGAACGACAACGCTGCAAGGTTCGCCTGACGCAGCGAATCATTCTCCCGAATCTTATTTTCGAGTTCGTAAACCTTCAAACCATTTTCGCGCGAAAGCGCATCCAACTCTGTTGATGCGCGATCAGCATCCGCCTTTTTGATTTTATAAATCGGACCAAGATTCCGGCGTCGGCTTCCCCCTGTTCCGTCAGCCTCCTCCCGCGCGATGCGGTCAAGTTCGTCACGATTCGCCTGCTTTTCCCCGACCTGTGCCTGTAACGCTGCTATCTCACCGCGCAATGACGCATCGCGTTGAACAAATCGTTCCCTGACCTCCTGCTCCTGCCGTGCATAGGCCTGCTGCTCCATGACCGTCAGCTCAGGTTCGATTTCCTTTTGAAAAATCCGAAGTTCAAGAGGCTTTGCGATAACAAGAGAGATCACAATCGCAACAAGCAATCGCGGCAATGCCGAAAGCAGCTCCTTTGATGCCCTGCCTTCTTTCCGCATACTCGATACGATGTACCTGTCGAGGTTGAAGATCATCAGTCCCCATACCAGGCCAAGTCCTATGGCGATAATGTAGCTGTCAAAAACGGTGAAGAAGGCAAAGGCTGCGGACAGGAATGCAAAAACTCCCGTAAAGAAAATGGCGGCACCCAGGCCGGCATACTTACTCGTTTCAGAAGGGCATTGCCGGAGAAATTCCATGTGAACCCCCGAGCACAGCAGAAAAAATTGCGTGATGTGTTTCATCAGGTTGGGCAAAATTGGTTTTATAGCTTAAGTTGTGCCAGTTTAAAAAACGGACAACGCCGGCTCAATCGGCAACGGACATTCCGGACGGTGTACACTATTGAACAAGGCGCTGTTCACGAATGAAAATGGCATCTGAATTTTAACACATCATTCATGGCTGCATGTGATCCTATTCAATTCTCAGGAATAACCCCCGATGTCTTCAATCAGATATCGAAGCAACTCGCCGACAAAGGTTTCCATCTTTCCGGTCCGCGCGGAACCGTAAGTGGTCCTTTCGGAATTGTCATTGCGTATGACTGGAACGAAGAGACCGGCGACATTCGTCTGGAAGTTGTCGAAAAAAGCTTCTTTGTTCCCTGTTCCCAGATCCGGGATCAGTTGACCAACGCGTTTCACAAGTATGTAAAATCCTAACTCCCGGCTTCACCGGACGGTTGCGAATGTTTACCGGTTCAGAACTTTGTCATCGCTGTATCGGTTGAGCAAACAGTTTGTTATCTTTGACTTAACGAGATTACACCTCGCCATTCCCATGAAAACCGTTCAATGGCTCGCGCCGGTCTCTTTACTCATGCTTGTAGCCTGCAGCGAGCCGGAACCAAAATCAAGACGTGACGACTGTCTTACGATGTCTTCCAAAAGCAACGGACTACCCGTTGCTGATCGTTATATCATATCGTTACCCCTGGAGGAAGAAACGGATTCCGGCAGAAAAGCAATCACGCAGGCGACGGAAGTACTGAAAAGACATGGCGTTGCCGGCGACCGTATTATCAATCAGTTCACAGGCTCGTTTTCGCACGTTGTGGTACGACTCACAGCGGAAGAAGCCGGCAGGTTTACCGATGACAATTCAATTGCGCACATCGAACAAGACAAAGTGGTATCCATGTGCGCATGCTTCAGCGTTATTGAGCCAACACTGATAACCTGGAACGTTGAGAAGACAGGTTATGGCGACGGCACCGGCAAGACAGCGTGGCTTCTTGATACCGGCATCGACCTGAAACATCCAGACCTCAACGTTGACACCATACGCAGCCGTTCGTTTATACCGGATGATGAAAGTGCTCAGGATGAAAATGGACACGGTACACACGTCGCCGGAATTATCGGCGCACTGAACAACCATATTGGTACACTCGGTGTTGCGAGCGGAACCCGGCTTGTCGGACTCAAGGTGCTTGACAGTGAAGGAAACGGATACCTTTCCTACGTACTTGATGCCATCAGTTACGCGAACGAGAATGCAAAAAATGGAGAAGTTGTCAATATCAGCCTCGCGGTTGAAGAAATGTCTGACATACTCGATCAGGAGATCATCAGCCTTGCCAAAAAGGGGATATACGTCGTCATTGCGGCGGGAAATGATTCAGAACCTGCAAGCAATTACTCACCGGGGCGAACGAATGGGACAAATATTTACACGATCAGTGCTGTGGACAGCCTGGACCGGTTCGCAGACTTTTCCAACTATGGCAATGACGCCGTGGACTTTGCGGCTCCTGGTGTCCGTGTGCTCTCTACGTATATGGAGGGGAAGTATGCCATAATGAGCGGAACATCCATGGCGGCTCCGCATGTTTCGGGGCTTCTGCTTATTAATGAAGGGAAAATCAATTCTGATACATACGCGTTGAACGACCCTGATGGTGTCGCTGACCCCGTTGCCCGAAAGTAATTCAATTCGCCCCTCACCCGTTCGTTCACCGAAAGAAAACTGATTCGAACGCCAAACCGGCGCCGGCAAAAGCTAATGGCACTTGTTTTTTGACTGATCTGTCAGACAAGATTCTTTACTAATACGCCAACCTTTATGAAAGCCACAGCTTTTGCAACACTGTTTTGCCTTTTCTTCATAGGATGCGCCGATGACTTCTCTGAAAAAGACAATACAGAAGCATTCGAGGAACTCCCACCGGAGATAATTGCCTCAAAGCCATGCAACACTTTATACCAGGGAATCATGGCTATGTATCCCGAACACAAGCGCAACAACGAATCTCATTCGGAGTTGTTTGATCCTGCAACGGAAAAACGAATCGTGCTTACACGTGAAACAGAAGTGTATGCCTCATTCATTTCCGAAGGCGCCGGATGGGCTAACACATTCGGATACTATACATATAATGTTAACAGTCCCCCGGGATCGTCTGCCGATGTCAAAAAGTATGTTCTCTTTCCAAATGTGTCTGACGACATACTTGAGCAGGGTGATATGCTGCAACTGGGTGAAGGAAAGTTTCCTGCAGGAACAGTGATCGGATTCTTTCTGATTGCCAGGGGTTATGAAAATGGCCTGGTACACTATAACAAGCCGACGTCATACACCGATCCACACCTGAACAAGAACGCTTATCAGCAACATATTCTCTTCAAGGAAGGTGAATGTGGTGATATCGTGCTGGGATTCGAAGACAGGGCACTTGACCATGAGGATTGCGACTTCGACTATAACGACATCATCATGACTGTCGCCGACAACAGGGATCAACTTGAAACGGTTTCGTTCGACCTTTCCGCGGTAAAACAACTCCAGCGATAACAGCCGGACAAAATTACCCGGTAAAAGCAGGTCAGGAATTAGGTTAGGAACGGTTCGCAGGCAACAGAAACGATTACAAAAAAATCGTATCAGTTAAGGTTCATGTATTTGAAGCTCTGGGCTAACTCCACTGTGAGTACCCGGTCAACGCGAACCAGTTTCTCCTGAAGTTGTCCAAGACGTGATTCGAGAATCTCAATTCTTTTGCTGAGGTGGAAGATCAGCTTTACTTGTTCGGGGGTGAGGCCGTCGAGGTTCATATCTTTTTGCTTTTAGGTAAAACAAAAATAGGCGCAACCACCTGGCCGAAGCCACTGCGCCCGATTCATAAACTTACACGACTGAGTTTTTCCGCCACCACCCGAAGCAATTGGATTGTCTTCGGCGGAAGCCGCAAAAACAGCCTGCAATCGCAAAAACCGGTAGCCGAATTAATGCGGGCTACTCCCATCCATGTGGCGGTTTCTGTTGATTTCCGACAAAAGACGTTGCATTTTCACGGCAAACCCATCATCGCAAGGCATGAAGTATCGAAAAATTGAAGGCGCCACCAGATTGGATCATTTCATCGAACCAATGCTCGCTCAGACGACCGACCGTGAAGCTTTTACCAATAAAGACTGGGTGTTTGAAGTGAAATGGGATGGTTACCGGGCAATCGCGGAAGTATCGAAAAATTCAGTGAAACTGTATTCAAGAAACGGGCTTTCGTTCGCAAAAGCATATCCGGTTATTTACGACGCTCTCAAATCAATAAAGAAAGAAATGATCATTGATGGTGAGATTGTCGTTTTTGATGAGAATGGCAAGCCCAGTTTTCAGAAGATGCAGAACTACTCCAGCCATTCACGGGATCCAATTGTTTACTACGTATTCGACTGCCTCAGTTACGGAGGAAAAGATCTCCGGTCGCTGTCGCTGCTCGAACGCAAGGCAATTCTCCAAAAACATCTCAAGGATACCGACGTAGTTCGTTTCTGTGATCATGTCGTTGAAGATGGTGAGGCGCTTTTTAACGCAATCCGGGAACAGGGACTGGAAGGAATGATTGCCAAAAAGAGCGACTCGCAATATCACAATGGCAAACGGACTCCCTACTGGCTGAAGATCCGGAACATAAAAATGGAAGAGGCCGTGATCGTGGGTTTCACTGCGCCGAAGGGAAGCCGGAAAGGGTTTGGCTCTCTCCTGCTGGCGCAATATCAAAAACATAAACTTGTCTACATTGGAAATGTCGGAACAGGATTCAACGATAGCTTGTTGACCGATCTGACGCGTAAGTTTGCTGCTATCACACGTGCAACCTCCCCGTTAAGAGACGCCGTTAATGTAGACAAAAGCACCACCTGGATAACACCCAGCTATGTATGCCAGGTGAAGTACACAGAAAAAACCACCGAGGGAATCCTCAGGCATCCCGTGTTCCTGGGCTTGCGCGTTGACAAGCGCCCGGAAGAAGTGAAATTCACCTGATTCTGTACAGTAGCTGATACGTTGCGTGTGGAAATTGATCCTCAGTTCAGCGAATGATCCCTCATTCGCATGGATGTCATCCGGGGTGAGCGGACCGCCGCCGGGATTCTGTTTTCATGAAGAAGGTGTTTAACCTTACGTTCCCACAGGTCGCGGGAGAACCGAAACGTGACCCGGCCAGCGATGTCTTCTTCCGGCGTTGTGGCGTTTTCCAGGCATAATTCTGAAAGAGTCCGGTACAGTTGGGCGTTATTGTACCGAAGGTAAACTTCCCATAGCTTCACCGTTACCGTTTCTTCAACCTCAGATACTTCAGGCGTGTGGAATGTAGTCATAGTTAGGAATTTGGCTGAAAAGTCATTACCTAAAATCTGATACCAGCCCGGCGAAAAGCAGCCGGAGCAGCGAGCATTTTTCCCGAAAAAATTACACAGGCATCAAGTGGACTTTGATCTGCATTTTTGAAAAACATAATCATTCTATTATTGAAGTCGTGATCACTCTGGCCGTGACAACTATGGAAGAACCGGACAACATTATTCTTTACAATACAAGAATCTACGAAGAGGAAAACCTCACACCTGAGGAATTCCTTGAGAAGGTTAGCCGCGTCAAACGCATCAGAACATCCCGGGATCTGATGTTTACCTTCTTCCCGGCGACGCGAAAAGAAATGGATCGCAACCTGAAGCTTTGGGAATTTTGCAATGGCAACACAAACGCCTTGAACTATGAGAATCACAAATACTTCATTCTCATGCTCCCGAAATGGCTTTATCTCTTTCTGCGATACACCCCGCGCGACAAAGTCGAAAATGCAATTGTCGTTGCGCTGACCGGGCTTTACGCCGGCGATCCCGACCAGCGCACCAAAATGGAGACTTCCCTGGAACGAAGCCTCTACCTCCGTGTAAGGGAGAACTTTAATGAGCACTTCAGTGACTTTGAAGATTTCACTTTCATCGTCGCGCAGGACTGGAACCTTGCCGATAACATCAACGACGAATACTTCGAAAAGCGCAAACGGTTCATTTCCAGATTTGACTATTTTTTCCGCGATCACTGCGGGAATGCGCTTATCCTGCCTTTTGTTTACCCGATTTATGATCCGCGTTTCGGACAAAAATCCGCCTTCTGCAAGATGAATTTCGACGTTCGGCTGGTCAACTCATACTTCACGAGGAGTGACTGGAAGCGCATCGTTCAGGGGCAGTCATCCGATGAACTGATACGGATCGACAGCGAAGAGGAACCATGGATGAACTGGATTCGGAATTACCAACGCGCCAACGGAATCTCGCGTCAGGCCAATTTTTAGTCTCCTTTTGCAGCGACGCTGTGCAAACAAATCCAACCCGTTTGCCAGGGTTTTTATACCTTTAAGGTTTGTTGCCCCGTCATCTTAAGGTTATGGAATTTAGTGTCACCTGCCGCGACTTCAACGCGCTCACACCTAACGAACTTTACGCTATTCTTCGGCTGCGAAGTGAGGTCTTCGTCGTTGAACAACAATGTATATTTCTCGACGCCGACAATCTTGATCAGTTATGCGAACACGTGATGGTTCACAATCAAAACGGTTTACTGGTGGGGTGTACGCGACTCGTACCACCCGGCGTCGCCTTTGAGGAAATGTCAATCGGTCGGGTCGCTAGCCATCCTTCGGTACGCAAAAATGGCGTTGGCCGCCTTGTCATGAATGAAAGCATTACGCTGCTACACGCGCGCTACGGGAAACGCCCGATCAAAATTGGCGCACAATATTATTTGAAGCGGTTTTACGAAAGCGTTGGCTTCAGGCAAATCGGAGAAATCTACGACGAAGACGGCATTGAACATATTCACATGATCAAACCCGCCTAATGCGGCCCGCCGTGGCACCGACTTTTTTACCCTTTCCTCTGCCCCAGTTGGGTGTCAGTTTGTATTTGAATGACTATGATTGTTACAGAGGAACAGAAGAAGCAGGCACATGCCTTTTACAGGGAAGCGTTGGATGGGCTGAAGGAATGCGGCGTACCCTACATGCTGGGGGGAGCTTTTGCATTAAATCATCATACAGGTATTTACAGGGATACGAAAGATCTTGATGTTTTTTGCCGGTCGGGCGACTATCCCAAAATCATCAAACATTTTTCCGCGCAGGGTTATCGAACCGAACTCACCGATGTACGATGGTTGGCGAAAATATTCAAGGATGAGTATTTCGTCGACGTCATCTTTGACACGGTCAATAACATTTGTACCGTCGATGACAGCTGGTTTGAAAACGCGTCACCGGGAGAGTTTGCCGGAACGCCGGTGCTCTTCCTTTCGGCGGAAGAATTGATTTGGTGCAAAATCTATGTTCAGAATCGCGAACGATTTGATGGTGCGGACGTAAACCACGTTATATTGCGCGCGGGCCGTAGTCTCGACTGGAACCGTGTGCTTGCGCGTTTTGAACAACACTGGCATCTTTTGCTTGCGCAGATTCTTATGTTTCAATTTGTGTATCCTTCCGACTTTCCGGACATCATTCCACGCTGGCTCTTCGATGAACTCATGCGCCGCGCCCGGGAACAGTACGACCTTCCACCATCTGTCGCGAGGATTTGTCGCGGTCCGATCATCGATCAGACCCAGTACTGCATTGACATCAAGGAATGGGACTACAAGGTTCAGACAATGAGAAGCGTTTAATCATGAGTGACATAAAAAAAGTAAACCGTATCGCCGCGGTAGGCGACATACACATTCGCGAAACCGAAAGAGGAAAGTGGGTGGATTACTTTAAAGAAGTCTCACAAAAGGCCGACGTGTTGTTGATTTGCGGGGACCTTACGGATACCGGCGATGAAGTTGAGGCGCAGGTGCTTGCCGAAGAACTCAAGGCGTGTACCATACCCGTTGTTGCTGTTCTTGGTAATCACGACTTTGAAAAAGGAAGACACAAGCTCATCCGTCAGATCATGCAAAACAACAATGTTCACATGCTCGATGGCGAATCCGTAGTCATCGGCGACCTCGGCATTGCCGGCGTAAAAGGTTTTGGCGGCGGATTCGACAGCTACATGCTTTCTATGTTTGGCGAGGGTGCGATGAAGGCATTCGTTCAGGAAGCAGTAGACGAAGCGTTACACCTCGAACGCGCGTTGGCGCGCCTCGATTCAGAACACAACGGACTAAACAAGGTGGCCATGCTTCATTATGCACCGATCAGGGATACGGTGGTGGGTGAACCGGAAGCAATCTGGCCCTTCCTTGGATCATCACGCCTTGCTGAACCCCTGAACAGAAAAAACGTTATCGCTGCCTTTCATGGCCATGCGCACATCGGTACACTGGAGGGGAAGACATCAACAGGGATCAGTGTTTTTAATGTTTCAAAACCTATCCTGCAACGTGCCGGGTATGACTGTCCATTTTACCTGTTTGAACTTAATGGCCACCGGGAGCCGCAAAATCAATAACAACGTCCTCGATTTCATACATCATTCTGTTGCGAAGTACTTTTCAAAATGATGCCGAATCTTACATGATTCTTAGGTCATACGTGCACAGCGGTTCATAATCGCCTGTGGTTTAGATTTTTTCCCGCAAAATCCGACCACCCCCAAAGATCAAATACAGCACGTAGTCAATAACACTTACCTCCCGCCGGACGCTGTTTTCAAAGGCGGTATCTTTACGGAACAAGACACGAATATGCCCCTGATTGCGAACCTTTGGATAATCGACGATGATCCCATGGCTTCATTTTATATTAAGCGGTTGGCCGAGCTGGGGGAACTGGCCAGCATCATTTCGATTTTTGATCGTGCACAAGGCGCAGCAGAGTACCTGCTCCATCATAAGAAAACAGCTGAACATCTTCCGGATTACATCCTGCTTGATATCTACATGCCCGAGCTTGATGGCTGGGGCTTCCTCAAACAATTTGAAGTCATCAAAGACCACCTCGCAAAGAAGGTTGAAGTTTGTCTGATCAGTTCGTCAGGTCACAGCCGCGACCGCGAACGTGCGGAAAGACTTCCGTTCGTAAAGGCATATCTTCAAAAGCCAATAACACTGGATGCCTTGCGTCAAATCATGCAGGTGGGCGAAGTTGATCCGTCACGAAAATTCCCCGGACCGTTTCTCTGACAATCTGAAAACGCGTCAAACATATCCGCGGCTGTCAACAAGCTGATCAGCCTGAATATTATACTTCTCCATCAGGTATCGGATATGTGCCAACGCTTCCGACCTGTCGTATCGTGCATTCAGACTCTTCACTGTTATCAACAGTGTATCAAGTGTTCTCTCATCTTCGAGATTGTCTCGCGGATATAACGGAACGATGGATTGGAAACCCGCTTTCTCGAGCAGTTCAAGCAAATGCATTACGATGTCCGTTTCAATGGTATGCTGTTCCATATAGCGGTTGTTAAGTTTCAACTCAATCATCGATGTCCTGCTCTTTGACGCTTACGGGCGCGCCGTCAAGGTTGAATCCAAAGCGTCGGATCCTATCTTTCAACCGAAAATCAACCCAATACAACCGGGCTGCATCGTTGAAGAAAATTTTCGCATTGCGCCATCCATCGTACAGATCATCTCCATCCAGTGTTTCGCGTACCTTCTCCGGCACTTCATCCGCAGCGACGGATTCGAATCCTTCCGGAGGATAAGTCTCATCAACGTGATCATATTCGGCACTGTCTTCAGTTGTCACCGGAAGCCCCTGCCGGAACTGAATCGTATCGTCATCCTGAGCAAAGAGCGAAGAACCGGACAATACTACAGAGAGAAATAACATGCGTGTCATGTGGCATCTGACCAACAAAATTGTGCCCGCAACGCAACTATTCGACGCCGTGGGCCAGGATCATTTTCGTATAGCTAGCACGTTGTCTCAGTGCTTTCGCCGGCGCATAACCATCCGATGACCACCACGCACGCGCACGCTCTTCGCTCGGAAATTCAAGGACGACAATTCGCTCAGGCGACCATTCACCTTCGAGGGTTTCGGTTTCTCCACCGCGAACGATGAATTTGCCTCCGAAAGGAACAAGTGAACCCGGTGTCAGTTTCTTGTATTCCTCATATGCCCCGGGATCAGTGATGCGTATTTCCACAATAATGTAGGCTTTCATAGACGAAGTATAGTTCTACAATTTACCAGCACCGCCCGGAAGCGTGGGCATGTGTGAACGTCGGGCGGCGAATTTTGGTGTTAAATGAACTCAAATGCCCCATGTATTGCAGCAGCACGCCCAAAAATGCGCGGACGGCGGCCGCCATGGAATTAAAATTTTAAGAAGCTGAATATAGTTGGTAGTTAATGCCGACCGGAAATAAAGACGAACTAAATCAGAAAAATTATGAAAAAGTTATTCTTAATACTGTGTGCAAGTCTTGCAATAGCAGCTTGTAGTGGCGACGGTAACCGCGAAGCCAACAGAGAGGAAACGGAAAACTACGATAACACTACGCCCGCTGTTCCGGAAGATGAAACAGAAATACAGCAGGATGAAACTAACATGCAGTCTGACACAACGGGTACTGAATACATGGAGACCGATACTACTGCAATGGACAGACAACCTACTCCGTAACAAATTCAGCATACTTAGACCAATTACAAAAAGGCCCTGGCAACAGGGCTTTTTTTTGCACCTGAACAGAGCAGGATACATGGATATACGACCAAATGGTATCTTGTCGTAAATTTCTATTCATGGAACGAAGATCGTTTATCCGTACCGCTGCGCTCTCGGCTGTGGCGTTGTCGCTACCAGCATATGCCCGTAATCTCAAGGGAAAGAATCCACTTCCGCGCTGGAGAGGGTTCAATCTGTTGGACTTCTTCTCTCCTGACCCTGCACACTCACGCAAACCAACAACAAACGATCACCTGATGTGGATGCGCGATTGGGGCTTTGATTTCGTTCGCATTCCCATCGCATACCCATATTACCTCGACATCGACCGATCTAAAAACATCACAGCCGATGATGTCTATCGCATCAGCGAACCCGCCGTGGAAAAAATAGACAAACTCGTTGAAGCAGCGCATAAGTACGGAATGCACGTCAGCCTGAACCTGCATCGCGCACCCGGCTATTGCATCAATGCCGGGTTTCACGAACCTTTTAATTTATGGAAGGATCAGGAAGCTCAGGACGCTTTTTACTTTCACTGGAAGATGTGGGCTAAACGTTACAAATCTGTCGCGCCAGACAAGATCAGTTTTGACCTCGTTAACGAACCCAGTATGCGTGACGACATGAATGACCAGCATTCGCCCGCACGTACTGTACCCGGTGACGTGTACCGAAAAGTCGCGAAAGGCGCACTCGATGCTATCCGAAGCGAAAAAAAGAACGCACTTGTTATCGCCGACGGAAACAACGTAGGTAATACTGTTATTGAAGAAATTACAGACCTGCCCATCGCACAAAGCTGCCGCGGTTATTTTCCGCATGCGATTTCACATTACAAGGCACCGTGGGCAAACAAGGATCCGAAGAGTCTTCCGGATCCAAAATGGCCCGGACAGGTGGGCGGCCAATACCTCAGCCGTGAAATGCTTGAGAAATACTATGAACCCTGGATCAGGCTTGCGCAACGCGGCGTCGGTGTCCACTGCGGCGAATGTGGATGCTGGAACAAAACGCCCCACCATGTATTTCTCAGCTGGTTTGGCGACGTACTCGATATTCTGAAGCAAAACAATATCGGATTTTCCATATGGGAATTTTCCGGTGACTTCGGCATACTTAATTCCGGAAGAAGCGACGTCAACTATGAGGACTGGCACGGACAGAAGCTTGACCGGAAATATCTCGAGTTGTTGCAACGTTCATGATGTTTTAGGTACAACGGTATCTCGATCCTTTGAACTCAGCCGGCGTCCAACGGTCAGGTTGTTTATCATTGTCGTTTGGTACAAGTAGATATTGATACGACTACTTTCGCTTCCTTGATCTAATTTCCTATTTTGAAAGCCGCTCTTCAGGCCTCAACGTAAGCATTTGAACCAATGTCAGCATGATGGGAGCATTCAGTCCATCCGCAAAACGGATTCTCCTGGTAGATGACGATGTCGACGATCGCGAATTGTTTGTCGAAGCGTTCTCGTACATCGACGGCCCGTCGATAGTTTCCACGCTCGAGGCCTCCGACCAGCTCCTGGACTACCTGCGTGGTGTGGACGTGCTGCCAGATTATGTTTTTCTCGATTTGAATATGCCGCGCAAGAGCGGGAAAGAATGCCTGAAAGAAATTCAGCAACACGAATCACTAAGAAAAATCCGTGTCGTCATCTTCAGCACGTCCATTAATACTAAAGACGTTGCCGAAACATACCAGGACGGCGCTTACTGTTTCATCCAGAAACCAAATTCTTTTTCCGACCTGCAGGAGATCCTTCAAAAAGTATTAACTTCAAAGGTTCGTTCATTTTCGATCAATGGAGGTTTTGTATTCGCCGGCAGCATAAACTCCTGACTATGGCAAAGGATGATGAAAAATGCCTTCTGTCCGACTGCACATTTATTCATCTGCCAAAGTATGCGAACTTTATTCTCACGCAGCGCATCGAATACTTCGTGCGGCGCATTGTCGAATACTCATTGGAAGTCGACCTCCCTCTTCTAAGACATCCTGCCTGGGTTTCGCGCGATGACCTTGTTACATTGTCGATGACGTCGAATCGTGCGCTCCTTGAGGCTCTTGCCACCAATGACATTGCGGGCTATATCAACTACGCCAAAGAAAACTGGCTGGCCAATATGCTACCCGTTGTAGCACGAGAGCAGATTCTGTCAGACGACATCACACTCGTGAGCCACATCCGGCGCACGGTTTTCCTGGAAATGCTTGCGGAATATTCCACCGATCCGAATGAATGGGCTCTTATCATGAAGGAAATCGACAGGTTCACCGTGATGATGGACTCCACGCTGCTGAACACATACCTGCTTTTACAACAAAACCGTATCGAAGAAGTTGGACGCGCATTGAAAGGCCGCGAATCAGACTGGCTGGAAGCACAGGCTATTGGGAAGATCGGAAGTTTTGAATGGGATCTCATCGCGAACGAAAGCCACAATTCACCTCAATGCCTCGCAATCTTCGAAATCACCGATGATGCAACGTATCCGCTTGAAAAATTCATCGGCTATGTTCACGAAGATGATCGCCAAAAAGTAAAGAACGCATTCGAAGAAAGTCTCATCACGGGAAATTACAAATGCGAGTTTCGCTACCACCGGAATGGAATCGAAAAGTTTCTCCTCCTGCGGGGTAAGATTGGCTGCGATAATGAGAGACCGGCACGTATTGTCGGAACCGTTATTGATATGACGGAAAAACAATCGATCATCCGAAAGCTTGAAGCAAGCGAGGAACTTAATAAACAGGCACAGGCGCTTACACACATCGGGAACTGGTCGCTGAATCCTGCCACCGGTGAGATGGCATGGTCGGATGAATTGTACCGCATTTTCGGAATGGAACCACAAAGTGAAAATCTAACCCTGGATTCGATACAATCTTTTTTCCAAAGCGATCACGGACGACTCGTGGCAACAGGGCTGCGATACGCACTGCTAAAGGGCAAGGTACCAGAAGGTCATTTCCGCATCTCGCGGCGCGACGGCGGAGCCAAAATCATTAAAGGTAAAGGTGAAGTCACTTTCGACAAGAACGGTAAGGCGGTACGTGTAGCCGGTACGGCTCAGGATGTAACGACAGAATTTCTCTTAACCGAAAATCTCCGGGATCGCGAACGTTATCTCGATGCGCTGAATCGTTCACTTGCTCAAAAAAACGTACAGCTCATCCTCAAGAACAAGGAACTCGAATCATTCAACTTTATTGCGAGTCATGACCTCCAGGAACCCTTAAGGAAAATTCAGATTTTCAGTAATCGAATTCTTCAGGAGTCCGCGGACCAACTTGGAAGCGATGTGCTTTTGCACTTTGAAAAGATTCGGAATGCGGCGAGCCGAATGCAAAAACTGATCGACGACTTCCTCTCATTCTCACAAACACAATACGTGGCGCGCACAATCGAACCTGTTGATCTTAACACTGTACTGAAGGATGTCCGGATTGAACTTCAGCCACGCATTGCCGAAAAAAAAGCTACATTCCATCTTGAGAAGCTGCCGGTGATCGAGGCAATACGTTACCAGATAAAACAACTATTTGTAAACCTTGTGAGCAACTCATTGAAATACACTCACCCGGACAAGTCACCGCATATAACTATTGATGCGTGTAAAGAAAAAAACGACGATCAATCCGAAGTCATAGTCATCACATACCGCGACAACGGAATTGGTTTCGAACAGAAGTACGCCGAAAAGGTCTTTGAGCTTTTTCAACGTCTGCATAACAAGAACAATTATTCCGGAACAGGAATCGGTCTGGCACTCTGCCGGAGGATTTGTGAAAATCATAATGGTTCCATTTCAGTTACGTCGGAACCCATGCAGGGGTGTACCTTTACCATCAAACTTCCGGTACGGAACTCATAATCATTCCATCCATGACTGACCACGAAACGTTAATCACGAATTTCTACACTGCATTCGGAGCGCGTGACTTCAAAACGATGCAGCAGGCCTATCACCCGGATGCTGACTTTTCCGACCCTGTGTTTCCCAAACTTCATGGTGCGGATATTGGTCTGATGTGGGAAATGCTTGTGACGTCAGCAAAAGACTTGAGGATCGAATCTGAAAAAGTCACGACCGACGCAGACTGTGTCCGGTGTCGATGGCATGCGTGGTATCTGTTTTCGCGCACAGGCAGGTCGGTGCACAATGTCATCGACGCAACGTTTCAGTTTCAGGACGGAAAGATTATCCGGCACACAGACCGCTTCGACTTTTATCGATGGTCGCGGCAGGCGTTTGGGCTGACTGGTGTGCTTTTGGGCTGGACTCCGCTGCTCCAAAACAAAGTCCGGGACACTGCGGCTCGCGGCCTGCAAAACTTTATTCACAAGCGCACCTCCTGAATATGAGAAAGTTGCAATATCTTGTGGGGCTAATTTTGAAAGATGGAACTCGAGGAGAAAGTCCAGGCAGTCGAAGCGCTGATGGACGCCCTGGACGCCGAAATCCTGAAATTTCAGGGGTGGTCAGGTTTGGGCTGCAAAGCCGGCTGTGGTAAGTGCTGCTTTAAGCCGGACATTGAAGCTACTGTTCTCGAATTTCTTCCCTTTGCATTACACCTGTACCGCACCAGTCAGGCTGAACTCTGGCTGGAGCGGTTATCCAATGAGCCATCCCCTCTTTGTACGCTTCTTGACCCGTTGCAGCTTTCGGGAATGTGCACCAGCTACCGCTATCGCGGCCTCGTCTGCCGGCTGTTCGGATTTTCGGCCCGCACAAACAAACACGGAAAGAAGGAAATTGTCACATGTCAGGTTATCAAAACAGAACAGACAGAAACTTTCCAAAGCGCACAAATGCAAATGGAAGAAGACCTGCCGGTGCCTGTCACGAGCCGGTTTTACATGCAATTGCATGCGATCGACTTTACCATGGCACGCGAATTTTTTCCGGTCAATCAGGCAATAAAGCGCGCCATAGAAGTTATCTTGCACTACTATGCGTATCGGGCGTGAAATATGGTTAGTGTTTTTCCTGATCACGGTCGCGACAACGGAGGGAATATCGGCCGAACTTGGTGATACCGTACGCAACCGCCTTCTGGAAATGTACTGGACAAAACCGCGCGTCGTGCCGAAGGTTGGCGCCAGTATTCAGGAGCTCGCTATTCTTGAGCTCGGCGTCCAGTGGCATAATATCTATCGTCATCCGCTCAGCCTCGCATCCAAAGGTCCCTATGCCTCAGTCGACATTATCAAAGACAATACGAACTACGTGATCGGACCGAAACTTGGCTATGAATTTACCGCCGGGGTATTCGGTACTGCTTTCGACATCACGTACTTCTATAACAAGGATTACACCAGCGAAGGCAGCGACAGACGCGCATGGGTGGCAACACCGAAGGCAGGACTCTCTGTACTCGGTTTCGTCAATTTCTTCTACGGTTACCAGATTCCGATTTCGGATCAGCGGATCAGGACCCTCTCACGCCACAGGCTGTCAGTGGTTTTTAATCTGAATAAAGACTACTTCGACGTCAAAAACGCTCCCAGAAAGCGCTAAGCGGAAGCAAGACTTTATCGGTTTTGAGAATTGTTCGGAGAGCAGGCTTCGAACGCGATTCGCCGTTGTCGGTCAAAGTCAAATTTTGCGTTAGAAGGCCAAGAAGTATGAACAGGGCGACGAGTATTCCCAGCACCAGCGTTATGTGACGTTTCGAAACCGTGTTGTTCATGGCGACTCGTCCTTCGCCAATGACGTGCCATAGAAAAAACGTGGCAAATTCCGGGATTTTGGGCCTTTTTTGTATGTGAGTCTGTGCGGATACGGAC
Organism: Bacteroidota bacterium; assembly: GCA_023428695.1. GTDB lineage: Bacteria > Bacteroidota > Bacteroidia > Cytophagales > Cyclobacteriaceae > Ohtaekwangia. The sequence goes on from JAEYWY010000022.1 coordinate 255,960, forward strand.
AATGTACGGTTGCGTTTTTGAACAACGGTTACCCCCGGCCATTTCCGCTTATCAATGCGTGGAACTCGATTTTTCGTAACTTGTTTATTGATTCAAAAAGCAGTTCATGAAGAAAACCCTGTTTACGGCCGCATGTGTGCTGATTTGGCTGGCCTCCTTTGGACAGTCCGGAACACCGGCCAACCCGGTGAAATGGATGACTTTTGAAGAGGCTGTTAAGCGATCGGATCACGAAAAGCGCCCCATCTTCATCGATGTCTACACCGACTGGTGCGGGTACTGTAAAGTGATGGATAAGAACACATTTTCCGACCCGGCCATTGCAAAACTGCTCAATGAGGAATATTACGCGGTGAAGTTCAATGCTGAACAAAAGGAGCCGGTCACCTTTCGCGGGACAACGTTTAATTACGTCCCATCCGGTCGTGGGGGGTATCATCAACTGGCAGCGTCGCTGCTCAATAATCAGTTAAGCTATCCGAATTTTGTTTTCCTTACGGAGGACTTTAAGATCGTCCCCATGATTCCGGGCCGGCCTTCACTCCCTGGCTATCGCCCGCCGCAGGAATTTCACATCTTCCTGCAATACGTTGCTGACAAGGGCTATCTCGAGAAACAACTCGCAGACTACCAGAAGACATATCAGTCACCCTACCGTCAGCAGCCTTAGTACCCGACATCAACAAAAAGCCCCGGTTTCAATAACCAGGGCCTTTTCTATTGGGTAAAATCTTTGAAATCAGTTCAATCGTTTTCCTGCTTCTTTTTCGTCCTCAGAAAATCGAGATATCCAAGTGCGGCCACAAAGCCGATTATCACTGCGACAATCGTAATAAAAAGGTTGGCTCCGTCTCCAATATATTGATCAAACATGGTATGGAAATTTTAACCGCAAAGCTATAGGTTTGACAGAGAATTGGAAATGAATTTTCGGTTAAAATTACACGCGCCTGATGAGAAAACTGCTTTTACTTAGCAATTCGACGATGCCGGGAACGGTGTTTTTCACGTGGCCACGGCCCTGGGTGAAGGCATTCCTGGGCGAAAAACCAAAGAATCTGATCTTTATTCCGTACGCCGCGGTCACTTTTCCTTTTGACGAATATGAAGAAGCGGTTCGGCAGGTGTTCAATGACATGAACTACGCGATATTCAGCCTCCACCGCGTATCCGAAAAACGCAAGGCAATCGAAGACGCCGACGGAATTGTCGTAGGTGGAGGAAACTCCTTCGCGTTGTTAAGCAGAATTTACGAAGACAATCTCGTCGACCTGATTCAAAAAAAGATCGACAAAGGAACGCCGTACATCGGGTGGAGTGCAGGCGCGAACCTCGCGTGTCCAACGATAAAGACCACCAACGATATGCCTATTGTTCAACCACAGTCATTCGATGCACTGAACCTGATTCCATTTCAGATCAATCCTCACTATCACGAACTGCGATTTGAAAACCAGGGTGGCGAAACACGAAGGGAGAGGCTGCAGGAATTTGTTACAATGAATCCGAAAGTTCCCGTACTTGGCCTTCCTGAAGGTATGCTGTTACAGCGAACAGAGGAGACACTCACTTTATTGGGCGATGGAACTGCGAAGTTATATCAACACGGAAAAGCAGCAACAGAGGTAAAAGCGGGAACAGATCTGAGTCATCTTCTCAGTTTGCCGCTGGTACCGGAGCTTTAAGCTTTTGCCGGCCTGCGTCTGACAGGCTTCCTGCGGCTCAGAAAGACATAGTTCAATACTCCCAGCACACACATTACTCCAAGCACGGCAATCAGGATAATCAGCCTTGCATTACGAAGTTCAAGCGTCTTGATTTCATCTTCCTGTTTGAGCAGTTCAAATTGTTTCTCCATATCCTGGAAAGACAGTCTCAATTCCATCTGCGCGATCTTGCGTGTACTCTCCTCGCCAAACACAAGTTCACGCGCTTCGTCGTATCTCACCTGAGTTTCGTAGGCTGCACGCCAATTGCCCATGTTCGAGAAATTTTCAGCCTGCGCCTTATACAACGCGGGCAGAAATGAAAACGCCTGAATGTCGGTACAAAGTGCAAGCGCTTCGTTCAGAAGCATTTCTGCTTCGCGCGATTTCTTCATCTTGACGGACGTAACGCCAAGATTGGTCAACGCGTTAAGAATGCCGTTGCGGTTGTTTGCCTTGCGTTCAATATCCAGCGCCTCCTGATAGTACCGCAACGCTTCGTCGTATTCCTGTTTCTTGAAGTACAGGTTACCGATGTTGGTCAGCGGATCACCATAAAACGTACCTTTTTCAGCATTTATTTTATACGCCTCCTGGTAATACTCCAGCGCCTTTTCATCCATCTGCATTTCGCTGTGCAGGTTACCAAGGTTGTTCAGACTACCAATGATCTTTTCGGTGTCGTTGAGCTCGACAAACATGTTATACGATTCAGTCATGTATTTCATCGACTGCTCGTAGTCTTTCTTAATGGAGTAGATATTGGCAATATTGTTCTTCGTGGCCGAAACGCCTTCCTTGTTTTCAAGCGCTTCATAAATCTTGAGTGCGTTGATATAGTATTCCAGCGCTCTGTCCATCGCACCCTGAGTCCGGTATGCGACACCGAGATTGTTATACGCGGCAGCAAGTCCCTTCTGATCGCCAACCTCACTGGCATAACTCAGGGCTTCGCGTGCATATCCCACCGCCTTAACAGGATCACCGGCGAAATGATGTCTGAACAGTTCGTTCAACGCTTTTACGCGATGCTCATTTTTCGCTGTATCGAGCACGGAAAGGATACTGTCTCCGCGTTGGCCATATACCGTCAATGACGTGAAAACCAGCGCAACGGCACAGAAACGTAACAGGTAGGTCATAGGGAATGGATTGCAATACCAAAAATAAAACAATTGATGACAATTTCTTCCTTTACAAAAGTCACCATCCTTATAATTTTCGGAGCCTGATGAGTGCCATTTGCTTACCTTATCGGTAAAAAAATCATGCGATCTGTATTCACGTCAGTTGTAATAGCCCTCATGGCTTTACCGGGATATTGCCAGTCAACGGAAGAAAGCGTCGTCAAAAACGTCATCGCACAGCTCTTTGAAGGCATGGAAAAAAGCGATAGCGCGATGGTTAGCGCCACGTTTGAGCGCAATGCGTCAATGGCTACGTTGTACCGGAACAAGAACAATGAACCGTCATTCCACCAGGAGTCGTCGATTTCTGAATTTCTAAATGCCGTCGGTTCACCCAAAAAAGAAACCTGGCATGAAGCGTTCTGGAACGTAAAAATCAACATCGATGGCGACCTGGCATCGGCGTGGTGCGACTATGCGTTTTACGTCGGCAAAAAATTCAGTCATTGCGGCGTAGACGCGTTTCTTTTGCGCAGGACCGCTGCAGGCTGGAAAATATTCTATATCGCCGACACCCGTCGCAAGGAACCGTGTGCAATCCCGGATGAAATCAGGAAGAAATACGAATAAGATTCGTCACCTCTGTCAATCCAGCGACTCATTGAAGAAAATCCTGTTGTTGAACGGATCGACGACTTCCATTGTAAGCGCATGCCACGGCGCCTCTTCAAGACCGGGACGATTGTACTTGTACTTTTTGGCCGTAAGCCATGCATGGAATTCCTTCAATCCTGAACATTGAATCAACACCTTTGATCCCGGCGTACCGTCACCGTGATGTTCGCTTAGATGCAAGGTGATTTCGCCACGCGAGATCTGGAAGTATAAGGGTGTGCCCGGTTCGAACCGATGCTCCCAGTCAACCGAGAAACCGAGCCAGTCGATGTAAAATTCGCGCGCCTTGTCAATGTCAAAGACGCGAAGAACAGGTATTACTTTTTTAACTTCCATGCGGCGACGCTTCAGACACACAATTTAGCGAAACTATATAGTAAACTGAATCCCATGGCGCTCCTCGAATTCACCGATAAAGGCATCTGCTGCCCGCAGGCGGATGTGTGGCTTGATCCCTGGAAACCGGTAAAGAGAGCATTGATAACGCATGGCCACTCCGACCACGCGCGGTGGGGAAACGAATCCTATCTGTGCACCGACAAAGCCGCTCCCGTCATTCGATACCGCCTGCAGGATCAGGGCACCATCGAATCCGTCCCCTTTGGAAAACAGGTAACTATTAATGGAGTCAACTTCTCTTTTCACCCGGCAGGACATATTCCGGGATCGGCTCAGATACGTGTTGAGTACAAAGGTGAAGTGTGGGTATTCTCAGGTGACTACAAACTTCAACCCGATAACCTTGCCGAACCGTTCGAACCTTTAAAGTGTAACGTATTCATCACCGAATCAACCTTCGGGCTACCCGTCTATCAATGGAAGTCACAGGCATCGGTGTTTGACGACATCAACGCGTGGTGGCGGAAGAACCAGCAGGATGGCAAGGTATCCATTATCGCCGGCTACACCCTGGGTAAGAGTCAGCGCATACTTCGCAACCTCGATACGTCGATAGGGAAAATATTCACACACGGCGCGCTCGACAACATCAACCGGATAATGATGGCGCAGGGAATTGACCTGCCGGAAACTCATCGCGTCACTCCGGAACTGGACAAGAAAACTTTCGAAGGGTCGATGATCATTTGTCCGCCCTCGGCAACCGGTTCACCGTGGATGAATCGCTTTCTCCCCTACTCACTTGGTATTGCGTCCGGGTGGATGACCCTTCGTGGCGCACGCAGACGCCGCGGTGCCGACCGTGGGTTTGTGTTGTCCGACCACGCTGACTGGAACGAACTCAATACAGCCATCAGAGAAACCGGTGCGGAAAAAGTTTTCGTAACGCATGGGTACTCCGAAATCTTTGCACAATGGCTGAACGAAAACGGCTATGATGCGAAGGAAGTCAAGACTCAGTATGAAGGGGAGCTTGCGGAAATAATCGAAGGGACGTCAGAATAGAAATCATGCCTAGACCACCCGTTGGATGCAGGATCGGCTGATCTCATTCACATGAGAGGCACCTGCCAGTCCCATCGTTAGTTCAAACTCGGCCATGTAGTGACGCATCAGGGCATACACGCCAGGTTCGCCGTCGATAGCAAGTCCATATACATAAGGCCTGCCCACACAAACCGCTGTTGCCCCAAGTGCTATCGCTTTGAAAGCATCGGCACCACCGCGAATCCCGCTGTCAAAGAGAACCGGTATCTGTTTGTTTACTACACTTACCACATCATGCAATGCATCGAGTGATGCAACAGCACCATCGACCTGGCGTCCGCCGTGATTGCTCACAATAATACCATCAACACCGGCATTGATCGCCTGTTGGGCGTCATCGGCGTGTAAAATACCTTTGAGTATAATGGGCAGACGTGTTTCGCTACGCAACCACTCAAGGTCTTGCCACGTGGTTGCCGGATTTGAATACGTGGCAATGAACTTTTGAACTGCGCGCACTGCTTTTCCGGATCGCAGTTTCGTCAGCAGACTACCGCCGGGATAGTTTCGAACCATCTGAAGAAGTCCGCGTATCGACGACAACGTTACACGACGTTTTACGGGAACGCTTTCATCTACTTCATCCAGCATCTCCTGAAAAACGGGGTCACTTACATATTGGGCAATACCAAGTCCTTCAAGGAACGGGAGATAACCCAGGTTGAGATCACGCGGCCGCCATCCCAACATCGTTGTATCCAACGTAACTACGATCGCTGAACACCCACAGCGTTCCGCACGACGAAGAAAACTCTGCACAAGGCGATTCGATTTGCTCCAGTAAAGCTGAAACCACCGCGGGCCATCACCCATTACGCGCGCACAATCCTCCATGGAGTAACTGGCCTGATTTGAAAAGATGAATGGCAGTCCCAACGTTGACGCTGCACGCGCCACAGCGAGATCTGCCTCCCCGTGCGCAAGCGATAACACGCCCACCGGCGCGAGCAGGAACGGTGACGGGAGGTTATGCCCAAATAAAGTTCGCGAAGTATTCCTTTCGCCAACGTTAACCAGCATTCTTGGCACGATCCGATACCGTGAGAATGCGTCAACATTGTTTCGCATGGTTTGCTCCGTCCCTGCACCGCCGACAACATAGGCGAATGCCTTCGCTGCCATCTTCCGCCTGGCTTCCTGTTCCAACGTATGGAAATCAGCGGGGACATGTGGGCGTTCGCCGGCAAACCCGTTGAGACAGATTTCCTTTTGCCATGCGAGCGCAGAATGATTCATATCAACAAGTTAACAAAATCCGCATTCCGCCGGCAATAAAAGTGGTGCGCTGGCATTTGTTTATAGGATAAGATAATTTTCAGTGCGTGGATACCCTCTCATGAAACGTTTCGCCCGACTTTTTACAGAACTTGATCAGACCACAAAAACGCGGGTGAAACTTACCGCACTGGAAAATTATTTCGACGAAGCTTCCGATGAAGACAAGCTCTGGGCCATTGCTTTGTTATCACACCGACGCCCCCGGCGAACGGTAAACACTACACTGATGAGCGAATGGGCCACTGATCAGGCGCGCATTCCGGCATGGCTGTTTTCGGAATCATATGGCGTAGTCGGTGACCTCGCAGAAACGATAACGCACCTGCTCCCACCACCCACGCAAACATCTGACTTCACACTCTCGCACTGGATCACGTACATCCGCGACCTCGAAACGGTTGACATCGAAGAAAAGAAAAAACGCATTATCAGTGCCTGGGACCAGCTTGAAGAAATGGAACGTTTCGTCTTCACAAAACTGATCACCGGTGCATTTCGTGTTGGCGTGTCACAAAGTCTGATGGTGAAAGCATTGTCAAGACATGCCGCGCTTCCCGAAAATGTGGTGGCTCACCGCCTCATGGGGAACTGGTCACCCCAGGACGACACGTTCAGCAATCTGCTTCATGCTGAAGGTGCAACCGACGTATCAAAACCGTATCCTTTCTATCTCGCGTATGCGCTTGAAGGTGATGTGTCAGAACTCGGTGATCCTTCGGAATGGTTTGCCGAACGGAAATGGGACGGCATCCGCGGACAAGTTATCGCGCGCGATGGTGAACTGTTTGTATGGTCGCGCGGCGAAGAACTCGTCACCGACAAGTATCCCGAGTACGAAGTTCTGAAGGGCATACTGCCGGAAGGCACGGTACTCGACGGCGAGATCATGCCCTTCAAAGACGGCAAACCCCTTTCGTTCAATCACCTTCAAACGAGAATCGGTCGCAAGACACTTTCACCGAAACTGCTTCGCGATGTACCCGTAGCCTTTGTCGCGTTCGACGTCCTGGAATGGAATGGGGTCGACATCAGAACGTCTCCGATGACGGAACGTCGAAAGCTGCTTGAAGAACTCTGCTCTACGCCTAATACTGTACTTCGGCTCTCAGAACTTGTCGCGTTTGACGCCTGGGAAACGCTTGCCACAGAACGTGAACGATCACGTGACCTGCTCAGCGAGGGCATCATGCTGAAGCGCAAAGATTCCCCGTATCGCGATGGCCGCCGTCGCGGTGACTGGTGGAAATGGAAAATCGATCCGCATACGGTAGATGCAGTCATGATTTACGCCATGCGCGGCAGTGGCAGGCGCGCCAACCTGTACACCGATTACACCTTCGCTGTCTGGGACAAAGACAAACTTGTGCCGTTTACGAAAGCTTACAGCGGGCTTACCGACGAAGAATTTCGCGAGATAGACAAGTGGATCAAACAAAACACGATTGAACGCTTCGGTCCCGTGCGCAGTGTAAAACCATTGCTCGTTTTCGAAATCGCATTTGAAGGCATCGCCCGGTCTACACGCCACAAATCGGGTATAGCATTGCGGTTTCCAAGGATGAAACGATGGCGAAAAGATAAACCGATCGGCGAAGCGAATACGATTCAGGATCTTGTGCAGTTGCTGGAGTGAAGATTGCCGCTCACTCATCACGTAGTCTCAAGTAGTCTCAAGTCTCAAGTTTCAGGAATCATGTGGAGTGCACGTGATTCGTGATTAACGTTGAATGATGGTTCAATTTGTGATTTACAATTAGTGAAGACGAAGCTTAACATACGCGACTCCCTGCCGGTTTAGTCCTTCTGGTGTTTACTCTGAAAGGGCGACATCCAATAGCCGCGGCTTTTCCTACAATAAAGAGCAAAACAGATAGCCGAGCCGTGACCGGGTGTCACAGGGAAGCAACAAAAAACCCGATCATCATCATTGACGCCGGTACTCAGGAGTTAGAAAGTAGTCTTCGCGATCTTGCCGAAAGGGGCCTTTCTGCCGTCTTTAAAAATAACGCCCAGACTGTATTCATAGGTACTTCCGGGCCTTACATCGGGATCGGCAAATGAAGATAGACTTCCCTGAAAGGTTTTATATGAATTGAACGCTGACCCGTTGACGGCGCGATACAACACGAAGCGGTACTCACCCTTGTATGGATAATTCCAGTTCACCAAAATAATTTTCTTACCAGAATCAACGTTTGCAAAAATATTATCCACAGGCAATCTGGACTTGAGATCCACATAACGGACGCGGATCGGAACGGATCGTTTTGACTGCAGCCCTGCTTCGTCAATGCTGACCATGCTGTAAGTGACGATCTTCCCAGGCACGAGATCGGTAGTGTCACTGAAACTATTGCGCACGTCATTTGCCGGAAAGGAAGCGATGACGCGCCAGCGGTTTGAGTTTCCGTCCATACGATAAAGGATTGTTTCCGTCAGATCCTCGCTCGAAGAAGGGACCCAGCGAAGCTCAATAGCACGCTCGGTGATTTTGTAGTGATCGAGGACCGGCGAGCTTGGCGGCACAATATCGGGACGCTTGAGTTCGAGGATCTTTGAGAACCCGGAATGGTTTGAATTATAGTCTAACGCCACTACGCGATAATATATCTTTTTTGTCAGGGTCTTCAGCGTTATCGTATCCTGAAAAACAGTGTCTCTGAGCGGGCCATGGGTAAGTTGAGAAAACTCATGATCCGGGTCGTTCGCATAAAACACAAGATAACCGTCGATATCTTTTTCCTTAGCCAGATTCCACGTCACCGTGACGACTCCCGTAGTGTCTATTGTCCCGGCCAGACCCGTAGGAGGAGCCGGCGGAATACTGTCGATGATCATCGCGTACTTTGCCATCGAGATGGATGCGTTACCGGCCGTGTCGACAGCTGCCACGATGTAGTAGTTACTCGCCATCGGATCGGCGCCACGATCAAGATATTCGCGCGTCTCTGACGACAACGGTTCAATCATTAAAGGTGTGAATTCCTTCGCAGGGTTATTTCCGCGTCCGATCAGAAAGCCCTTGACCCCGCTGTTTTTACCCGGGTATTCCCATGTGATCCGGATGTTGTTGTCACCAACGTGTTTCGCGTTTACATTTGCCGGTGGCGGTGGGGGCGTACGGTCACGACCCATCGCGCCGACCGCGGGCGAGGGCGAACTTATCTCACCATAGGGCGTCACACCCACGAGCCGATAATGAAAGTTCTTATAGTTCGTTTGAACAGAGTCCAGGTAAACGAAAAAATCTGCCGATTGCGGAATTCTTTCCGACATCGCGTGTACATATGGCGTTGTGTTCAGGCGCCGGAAGTTGCGACCACCATCGTCGGATCGCTCGATAAAATATGCTGAAAAATGAGCGTTGTGAATCTGGCGGTTCCAATAAATTTCAAGCAGGTTTTCGCGTTCTTTTACGTGATCGATCAACGGTTGCGGTACGGGCTGCGAGGTCGTAACGTGAACGATGGCGACACCGGGGTCAATCGTGTACCCTTTCCCGTCGCCGCTATAGACCACCTTATAAATATAGGATTTGCCGCGTTCCACATTTCTGTCAACCAGCCTGAGACCGAGCGCTGTCGCGGTATTGGAAGAGATATCCGCCGCGAGCATGGCAAACGAATACCGCGTCACAAATTCGTCCGCCTTTGCAATGAAGCCTGTTGCCGGACTAAAGCTTTTTCCATAGAGCGCCTGAGCGGCAATCTTGGCATAGTCATCGTTGTTGCGTTCGCCGGCGATCGTCGCCCATTTCTCCAATGGCCACGGCTTGATGGGTTGCGCTGACAACGGCTGAAACGCCGCGGGATCGAAGGCACCGGTCTCATCAAGTTCAGCCCGGAAAACCACGTAGCCGAACCGGTTTGCTTCCCTCCACGCCCCCGCCGTTTCCGGTGCCCAGCGCAAGATAACGCTATCGCCACGGTAGACGCCTTGTACAGCAAGACCAGCTTCGTATGCACCTGGACCCTGGGTTGGTTCAGTCGCATTGTTTTGAGCGCCCGCATGCCCTGAGAGCAGCACAGCCAGCGTAAGAAATATAAGTCGTCTCATCAATATGTAAAGGTCTTTGTCGCTTTAGTGCCTGTTCCGTACGCATTGTTACCGCGTGGCCATTGATATTGTATTTGAATTTGGTAAGTGCCCCGCGTATAACGATAGTCAATCATCCGGTTTCTTAACAGCAGGTTCACCTTGGGCGCAAGCACCCGATTGCGGTTCACAGCATCCCGTATCGGATAACCCGAGGGGAAGATGGGCGTAGGAGTCCACGCCATCGCCTGGCCAACGGTGCGTTGCAGATCAAGAAAGTCTGTCCACACATAAGAACTGGTGACAACACTCAACTCAAGGTTGGGAACAGAAGCAGTCATAGTACCAATCGCCGCCTGAGGAACGAACCTGGTCGACGATCCGCCGAGTACCTGGGTCGCTGCCTGGAATCCCGACATGTTTGAGGCTGCCGCTGCAAACGCCGGACTGATACCGCCCTGGTTGTATTGGGGGTTGTTCCGGGCTTCGCGTTCCACCTGCCACGATTGTATCGGGGCTGTCAGTCTCGATCGATCCGAGACCGTGACTGTTTGCATCGGCGGAATCCCCTTGCCATGCCGGTTCAATTGTGCCAGCCTGAACCGGGTAATTCCCGGGACCGATGAAATCAGTGTCGTCAAACTGGCGTGCAGATCATAAATCGCCGGCTGCACTACGCGTACATGATAGTCATTCACCCAGGGATCGATAATGCTCAGCAAAGGCTTCATCACCATCGCCCCGTTCTTGTATAAACCAAACGCCTCAAACCGATCGAATGGTTCTGCTACCGTGGTTTTCACCGAGAAACCCTCGGCGATGAATGCATTCACATAAGCGGCATTCAACCCTGCAGACGCAAGCTTTTCCTGAAGCGTATTGAACTTGCTCGTACGGAAGTAAAATTTGTACAGCAATTTTTCGCCCGGCTCGACTACTTCACCAGGAAGAAGACGCTCTGCCTGAGACCTGATGTTAACGGTGCTTCCTCCCGCCAAGGAGCTGCTCAACGCAACACGTGATGCTGCCACGTTGAATCGGGCACTCGCCTGATGCTGGACTTCACGGCGCAGACGCTCCTCCGTGCTGACGGGTGCAGGTATCAGTTTCCTGACGATCTGAACGCCATACATCGTCTCATTATCCATTTCAGGAAGCGGAAGACTCATAACGCGGCCAGTGGAGTATGTGAGCTCGTGTTCCGTCTTTTCTCCCCCGGCTACCGGTACATAACGTACCAGGTATTTGTAGCGTCGTCCCTCAATCTCCCTGCTAAAAATCCGGTCGACGGGATTCTCAAGCTGAATGACACCGCTTCTCGTAGTCCGTGTTTCACGGATCGATTTTGAAGAAACACCTTCTCCTTTCAAGTGATAAAACTGCCCCTCGACAGGGTAGGTGTACACGATCTGATCGAGTGGAATAAAATCCGGCACAGGTCCTGTTCTGAATGCAACAACGCGTTCCTCACTCCACACAGAACCATCACCGTTGCGCACGATTTGTTGTGTACCATTTGAAAAATGCTCGCGTGCTTTTACTACAATCCGTACTTCATAGTCGGCATTACCCTCAAGCATTTCATCCAGTCTGAATTTTAAGACAGTGTTATTGCTTTGAAGCGAATAGGCTCCGTTGACCGTCTGGCTTGAGCCTTGCTTCTTAACGACAAACGTTTCAACAAACGGAAAGAAAGTCCGCGTTACTTCCGTTCCGTCTGCAGCTTCCATCGGGAACTCAAGGAATTTTTCCACCGGTACGTTAAACGATACGGCCGGACTTGTGAAGCAACTCTGTTCTCTGCTCCCGTTTTCGGGCATCACCTCGGCAATCATGTTCATTCCGCTCAGCGGATTCGGTATCACGAACGTACACTTCTGTCCGATCTCCATATTAAAATTGCAGCGACCTTCCACCATACCACCGAGGATGGAATAATAAAGGCCGGCACGTCCGCGGAAACCGCTTGGATCCGGAAAGTTCCCTTGCAACATGGCCGCTGCGCCAAGTTGGATGAACGGATACTTTCCCTTAATGAAAAACAGGTCTACCTGCACACCCATTTCACCATAGATTCCGGCGAAAACCTGACCCTGGATATACCACCCATCAATCCCGCGCGGAGGCTGACCCGTCTCGGCACAGAACACGGATCCCGGCGCCGGTTTTGAGAAATTAAGATCGAATCCCAGATCAAGCCCCAGCGAAGCGTAGAATATTGCAAAGTCGAGATTTACATCGAGCGCGAGCGCGGTACCGAACGCGAAGCCCTGTCCCGAGCGGTAAGCAGCATCATCGGACGCCGTCCTCGCACGGGATGTCGCTTTCGTAACGGTTTCAGATTCTCCTTCAAGACGACCGCCTGAACCGCCGAGTACGGCCATGATACGCGGCGGTAATGGAGGCAACGCTACGGGTATACCATGGCCGATCATGAGGTAGGATGTGAGTCTTGCCTGGATCACGCGAACGTCGGCAATGAGACCGCTTCTGTTTTCAGGCGTACCCATATACATATACCAGGTATCCTTGTCGACGTAGAATTCCATTCCGACAAACTTATTCCCGGCCTGTGCTCCATACAGGTACTCGCCGACACGAACGAAGACATCGAAATTGCCGGTGAACTTGGGGCCTTCGGCGGGGCGATTATCAAACATCAGGTTTACATTTGCCCATACCTTGGCGTCACCGCGCTCCGTCAGTGACGCCATGAAATAACCATCACCACCGACGCTGATGAAATTGAGACCAAAGGAACTGTTGAATTCCGCCTGAAGGCGCACATCCATATTGAAAGCTTCGCTCGAAGGATGCGTTCCGAAAACCGCTGCGAACTTCAGACCGAGCGATGTATCGAAGTTCGGAACATATCGGATCGATGTCCGTCCTGATCCTGACTGCGTGTTCTGAGGATCCGGAAGGTCGGATGCCATAGTCATATGATGATACGCGCCACCGCCAAATCCGTAGATGGCAAAACCGGAGAAGATCGGCAATCCCGGAAATGTGATCATTCCGTCAACCAGCCAATACGCGTAGTAGTCCCGGGTTCCAAACCTTCCCCGCGACGGACCTCCAACGGTTCCGAAGTAGGCCGTGAGCTCTCCGGAGATATCCATGGGCAACTCTACCCGGATATTTCCCCGGGTACCGTTTCCATAGGTCGGATCGTCTTTGTAGAATTCAAGCTCTCCGCGAAGTTTCATGACGCTTACGGAAACATCGATTCCGATCCGTCCTACGTCCACACCGCCGAAACCTACCTCAAAGCGGTCGCCAATCTTGTTGAAGGTTGCGAATACCCCAAACGTTGCGTCTGCACCAATAGAAGTGCTGCCTTCAGAAAAAAGTAATTGCAGGTCAAATTCAATTCCCGGACGCGTCGGTGTGTTGATATTGAGATTAATGTTGGAAATATTCACCGGAAATCCCGACGCGGATTTCTGAGGACTCGCGTGAGCGACGTAGAAACTGTCCGCTTTAAAGTACCTGCCTTCAGGATCTGCAAATGTGCTGATGTAAAGTCCCTCGAAGTTCACACCTTTAAACGCTACATCCGAAATTGCTCCGAAGTCCCCCACCAGATGAACACCGCCGTGCAGTATGGCGGTGATATGATCACCCTTAACCCTGTCGTTGAGCCCGATCTCGACCGACGAATTTGGTTTGAAGAACATCTGTGCGGCCCCCCACATCGGGATGTTCAGCGTATCGCGGGTAAATACCCTGAACTGGTAACTGAACTCATCAGAACCGTCGTCGAAGCTCAGCGCCATGCTGTACTTGAGATGATCGCCCTCTTCAAAGATCGGCATACCGAGACGCCCTGCCATTCCGGCTTCAGTGAAAGTATTGCTGACCATATCGAAGTTGATGGTGTCGATAGCAAATCCCCACCCTTCAAAGTTTCCTTCGGATACCTCAAGTACATTCAATGCCCTTATTGAAGTAGTGAGCCCTGTCCCGTCGATAATCGTTTCGAATGCCCCGAAGGAAGTCCGGCCGTCAGGCGTCACATCGCTTGCAAATTCCGGAGGCAGTTTCACCTCGATACGTTCCATATAAAAGCCTTTCCACGTGCTGACGAGCCGCGGGTCGGTAAGCGTGGTATCACCGTAGCCACGCGGTAGACGGAAACCCGGGGGATTTTCAATATCGGAAAGATCGATGTACGCGTTACTCGTATTCCAGCCCCAACCAGCCAAACCGTTTACCTGGAATGGGTCGAAGGTAATCGTCGCTATCCAGTTGTTTCCACGGCAGGCCTTGACGCCAAACAGACCTTTGACATTGCCTTCGCCAATCGTTCCGTCCGCGTTGTCCGGAACGAGCATGCTGCGGGGGAAGGTCACTTCACCGCGAACCTGCAGACACTTGAACCCGCGACAATCCCATGACACGTATGTCGCGCGCGTTGTATCCGCGGACTCCGCCCCCTTGAATGCAAACTGCGTTTCTCCTTCCTGGACAACCACCCAGTCGCGCGCAAGATACAACCGCCCCTCATCTCCAAGTCCACCGGGCGTGATGCACAGATCCTTGACACCCAGTGCAAGAATACGGTCGCCGATCTCCGGAAAGTCCAGACTCATGAGGGCATCCGCAATTGCACGTTCGGGGGAAAACTCAAAATTCACGATACCAATTACATACCGGTGACCGTCGATCTCGCGATCGATCCCGATCGGCATTCCGATTTCGCGTGAACCGGTAAACGCACTGACAAGGCGTTCACCATCACTAAGAAATCCACTCAGTGCGCGTGCTTCCGATTCGCTCATTCCGAGTACCTCTCCTGCCCGCGTATGAATATCCTCTGTAACAAACTCGCGGTCGGCTTTCGCTTTCACCGTCCCGGCGAAAACCTTATTCGCTGCATTCACCTGAATGTTCGTGAAGTCAACCAGTATATTAATATTATTCAGGAACGGAACCCGCACAACACCTTCGCCGGTAAACCGGCTCCCACCGCTACTTGTAACGTTTCTTACAGTCAGGGTAAACTTACCGATCTGCACCTCGGCGCCAGCGGATAAACTTGCGACTGCGGTACGATCGGTAACCGGTTCAGCAAGACAGGTACTGATACATGCGCCCGGATCTTCTTCCGTTTCACGGGTTGCAACGGGTGTGGACGGAGCGCTGTCGCTGATGAAGAATGACCAGGTCGGACTGGTCGCATAGGATGTATTGTCTCCGGGATTATCGGGTGCTTTCATCCAGCGGACCCGCCAATAATATTTTCCATTTTCTGTGATCGTGAAATGTTCCTCGAGATCTTTATACAGTTCGTCTTTGATCGCCTGGGGACTTGCGTTCAGGTCAACGGAATAGCCCAGGCGTCCACTTATCGTTTCAACGATTGTCGCGAACGATTCCTCCCTGCTGATCTCAATGACCCAGCGTTCATCAACGATACCGTTGAAGAATGACGGACCGGTGCCACGTGCCTGGACGATGGCGAAATCCGGCAGCAGCTTTACAGGTGGAGACGCCGTCATCCATTTGAATTTAATCTCGCCTGGCGGAACGGTGTCCGCATCAGGCGGAAGTTTGAGCACGGACGGCGCCATTCCGACACCAAACGTTGTAGCCGGAATGTTCGCCGGCAAAGTCGAGCTTCCGCGATCCATTTCTATCGATGCATTCCACGTGTACGTGTTTCCCCGTTCAAACGAAACCGTGGTTTCTGTCTGGTTTTTGTTCAGGGCGATATATTGTGATTGTTCCCGGGTGAGATCACCAAAACCGGTAGCGGCCCGTTGTCCCGCGAGTGGTCCGCGTGGCCAGCGAAGCTGATCGTTCTTGAAGTCGCTGTACCCGTTCGTGCCGGAAATATTGAATTGATACCCAAAGCGCGTATAAGCATCGTCGTAGGGCGTGAACTGTACAATGATTGGAAAATAACTGAAGGGCAACACATCTCCGGCGAGGGGATACGAGGCCGTCACTGCGAATCCTCCTGCAGAAGGAAGGGGCGTTCCGAAAACGAATGTGCAGATCTCACTACGTCCCTGATTTCGAAATGCGATGTCTCCGTCAGGGTTGCTTGCGGTCACCTGAATCGCGTACTTCCTGCCGCGTTCCAAAATCACATCCTCCGGGATCATGAGGTTGTAAACCGTCATCCCGCTTACTTCTTTTGTAAAAACCGGTGGCGAACTCATCATGGCATCGAACGGGTTTCTTGTAGGCGGTTCAATTTCAACCATTCGAATCGAATAGTCGATAATTGCCCCCGGACGGGTAGGCATTACCTGTGTCCACACAATATTCATTTGTGTTGCTTCATGCGATATGATCTGATCGCACTCTGTTGAAATGATCACGGGCGGATCCACATAGCTCACATCAAAACTTGCGCAGCCGATGGGTTCCATGGGAAGATCCGAAAGGTATTTTCCAACAACATTACAATCCATCACCCGAATACACAGGCTATATCGACCTTCGGGAAGTGCTTCATCGCCACGGATGGTCTCCCGCGACAAACCGCGAAACACCATATTGTCAGGATTGAACATCGCCCGGAGATCGGTACCTGTAAGCGTCGTGACGCCCATCGGTATGGTTGTGCAAAGCCCGCGTAAGCGATTTATGTCAGACGTGATCGATGCTCCCGTATCTTCATTTCTCAACGTACCGACCAGGGCAATTCCATAGGTATCCTGCGATGTATTTTGAATCGTCACCAGCACATTGCTTTCGATGGAAGTGAAATCGGAAAGCCGGATAGGATACGGCGGTGAAACATTCACCTGTACCTGCAACGGATATTGTCCGGACGCCGAAAAGACAACCCATAAGATAAGGGCCCCGCACATCAGAGCTTTCAGTTTGTGTATGCCGCAAAATCTGTTCATGAGGTTCTTACTGGTTGTTTCTTCCAAAATTGTAGATGTATCCAAAGTTCGCCAGCACATCCCGCAATGCAGGGCCGGACTCCGCAGCGAGTCGCCGGCTTACCAGGGAAGCGCTCAAATCGAGGCTATGCTTCTCTTTGATGGTGTAACCAACCCTTGCGTTCACCGATATCGCGTTGCTTTGCGCGCTCCCGTCCGTCCGGACCGTGAAATACGTCGCCGATCCGTTCATCCGAAGTTGATTGTCAAGCATCGACTTATTGAGACCCAAGGTGTATCCCAGGCGGATCGTTTCGCTTGCATCTGTAGTAAACTGATTCAAGGTGACAGAAGCGTTGGCACCAAAGTGACTCACCGTATTCTGGTACCGGTAACTCAGATTCGGGTTGACCGATGTTGTATTGTTGTTGGTCTCGCTGATGTTGTTGTCATCGCGCAATGCCTGATAATTAACACCAGCGCTGAAATTATGCCTGACCTGCCTGGTGCCGCGAGTCAGCATAGCCATAACGTTAAGGTTGTCGGAGAACTGTTCAAGACGAAGCGTATCGGCCGTGAGTCTTATATTCCTTTCCTGGTTAATCCGGTAATTCGTATAAAAAGCCGTGATGTTCAACTGTGGAGTTGGCATCAGCGTAATATTGAGTGAATTGATTCGCCGGTTCGTACTACTCAGCTTGTCCTCAAAAAGATTGTTCCGTTGAATCCCGACACTGCCCGCTACGCGAACTTTATTCTTCATCATCGACCACGACGGTGCAACGGTTATGTTTTCATAATCATTATTGAGAAAATATGATCCCATCGATTGATAGTCCGGTTCTACACGGGCGTACTGGAGCCGGACAGAAACGGCCTTCAGCCTCAGGGAAAGGCTTGCTTTTCCAGCCATTTGGAATGACGTGGAAGCCCGCGGTGTAAGGAAGGCGGTGACAAAAGACGGAACATCGTATTCGTCCGTACTTACTTCGGCTGCAGTGATATCGTTTGTGTAGATACTGAAACCGTAGTCCACGTCAAGCATGAATATTTTGAGAAACCCCTGTCGCGCCTTGAGTCCATACACGACATTTTCCGCAGGACGGATACCCGATTCATGCCATCCGGTCTCAAGCGAGGTGGAATCATCCTTGCCTTTGAAAAAGATGAGGTCAACGAAATTGTTTTGTGAACCAATCCCGATTTTGGCGGCAATGCCTTTGCGCGCGAAAGTAGGAACGACGATTTCGCCGGAAAGGGTGTCTCGCGGAAGATCGATCGCCTTCAGGAATCGCCCGTAAATGAGTCCGAATCTGAAGATGCCCGGTTCTGCCTCCACGCCCACGCCTCTGAAGGTATGATTAGCCAGTGTGAAATCGGAAAATGATATGTTGCGGTATCCGAGATGCAACCGCAGCCACTTGTAATAAGGACTTAGCCCGAACTGATTGAATGGTTGTCTGTAATCAGTTTGTTTCTGACTAAACGAGAAATAGAATGGCAGCGTGACGCCGTACAGGGAAAGCGTTGGTGATCCGCTTATTGTCCAGAAGAAGGGATCCCGCACCGCATTTTCCCTGTTCGTAGAAAAAGAATTCAGACGCAGCGATAGCGACCCGGAGACTTCGACAGGTGTAGCCGAACCGAGATTGCCGAGGTCTTGCGCAACGAGTAGCGACACCGGAAAGAGACATACCAGTAAGACGATGCCGGGAATCTTTTTCATTAACACGGTTTAAGGCTATTCAAAAATTATCCTGCGTATCCGGCTGTTGCCGAAATCGACGACATAAATGTTTCCGTTGGCAAGAACCGTTACGTCCGATGGTTGATTGAAACGTGAACCAGCTCCCGCGCCATCGATCATACCCGCCGTTCCGTCACCCGCGATCGTTGTGACTGCACGCAGCGGTGTTATCCGTCGTATGGCATGATTGGCGAAGTCGGCGACGTACACGTTGTTGGACCCGTCCGTTGTCACGCCGCAAGGGTTTCTGAAACGCGCCGCCGTGCCTGTCCCATTGACGAATCCCGGCGTTCCGTTTCCGGCGAACGTTGTCACAGTTCCCTGCCCGTCAACGCGACGGATACTGTGATTGAGTACGTCGGCCACATAAAGGATGTCGTTTCCATCCATGGCAAGCACTGCGATCCCGTTAAACTGGGCAGCAATCCCGTTTCCATCGGCGAACCCTGTCTGACCGTTCCCCGCCAGTGTGGTAACTTGTGCCAATGTATTGATCCGCCGGATCCGCGAGTTGTTCGTATCTCCAACGTACAGGTTGCCCTGTGAGTCGGCGGCAATTCCGATCGGTGCGTTGAATTGCGCCTGAGGACCAGGCCCGTCGGCGTAGCCAGCCTGGGGGAATCCTGCCAGCGTGTAGACATCACCATCCGGTAACGTCATTCTGCGTATGCAATGGTTTCTGTTGTCGGCGATATAGAGATGATTGCCGTGCACAACCAACCCTGCAGGTCCGTTGAACTGCGCCTCAAGCGGGTCCTTCGCATCGGCAAATCCGGCGGTGCCCGACCCTGCTATGGTAGTTAGCACGCCGGCAGGACTCAGTCTCCTGATGACGTTATTGGCAAAATCCGAGATGTAAATATTACCGTCACTGTCCGACGCACTGTAGTAGGGTGTCTGAAACTGACTTACGGTGCTGACGGATGGCGATACGATATACGTGAACACCGGTCCGTTGGCGGTTATCCCGTTCACAGTAGCCGTCACGATGCCGGTACCTGCGCCTTTCGGAACGGTAACATCAAGGTCTGTGGTGCTCGCAGCCGTTACTGTTGCAATTATGCCGTTTATGCGAACCAGATTCTCGCTCACGACAGGTGAGAAGTTGTTGCCGTTGACCTTGATCGTGGTTCCGTATATGCCACTCGTTGGATTGATGCCGGAAATCGATACGGCATTGGTACGGATCGTGATATCGTCTGTTCCCGATAACGAACCGTCGGAAACAGTCAGGCGGACCACATAGGTTCCATGCGCATCGATGACGATGATGGTATTTCGACTCGCCGGGTTGGCAATGGTCGTCGTGCTGGACGGCGGTCTGGAAATGAGACTCCAACTGTACGTTATGGGATCTCCGTTCGGGTCCGTTCCGTTTCCGTTAAGTGCGAACTGGGTGCCGAGATCCACCATTGCGTCGAAACCCGCGTTTGCAACGGGTGCGCCATTGGGATTAGTAGCGTTGACTACCACGGTATCGCTGTCTGAATCGATATTGTCGGACACTGTGACACGCATCGTGTACACGCCCGCGACATCCGGGATTATCCGCGCCCTTACCGAATCAAAATATTGGATCGCCACATCGCTTTGATCCGGCGCGTTTAGCAAGGTCCACGTGAATGAAAGGGAATCTCCATCGGGGTCGTATGAACCCGTTGCACCAAGCGAAACCATCTCACCGGATTGGACGACCATATCTTCACCCGCATCGGCGATGGGTGCTTGATTCGGTTCGATGCTATCCGTCTCACGACAGGTCAGCAGCATCGAAGACGCAAGACACACGAGCACAAATGAAAGAGGGGTTTTCATTCAAATCCTTTAGGATCAACATATCGGAGGAAATGCCTCAATCCCACCGGATATTTGCTTCCATGCTTTTGTGCTGTTATTTTTAAAAGGGTTACTTCATCGTCAACATTTTTTAAGAAAAAGTATCCGTAAGCCTCAATAACCGGTAACCGTTTTGGAAAACAGTGCACTAAATAAGAAGATTGTGGATGCTTTTGTTGATGCCAGGGACCTGGAACGGATAAAGCAGGGTGACAGACTTTTTCTGAAGGAGTTGTACAGGAATAATCGCAACGCGTTTCTGAAATGGGCGCAATGGCGATACTCCTGCCCCGTAGAAGACATCGCCGACATCTATCAACAGGCTTTCACAATCTTTTATTACAACGTGAAAGCAGGAAAATTTACCGGTTTAAACAGCGCTATTCAGACCTACCTGTTCGGGATTGGCAAAAATCTGTTAAACAAAAGAGCCGCGGCGGTTAAGCGTAACCTCGAAGCGCTCGATGACGTTCCGGAGGTAGCGTTGGCAGAAGATGAACAGACAGAACGCCACGAATCAACGCACCGTCAGATGGTCGTTCAATCGCTCCTGATGAAGGTCGGCGAACCTTGCCGGAGCATCCTGATCAAATACTACTTCGAGAATCATTCGATGGAAGCGATCGCGGAAACGATGGGGTATAAATCGGCTATGGTGGCCAAGAAAAAGAAGTGCGAATGTCTGATGAAAATCAGAAGGGCGTTGAAAGAAACCGAGAACAAAAAACAGGGGCGATGAATAAGGAAGAAGCGGATATCGATCTTATTGAAAGGAAATTGCGTGGTGAGCTTACCCAGGCTGAGCAGGACGCGTTCGATGCGCGCGTCGCATCCGAGCTTGCGTTCGCGGAAAAAGTTGACGACTATTTGGCAATCATGAGCGGCATCAGAAACTTCGATAGTCACGCCATGCGGGAAGAAGTTGCTCAATGGGAACGGGAAATACGCAATGAGGAACAAGCTGAAACGCCGGTGGTACCACTTGGTTCGCCATGGAAAAAATATCTGGTTGCGGCCTCCGTCGCCGCAAGTATTGTCGCTGCTTACCTGTTTTTCGACCGGGTTCCACAAAACAGTAATCAGGACCTGGTTGCTGCATATTTTGTCCCGTACGGCGATGTCATCTCCGTTCGCGAAGGAGAAAACGATTCTGAGCTTTTAATGGCGGCGATGGAATCATACAGCGCCGGAAAATGGGCCGAGGCGATTTCACTTTTCCATGCCAGTCTTGAAAAAAATCCTGATAACCCTGATGCAGCGTTCTATCTCGGTATCGCATACCTTGCCAATCAGGATCCGGTGCAAGCCGCAAACGTGTTGGAACGATTGAGAAACGGTGATCACCCATACAACGACCATGTAATGTGGTACCTTGCGCTCGCGAAAATTGCATCGGATGATATCGTTGAGGCAAAAGAAATTCTCAGGGAGATACAAAGCCAGCCTTCGCATGACTTCAGTCGCCAGGCCGGCCAGTTGATGCGGGAACTTAAATAGCACCGGCCGCACTGGCCGCTCTTTTCGCATTCCTGCGACGCAGCAAGATCATCGCGATCACTGAGAAAACAAGGACAGAAATCGTCGCGCCTGTGATGAAGTTGTTTTTGCCCGATAGCGGCTCAGTATTTCCGATCAATACGAAACCAGCCCAGAAAAAGGGATCACTTTTAATATTGTCACTTGTTGCAAGGAAATCCAGCTTTGCCTGCCGGAGTGCTTCATCCTTGGGAAGCCCTTTGGCGAGATTCCTGTAAAAGCCAGCCATGATGTCCGCAGTAGTCTGATCCTGCGACGGCCAAAGGCTCGTCAGCATACTTTCGCAGCCCGCATAGGCAAACGCGCGCGACAAGCTCATAACCCCCTCACCCTCCCGATATACGCCGGCGCCGGTATTGCAGGCGCTAAGCGCTACAAGCTTTGCGCTCATATTGAGATTGAATATTTCATAAGCGTGTAAAAGTCCGTCCTCCAATGAATCACCGGCCGAAAAATACAAGCGTGAAAGATCTGCGTTGTGTTCATCGAGGGCGGCATGGGTCGCCAGGTGGATAACTCCGGCGCGATGAGCCTGCGCCCTGAAATTAGACTCGGTGGCATCGTCTCCCAGAAAGACCGTACCTGGAAATGACCCTGATATCTCCTCTACTTCACGCAGTGCATAAGGAATGTTTCCCGGCAAGCCCCTTTGCGCGACCGCCTGACCTTCGAATTGCGGTGCAAAACCGGCAAAGTCGTTATTACTTTTGCCCCTGGACAAAGCGCGACCGTCGAGCATCAACGCTGCGGAGAGTCTGTAGCTGAAGTTAAACTTTCGAATGGCATATTCGAGATCACGGAATTTTCTGTCTCCCGGCGGTGTGGTCAGTAGTAGCTCGAACGGAATATATGCGAGTATGCCATCGGGAACGACGACAATGCGTTCCGGTGTCGTGCCGCACGCCTGCAAAGCCGGTTCAAGAATTTTTGTGTACAACGGGTAAGCAACACGCAGAAAGGCATCGCTATCCCGGTTTCGCAGGCCCGACACCATCTCCTGAAATTCGTGTACAACGTCATTCTGCAGTGAAATAATGCCTGAGTTCTTCTGCGTTGCATAAAACACGTACAATGCACTGTCTCCGGAAAAAAATTCAATAAACAACTGGTCGGGCGCAAGCTCCCGTTTGAGGGCAGCAATTGAAATTTCAGGCGCAGCGTATTTCGCATGAAAGTATCTGGGATGATCTGTCCGCAGCTTGAGTTTAAACGACTCAAGCTCACGGCGCGTCTCAAACAGGCCCGCCTGCCACTGATTTATTTTCAGCGAATCCTGTTTTTCACCCTTTATCCGTTCATCCAGCAACTGCTCCTGGTAATAGGCAACGCGGCTCAGTAAACCATTTTCCGTGTTGAACAGCTCGTCCTCGGAAGATAACGCGCCTTTCACCTGCGATGTCTGCAACGACTCAAGCAAGAGACGCGATTTGTTTTTTTCCATCATCGCGAAGGCGACGTTATCAAGCGTGGCATCGCCTGAAACATCGCGCAACAGCAGGGCCGCGCGTATGCTTCGCTCGTAAAGCGACTTACTGTTCTCCGCGAGGAAGGATTTCGATCGGATATCGAGCAGATCGTTTCTCACGTTTTCGGAAAACTGCACCGTCAACGCATACGTTTCGTTAGCGAGATGAAGCATGTCGCGGTCCTTGGTTCTTTCAAATTGCTTCATCAAAATATCGGCTTTCCTGGAGAGATGTCGTATCAGATGGACCTTGACGTTACAGGCGGCATCAATCGTCGGGTTATCCCTGATGTTGTCGCTATTGAAATTGTGAACGACAGATCGGAGCGCCGACTGCGTGTAGCCCAGCGCGGTAGTCAGATTACCGTTAATTTCTTCAACGTCAGCCATCTTGATAAAGGCTTCACCTGTATTGGGGTGGAACGGCCCGTGAACGTCAAGATTCATTTCAAGAGATTGCCGGTAAAAATCCGACGCCTTGTTGTAGTCCTTCAGCGCAAACCAGGTATCACCGATATTCTTCAGCTCCGTTGCCACGCGGCCATGCTTGTCTCCGTATTCATCGCGAAAAAGGGCAAGTGCCCTTTCTTCAAACTTTAACGCCTCGTCATACCGGCCAAGACGGGTATAGGTCGTCCCGAGTCCGCCCATGATTGTCGCCAGCGAGGTCTTTCCCGTGGATTTTTCGTTCTCGTAAAGGGATAGTGCGCGAAGTGTGTACTTCAGGGCGTTTTCATCGTCATGCAAGTGATGATATAACGTACCTATGTTATTGTAGACAGGCGCCATTGACCGGAATCGCGGTGCGATCGCGTTTCGATCTTCAGCCGTGTACCGCTCGCCAACTTCGATGCTCTTCTTATAATAATCGAGCGCCATGTCATATTCACCCATATGCCGGTACATCACACCGAGATAATTATATGCGTCACTCATCAGCAGGTATTCAGGACCATGGTGCGCCGTGATAAGTTCGGCGTATTTCCGATAGTACGTTACGGCCTTTATCAACTGCCCGGAATTTCCGTGAAGCACGCCCATGATACGTGTAATGTTGATGAGATCATCAGGCGCCGTATTGCTCCTCGCGATATTGATCTCGTATACGGGCTGTCTATACTTCAGTGAATTGAACGCATCACCGGCGTAGTAGTAAAGTTCGGATAGCGTCGTAAAAAAAAGTTCGCGCGCTTCATCCAGAGAATCCACTTTTCCGGCGATGGGTTCATATTTCAGAAGCAGAGAAATTGCCGGATCGATCTTTCGCATCGCGATCATTGCCTTTCCCGCATTTGAAATTGATCGCAAGGTTTCACGATGGTCTGACGCCTGGGAATACAACTCCGCTGCGCGTTGATAGAACGTTGCAGCACTATCGAACATTTTGTCCGCTACAAATCTATCGGCCTTTTCCTTGTGATAAGAAGCCTGGTCGCCCGGGGTTTGCGCCTGCACCAGCCCAACTGTAACCAGACAAAAAATAGCAGGAAGGATGTCTTTCATAACCGGCTCGGATAGAATAGTTAATCTTCTAAGATAAACCCAAAGACTCCCCGAACCAAATCAGCATTCCGGCACGTCGGTTACAACTTAATGAATTCAACCCTTCGGTTAGCTGCCTTACCTTCCGGGTTGTCATTCGGGGCCACCGGTTGGGATTCACCCTTACCGTCCGTCTCAATTCTTCCAGCAGAAATTCCGAACAAATCTTCGAATGCTTTTTTTACTGCAGCCGCCCGGCTTTTGGAAAGCGTGAGGTTATGGGCGTCGTCACCATCCGCGTCCGTGTGCCCGATGATCTTTACTCGCACATCGGGATTCGCATTCAACACCCCGGCAAGTTCCTTGATCATACCCATCGATTCCGGTTTTAACCTGTCGGAATTCACATCAAACGTAATTGCCGTTGTCGAAAGCTTGCCTTCGCTGATGAGTTTGCTGCGCAGGTCCACACCGCCTTCCGCGATCTTCATGTTCTTAATGAAGATCCGGCCTTCCTTAAAGTCGTTGGCAAAGCCCTTCAATTCGAGTTTCATCGTCTGTACAGTTCCTTTTGCTACGAATGTGGGTAGGTCCACGATCTTTTCATCATCAGCCCACATCCGGAAGCGCTTTCCGTTTACCGCAATGGATATACGCATCCCATTCAGTACTCTGCCGCGAAGATCGGGACGCATCTGGTTATTGATAACCGTCGCGCCACTGATCCTGTTCCGGACGGTGACAGTACCGACACCGTATTGCATGAGTGGAATGCCGAGCCTCGCAAAGTTCTTGCCTTCTTTAAAAAGTTCGTTATCGTCCAGCGTAATAAGTACGTATGCGGTGGAGCTTGTCTTCTTATCAAGACCGGAAGTCATCAGATCGAATTCAACGGTGAATTCCTCGGGAAGTTTTTTCTTTAAAACCGGGACATACGTTGCCGATGGTTTCATCTCAAACCATTTACCCGAGTCATCGCTTGCGCTGACTACTTCCCCCGACCCATTTGTATTCCATTTTGACGGAAAGTCGCCTACGTGATCCATTGCAAAGTCGTCGAAGAACAGGATCGTCGTTCCCGGCACAAAATCAAATTTTGTCGACGCTCCGAATTGTTTTTTCTCCGCGGCCGCAGTTTCGGTCCCTGTATTTTTTGCCGGGTCATTTTTGGCTGGATCCGTTTTGCCAGTGTCCTCTTTCTTTTTTGGTTTGGATTCCTCTTTTGATTTGCCGTCACCGCTGACGCTTTCGTCAATTCCCTTCTCGACCTTGTCAAGACCCTTGTCGATCGTGCGATCGATCTTTCGATTCGCACGCTGCTGGGATTTTTTCAGGATGCGGTCGCCGACGCTTTGACCAGAAGCTGCGACAGTAAAGAATAGCAGTACAGATAATGCAAACGTTGTTTTCATAATGTGAAGAATTTTGGCACCAAAGACATGACACAAGCCCCCGCCCGATCATCAACACGTTGGTGCCTGACTGGGAGAAAAGGTTACCGGACTTTGAGTTTTTTTTTGGAATAGTTTCTTGTCGCCGGGGACGAGATACGATACTCCCATCGCGACAGGTCCGGCCTTCAGATCAGAAACGTGGTTGAAAGTCTTTCTGAGGAATTTGTCAATTGCAGTGAAGTCGAGTGAATCGTAATCCTTGTCTGTGAACAAATCAATGTCATCTGACATCCTATGACCAATCTGTAAACTCAGCGATGTACCACCACGAGCCTGAAAGGATCAAATAATTTCTCATGCATCAGGATGGTCAGCACTTCTTTGAGAATCGGCTTGACCGTATTCCAGTGCAGGCGATCAGGCATGTTACAGTTTTAGCGCACCAGCAATCTTGTTGAAAGCCTTCTCACCATAAAAACGTTTGATCTCTGCTTTCTCTTCTTCACTGCCTCTTTCAATGACACGTTCAATGATTGCACGTTTCTGTCCCTGCCAGTCAATCGTATTGATATCTGTATCCCAGAACAATCCGGGACGAAGCCTGGACAGATCCGGAGTTCCATTGCTTGAATGTTGACGAAGCTTTTCTTCTTTCATGTCATAGAATGCCTGCAGAACCATGAAGTAGCCCTCCTCCAAACCAAGTGCTTGCTCAATCTTGAATGCAAGCGCAGGATTCATTGCGCGTTTTCCTTTCGTTATTGCGGTGAGTGTTTGAGGATACTCTTTGATCGTAAGGGCAAAGCGGCTTTTCTTCAGCTTCTTTTCGCGAAGCTTTCGCTCCAGGATCAGCCCCGGGTGGATGCCTTTGATTGTTGAAATCTCGTTAAACATGAATCCAGATTATGAACAAATTTAAGCAATAACAATATTGTAAACAATTTTGCTTATTTATTTCAAAAAGCTCAAAATGAGGCCAAATCGGCACAAATTCAGTGGCCCAGAAAGAGCGGAGATCCTTAGAAAGGCCGCCTGTTGGAAGATCATGTCACCTTCGTCTTTAGGACGTGTTTTGATGTTAACCGCGCACAAATGAAGCAACTCTCATCCGTCCGAAACTTATCATCGGGATCGCAAAAAACTCGAAATGGTGACCGATGGTGAAAAGGCATTCCTTCTTTAGGAGCAAGACTTTCAGAAATTCAAAAACCACAATGCAAGCTGAATAGTTTTGTTGTTCTGATCTTGCTTGACTACATAATTGACGCTTTTGTTGTCGTCGAAAGACCGGGTGAGGATGTCCAGAATAACGGACTTATCCGAAGAAGTTGCTTTCCTCATACGCACGAATCCCCTAAGCTAGCTATTCCGGTTACTGATCCTTCTTAACCTTGTACTTGAATTCCAGGAGCTTCGATGGCTCCTCGCCCAACCCTTCCGCCAATATTCTAATTGTATTCAGCGTAGGACTCCGTTCGCCTCTCTCAAATCGTCCGATTTGACTAGTTGGGATCACGCACTTATAAGACAATTCCTCCTGGGACAGGCCTTTAGCCAATCTCAGTTTTCTCAAATGCTTGCCAAATGCCTTGACATAACCTAAATCCCGGTTGTGACCCATTTCCAAGCGAAACTCCGGAAATGAGCGTTTTTATGTTAGAGCCAATTGGCTCTATTTTAGACAAACTATTCGCTCAATTTGTTGATATACAGGTTTTTATACATAAAATCCAACAAAACCAGTCATGTGGAACTAATGCTTCCTGGCTGCTGTTATACAGCATTAAACACATCGTATAATGAGCGAAAACCAGCTATCAGCTAAAGCGAGAGAGGCCTTGCGACACATCAGAAATTCAGTGATGCATACTGGGAAGGTGTTGTCTGTCCGAGATTTGATGGCATTGATGGAATATAAGTCGCCACGTTCAGCGCTATTGCTAATGCAGGAGCTTGAGCAGGGTGGATTTTTACGAAAACGATTAGACGGAAGCTATTCAATGTTGAAAGACATTAGTAATAGTGATGATAGTGTGCAGACGGTAAGTGTTCCCCTGGTTGGAACGGTGACCTGCGGTGCACCGATTCTGGCTCAAGAAAATATTGAGGCTATGATTCCGGTATCCACTGCATTGGCTAAGCCGGGTAGTAAATATTTTATGCTCCGTGCAAAAGGCGATTCGATGAATGAGGCAGGAATCAATGATCGGGATTTGATATTAGTCCGACAGCAGGATACGGCAGAAAATGGACAGGCAGTCGTTGCACTCATTGATGATGAAGCAACAGTGAAGGAGTTTAATCGAAACGGGAGTTTTGTAACACTCCGCCCGAGATCAAGCAACAAAGAACATCAGCCTATTATCGTTACAGAAGAGCTGAGAGTTCAGGGGATAGTTATTGCAACCATACCTATACCTGAGTAACAAGCAACCACTAATATTATCTATATGACACTTTTACAATCAATTGACGAGTTCCTAGGGAACATTACTGTCACCGACAGGCAAGAGGAAAGTATTAAATCCTCTTTATCAAATTTGGATGGTCATCTACTTGACAAAGAAAATGACTTGCACGTTCTCAGAACCTTTACAAATGGTTCTTACGAAAGAGACACGAACATAAGACCATTGAAAGACATTGACCTATTTGCCGTCCTCGATTTCGAGAAATGGAAGGACAAGAATGGGAATTTACCCACTCCTCAGTCTGTACTAACGAAGCTAAAAAATTACCTAAATGGATTGGATGATTACAAAGATAAGGTTAAGCAAGATCGGCCGTGTGTAACAATCGAGTTGAGCGATAAGGATTTCGATGTGCTGCCAAGTTTTCCCCAAACGACTGGAGGTTATCTAATTCCAAACCCGGATCTCTCTGGATGGACTTCTTCGTATCCCGAAGAATTAACAACGAATTTGAACAGCATCAACAAGACAAGGAACTACAAAGTAAAGCCGACAATCAGATCGGTAAAAAGCTGGAACAAAGAAAATTCAAAATACACTCCTCCTTACCATATTGAAGAAGTAGCGATTAATATTTTCCAACTGAATAGCTTCACAAACTACGAAGAAGCTATCAGGATTTGGTATACCAATGCTGAGTATCACCTTGACTCAGGAAAATTTGATTCTTACAACGACTACGAGACTGCCATCAAAAAAGTCAGAAAGGTAAAAGATAAGCTAAAAGAAGCGAAAGATTATCTTGATGATGACAAAGAGACAAAGGCCAAGCAAATTTGGAAAGACATCTTTGGAAGGGAATTTCCAGTGGTTGAAGAAGACGAAGAAGAAGCTAAGGCGTTTTCCAAATCGCTCTCTTCTGGTACTCTAAAAATCACAAGTACGGGCGCGCTTTCAACATCAGGCGGATACTCAGTTACTCCATCAAAGGGATATTACGGTAGTGAAGAATAAGTCCTTTGATCCTTATGCTCAGATAGCCGCAATGCGCCTGCGTTTCCCTCATTTCAAGGTAAAGCAGGCTAGAATTCTTGACATAGAATTTAGTGGCACTTTGCAGGTTAGATGGGATTTTCCGGTATACAAAGTCCAAGTGCATTACCGAGGTGATCTTCGCCCTATCGTCAAAATTTTATCCCCTGAGATTTCCAATTGCCGTCCGCATTGGCATCCGGACATTGACGAACCCTGCTTGTATAAGCAGTCAGACTATTCTTGGAACAAACGAAAGCTGATTGCCAACGACATCATTCCATGGCTTGCAGGTTGGATTTATTTTTACGAAATGTGGCTAAGAACCGGAAAGTGGTTTGGGCCAGAAGCCGAACACGAAAAACCAGTAAACAACGCAGCATGAATCAAAAAATCGTAC
Organism: Bacteroidota bacterium; assembly: GCA_023428695.1. Classification (GTDB taxonomy): domain Bacteria; phylum Bacteroidota; class Bacteroidia; order Cytophagales; family Cyclobacteriaceae; genus Ohtaekwangia. Next base: position 286,375 of record JAEYWY010000022.1, read on the forward strand.
CTCACCAAAAAGCATTCAATCGGGTTAAAACGTTTGGCGATTGGGGCAATGGCATACTGGCGTTCACGACACTTGCAGCGATCTCCTCGATGGCCCTTGAGGACCAACTTAAGAGTTCCGATCTTATGGATAAAGTGAATGCATTGAATTCCCTCCTCATCCTAGCTTATTTTGTATTGGATTTAACGAGTTCATATCTACTTCAAAAGGCTGAAATGCTTAGGCGTCTCGTGTTCATTGACAATTCATTTGATGTCAACCTTACGGGAAAAAAATCCGCAGGGTACTTCACCAACGAATCGCTGACACCAGGAGTTTACAAAATGGCGGTCAATTGTTTTGAGAACAGTTTTTTCAGTCATTTCATTAGTTCGAAGATGTTAGTCAAACTTGCAATAAAAAATATTCCCATAGCTGCCATTTTCATTGCCGCTGCCTCCATGGGCGAAGCTAAGATTGTCAATTTGATTTTTCAATTGTCGCTACCAGTTGTATTGGTTCAGCAACTTATAAAACTGGCATTTTACGTGTCCACTACTGAAACTGTGTTGAACAACTTCAAAACGTTGTTCAGCGATCTCCGTGGAAATCCTCCGTCGGATCAACGCACCCCTGAGATCTTAAGGAATGTTATCCAATACGAAACAAACATCAGTTGGGGGTCAATACGTCTTTCGTCTTCATTATTTAACAAATTTAATGACGAGCTATCAATCGAATGGGACCGAATGAAAACTGAATACCTAATTCCAAAACAATGACAATATGGAGATTGGTATTAACAACTACCTCAAAAGAATTTCATCAGAGCTTTTAATTAAGAGTAATAGTCTCACCGGAATCAACATTTCCAAGTCGTTGGACATACTGGGCAGAAACTTAAAGGAGCATTTTACAAATGAACTGAGTTTTATTAATGTATTCGGATCGTACTCTCGCGGAACAATCCTACCGAGAACGTTTGATAAGAACTCAGATATTGATGTCCTAATTGGGTTTAAAACACATAGCTCAAAATTGAAACCAGAGTCTTACAGGGAGAGATTAATGAAATTTGCTTTTAAGCATTACCCATCTGCACGAATAATGAAGGATCACCCATCGATAGTTGTTGAACTAAATCATATTAATTTTGATTTAGTTCCTGGTATTTTTGACAGTGGCGTTTTTTATGATAGCATAGAAATTCCGGACAAGGACGGCGGATGGATGGAGACTGAACCGAAAAAGTTCAACAAAAAGCTTACTGACGCAAATACCTCTTATAAATCAATCGTAAAGCCTATCGTGCGATTTTTGAAAGTCTGGAATGCTAATGAGGGGTATCCTTATTATTCCTTTGATCTCGAATCAGCCATAGTGGATATGAACTTCAGCGGCGATACTTTTGCAACCGGATTTTTGTACGCCATCGACAACCTTCCCACATATTCATTGCCAAACGTTTCATCAAAAAAAGTTGATGTATTGCGTAACAACGCAAAATGGATTCGCGAATATATCGAACGCGAAGACCTGTCAAAAGCTAAAGAAGTTGTAAGGCGAATCATTCCAATCGGGATTGAATAAAGGGCAAATTAAAGACATGCAAAGTTACGGTCATTCGGAATTAATCGAAGTTGTGATAGCTTAACGCTCACTGACCTTTTGAAATACAATAAAGCATCCAATTCCTTTATCCCGTGTTAGCAACTATAAAGTCATGGACAAAAAAGATTTTTTTGACGAACAAAATGCCAAGTTTTTCACCTTCCTGAATGAAATGTTTGAATTGAAGAAGAATAGAACTTGGAAGGAAATTTCACAATCAATAACACTATTCAAAATCAAAAGAACCTACCGCGTCTTTGCGGAACTTTTTCCGAGAAAATACGACTATGTAAATGAACTTAAAAAATGCAAAGATCAATTTTCATGCATCCACTACAGCACGCTTAAGGGACGAAGCATCATTGATGAAGTCGTCAGGTTTTCATTATATTCAGAAAAGATACTGGTTTTTCATCCACTCCAAAACCCAGCCGTAACCAATCAGAGCATGAATCCCGGTCGTGATCCAAAAAGTTGGATGCCGGATTTCTTAGAAGCACTTCATTTTTATATTGTAATCCAAAAATGGGTGGCGGCAGGTGTCGTAAAACTTATCGTTAATCCTTATGATTATGATTTAAGTGTTAAAACAAAACTTGAACCGCGAATTTTGGAAAGAGCCAAAAAAATACAGGCAAGGGCAAAGGGAGACGTAAGCGAACATGATATTAATGAAGCACAGCGAGAGTTTGCGGAACAACTGGCAGCCTCTTTTAAAGACAGGGATAAAAGTCAAATTGTCAAGGCAATCCTGCAACTTCAAAATCCGGTTTTTACAGTCCCTGAGGCCCAACAATTTGCCGATCAAATCATTCAAGCCGCCCCCGATATCAATCCCCTATATAGCCATTTAAACATCCCGTTAAACACCAGCATGGTAATGACGACAAAAGGTGGTGGCCCTTTGGAGTCAATTTTGTTCTTAACAGAAGTTACCGGTGGGCATATTTACACACCGAAAGAAAGAACGTGGGAACAGCTTAAAGAATTTGGTTCTAACGAGATGTGGACGAAAATAAATCAAACTTTCTTTAAGATTCCACTTTCTTTTTTAAACAATGTAGATACAGCATTTGCCTTAGAAATACGCAAGGAAAATAAACTATCTGGTGTGCGGACCGAAATACGCAAGCTCTTCTCGGAACTTTCTTCTATTGACATTAAAGAACTTACTGAGTCAAAATTTCGGGATTTGCATGATTGCTTTAAGGAGGAGATAAAGAGAGCCGATGCAGAATGGTCTCAAATCCAGAAGCAAGCTACGACCGCCAGAGCTTACTGGTTCGCCACGAGTGTCGGTGTTCCAATTGTTACAAATGAAATGTCATTGATACCTCTTGCTTTGACTTCAGCAGCATGGCTAATACAGAATGAATCAACGCACAACCGAAGCCAACAATTATTCAGGAAAACTCAACCAATCTCAATGTTTATTGATCTCAAAAATAAAAGACAAACATTTTTCAGTGAGCTTAAAAACTGCCTGCTTTAATCCTCCGCTGATTCCCAATGTAGGTCGAAATCGCTTTTTCAGTGAAGGTAGGACGTAACTGGTTCAGTTAGTGGGAAACCGAATGAAATTGCGCTTAATTCTAAAAATACTTACTGCCCAGCAAAATATGCGCAGTCGAATTCCCAACAATTCCTGGTATTGCTCATGGCTACACACAGCTATCATTTCAGCAATCCAGATCTTTAGAATTTGTCCTAATGTTGTCCTAATAAATAAAAAAAGCCTTCAATCTTTCCAGATCAAAGGCTTTCCAGAGGTCTCGAGCGGATTCGAACCGCTGTACAAGCTTTTGCAGAGCTCTGCCTAGCCACTCGGCCACGAGACCGGAAAAAAGCTTCAAGCTACTAGCTTCTGGCTGCAAGCTTGAGGCTGCAAGTTTTAAAGTTTAAAGTCTAAAGTTCAGAAGTCTAAAAGTGCCCGAGCTGCCTCCAACTTTTAACTTTCATCTTTCACCTTTCAACTCGAATTCAAAAGTATAAAAAACACCTTTGAATTCAACGGAAACAAAAAGAAAAGGTGGCATACAAACAACCACCTTTTCAAAGATTTATCTCAGGCTTATTCGCCTTTGGTTTCACCACCGCCCTGCATCTTCTCTTTCAGCGCACTAAGTGCTTCAAGATCGCCGAGCGTTGATTTTTCATTCTGCTGATTAATCGACTGGATAGATGTACCGCCTTTTTGCTGACCCTTTCCTTTTCCGGCAGCGCCTTTCGCAGGTGCTTTAGGCTCTTCTTCCTGTGACCAGGTAGCCTTGTGCGACAGCACGATACGTCTGTCATCCTTCGAAAACTCAAGCACTTTGAAATCAACAGCGTCACCAACTTCCACTTTCGAACCATCTTCCTTCGCGAGGTTCTTCGCAGCTACGAAACCTTCAATGCCGTACGGCAACTCGAGGATCGCGCCTTTGTCGTTCTTGCTGGTGATTGTCGCCTTGTGAACAGATCCCACAGTGAATACTGTTTCGAAAGTATCCCACGGGTTCTCTTCGAGGTGCTTGTGGCTGAGCGCAAGTCTGCGGTTAGCAGCATCTAGCTCAAGTACCTGTACTTCCATCGTTTCGCCAACTTTCACAAACTCCGAAGGGTGTTTGATCTTGCGGGTCCAGCTCAGGTCGGACACGTGAACAAGTCCGTCGATACCTTCTTCGAGTTCGATGAACAAACCGAAGTTCGTCAGGTTGCGCACGATACCTTTGTGGCGTGTACCCACAGCGTATTTCGTCAGCACATCCTGGCGTGTCCACGGATCTTCGGTGAGTTGCTTGATGCCGAGTGACATCTTGCGCTCGTCGCGATCCAGTGTCAGCACAACGGCTTCCACTTCGTCGCCAACTTTCATGAAGTCCTGAGGATTGCGCAGGTGTTGCGACCAGCTCATTTCGCTTACGTGGATCAGACCTTCAACGCCAGGCTGAAGTTCGAGGAATGCCCCGTAGTCAGCCACGTTAACGATCCGGCCCTTAACTTTCGAACCAACCTGGATGTCGGCAGAAAGTGCATCCCACGGATGAGGCGTAAGTTGCTTCATACCGAGAGAGATACGCTTCTTGTCTTCATCGAAGTCAAGCACAACAACCTTAACGGTCTGGTCAAGCTTGAGAACTTCTTCAGGGTGATTGATACGGCCCCAGCTGATATCCGTGATGTGAAGGAGTCCGTCGACGCCACCAAGATCGATGAACACACCGAAGTTGGTCATGTTCTTGATCACACCTTCGAGTACCTGACCTTTTTCGAGGTTGGTAAGGATAGCTGCTTTTTGTTGTTCGAGATCTTTCTCGATGAGTATCTTATGCGATACAACGACGTTATCGTTGGTGTAGTTGATCTTCACCACCTTAACCTCGATGTTCTTGTTAACATAGATATCGAAATCGCGTATAGGCTTCACGTCGATCTGTGAACCAGGAAGGAACGCTTCGATACCAAATACGTCTACGATAAGACCACCTTTGGTTCTGCGTTTCACAAATCCTTCGATCACTTCGTCGTTGTCGAGCGCCTTCTGAACGTATTCCCATCCTTTCACCAGCTTGGCCTTGCGGCGGCTGAGCACGAGCTGACCCATTGCATCTTCGCGCTCTTCGATGAAGATATCCACGAGATCACCGATCTTCAGGTTCTGCATATCCTTGAATTCCGCGAGGGGAACAAGACCGTCAGACTTGAAACCGATATTCAGAATTACGTCGCGATCGTTGATGCCAACCACGGTTCCCTGTACTACTTCGCCGGTTTCAACGGTAGTAACGGTGCCGGAGTAAAGCTTCTCCATTTCGCTGCGCTGTTCCTTGCTGTAGCCTTCGCCGAAACCTTTGCTTGCAAACGCTTCGAAGTCAAATTCACCAGGAACCTGCTTTTCGTAACGTGCTTTTTTCAGTTCAGACACAGGAATCGCTTCGTTGCCGATCTCTTCTTTTTGAGCTGACCGGATGTCTTTCATCGGATCGTCTTCGTCAACGTCAATTTTGCCGGCTGCTTTTCCTTTTGCAGGAGCCTTTGCCGTGTCTTTAGGTTCAGCTGTTTTCCGGGGTCTTTCGCCCGGTCTTGATGTTTTAGCCATTAAAATTGCCCTTCATTTACATGCAGCTACCGGGCCTCGTAACTGCAAATTTTGGTTAATAATGCCCTTTCTGACTCAGAAAGGACCCACTCGTCCGAGCAGGGCCGCAAATTTAAGAAACTGGGATTAAAGGATGAAGGATTTACGCGATGATTTGACTGGGATGGAAGGATTAAGGGATTTCCAGGATGGATTTCACGCGATTTGAAGGATTTGCGAGATCCGCAGCCACCGCCTTTAATCTCGCTCAATTTTTTCAAATCCATCAAAATCCCGCTAATCAATCCCGCCCATCCCTTAATCCCTGAATCCCAGTCCCGGTTGGGCGGCTGGCCCCTTATGCGAGCTCCTCCGTTTCAGACCCTGCTCCGGGCCACCGGGCTTTCCGCTCCAAGCCTCTCACTTCCGATTGTTTTTAATTCCGTCAATAATCATGTCCATCAGCCTAATCATTTAATCAGCGGTCCGCTTTCCGCTGCAATCCCTGCCGCGGGTCTACACCAGATCGAAGCTTCTGATCCTTTCCAAAAAAAAACAGCCACGCTGTAAAACATCAAAGGCAGCCACATCGGACTGCCTTCAAGTTTTTTCATTTCTGTTTATGAATCATTGCTCAACCATCGCAGAAACATTCAATGTTCCTAACGCATACTCCAGCAATATCTTTTGGAACATAAGGGTCACCTCCGCCTGCGCCTGCGACGATGCGCCCTGTACGTAGGTTTGTGTCGCCTGCGCAAGGTCTACCGGACTGACCACACCGAGTATGAGACTTTCCTGCTGGGTTTTGAGTGCAAGTTCCCCGGCGCGGTGCTGGACCTGGCTGGCCTCGTACGACTGGATTGCGGTGAGATAATTATTGTAAGTGCGCTTCACGTCAATCTTGATGCTCTTCTCCAGATTTTCCTTTTCCAACACCGAGTTCTCGTAAGTTACCTTGCTGAACACCCTGTTGTTTCGTGTCACAAGCCGGTCGAACAACGGAATAGTAACGGATACGCCATACGACGTGCTCGGAAAAATATTGGTGAACTGGTTGGAGAAACTGCCATACGCAGGGGTTTCCTTCAGCGTGGAAATGTATTGGGAACCATACGAAGCAAACAAGGTGAGCGATGGCAGATAGCCATTAACCGCGGCGCGAAACGCATGCTGATTTGCCCTGGCCTGAAACTCCGCACGGTGCAGGTCCTCGCGGTTTGTCAAAGCAACCTGATACAAGCTATCAAGGTTCATATCGACATAATCAAGAGCAAGCGTACGGTCAGGACGTTGTACAGCAAAGGGTACAGCGGGATCAAGCTGAAGTGTCTGCGCCAGCAAAGCTTTGTCATTCTCGAGAGTGACTTTCGCACGCAGTGCGGTCACGCGAAGATTGCTGACCTGCGCCTCCTGCGTATACAAATCAGATTCAGCGCGTGCTCCGAGCCGCACCTGCTCCTTAAGCTGATCAAGTACGGCGACCTGTGCATTATACGTTTCTTCAGCAATACGCAGCAGCTCCTGGTCAAGCATCACCTGCAGGTATTGATTCGCGACATTCGCGACCACGTCCTGCTCGGTCCGCTTTACGTTGGAAGTCTGTGCCTTCAACAGGTTTGACGCCCGCATGGATGAGTTGATGCGATTGAACCCATTGAAGAGCGTCATACCCGCTTCAATACTTGCGTTGACGTTGTCGACGCTGAGATCAAGGAGTTCCCCGCCGTCAGGGTTAGGCTGCTGACCATCGGTGTGAACAGCGGTTCCTGTTATCTGAACACCCGGAAGGAACGCGGCTATTGACTGATTCTTTTGTACCTGCGCTGAAAACAAGTTGTTCTTTTCCTGGTTGAGCGTCACGTTATTTTTTAAGGCGATCGTCAGCGCTTCCGAAAACGTCAGCGTCGACTGCGCTTCGCCGGATTGCGCACAAAGATTCATAGTTGCACCGGTCATCGCGAGACCCAGCACAAAAGCTGCACTTCTTTTCATCATGATTTTCTTAAACGCTTGCTGTCACTAATGTGTCTTCCACTACGGCACCGTCAGCGACACGGACGATGCGTTTTCCGTAGCGTGCATTCTCTTCCGAGTGGGTCACCTGAATGATTGTGATTCCCTCCTCGTTGAGCTTCTGAAAAATTTCCATGATCTGACGGCCCTGATCCGAATGAAGATTTCCGGTAGGTTCATCCGCCAGTAACAGTTTCGGCTGGCCAACGATCGCGCGGGCAATACCCACAAGCTGTTGCTGACCACCACTCAGTTGTTCAGGGAACAAATCCTTTTTGGCGACCATATTGAAACGGTCCAGCATCTCAGCTACCATACTCTTGCGCTGGCTGCCGCTGACACCTTTATATAACAACGGTGTTTCTATGTTTTCGTAAACCGTGAGTTCATCAATGAGGTGGTATGCCTGAAAGATGAAGCCGATGTAGTTTTTGTGCATATCCGACTTCTGCTTCTCCTTCATCCGGTGAACCGGCTCGTCGAAGAAGAAGTATTCACCGGCTGACGGTTCATCCAGCATCCCGATAATGTTCATGAGTGTCGACTTTCCGGCACCGCTGGGGCCCATTATCGTCAGGAATTCGCCCTGTTGTACGTCCAGATTCACGCCCTTCAGGATGAATGTCCGCTGAAACCGGGAGTCAACATACTTATCAATGTCGCGTAGTTTTATCATAGTAAACGTTACAATTGCCGGACTTTTGCCAACAATAGTGCCAACGAACAGATGCCGTCAATTCCGTTGGATTTGCATTGTTCTGGGTCAAAAGTCCGTCCGGATGTGAATATAGGTGTCCGAAATCGAGCGGTGAAATATTGGTGCAGGAAATTCAGGCCAGACAGCTCTCTCCTCGTTTTCGGGGGTCAAAAAACCAACGGGTACAAAATCACGTCAACCCTCCGGTTCATCTGCATCCCCGAAAAGCTGGTGTTTGAATAGACGGGATTTTCCAGGCCCCAGTCTTTTTTCGTGATCTTATGTTCGGGAATCGGTTTTTGAATCAACAGCTGCTCGACGGCGTTGCTGCGCATCTCGGACAGCCATTCATTAAAGGCTTTGCCGCCGATGGGATCGGTATGACTGATCAGTTGGATGGAATATTTTTCGAGAAGATCCGGCACGGAGTCGAGCCAGTGATACAGCTTTTCCGCCTGGTCTTGTGTCACATAATAGCTACCCCCGCCGAAGTAGATGCTGAGACGTATTTCGTCTTTCGCGGCCTGCCCAAACGCACAGGAAGCAGCCATTGACAAAACAGCTATCGCCAGCATACGCATATCCTAAGGTAAAAAATTTTACGTCAAACGCGGAGGCCGGCAGCCGTTTAAAAATTAACGTTTTGATAATTTCTGATTTTGAAAGAAACTTAGGCTCTCATTAACCTGACAACCATGAAAAATATCGCTCTCCTTTTGCTCGTGCTGGTGTTTGCAACGGCATCTGCGCAGCAGGACATCACCTACCAAAGACCACCGGATGATATCGCGCGCATTGCCGAAGCACCAATTACGCCGGCCGCGATGATCAGCCACGACAAAGCCTGGATGGTATTGCTCGAACGATCCGACTATCCGTCTATCGAAGAGTTGTCGCGTCCCGAGTTGCGCCTCGCAGGTATGCGTATCAACCCCGACAACTTTGGTCCCAGCCGCGCGACATATTACCTGGGAATAAAACTGAAACGCCTCGCTGACAACAAGGAATATACGATATCTCAACTTCCCGGAACCGTACTCGCGAGCAACGTATCGTTTTCACCCGACAGCAGGAAGATGGCGTTTCTCCAAAACAACGCCGAGGCTATTGAACTTTGGGTGATCGATCTGGCGACGTTCTCGGCAAAGAAGATCACCAGCCGCCGCGTTAACAACATATTCAGCGGATCCTACAACTGGCTGCCGGATTCAAAACACATTCTGTTTGCAGCTGTACCGGAAGCAAAGCGCACCACACCGGAAAAATCACGCGTTCCGTCAGGGCCTGTCGTTGAGGAAAACCTCGGGCGCAAAGCTCCCAGCAGAACGTACCAGGACCTCCTGAAAAATCCGTATGACGAAGCCATGTTCGAACATTATGCTTCGTCCGACCTCGTCGTCAAGGATATTGCGGGTAGCGAAACCGTTGTAAGTGAAAACGCGATCCATTACAGCTTCAGCCCGTCACCGGACGGAACGATGATTCTGAAGAAAGTAATTCACCGTCCTTTCTCATACCTCGTACCCTACTACCGCTTCCCGCAAAAGGTTTCGGTAATCACCACTGATGGGAAAGCTGTGAATGATGTTGCTGACCTGCCTCTTGCGGATAACATTCCGAATGGATTCAACGCTGTGCAGACGGGCCCGCGCGGACACAACTGGCGCTCCGATAAGCCTTCCGCGCTGTATTGGGTCGAAGCCCAGGATGGCGGCGATCCGAAAGCGAAAGCCGATATCCGCGATAAGGTGTATCAGCTCGACGCGCCCTTCAACGGAACGGCTACAGAATTGATCGCACTTCCGCTGCGCTATAGCGGCGTACTCTGGGCAAACGATAAACTGGCATGGGTTTACGAGTACTGGTGGACTGAACGTAAGCAACGTGTGTACCAGCTGAACCCGGCTGACAAATCGAAAAAAGTTGTGATCGAAAGGTCAACCGAAGACGCGTATAACGATCCGGGTAATGTAATCACCGCGCCGAACCAGTTTGGCCGTTACGTCATGCTAGTGACCCGCGATAACCAGATCTTCCTGACCGGCGAAGGCGCATCTCCTCAGGGTGACATGCCTTTTCTCGACAGAATGGATCTCAACTCCGGAAAGAAAACGCGCCTGTGGCGGTGTGAAGCTCCTTACTTTGAATACGTGGTTGGTTTGCTCGATGCAAAAAAAGGTACGTTCCTGACATCACGTGAATCGCCATCGGAGAATCCCAACTTCTATTTGCGCAAGGTTGGATCGAAGTCGCTGACACGTGTGACGGAATTCCCGCATCCGTATCCGCAGATAAAGGACCTCCGCAAGGAAGTGATCAAATATAAACGTGAAGATGGCGTGGATCTCACGGCAGATCTCTACTTACCACCGGGATACAAACCGGAGGACGGACCATTGCCGACGTTTTTCTGGGCATACCCCGAAGAATTCAAATCAAAAGACAATGCAGGTCAGGTGAAAGGTTCGCCCTATACATTTACACGAATCAGTTCACATTCTCCGATCTTCTGGGCGATACGCGGATATGCTATCCTCAACAACGCGTCCATCCCTATCGTTGGTGAAGGTGATGCACAACCGAATGACACCTATATTCAGCAACTTGTGTCAAGTGCAAAAGCCGCGATTGATTATGGTGCCGAACGTGGTATTGTAGATCGTAAACGCGTTGCCGCCGGCGGACACTCGTACGGAGCATTCATGACCGGAAACCTGCTCGCGCACAGCGATCTTTTTGCTGCGGGTATCGCACGAAGCGGTGCGTACAATCGTACCCTTACTCCGTTTGGATTTCAGGCTGAGGAACGAACGTATTGGGAAGCGCCAAAAACGTACTTCGACATGTCGCCATTTTCGTTCGCAGACAAAGTGAACGAACCAATTCTGCTGATCCACGGTGAAGCCGATAACAACTCGGGAACATTCCCGATGCAGACAGAGCGTTTTTACAATGCGATAAAAGGTCACGGTGGAACAGCGCGTTTTGTACTGCTTCCATATGAAAGCCACGGCTATCGTGCGCGCGAATCCGTGCTGCACATGCTTTGGGAAATCGATCGCTGGCTGGAGACGTACGTGAAGAAGGTGGAACTCAAAGCGAGCCGTTAGGTCGATAACTGAAAACCCAACGTATTCAAATGGAGCTGCTTAGCCGGTAGCTCCATTTCTTTTTAAAAAAAGATGGCTCCCGCCAGGAGCCACCCCGGGACGAACCTTTAATAATTTAAGAGAAGAGAATTCTACTCTTTTTGTCCCGGATACAAAACTTATCAAAAGAAAATCACAAGCCTCACCTCATGTAAGGAAATAGTTTCGCTTCCGGGGTCAGTCACAAAATTTTTAGGATCTGATAACAAAAGTCATTGCTACGCTGCGGAACCTGTTGGTTCAACTACCCTTTTTGTAGGCCAGCCGCATGAATCGCTTCACCTCGTCATTGAGATCTTCTGTGGACATCATTCTGAAGTGATGGTTGTACTGCTCTTCACCGGGAACCTGTGCTATTTTTTGAAAACAGAGATTATCCGGATAGGGCCGGTCAAAATGAAACACGACGTGCAAGAACTTCTTCCCGAACTGCGTCACGTACGCGACACGTTTGCGTGTCGTCGCAACGCCGATCATGGTCTTCGCCGGTATGAACGTCACGTCTCCAATCTTTTTGTACTCGAAAACAAAATGCTTAAACAGATCAACCGCATATGGTGATTTCCCCAGGAGAAACGTTTTCAGATCGTCGGCCATAGTACAGGTTTCAGAAATACAAAGTTTACTGGAAAATATTCTTGTAATGCCTAATGTTTATAGTTCGGTATCAAAATACACAACGCGGAGCCGCTGAGACGCTGAGCAGCGCTGAGAATGCATCTTTGCGAAACGTCTCTGCGTTGCCCGCATTTCCTTGCGACCCTTTGCGTCTTTGGCCCTTGCGGTTAATCAACCTCGCATTCTTACGAAGGGTGACTCAATTATTTTGAAACAGCTCTGATCCACCGATCAATTTTCCGCGTTTACATTTCCTTGCGACCTCTCTTTCCCACCCGCACCCTTTCATCCCTGAAGGGACCCACGCGCAACACATGCGTGGGAAGACTAGAGTTCCTGTCTCCAATAGTTGAGAACTGTGCTAAAAAATAAGCTCTGCGAAACTCAGCTGCGCCGCGTTGACTGCATTTCCTCTCTTTCCCACCCGCACCCTTTCATCCCTGAAGGGACCCACGCGCAACACATGCGTGCGAAGACTGGAGTTCCTGTCTCCAATAGTTGAGAACTGTGCTAAAAAATAAGCTCTGCGAAACTCAGCTGCGCCGCGTTGACTGCATTTACTCTCTTTCCCACCCGCACCCTTTCATCCCTGAAGGGAC
>JAEYWY010000011.1 GCA_023428695.1 Bacteroidota bacterium
GTATCGGAAGAATTCGCCGTCACGTGTATCAAGCGCGGTGCCGACGACTACATCCTCAAATCCAATCTCACGCGGCTGGGCTCCGCAATCAGGAACGCGTTAAACCACCGCGAAACAGAGGAACGCAAGCGTCTCGCCGAAGCCGAGATCATCAACCAGAATGAACAACTCAGAGCCGCGAACGAAGCCCTGAAGAAGATGAATTCTGAAATGGACAACTTTGTCTATAGCGTCTCACACAACCTCCGCGGGCCAATATCGTCTATTCAGGGCGTTGTTAACATTGCAAAGCTGGAGTATCCTGCAGCGGAACCTGTCACAGGCAAGTACTTTGATATGATCGAGCGCAACGTAGGCACGCTCAACCGGACAATAACTGAAATCGTACACTACTCCCAGAACGCACGCGTACGGCTCAAACCGGAGCGTATTGACCTGCGTGAACTTCTTGACGAGACATTCGATAAACTAAGTTACCTCGCTGAAGCCGGGATTATTAACCGGGAGATTGAAATTGAAGACGAGTATATCATCTCCGACCGGTTTCGCCTTGGCGTAATTTTCCAGAACCTGCTTTCAAACAGCATCCGGTATTGTGATCCAAAAAAAGACCCCATGGAGATCAGGCTGACGCAGCGCCGCAAGGATGACGCGATCATTTTCGAAGTAACTGACAACGGTATCGGCATTCGCGAATCCGTCATGCCCTACATCTATAACATGTTTTACCGCGGCACAGAACGCAGCGACGGCGCCGGACTCGGACTTTACATCGTAAGGGAAACCCTGGAAAAACTACGAGGCGCCATTGATGTGGAGTCCAGCGAAGGCGAAGGCACCCAGGTAACGATAGCGCTGCCGGAATTGGTGCACCCGTACAGCGATCCGGAGCTGGAAATCGGTTAACTTCCCTGCGCCACCTTGCGTTTGCACTCCGCGTTGAACTGCATTCTTCAGCGCTCTCGGCCAGTCCGATCCTTCGCGCACCCCTTGCCCCTGGAGGGGAACAGCCGCACAACGGGGTGAGTGAGAGTGCAAGAGTGTGTGTTGAAGTGTTTCCATCGCGTCTGAGAAATACTGCAATCCAAAAAAAGTTTCTCCTGCGAAACTCCGCGACTCCGCGTTGAACTGCATCACACCCTCTCCGCAATCTCCCTCATACTGAGAGATTCCATCCCATACATTGACTGACATTTCCGAAAATGACAGAGGATCTCCCGTATGCCCGAAAGACTTTGTTCGGGAAACGCTCCAAAGTTGTGTGGATGCCACCAGAGATGATACACCTGGCCCGCTTTCGCAGCACGCATCATCTCATTGCAAATGCGACGAATCTTTAATGTATTGAGAAAGTATTCGTTCGGATTATAAGGTCGCAGTAACCGACTTGCGGGAATACAAACCGGAAACCCTTCTCTTTTTTCGAGTGAAATGATGGAATAGGTATTCTCCTTTCCAACAGGAAAATACGCATCCATGCCGCGGTTGAGCCGCTTCCACATAGATTCGCCCTGAGTACTTTCGATATGCCAGAACCAGTCGCGCGGGTTGGACCGCACCGACGTAATTCCTTCTTCAGCGCAAACCCTCAGGTACTGGTCATTGAACTGGTTTCGCGGGAAAACGAGTGAGCGCAACTGTTGACCAAACAATGCAGCCGAACGTTGCGCGGCACGGAGATCAGCCCGAAACTGTTCAGCGTTCTGACCGGGCTCATTACAATAATAATGGGCGAACGTGTGCGTTCCCAACTCCTGATGCGGCGTATCGAGTATTGCCTTCACGAGTGCAGGCGCGTAGTGGAAGGGATCGCTGCTTTCATCCTCGCCAATTCCAACGTCTGCAATGTAGCGGTAGGCGGACAGTTGCTGTTCGACGTAGCCCGGTTTCTGCTCCGGTGAATACCCAACGAGTTGATTCCGGTTACCATGAAACAGCATACCTACTGTCGCCCATGTCACGTGAACCTCGTGTTCACCGAAGAGACGCAACATCTCAGGAATCAAGCGGCGTGTGTTTAGAAAGTAGTTGCTATAGTCTGAAGGATCATGCGACAAATATTCAGAACCGGATGCGGCCTGAGAGAAATTCGACAGTTTCAATGGCCACTTTTCAAAACCACCCCAGTGAAGTTCAAAGTCGAGTGATATAGTAAAGATCCCCTTCATGACGCTGCTGCAACTTTTTCTGCCTGCTTGCGTCCTGCCTTCTTTTTTGCATACGCAACCCATTGCTGATACTTCTGTTCATCGAGAAACATTAATATGACGAACAAAAACAAAATCATCACCTGACTTTTCTGCCGGATAGCCAGCCCGAGGTTACCTGAGATTTGAGCAAGTGCAATGGATACAGTAATGAAACTGAGGAAGGCTGATTTGACGAGGAAGTTGCCTTTGAGGATAAACTTAACTCCGGACAACCGGAAGAGATTGAGTGTGAAGAGTATGTAGAAGACGTTTTCAAATGAGACAACCACACCAAGGAGACCTGGCGCATCAAAAAACAACGGCCTGAATAGGAAGGTGAATACCTGCATGGGCAAGCTGTAGTTAGTGATGTCAATACCGGAAGTGGCTTTGGATAATTCCTCTGCCCTGTGCGTTAGATCGAGTCCCTGGGTGATAAATTCTTCTTCGTCAATCCCTACCAGCGTAAGTACATCGCGGTAAATGAAAAAGAAGGCTACAACAGACGCAGCCAGCAAAACGGACTTTGTGCTCCAGCTAATTCCTCGCGATGAAAACAGAAAACCAACAGCGGTTGACACGAGAATTACCAACATGATATGCGGCCTCACATGGTAGACGATGATTGCCCCGACGAGTACGGCAAGCCACCTCCGTATAGGCTTTTGAATGCCAAAGAAAAACATACCGATGCCGAGAAATATAACCGAACCTTTTCCGTAGGAAGATGACCAAAAATGAAGGTTTGGAAGAAAAAAAATTATCGTAATCAGATCAATATTATACAACCTGTGATTAAACCTGATCGTCTCTCTGAAAAGAAGGTAAAAACAGACAAATCCAAAATATCCAACGAAGGAGAAAAGGACCATCATGGACTCATAGGAGAAAGACAGATAATGGATCAGTGGGTAGCCAAGAAATTCAATGAATGTTGTACTCGTACCATAGAAATCTCCCCAGGTTTCTCCTCTGAAATTGTTGACCACCTTGTTGTAATACGCTTTCGAATCCGAGGGACTGTAAATCACATATACAAAATAAGCTATCGATAGAAGCACGTGGTAGAAGAGAAGCCAATACAAGAATCTCAGTTTTACAAACTTGTATCGGCGATGAAGTCTTTGGAGGACTAACACCGTACCAACGGTAAGAACAATCAGAAAAAGAAATACGCCCAACATATCAAAACAATTCGAGATCTCCTAAGGATGGTTCCCAATGATTGAACGCATCGAACGACGACATCTCAGCAAGGTTGACTTCCCGGACCGTTACGATCGGTCCGTTCTTAAGGTTGGCGGACAGAAGTCCGATGCGTGCATCTCGAGTGGCAAAAGACGGATACGTTACAAAATCAGCCTTTATCTTTTTAGCCAGTGTGCTGACCTCTGAATAAACGGAACGCAAATTAACATCAGCATCCCGAAAAAGGTCCAGCAATCTGAATTCGCAACCATAGCGCGTATGTTTTATCCGATAAAAAAAGACTGCATCGAGCCTATCACCGCCGACTGACGCTGCGGAATAGCTGGCCACGGGGACCGTGAGGTAACGCCATCTCAACGAATCAACCGTGTGAGGTGTGGAGTAAACACTGCGCCTCACGTCTTGCGAACGTCTGAGCAGGTCGGGCAATTCGGGCTGGGCAAGGACATCTGAAACGGTATTGTCCTCATGGATAGCTGCGGTTGATTTCGGTTTTAACAACGCGTTCCTGAACATCGAAAAAGGGCGGCGGATTGTGATTCCAAATCTCACGTTACCGGCTTTCTTCCATCCCATCTTGATGTAACCCGGCATGCTTTTCTGGTTCGGCGTGTTGAAAACGATATCCACACCGTTGTCTTTGCACGTTTCGAGCAGCTGACGCGTAAGTTTCGTGAATATTCCTTTGCCCTGGTGAGACGGATGCGTGGCTGTATCAACTGCGCGAACCGCTTTTACGACTTTTCCATCCATTTCCCAATCCCACCGCATGAATGCGCGCACCCCGATGATCGCACCCGATTCCAGGGCGGCCACCAGCACAGGCGATCGACCGAATGGATTTTCAACGTGCTTCCATCGCCAATAAGCCTCCGATTTTTGCATCAAGGCTTCGCCCAGACTTAGTTTCAGGAGGCTAACAATCTCAGGAATGTCTGCCTCGGTTGCTTCGCGCACGATCATCCCGCAAATCTACTAAGAAAAGATGATTCCCCTTGAAATTGATAGGACGCTGGCGCCGCTTATGGGCGTTTGCCAAGTGAATAATAAAGTTCCTCCAACTGCCGGACCATTGATGTCATACTAAAATGGCGCTTGACTTGCTGCCTCGCCTCCCGACCAACCCTACTTCTTAATTCTGGATCCTGAACAAGCTGTCTGGCAGGAGCCACGAGGGTTTCATACTGATCAACCGGAACCATGAAGCCGCTGACGCCCTCTTCGATGACTTCGCCTATTCCGCCCGCATTAGTACTTACCACGGCACATTCAGCACTCATCGCTTCCAGTAAGGCAATCGGCAAACCTTCAAAAATCGATGACATCATGAAAACGTCAATCATCGAGTACCAGGGCAACATGTCGGTCTGGAGCCCCGGAAGCTTCACACGATCCCGTAATTCCAGCTTTTCAATTTCCGCCTCAACATCGTTTCGCAAGGGTCCGTCTCCGACGATTACACCAAACACATTCGGATTATCTTCGGCCACGTTCTTAAAAACCTGGAGCCATTCGGGAAGCCGTTTCTGAAAGCGAAACACCGCCACAACTCCAATCACCACCGCGTTCGCGGGTATCCCAAGTTTCTGGCGGAGTTGTATGGACAATTCAGGATTCCGGACGAAAGTTTCGGTGTTTACTCCGTTCAGAATTACCTGCACCGGAACTCTGGGATTGATTTTTCGACGGATTGAATCCTGTACATCGCGCGATACAGCGATGACGCGATTCTGCCACCCAAAGGTGAGTTTGTTAAGCAGGAACGTGGCAAAATGATATCGCTCCTGTTTGTTGTGCTCTGTATAAACAATTTTAACTTTTGTAAGGAGTCCGAGGATCCGGCCAACAAAACCTGCCCAGGGAAGATGGCAATGGACGACGTCGATTTTGTTATGTTCAACATACTTTTTAAGTCTGAAGACCTGCGCGATAATTCCCAGGTTAGAATGCGCCTCAAAACAGGTTACACGCGCACCCGTGTTTTCAATTGCACTCACCATCTGATCCTTCCAGGGAAGAAAGTATATACAATGAAATTCGATCCGGGAGTGATCGTGAAGCTTGATTGTCTCGGGCAGCAACATCTCCGCCCCTCCTCTTCCCAATGATTTAATCAAATGCAACAGTCGCATCTCTACTTCACTCTTTCACAAAAGAACTCGGTGCAGGATTCAAGTGTCTCACCATCGAGGGGGACCATGCTATATTCCAATTCACGCATCAAAGCAAGGCAGTACTGATGGACGGATTTACCATGTGTCGAAAGGAATAGTTTCGGACGGTGTTCATTCAGCATACTTTTTATATCAGCAAGCATATCCTGTTCTGCCCCTTCGATATCGATCTTCATAACCTGAGGAACGGGAATTTCACCGGAATCAATAAGATTCTTGAGCGAATAGACTCTTACACGCAGATTACCTTTTTCCGAAAGTTTTGCACCAACAGGGCTGGCACTACTTAAATTAAAATGGCCGTCGAAATGTGCGACCGCACCTTCGTAGAGGACGACATTTGTAATTCCGTTCATTTCAAAATGCTTTTTGAGGAAAGCGATATTTCTTGGAAGTGGTTCAAAACTGTACACCTTTCCCTGTGGGCCTGTCAACCGCGACGCAAGAAGTGAATAGTAACCAACATGGGCGCCCAAATCGAGGAAGACGTCGCCTTTGCTAACCTTATGCGTAAGCAATGATTTCATTTTTCTCTCATAGAATCCGAGCCAGTAGCCGTGGTTGCTGGCACCGGTGATCCAGGAAAAACCGGTGAGCGGACCGTATAAGAACCTTACCGTAAGATCCTTCGGAATCAATTTCAAAGGCAGCCGGATTAACCTTGCTACGAGGGATAGTTTTGCCATTTGGGTCTTTTATGCGATGTAAAGTTAAAAATCCTGAAGTTGCACCATTCGTTGGAAATAACCTGATGTTTGTACCAGAGAATCGAATGTTCCGGAGGCAACAATCCGTCCGCGTTCCAGCACCATGATATTGTCCGCTGCCCTGATGGTGGATAGCCGGTGCGCAATTACGATGATCGTAAACTTTCCATGAAGACTTTCAATATTCTCCTGTATTAGTCTTTCAGTTTCAGAATCCAGCGCCGACGTAGCTTCGTCAAGGATGAGAATCGAAGTCTCGGCTTTATACAACTCGCGCGCTATTGAAATCCGCTGCCTTTGTCCGCCTGAAATCCGGATACCATTATCACCGAGTAGGGTCAACTCTTTTTCCGGCAACTCTTCAACAAACTTCTCCAGGTGTGCAAGTGAAATCGCTTTCTCGAAGCGAGCCTTATTTTCCGCGGTGGGTTCCTCCCACCCTGTAATGTTGTTGAATAGTGTATCGTTGAAGATTACCGGTTCCTGTGAAATATATCCCACCCGTTGACGATAGTCATTGAGATCGTATTCATTGATATTTCGTCCGTCAATCAGCACTTCTCCCTTCTGCACCCGGAGCAGCCCGTTTATGAGGTTAGCGATCGTCGTTTTTCCTGATCCGCTCTCTCCCACAAGGGCTATCGTTTCATTCTTCCTGATATCAAGGTTTAATCCGTCAAGGATCAACTTTTCCTCAAATCCAAAAACAACATTCCTGAATGTGATAGCTTTTTCAAATCCACCAAACCGCTGTGTGCCGAACTCTTCCTTGTAGCCCTCCAGTTTCCGCTGCATATGTTGGACCGAGTAGATACTTCCAATATTCTGTATGAAAGATTGCCAACTGTTCTGAACGCTTGCGAGGAACGACAATGCGCGATAGAACAACAGCAGGCTTACCATAATCGAACCCAGAGAAACGTTGAACCAGGTCATCTGCGCCTGAATAACAAGGACCACAATCAGGACGATAATTGGTTCCTTGACACTTTGCATGATACCTGAATACACGCCGATGCTCCGATTCAGTTTTTCCGTTTCATCAATAACAACCCTGAGTTTTTCCTGGTATCGCGTGAAAACATTCGTAGCCTTCAAATACTTGAAGTGATGGACACACTGAATGAGCAGCTGATTGAAGTCGCTACCGCGTTTGGATATCGAAACAGAAGCCTGTTTTGTCTTCTTGTATATCTTCCGATACAACAGGTTGGATACTCCGGCTCCGAGGGCAACAAAAACCGCGAACTGAGGATTCGCCAGGAACGCCAGAGTGACATAAACCATAAGGATAGCTCCCGCCTGAAAGCTTTGAAAAAAATGTGCAAAGCTTTGATAAAGCTTTTGCACTTCCGTTGTAAGCGTGTTCTGAATTGTACCGGCATCAAGCTTGAGAAAGCCACGATAGGAAAGACTACCAAGGTTGTTCAGCAGTTTATAGCGGACTTTTTTCAAGAATAGCTGCCTTAGAGCGGCCTGGTAAGCGATCTGCGAAAATTTGATGGCACCTTTCACAAAAAAGACGGCGACCATAAAAAACAGCAGGACCGAAACCGTCAGCGGGAGGCCGAGTGAGGTAATGAAATTGGTCACAAACTTGAGTTTGCCCAATGCCTCGCTATTATTCGTTCCCTCGTTCACACTGTCCAATAGCGGAATAAACAACGCGAGACCAATACCATCAAGGAAACCCACCGTTATACTCAGCAACAAAAAGAGGATAATGCGATGTCCAAGGAACGCAAAGTAGAACTTAAGATATCCGATTATGCTGTTTTCTCTCACTTCTATATAATTAACCTAAAATTATCCAATCACCACCGCTTCAGGGCATTTTTAATCCTTTTGAGAACGGAAATATCGACCAGCCCCAGCCGGACAATCAAATAAAGTATGGATCGTCGAATTCCCAATACTCCCACTTTCGCTTTCATTTCACCAAGGTATCTGGCCCTGTAGGGACTGGAAAGGCCGGCCCGGTCGATCCGGTACACTTGTTTGAGGCAAAAGTCAAAGATGTATTTCTGTCGGACGACATCCCTCATCTTGGCAATAAACCGCATGCTCGCCTCATGATTAAATGACGCGCTCATGCGATTTCCCTGCGTTCCCGTATGCAGCAAGACAGTCGGTTGACGCTTTAGCACAAGCTTGTAGCTCTTATCAAACCGTATTGCGAGATCCCAATCCTGATGCTTGAGGAGTTCATCATCGAACCGTACCCGGTTGAAATATTCTTTTCGAAACAAGAACGTTGACGTCCGTGCATCGAAGCGATAATTCGAAAGTATCGCCTCTCCTATTGAAATTGATCGAGGCGGTTTGTCAAATCGAATCTCTGTTTTGCCGTTGTCGTTTACAAGAAAAAACTCCGAAAACACCCCGGCTGCATTCGTTTCGTTCATAAATCGAATGCTTGTATCCAGATGCTGCGGCAGCCACTCATCATCGCTGTCAAGAAAGGCAACCAGGCCAGCGGTTGAAGCGTCAACGCCCTGGTTACGCGCTGCGGCCCCTCCGCGCGATTTTTCATTCCGAAGTAGCGTAATTCCTCCCGTAGTGCGAAGCAATTCATTTGTCGCGTCATCAGATCCATCGTCGACAACTATGATCTCAGTAAGAACGCCAGACTGTGCCCGCGCGCTATTGATCGCCCGCCCAATTGTCTCAGGTCGATTCTTTACGGGAATGATGACCGACACCTTATCCATTGTGTGGCCCGTTTTTCAAATTGTGATCCTTTCTGCTCCTACAGATTCCCCCACGTTTTCTTCAGCCATAACTTTTCGCACAATTTTCAGAAGTCTCACCTTGTACGGGTCTTCATTATCAAACAGGTAATACCTGCGCTGCTCGTCCAGTCTTTCTTTGTTTACCGGCGTATTGCGCAGATTCGCCCAAACCTGACGGAAGTCTTTTCCAAGCGACTTCTTGTCGTTACAAAATGTCATTCCTTCCAGCTTTGAGAGTCCCTCAAAATGCGGATAGTACTTTAGCGCATTATTGGGACTGGTTATATTCTTTCCATCATAGTAAACGATCGCTAATACCTTGCGATAAAAAATCTGCGCTTCAATCAGCATCGATGTCAACGGCCCCGTTACGAACTCGGCATTCGAAAGCAGCGACGGATAATAGTGTAAAGGAGGTTGAAACTTTACTCCTTTATTATTCAGATAGTTTGGTTCAACCTGGGGGTCTATGATGATATTCTTCAGATTGAGACCAACGATAGAATCCTTTCCCTGGCGCCATGGATGCGGGCGATAAACAACCGCAAGATCACCGTACGTATCTTTCCCTGATTCAATCTCCTGGTCGAGAATCTGAAGTGCCGTGGCCTCATCAAAAGGAATGGCACATCCGAGGAACAACGCGTATGGTCGGTCAAAATGCGATTGTTGTTTCACTTTCCGCTGACGGAAATACTCATCGAACCTTGGCGTTCCAATAAGAAATACCTGGTTTTCTGAGAAGCCGTGGATACGTTTGGCGTGTTCGAGATTTTGCTGGCCCCAGACAGTAATAAAATCCGGCCTTTCCAACATCACGGTTTTACTCGACAAATTATCCCAATTATCAATCAGGAATAGCGTAAGAATATTATGTTTCCTCCCAATTCGAACAAGATCGGTACCTTCCGAGTCGTATGCAGCCGACGTATAAATAATAATGTCCGGGCGTGTCGACACAACCTTTTTTTCGAGATCAGCATTTACGGCAATCCGATCAATCACAAATCGCTTATAAAGGGGAAAAATCAAGCGGCTGCCAAGCACTTGCACAGTAACCACCCGCGCCTTACGCACGATAAACATCGCCAGATACCTCAGTACGGATGCGATAGAATTTGCGTCCTTCCATGAGACAGGTATATCAAACTTCCGGCGAAAGCGAAACCCAAATGCAGATGACAGCCGTCGGAATCTCCACATCACCACGTTAAACGCACTGTGATGTGCACGGTCCAGTTTCTTGTTTACAGAATAAAACCCGACATTATTCTTCTCCTTCAGGGCATCAGTATTCGCGATTTTACCCGAGACCAGATAGTGACAGTCATAACTCTTCTCAATATCCTCCAGCGCGTCAGTGGTAATATAGTTACGGATATAAATATCGCTACACAATACGATGAGTGCCTTCTTTGCTGCCATACTATCTCCTCAAGAATTCAACAATCCGCCGGGCCAATCGTTCTGCACTTAAGCCATACTCATTCAATACCTCAGGATTTCTGCCGCCCAGCGGAACGCCGGTGATGCCTAATGGCAAATAGCGTCGATTCATCATCATGTTCTCTTCCGTGACTGCGCTGACAAACCAGTTCGCGAAGCCATAATCGCGGAAGTGATTCTCAAGCACTATCAATGGAAGCGACGTTTCCAATTCGCGCCGAAACCAATCGCTGTCTTTTGAGTTGAGCCACGGCATTCCAATCACCTTAAGGCTGACGCCCTGCTCCTGCAATAAATCCGCAGCCTGTAACAATTCAGCAGTCATGACAGGTCCGTTCACTACCGCTACTGCGTCGGTTCCTTTGCGAAGTACGTGACCCGTTCCTTTCTTAAGCGGCTGCATTTCGTTCAGTTCACTTCTGCGCGTATAAGGAATTGACGTAAGCCGGATATAAACGCTCTGATCGTTGTCATTAACGGCCCAGTGCAACGCTTCGCCTACCTGTTTTGCATCGAGCGGTTCAATAACCGTCATCTCCGGCATGGAAGCCATCGTGGCAATATCCCTCACTGCCTGGTGGGAATGACCCGGACCCGCGGGAAGGACTCCTGCCAGTGAG
This sequence comes from Bacteroidota bacterium, assembly GCA_023428695.1. Taxonomy (GTDB): domain Bacteria; phylum Bacteroidota; class Bacteroidia; order Cytophagales; family Cyclobacteriaceae; genus Ohtaekwangia. Next base: position 11,078 of record JAEYWY010000011.1, read on the forward strand.
CCTACGTAGATGACTTTTCGCCGTTGTGTACAATTGTTATAGATCTGTTCCGAGGCGCGACCCGTCAGAAAACATGCGAATGAATGCACAATTGGAATCAATCCTCCAAGCGCCATTGTACCCGCCTGAGAAACCATGTCCTGCTCGGCAATGCCACACTCGATAAAACGATCCGGATATTTTTCCTTGAACGGAATCAGACCCGTATCGAGGATAAGGTCGGCATCAAGGGCGACGAGATTCTTGTGCCGGTTTGCCTCAGCCAGAATTGCGTCGGTGTATGATGGAATCATTCTTTCCGCATCGGCCGAGATAACGATCGGATCAATATCCTGAACAAGCAATTCGGGGGCTTCGCCATCAATTGTCCTGAAATAATCCAGGACACGTGAGCCCAATTCAGAAATCGCTTTCGCATAATCCTGCCGGTTAGGTGCGCCCGAATGGTATTTGTAATAATCATTCTCCCTGATCGTAGTGTGTTCCATGAAAGACACACCTTTACCCTTGATGGTATCCGCAATGATCACCAGCGGCTTCGATCCCGATAGCGACACTGTTCGTTGTATTGCATTGATATCATGACCATCAATCCGATAACAGTCCCATCCGAATGCTTTGAGTTTCGCATCCAGGTCACCGAGGTCACTTACCACAGAAACGTGTGTATCAGACTGAACCTTGTTGTGGTCAATGATGACAACAAGTTTTGAGTCATTGCGTTTTGCCGCAGTCACCAAAGACTCCCAGAACTGGCCTTCCTGAAGTTCTCCGTCTCCGGTCAGGACAAAGACTCGTCCGGTCTCTTTTCCCAGAAGCTTATCTGCATAGAGATATCCTTTCGCCTTGGAAATTCCCATCCCCAATGAACCTGTATTGGTAAATGCACCGGGTGTTGAGACATCCGGATGTCCGGGCAATCCGCCGAACCGGCGCAACGTATGAACCTTGTCAAAGGGTACAATTCCCAGTGCTGTTTGAACGGCATATAATCCGGGGCTGTCGTGTCCTTTCGATGAGAAAAATCTGTCGTTTGGCCCAAGCTCATTCAGGTAAAGCCAGGAAACAATATCGAGACTGGAGAAGCTGCTTCCAACGTGGCCGGAACCGGCGCGGGAAATCATGTATAAAGCATTGACCCTCGCCATATCAGCGAAGATTCTTGTCCGCAATACTTTATCAAGTTTCTTGTCAGCCAAAAGGCGATCAAACGAATTCTTATCGAAATAGTGAAGGCTGTTTACAGATGTCTCTGAAATTGCCTCTGAAATACTGTATGTTATTTGTTCTCCCATAATATCCCTGTTAAGATTTCCAAGCTTCTTTTTTGAACTGCGGCCCTTTGGCCTTGCCCGTGCTGAGTAAATGTTCGAGGTACACCCAATCAAACTCTTCATTCACATCAACTCCTTCGTATCCCGTGCTCACGAGTGGTGCGATCAGATTTCCGGCAATCGAATTGTGCCCTTTTACGTTCCGAACCCAAGCCATCTCCAGACTGGCATTTTGAACATAGATTTCAGGAAGCGCGGCGTACTGGCTGCTGTGCCATGGCGCTTTTTCGTTGTGATAAGGAAGGATCGGATGCATATAAGCACCGTTGATCACCCACATCTTGCCAGGGTGTTGTGAACATTTCTCGACAGCGCGAACCGAATCAGCGCCAGATTCGACCAGGATGTCGAACGCGCTGCGTATGCTGGCTGCAGTCCGCAACGGACTGGTCGGACGCAGAATACTGAACACATCAAAGTGTTCGCCTTTGTCTTCGAAAAACTTTAAGATCCAGCTAACCCACTCGATGTCCGGTGACTTATCGCCTGATATTTCCGCCGGTCTTAATATGGGTACGGAGCAGCCGTAGTATTCAGCAATAGCTGCATACTGCTCGTCATCGGTAACACATACCACTGCGTCAAATACTTCTGACTCAAGTGCCGACTGAATGGAATATGCAATCAAAGGGTGACCATTCAGCGGCCTGATATTTTTCCCGGGAACCCTTTTTGATCCGCTTCGCGCCGGAATCAAGCCAACTTTCCGGATTTTCTTATTCGATTGCTGAACCCACATTGTATACTATATCTCCAGAAAAGAAATGTTCTTTAGTTCCGAGTAAACATCAAGTGCCTCAGTGCCGGGCTCACGTGTACCGTTTCCGGACCAGCCGAACCCGCCAAAGGGCATATGCGGTTCACTTCCGAACGTGCCGAAATTTATGTTGGCGACACCAGCACGAATTGAACGTGCGAATCGCAATGCCTTGTTTACGTCTTTCGTATGTATCGCACTGGTGAGCCCGTATTCCGAATCGTTTGCAATTGCAATTGCTGTATCAAGCGAGTCCACCTTGTAGATGCATGCCACTGGTCCAAAAAGCTCCTTTCGTGATACTTCACTTTTCGGATCAACGCCTGAAATAATTGTTGGCCTGACATAGTACCCCTTCGCAGTTTCAGGCGCCGTACCGCGTTCGCCTCCACATTCAATCTTAGCTCCTTCCGCGCGACACCGTTCGATAGCGCCCAGTATTGTTTGAAATGCGCGTTCGTTGATGACCGGACCAAGGTCGGATCCTTTGCTGACGCCCAGCGTCAGAGAATTCGCCTTATTCACAAAAGCCGATAAGAAAGCATCATAGATGCGCTCGTGCACAATAATTCTGCTCCCCGAAGCGCAACGTTGACCTGCATTGCTGAACGCAGAGAGACTTGCCCACTTAACAGCATTATCAAGATCCGCGTCGTCACAGACGATAAACGGATTCTTGCCTCCTAGTTCAAGCGAAACCTTGGTGAGTCTTTTCCCGGCCTGTTCGCCAATCCACTTTCCAACGGCTGTGGATCCAGTAAAGCTGATGACTGCGGTCTTATTGTGAATAACCAATGGCATGCCTGCACTTTCTCCGGAACCTTGAATCACATTAACGACACCGTTTGGTATTCCAGCCTCTTTGCATAAAAGCGCGAAGTACAAAGCGGTATAGGGAGCATCCTCTGACGCTTTCAAAACAACGGAGTTTCCGCAAATCAGTGCAGGGAAAACTTTCCACGCGATATTTGCAATTGGTGTATTGGCGGGAACAATCAAAACCGCTACCCCCAAAGGCTGACGCACTGTATGTGATTGCTTTCCGGGCATGCCCGACGTAAGACTGCGCGCATACAGCCTCATACCTTCGCCTGCAAAAAATTCTCCCTGTAGAATTGCGGCACCAACTTCACCTGTTGCATCCTGTATCGGCTTTCCTGTTTCCAATGCAACAATTTCCTCCAATTCCTGCCGACGATTCTTTATCATCGTTACAACATCCGCCAGATGCTGCCCGCGTTTCACAGGCGTTAATTGCGACCACGACAAAAACGCATCCTGCGCCACTGTCATCGCCCGGCTCACATCATTTTCGTTGCTGTTGTATATCTCTCCCAATAGTGAAGCATCATGTGGATTGTACTTCGGTATCCCACCCGTGTTTGAACCACCCGTTACTTCGCCATTAATGAAATTCAGAATTTTCTCAGGATAGGTCATAGTATCAAATTGAGGTCCAGCCTCCGTCAACAATTAAATTTGAGCCAGTCATATAGGCAGATGCTTTCGAAGCCAGAAATACAACGGCACCGTTATATTCTGTTGATTCAGCCATTCTTCCAACAGGAATTCGACCGCAGTAGGCAGTGAGGAATGAGCTGTCCTGGTTATTGAAAACACCCGCGAGAGTCAACGTGTTGACACGAACGTTCTTCTTCCCCCAGTATACAGCCAGATATCTGGTCAAATTAAAGATGGCTGATTTCGAAACAGCATAAGAAGCTGGCTTGTAAAACGCTTCACCCTTTTGCCTGCGGTACTCATAAAGGCTCTGATCCGGTGACACCATTCCATAGATCGATGAAATATTGATTATGGAACCACCAATTCCTTTGGCCATCAATCCACCAAACACCTGGCAACACAGGAAAGTACCCTTTACGTTCACATCCATTACCTTCTCGAACGATATTTCCGGATAGTCCTCAAAAGGTCCGTTCTCCGAAGCTGTTGCATCCGGCGGTGAATCGAGCGCTGCGTTGTTGATCAAAACCGTTGGGGTGCCTAACAAATTTATGATTTCATCAGCGCATTCCTGCACGCGCTTCTTATTGAGGATGTCGCAGGAGAGTCCGATCGCCTTCCCCTGTTGCTTCCAGGAGCCAAAATGCGAGTTGAACATATCGCCATCTATCTGGAGATCCAGTATTGCGACCTTCGCACCGCGCTCCAGGAATGCCGTTGCATACGAACGACCCAGTTGTCCCATTCCTCCGGTGATAACAACGATTTCTCCTGAGACGCTAAACAACTGATCCATTTTCCGTTGTCTTTATTTGATAAACGATTTCACAGAATTCCCGCACAGCTCCGTTGCCTCCACATGCTTTGGTCTTCAGCTGCACATACTCATCGATCGAATGATGTAAATCGCACACGCCAACCGGAAGACCAACTATTGCCAGTGCAGGTATATCATTCTTGTCGTTTCCGACAAATGCAATTTCATCAAGACTACAATTGTGTTCTTCCGCGAGCGCACGCACCGTTACCGACTTGTCCTTCACTGCCTGAACGAACGGCAACTTGAGCTTTGCAGCACGCGCTGCAACAACCGGATTTGTTTCGGTGGATACGATGAAGCATTTTATGCCTATGCCCGTCACCAATTCGATACCGAAACCGTCACTGCGACTACACTTCACGGATTCAACCCCGTGCTGATCGACATAGACAAAGTTGTCTGTAAACACTCCGTCAAAATCGAACAAGATCATCTTGAGCGATCGAATTTTCTCAACAACGTCAACGGGAATTGAAAACCCTTTGGTGGGATTCATGTTCATTTCAGCATTTCAAAGGTAAAAGGTTCCTCCTCCTTAATTGAAGTAGTAAGTTTCTTACCAATTACGTCGTCCCAGTAGAAAGGCGGAAGTCCACCACCCGGTGATTTTATCGCGACGTCTTTTTCTGTCAGCACATGACCTGCTTCCAAATCTCTTGCCGCGACCAGTTGCTTCTGCATTTTTCCCAGCGGTTTCTTTTCGCTGTCGAGTAATTTTTTGTCGTCGCTTCCAAGCAGTACAGGTATGCGATGCAGGTTCCTCACCATCTTGCGCATACCTTCCGGCTCAAGCGAGAACGACTGGTCTGTGCCTTTCCATGCACGGTTTAGCGTGAAGTGCTTTTCAAAAACGCGTGCACCGAGCATGTAACCTATCGATGCAGCATCGATTCCATTTTCGTGGTCTGAAAGGCCTATGACAAGACTGGGATATTGTTGCTTCAGGACAGGAATAACGCGCAGGTTCATGTCTTCAACGTTGGCCGGATACGAAGCCGTGCAGTGAAGAATGCAAAGTTGATCGTTATGCTTTAAAATGTTGTCTGCTGCCCTTTTGATATCATCAAACGTTCCGCCCCCGGTACTCAGAAAAATCGGTTTTCCAAGTTTGGCGATCTTGCGCTGGAGCGGGATATTCAGAAGGTCACCTGACGCAATCTTATATGCCGGCAGATCAAGTTCTTCGAGGAAGTCGACACTTTCGAAATCAAATGCCGTCGAGAAAAACATAATATCAAGTTCCTTTGCATAGGCCTTCAACTCCCGGAATTGTTCCATATTGAATTCCAGGAATTCCCTGTGTTCACCGTAAGTCGGAGCATAACTGTTTTCACTGTTATAAGTTTCGTTATACAGGGACTTCAGGTACAAGCTCTTGTTGTTGCGTTTTTGAAGCTTGACTGCATTAGCGCCGGATTCTTTGGCGGCCTTGAATAGTCCCTTGCATTTTTCCAACGATCCTTGATGATTATGGCCTATCTCGGCGATCACAAATACGTCATCCGGATTTTTGAAGAATTGATTCATTGGTTTATTAAATTGAATTGTAGACTAGGTTAATTATTTAATATTTTTTTCTCTAAATGTCGATTCATCTAATATCATTGTCATCGCCTCAATTAAATCCTTTTCATTCAGGCCCGAATGAAGTAAACCTGACGGACTATAGTCATTCCAATATTTTGTTATTCCAAGCTCATTATATATCACAGAAGGTATTCCCTGATGGCAGCACTCCATCACCACGCTTGAAGAATGTGTGAGGTGGCAAACAGTATCATCCAGGATCACCGGTAACGGAATATTCGAAGCTTCTGCGATGTTCACCCGATCCGCAAGCCCGTACGACGCGACAAGTCTCTGATAAGAATCAAGCTCGTGCAACTGGCGTGGATGAAGACGCAAGTAGATATCGAAATCTTCCGGCAGCCTGGCAAGCGAACTTAGTACAAAGTCAGGCAATGTGTCATGGATTGGTTGCACCGTGACCAGGATAATCTTGCGTTTATCGGATGGCGCAATTCCCCGATGATCTTTCTTCCATGCTTCATCGTTCCACAAGTTCGACCACAAATTACCCACGATTTCTGCCCTATGCCGGTTGGAGTTCCAGTTCTGAATGTTTCTCCAGCTCGGCTCATCCCAGACGAAAAACCAATCAGGAACAAGGCTCCAACCACCTTCCGGTACCGATGCAAATGGTGTATAGGCGGGATGGTCATAACCTTGAACTCCGTGCTGGATGTCGACCGTTTCAATTCCTAATTGATTGGCCGCCAGTACCAAAGCAAACGTGTGCTCTTCATAATAACAAACCACAAAAACCTGCCTGGGCTTTACCACTTTGAGATAGATTCTAAACAAACGCGCAAGATACAGGATTCTTCTGAATCGCTTCGCCAATCTTGCTGCTTCCCAGCCCTTGGTGCTAAAACCGAACTTTCCGAGTTCAGCCATGAATGCCTCAAAACCGTCCAGTCGAACCTTGCGGCCGACCGACATAAAATACCCAAGAAATGAGGCTAGTCTTAAGTAGAAGTAAATCAGGCCGTTGACCGGCAACACATTACTATCAGCAGTGCGGGGCACGCGGTAGCAGTAATTTGTAGCCATTTCCAGAATCTGGTCGCTTCCGTTTTCCGACGGATGCAGAAAACTGTACGAGTCACAGAACTTATCACACCATACAGATCCAACCTGTGCACGGTAAGACGCTCTACTCAGGAACAGGCGGCCAACAGGTTTTCGTCTAAAGAGGGCGCCAATGAGCTTTAAAGATTCATGGAAAAATGATGAGACCAGGCGGAGTCGGCCTCCTGTGTCTTGGCGCGAATTGTCGGTTCGGATCAGGCCAATGCGGAAATCCCACATAAGTCTGATTCGCAACCACGGCCAAATCCGAACGCCGTCAATCGTCCAGTTATTTACCGGATACTTCAGCTCGAGTTCCTGCAACCGTATCGATTCCGGGTTTTCAGTCACTATGCTTATATATTTTTTACAGCGTTTAATTCTTCAACTATGGAAGTTCAAATCGGTCACCGCGTTTGAAATCTCTCGCGCTTTTGGTTCCGATGATTTGTGCGAGATGTTTGGGATGCAAACCAAATCCCGGGCGAATTGACTTTACGTGCTCATCGGTTATAATTTCACCCTTAGCGATGTCCTTCACCGCGTACAACGATCGGGAGAATACCCTTCCCTTGATTTGTTTGTCGGTTAAGGTGTAGTCTATTTTTCCAATCGCCGACTCTGCCTCACGAACAGCCCGAACCATATCAGAAAATTCGGCTTCGTTCATCGAAAATGAGGCATCAGGTCCTCCGATCGCACGATCAAGTATGAAATGCTTCTCAATTATCTTTGCACCAAAGCACGTGGCGACAATCGGCACTGTACTCCCCATCGTATGATCGGACAAACCTGTGACGACGTCATAGCGCTCTGCCATATCTTTAACCATCAACATATTCGCCTCTTCGATTGGAGCAGGGTAACTGGAGGTACATTTGAGCAATGCAACGTCTCTGTTTTTCATTCGGTGACAGGCATCCAGGGCAAGTTCAATATCTTCATGTCTGGCAATCCCCGTAGATATTATCACTGGCTTACCCTTTGAAGCTACATATTCGATAAGCGGTATATCTGTAATTTCAAAAGAGGCGATTTTATAAGCGGGTGCACCGAGCGTTTCCAGAAGATCAACTGCTGTTTTGTCAAACGGTGATGAAAAACAAATCAACCCCTCCGCTTCGGCAGCTTCAAATAATGTCCTGTGCCATTCCCAGGGTGTGTAAGCCTCCTGATATAATTGATAGAGATTCTTCCCTTCCCAAATGGTCCCTTTGATTGTGAAATCATCCCTGTCGGAATCGATAGTAATTGTATCGGCGGTATACGTCTGCAACTTAATACAATCAGCACCCGCACGCTTAGCGGCCCGAATAGTCTCGATTGCAGTCTCCAGACTTCCATTATGATTAGCCGACAGTTCGGCAATAATGAAAACCTGTGCATCGCCACCTATGTCTTTTTTGCCGATTGAAAATTTTCTCGCCATCGTTAAATGATTTTTTGAAACTTTAAACTTTGTTCAGTTTCTATCATATTGAAACCGAGTTTTTGAAATATTCGAATTGAGCTTTGATTCTCGTGCATTACATAGCCTGTGAGTTTTGTGATTGACGAGGTAGTACTTGTCAACTCTTTAATCCCTGTCTTAAGCAAAGCAAGTCCAAGTCCCCTTCCGTGACATTCCGGGTCCAGAAGGTAACTAATTATTGCTTCGTCGCCCTTTACATCAAATCTGATTGAGCCTATTTCGTTGTCCTGCATTAATCCAATGAAATAAAAACAATTTTTGTCTGCGATTTTGGACGTAAACCATCGCTTATGATCGTCAAGCTGAATTGTTTCCTTGTTGAACGAGTACGCTCTGACTGTTGATGACGTAGCCCACTTGTATGTTATTCCGATATCAGTTTCTCGTGCACGCCTGATGTCAAGGAGCCAGAACAATTCTAATCCACGAAAAAGTTTCCTGAAACGATCTCCGGACTTTCCATCAATCGTAATGTCTGGGAGTGTTCTATCAGCGGTTATCCGCTCAAGTGCCGTCCGTATCTTATCAGAGGAAAAATCACCAGCATCAACAAATGCATTCACCTTCCGGAATGCATCATATAATCGCGTCTGATTTTCCACGTAGGTTCCTGATATCACATGACACCTACACGCGAGAGCCTCAAGTAACACACCGCTGGCGGGCACAACAGCAACTGATGAGGTGAGCATGAGGCTCGCCATTTCAACGTCCGAAATGTCGCGATAGATGGTGACCCGCTGATCGTTTAAGTACGGGCCGAGAGACGCTCCATGAGCATATCCTGCCCCCACAACCACATTAACAGACTTGATGTATGAATACTTTAGTGTTTCTCCAATGACTACTGCGGTTAGATTACGCGGGTCTGATCCTCCAAAGCAAATCAGGATAGAGTCATCTCTCAAATTCCCCGGTTGTGACGCGGCTTGCAGAAATGGACGACGCAACATTGCATAGTCCAGCCCAAGGGCGTACTCAGTGAAGGGTAAGGCGGAGTAAATACCGGGCGTTATCCCGGGATTATGATTTATTATCACGTCCGAGCAAAAGCGTCTGTCTGCCAGATCATCGACACAGACCAATACAGATTTTTTACGTGTTATATTCTCCTGATACTCAAAATCAAAATGATATCCATCCAGCACCACGATCTCCTCCCCTTTCAACAAATCCCAGAACTGCTCTTCTGTTTCGATTATATGCAGAGAGTACTTCTCCTTTAGCTTATCGATGACAGTCTTTACACCAAAGCGGCAGACGAAAGCAATAGCATAATCCTCCTCCAACGCTGACGCCAAGGCCATACATCGAACCACGTGACCGAGGCCAATCTCGGAGTTAAAGTCGGTACGAAATATAACCTTCCTTTTCATCCAATCAGTTCAAACTTTCTTTTGTATCTGGCCACAATTGATTTCCCAAATCCATGGATAATGACGATCAATGTACTGTACCAATTCCATTCCGCGATGTTTTGACTCGCCAGATGACTGCAGGATCAGGTTGAGCGCAGCAAAGTCACCTGGATAGTCAACGGTTAGTCTGACATCATCCCGGGAGAGGGTGAAATCCATTTGGACCATATCCGTCTTGTAATGTCCTGAGCGTTTGACGTACAAGGTGACGTGTTCCCTATCGGCGTCAGAAATGTCGTTTCTGCCGAAACTATCCAAGAGGGCACTGGACCTGATCACCTCTACGTTCATACCAATAGGAAGACCTGTGGTGCATGTGTAATCAGAACAGTTATTAATATGGCGCTCTATTACCTGGTCAATAATAGAAATATCAATCAAGGGATTATCACCTGTCAGTCGAACGATGTGGGTAAAACCATGTTGTTCAATTGCCGTGACAAAGCGGGAGAGCACATCGTCTTCACTGGCTCGTACAAAAGGCATGTTATTGTACCGAGCATAGTCTTCTATCGGATCATTTGATGGATCGGTAGAAGTTGCAATGACAGCCGACCGAATCACTTGCGAGCGTTTAACCTCTCTTGTTATCCAATCGAGAATTGTGCTCGATGTCCCAAAAGGCAACGCCATTAACACCTTTCCCGGTAACCGGGTGGACTTCATTCGAGCCTGAATAATTGCTCCCACTGAGATCACCTCGCCGTCCATCCTCCGTCAACTATTATGTTTTGTCCTGTGATATAGTTTGCTGCGTCAGAAGAAAGAAATACAAAGGCACCTGCGACATCCTTGGGGTCACCAATTCTACCCAAGCAGGTCCTGCTGGCCAGATCATTTATAAACCGCGAATCCTTTTGTACCTCAGGTGAAGGGAAAGCGCCGGGGGTCACACAATTGACCGTAATTCCAAATCTGCCATAGTAACTGGCGTAATATCGCGTTAGCTGAATAATTCCTGCTTTGGCAGCGCCATAATGTGGTGGATTTAAAAAACGTTCTGAACCTTCGTAGACATCGAATTGGGGTGCCACCAATCCGTACATTGAAGAAACGTTTATCAGTTTGCCGTAACGTTGCAAAACCATTCTCGATACAACTTCCCTCGAACACCGGAACACACTACCCAAAGTTCCTTCAATACCATACGACCAATCCTCATCTGACAGGCTTTCCGGAAATTGGCCCTTGCTATAAAAAGCATTGTTTATAAAAACATCGAGGCTGTTCACGCTTGCGTAGACGTCATTTAGAGCGTCTCTAATGCTTTGGGTGGATGCCACGTCACAATGAATGAACTCAACACGCTCAATCCCCAAGAACTCATCTTTGAACTTTTGTTCGTCCCGACCTAATACAAAGACACGAGCTTCATGTGCGACCAGGCTGTCAACAATGGCACGCCCCAGGTAGCCATAGCCACCCGTAATTGCAATGTTTTTATTTTGCAAACCGATTTTGAAGACTTCACGCATTATTTCGGCCAGTTAAATGGTAGTAATATATCCTCATTGATTCCCTGATATCGCGCGGTCAATTGCACGTGTTTCGTCTCAAGATTATCAAGCATTTGAGCAAGCTGCTCACGGTTATTCACTCCGATCAACACTTTATCGACAAATTCATTTGCCAGACAAAAAGACACCAGCGCCGCTGCCAGCAAGTTATTGTCGTTTTCAAACTTCAATCTGATTTCGCCTATCATTCGTTTGATCGGATCAAAGTAGTCCGGCAGCGCTTCTGGAGCTACAAAAAAGAGTCCCTGCAAGAACGCCGACCTCGTATGAACCTCTATACCGAGTTCTTTTAAGTATGAAAAACTCGCCTCAAAACGTGTGTCGAACACATTATAAGGTACCTGGACCAAGTCTGGTATGACTCCTCTTGAGATCAAAACTTCCAGCTGATATGGGTAGTATACCGAAACGCCGATTTTCTTGACCCTGCCAGCGGTTTTCTCCGCTAACATAGAATCCCAAATTGTATCCGAGTGATTCAAATTATCAGCATTGTGAAGCAGGTATCCATATATATGATCCCTCCGCAGCTTATGCAGACTTTGCGTTAAATAGTGCCCAACGCGATCGTCCTTGTCATCAGGATACTTAGAGACGACATTGAAGTCTTCTTTGAATCCCGCCAAACATTCTCCAAGTACTGATTCGCTATCACCATACTGGAATGCCGTGTCAAGCAAATTAATACCCTTATCGCAAGCAGTTTTTAGAATATCAAAGGCTTCCTCAGATGGCGTTTTTCCCAGTTTGTTGCTTACTCCATAATTGAGCCCAAACTGGACTGTCCCTAGTCCGATCCGATTCGCCTTTGACTCGTCAAACATACTTTGAAAAGAAGATCAGGATTTCGCTGATTACCTTCTGATGATCCTCGAGCGACAAAGTCGGATACATGGGCAGGCTAAGGCATTCACGATAATATGCTTCTGCCTCCGGCAACATACCTTCCTCCCAACCTAGGTTGCGGTAATACGGCATCAAATGCGTCGGAATATAATGAACCTGACAAATGATATTCTTTGATCGCAAGTAGTTGTAGAGTCCCAGACGTCGCGGCGTACGGATCACATAAAGGTGATATGCATGTTTTCCCGCTTCGCTCCCAAGTTCCAGTAAGTGTGACTTGATTAGTGAATGGCCGGAAAAAGCCTCGTCATATCGTCTCGCAATTTCGCGACGTTTCCGAAGGCCTTCATCTGCACGCCTCAATTGATTTTCACCGAGTGCAGCCTGAAAGTCAGTAATACGATAATTAAATCCCAGCGTCTGCATCTCCATATACCAGCCCGGAAATGCCTCACTGGCCTCATCAGACCCCGTTGCAAAACTGATTGTGTTCTGGAACTCGGCATGATTCCTTGTAATCCCGTGAGTTCGCAACACCAGCAGTTTCTCGTAAAGAGTACGGTCATTTGTCGTGATCATACCGCCCTCTCCTGCTGCGATATGTTTCACCGGGTGAAACGAAAAGATCGCCAGTTCCGCAAATACGCCGTTACCACATCGTTGTTGATTTCCGTTGCTGTCGACGAAATACCCACCAGGCGCATGACATGCGTCTTCAACAATCCAAAGTCCAAATTCATCAGCCAGCTTGCGCAGCGCTTCCAGGTCAACAGCTCGTCCGGCAAAATCAACCGGTATGATTCCTTTAAACGCACCTTTTGGAGAACTCTCAAGAAGCTTTCGCACTTTTGGGATGTCAATCAGATAAGAATCTGGATCAATATCCGAAAAGTGAACTTCCCCCCCACAGTATCGAACGCAGTTTGCAGATGCGGCAAAGGTGATCGGAGTTGTGATGACTTTTTCCCCGGGATTGAGACCCAACGCGAGGGCTGACAAATGCAATGCTGCCGTTCCATTCGACACGGCCACGGCATATTTACATCCAATATACTCTGCAAATGCTTTTTCGAACTCGGCAATCTTGGGTCCCTGAGTCAGGAAATCCGATTGAAGTGTTTCGACGACGGCATTGATATCATCGGCATTGATATCCTGCCGACCATAGGGAATCGGTTTCATACAGAGAAATTTGAGTCGACGTGTTGTTTGATCTTTTCGCGCAGCGACTCTACAGTCTCCCACTCAGCGTTCTCCGCAGAATTATACCTGAAGCCCACAGGTACTTTCCTGGCATTAAAATGCGAAATGAATTCCTCGAGGCTCCACTTATGAATGCTGGGAATGATGGCGTAATACTTCCCAAGGTCGTAGGTATAGAATGAGTCGGAAGAAGTAATCATTTCTTCGTGTACCTTTTCCCCGGGACGGATTCCAACTTCGACTTTTTTACACTCCGGCCCAATAGCCTCTGCAACGTCCAAAATCCTATACGACGGAATTTTCGGCACAAAGATTTCTCCGCCCCACGCATGTTCCAGGGCATGCAGTACCATTTCCACGCCGCCTTCGAGCGTGATATTAAAACGGGTCATTTCAGGGTCCGTAACAGGCAATTCGCCGGTTTTTCGTTTCCCGAGAAAGAATGGTATCACAGACCCATTTGAACCCATCACGTTTCCGTAGCGAACTACAGAAAAACGGATCGGGTTCCACCCCCGAATATTGTTTGCCGCAACGAACAGTTTGTCCGATGCCAACTTGGTAGCACCGTAAAGGTTTACAGGTGCCGCAGCCTTATCGGTCGAAAGTGCAACCACACGCTCAACACCGGTTTCAAGACAGGCGTTTATCACGTTTTCCGCACCCATGATATTCGTCTTTACACATTCCATCGGATTGTATTCGGCAATCGGAACATGTTTCATTGCAGCTGCATGTATTACGCACTCAATTCCCTTCAATGCCCGCTTCAATCGTTCAAAATCCCGGACGTCACCAATGAAAAACCTGACCTGAGGATATTTGTCAAGTGGGTACTCCTGAGCCATTTGAAACTGCTTCTGCTCATCCCTCGAAAAAATTACCAACCTCTTGATGTCCGGCCACTTCTTCAAAATAGTGCTGGTCAATGCCTTGCCGAGTGAACCGGTTCCCCCGGTGATCAATAACGATTTTCCACTTAACATTCCTTTCTTACAATCAGTATTTATGAATAATATGAATCTTCCTTCTTCCCGCCGTAATAACCATAGCCATAACCGTATCCGCCATAACCATATCCATAACCATAGCCATACCCACCATACCCGTAACCCGGTCCTGACCGGTACACGTCATTCAGAACAATACTCAGGTTCGGTAGCTTATCAGACGTGTACAACTCGTCGGCTGCACGTAATATCGGCCGGGGTGTGTAGTTCTGGCGTACGATGAAGACCGCGTGATCGGCATACTTCGCCAGCACAAGCCCGTCTGTGATAAGTGCAAGCGGCGGTGTATCAATGAAGACAAAGTCGTATTGCTCCCGCAGAATTCCTATTAACTCATCCATACGCGGATTCAGCAACAACTCGCTTGGGTTTGGCGGTACGGGTCCGCCACTGATGAAGTCCAGTCCCGGAATCTTCGTCTGCTGGACAACTTGCGGCAGCGTGGCCATTCCGCTCAGATATCCACTTAGTCCTTTTTCGTTGCCGAGCCCGAAGTCGTCGAATATCTTGGGTTTGCGCATATCGGCTCCGATGATCACCACGCGTTTACTTGCCAGTGCAAACACTGTCGCGAGATTGATCGTTGTGAACGACTTACCTTCGCCACTGATCGATGAAGTGATCATGAACACTTTCTTGTCGCGCCCTTCGGTGAAGTAATTCAGATTCGATCGTAACGAGCGAAACGCTTCAGCCATTGCCGACTTGGGCTTTTCAAACACGGCAAGATTGCCGGGACCCGGATTGTGACCGATTCCCCCGATAAATGGAATCGAAGTCACCTTCTCGATGTCTTCCCGGGATTGAACCTTGTCGTTGAAGATTTCGATCAACACAAAACCGATAAACGGCAGAATGAGTCCGCCCAAACCGAAGAGCAGATAGTTTTGATTTACCTTCGGCGTGATGGCCCCACTGGCAACCCGCGGAGGGTTTACCACGACGATGTCGGAAGTTGTGGAGGCTTTTGAAATTCCCGCTTCGGCCTTCTTCTGCTGCAGAAAGTTGAACATTGTTTCACTGAAGGTGTAGTTGCGTTGGAGATTTACAAGTCTTCGCTGCGTGATCGGCAGTGTGCGCAATTGCGCCTCGATGTTCTTGATCTGCTGATCTATACCCCTTTCCTTGATCTTGTCGGTGTTGCGTAAGTTTGCAAGTGACTCGAGAATCTGTTGCCGCGTCTGGCGCATGCCTTCCTGAAGCCGGCCCGCCTTGGAGGTGATCAGGTCATTCTGAAGTTCCTTGCTGCGCGGCATCGCATTCAGCTCGTTCTGCAAGTTGATAAGCTGCGTCACCAAAGCGTTGAGGATTCCATCCGTGACACCGATACTCGATGGGAGAATCACCTGCGCGAAGTCTTTTTGTTCGCGCATGTATTGCTCCAGGTAGGTGTAGTAATTCTTTGAATATGAGACGACGGTCTTTTGTTCGCTCAGCGTTTTCAGCTGATCGTAGAGCTGCTGTGCTTCTGCCGAGAGGTCGGTGACAAAGTTGCGTTGCTTGAAGCGTTCCAACGCATTCTCATAGAGACGAAGTGAGTCCCCTATCTGGGCAAGTTGGTCTTCGATAAAAATCAGCGACCGCGTTGCAGCCTGACTTTTTTTCTCAAGATCGTATTGATGATAATGACGTATCAGTGCATTCAGAAAATCAACTTCCTTTTGCGGTATCGGTCCGGTTACGTCGAGGTTCACCACAGACGAACCCTGCTGCGCCCAGGTCACTTTGAGGTTGTTAATGTATTGTGCGGCGACACGCTCAGGATCGCGGATCAACACCGTAAACTGAGAACCTGACAGTCGCTCTACATTGCCGGACTGCTTAACCGTAAACTCGAAACCCGAGCAGTTAACACGATCACCAAACTTGTATTCAGTCATGTCTTCTTTGCCTGGTACATAGCAGCGAAAAGTTGACGGTCCTGTAATCTCCAGCGTTAGCGCGCCGTATTTGTCTTTGCTATGGACTTCGATTTCAATGGGCAGCGTATATTGTTCGCTGTCCTTGAAGTTGCCTTCTTTTCGTATCGACGTCTCGAAATTCAGCGACTCAATTACACCCTGTATGAGTGGGTACGACCTGATAATATAAGGCTCGTTGAAGTAATTCCTGTACTGGTTTACAAGCGGGTTGTTGTACAGGAATCGCGCGTCGGTGTTTTCGGCGGGTTCCCGAATGATAATGCTGGCGGTAACCGGATAAATGCGCGTAGTGTACCGGTTGATCAGGAATGCGATCACAAGTCCGGTGATGACACTAAGCACCACAACGTACCAAAGTCGCAACGCGCGAAAGAGCACGCGTTTATAGTCTATACTAATGAACGAACCTGAGGTGGTCTTTTCTCTGAAATCTTCAAACTGAGGTGAAATATTTTCCATCGTTATGAATTCCCTTTCAATCGGATCGGTAAGCGACTACCGCGTAAGGTTAACAACTAGCAACACAAGCGAAATCGTAGAAACAAAGAGGCTGAAGTTCTGGCCAAAATACCTGCGGAAAGGTCTTTGCCGTAGCGCAGGAACCACCAGCACATCGTTTTGATTGATGTAGTAAAACGGCGAATTCAGCAGGTCCTCGTCAAGCAGGTTTACGTAGCCCACGGACGTTTCACCATTAAGCTGGCGGATGATCTTCACATTGGCGCGGTCAGCCAGTTCACCTACTCCACCCGCGAGACCGATGGCCTCAGGCAGCGTTACCCGGTTGTTGAAGGTCGTAATCGTGCCTTCCTGGTCTACTTCTCCCAATACGGTGAATCGAAAGTTAACAAGCCTCACTTTCACGACTGCCGACTCGAGATACCGGGATGCGATTGCCTGGAGACTGTCCTGCGCCTGGAAGACCGTAAGACCGGCGACTTTGATTTTGCCAATTACCGGAAAAACGATCATTCCCTCCGGATCTACCAGTTCGCTGGTAATTGTGAAGTTGCGATTTCCGGCAGCGTTAGTGCCTGCTCCCTCCTTAAAGAAGTCGTATTCCTCGGGTGTCAGACTCTCAAAACGCACGTAAAGGGCGTCATTTGGTTGGATTTTGTAGTCAAAAGCGGGCTGGGAATAGGTGCGAACGACCGTGTCTTTCGGCAGGTCTTTCCTGTTAACGTCGCCCTTTTGCAAATAAACGTACTTTTTATTGGGAACGCAGGCGCCAAAAATGAGGGTTATCACGCCCAAAACCAGTAAAACCCGGGTCATTTCTTCGATTTTAGTGAGTCTAGTTTAGAGGGGCGTAAAAATACGAAAAGGGAATGGCAAATGTATAATTACGCGGGAATTTGGCGGGAAATTGGGCTAAGCTGCTGGCTACTGGCAACTGGCTGGGCTGGGCAAATTTGAATGCTTCCGACTCTGGGCAGAAGGTTGCACTTGGGTTGCAGGGGGTACTTACCGCAAGGGCGGGAAGGCCCAAGGGGGCGCAAGGAAGGAGTGTAAAAAATAAATGCGGGAAACGCAGGGTCGCGGGGTCGCGGAGGTGCGCAGAGAATTTTTGTTGGACAGCAGTGCTCAATGGGCGGAGACGAGATCTCCTTTCACACCCACACCCACACCCACACCCACACTCACACTCACACTGTCACTGTCACTTCACCCACGCTATCATCGTACATCGGACTAAGAGGCGCGAGGGGGAAATAACCTACCGGCTACTGGCAACTGGCCGACGGCGAGTCCATTATACCTTGCGATAAGTGCTTTTCGAAGGAACCTGCGTGCCCGCCAGAGCGTTTCGCGTCGGCGGGAAACCCTGCCCTACGCCGGAAGGTAGACCGAGAACCTCGCCCCCGCTCCCGGTGCACCGTCGGCGGCGATGAAGCCTTTGTGATTGTCAACAACCTTGCGCACAATCGCGAGACCGATACCGGTTCCTTCAAAAGAATCACGTGGATGCAATCGGTAGAAGACGTCGAAGATGCGTTTTCCTTCGCGTGGTTCGAAACCTATTCCATTGTCGGATATTGTGAGGCGGTGATAGTTGCGGTTTTCAGTGACGCCGTGATATTCGACAGGACCCGTGATCAACGTGTGGGCTATGCGTATTTCCGGCGGATGTAGCGGATTCGAGAACTTCAATGAATTCGAAAACAGATTCAGAAACAACTGGTGCATCTGGAAAGGAATCGCCCGAATCGTTGGAAGGTCGTCGAAGCGAATCGTGGCCTTTTTCTCGTGGATCGACACCTCAAGGTCGCTGCGTACATCGGCAATGGTGCGATTGAGATCGACAGGAATCGGTTCTTCAGAACGACTCAGTTTCGAGAACGACAACAGGTCATCGATAAGGCGCTGCATCCTCCTGGCACTAAAGAGTATTTTCTGAATATGATCCTGGCCTCTGTCCGACAGTTGTTCGATCTCTGATATCCGCGAGGCAAATACCTGGATCTTGCGCAGCGGTTCCTTAAGGTCGTGACTCGCGACGAATGCAAAAGACGAAAGCTGGCCATTGGCTGCTTCAAGATCCCTGTTTTTCAAATCGAGAGCCTCCTCTGCTGCCTTGCGTTCCGTGAGATCACGCGTCACTTTGGTGAAACCAATGACTTCTTTGTTCTTTCCGTGCAACGCGGTAATGACAACACTTGCCCAGAATGCGGTACCATCCTTCCTGAGGCGGTAGCCCTCATTAATCACCTTACCGGTGATCAGGGCCTCCTGCAAAAGTTTTTCCGGCAGACCATTCTCCATATCGGCCCGTGTATAGAAGAGGCGGAAATTTTTTCCGACGGCTTCTTCGCGGGAATATCCTTTGATCTTTTCTGCGCCCGCATTCCAGTGACGAATGTATCCGTCGAGATCGAGAAATATGATGGCATAGTCTTCGACCTCTTCGATCATACGATAGTAACGTTCTTCACTTTGTTGAAGCTGCTCATTCTTCTGTTTGAGTTCTTCGACATAGTTGCTGATGCGATCTTCGGCAACGCGTTTGTCAGTGAGATCGCGGGTAATCTTTGAATAACCAAAGACCTCCCCTTTCTCATTGTGAAGCGCGGTGATCGCTACGTAGGCCCAGAACCGGCGGCCATCCTTGCGTACACGCCAGCCTTCATGTGTAACTGATCCGAGGTCGCGTGCTGTCTTCAGCAGACGTTCAGGCAGACGCGTTTCGCGATCGTCGTGGGTATAGAAGAGCCGGAAACTTTTTCCAATGATTTCTTTGGGTTTATAACCGTTGACTTTTTCGGCGCCGAGATTCCACTCCAGGACGATGCCGTCGGGATCAAGCTGTATGATCGCGTAGTCCTTGATCTCTTCCACCATTCGCTGGTAGCGATCCTGACTCTTGCGCAGTTCTTCATTCTTATGCTGGATCTCTTCCACGTAGTTGCTCAGGCTGTCTTCCGCGATTCGTTTTTCAGTGAGATCCCGTGTCACTTTAAGAAAGCCGGTCAGATGTCCGTTGTCATCATGAATGGCCGTGATGGATATGCTGCCCCAGAAGCGGGTACCGTCTTTCTTGAGGCGCCATCCTTCATGGTTGGCGCGCCCGGTTTCTGCAGCTTTCGCCAGTAACTGCTCCGGAAACTTCGCTTCCTTTTCATCGCGCGTATAGAACAGGCGGAAGTGTTTGCCGATGATTTCTTCAGCTTTGTAACCTTTGATTTTTTCTGCACCGCGATTCCATGACGAGATAATACCTGACGCATTAAGGGAAATGATTGCATAGTCCTCGACTTCATCGATAATCCGCTCAAAGCGATCTTTTGTAACCGCTTTGAAAGACTTGTCCGAGGCGGCATCGGTTTTGCCGGATGCTGACCCGGAATCGACCGCTGGCTTTGTATCGTCAATCATTGAAGTGCTCTTTGTAGGATTTTTCATTTTTCATGAAAACGTCTTCTTGTCGGAACATGTCGTTTCAAATGACCGTCACGTGCCGCCTGCCGGTTGCTCAATATTGGCCTCAATGCCTGCAACCATTCTGCATCTCTGTTCGGTTTGATGATATAATGGCTCGCGCCTTTCGCGAGCGTACTTTCGACAGTCCTGACGTCTGCACTGGTAGTCATTACGATGACCGGAATCCTGCCGGCATTTATCGTTTCTGCGAACGCCTCCAGAAATTGCTCACCATTCATACGCGGCATATTGAGATCAAGAAAAATTACTTCCGGCAACGTCCTCATGCGCGAAAGTTGTTCCAACGCCTCCACTCCGTTCCACGCAGTAATGCAATTCAGGTCCGGATTGATTTTTTCCATGGCATTTAAAAAAATCAGCTGGTCGTCCTCGTCGTCGTCAACTAACATGACCTTGCTATCGATTTGTGGACATTTCCCGCCGTTTCTAAAAATAAATTCCCTCATCAGGAGTATTTACTAAAACGAACTATCGCTTAAAATCTCATGCCAGCCAGCAATAGAAGGGCGTCGGCAAGGCTGATAGAGCCAAAATACTGAAAAAACCCTGAAAAATAAGGGTAAGCCCTGTGCGGGGGACACAGCGTTAATTTGTGGGGAATGCCGTTGGGTCAGTGTGTACTCAGAACACGAGGGTAAGTTCGTTATATCCTTCCGGAGTTTTCTTCACGTCAACTTTGCCTCCGATCTTTTTCGCAGCGGTCTTCACAAAATACAGGTCGTGCTGAACTTTCTCCGGTTCACCGGTTTCGAACTCGGAACCCTGGAGTACATCGAACAGTCGCGGCGTGCCTTCTTCAACGCTCATGTCGCGATTATCAACGATGCTTACGCTCACACGACCATTGTTTGCGGGTTGAACATTGATCTCAATGAAGTGTTCTTTTTCCTCAGCAGAATTGCAGAATCGCAACGCGTTGTCTATGGTGTTTTCGAGTACGATACTCATGAGCTCCTTGTCGGTGATAAGGCTCGTATTCCTGACAATGTTCTTTCTTACAACGACCTTCTCGGGAATTCCTTTCTTCATCTGGAGAGACAACACCTGATCGACAAGTTCGGGCAGATCTGTTTCTGACAGGCTCGGCTTCGCGTGATTGATCTTGTTAAGCGCAAGCAGACGTTTGAGTATCGAATTGAGAACTTCTGTTGTTTTGCTTATCATCTTCACGTACATCAACGACGTGTTGTCTTTGATGTCGAGCATAGCGACGTGGCATATTCCCATAAGGGATGCGAGTGGTGCGCGAATATCTTCGGCGCTCTTCAGCACGAAGGTATCGAGTTCGTCATTCATTTGTTTCAGCGCGAGGTTAACATGCCTGAGCTCTTCCGTTTTCTTTTCCACGAGACGGTCAAGTTCGACGTTCCGTATACCAAGCTTGCGGTTTTGTTCGTGGATGACA
Organism: Bacteroidota bacterium; assembly: GCA_023428695.1. Classification (GTDB taxonomy): domain Bacteria; phylum Bacteroidota; class Bacteroidia; order Cytophagales; family Cyclobacteriaceae; genus Ohtaekwangia. The sequence goes on from JAEYWY010000011.1 coordinate 32,815, forward strand.
TCCTGGGCTTCCGACAGCTTCCAGTTCACACGTTTCAGTGCGCGGTACGCGACGACAAGTCCGATCACAATAATGACGGCCAGAACAGCAATCACGAGGGCCGCCATGTACAAACGCTTCTGCTGCGCAATGGTGGTTTTGTTTGCTTCAATAGTGGCGAGGTTAATGCGTTGTTCGTAGTCGGCCCGGCTTCGCGCCAGCGTCTGCATGACGTCTTCGTTGTACATCTCATCCTTCAGTGCGATGTATTGGTTGATGTACTTCGAATATTTATTGAAGTCTTCGCGGGAATGATAAATATCCGCGAGAGCGTGACTTGCGCGCATAAGCGACTCGCTGTATTCATCCTTTGCCAGCACTTCTGATTTTTCAAATTCCGATATCGCAGCATCATAATCATTCCTGTGCTTGTAAATGCGGCCAATCCAGTAATGTATATCGGATTCAAAACGTCGGTTATCATTTTCTTTGGCGCGGCTCAGCGCGATCTGCAGATGCTTTTCTGCAATCACGAAATTCTTAAGATTGAAGTGGGCAACTCCCGAACCCATGTTGGCATTGAGAACAATTGAGGGTGCGCATTCTCCAACGCATTCGCGAAGCGCCTGCTTGTAGCTTTCGAGGGCCTTTTCGTACTCACCGAGTGCGTTGTAACAGTCGCCAATGTTACTGAGCAGTATACCGATATCGTAACGGTCAGTTTCAAGCTGGATAGCAAGAGCCTTTTCATAATAGGATTTCGCTTCCCTGTAGTTTTTCATCTTACCAAAGAGAACACCGAGGTTGTTGAATGTGAAGCCTCTGTTTTCGATGTCTCCGTCTTCTTCCGTGAGGGCCAGAACGCGAAAGTGAACTTCCAGGGCATTGTCGTACTCACCAATAAATGTGTATGCATTTCCAAGGTTCATCAGGATGAGTTTGACATCCTTAGTCTGGTTGTGTCGTTCGGCGATCGGAAGTACGCGTTCAAGCACCTTGATGGATTCGAGTCGTTTCTCCTGGCGCGCGAGGACCTGTCCGAGCACTCTGCCACCTTCAATAATGCGAATTGTGTCACCTTCGGTGAGTGCGATTTGATAAGCTTCATTCGCTGCGGCGTGAGCCAGGGTAATGTCTGAGTAGAGAGTTACCCTTACCTTATTTATCAGGGTCTCGAACCTGTCGATACCTTCTTTCTGAGCAAGCACACCTTCAAGTGAATCCAACTTACGGCTCTGTGCATACACATCATTCACAGACAACGCTGCAATGACAAGGAGAAGGAGTGCCTTGCTGAAAAAATTAAAGTACTTGGGTAAGTAATCCCGTTGCTCGAATCTGTAATGCATGTTCATCTCGATAATCTTGGCAGAAAGTTTTAACCACACTCAAAAACTAAACACTATGAAAAAGTTCATCTACATCATCTTGTTTGCTATGGCAACTTCACTCACTGTTACATCGTGCACCGAAGAAGTGGTTCAACCCACTCAGAATGAAAACGGCGGAGGCGGCGATGGTCAGGGAGGAAAAATCTAAGACCTTCAACACAAGCATCCGTTACACGTGACGCGACTGCCTCACGCTGCGCGTCAAAAAAACTGCTGGTTTACTGACCAGTAGTTTTTTTTTATTCGTTCTTTCACGATGTCAATCAACAGTTGAATTTCAAAGATACATTATTTCAAGATTGGAGTGCGCGCGTCGCCTCAAATTGAATAATCTGTCACCTTTCCTTAACGTTTATCCTATAACATTACAGAAGGAAACTACCTGATTTATAAGGTAGCCTCATCCCCAAAAAATCCGGTTCAGTATTTTCTTTTGGTCACCAACCGACGTCGCTGCCGGTGTCAATTCCGGCGATCACCATCCATCCAGGAGCCACTTTTTTTTCTATTGCCGGAGCTGGTGAAGCTCCGGCCGCGGGATCGGAATTCATTTTTTGTCAATAATGAACTCGTGCAAGCTCAATTTCGGCACAGGTTTTTTTGGCTTTTCAGGTATGGAACATTTAGAAATTCGATCCACAGATACCGTCGGTGCCGGTTTCACGCCATGTCCGTACATCCCCGAGCGCGGTGCTGGCGGCTTTGAAATCAGGAGTGTTGTAGTTACTACTGACTTATCGGGTCGCTGGCTCAATTAAACGCATGAAGGGAAAAGTTCTTGTGACCGGCGCGGCCGGTTTTATCGGGATGCACACAGTACTGCGGCTTATTCGCGACGAATTCGAAGTTGTGGGCCTCGACAACATCAACGATTACTATGCGGTACAGCTCAAGATCGACCGCCTCAAAGAAAGTGGAATTCATTCCCCGGGTCCCAGGTTGGCTAATTCCTTCCGCTACCCCGGATATCGTTTCGTGAAGATGGACCTCTGCGACCGCGCAGGGCTCCTACACCTTTTTTCAAGGGAAAAGTTCGACTACGTTATCCATCTTGCGGCGCAGGCCGGAGTACGCTACTCACTGGAAAATCCTTATGTCTACATGGAGAGCAACGTAACCGGATTCCTGCATGTACTCGAAGGTTGTCGCCAGACAGGAGTCAGGCATCTTGTGTATGCCAGCACGTCGAGTGTATACGGGCTTAATACGAACACACCCTTTCCGGAAGACTCGCCAACAGAGCACCCTATGTCACTTTACGCGGCCACCAAAAAAGCCAATGAAATGATGGCTCACAGTTATAGCCATCTGTATCGATTACCCACAACAGGCCTTCGTTTCTTCACCGTGTACGGTCCGTGGGGACGACCTGACATGGCGCTCTTTCTGTTCACTGACGCAATCATAAACAACAAACCCATCAAGGTATTCAACGGTGGCGATATGCTTCGAGATTTCACATATATCGACGACATCGTTGAAGGCGTCGTTTCGTGTATGAACAAACCTGCAGAACCCGACCCTGAATGGAATGGACAGGATCCTTCAATACCCACGTCCTCTGCCCCGTATCGGATCTTCAACATCGGCAACTCTCACGCCGTACGGCTCACCGAATACATCGAACAAATTGAACGATGCCTCGGCAAGACTGCCATAAAGCACATGATGCCGATGCAGCCCGGCGACGTCCCGGCGACACACGCAGACGTCTCGGTACTTGCAGACTATACCGGCTATACGCCGAAAACATGCGTCGGCGAAGGAGTAGCGAAGTTTGTTGAGTGGTACCTGAAGTATTATCAGGCGTTTAACGTTCCGGAGAAGCAGCTTCAGGTTGGGTGAGTTGGCAGCCTATTAACGTTAGACTTTCAACTTTCATCAGCACGCAATCAGGTTAAGATCAACCAGGCGCCATGACGCAAAATCGACGATCGCGTCTGTGTTGAGTCCAGGCTTTTTCGAAGGAACCGCTGAAGGCGTTTAAGTCAAATATTCGGGCGCGCCCGGGTCCTTCCCTCGCTGCTGGCCAGCACACATGCCGTGCTCAGGACGGTGCCGTCTATTGGTATTATTTTATCTACGATGAGCGAAGCTGCAGCCAAAAGCTATTTCCGTTCACTATACCAGGAATAAATCTTCGCAAGCCCATCCCGGAAGTACACAGCAGGTTCGTAGCCCAGGAGGGTTTTGATTTTTGTAATGTCCGCGCGGGAATGGCGCACGTCGCCGGGACGTTCGGGTCCATGTTCAGCTTTGATGTCGCGTCCTGATACTTCGCGCAGCATGCCCACCAGCGAATTCAATGTAGTCTGTTCGCCGCATGCAACGTTGTAAACCTGATTCAATGCGCGGGCATCGCCTGTAAAAAGTGCGAGCATGTTTGCCTGTACGGCGTTATCGACGTAGGTGAAGTCACGACTGGTTTCTCCATCGCCGTTGATTACCGGTGACACACCTTCAAGGAATGCCTTGCAGAACAAAGGAATCACGGCTGCATAGGGGTTGTCAGGACTTTGGCGCGGTCCGAATACATTGAAGTAACGCAACCCGACATAGTTGAGTCCATACGTCTTAAAAAAAACATCGGCGTAAAGCTCCATCGCAAATTTGGTGATCGCATAAGGGCTCAACGGCTTACCTATACGCTCTTCCTTCTTGGGAAGCTCCGGGCTGTCGCCATACGTACTCGATGAACAGGCGAGTACTACCCTTTCGATGCCATTGGTGACCGCCGCGTGCAAAATATTAACCGTACCGTCGATGTTTACGCTATTGGTAAGCATCGGATTGCGGATTGAGCGTGGAACGGACCCCAGCGCAGCCTGGTGTGAGATCGCATCGAATCCTTTCGTAAGCGTCACCATCGATTCGTAATCGCATATATCAGCGCGCACGAATTCAAATTTCGGGTTCCCTTCAAAGCCTGCAACGTTTTCGTAGTATCCGTTTGACAAGTCGTCGATAACCCTGACGAAGCTGACGCGTTCGTCGTTCAACAAAACTTCCGTGAGGTTTGAGCCAATGAACCCGGCCCCGCCTGTAACAATAATCTTTTTCGCCATTTCCTGTTTATAACCACGTGACACGCATTGTCACGCGCCGCAAATTTAATGTTCGTGGTAGTTATAAACAGTAAATCCTCCCTGTTTCAGATGTTTTTCTTTCCGCATAAGCGTCAAATCAGCGTCAACCATCTCGGTAAGCAGCTGATTGACGTCGTAACGGGGCTTCCACCCCAGGATATCACGGGCTTTTGAGGGATCCCCGAGAAGTAAATCGACCTCGGTTGGCCGGAAATAACGGGGATCAATAGCAATTATTTCCTGACCTGGTCTCACATGACAATCATCCATGAACGGATCCACACTTTCAACAAAGCCCACTTCATCCACACCCCTGCCCCTGAATCCGACGGTCACACCTGCATGGCGGAATGCGCGCACCAGAAACTCGCGCACCGATGTCGTCTCGCCCGTGGCAATCACGTAGTCATCAGGTTTGTCCTGCTGCAGGATAAGGTACATCGCTTCCACATAATCACGCGCATGACCCCAGTCCCGGCGCGCATCGAGGTTACCCATATACAGTTTTTCCTGCAGGCCGAGGACGATCCGCGCCACAGCACGCGTTATTTTCCGGCTGACGAAAGTTTCGCCACGCAGCGGTGATTCGTGATTGAACAGGATCCCGTTACACGCAAACATGTTATAGGCCTCACGATAATTGACGGTGATCCAATACCCATACAGCTTCGCCGCCCCATAGGGAGACCGTGGATAGAAAGGTGTGGTTTCCGACTGCGGAACCTCACGTACCTTTCCAAATAATTCAGATGTCGATGCCTGGTATATCCGCGTCTTTTGTGCAAGTCCGAGCAAACGCACCGCTTCAAGGATGCGCAGCGTTCCGATGCCGTCGGTGTTGGCAACGTACTCCGGCATTTCAAATGAAACACGGACATGACTCATCGCACCCAGATTGTAAATCTCATCCGGTTGAATATCCTGGATGAGACGGATCACATTGGTAGAGTCGGTGAGGTCGCCATAATGCAGCTTGAGCCGCGCACCTTTATCGTGAGGATCCTCATAGAGATGGTCAATACGTTCTGTGTTGAAAAGGGATGAACGCCTTTTCATGCCGTGGACTTCATAGCCCTTTTGTAGCAGAAACTCCGCAAGGTATGCTCCGTCCTGACCCGTTATGCCTGTAACAAATGCTTTCTTCATGATATACTTTGGGTCACCTGGTGTTCAAGAAAATCTGCGTACGTCTTTTTCAGACCATCGCGTAACGAGACTTTGTGTTTGTAGCCGAGGGCATGCAGCCTGGAACTGTCCAGCAGCTTCCTCGGTGTACCGTCGGGTTTTGTCGGATCAAATGTGATCTGTCCGGAGTAGCCCACTACGTCACCAATCATTTTCGCCAGTTCGAGAATGGTTACTTCTTCACCTGTGCCGACGTTAACGAGTTCCGGCTCCTCATATCGTTCCATGAGGAAGACGCATGCCTCTGCCAGGTCGTCGGCGAACATAAACTCGCGCAGTGGCTTTCCGGTACCCCATATCACTACTTCGGAACGGCTTTCAGCTTTCGCCTCATGAAACCTGCGAAGCAACGCAGGGAGTACATGCGAGTTCTGTGGATGGTAGTTGTCGCCGTAACCGTAAAGGTTAGTCGGCATTACAGTGATGAATCGGCTTCCGTATTGCCTATGGTAGGCCTGGCAAAGTTTGATCCCTGCGATCTTTGCAATAGCATATGCTTCATTCGTTGGCTCGAGTTCGCCCGTAAGCAGACTGTCCTCGCGAATAGGTTGTGAAGCAAACTTCGGATAGATACACGACGAACCCAGAAAAAGCAGTTTTTCCACCCCAGCCAAATGCGCGGCATGGATCACGTTCGCTTCAATCATGAGGTTGTCATACAGGAACTCAGCGGGATACGTATTGTTGGCATAGATTCCGCCCACTTTGGCGGCTGCCAGAAACACAAAACGGGGTCTGTTTTCATCAAAGAAGCGGTTCACGTCGGCGGTATTCCGCAGATCAAGTTCATCGGAGGTTGCCTCAATCAGGTCGTCGCAGCCTTTTCGGCGCAGGCAGCGTGCAATCGCCGAACCAACCATTCCTTTATGGCCGGCAACAAAGATTTTTCCGGATAGATCCATATTATTTCAAAGGGTCCCAGCAATCCCCTTTAAAATTGGATGCCGACAGCACCTGAATCAGGAGGTCACGATGCTTTCGTCACGAATTATCATCTTTGTAATACAATGACAGGAAAACAATTCAGCGTTCCGGCCGGAGGCACGTCGCAGGCACTGAAGATCCACACCGGCTTTTTGTGGCGCATGACGAAATGGTTGATCTTACTCAACGTGCTGGTACTTATCGCTTCCGGCATCGTGTACGACCTGCTTGCCAGTCCCGGCAGACTCTCCGGAATACTGTCCACACAAACGGGGATATTCGTGCTTTCGCAGTTTAACCTCACTTCGGAGAATACGCTTGCCACGGGGTATTCGTCAATGTTGTTCCTTCTCACCGCCGCGGTTGCGATAATCTGTTTTTTGCGAACAATCAACTCCGAGAAAAAGGGATGGGGCTGGCTCATCATAGCCGGCTTTTTCGCACTGGTATCACTCGACGAAATGGGTTCGCTTCACGAGAATGCGGGCAAGCTGACATCGCTGGACATGATGGGCACATCGACCTGGGAGTCGGTGCTTTCATTGCCGTTGTTAATTGCCATAGGATGCGTGATGTTCGGCGTAGTACGCGAGGTCCGCTGGCGGACCTCTCCTTTCTGGATGATGACTGCGGGTGCGCTATTGTTTCTGACGGTTCCGGTTCACGAGTATAGGGAAACGTTGATGTGGCAGAGTCACGATTCTGATTGGGTGCGACCGGTGTTGCCGGGACTGATTGAAGAAGGAACTGAATTGTTTGCCGCGCTACTCTTCTTCGCGGGAATGGTGTTGTGGATGCTTCGTGAGGGTGAAGCCCTGTCACGATCAGCGTTTGAAATAACCGTCGCGCCGAAGTCAATCCGGATATTGATTGCCGCAGGATCCATTGCTATGCTTTCAGGTCTTTTTATCATGCATCTGCTCAGCGATACGCTTAACGCTGATGATGGCATTGCAGTAAACTGGTTTCCCGCAGCCGTGGCAATGCTCATATTCATTGTAACACGATCTCTTAAGCCGGGAAATAATCCTGCTGTGTTGATTTACAGCGTCGTTCTCGCGGGTTATTTCGTCTGTGATTTTTACAGCATACTGCATTGGGATGAAATTGCCGGATTCTCATGGGTCGTACGAATAGTAATGACCGCGGGACTGGTGTGGTTTATCTTCAACGTATCGCTGCCGTTCCAGAATTTCCTATGGCGGATGGGTTGTATTGCAGCGGGTATGATGATTAGTACAGCGTTTGTGTTCGAACATTCTGCGGTTACGTCTGCAGCGACAGCAGGATTGTTGATCATTCTCAGTTTCCAGATGAAGTCGGCGTAACCCGATTCTCTCGCGCGCTCCTTAGTTCACGGCTCAAAGACAGAGTAAATGACAGTGTGAGTATGAGAGTGAAAGGATATCCCGTCTCCGCCCGATGAGTACTACAATCCAACAAAAAATCTCTGCGAGGTGATGAATGGCTTGTGTCAGAAGATCGCGTCTCTTTTGAAAAGTGTTTCAGTCCAGGCACTCACGCTCACCCGGGTCCTGCGCTCGCTGCTGGCCAACGCACATGCCGTGCTCAGGACGGTGCCGTTTATTAATATTATTTTGTCAAAACGGGAGCACAAAGTCAGGTCGCACCAACTAAAAATTATGAATTATTATGAAAGAAAAATTAGAAATCACCCACTCTTTCAACGACGGATCCAATATACCTTGTGATAAGAGCCTTTCGAAGGAACCTGCGTGCCCGCCAAAGCGTTTCGCGACGGCGGGAAACCTACCTCACCAGGAAGTACGGATTAAGCAAATTCTCCTTGTTGTACCTGAGTTCCTGGTCGGAGCCATGTTGGAGAACTTTCAGTCCGGTTTCATTCACGATGGCATGCGCTGCTGCAGTATCCCATTCCATTGTGGGTGCGTAGCGTGGGTAGACATCCGCTTTTGATTCCGCGAGCAGCATGAATTTGAGACTGCTGCCCTTTGACACAAGCTGCGGATCACGAAGGCTCTCGATAAATTCACGCGTTTCATCATTCATGTGTGAACGCGAAGCGACTACACGCAGACCTGTCTGTGTGAGATCCCATAAGCGTCGTTTCGGTAATGCTTCGTCGTTGCCATTTCTGCGGACAAATGCGCCGTGGCCCTGTCGCGCAAAGAATACTTCACCTGTCACAGGCACGGCTACAACGCCAAGGATAGGCGCACCATTGTGAATGAGTGCGATATTAACGGTGAACTCACCGTTGCGTTTAATGAACTCCTTCGTCCCGTCGAGCGGGTCAACCATCCAGAAATACTGCCACTGACTGCGTTCGGCGTACGGAATATCCTTCCCTTCTTCACTGAGCACGGGCAGTCCTGTTGCCTCAAGTATCAGCGCGATGACGGCATGTCCTTTACGGTCTGCCAGAGTGAGCGGAGACTGATCCCCCTTTGCCTCAGCCTGGAAATCATCGGAATTGTAAACCTCCAGGATTGCTTTACAGGCTTCCTGGGCCGCTTCGATGGCGGTAAGCAAATGGTTATCGAGATTCATGAAAAATCAGCTTGCGATGCAATGTTAAACAATCATACCCGCAGCCACGGTTTCGTTGGTCGCTTCATCAACAAGGATTAAGCTTCCCGTGATGCGGTTCTTCCTGTAGCTGTCGAAAAACAACGGCTGGGCTGTGCGTATCTTGACGCGGGCGATGTCATTCATCACCAATTGCTCGGCATTTTCAATCCGTTGAAGATTATTTATGTCAAGTTTATACTGGATTTCCTTCAGCACACCGCGCACCTCTCGGGTTGTGTGCCGCAGATAGTACTTGGAATTCAGATTCGCCGGACGCGCATTCATCCAGCACAACATCAGGTCGATATCCTGATCCGAATGCGGTTGATTGTTCACCTTGGCAATGATATCACCACGGCTGATGTCGATGTCATCTTCAAGTGTCATCGTTATCGACATCGGGGCAAAAGCCTCATCGAGTTTTTCCTCACCAAACCATATCTCACGTATGCGTGATTGAAATCCGGATGGCAGGACGCTAACTTCATCGCCGGGTCTGAAAATTCCGCCTGCGATTCTTCCCGCGTAACCACGGAAATCATGAAACTCCTTCGAATGCGGACGCACTACATATTGCACAGGGAATCTGCCGTCGATATGGTTGTAGTCGCTTTCAATATGGACGGTTTCGAGCATGTGCATCAGCGTGGCACCCTGGTACCACGGCATGTTTTCAGAGCGGTTCACGACGTTGTCACCAACGAGTGCGCTGATAGGAACAAACTGAATATCAGAGACCTCAAGCTTTGAAGAAAACGCCTTGTATTCTTCCACAATGCGGTCAAATGTCGCTTCGTCGTAGTTGACAAGATCCATCTTGTTTACGCAGACGATAATATGCGGAATCTTCAACAGCGATGCGATGAACGAATGGCGGAATGTCTGTTCAACGAGACCCTTACGCGCATCGATCAGGATCAGCGCAAGGTTCGCAGTCGACGCACCAGTCACCATATTGCGCGTGTACTGAATATGCCCGGGTGTATCGGCAATAATGAATTTCCGCTTCGGCGTCGCGAAATACCGGTAAGCTACGTCGATTGTTATACCCTGTTCACGCTCCGACTTCAAACCATCGGTCAGCAGCGAAAGATCAACATAGTCAAATCCCTTCTTTGCACTGGAAGCTTCCACAGCTTCAAGCTGGTCTTCAAAGATGGACTTGCTGTCATACAACAATCTTCCAATAAGTGTACTCTTTCCATCGTCGACACTTCCCGCAGTCGTAAAACGAAGTAGTTGATTATTGAGATAGCTCATTTATCTGTCTTTATTCTTAAATCTATTCGAATCCAAAATGAAAGTTGAAAGTTCAAAGTTCAAAGTCGAAAGTTCAAAGGTGAACGTTCACGTTTCAAGTTTCAGGTTTTCCGCCGCGAAACGCTATGGCGGGCACGCAGGTTCAAGGATAAAAGATGAAAGTTCAGGTTCGATGCTGAAATCTGTATCTCTTCATCCTTTCATACTTTAAACTTTCCAACCGGAACGTGACCTTCCGTGTCTTCGTGCACCTTTGTCCCCTAAAGGGGTCAAAGGTAGATTGATCATTGTCTTCAAGCTTCCTCCTGAAACCTGAAACTTTGAAACCTGAAACCCGCGCGCGGCGAGGCCATCGATCAGAAGTATCCGCTTTTCTTCCTGTCTTCCATACTGGTTTCTGATCGCTTGTCATCCGCGCGGGTGCCGCGTTCTGTTTTGCGCGATGCAGCAACCTCTTCGATGATTTTTTCAAGCGTATCCGCCGTTGATTCAACAGCACCTGTGATCGGCATGTCGCCGCAGGTACGGAATCGTACAACTTTCTTCATCGGTGTTTCACCTTCTTTCAGTTTAAGCCAGGGTGAAGTCGAGAGATATGAACCATCACGGTAGATCACCTCACGTTCATGCGCGAAGTAGAGTTTCGGTATCGGAATATTTTCAGTGTAGATGTATTGCCATACATCCATTTCAGTCCAGTTTGAAATCGGAAATACGCGGAAGTGTTCGCCCTGACTTTTTCGTCCGTTGAACAGGTTCCATAGTTCCGGCCGTTGGTTTTTCGGGTCCCACTGACCGAATTCGTCGCGGTGTGAGAAAAACCTTTCCTTTGCACGCGCCTTTTCTTCATCACGACGCGCACCACCCATGGCAGCGTTGAACTTGTGTTTTTCGATGGTATCGAGTAGCGTTACTGTCTGGAGGGCGTTGCGGCTTGCGTTAAATCCAGTCTCTTCTTTTGCCCTGCCGGTGTCGATACTCTCCTGGACAGATCCGACGATGAGCCTTACGCCGAGTTCATTTACGAGCCAGTCACGATATTCCATAGTTTCGGGAAAGTTGTGACCGGTATCAATGTGCACCAGTGGAAACGGTATACGGGCAGGATAGAACGCTTTTTTTGAAAGGTAAGCCAGTACAATAGAATCTTTTCCGCCAGAAAACAACAACGCGGGGTTCTCGAACTGCGCCACCACTTCCCGTATTACGAAGATGGCTTCGGATTCCAGTTCTTTCAGATGGCTCAGATAATATTGATGCATGTCTTTCAGTGTTTTAGGACGAATTTCCGGTCGCGAAGATAATGTAATTTTTCAGGTTCCGGGCTTTGAAAACGTGATCCGCGGCAAAACGTGATTCAGCAATACTTCAATCGATTGTTCAATCTCCATTTTGTGCGTTGGAATGTGAACGTCGGGCTTTTCAGGTGCTTCGTATGGTGAATCTATACCAGTGAAGTTTTTTACTTCGCCGGCACGGGCCTTTTTGTACAGACCCTTGACATCCCGCTGCTCGCATACTTCAAGTGGTGCGTCCACAAATATTTCAACAAAATTATCGGCGCCAACGATCCGTTTTACTTGTTCGCGATCCTCACGAAAGGGAGAAATAAATGCCGATAACACGACGATGCCGGCATCAAGAAGCAGTTTACTTACCTCGCCGATACGTCTGATATTTTCTACGCGGCCCTCATCAGTAAAAGTAAGGTCACGGTTCAGTCCGGAACGGATGTTATCGCCATCGAGGAGATACGTTTTGTAACCGCGCGCGAACAACCGCGCCTCCAGTTGCACGGCCAGTGTCGATTTGCCCGAACCGGAGAGGCCGGTAAACCAAAGCAGCGTCGCCCGTTGGTTGCAAAGCTCTTCGCGCTGGGCTTTACTCACTTTCGTGGTTATGGGATATATGTGATTAGAACTCATACCAGGTTATAGAAATACGAAATAAACGTAATACAAATGATGATGTAAAGCAGCGTCAGGATTACTCCCACTTTGAAGAAATCACGGAATGTATACCCGCCGGGACCGTATACCATAAGGTTTGTCTGGTAACCGATGGGTGTCATGAAATCTCCCGAAGCTGCAAAGGCAATGGCAACGAAGAACGGCGTTGATGACAGCCCCAACTGACTGGCTATTGCCATTGCAATCGGGAACACAATGGAAACGGCGGCCGCGTTCGTAATTAGTGATGTTAGCAGGATGGTAACCAGGAACAGGGCGGTAATAACACCAACCGGACCGAGTGCCTGGGCGGAATCAATGATGAGACCGGCGAGTAAACCAGCAGTGCCGGATTTCTCAAGCGCAACACCAATGGCCAACGAACAAACAAGCACCATCAGCAGACTGAGGTCAAGTTCCCTCCTGATTTCTGTAAGACTGAGCACACCTGCAATTACAAAAGCTATGATTATTCCCACACAGACGCTGAAAAGCGGAAGCGTGCCAGTGATGCCCAGCAACAGGAATGCGAACGCACCCACACCAAGATAAGGCAGCCATTTTGCGCGTTTGTTTGTAATCTTTTTCGGTGTCGAAAGGAAGTAAAGGTCTTTTTCGTAAGAACCGTTGTCGCGCTCCTCACTGGCCAGCAACAAGAGGAAGTCGCCCCCTGCGAGTTCAGTCTCTCCCACTTTGCCGGGAACCTGCTTACCATTCCGGTGAACTGCGATTACGCTTGATCGGAATCGCTTTCTGAAGTCAGAGTCCTTGATTCGCACACCGATCAGTTCTGAGTTTGCCGGCACTACAGCTTCAACAAAGTTAAAGTGGCCTTCGTTCTCAAGCGAGTCCTGTTTTGGAATGCGAAGTCCGTTATCGTCTTTTATAAAATTGTAGATAGCGGTTGTATTTCCCGAAAAGAACAGCAAGTCGCCTTCCGCCAGCACCTCCGTTGGCGAGACCGGCGAGATGACGTTATCGCCGCGTATGATTTCCACGAGGAACATGTCCTGCAGATTGCGTAGTCCGGCCTCCTTAACCGTCTTTCCTGTGAGCGATGATCCGCGGAAGATCTCCGTTTCAATGATGTACTCCTTCACGTTTTCGCGGAGTACTTCCAGTTTGTTTTCATTATCGGGAAGCAGGCCATATCCGATAAAGTAGAAGTAAATCCATCCTACAATGGTCACCATCAAACCCAGGTAGAAAAAATCGGCAAACCCAAGCGGGGTCAGATCATATTCTTTGATCAATCCGTTAAGCACGAGGTTTGTTGATGTACCGATTACGGTCATCATTCCTCCAAGTATCGTCGCGTAGGAAAGCGGAATAAGAAACTTCGATGCCGGGCGACCCGTCTTCTGCGCCCACTCCTTCACATACGGAATCATGAAGGCAACGATGGGTGTGTTGTTTAGAAATCCTGAAATGCTGGAGACGAGGACCATCATCCGAAGCAGAAAACCTTTTGCCGAGAGATTTGGATTAAAAAGCCGGGCAAACATTTCGGTGCCGAAGACCATGCGTATTCCGGCCGTAACGATTACCAGCAGGAAAATGATGATGATTTGCGGGTTCGAAAGCCCCCTTAGGAGGTCATCTGCGGTGATAACCTTCCCCATCAGCAAGGCGACGGTACAAACAAAGAAAGTGAGCGCCGGATTCAGTAATTCCTTGTACAGCGAGTACACCAGGAACACAATAACTGCCAGAACGAAGAGGTTAGTAAGGGTAAAGTCCACCAATCCTGTAGAGTTAAGGCACAAAAGTAACACAATCTGCCGAACTCATCAAAAAAGTTTCAATTCTGACGGGCATTCCGTGTCCTTGCTTATACGGCGTATTTTTTTGCGTTCATCCACACGTCGTGAAGCATCGTCAGGAATGCTTCCATATTATGGAGGTGGATCATATTCGGGCCGTCGCTCAACGCCTTCTCGGGCTGGGGATGGGTTTCGATAAAGAAGCCGTCAACTCCGACAGCAGCTGCGGCGCGCGCGAGAAACGGTGCGAATTCACGTTGACCGCCTGATGAACCGCCCTTCCCTCCGGGTTGCTGTACCGAGTGCGTTACATCAAAAATCACCGGCGTGAACTGACGCATGATCGGAAGCGAACGCATGTCAACGACAAGGGTATGGTACCCAAAGCTGGCACCACGTTCGGTGAGAAATACATTGTTGTTGCCCTCCTCACGAACTTTGTCAACCGCATACTTCATGTCTTCAGGTGCCATGAATTGTCCCTTCTTTATCTTAACTGCTTTGCCGGTACGCGCAGCTGCTTTAAGGAGGTCTGTCTGACGGCAAAGAAATGCAGGGATCTGCAGCACGTCAACCACTTCAGCTACTTCTGCGCATTGATACGATTCGTGTACATCGGTCACGATCGGTACGCCAAGATCCTTTCGCACACGCGACAGAATCTCGAGACCACCTTCGAATGAAGGGCCGCGATATGACCCGGCTGAAGTCCTGTTCGCCTTGTCGAAGGAGGACTTGAATACGTATGCTATGTCGAGTTTCGCGCAAAGCTCCTTCACCTTCGATCCGGTTTCCATACACAGGTCGTAACTCTCAGCCGCGCACGGCCCGGAGAAAAGAACGAGACGATCGGTTCCAAGTGTTATTGAGTTCGCAATGTTCACCGGAGAAGAAAACTTTTGCATGTTGTGAATTTTGTTTTATAGTATTTGATGAAAGACGACGCGGTGACTCGTTTGCTAGTCCTTCTTTTTACGTTCCAGTAATTTTTCAAACTCACCTCTCGCGGCAAGCACGAGGTCGGCCACTTCGCGCAGCACTCCCCTTCCGCCTTTCGTGTACGTCACAAGGTCTGCCTGTTCTTTGATGTAGTCAAATGTATCAGCTGGACAGACACTTAAACCAGCGATCCTGAATACCGGCAGATCGTTGATATCATCACCGATGAAAACAACTTCCTTGTTCTTAAACTTGTAATGGTTCACAAGTTTCTGAAACGTATCAGCCTTGTCAAGAATACCCTGGTGACAGAAATCAAATTTGAGTTCAGCCGCGCGCAAACTCGTTACCTTAGAATCTCTTCCTGAGATAGCTCCGACAATAATCCCCGCTTTTTTCAGGTGGCTGATGATCTGACCGTCTTTTACGTTGAAATTCTTGATTTCTTTTCCGGTATCATCATAAATAATCCGGCTGTCGGTCAGCACACCGTCAACGTCGAAAAAGATAGCCTTTATTTCAGCTGCCTTTCGGATTTGCTCTTTAGTATAAGCGGATAAAATCAGTTTCAATCGTTTGTATTTTGATCTTTAAAGAAAAAAACCATCGAAAATTAGAAAAAGGTTTTTATTTCCTCATTCAAATACGCGAAGTTTAGCGAAAACCGGCCGGTTCGTTGACTGTCCGGGATCAACTCTGAACCTAAACCTTAAGGATGCGCCTGACGAAATTTCTGCTGAGCCTGATCGTAACCGTTGCTCTCATTTATTTTCTCGACAACCGATGGGTTATTGGCGGTCAGCCTGTACCACCTCTTGGAAAATTCCTCGATCCATTCCAGGGATTCTGGCAAAATATCGAATCCAAAAACAACGAAAACCACGATAAACTCAGGTTGCCACAATTAAAAGCGCCGGTAAAGATCATTTTTGACAGTCTGATGATCCCCCACATCTTCGCCGAAAACGAGGATGACCTGTATTTCGCGCAGGGATTTGTCACCGCATATCACCGGCTCTGGCAGATGGAATTCCAGGTAATGGCCGCGGCGGGACGCGTATCAGAAATTATTCCCGGTGACGCCGTGCTCGACTTCGACCGACGTCAGCGCCGCCTTGGGATGACGTGGGGCGCTGAAAACGCAACGCGCGTGATGATGGAGGACCCTGACGTTAACAGTGCCGTTACACGCTATGCGGAAGGAGTTAACGCATATATTCGAACACTCTCCTACCGCGAACTCCCTTTTGAATACAAGTTGCTCGACTACCGTCCGGAAATGTGGTCCCCGGAAAAGGCGGGGCTTTTACTGATGAACCTTTCGCAGTCGCTCAACATTGGTGATGCCGACCTTGAAATGACTAATGCACTTAACCTTTACGGAGCTGAAGTGCTTGAGTTACTCTATGCCGAGAACGATCATAATTCAGGAGATCCGATCGTCGACACGCCTGGTGCCTGGAACTTTGAACCGATACGTCTTGACACCGTACCGCTGGCGATACCTGCTGCTTTGAATGACTTACCTCCGGCCTCGCAGAAAGTGCGCGGTATTGGAAGCAACAACTGGGCAGTACATGGTTCGCGAACAGCCACGGGTTCTCCCATTCTCAGCAATGATCCGCATCTCAATCTTACCTTGCCTTCAATCTGGTATGTCGTTCACCTGAATGCGCCCGGTATCAATACGATGGGTGCTTCATTTCCCGGAGCGCCACAGGTTATCCTGGGATTCAACGACAGCATCGCGTGGGGTTGTACGAATGCGCAACGCGACCTGACAGATTGGTATCATATTAAATTCCGTGACACCACACAACGCGAATACCTGAGTGATGGCGAATGGAAAAAAACTTCTGTTCGGATTGAAGAATTCCGTGTACGCGACGGTGCCGTGTTTTACGATACGGTTTATTATACTCATCATGGTCCGGTCGTATATGACAAAGGCTTTCATCGCGAGCATGCGAAGAACAGCTTTGCATTCCGGTGGATTGCCCACGACGGCTCACGTGAGTTGAAGACATTTAATCTGCTCAATCGCGCGCGCAACTATGACAATTTCCAGCAGGCGTTACGTTACTGGTCAGGGCCGGCGCAGAACTTTGCATTCGCATCTGTTCAGGGCGA
Organism: Bacteroidota bacterium; assembly: GCA_023428695.1. Taxonomy (GTDB): domain Bacteria; phylum Bacteroidota; class Bacteroidia; order Cytophagales; family Cyclobacteriaceae; genus Ohtaekwangia. Next base: position 49,974 of record JAEYWY010000011.1, read on the forward strand.
CATCGCTATACATGTACGCGGCAAGTTTCCGGTACGCCGGAAGAATGAAGGCCGTTTTGTCCTTGATGGAACACGGACGAGTACCGAATGGAAAGCGTTCATTCCGGAGGAGCATCAAATCCGTCAGACAAATCCCGAAAGAGGTTTCGTGAGCTCTGCCAATCAATACCCGGTGGATGCCACATATCCTTACTACATCCAAAGCCACGGCTACGAGACCTTCCGAAACCGGCGGATCAATCAGGTGTTGTCTGAGAACAACAGCGTGAGCCCTTCGGATATGATGAAGCTGCAAAATGACAATTATAATTTGCAGGCGGCGGAAAGTCTGCCGTTGATGTTGTCTCTTCTTGATACGTCATCACTTCGCGGTGAACAAAGCCGCATAGCGGAGGAGTTAGGCTATTGGGATTATTTCAACACGCGTGAATCGATGGCTGCAACCTACTATCAGGCGTGGTGGAACAGTTTTGTCGATCTGATGTTTGATGAATTTGATTCTGCGCACGTATCACTGAATGTACCCGATGAATCAGGTATAATTCGTCTGATGAAAACAAAGCCCGACTTCGACTTCTTTGACATCAAAGCCACCACTGAAAAGGAAACCGTTGCCCAACTCATAAATCTTGCATTTCAGGACGGTGTAAAGAAAATTACCGCCTGGGAAAACGAACATCAACAACCTGCAGAGTGGGCAGATTACAAGGACACGTACATCCAGCATCTCCTGAGAATGGAGCCTCTGAACAGACACACGCGGACAGCCGGGTATTCGGGGATCGTTAATGCTACGGGAAGGAGACACGGTCCGAGCTGGCGAGTCGTCGTCAGTCTTGAGGAGCCTGTAAGAGCGTGGGGCGTGTACCCGGGTGGTCAGAGCGGTAACCCGGGCAGCGCATTTTATGATAATCTGATTCCCTACTGGGCCGATGGTGAGTACTACCCACTTGTATTCGGCAGTGATGCAGCCGCCATCGAAAAACAATTTCCCGACGTACTGCTCTTAACCCCGGAAGAATGACATGAGAATACTGGTTCAGATTATTGGCATCGTTTTGCTTGGCTACATCGCCGTCACGTTCCTTCCGTGGTATAGTGTCGCCTTCGTGGCCATGCTGATGGGCTATGCATTTCCATCGAAAACAAGTTTCCCCGGCGGCTTCCTGGGCGTAGTTGCATTGTGGGGAATCAAGATTTTTAAGATCACATCAGTCGCTGCGGCGCCCCTTGCGGACAAAGTTGCTGCCATCCTTCCTGTTAAAGAAGCGTGGCTCCTGGTAACGGTTACGCTTGTTATCGGAGGACTCGTTGGCGGTTTGGGCGCACTAACGGGATCGCTACTGCGTCCCGCGAAAAAAAAGTCCTACTACCGATAATGATACTCACACCGGCAGGTGCATTACGTAGTCGTTCATGAAGTAAGGCCCGATTGGAATATCTTCTTCGCGAAGCACGTCAAATCCGTAACGCTTGTAGAAATCCAACGCGGGATTATATCTGTTGACATTGAGCACAAGCGTTTTGATTTGATTCTGTCTGGCACGATGGCGGATTTCGTCAAGAAGCATTCGTCCAAACCCTTTTCGATGTTGATCCGGCAGCACATACAGTTTTGCGATCTTCCACGTATCGACTTGGTCTTTCCATACACCATACGAAGCAAATCCTTTCGCGACTCCGCCCTCGTACAGAACAATAAAACGCTGTGAGCCATCCTTCATCACGCCGTATAACGCAGGTGTCGAGTAAATTTCTGCCAGCATGTATTCGATCTGTTCCGTTGACAGGATCAGTGAATACACCGGCCACCACGTGCGTTGCGCGATGTCCTGAATGATTTCAATGTCCGGAAATGATGCGTCTCTGATCTCAGTCATAGATCAAACTCGCCCAATAATAACGTATTGAGCCAGATTTTCCACGCATTGCAATCGGATTGCCGGATTTGGCATTATTTATTTTGATAACCGATCATACATGTACTGGTCTCAATTGCGAAAGTCTATGTATTTTCCCCGCATAAAGTAACGAATGGCGGAACACGTTCTAATTGGTATGGGATTGATCATTGCGCTCGGTTTTGGCGCGCAATGGATCTCATGGCGGGTAAAGGTTCCCTCCATCCTCTTCCTGCTTCTTTCGGGTATCGTGGCCGGTCCGGTTCTCGGCTATCTTAATCCCAACGAACTCTTTGGCGACGTGCTCATACCGTTCGTTTCCATTTCAGTTGCCATCATCCTGTTTGAAGGTGGGCTCACCTTGAAAATCAGTGAGTTCACGAAGATTGGCAGAGTGGTTAGCCTGCTTATCTCGCTTGGTGTTATCGTAACATGGATCGTAACTGCTGCGAGTGCGCACTGGCTGCTTGGCCTGAATGCGAATGTCTCGGTTTTGCTTGGTGCTGTACTCTCAGTGACCGGCCCTACTGTAATAGGACCGATGTTGCGGAATATAAAACCACAAAAGCGAGTCGGCAATGTTCTCAAGTGGGAAGGGATTCTCATCGATCCGATCGGTGCATTATTAACGATTCTCGTTTTTGAAGTCATTATTATTGGTGAGGCGCAGCAGGCGTTGATGGCGGTGTTATTGAATGTAGGCCGGACGATCCTTGCCGGACTTGTCATTGGTGGATCGTTTGCGTATCTCCTTGCATTCATCATAAAGAAATTCTGGATACCAGATTATCTGCAGGGTACGGCATCACTCACGTTTGTCGTCGTCGGATTTTTGGTGTCCAATCACTTTCAGGCGGAGTCCGGGCTTCTGGCCGCCACCATTATGGGTATCGTGCTTTCCAATCAGAAGTACGCGCCAACAAAAAAGATCCGCGAGTTCAAAGAGAATCTCACGTTGTTCATCATTCCGGTATTGTTCATCCTGCTTTCTGCAAGACTCGAACTCCTGAACATCAAAGCATTTCTCAGTGTATCGGGTGTTTTTTTCCTGCTGGTCCTGATATTCATCGGGCGCCCCCTTTCTGTTTTTGCGTCGACGTTTCGGTCGGGTCTTAACATGAACGAAAAACTTTTCATTTCGTGGATGGCGCCCAGAGGTATCGTTGCAGCATCGGTGTCATCAGTATTTGCATTGCGCCTTGCTGAGTCTGATCTGCCGCAGGCCGAAGCTCTCGTCCCGGTTACATTCCTCGTCATCATAGGAACAGTTATTATTTACGGATTTACCGCACCGTTACTCGCACGCTGGTTGAAAGTCAGCCAGTCCGATCCGCAGGGTGTGCTTATCGCAGGTGGACAGCAATGGGCACTCGACATTGCCTCGATTTTGCAGGAGAAAGGTTTTTCCGTTGTCGTGGTTGACACGAACCGGCAGAATATCACCAAGGCAAAAATGATGGGGCTGACCGCGATCAATGAGAGCATTATTTCAGAACGCACGATTGATCAGCTGAATCTGGAGGGCATCGGCAAACTGCTTGCATTGACATCGAACGATGAAGTGAACTCGTTGAGTGTGCTTCAGTTCGCGGATTTGTTTGACAACAGCAACTTATATCAGCTCGTCCCCAACACGAATAAGGATGAACTTGAGTTTTCACCATTGCATTTGCGTGGCCGGTATTTGTTTGGCAAAGGTGTGAACTACGGACACCTGACGAACAGGATGATGAACGGCGCTGTTATCAAGGGCACGACGCTGAGTGAAGAATTTACCTGGGACGATTTCAAGAGGAAATATGGTCAGGAGCCCACACTCTTATTTGTGATCATTAACCGTGGCAATCGACTGATACCGGTAACGATGACTGACAAGATTACGCCGCAGAACGGAAATACGATCATCGCGATGGTTGACGAGCCGAAGGAGGTAAGGAAAGCATAGGATTTTTTTGCGTAAGGCGGCGGTTTGAAAACGAAGTCGATAAAAATAAAAAAGCCCGCCTAAGCTTTGTAAGCTTCGACGGGCTTGTCGGGGTACCAGGATTCGAACCTGGGACCCCCTGGTCCCAAACCAGGTGCGCTACCGGACTGCGCTACACCCCGAACTATTTTCTGTGATCCGCCCGGGACTCGAACACGGAACCTACTGCTTAGAAGGCAGTTGCTCTATCCAATTGAGCTAGCGGACCAATCTCTTTATCATCCTGACAATCGGAACCTTCCCGCCTAGCGGACCAATTTTTCGGCGGACAACTTTTGATGCGGAGAGGGGGGGATTCGAACCCCCGGTACCGGTTGCCCAGTACCGCAGTTTAGCAAACTGCTGGTTTAAGCCACTCACCCACCTCTCCAATAATCCAGAAACTGCTCAACAGTTCAAAGTCTTGGATGTGATTTCCGGCGTAAATTCGCCCTTTTCGAAAAAGGAAGTGCAAATATAAAAGACGCACGTAAACTATTGCAAAACGTCGCCAATTTTGTTCATCTTTTAGAAGGCGTCTATTCCGTTTGCGTGCAATTCTTGCTTACTTTGCAGCCGTTTTTACGGGATGTAGCACAGCCCGGTAGTGCGCTACGTTCGGGACGTAGAGGTCGCTGGTTCGAATCCAGTCATCCCGACTTCACCCGCCACAGCATTGACCTGCGTGGCGGTTTTTTTTTGTTCTCGAGAGCACTATTTTTTATAAAATGATACGAAATGATCTGTATTTATACGCAAATGACCAAGTGACCCGGTGTTTCTACCCGCGGTCCGGCCCTTTACAGGCATGAGTAACAACCTCCTTCAATTTTACTTGCCATGACACAAGTCCGTCATTTTTGGCAAGGTTAGGCACTATACAGAACCCTGGTGTTTTTGATTTTCACGGATTCACTCCGGGAGACATCCGAACATTTGGCTAATAACATTCCACGATGGGTATTCTGCCATACAATAATCCAATTACCGGCTGTCATTGGTCCTCCTTTCGGGTGTCTCAGGAATCTCTACTCACGGCACCAGACTCGCCCGCAAAGTCTGACGTTGACTACAATCTCTCGGACAACTCCACTCCTCACGTCCATGAAGTGGTCTGAAATAACACTTTAAACGCCCGTGTAAGAAATTCGGAATTCCGGCGTATCGGCCAACCGTTGGAATCACTACTTTTAATATTCCTACTAACCGATATGAAATATTTTTTAGCTTCCCTGCTGCTCTTAGCGAGCGCAGGGGCAATGGGACAGGACCAGGACTCAACCGACCTGAACGACCTGATGAACCTAAGCGCAGTTACTGAAGCTTCAGAACTGCAGAAAAAGCTCAACGAGACCGTGGGCGCCGCGTCAAAGAAAGCGCTGGCCTCCCGGGAAACACCCAGTATTGTATCCGTTGTGACGCGCGACGACATCCAGCGCTCCGGCGCCCGCGATCTGATCGACGTACTTCGACTCGTACCCGGATTTGACTTCGGCGCCGATGTAAGTTTTGTCACCGGTATTGCACTCCGCGGGGCGTGGTCGCTTGAAGGCAAGATACTTATCATGCTCGACGGTCACGAACTCAACGAACTGATGTATCAGAACGTCGCGTTCTTTAACCGCTTCCCTATTGACCTTATTCATCGCATCGAAATCATCCGCGGTCCGGGCTCTGCTGTTTATGGTGGCAACGCCGAATATGGTGTGATCAATATTATTACGCGCAGTGCCACAGAAAACAACGGCGCTCACCTGGCCATGACTTACGGTGCATTGCCTGATACCTATGGCCGCACTAACTTCCAGGCCGGGGGCTCAAAAGAGATTTCGAAAAATACCATCGTCGACGCCAGCGTCTCGTGGGGAAATGCAATACTAAGTGATCAGTATTATCAGGATCTGTACGAAGAAGAAGGTCCTGTTAACCTGACGGATTATACAGAGACCACGACGTTACTCTTCGCAGCAGGGATCCGAAGCGGTGGTCTTTCAGTACGCGGCATGTTCGAAAACTACGAAACCGGCGATCCTGTACTTAGCACGCAATTCAAGAGTTTTTATTTCGCGGCGCGCAATGATTTCCACGTTAACCCAAAGCTAACGGTAACGCCATTCGTCAACTATACAAGGCAACGGCCGTGGAGCCAGTACTATCTCGAGGACGGCTCAGAATACTTCGATAACATGGCACGTCGTATCAAAGGTGGCGTGTTCGCATCGTATGACGTTTCAAGACGTACAAATCTCATTGCGGGAACCGAAGTGCTCCACGATTATGCGAAAGCCCGAACAGATGAAGCGTATTTCCAGGGAAAACAGGATGTTTCATTCCACCTTTATTCCTTCTACGCGCAGGCTTTGATAAAACATCCGTTTGTTAATATTACGGGAGGATTTCGCGTCGACAAACACAACGCATTTGGTGCAGCGTTCGTACCTCGCCTCGCACTGACAAAGCGATTCGGTAACTTCCACTTCAAGGCGCTTGCGAGTGGCTCTTATCGCGCACCCGGTATCGACAACATCAATCTAAGCACAGGCCTCAAGCCGGAACGTTCCATGGTATTCGAACTTGAAACCGGCTTCCAGCTGACTCCGGACATGCTCCTCAGTATTAACGGATATCAAATCAAAACGAAAGACATTATCGTCTTCACCAATGTCGACCTTGGCGGTGGTGAGTTGCTGCAGGGTTACGTAAACAATGAACGTTTCGGTACGCATGGTCTGGAGGTTGTGTACACATTCAGAAAATCCGCGTGGTCGTTTGAGGCAAACTATTCATTTTATAAGGCCGGAAGCAGCTCGGTGGATCGTTACGCAGTGCCCGGCAACGATGCGTTGTTCATTGCGTTCCCACAACAAAAACTCTCAATCATAACCGGTTACAACATCACCGATGATTTTAGTGTTAACCTCACTGCCAACCACTTCAGTGAACGATTCGCGTACGATCACATCGATGAAGAAGGTGCTCCCGCGGTTTCGCGCTTTGCTCCTTATACCCTGCTGAACGCAAACCTGACCTACACAAATCTGCTGACACCGGGATTAACGGCCAGCATAGGCGCTTACGATATCCTGAATGAAAAACCCGTGATGGCTCAGGCGTACAACGGTGACTTCGCTCCCGTCGGCGGCAGGAGCCGCGAGTTATGTATGAAAATTGCTTACACCCTGCCCCTCTCCAATTAATTGATATGAAAATGAAATTCACGATACGTGTCATGGCACTTGCATTCAACCTGGGGCTACTCGCAGGTTCGTTGCATGCGCAAACCACAAACTATAAAACCTACAGCGTATTCCTTTACAGCTTTACGAAGTATATCGAATGGCCACAGGACGCGCGTGACGGCGACTTCATCATAGCCGTCGTCGGAAACCAGAAACTTCTCCAGGAAATGCAGACCGCAGTCGCCGGAAGGAAAGCCGGAGTTCAGACCATCAAAGTCGTCGAAGCAAAAAACGTGACGGATCTGACCCGCGTTCACATGGTGTTCATCAGCGATATGAAGAGTGGCGCCACCGATGACTTTGTCGCGCATTTCAAAGGAAAGCCGGTACTCGTCGTAACCGAGCGCGACGGCCTTGTGAAGAAAGGTGCCGGTGTGAGCTTTTTCATCGCAGATGATAACACGCTCAAATTCCAGATGAATGAACCCGCACTTACGGAGTCGCGTCTGAAAGCTTCTTCTGCAATCCTGGCACTGGCATTGAAGGGCTGATCGATCGGCCTGACATCAGGTTCGGTGACCGTTCGCAATAGTCAGGCGCATTTAATCGTAGGGATTGATGCGTGTACACGGAACAGTGATTATCTTTCGATAATTAACCTGATCCTATGGCTACCGCACGACTGAGCTTTCTTTGCGTTTTTCTGGTCCTTGCTTCTCTCCCGTCTCTTGCACAGCACGGGCGTGAATTCCCGTTTACACGGGCAGACACGCTCCGGGGATCCGTCATGCCACAACGCGCGTGGTGGGATGTTGTAAAGTATGAGTTGTCTGTCGCAATTGATCCTGAAAATCAGACCATAAAAGGTACTAACGTTATTCGCTATAAGGTACTGGCCGCCGGAGACGTGATGCAGATAGACCTGCAGCAGCCCATGGCAATTGACCGCGCAACGCAGGACGGTAAGGAACTTGTTGTTGAACGTGACGGCGCAGCCCATTTTGTCCGCCTGACAAAATCACAAAACAAGGACGCGGTGAATGAAATTCTCGTAGCGTTTTCCGGCAAACCACGCGTTGCAAAAATGCCGCCGTGGGATGGCGGGATTGCCTGGAAAAAGGACAGCAATGGCAAACACTTCATCGCAAATGCCAACCAGGGTCTCGGCGCAAGTGTGTGGTGGCCCTGCAAGGATCACCAGACCGACGAACCCGACAACGGCATGATTATACGCTTGAACGTTCCTTCCGGACTGGTCGCCGTTTCCAATGGACGTCTCAAAAGCCAGAAAACAGAACGCAACAAAACCAAAACGTTCATATGGGAAGTTGTTAATCCGATCAACACATACAACGTAAATCTCAGCGTCGGCGATTATGTGAACTTCTCCGAAAAATTTGCGGGTGAAAAGGGGCAACTCGATATGCAATACTGGGTGCTTCGCAATAATCTGGAGCGCGCTAAAGTGCATTTCAAAGATGCCGTGCGAACTATGCAGGCGCTGGAACACTGGTTTGGCCCCTACCCTTTTTACGAAGACAGCTACAAACTTGTCGAAGTACCCTACCTCGGTATGGAACACCAGAGTTGCGTGACCTACGGCAACGAATACAAGATGGGTTACAAAGGAACAGACCTGAGTTCAACCGGCGAAGGGCTGAAATGGGATTTCATCATCATACATGAGTCTGGTCACGAATGGTTCGGCAACAACCTGACCACCGAAGACATCGCCGACATGTGGGTGCACGAAGGGTTTACGAGTTACTCCGAAAGTCTGTTTACCGAATACCATTACGGCACAGAAGCGGGTGCAACCTATACACGCGGGCTGCGCAGCAACATTCTAAACGACAAACCAATTATTGGAACATACGGCGTCAACAAGCGTGGTTCAGGTGACATGTACTACAAGGGACATAATATGCTGCACACCCTGCGTCAGATCGTCAACGATGATGCGAAGTGGCGCGAGGTGTTACGCGGTCTCAACCGTGATTTTTATCACAGCATCGTTACCTCTGAAAAAGTTGAGAAATACGTCGCCGAAAAGACAGGCTTAAAACTCAACGCGTTTTTTGATCAGTATCTCCGGGACAAACGTATTCCGGTCCTGGAATACCGCGTAAAGGGTAATGTGCTTTCCCATCGCTGGGTAAACTGTATTGAATCCTTCGACATGCCGGTGACGATCCTTGTCAATGGTTCGCCAGTAACAATACGTCCAACTACTGATTTTACACAGACCACACTAGATGCTACCGACCCGACAATCGTCGTCGATCCGGACTTCTACGTGTATTCATTCAACATACTCGGCGAAGCAAAATAGCTTACTTCTTCAAATCAATACGCGTATTCATGTTCTGGGATCCTCCTGCCTCGATAACGGAATTCCCGTAAACCGTTATTGTTGACTTAATGAAGTCTTCTTCGTTAGCCTTGAAAATATTGTCCACGTATTTTTGTGGATTCCGGTCTATGTAAGGGAACCATGTGCTGTGGATCTGTATCATCATCCGATGACCTTTCTTAAACGTGTGGAGCACATCCTGGAGCGGAACGTTCACATCAGCCACTTTCTCCGACACAAAAGGCTCCGGTTTTTCGAAGCTGTTTCGGAAGCGACCGCGAAAGACTTCACTGCGCACCAGTTGCTGATAGCCACCCATTACAATATTCTTCGGATTGTGTTCGTAGTTAGGATGGTTGTCAGGATACACATCAATCAGTTTTACGATAAAATCTGCGTCCGTACCGGTCATCGATACCTTAAGTTTGGCGAGTATTTCTCCGGCGACGGTAACGTCTTCCGCGAGCACCTCTGTTTCAAACGTAATGACATCAGGTCTGCGTGCGGCATGACGCTGGTCATCGCTCATAAAACGACGTGGAGTGAATGTGAGCCCTTCCGTTTGTGACGTATAGGGCACGGGTTTGGCGGGGTCGCTCACATAGGAGAATGTTGCTTTTTCATCCAGCGGCTTGTTGATAGACAGCCTTCCACCTTCGCCGAAATACAATTTAAGACGCGGTACATCACGCGGAGGCCATGCGTCAAAGTTGCGCCAGGTCTTTGTACCGGTATCAAACATCAACGCTTCCGGCAGCGACGGATTAGCTTCGCTCTTCAGGTGATAGGCAAAGAACTTGCGCTCGACTTCGCGCTGGAAGTAAGTGGAAATGCTGTCGCCGAAGTAAATATGATTGTGGGTACTCTTGCCACCCGGACGCGCCCAGTCACCATGCGCCCATGGCCCCATAACAATGGTGTTCATAGCGGCAGGATTGTGTTGCTCAATGGTCTTGTAGATATTGAGCGGGCCGTAAAGATCCTCGGCGTCGAACCATCCGCCAACGGTGAGAACAGCATGCCTGATATTCCGAAGGTGTGGAAGTATGTTGCGCTTCTGCCAGAACTCGTCGTAGTTCGGATGATTCACGATCTGCTGCCAGAAGAAGTTGTCGTGATGGTATTTTTCGGTGATGTTCTTCAGCGGTCCCTGTTTCAGATGAAACGCATAGCCATCCGGAGCGGCTTGACCATAGAACCGCATGATCTCGTCAGTGAACCAGTCTTCTTTTGTCTGGCCCTCTTTCTGATAGCCAAAAACGGCAAATGCTGCGGTATAGCTTTGAAGGAAAGCTCCCATGTGGTGAAAGTCGTCGAAAAAGAAATCAGATATCGGCGCCTGCGGTGAGGAAGCCTTTAATGCCGGATGCGCATCGGGAAGTGCAGCTGCCGTATAAAATCCCGGGTAAGAGATGCCGTACATCCCCACCTTGCCGTTATTGCCCTTAACGTTTTTAATGAGCCAGTCAATCGTATCCCATGTATCCGAGCTTTCATCGATTGCCGTTTTATTCTTGCGGTCATTTCCCGGGATGTTGGGCGTCATATTATCAAACTTGCCTTCGCTCATGTATCGACCACGTACATCCTGGAAAACAAGAATGTACAGGTCTTTGATCAGAAATGCATTTGGATGATTGTAGGTCTTGAATTCACCATAATTTGACGCATTGTAACACGTCCTGTTCATCAGGATCGGATACGTTCGCGACTTGTCTTTCGGAGTATACACGATCGTAAACAGTTTTACGCCGTCGCGCATGGGAATTTGAAATTCAGCTTTATCATAGTTCGCACGCATGAAGATGGAATCCTGCTTCACATCCTGTGTGAAACCAACATGCATCGAACCAATGATGAACAGGCAAAGGAATATTGACCGCATAGATTTCGTATTTAATCCGAAAAGATATGTGATTTCATTGATTTCGGAAACCGAAATCATATTGCGCATCTGAACGGAATGCAAAAAAAGAAAGCCCGTCCAACGACAGGCTTCTCCAACTTATAGACAAATAAAAACTCTTTCGATACGCGATCAGTCCGTAATACCAGCCATCTTCTTCCAGTCCTGGTGACGCAGACTGATGCAGGCGCTCATCTTATCATAATTCTGCCATGAGTCCGTTACGTGATAAATGGAAGGCAGACTTTTCACCAGGTTTTGTTGGTAATCGTGATGGTAAAGTCCACCGCCGTAGTAGTAATAGGTGAACAGATTTCCACGTTCGGAAAACAGCTCGTAGCCGAGATATCCATCCCAGAGCTCGCTAAGTATGGTGCACGATATTTCACGGCGCTTGAAACGAAAAATCTGATTGGAAGCCTCCTCTTCGAAGTATTCCGAGTATATGTCCCTGTCGATCACCCAGCCGAGGTACATCCCGATATGGACATAGGCCTGTTCAATGGGAAGGTTTTTGGGGAAATTTCCCAAAAAATGGGACTTTGCATTGTCGTAGATACTTTTTCGGGTTTCCGCTTTTTTCACCATGAGCAGCATTTTAATGTACAGTGCTCCAGCGGCCCGTTACCCCCAAAAGAAAACTGGAAAAAATGCCATTTTTTTCGCCGACAGGGCAGTCTTCTCCCGCGGAATGTGTGTTGCAGAAGCTGAACATTAGTTGTTAATTGCCGTTTTCGCAGTATGGCGACGGTTCTCCGGCGTCGGTTATGCGATGTAAAATCTGAATCCCGAATTTGTGGCCTGGACGCGTGAAATTGGCATAACGGAAATTGTTTTCATTGTTGCTTTCCTGGCGCTTTACTTTTTGTATCTCTGGCGCGTAATCCGTGTCGCGCAACAACTCAACACTTCATTCGCCACCGTCTTTGTAAAGCTGGTCATCCGAAACCTGTATTTCCTGTTGATTATCGTTGCCCTGTTGGGCCCGTCGTTTGGCGGATCACAAAAGGAGGTAATCGCTGTGGGGAAAGATATTGTCGTCTGCGTCGACCTCTCCCGTTCGATGGACGCCTTCGACATACAACCTACACGACTGGAGAAAGTCAAGTTCGAAATGAAGCGCATCATCAATGCATTCAGTTCGGACAGGGTCGGACTGGTGATTTTTTCTTCGGAAGCGTTCATGCAATGCCCCCTCACCTACGATCAAAATGCGCTCAACCTTTTTATCGACGCCATGAATTCGTCACTGGTGCCTAATACAGGTACGGATTTCGGGCCTCCATTGAAGCTCGCTCTACGAAAACTCGAGGATGAGAATGACGGACCTTCGACGCGGTCGAAATCCAAAATCATCATTCTGATCAGCGACGGTGAAGACTTCGGTGAAGCCAGGACCGAGGCGCTTAAAGAAATCCGGGACCGCAACATCCGGCTTTTCACATTGGGCGTGGGGACACGCGAGGGTGGAAATATTCAGGTTGGCAACAGCCTCAAGAAAGACCGGTCGGGCAACGTTGTGGTTACACGACTGAATGACGAGTCGTTGACAGAGCTGGCACAAAAGACCGATGGCCGCTATTTTGAGATCAATGAGTCGCGCAATGATGTGAACCGGCTCATAAATACGATCTCTTCGATTGAAGGCGAGTTGCGGGGATCGCGGCTTGTTGACGTAACCGCGAACAAATACTTTTATTTCCTGCTTGCGGCAGCCTGCCTTATGCTGCTGGATGCGTTTATTAACCTGCGTGCAATCCGAATATGACGTCGAGCTCAAGATTGATCGGACCTGTTTTCGCTATTATCGCCTGCATTGCGCTGCTCGTAGTCGCCTACTATTTCCTGCGTGATAATGAAACTGGACGGATAAACGCGCTTAAGGAAAAAGCAGAGCACGAGTATTATATGCGAGAGTTTCTAAGTGCGTATAAAACCTACCAGGCGTTGATGGATACAACCAGCGACTATGGTGAGGGTGCGATGATAAATTATGCCAATGCCGCGTTTATGTCGTCAACCATGCTGCGAAACGGACTTAAGCGACTTGACGGGGGACCGACATTGTCAGACACAATTCTTACCCAGATCGCCGGCGAGAGTCACGTAATGTATTCTGTTCTCACCAGTGCCACTGACAAGAAGATTGCATCCATGGCGTTCAATCAGCTGGGTTATACAACTGTTAAGGGTGCTCCGACACCAAACGAAGAAGTCGACGCTGATTCGGTGTTCCTTGTCGCGCTGGAAAATTTTAGAAACGCACTGAAACGGAACCCCAACAACGACAGCGCACGTTATAACTATGAACTTTTAAAAAAGGTTGTCGATTATCCTGAAACCGTGATGAATGAGACGCGGTCACTTGTGGCGCAACAGCGTTACGCTGAAGCAGCAAACCTGCTCGAACGATCTATGGAAAAAGACATCCGGCTTGCCAGACAAAAAGAATATTTACAACGAATCAAGGCAGTTGCCGGCATTGATACGACATATCGAAGACGCTTATGAAACTGATACCGGTATTTATTTTCTTTTCACTGCTGACAACGGCGTGCCTGGCCCAGGGCACTCAGGCTGAAGCAAAGTTTCACGAAGGATCAAACCTGTATATCAACGGCAACCCTCAGGGAGCCCTTGCGGCGGTTCAGGATGGACTTCGTGCCGATCCTCGTAACCAGAAACTTCAGGCATTGAAAAAACTGCTCGAAGATCAAAAGAAAGAAGAAGAGAAAAAGAAGAAGGAAGAACAGCAGAAGAATCAGGATAAGAAGAATCAGGAGAACAAGGACAAGAAAGAGCAGGAGAACAAGGACAAGCAGGACCAGCAAAAGAAAGAGCAGGAGCAGAAACAAAAAGAACAGCAAGAGCGCGAGCAGAAGGAAAAGCAACAGAAGGAGCGGGAAGAAAAGGAAAAGCAGGAGGAGGAAAAAGACAAAAAAGATTTTGATCCAAAGGTTGAAGAGAAGCTCAAGGAAATGAAGATTGATCCGGAGAAAGCGAAAATGCTTTTGGAAGCGATGCGCAACCAGGAGATTCAGTATCTGCAGCAGCGGAAGCGCGAGCAGACGAAACGTCGTGATCCGTCGAAGCCAGACTGGTAGGTAACATCAAAAAACGTCGCGTTTCCCCAGAGGCAGCGCCTCGATTAAGATATTGTAAGGACGGACTTCAGTCCGTCCGTTTCCTGGCACGCGTGGACATATCAGGGTTGCCACAACCCACATAGAGACACAATCGCCGTCGCGTTCCCCAGAGGCAGCGCCTCGATTAAGATATTGTAAGGACCGACTTCAGTTCGTCCGTTTCCTGGCACGCGTGGACATATCAGAGGTGCCACAACCCACATAGAGATACAATCGCCGTCGCGTTTCCCCAGAGGCAGCGCCTCGATTAAGATATTGTAAGG
>JAEYWY010000018.1 GCA_023428695.1 Bacteroidota bacterium
TGGGAGCTTTGGCACTGTAGGAGGAAACACGTGAAGCGAAAGGAACATCTGCTGGGTATGGAACAGTTGCTCCACTTACCGCTAAGGTTCCATCCTCCAATCGTGAGCTGGGGCTGGCTTCTAGTACAGCCAGGGCGCCTTCTTTCTGACAGAGTTCCCACTTCAGGTAAGCCAGCCGTTGTGGTTCGGTGGGTGCCCGGAAACGTCTGCCGCCAAACGACTCACTTGCTGACGAGTTCGCCATTTCGAGCAGTGCAGCATCATCAAGACGACGTGCGTCAGCCTCAAAACCAGGCTTAACCGGTGTAGGCAGGCTGAACAAAACGAATTTCCCTTTCAGTTTCCCCTGGTATTTTTTGATATCTTCTTCATTTTGAATGTCCAGGTATACAGCCTCGGCAGCCTGTGCGCCCTTAATTCCGGGAGACCATGCTTTCGGATAGGCGATTACCGGAAAGTACACCGGGCCGAGGTTTTGAAGCGAGAAACGCTTAAGATTCCAGCCGCGACCGAATGCCACATCCCATTCGTCAAAACGAACGTTCTCAACGCCAAATTTCTGCAGCGTTGAGCGGCTGTACTCCGCCGCGTTTTTATATCCTGTTGAGTTTGTGAGACGCGGGCCGTGGACGTCGGTGAGCATATGGAGGATATCCATAACCTGGGAGCGCTCAGTGCCTTCTTTTTTGATTTTTGCGACGATTGCAGTGTCGACTTTTTCTGATCCCTGCGCATACGTCATGCTGACGCAAGCCAGGAACGCGAGAAACGGTATAAATCTCTTCATAGGTTAATGATTAAGGGATAAAAATAACGGCATCTGGCAATACCCGAGGTACCGCTCGTTTAATTTTTGGCTTAATTCTGATTATTTGTCCTTGCCGATTTGAAGAACAAGGTCTTTTCGCGACAAATAGATGTTCCATATACCCTGAAGCTCTTCGATGCCGTCTTCATTTGTACGGGTTTGTGGTTGGGAAAACAGTAGCGAATCGTAATCGGTACGTTGGTCGTCGACCCAGACCTTTTGGATATTCTCTTCGGCGCCTTCGGCAATTCCCGCGATGTAAGCCTCGATCAACTCTCTTTCGATGGCGCGGGCACTGGTGTTCCCCGGCGTCAGAAAACGAACGGTCACTTTTTCACTTCGGGCAATGTTATCGATGTTGGAGGAGTCTGCTGTCTTCAGTTTTGCCATGACAGCCTGTGCTTTCTTCAGAGCCTCGGCCATAATTTCAGCCTCGCTCACCTTAATTATTTTTTGTTGTTCCATTCCTTCCCTGATATGCTTCCGCTGTTCGTCCGATAACGTACCGCCACAGGCCGAAAGGAGTATGGATCCAATAAGAAACAAGGGTAATTTTTTCATGTCCGAAAATGACTCAAAGCCCCAAATTTACAATTGCTCCTGACATAACCGTAACTCATTTCTAATTTGTAACTTGCGCGGCTATTTGAATTTATGGTTGAGAAACTTGAAGAAATCAAGCTCCGTTTTGAGGAAGTGGGTATGCTGCTCGTTCAGCCGGATATCGTTTCCGATATCAAGAAGTACTCCCAGCTGAGTAAGGAATATCGTGACCTGGAAAAGGTCGTTGTGAAATACAATCAATACACCGAGGCGACGGGCCATCTCAAACAGGCGAAGGATGTTCTCGCCCGGGAGAAAGACGAAGAAATGCGGGAACTCGCCAAGCTTGAGATTGACGAACTTGAGCCAAGGATCGAGAAACTTGAATCTGAACTCAAGGAGTTGCTGATCCCCCGTGATCCCAATGACGACAAGAACGTGCTGTTGGAAATCCGCGCCGGTACCGGTGGAGACGAAGCCGCGCTTTTTGCGGGCGACCTTTGGCGAATGTATCAGCGTTTCTGTGACAAGCGTGGACTGAAGATGACCGTGCTTGATGTCACTGAGGGAACGGCAGGTGGTTATAAGGAAGTGATCAGCAGTATCAGTGGCGATGGCGCCTATGGACTGTTCAAATTTGAATCCGGGGTTCATCGTGTTCAGCGGGTGCCTGCGACAGAGCAGCAGGGTCGTGTTCACACGTCTGCGGCATCGGTGGTGGCATTGCCTGAAGTTGAAGACGTGGAAGCAGTAGAAATTAATCCGGCCGACATAGAAATCCAGACTGCCCGTTCGAGCGGTGCTGGTGGACAGAATGTGAACAAGGTCGAAACGAAGGTGCAGCTTACCCATAAGCCCACTGGCATAGTCATCACTTGTCAGGTGGAGCGTTCACAACATGGAAACCGTGAGCGTGCCATGCAGATGCTCAAGACAAAGCTGTATGAGATGGAGGTCGAGAAACAACAAAACGAAATTGGTGCTGCACGTCGTTCTCTCGTGAGGAGCGGTGACCGATCTGAAAAGATTCGTACCTACAACTATCCACAAAGTCGCGTTACCGACCACCGGATTGGCTACACTGTTTACAATTTACCTGCTGTGATGAATGGGGATCTCGACGATTTCGTTGAGCAGCTTCGCATCGCCGACACCGCGGAACGAATGACGGAGGCCCAGAAATAATTAAAACACATTCGTAAGCCTGTAGTAGTCGGAGAGTACAACACGAAAGGCATCCGCCTCATCTTCGCCCTCAAACAATGGTACGTATCCGCCATTGTAAAAAATGTAGAATTCGTTTTCGGCAATGATGCCCTCATAAATCCGCGTCGCGAATTCAAGCATGTTTTCCCTTCCGCGTTCGGCGAGGCGATAACCGTACTTCGCGCCTGTTTTGCTGTTCACTTCACGAATGATGATCGTTTCTTCCCGTTGAAGGGCTTCATTTGTTTCCATCAGCAGGTTCGCCTGATTGTTGAACCAATCGATGACGATCACGGGAGTCAGGGTTGGGCGTGAATTGCCGGTGTTTCGATCCCCATGGCGATATGCCACCCATTTTGCCTGGGGAAGGTCCGTAGCATCGTAATAGACCTGGCGCACATTCCGGAAGAACATATATGAGTCGTCGGTGTAGGAAAAGGTAAACTTGTCACGATTCTACATGCCCTTTCCGGTCGATTTTGCATGCGATCACGACAAAATGCAGGATAAACCAAAACAAAAGCCGGTTTTGCACCATTTTCGCTAAATTGTTCCCAAATAAAACAAACACTATGAGCAAAGGATTAATTACAGTGCTGGTAGTAATCGGGGCAATCGTTGTCATCGGCCTCATCTTCGTAAGCTGGGGTACCGGAATTTACGACAATGCCGTGCAGGCGCAGGAAAAAGTCAATCAGGCTTTTGGCGATGTTCAGGCAACGTATCAGCGTCGTGCTGACCTCGTTCCCAACCTGGTTGCAACGGTTAAAGCCGCTGCTGAGAACGAAAGAGGTATCCTGACCGAGGTAACACAGGCTCGTGCAGGTATCGTTGGTGCAAAGACTCCGGAGGATCTCGAGATAGCAGGCCGGCGCATCAATACAGCGATCAATCTTGCATTTGAAGCCTATCCTCAAATTCGTTCAACCGAAAACTTTCAGGATCTGCAGGCACAGCTCGAAGGAACGGAAAATCGAATCAATGTTGCCCGTCAGCGATATAATGAAGCTGTGACGAACTATAATTCATACGTTCGTGGTTTCTTTAAGAAAATGGCATTGAACTTTTTTGGAGGCGGTGAAGATTTCGCACCGCGTCAGCAATTCAATGCATCGGCTGCTGCTCAGGACGCGCCCACAGTAAACTTTGATTAAGATCTGACTCTCCGCTTGCAATTTGGAGAGGCCCCGGCGAATGCCGGGGTTTTTTGTTTTAGTTCAATTCATCAGGGGAAACGATTACCTGTTAAGAAATTGTTTCCATGATGTTAAGAAAATTACTGAATCGCCAGGCCGATCGCGTGGTACTCCCGATTCATTTTCGTTGTACCGCCTTCTCTTTAACATTTTCGTAATACCGCGGTCCTAATAACGTAATATGTGAACGGCACCTTTGCACAAACCAAAGGACTATGTTGCAAAGAGCTATTTTCACATTGACCATCGCACTGATTTCACTCAATGCGTTGGCTCAGCCGGGTTCAATTTCAGGAAAAGTAACGGATGGAAAAAGCGGAGAAACAATCATTGGGGCAAACGTCGTAATTGACGGAACCGCCGTCGGTGCCGCTACGGACATCGAAGGGAATTTTCAAATTGATAACGTCAAGCCCGGAGTCTATAACCTTAATGTCTCATTTGTTACGTATAAGACTCATGTCATCCCGGATGTGGTGGTCGAGGCCGGGAGGAAAACGGCTTTGAAGGTTGCCCTGGTCGAAGATGCCACGGAACTGAAGGAAGTCGTTGTAACGGCATCACGTGAAATCAATACTGACTATGCGTTACTTGGCGCCATCAGGGAAAGCAAGCTTGTGGTCTCGGGAATTTCTGCAGAGCAAATTCGCAAGTCACAAGACCGGGATGCTGCTCAGGTTGTGAGACGGGTTCCCGGTGTTACCATTCAGGACAATCGCTTTGTGGTTGTGAGGGGACTGGCGTCGCGTTATAGTAATGTGATCCTTAACGGGGTAGTGGCCCCGAGTACCGAGGCGGACAGTCGTGCTTTTTCCTTTGACATCATTCCAAGTGGGTTGCTCGACAGAATGCTCGTATACAAATCGGGCTCTGCTGAACTTCCCGGTGATTTCGCGGGCTCCGTCATTCAAATCAATACAAAGAGTGCTGTAGAAGAGAACTTCACAAACTTCTCCATAGGAACCGGCCACCGCTTCAACACAACATTCACAACGCGATTGTCACAACAGCGGTCATCAACGGAGTGGCTGGGCTTTGACAATGGAATGCGGGATCTTCCTGCGAATGCTCCCGCTGATTACAGGGACCTCGGCATGAACGCAGCGCTGATTGAAGCTGAAAGCCGGAAGTTCAACAATTCATGGCGACTGGAGGAACTTAAAGTCAGGCCGGACATTCGAATGGGCTTTGATCTTGGCCGTAGTTTTGATGTGGGCAGGCTTAGCATCAGCACAATCGGTGCGCTCAGCTACAGCAATACAAACCAGTTTAACGAAATTGAATTTAATCGGTATCAAAACTACACGGATGACGGAAACGGCGATCAGATCAGCGATGACTTTTTCAGATACACGGATCGTCAGTTGACAAATAACGTCAGACTTGGAGCACTCAGTAATTGGACCATCAGGTACAGTAATAACAGTCGGATTGAATTCCGAAATCTTTACAACCGCCTGGGGACAACACAGACCACGATTCGTGAAGGCAACAACTACTTCCGGGATGCATACTATCGCAACTACTCACTGCGCTATGTAGAACGAAGTATCTATTCGGGTCAGCTTGAAGGAAAGCACAAACTCCCGAATGGCAAATCGGCGCTTACATGGATGGCAGGATATACCAACGCACAACGGGATGAACCTGATTGGAAGCGTCTTGTAACGGTACGGTCAATTGGCGCCTCGGAGCAAACTCCCTTTATCGTTGTGATCCCCTTCTCGACCAGTGCTTCGAATGCTGCGCGATTCTACCAAACACTCGATGAGTATTCAATTACGCATCGCCTCGACTTCGATCACAAAATCAGCCGCGGGCAGGAAAAAGATCCCTTGGAAATCAAAGCCGGTTATTGGTTTGAATACAAAGACAGGAGTTTCTCCGCGCGATCATTAGGTCACGTGGTGAGGAGTGGATTTGATCAGCAGGGACCAATTGGAAGTCTCCCTTTCAATGAAATTTTTGATCCTGGAAATGTAGACTATAACGAGGGACACCACATATCGGAGAATACCAAAGTGACCGATTCTTACGCGGCGAGCAATACGCTGGGAGCAGCCTATGCGAGTATAAACCTTCCGTTGTCGCGAAAGGTTCGCATAATACCAGGTATACGTGTTGAACATAATATTCAGGAGCTTGCTACGCCCGAAGGCGTAGGTGCTGCAAAAGTGGAGAACCCGATCACGAGCATACTGCCTTCAATAAACCTCTCTTATGATTTGAGTACAACATCACTCATTCGCCTGGCGTATAGCAAGACCGTCAATCGTCCGGAGTTTCGTGAACTGGCACCATTCAGCTTTTTTGATTTCGACAACCAGGCCGACATTCAGGGCAATCCAAGACTCAAGACTGCAAACATTCACAATGTAGATTTGCGTTGGGAGTATTATCCGACACCGGGACAAACCATTTCGGTAGGCACGTTTTACAAATACTTCATTGATCCGATTGAAGTAAATATCAACAACGGTACTGACAATCCGACATTTCCTTTTAACAACGCGGACAGAGCACAAAACTACGGCGTGGAAGTCGAAATGCGGAAGGCGCTCGCGTATTCGTCCCGCAGCACGTTTCTTAACAACACATCTGTTGTTTTGAACGCCGCATACATCGTAAGCGAAATTCAGCTGGAGAACGATGGCACACTACTCGAAAAGGATTCGCGCCCGATGCAGGGACAGTCCCCTTACATTGTCAACGCGGGCCTTTTCTATACGGATGATAACCGGGGCCTTCAGGCAAATATTCAGTACAACGTAGCAGGTAGGCGCATCGCCTTTGTAGGCTTGCCGGGAATTCCAACATGGTGGGAAATGCCACGACACGTGCTTGATCTAACGGTTTCCAAATCGGTTGGCCAACGAACTGAACTTCGTTTTGGCATAAGCGACATTCTTAACTCACGACAATACATCGTAGAAGATGCAAACCTCGACAACGATCTCTCCAATGCGAATACCAATAAAGTAGTACGCAGTACGCGAGGTGGCCAGTACGCGACGCTGTCGGTAGCGTTTAAGTTGTGAGTTACGAAATAACAATTTGCTAACGGGGCATTAACGCCAACTTTCAACGTCGATCATAATTTGCAGACATAAGAAAGTAAATAAACCAAAATCATGAAAAGAAGATTTGTTCTGCAACTCCTGGCAATGGTAACGGCCATCTCATCGATCACATTCCTTTCATCATGTGATGATGACGACCCGGAAGGCGCCGCTCCCGCGGTAACAATTAATCCAACATCAGCAACTGACAAACCGGGTGCAGTTGTAACCGCAACCGTATCCATCACAGCCCCTAATGGTGGCAAGTCATTACAGATTTCCGGAATTGATGCTGATGACATCGTTTTGAACGGGACGAACCAGCAGGATGTTGAAGTGGACATTGCCATACCGGCCAATGCAACGGCTGGTTCTACAATTACAGTTGTGTTCATTGCCGTTGACAAGACTGACAAAACGTCTATGCCGGTGGAGTTCCCCATTACCATAGGCGATCCGCTGGATATCCTTGAAGGTAATATCACAGCGAACACAACGCTTGATGCTTCGAAACGATATCTCATCCGGGGTAAAGTTTATGTGCAGGCACCTGCAACGCTCACGATACCTGCGGGAACAATCCTGTTTGGAGAAAAGGACACAGATGGTACTTTGATTATAAACCGGGGCGCAAAAATCGATGCGCAGGGTACTGCGGACAGTCCCATCATTATGACGTCGCAGGCGCCGAAAGGCTTTCGCAATCGCGGTGACTGGGGCGGAGTAGTCATTCTTGGAAGGGCTTACAATAGCAACGGCGCATCTGCAACCATTGAAGGTATTCAGGGTGAAGCCGGATCAGAGAATGGGGCATATGGTCCAGGTACCGGTGACGCCGACGATGCGGATGACAGCGGAATATTGAGATATGTCCGAATAGAATTCGCAGGCATCGCACTTTCGCAGGACAATGAACTCAACTCCCTGACTATGGGTTCCGTTGGCTCAGGCACAACCATCGATCATATTCAGGTTTCCTATGCCAATGATGACGCCTTTGAATGGTTTGGAGGATCGGTAAATCACAAATACCTCATTGCCTACTCTACGCTCGATGACGATTTTGATACCGACCGCGGATACAACGGCAAAACTCAATTCGGTTTGATTTTACGGGATCCCCTTCAGGCTGATTTCTCCGGATCACGCGCCTGGGAATCATCAAGTAACAGCAACGCGAACCCGCCAACAGTTGGAGGAACGAGCCGGCATTCAACTCCTGTATTTTCAAATGTCACAGTTTGTGGTCCGCTACTGTTCAAAAGTTCGGCCAACATTAACCAGTTCTTCCGGTCAGGTGTTGAGGTGAATAGTAACTCGGCGATCAAAATTCACAACTCCATTATTGCCGGTTTCCCGAAAGCAGCCACGTTTGCAACAGCGGGAGCAACGGTAACAAATAACGTCTTCGCTGCAAATGCTGCCAATGCGGCAGATGGCGCTTCTGCTCCTGCAAACTTTGGTTCCGACAATACCCTTGAGGGTGACGTAACGAAGATCTTCGGTGCTTTTACCTCGGGATCGCTTTACTCATTTGAGGACGCACCGCTTCTTCAGGCGGAGAACAGTCCATACCTCACAGGGGCAGCTGATCCTGGCGACGGTTTCTTCGACGACGTGCCGTTCTTCGGTGCATTCGGAACCGATGCAAGTGCAGAATGGAATTTTGATAAAGCATGGATCAATTTCGATCCGGCGAATGAAGTGTATTAGTTGGTATAATGATCAATACATAGTCCGGGCGATGTCCCGGACTTTTTTATTATTATGACTACGCGATTTCTGTTTTTGGTTCTGATTATTCTCGCGGCGTGCATGGACGCACCGCCATCAATAGACGGGGGCATCCTGAATCAGGCTGAGCGCGATGCCTTAATGACGCGACTTCTTCCGTACGTGGTAAAAAAGCCCGATCACATCGGATATGAGGAACGATTTGATGCGATACATGCTACGTACTATAAGAACGTAGCCTCATTATCGAATGCGCGGCTGAAATACTATTATGCGAATGACACGGCAACCTTTTTCTTTTATGAACATCGCGACTTGTCCAGTTTGTATGAGCACTATCGCGGTCTTGGAGGATACTTCCGGGTAGACGCCAGAGGCAATATCACGTTGCTGAATCTGCTCTATCACACACCGCGTCTGACCTCAAACGAAATGGCTGCAAAGGGCGAATTGCTTTTCAGGGAAATGATCAACCGCGGAAATGTCAACGCCTTCATCGGCCGCCGCGACTTCATTCATGCGCCTAATAAGGATTTCTATTACGATACGCGTCGAAACCGCTGGGACTACACGCAGAACTCCTCGTGGAGGTTTTTGGAGCAGGAGAATTGAATTGTATTTGTGTAGTCTGTTTCTGTGGGCACCTTGTTCTTCACACAGAATGCACGGAAAACACAGAGAAGCCACAGAACCCCTTCTAATTTACCTTCCCCTGTCTTTCTTTGTGCGTTTCAAACACCTTCCGGATTTGTTCGGCAGCGACTGCGACTGAATCCTGCGCCTTTTTATTGTCTTCAAGCCTCTTCAGGAGCGTTTCGTGCTCGAGTTTATTGTCTTCAATTGCCTTTTCAAGGTTGATCTTTTCCTTCTTGTTGTTTTCCAGTTTGGTGTTCAGGCTCTTGTTTTCGTTGATGAGACGCTGTTGTGTGCGTTCCACGGTTTGAACCGCCTTTAGCGATTCATCTATCTGAACCTGAATTTTGTCGCGGTAAAATTTCACACCGAAATCTTTCATTACCGATTCCAACGTATTCATCACTTTTTCAACGTTGTTGTTTTGTTTCGCATCGAATCCGAGCCACGCTGTTGCGGACTTTCCCGTGCCGCTCACTGCACCGGTCATCGATTGTACAGACAGACCGTCAATGCTCGCTTCGGCGACTGTAATGTATTCGCCCTGTTTTGCCTTGCCGAATGTTTTCAGGAATTTCAGGAATGACGCGTTGATTTCCCCGACGGTTCCATCGAGGTCCACGGCATAACCGGTCA
Organism: Bacteroidota bacterium; assembly: GCA_023428695.1. GTDB lineage: Bacteria > Bacteroidota > Bacteroidia > Cytophagales > Cyclobacteriaceae > Ohtaekwangia. The sequence continues at coordinate 9,816 of JAEYWY010000018.1, forward strand.
TTTCAACACCTTTGATCTTCATGGTTTCCTTTTTGACCTTTACGGTCTGGGCCCGGGCGGGGCCGCACAAGGAGAATAATGTCAACAGAATAAAAAACTTTCTGGCGAGCATACTGTTAAAGGTTAGACGTCTTAATTTGATGTGCAAGGATTGTGAAAAAGCTGTAATTCGCAAAGCAGTGGCAAAAATACTTATTACAGGGGCCTCCGGAATGATCGGGACTCACCTGACGCGATTCCTCAAGGAGGGTGGTCGCGAACTTGTATTCCTTTCGCGTTCACAAAAGAATAACTCGCCGAACACTTTTGTTTGGAACCTGGAAAAAGGCTTTGTCGATGAACGTGCCTTCGACGGCGTCGACACGATCGTTCACCTGGCGGGAGCCGGGATAGCGGAAAAGCGATGGACGAAGAAACGCAAAAAAGAATTGCTTGATAGTCGTGTTCTGTCAACGAGGCTGTTGTTTGAGACACTAAAGAAAATAGACCATCAGGTAAAGTGTATCGTCTCGGCGTCGGCGATAGGCTATTACGGTTTTCATGATGAAGATCTCCCCCTTAAGGAAACGGATGCTCCTGGTACGGACTTCCTTGCCGGCGTGGTCAAGAGTTGGGAGGAAGAAGCACACAGGTTTACCGAATCTGGAATACGTCTCGCGATCATGCGAATAGGGATTGTGTTAGGCGCGAATGGAGGGGCGTTCAAAGAGATCGCAGGACCAATCCGGTTTCATGCAGGTGCTCCGTTAGGTACGGGGGATCAACACATGAGTTGGATTCATATCGACGATGTATGCCTGATGTTCCAAAAGGCGATTGACGATGAGACGATGCACGGCCTATACAATGTAGTCGGTCCATATTCCGTAACGAATCGTGAACTTACAAATGCAATAGCCGCAGGAATGGGGCGGCGCATTCTACTACCACCGGTTCCGGCATTTCTGTTAAAGTTTGTTTTTGGTGAGATGGCTGATCTGGTACTTCGTGGAAGTCGTGTCTCTTCAGAAAAAATCCAACAGGCGGGGTATCGCTTCCGATATGACACGCTTGAAAAAGCGATCAGCGCAATTCTGCCAATGAGTTGAGTCCTTCAACGCTGCTCAGCTACAGCGACTGCGATCTTTGAGTCCGCGGTTCCGTAATACAGGAACCACTTGTCATTAAACGGAACCATTCCTTCGAGAAAACAAACCTGGTTAACCTGTCCAGTCGTTTCGTACGGGCGATCAGGCCGGATGAAGTTTGTTTCGAGCCTGTTAATCAACCGCGAAGGATCGTTACGATCAAACAGTGCCTGTCCACCGCAGTATGCACCTGCGACAAGATCGGGATCTCCACCCGCTTCGAGGTTCATACCATTATAGATGAGCAGGATACCTTCTTTACGAATAAGAGCATAAGGTCCGCTTTCAACAAGCCGGCTATCGAAGTAGCCCGCCCGTGGTGACAAGACTGGTTTTAATGAATCGCCAGCTGTGACGGGAGTCCATTTAATCAGGTCATCAGATGTTGCCACAAAGAGATGGGTATCGCCAAAGTATATCCAGTATTTTCCGTTGACCTTTCTTGCGACAATGCGATCTCCTTCTTGTTCCGAGACTATTGCTCCTGATTTACTCCATACATTTTTGAATTTACCCTGCAGCAGGGGTCCGTGTTTTGTCCAGTTTCGCAGATCGGCGGAGGTTGCAAGCATGAGTCTTGCCATACTCCCGTCGTACGAGGTGTAAGTCATTACGTATTGCCCCTCTTCCGTTTCGACGACACGAGGATCTTCGCAGCCGCCCTCCCATTCATAACGTTTCAGACTGTCGTTATCAGGGTAGAATACAGGTTCAGATTGTTTTTCAAAATGAAAACCATCGTTGCTTATTGCAAGCCCGATACGCGAGGTGCCGGCATACCGGCCGATTGTGTCTTCTGCACGGTACAGGAGATAGACTTTGTTATCTTTTACGATAGCGGCGGGATTAAAAACGTCCTTTTTTTCCCATTGGATAGTGCGACCAAGGATCGGACAGGCAAACGTGTTGTCACCAGCCTCAAGCACAGGGTTTACCGAGTCCACCTTCGTGAACGGCAGGATCGCCCATGAGGTGGAGTCAGCGATGACTATTGAGCTTTCCGTGGCAGGACGGCATTGAATGAACAGCGTCGTAAATACAAATCCGCACAAAATCTTGAAGTAGTTTACTTTTTGTACCATCCTTGTATATTCGTTTACCGAATGTAAAAATTATGAAGTCGAGAAAGAAAAGGACTACAAAAGAAGTTTCCAGGGAGGTATCACACGAGGCGTTGCTGGAGGAGGAGAAAATCAGGAATGCCTTTAAAGATAAAGATTGGGCTGAGATTAAGGGAGCTAATAGCTGGATGATTTTTAAGGTCATGTCGGAGTTTGTCGAAGGGCTCGAGAAACTTGCCAAGATTGGTCCGTGTGTGACGATATTTGGTTCGGCCCGTGTGAAGCCAAGTCATCCATACTTTAAGATGGCAGAACAGATTGCATTCAAACTCGTGCAACATGGATATGGTGTGATCACAGGTGGTGGTCCTGGTATTATGGAAGCTGGTAACCGCGGTGCGTACAAAGCAAAAGGTAAATCCGTGGGTCTAAACATATTCCTGCCGCATGAACAGAAGGGGAACCCATACATAGATCCCGACAAGTTGATTACGTTCGACTACTTCTTTGTTCGCAAGACGATGTTCATCAAATACTCACAGGGATTTATTGTTATGCCTGGTGGATTCGGAACGCTTGATGAATTAACAGAAGCGTTGACGCTGATACAGACCAAAAAGATCGGACGCTTTCCAATAGTGATGGTAGGAAAGAAGTTTTGGGGCGGTCTGATTGACTGGTGGAAGAAAGTGTTGACTGAAGAACGGATGATCGCAGTTGAGGACCAAGATCTCTTTAACCTTGTAGATACACCTGAGGAAGCAGTCAAAGTTATCGACGACTTCTATTCAAAATACCTGCTATCACCAAACTTCTGATCCATGGACGATATCCGGCTTACGCAGTACAGCCATGGAGCGGGCTGTGGCTGCAAGATTTCTCCTGCCATTCTTGATTCGATTTTGCATTCCGAAATTCCAAAGGAATTTTTCTCGTCGCTGTTGGTCGGGAATGATTCCAGGGATGACGCCGCTGTGTATGATCTCGGTGACGGCACCTGTATTGTGAGCACCACGGATTTCTTTATGCCGATTGTCGATCATCCGGAAACTTTTGGTGCGATTGCTTCGGTGAATGCTATCAGCGACGTGTATGCCATGGGTGGTGAACCGCTTATGGCGATCGCGATCCTGGGATGGCCGGTCAATTCTGTCCCAACAGACATTGCACGCAGGGTGATGGACGGAAGTAAACAAGTGTGTTCGAAGGCTGGCATTCCCCTCGCCGGTGGTCACAGCATTGATTGCCCCGAGCCTGTTTTTGGTCTCGCGGTGACGGGGAAAGTACGTCGTGAAAATCTGAAGCGGAATGATTCCGCCCGTGCCGGGTCAGTCTTGTATCTGACGAAGCCATTGGGAATAGGCATTGTCACGACAGCTCAAAAGAAAGGAATCGTAAAAGAAGATCACTATAAGGCCGCGGTGGAAACAATGCTTCGGCTCAATCAGTTTGGTTCGAAAGTGGCCCCGCTGGACTACGTCAGTGCAATGACGGACGTCACCGGATTCGGATTACTTGGTCATCTCTGTGAAATGTGTGAGGGCAGCGGGCTATCAGCGAAGATTGTCTTCGACAAAGTACCGACGTTTTCCTTTTTGCAGGAATACATTGAGCAAAAGAGTATGCCTGGCGGAACTACACGCAACTGGGACAGCTACGGGAAGAAAATCAGTTCGATCACCCCAGGGCAACGCGCCATCCTGGCGGATCCGCAAACCAGTGGAGGTTTGTTGTTGGCGGTCGATGCCGGACAAAGCAAGACGTTTGAAGATTTTGCATCGACCCACGGCCTGACCCTTACCCCGTTCGGTGAACTTCGCGATAAAGGAGATGTGGTCGTTGAGGTGCTATAATTCGTTGTTTGGAAAATAAGCCCGATGCTGGTGGAAACGATTTCGCCATGAAGTGTTGAATGGTCCTTAGAAATTTTTCTGAGATTTTTTTGGATGCCGATACTATTCCGAAATCGTTTGAGCAATTCAGAAACCCACACAGTCAATTCTTCCAATCATTACTAACCCTTGAGGTACACGCCGCGTGCACGTGTGTGAAAAATTTATTGTGTATTTTTAGGTGCCAGACCCTCACATCAAAACAAACCAAAACCAATCATCCTGCGAACGGGTGACATTTAATTCAGGGCATGGAGAATACACATCTGTTTGAAATCACCGAAGGTGAGGCGGTGAAGATTGGAAGACGAACCGGCATCGCATTCGGCGGCCTTGGTGTTCTGGTGGCCAATATTCTGGTCACGATATTTGTATCTGTTAGTGACGGGATTTCAAACGGGCTTGTTTGGTTTCTGCATTTTGAATACTGGCCAAGCCTGCTAGTCGGTATAGCCGCAATTATTGTATTCAGCTATTTTCTGTGCGGTAGCGCGGCAGCGGCTGTAATCACCGGGAAAAAGAACGAAGTGTGGGTAGGATCAGCAACAGCGGTAGCAGTCCTGTTTGCATCGGGGGTTTCCGCTGGCTTGTTCCTGGTGTTTCAGAACATGTTCTCCGCCCCGCCTTCTGGTTCCATCGTGTTGACCGATCTGGTCATACTGCCCGCGTTGATACTAACCTTCTACGGTTTTCTTCCTGCATCGATTCTCGGAATCTGCTTCGGGGTATTCATCAGGAAAAAAGCAACGACTCGTGAAGTCAAAGCAACTCACGAAGTCGCGGCAGCATAACGTTCAAGAACTTCTATTGAAAGGGCGGGATTGAAAATAATACCCGCCCTCTTTTTTTAGTTGTGCGATTCTGATTCGGTGACTGCCAGTTCACCGTTCGGAGGTGCGTAAACGCCTTTTGTACGTGGTGCCTTGTATCCAAACAGGACCCCGACAATGCCTATCCGCCGGATTACAAATTCAAAGAACGCGAGGCATCCGACAAGCGTGAACGACAGCAACAGGACAAACTGCAATCTGACGTCAATGTCAAGTTTGAAGATCAATGTGCCGCCGAGGAAGAGAAATACCATGTGCATGATGTACACCGGATAAGCTGCCAGGCTCAGGTAACGAAGGGTACGACCCGGTCGGCGCAGGTACGAATGGCCGAATGCCAGTGCACATGTGATCCATGCCTGCGATTCGATTACAAGACGAACAGGGGCGAAAGGGATGTTCGGTAAACCTGACACGCGAATCGCGAACAGGCCGATGGCAATTGCTAGCAGAAACCACTTGATCTTTGTGATCAGGGTAAAGAAGCCTTCGCCACTCAGCATAAACAAGAATCCGGAGGCAAAAGCAAGTAAGCCAACAACAAATCCGTGCGTGGTTTTTGCGTATAGCTCATACGGTATCGGATTTAGAAGGAGTACCTCCGCGATGAACAACGACCAAACCAAAAGCAATCCCCAAGGCCGGGCGAAAAACTTCTGCATGTTTTCAACGGTCTTTCCGGATTGATTCCTGCGAATCAAATAGAACAACGGCGAGAGCAAAACAACATAGCAGGCAACGTTCCACAGGAACCAGAGATGACCTGAATCCACACCGTAGCCGGGCGTCAAACCATTATGGTAACGCCAGATCAGTATATGAAGAGGCACAATAGCGACGGCCCCAAAGAGAAACGGAATCAGTATTCGAAGTGCGCGCTCCTTCAGGAGTTCGACTACTGGGCGGTTTTTCATCGCAAGGTAGACACCCATGCCGGAAACAAAAAAGAGGAGCGGTATTCGCCAGATATTGAGCATCGTCATCGGAAGCCAAAGTGAAAGCCAGGGTTTCCCGGATGAGATGAATCCAAGCATCGGTGCCCAGGGCTGAAAGCATATCGCGACGTGATATACAAGCAGCAAGGCAATTGCAATCACACGCAGCCAGTCTATGTCATAGTGTCTAACCATCGATCAACGATTTCTTAGTTCAACATGGAAGCAATTTCCGGCCGCGCCTTTTTGATGTAGTCGTAGTCCAGTTGAAGCCCCATCGGACCCAGAATGGTTTTCATCATGTCGTACGCATCTTTCACGTCGTCGAAGGGTGCCGCTACTGATTCGTAAGCGGTCGCGCCGAATTTGTTTTTGATCGATTTGTCAGCGCCGGCTTTAAGCAATGCCTGGACAATTTCAGGTCTGCAAAAGAAGGCGGCTGAATGCAGGGCCGTGGATCCGTCATTGTTTTGAAAGTTGATATCTGCACCGGCTTCAATCAGGATGGCAGCAGCCTCAGTCTTTCCAAAAACGGCCGCACTTATAAGCGGACTCGAACCACCAAAGGGATCGCGTTCATTGATGTCGGTACCTGCTTCGAAGTGTTTACGCAATGCGTCAAGGTTATCCGTTACAACGGCTGTATGGATATCCACATCCGGCTTCGCCTTATTTTCTGCGCTGCTTTGACCGGTGCAGGCCTGAAGCGATAAGCCGAAGACTGCAAGGATAACGGGTACAATGAAGGATTGAGTGTACGGAGTTTTGATTGTTTTCATACGTGTTTTGATTTGACTTTTTTGTTTCTGCAAATAACGCGGGGAGGTTCCCGGGAGGCGGATTAAATTTGCGTACAAAACCATCAAGTTTGCTGAGAACGATATAAATAATGACGCAGCGACATAAATTTTCGCGCAACAGGACGATTTCCTCGCTAATTTTAGGGTTTAGTTTATTCCAACTGCATCATGTCAGACAAGAACGGAAACGGCTTTCTCAACGAGCTCACCGCCGCTATCGGGAAGAATCTGAGTAATGAAAATTTTGGTGTTTCCGAGCTGGCGGACTGCATGCACATGAGCCGTTCCAATCTCCTTAGGAAGGTCAAGAAGGAAACGAACCTATCGGTAAGCCAACTCATCAGCCAGGTCAGGCTTCAACGCGCAATGGAGTTCCTTCGGACGACCACGATGAACGTTTCGGAAGTGTCGCACGAGGTTGGTTTTGGCAGCAGTTCATACTTCATCAAGTGTTTTCGCGAATTTTACGGTTACCCTCCTGGCGAAGTAGGCCGCCGGATGCAGGAAGAGCCGACGGAAAGTCCAACGCCGTCACCTTCGATGCCTCCTCCACCAGATAAACGCAATCGGACCACAATCATCGTCGTGGTCATTGCATGCATGGTGTTGGCATTGGGATACACGGCATTCCGATATTTCAATGGCGATGCCGCAGATCAAACAGAAAGGTCAATTGCTGTACTGCCATTCAAGAACGACAGCGCGGATTCAACAAACGTGTATCTCATCAATGGGATCATGGAGTCGACGTTAGGTAACCTGCAGAAGATCGGTAACCTTCGTGTAATCAGTCGAACGTCAACGGAGAAATACCGGCACTCAAAGAAGACGATTAAAGAAATGGCCGATGAACTCAACGTCGACTACTTTGTAGAAGGCAGCGGTCAGAAAATTGATGGGCAGATCTTGTTAAACATTCAACTCGTCGATGCAGTCAATGACAGACATCTCTGGTCAAAGCAGTACCGGCGCCGAAGCGTGGATATCTTTTCGCTTCAACAGGAAATTGCGAAAGACATAACAAATGAGATCCACGTCTTTATCACACCGGATGAAAAAAGCCGGATTGAAAAAGACCCTACCACCAATCTCGTCGCGTACGATCTTTTTCTTAAGGCACTACATCACCTCAATCGTGGTCATGATACCGACCTGTTGGATGCAGTAAGTCTCCTGGAGGAGGCGATTGTCCATGACCCTCAGTTTGCACTCGCCTATGCCGATGGTGCGATCGCGTATTATTACCTGGATATCTTTCATCGGGATAAGAAGTATGAGGAGAAGATGCGGCAGTTCGCAGATAAGGCGTTACTCTACGATCCAAAACTTTCCGAAAGCCTCGTCGCGAAAGCGTTCGTGTACATTCAGCAAAAAGAATATCGGCTGGCCCTGCCATACCTGGAAAAAGCGCTTGAATACAATCCGAATTCTGGTCTTATCATCAATTCACTTGCGGATTTTCATAACCACTACATTCCAAACACCTCGCGATACCTGGAGTTCGCGCTTATGGGAACACGCATCGGTTTTGACGCACGTGATTCCCTCACAACGAGTCGCAACTATCTTCGCCTTGCCGATGCACTGCTCCAAACAGGATTCATTGATGAATCGATACAATACCTTGAGAAGTCTCTCGCCTACGATCCGAATAACTACTACAGTAATTGGGTAAAGCCGTTTGCCAACTATGCCAAAGACCGGGATTTGAAAAAGGCGAAGGCAAGTCTCATGGTACAACTGGAGAAAGATAGCTCGAAACTGATCATGCTTGAAGAGATTGGAAAAGTCTGTTATTTAATGCGCGACTATCCCGAGGCGTACCGGTACTACACCGAATTCCTCGAACAAAGAGAGAAAGAACAGCTTGATGTTTTCGCCCACGAAAGCATGAAGATTGCACATGTTTTTCAGAAGATGGGATTCGAAGACAAAGCTGCAGAACAGTTGGAGATCTACGAGCGGTTCGCGGAGAGAGACCGTTCCATCTATCGCTCTCTGCATGCGGCGGCCATTTACGCATACAAGCATGAGTTTGATTCGGCCGTTGCCAACCTGAGGGTATTTGCTTCCCAGGATAACTTTCAATACTGGGTCCTTCTCATGAGAATCGATCCGAGCCTGGACAATGTGCGACAACACCCCGAGTTTGAAAAGATCATGACGTCCATTGAAAAGAAATTCTGGGATAATCATAGGCGGCTGAGAGAGATTTTGGAAGAGAAGGCGTTGCTCTGATTCTTAAAGATTCCGTGGCTTCTCTGCGCCTTCCGTGTATTCTGTGTGTAAAGAAGGGTCTCACAGAAAGCACAGACAATCCGCAGAAAGGGAGACTGCTTGTGTTTAGAAGGTTCCGTGGCTTCTCTGTGCATTCCGTGGATTCTGTGTGCAAAAAAAGCTCACGGAAACCACCAAAGAAAACACTGGTCAGGGAGAGCCGGAATTTGAAAGTTTTTTCTATTTTTAATGCCCTGTCTGTCTATGGAAGAAAAGATTAATCGTGCCGCCACAATTAAGGCTATCGCCTGGACCTCTATGGTCTTCTTTTCGATCGCAGGCTATTACGTATTTGCCAACCATTTTGTACCTCCGTTTATGGCATTGACAGATACTAAGTTGGTGGATGCAGACATGGGGATTGGCGCGAGGAGAGACCTCATTCGAGGAATGATAACGTCAGGAGCAATCATTGTGTTTTTCCTCTTCGCGATATACGGTGCCAACGGTCTCGCGCGCCGATCTGTCAACGGACTGGCTATCTATCACGCCACAACACTGTCAATGATTGTTACGCTCATCGGGTTTTCCACGTATTACTGCATCGAAATGGAGCCGTGGAATATTCCGGGAAATGCAACCTATTCCGGTCTCCTTCAATTAATGAAAACAGTATCCGTAGCGGTCGCCGAGGTAGTATTCATTTGGCTTTTGACGCGCGCGAATCTCTTGTTGTGGCGTCTCGAGTACCGGAAAGAGTTTCGGAGCGAAAAGCAACAGGAAGTGCACCTCGCTCCTTCAAGCAGCAAGACCGTGTAACGTTCAAACAAGGTTAAACAGGGACTGCAACGTCGTCAAAACCCGGGCGTACGAACGACAACGCTCCAGGGAAAATTGATTTCGTGAGTTTTTCGATGTGTTGGAGCAAGGCCAGGAAATTCAGCACGGCATCTTCACATTCGGGTAACATCTCATAGACAATTGTCCACGCACATATCGATTTTTCAATTGCAATGAGGGCAATTTTCGCAGAGCCATCCGAGTCTTTCTGAAGTCCGTTTTCCTCGGCCCATTTATCAGCCCAAATGTTCGCGTTGATTGCTCGTGCGAGTTTGCTGTGGATGAAAGGGAGGTACCACGCGATGATCATTCGGCAATCCTGAAGCTTTTCAATCTGTATGCGTGCACGTGCTTCAGTCAGCAGATTGCAGTTTAACTTTTCGCTAAGGGTTTCAGCGTACGAAACCAGTGGTGAACCCAGGAGCCATTCCTGCACGTCGCGTGAATAACGGAGACTCTTTGTAAGCAAAGGGTGTACGTTTTCATGTCCTCGCTCGGAATCGGCCCTCGTATTATCGGCTTTTGAATACAAGCCGGCAGAAGCACCAATTGCTTTCGTGCTCTTCAGGAGAGAACATTGTGTGATTCGTACATTATGATGTTTTGAACTAATCAGGTCGCCCTGTCGTGCCAGATCGCGATGATTGATTCCGCAGCCTTCGCGTTCATACACCGCACAGCGCGAAGTGAACTTGCATCGCTCACACCATCGATCACAATAGTTGTAAATCCCGGGAATGTTATTTCTTTCCATAACAGCACCTGAAATCAGGGGATCAAATAATACACATCGGTTCTTGTGGTCGTCGAGTCGTTTCGGGAAACGGCTTCTGATACCAAGGTAGGACATTTTTTGTATTCGGGGATACCTGAAAAATTAGGGTCAGCCCTTTCGCGTTGAGAGTAGGCCAAACAAAGGACCCGGAACCAGTGCCCACAAAAGAAAATCTGAGGGAATAATATTTTCCAAACTTAGTATTGTTTGAATGCTGACTGTGGTTATCGCAAATCCGGCGCACGTCGCAAAGGTCAATGCGGTGCCACGTGTTTCGGCAGGGGCGTTGGCTGCGATAAGTGCGGAAAATTGTGGTGAGTCGGCGCAAACTGTGAGACCCCAAATCAATAGGAATGTGACAAACACAAGTTCGTGGGTGTTCCAAAGAAACGGTGAGGCGATACAACAAAGTCCGGATATGAGTAGCGCAGCCCTCGCGACGATATTGCTACCGGTTGAAAGGGATATCTTTCCTCCGAGCCAACAGCCCACGCCGCCAATGGCTATCGTCAAAAACGATAAAAGTGGAAGCGACATGCTTATATCTGTATGAGCTGCCATATAGCGTCGCAGTATCCAGGGTACAAATGCCCAGAAGGTGTAGAGTTCCCACATGTGACCGAAGTATCCGAACAATGGTGATCGAAATTTTGGTGAACGAAGTGCTGATGCGAGATGCCTGAATGAAAATCGTGCACTTCTCTTTTGAAACGGGCCATCGGGTACAAGGTACCAGAGTAATAGTCCTCCGGTCAGTGCGATCATTGAAATAGCCGGCAACAAATGTGTGGGATGCTGAAGTGTGTCAAATCCGCGAAGCGCATGTGGCAGAGCCGTGCCCAGAACAAGTGCGCCAACAAGTGAGCCGAGCCAGTCGCCGAGTCCATGTTCCCTCCAGTCGGCGGCGATCTTCATCCCGACAGGATAAATTCCTCCAAGGAAAATGCCGGTCAGGAACCGACTGGTGAATGCGAGGTGGAATGCTTCGACGTTGACGAGCAGAATCAGATTTGCAAGTGCGCCGCCAATCGTACTCAGAAGAAACAATTTCGATGGAGAGATTCGGTCGGCTAATCCGATGAGTGTGACCACGAGCGTACCGCTGATGAATCCGAGTTGGACCGCTGTCGTGAGATGACCGGCGGATCCGTCGGGCCAGTGAGGGTTTGCCAACGAGAGGACTACTGCATTACCGGCAAACCACAATGAAGTGCCGCAAAACTGCGCCAGTACGATAACGCTGAAAACGCGGGTTGTGCTTGGCTGACGTTCGGAACGTTTAATTCTTTCCAAGTCGCTCGACGTGGGTGACAAAGTATTTGGTGTCGCCGCGCCACGGGAATCTTGCATACCGTTTTACAAAATGCAGATTCACGCGTTCACCACTAAGCGACACTTCTTCCAGCGTCTTGATGACTTCGGTGTTGGACTTTTCGACTGAGAAATCGAAAGCCTCAGAGATGGGACTGGTACCTTTTAATGCACCGAATGTTTCAAGATTGATCTTGCCTTCATAGGTTTTGAAGACTACGCCTTTTTCACTCAGGCGAAGTACCTTCCCGGCCATCACGCCGGTTTCATATACGCCCCAGTAGTAAAAGCTGAATACTCCGGCAGTTCCGGCAACAACCAGTAAAAGAATGATGCGAAGTACTCTTCGGCCTGTTCTTTTTATCTTTTCTCCAAATCCGGCAGTCTCCATAGGAAAGATTTGATATAAATAAAATTACACACAAATGGTGTAATACCTTCTGAACCCGGCACAAAAAAAGTGCTCCGTTGAAGGCGAAGCACTTTAATGTCTTGTCGGAGGATGACTAGACAGTCATGATTTCGCCTTCCTTCTTCTTCATTATAGCGTCGATCTTTGCGATGTAATCATCGGTCATTTTCTGAACCTGCTCTTCAGCATTTTTGACATCGTCTTCGGATGCGCCCTTGATTTTCTTGAGATGTTCGTTCGTTTCCTTGCGTATGCTTCTTACGCTGACACGTCCGTGCTCACATTCCTGTCCAACCTGTTTAACCAATTGCTTCCGACGTTCTTCGGTAAGCATGGGAATGTTGATGATTACCTGCTGACCATCGTTTTGCGGATTGAGTCCGAGGTTTGCATTCATGATCGCGCGTTCAATCTCAGGGATCATGTTTTTCTCCCAGGGTTTAACGAAGATTGTACGCGCATCGGGTGTTGTAAGTGAAGCAACTTGCTGTAGCGGCGTCATGGCGCCGTAGTAACTTACCTGGATGCCATCGAGCATGGTTGGATTGGCTTTTCCTGCGCGGATTTTCGTGAGTTCGTGTGCGCAGTGATTTACTGCCTTCGTCATTAGTTCGCGGGCGTCATCAAGGTATAGTTCTATTTCTTCCATATCGGGATCGTTTATTTTCGATCAAAACAAAATTATCAGCTTGCAATCAGGGTACCTGCTGGTTCTCCCTGAACGACTTTTAACAGATTGCCTTTCTTGTTCATATCAAACACGATGATAGGGAGCTTGTTTTCCATACAAAGCGTAAAGGCTGTCATATCCATGATGTTCAGGTTCTTTTCGTACGCTTCCTGGAAGGTCAGATTTGAGTATCGCACAGCATCAGGAAACTTCTCGGGATCTTTAGTGTAAACCCCGTCTACGCGTGTTCCTTTGAGAACAACGTCGGCCTGAACTTCAATGGCTCTCAGACTTGCTGTTGAGTCGGTAGTAAAGTAAGGATTTCCGATTCCGGCACCGAAAATCACAATACGACCTTTCTCCAGGTGGCGGATCGCACGACGACGGATGAAAGGTTCGCACACCTGCTCCATTTTTATGCCGGCCATCAGGCGCGTGTACATACCGTGACGTTCAAGCGCGCTTTGCAGTGCCATCGCGTTAATTACTGTTGCCAGCATTCCCATATAATCGCCCTGCACCCGGTCGATGCCCAACGCTTCGGCCTGCCCCCCTCTGAAAATGTTTCCTCCTCCGATGACGATGGCGATTTCTACACCGTTGTCTTTCAGTGTCTTAATTTCGGCGCAGTATTGTTCAAGCACATTGGGATCGATATTTGTCGATTTCGACGATCCCTGGAGTGCTTCTCCGCTTAGCTTCAGTAAGATGCGTTTGTATTTCACAAAAATGGTGTTTGTTTTTTCGCTTTTGGCCGGAAATATACTAACGAACCAGCAATTGGTGTAGCATCACATTCCGCAATGTGGTGCAAATATGCCGAGTAAAATCCGAAGTATAAAGGCGCTTTTTGATTTTGGGATGTGATTTTCATTACGCCTGCGCGACCCTTACACAAACGCAAGTCTGCTCATTGTTTCCGGCGTCATGCGGAGGTATGAGGCAATGTATTTCCTGCGAATGATCTGAAAGATGTGCGGACTTCTTTCAAGCAGGCGTTGATACCTTTCAACAGGCGAAAGCGTGAGCAGTTCAACTTCGCGTTCGATCTTCCCGAGAAGGGCCTGTTCTTCCTGTAATTGCCAGCTTCGCTCCAGCTGTGGGAATGCGTCAAATAGCCGGTACAGGTCATTGCGCGCAATATGAAAATCCTGCTGCGCGTAAGTGCCTGAATGTAGTATTGAGAAGGCTGTTGTGAAATGAATGACGGGTATGAACAAATCAGCTTCCCCGGATATCCGAAACCACACAGATTTCCTCCTCGTTGTTTGGAAAGTAGATGCGAAAACTACCGGAGGCAATGATGTAGAGATTCGTCTCGCGTTTTCCCGGCTGATCGAGATAGTCGTTTCGCTTCAGTTGAGTGTAATCCGTCCACGCGTTCAGTTAATGCATTGATGGCTTCATCTGCTACTTTTTCGTGTTGCGAAAACAGTTCGGAAACGCGATGCTCCACCCGTGCTCACCCAAATCGCGCGGAACGTGTATGCTCACAGACCGATTCCTTAACGCTCAAGCAGACTTCCAAGCAGAGAGCTGCCTTCCTTGCCGCTGTTTCGTCCGTACGGTGCAAGCGCCTGAATGAGTTTGCGTATAGGCATGGACTGCAGCCAAACCTTGCCGGTACCGCGAAGCGTCGCGAGGAAAATACCTTCGCCTCCGAAGATCATCGATCTTAATCCACCCGCTGTCTGTACGTCGAAATCAATCTGCGGCTCGAACGCTACAACGCACCCGGTATCCACACGGAGCGTTTCGTTGTTCAGTGTGCGTTCAATCAGCGTGCCGCCTGCGTGGATGAATGCTTTCCCGTCGCCTTCCAGGCGTTGCAGAATGAAACCTTCTCCGCCCACGAGGCCCGCACCGATCTTTTTGTTAAATGTGATCGTCATTTTCGTTCCAAGGGCAGCACACAAAAAGCCATCCTTTTGTACAATAAGTTGACGACTTGCCATCTCACTCAGATCAACCGGTATGATTGTTCCCGGATATGGCGCCGAAAAGCCAACCCGCGCCTTTCGATTGCCGCGGTTGGTGAAGTGAGTCATGAACAAAGATTCTCCCGTCAGAATACGCGAACCTGCAGAGAGCAACTTGTCGAACAAACCCTGGTTTGCCTGTGAGCCATCGCCCATTTTGGTTTCGAAAGCTATCCCTTCATCCATAAAAAGCATTGCGCCTGCTTCTGCGATGACGGTCTCCATCGGATCGAGTTCAATCTCTACAATTTGAATGTCATCGCCTTTGATTTCGTAATCAATGTCATGAGAGCGCTTCATATCTGTTGGGGGTTTGAGGTGGAAAATGCTTTTGTCAAAAATAGAGGAAATTTATTCTGATAACATCGCCGGTGTGTTCATTTGAACAGATAAAAAAAGGCCTTACGGCCTCTTATTTAATTTCTATTTTTCCTTTCCCTTTTTGCGTTTTGAGTGTTTCATATCGTCGTAGTCGTCGCGCTCCGCCAGCTTCTTGTCATCGACGTTTTCATTGAGAAACTCGTTGATTTTCTCAATGTTCATATTGGATCGGATTTCTCCGAACTGATCGATCGAAATATCAAAACCGCTCAGATCCTTGTGGACTTTGGGCTTCGGCTTTGGCTTGTTCTTTTTGTCTTTTTTTTCCATAACCCTCGTGTTTTCGGCACTGCCTGTTATCTTATTCGTAAAACAGGCAAAATAGTTATGCCACTTTCACTCTTAAGTTCTGAAGGGCATAAGCGATCCTTTCAGCAACCTCCTGAGAGCCAATTATTTCCATGATCATCATCAGGTCAGGTCCACCGCCAGCACCCGTAAGCGCCAGACGAAGTGCCTGTAAAACCTTTCCGGTCCCGACGCCTTCCCCAGCTGCCGCCTGATCCAGCAATTCCTTTGCTTCTGCCGCAGTTAGCGCTGGCCGACCGGTTACGACTTTCTCAAACGACGTGAGCACTTTCTTCGCATCGTCGTTCCATCTTTTGTTCACAACACTTTCGTCATAAGTCTCAGGTCGTCTGAAGAAGAATTTGCCCTGTTCCCAAAGGTCTTGCGGAAACGTGATTCGTTCGCGCATGATGCTGACAATCTTGAGCGCCTTTTCCTTCGTACATGACAAGTTCTGTTTTTCAAGTGAGGCAAGCAGAAAACCCACTAAGGTATCGTCTGACTTGTTTTTCAGGTAGTGCTGGTTGAACCACTGTGCCTTAAGTACGTCGAAACGCGCTCCTGCTTTGTTGATTCTTTCGATCGAAAACTCGGTGATGAGTTCGTCAAGCGTGAACAGTTCGCGATCATTTCCGGGGTTCCAGCCCAGCAACGCCAGGAAGTTTATCAACGCCTCTGGTAAGTATCCGGCCTCGCGATAGCCCACCGAAACCTCACCGGTTTCTTCGGTCCACGTAAGCGGAAAAATCGGAAATCCGAAACGTACTGCGTCGCGTTTGCTGAGCTTGCCGTTTCCATCGGGTTTGAGCAAAAGCGGAAGGTGCGCGAACCGTGGCATTTCGGCTTCCCATCCCAGGAACCTGTAAAGCAGCACGTGCAACGGAGCGGATGGCAACCACTCCTCGCCGCGGATAACGTGCGAAATCTTCATCAGGTAATCATCGACTACATTGGCGAGGTGGTAAGTAGGCATACCGTCGCTTTTCAGCAAAACCTTGTCGTCGATCTGCGAAGAATGAATATTCACCCAGCCGCGGATCAGGTCCTGGAAACGAACCTCATCCTTGCGCGGTACTTTCAGACGAATCACATAGGGCGTACCGGCATCCAAAAGGCTCTTAACTTCTGATTCGGGAAGCGTGAGCGAATTGCGCATCTGCATGCGCGTAATGCTGTTGTACTGGGGCGCGACGACGCCGGCGGATTCAAGGCGTTTCCGCATCGCGTCTTCCTCCTCTTTGGTGTCGAACGCATAATAGGCATGACCTTGCTCAACAAGCTGGAGGGCATACTTGCGGTAGATTTCTTTGCGTTCCGATTGGCGATACGGGGCGTGTGGCCCGCCGACGCCGACGCCTTCGTCGATAGTTATTCCAAGCCATGACAACGCTTCAATAATGTACTGCTCAGCGCCGGGCACAAAGCGCGACTGATCAGTGTCTTCAATACGCAAAATCATCGTTCCTCCAAGCTTCCGCGCAAGGAGGAAGTTGTAAAGGGCAGTTCGCACACCGCCAATATGAAGTGCTCCGGTTGGGCTGGGTGCGAAACGAACACGAACTTCTCTCATCAAAATCTGGTTTTCCAGCCGGCAGCATGCCCGGCCGGGTTGTAGTTTTCAGGGACTGCAAAGGTAACCGATCCTTTAGATAATCGATAACGGATTTGATTAGTTGCGTTTACATTCCCGAGTGCAAACCATTTCGACGCAAAAAGTAGCCGGAGGAATATCGCGCTATTCGTAAACGCTTTTTACCTTGCGGACCCGCGACGATGGCCTGATGCCGCCGGCCCGCTTTAATTTAGAAAACAAGTCATGACCGAAGAGAAGAGCCTTAATTTTTTGGAAGAGATCGTCGAAAACGATCTGGCTGCCGGTAAGTATAAAACGATAGCCACACGCTTTCCACCGGAACCCAATGGCTATTTGCACATGGGTCACGCCAAGAGTATCTGCCTGAATTTCGGGCTGGCGCGGAAGTACAATGGCAAGACGAACCTGCGCTTTGACGATACCAATCCTGTTACCGAAGAAACGGAATACGTGGAAAGTATCAAGGCCGATGTACGATGGCTGGGTTTCGAATGGGCCGCGGAACTTTACGCGTCCGATTACTTTGGCAACCTGTACGAATTTGCAGTGAAACTCATCCGCAAGGGGCTCGCGTATGTCGACGACAGTACGTCGGAGGAAATCGCCGCGCAAAAAGGCACACCCACTCAGGCGGGAACGGATAGTCCATACAGAAATCGCTCTGTGGAGGAAAACCTCCGCCTTTTCGAGGAAATGAAGGCGGGCAAATACCGCGATGGTGAAAAGGTATTACGGGCGAAGATCGACATGGCAAATCCAAACATGCACATGCGCGATCCGATCATGTATCGTATCAAACACGCGCACCATCACCGTACAGGGGACACGTGGTGCATTTATCCGATGTACGACTTTGCTCATGGTCAGAGCGACGCCATCGAGAATATCACACACAGCATTTGTACGCTGGAGTTTATTCCACACCGTGAGTTGTACGATTGGTTCATTGAAAAACTGGAGATATATCCGTCACGCCAGTATGAGTTTGCACGACTTAACATGACCTACACGGTAATGAGCAAGCGCAAACTGTTGCAACTCGTCAATGAGGGGCATGTCAGCGGATGGGATGATCCCCGTATGCCGACGCTTAGCGGTGTACGCCGGAGAGGCTATACGCCGGAGAGTATCCGCGAGTTCTGTGACAAAATCGGCGTTGCCAAACGTGAGAACCTCATTGATGTAGGTCTGCTTGAATTCTGCGTGCGCGAACATCTTAACAAGATTGCGCTGAGAAGGATGGTTGTGTTCGAACCACTCAAAGTTGTGCTTACGAACTACCCCGAGGGGAAAAGCGAATTGCTCGAATCTGAAAACAATCCGGAGGATCCGGAAAGCGGAAAACGAACCGTGCCTTTTGGAAGGGAGATCTATATCGAGAGCGAGGACTTTATGGAAAATCCTCCGAAGAAATTCTTCCGCCTGGCCCCGGGGCAAATGGTTCGGCTCAAGAGCGCATACATCATCCGTTGTGACGAAGTGATTCACGACGATTCCGGCAACGTGACGGAATTACGCTGTACATACATTCCGGAAAGCCGGAGCGGATCAGACACGTCGGGTATTCAGGTGAAAGGCACGCTACATTGGGTAAGTGCTCAACACGGGGTTACCATCGAAGTGCGTCTGTACGATCGCTTGTTCAAGGTTGAAGATCTCGGCGATGCGGAAGGCGACTTCAGGGAGTATCTCAATCCTGATTCGCTCAATGTGTTGACGAATGTTATCGCTGAACCTGCATTAACGGAAGCAAGGGAGGGTGACCGCTTCCAGTTCCTGCGCAAGGGATACTTCTGTCTCGACAGGGATTCAAACGCGTCCCGACTTGTATTCAACAGAACGGTAACGCTTCGCGATATGTGGAGCAAAGAAGCGAAGAAGGGATAGGTTCAGGACAGCAGATCGCGAAGCATTTGTTTTGCTATTCGCACGTGAAAACGGAAGTTGAGCACGGCGATGATGTGTATCGCAACCGTGAACAGGAGCAACGCAGAAGAAGTGCCGGCCTTTCCATAGCCCGCGTAAAAAACTATTGCGAGAAGCGGCAGCACTACCGACCAGAATGTCAGCAACATTTTAGTTGCAGGAAACAGCGCGTAGTCGATAAACACAAGCGATCCCTTCGAACTGGATTCGATGCGACCATTTACCAACGGTACAAAAAGCTGTTGTCGACGTGTTCTCAGCGTAAGCTGAAATTTATCGTCCTTCAACCACCCGTCAATTAATCGCGGGACTTCGCTGATCGTTACCTGCCGTCCAATCACGGCCTCAAGTCGTGAAGAAACAAGTTCGAAGTCATGCGGTATCACATGTGTTTCCGTCTCCTGAGGATAGAGTCGCATCAAGCACTGGCGATACAGGATATCTCAACGTTGACTCCTTTCGGGAGTTTTGCAACTTCCACGGTTTCGCGGGCAGGAGGGTCCGTTTGAAAGTACTGGCCGTAAATCTCGTTCACCTTTGGAAAGTTGTTCATATCCTGAAGGAAGATGGAGCACTTCATCACATTGCTGAAGTTCATGCCTGCAGCGGTCAGAATCGCCTGCAGGTTCTTCATCACCTGCTTCGTTTCTACTTCAATCGAAGACGTGACCAACGACCCTGAGGCGGGGTCGATCGCGATTTGTCCACTGACGTATAAAAGGTTTCCGGACTGAACAGCCTGACTGTAGGGACCGATTGGGTCCGGCGCATCTGCGGTGTAAATGATTTTCTTTGCCATTTGCGAGAATTATTGTGATCCGTGTTATGTTTAGGTCGGCGACACTACTGGGGCGACCCCTGGATCACAAAAATGAAAATATTAATAACCGGAAGCGAAAAAAATTTCCTGGAATGGTCTGCAATTCTGTCCGGTGATCATACAATCACTTATCTAATGGAGCGCCCGACAGATTTGGAGTTGTTTCCGGAAACAGATCTTGTGATCGATTTTCACAATGCTACGGAGAACCCGTCAACACTTAACGTTTATGGCGATTCAAAAACGCCGGTTTTCCTGAATACTGTTTTTGGAACCCTGGCAGAAATCCGAAAGGAGGGTCAGATTACACGTCAGGGTGTTTACGGGTTCAATGGATTAGCGGGATTTTTTAACAGTTGCATCGAAGCCGTCATTCCGAATGAAAATGAACTCGCTTCTCTACAAGATGTATGCAAGCCTTTAGGAGTCGATGTAGTCACTGTCAAGGATCAGGTTGGAATGGTTACACCGAGGGTAGTGTGCATGATCATCAATGAAGCGTATTACACCGCGGAAGAAGGCACTGCCTCCCGCCAGGACATTGACATTGCCATGAAACTCGGAACAAACTATCCATTTGGACCCTTTGAATGGTGTGAGAAAATCGGGGTTGATCAGGTCTACCGGCTTATGGGCGCGATCTATGAATCGACGGGTAACGAGCGCTACAAAGTGTGTCCTTTGCTGGAAAAGGAGGCCCGTCATCTTATGTTACCGGGACGTTAAGTTTTGGAAGCCACTATTCGATTAACGCCAGCCGCATACTATTTTTGAAGGAAAACTACGTGCACGAATTGGAAGAAGAGTCGGCTCTGCAAACAGACAGCGCATCCTCGCGGCAGCGCACGAGCAAGGTGCGTTCCGGCCTTCTGATTGCTGTTGCATTGATTACATTCCTGTTTGCCATCGATCTGATGGTTGCGTCTCTGAACCGGCTTGGCTCCGGATTGTCAGAGGCGATACTCTTTGCAACGTCTAATCCTTTCAACGGGCTTTTCATCGGATTACTTGTCACCGCGCTTTTACAAAGCAGCTCAACGACAACTTCACTGGTGGTAGCCTTTGTGGCATCGCGACTGATAACTGTGGAGTCTGCACTTCCGATTATCATGGGTGCCAACATTGGTACAACCATCACCAGCACAATCGTGAGTCTTGGCTTCATGAACAAAAAGAAGGAATTCCAGCGCGCTGTTGCAAGTGGAACATACCATGATATGTTCAATATTCTTACGGCGCTGATCGTTTTTCCCCTCCAGTATTACTATAACTTTCTCGGCAGGGTTTCAACGTACATTGCTGACCTGATTTTTGTGCCGGTACTCAAACCTGCTCAACATGTAGAGCCGGGGAAGAGTCTTTTTGATCCGGTCATTACGTTGATCGAAACATGGATTCCGTCCGGACTGCCGCTGAGTTTGCTTTCATTAGTGTTATTGTTTGGCTCGATACTCGCCTTCCGTAGACTTGTTTCTGATATCCTTGATGTGAAGGAGCCGCGGAGGCTGGGTAGGTTCTTGTTTGGATATTGGAAGTCGTTTTTCTGGGGACTCACAACGACCGCTGCGATACGTTCAAGTACGATTACGACGTCGCTCATCGTGCCTGTCGTCGCAAAGAAGGTTGTTACGCTGGAAAGGGCGGTGCCATTTATCATCGGTGCGAATGTCGGTACAACGATTACAGCATTTATCGCTGTATCCCTTAATGCAACTACACGCGAAGCTATCATTATAGCTTCGTCGCATTTCGTCTTTAATTTTGTAGGCGTACTGTTTTTTCTGATCATGCCAGGCGTAAGGCAACTCCCCTATGCGCTCGCTAACCGGCTTGGGTCCCTTACGCTTCGGTTCCGGCTCTCCGGGTTTGTCTATCTTTTGAGTACATTCTTTTTTGTTCCGTTTATTCTGATTTATCTGAATAAGGACACAATCAGGCGCTACGTCCTGACCTATGAAAAAGGAGGTGAGCGCTATAAGCTTTCAGTTCGCGTAAACAAGCGCACCCAACATGGTGAATGGATATACTACTCCGGCGTGGACGACACAAATCAACTTCCTGATCGGATCGAACCTGTTTCAACCCGGAAGAATACGTTTATGGTGGGCGCCGACTTGTTTCTTTTTAACCGTCCGGGCTTTTGTTGGGACCATGAACGCGAGGGAATCAGGGTTCACACTTGTGTTGAAGATATTCGCCCGAGGTTTGCGATTGCAGGACATTCTTTTGATTCCGTCTATGTCTTCCGGCAGTCGTTTTTGAAGCGTGGCGACAGCGTCGTACACCGCTACTATTTCGCCGCACGCGAACGCATCTTATTGCTACACGAAGGGGATTCCTCAGGCCGGAACCAAACCCTGGAAAAACTGGTTTCATTCGAGGAACGTTAGCCCCTATTTTCCGATCTTCTCTCTATATTGCGTAAACGAAAAGGAGAAACGTGATCAAGGAAGGTATCGCCCGGATGTTGAAGCTCGACCAGGTAATCGAAAGGCTTACCGACTATGTCGAAAGCAGAATCGAGCTTGTCAAATACGATCTGAAGGAGGACGCCGCCAGGATTCTGTCACGTCTTTCAGTCTACCTGATCATACTTTTTGTCGGAACATTCTTTCTTCTGTTTATAAGTATTGCCGCTGCGCTCGAGTTGAGCAAAAACTTTGGGTATTTCTGGGGATTCGGAATTGTCAGTGGAGTTTACCTGATCGCTGGTCTGACCGTGTTCCTGACGCGCAATCAGTTGGCAACAAAAATTGAACGGGAGATAAAAATACTGGTGAAGCAAAAGAACAAGTAAATGGAGCTAATGGATACAGACGAGGAAAGAGGCCGTCTGCTGCGGCAAACAGCCAAACATCGTGAAGCCCTCGAAAGCGAGGTTCACATGATCACTGAAAGCACCGAAAAAATTATCAAGAACGCCCTCATCATAGGAGGTTCCCTGGCGTTGGCGTACTTTCTCGTGCGGCAATTCTCCGGCAAGACCAAATCCCGGAAGGGAAAGGAACGCAAAGTCAAAATTGTTCAGGCTGAAGCTCCGGGGGTTGTAGTTGAAGACGAAGGAAGCCACGAACCAGGCCTGATGGGTCAGATTGGTGCCGCTATTGCAACCCAGGCCTCCGTCTTCCTGCTTAATCTTGCCAAGGAAAAACTGATGGAATATCTGCAGTCCGTTCAGGAAAAGAAAGACGACGAATAATGAACGTGCTGCTAACTCTACTCGAGCGGAAACGTGGCGGAAAAAAATGTATAGCCATACTGTTGGATCCTGACAAGATCGAAGACACGTCACGAATTCTTCCGCTTATCAATCTTGCAAGCGAAAGCTGTGTCGATTTCTTTTTCGTTGGTGGGAGTCTGATCACCACGCCAAACCTGTCGCATGTTGTCAAAGAGATCAAGAAAAATGTCAACATACCGGTTGTGTTGTTTCCCGGAAACAACATGCAGATTGATCCCTCAGCCGATGCCTTGCTTTTTCTTTCCCTGATATCAGGAAGAAATCCGGAATTGTTGATTGGCCAGCACGTTGTGTCGGCACCGATCATTCGCAATACACGTCTAGAAGTTGTTCCCACAGGTTATATGCTCATCAATTCCGGACGCCTTACATCGGTAGCGTACATAAGCAACACGATGCCTATTCCCGAAGACAAGTATTCACTTGCCGCGAGTACGGCAATGGCTGGCGAAATGCTCGGCTTGCAATGTATTTACCTCGACGCCGGAAGTGGCGCGGAACGCGAAATCAGTGCAAAGATGATTGCTGCCGTGCGCAAGGTTATTCAGGTTCCTTTGATTGTCGGGGGCGGAATCAACACCGCACAAAAAGCCTGGAACGCACTTGAAGCCGGCGCCGATATGATTGTCATCGGTAATGCACTCGAAAAAAACCCACAACTCCTCACGGAGATTTCGGAGAAGATCTACGAGTGGAATCGGAATTAATAAAGGGAAGCGGAGGCTGTCTTACTTAATAAGCTGCCGTGAGATAACCATCTTCTGAATTTCAGTCGTGCCTTCGTAAATCTGGGTGATCTTCGCATCGCGCATCAGGCGTTCAACGTGGTACTCCTTTACGTATCCGTATCCGCCGTGAATCTGGACGGCTTCCGTTGTTACCTCCTGTGCAATTTCCGAAGCAAAAAGTTTGGCTGTCGCAGCTGCCTTTACGAAATCTTTGTTTTGATCTTTTAACCACGCTGCTTTATGTACGAGCAGACGCGCTGCGTCAATCTTCGTAGCCATCTCGGCAAGTTTGAATTGGATAGCCTGGTGTTCGTTCAATAGTTTCCCAAATGCTTTGCGTTCACCTGCATACCTGAGGGCAAACTCGAATGCGCCCGCAGCGATACCCAGTGCCTGTGCTGCAATTCCGATCCTGCCACCGTTGAGTGTGGACATCGCGAAGGTAAAACCGAAACCTTCTTCACCGATGCGGTTTGCCTTGGGAACTTTCACGTCGGTGAACATCAACGAATGTGTATCCGACCCGCGAATACCCATCTTGTCTTCTTTCTTGCCGACGACAAAACCAGGCATGCCGCGTTCAACGATAAGGGCGTTGATACCTTTGTGTTTCTTTTCCGGATCCGTCTGCGCGATTACTAAGTATATGCTCGCACTCTTTCCATTCGTGATCCAGTTCTTCGTTCCGTTAAGCAGGTAATGGTCACCTTTGTCTTCGGCAGTTGTGCGCTGACTTGTTGCATCAGATCCTGCTTCCGGTTCCGATAAACAAAAGGCGCCTATCTTTTCGCCAGCTGCGAGAGGTTTGAGAAATCTTTCTTTCTGATCGTCGTTTCCGAATTTCTCAAGTCCCCAGCATACAAGTGAATTGTTCACCGACATACACACAGAAGCGGATGCATCGATTTTGGAGATTTCCTCCATGGCAAGGACGTACGAGATTGTGTCCATACCGCCGCCGTTGTAGGCAGGGTCGACCATCATTCCCATGAAGCCGAGTTCGCCCATCTTTTTAACCTGTTCTGCGGGAAATGTCTGATTGGTATCGCGTTCAATTACGCCGGGAAGGAGCTCGGTTTGTGCGAAGTCACGAGCGGCCTGTTGGACGGCCAGGTGCTCTTCGGAAAGTTGAAAGTTCATAAATAAACAGTCAGATAAACAAATTAGGATAATCCGGCCATAAAAAAAGGCCTGAGTTATTCAGGCCTGCAAAATAGAATGACTTATCTGATCAAAAAAATCGCTCCGGCTTTATTTTAGAACGCTTGCGCCGCGCTAATCCCGGCGCCCCATGAAGAGCATGATGTAGTATATGAGCGTGGTGATCGCACCGATGGCAGCGACAACGTAAGTCATGGCAGCCCATTTAAGAGCATCTTTCGCCATATCGTGTTCCTGGCGGGTCACGATGCCACGCGATTCAACCCATGCCAGGGCGCGTTTACTTGCGTCAAATTCAACCGGAAGAGTTACCACGGCAAACAGGGCGAACATTGCATAACACACGATAATAATCAGCAATGCAGTTGGCCAGAAGTTGTGAATCATGGCACCTCCAAAAATCATGGCAAGCATAACGAAGTTCATGATCTTGCCGCTGACATTTTGCACCGGTACAAGTGCGGAACGGAGTTGAAGCATACTGTAGGCCTTAGCATGCTGAACTGCGTGCCCACATTCGTGCGCAGCAACTGCGGTGGCAGCAGCGTTCCTTCCGTAATAAACGGCTTCACTCAGGTTAACCGTCTTGTTTGCCGGATTGTAGTGGTCCGTCAACTCACCCTGCACACAGGTAACTTGTACATTGCTGATCCCGTTGTCGGCAAGCATTAGCCGCGCCACGTCAGCTCCAGTCAGATCACGTGTCAGGTGGACTTGCGAATACTTGTGAAACTTGCTTTTCAGTCGCGAGCTCACAACCCACCCGATTACCATGAATACAATACCAATTAAAAATGCGCCTCCCATAGTTATTTCCTTTTCTGTTTTTCGTTTTTTTCCTGCTTGCGTTTCACCTCAAGGTTTGAGCCAATCCCGATTTTACCGGGAAATATGCCAAAACGACACCAAGATAACGCCGAAAACCCCGATTCCGTTTCTAAAGTCGGAAACCGCGACATTTTATTTGACAAATGGTCTGCCCGCTAGAATTTTATTCCCACCATAACCAGGAAATTTCTCCCCACCTGGGGATAAAAGTAGTTTTCGCGATACTCTTCGCCACCGCCAAGATAACCCCAGGTGTACCCGTTCGATGAATACATTTTGTCAAACACGTTATTGGCCAGCAGACTGAACGACAGTTCCCGGGCAAAACCTG
Source organism: Bacteroidota bacterium (assembly GCA_023428695.1). Classification (GTDB taxonomy): domain Bacteria; phylum Bacteroidota; class Bacteroidia; order Cytophagales; family Cyclobacteriaceae; genus Ohtaekwangia. Next base: position 35,963 of record JAEYWY010000018.1, read on the forward strand.
GATTAAGCGTATAGGTTACCCGCAAATCGTTCGTGGCGTACGCGTCCAGCCGGCGATCCTTGTTGGATGTATTGTCAAGATATTGGGACCCGACAAACTTGAAAAGCCATGCCGCCTCCAGCCCGTCCACCGGCCGGTACGTCAGACCTGAACCCGTAATCACCGAAGGCGAAAACGCGATATCCGTATCCTTGAAAGTCCGGACAATCTCGTTGTACTCATCGAAGTCAGGGCCGTAGTCATACAACACTTCGCCGAACTCCTTAATTTTATTCCGGCTCAAGGTTACGTTTGCATTCCAGACCAGTTTTGAATTGATGTTAACCAATGCCTGGATTTCGATTCCGGCGCGGTAACTATCGTCTGCGTTTGTGCGGATTGCAGCGCCAACGTCATTCAACTTGCCGGTGTGGACGAGTTGATCTTCGTAACGCATGAGGTATGCGTTCACATTAAACGATGCGCGTTCTGTTGCGATACGTGCTCCAAGTTCTGTATTGTAAAGCGTTTCATGCCGGGGTAACCGGTTTGCAGGGGCGTTTATGAAGTCACTGCGAACGGGTTCCCTGTTGGCAATGCTGAAGGATCCATACAACTCGCTTTGTTTGCCGAGTGAAAATGTGATACCCGCTTTCGGATTGAAGAATGAGTATTGTTTTTCCAGATCAATCATCGCACCGCTGTTCTCCAGACCGTTTGCGGCATAGCTGATCTTACGATATTGAAGATCGAGGAAACCGTTTACTTTTTCGCTGAAGGTGTAGTTTGCTTTTCCGAATATGTTGAAGTCGCGTTTGTCACCGTTGTTGAAGTAGTAGCGGTATTCGTGCGGCACGGGTGAGAATTCAGCCCAGATTATTTCTCCGAAGTGATTCCCATCGTAACGGTTCCACCCTCCGCCGAAGGTTGTTTCCAGGTTTGTATTTGCGTAGTTGAATGACCACGTGAAACCGTAGAAGTCGTTGTCCAGCCAGCGGCGACGAACGAGATCTGTCTCTGAAACTGTTTCATCGCCAACAATTACCGGATCAAGTCCGTAGTCTTCGAGCTCGGCATCGTAGCGGTACTCTTCATAGTAGCCGCGGCCCGGAGTGTAATGAAGCGCGAAACTTGCGTTCAACACATCCGTGAATCGCTGCGAGAAGTGAAGCTGATAATGATCCTGTTGATAATCGTCAACCTGGTTGGGATACAGGTATGGATTGAATGTACGGCTGTCGGAATTAAGGAGGTTTTCCGTTTGTTCATCGTTCCATCCTTCATTCATGGCCGTGATGTACATACCTTCAACATCGTTGTTGAGTCGCGATTCCGGAACGCCGTACCACGCCTGGTATGTGCGCTCTTTTCCGCCGAAAGCGACTCCTTTGATTATAGTCTTGCCTGCATAGTAGCCTGCGGAAAAGTAATACGAGCTTAGATCAGCCGTTGCGCGGTCGATAAATCCTTCTGAGTCAATGCGAGAGATTCGTCCATCGAGTATCCATCGATTATTGATCAATCCCGTTCCGAAGCTTAGTGTATGCCGACGCGAGTTGTATTCGGAAAACATACCGAGGAAGCCGACGCTGTTCGTGATCTCGGCATACGGTTCGTCGTTGCGCACATTTGTTTGTAAATTTATCGTAGCGCCAAACGCACCCGCACCGTTTGACGACGTACCCACACCGCGTTGGATTTGTACGCTTTGCGCGGATGATGCGATGTCCGGGATGTCAACCCAAAACGTACCCAGCGATTCACTGTCGTTATATGGAATTCCATTTATAGTTACGTTAATACTCGTGGCATCGCTTCCGCGGATTCGCACACCGGTATAACCAAAGCCTGTACCTGCATCAGACGTCGTTACTACAGACGGAGTCCAGTTTAATAGATAAGGCAGGTCCTGTCCGAAGTTTTGTTTTGCGATGGCAGGTTTATCCACGGTTGTAAATGTTGTCGGTGTTTTGTCGTGCGCGCGTGTTGCGTAGACGATTACCTCCTCGGTCATGCGAACCGATTCTTCCATTTCGATGGTGATCGTTTTTTCTCCGTCGACGACTACGGATTCGGTTTTCGGAACGTAACCGAGAAACTTGATTGAGATACGGTGGTTTCCCGGCGGAAGTTGTTTGATCGTAAAGCGACCAAATTCGTCGGCGATTGCATACTTACGGCTGTCCAATACCTCAACCGTTGCCCCCGGCAGGGTGCTTCCAGTTTTGGAGTCGCGAATAACGCCGTGAACATTGAACTGCTGGCCAAAACTGCACAGCGCTGCCATCAGCAGCCCGGCCAATAAGAAAAATGATTTGAACATAAAATTGATGTGGTTTAAACCAGTCGCTCAATAGGGGATGAACGACATCTGTTTAACCGTTGCACCGCGATGGTTGCGATGAAACTGCCTTCCCTTCGGCCGCATTACCGGCATCAGGTTCATTGGGTATGATCTCAGCCCGTTATATTAAGGCACCCCTAAAACTTTCCGTACTTCGGAAAGCGCACAAATGTAGCTTCCAAAAGGCGCTATTGCAACCCCTCGGGTATTTCATTGCTTCCCCGAACGCGAATTCGTCGGGATTTTATATTTTGCTGAACTATGTACAAGGCAACAGTTGACGGGAAATCGTTCGAAGTAACATCCTCCGCCGAGGGACACATAGTTAATGGCGAGCCGGTGTCGCTGGATATTGTTGCTATTGACCGGGGTTATTTCCATATACTGTATAAAAATGGCAGCTATCGCGCTGAGGTTGTGAAATCCAACCTGGCCACCAAATCATTCCTCATTCGCATCAATGGCAAGGATTTCCCTGTCACGGTACAGGATAAGTTCGACCTTTTGCTGGAGCAGATGGGTATGAAGCAGACGGGCGCTTCAAAAATGAATGTCATCAAAGCGCCCATGCCCGGACTTATCATCGACCTTAAAGTCAGCGAGGGCCAGGAAGTGAAACAAAACGATCCGTTGTTGATCCTCGAGGCGATGAAAATGGAGAACATCATTAAAGCCCCGGGGGATGGTATCGTGAAATCGGTCAAGGTGCAGAAAGGAAACAGCGTTGAGAAGAATCAGGTGCTCATCGAATTCTGATTCAATTTTTAATTTCTGATTCACCCAGCCGTGGGTCTTGTCCCACGAATGAGACGTTTCATACCGTTGAATGAGGAGTCAATTCTTAATTGATTGATTTTGGATGCGCCGATACGTATAATCCATACATCGGCTAACGCGAGCCTGCATTAGCCCGGTTTGGCGGGTGTCACTGATGTAACCGTGGGGCCTGTCCCACGGTTGAAAGGCGTTGCGCACCCGAGCCCTGTAGGGGCGTCACAATCACATGACTGGATGACAACATATGTTTTGCATCGAGAACGAATGAGACGTTTCTGGTTGGAAGGTTTCAGGTTGTCGAAGCAGCAGCGTGTAATTATCGGCCAATAAGTTTAGGTTCGATACCCATTGATCTGATTGAAGATTCTCCTGTCGATTGTGATGATCTCCTGTTTCGGGTCAATGGGTATCTAACATATTTCTGCATCTCATAACTAGCACTCGTATCATTCCATACAACGTTTTGTAAAAGAGGCCTTACCAAAAAGCTTCCCACCCGCGCGGCGCCAATCCCTCTTTCTGCTAATTTGCCCCCATGAAACCCATCACCATTGGACTGCTCAGGGAAGGCAAGGTGCCGCCGGATAAACGCGTGGCCTTTACGCCAAAACAGGCGGAAGAAATTGTACAACGTTACCCGCACGTCTCAATCATTGCGCAATCAAGTAACGTGCGTTGTTATGCGGATCGCGAGTACATTAACGTCGGTATACAGGTCGTTGAAGACGTTTCGAATTGCGACATCCTGATGGGTGTAAAGGAAGTACCGATTCCAAACCTGATAGCAGGTAAGACGTACCTGATGTTTTCGCATACGATAAAAAAGCAGCCGTACAACCGTGGACTGCTTCAGGAAGTCCTTCGCAAGAAGATTACGCTCATTGACTACGAAACGCTCAAGGACTGGCAGGGAAACCGTCTTGTCGCCTTCGGACGATACGCGGGAATCGTCGGTGCATACAACGCACTCTACACATTCGGTTTGCGCTACAAAGCTTTCAAACTGAGGCGCGCCTTTGAATGCTTCGACGTCAATGACCTCAAACGCGAACTTCGAAAGGCTACATTGCCACCACCGATCAAGATCGCGCTCACAGGCGCGGGGCGTGTTGCACGTGGTGCTATGGAAACACTGGACAGCGCCGGCATACGCAAAGTGTCGCCGGAAGAATACCTCAATGAAACATTCAAGGAACCGGTTTACGTCCAACTGAACAGCTCACATTACCACATTCGCAAAGACGGAAGTCCTTTCAAACGCGAGGAGTTTCATCAGCATCCCGAAGGCTACGTCTCTGTTTTCGAACCCTACTTCCGTGAAACCGATATGCTGATTGCCGGCGCATTCTGGAATCCACACGCACCAGTGCTTTTTACACGCGAACAAATGGCCAGTCGCGATTTTCGCATTCGCATCATCGCCGACATCACATGTGATATTGAAGGATCGATTCCCAGTACAAAAATGGCGAGCACAATTGTAGATCCGCTGTACGATTATGATCCGCAGCACGACGCCGTTGTGCCGCCGCTTTCCGGTGATCGTTTTGTAACCGTCATGGCAATAGACAATCTTCCCTGTGAGTTGCCGCGAAGCGCGTCAGAGGAGTTTGGCCGCGATCTCATCGATTTTATCGTTCGCCCACTTGTCGTTGAAGATTCTGAAGGCATTATCAAAAGAGCTACCGTTGCGCGGGATGGCGCGCTTACACCGGGATTTGCTTACCTGTCAGACTACCTCGCAGGCAAAGAAGCCGCATCATAATTCAACGATTATCCCGACCGTTGGCAGGAGTGTACCGGTTGTGTTCGGAATGAATTCCGGAAGGTACGAATCCGGGTTTTGCGGATCGGTAACAGCGTTCCCGTTTGCATCCCGCACGATGTCAATATTGTCTTGTAAGGTGGTTTCGTAGCCGTACAAATTCTGAATGTCCAGATACACATTCAGACTCCACTTCGGGAAATAGTACTTCTTGTCCACACGAAAGTCGAGCTGATGAAAAGGACTAATCCTTTCGGTGTTCAATCTTGAATAATCCGGAATACCATATGGCCGTATATCCCAGTTTGCTTTACGCAATGTTTCAGTAAGGAGATACGGCGTGTATGGCGCAGCACCGGTGTATAACCATCGGAAGCCGATTTCCCAGTTCCGCGCCAGGCGTTTTCCGCCGGTCAGACTTACAAGATGCCGGTAATCCCACGAGGATGGTGCCAGTGTTTCATTGTTTCCACCAAATTCACTTCTCACCAATGTATACGAAAGCAAACCAAAGAGTCCGTTGTAAAGCTTTTGCTGCAGCAGGAATTCAAAGCCGTAACTTCTGCCTTGTGACGTCGAAGTCACCGGAGCATTGCCAACGATACCGAAGTCCGCACCGAGGTTCGCGAGCGAAATGGTTTCCTCCAGAAGGAAAGGATAGTTCTCGTACTTCTTGTAAAAGACTTCTGTCGTGATGCGTGCATTTCTTTCAAGCTTTAATTCGAGTCCGCCGACGATGTGTTTGCTGCGAATATATTTCACACCATTGGTCTTGTTTTCAAGCTCACCCGTGGATGAATTGCGATAACCCAGAACAGTGTATGCCGGCAATTGATAATAGACCCCCGTGTTCATGTTTGCGCTCAGCTTGTCCGTTAGCGCGTACGATACTGAAAGCCGTGGCGAAAGCTGGTCTAACAGGTTGCGCATTTCCGGTGAATAGTCAGCCGCATCGGCGCGCAGCCCAAACGATAAATTAAGCCGGTCTCCAAACTCGCGACTTGCCTGGCCAAACAATCCCCATTTGTTGATTCGCAGCACCGATGTGAAATCGCGTATAATGGGTTCGTTACCTATGACGAGCCTGCTGAAGTCGCGTGTGTCATAAACGCCACTTTCAAAATTCAAACCAGCCGTAATATTCAACTTGCCGTTAGACGTTGCGAAATCCTCCATACGAAAACGCCATTCCGTTTCGCGTGAATTGTAATCCTGGATGAGGTTGTCTTCCGTTGAATTGTCGTTGCCGCGATACTTCACCGACGAGTTGTTCAACGTATTTGCGCTTAACACCACCGTGGTGTTACCATTGCTTCTGTAATGATCGTATTTAATCCCAGTGGTGTAGTTCCATTGCGTCGAAATCGGCAAAATGTTCAGCAGGTATTCGGCTTCGCGTTTGTCATCGGGAGTATCCGCGTTCTCTGGTGCGTCGTAGTTTAATTCGAAGTCGTCGATCGCGCCGATGCCGAGCAGCGTAATGCGGTTACGGTCATTTATCCGAAGTGTATATTTGAATTGCATGTCATTGTAAACCGGAAGGAAGGGCAGATTCAAAGCATCAAAAAGAAACTTCAGGTAAGAACGCCGTACAGAGAGGATAAGCGACGTCTGTTTGGTAACGGGTCCGTCGAAAGTAAGCCCAAGGTCTGTTGCGCCGACAATGGCGTTGGCAATCCATTTGTCCTGGCGACCTTCGCGAAGTTTGAAATCGAAAACTGAACTCAGTGTGTTTCCTCTGTTTGAAGGGAAAGCACCGGAATAGAAGTTGACTTCCTGAAGCAGGTCGACGTTGATGATTCCGACCGGTCCACCGGATGACCCCTGGGTTTGAAAGTGATTGATAACCGGGATTTGCACACCGTCCAGATAGAAGGTGTTCTCACTGGGGGCTCCGCCGCGGATTACGATGTCGTTTCGAAAGCCTGGTGGAGAAGCCACTCCGGGAAGCGAACGAATCACGCGCGACACATCGCGATTGCCACCCGGGCTGCGTTTGATTTCAGTCGAACCAATGCTCCTCAGCGAAAGCGGCGACTCCTGGGATTGAATAAAAAGATTGGAGGCCGAAACGACGACTTCCTGAAGTTGTTCTGCTTCTTCCTCCAGACCAAACTGAACGTCGACGGGGCGGGAATTCGTGACCTGGATTTCAAACAGCACCAGCGGTTTGAAGCCAATCGCCGAGGCCTCAAGGTTATACAAACCCGGGTTGAGGCCCTTAAGCTCAAACGCGCCGTTTTCATTGGCTGCTACCCCGGTGGTGGTACCCTGAATCCTAACGTTAGCAAAAGGCACCGGCTGGTTGTTGACTTTATTGACAACCGTACCCTTAACGTTTCCGGACTGGGCAACTAATTGGTTTGCAGCCAGAACCAGAAAGAACACAATAGATCTCACTGCGTATTGTTTTTGAGTTAACAATATCGACCCCGAATTGTTAGCACGTCTGTCAATAATCCGGAAAAAGATTTGTATCCGCACTTAGAATTACTCTTTGATCGGATAACTTTGGTCATGCTTCTGTATAACGTCACCGTTGGTATTGATAAGGACGCCGAGGAGGAATGGCTCACGTGGATGAAAACGGTGCACATTCCCAATGTCATGAACACAGGAATGTTTTTACATTCCCGTATGTACAAGGTGTTGCACGATCAGGAAGACGGAACGATCTCGTATTCTATTCAGTATTTTGCACGATCGATCGACGAAATACAGCAGTATCTTGAGGTTTTCGCGCCTGCGCTGGTTGAACAACACCGCCAAAAGTTTCAAAACAGACACGTTGCTTTTCGAACGCTTTTGGAGGAGATTCCCCTGTAAAAGACGCGCCGATTTCGTACATTTAATGAGCCCGCTGCTCCCTCCTGCCGGCCGTTCGATAACCAAAATTTTACAGCTATGACGATCAGAAAAATTTCTCCAGATGAGCTTCGGCAAATCAAATTTTCACCGCTTGAAGTGTTGTCGACTTTTGCGGAACGCTACGACAGGGATATCAAACTCCGATCGGCGATGGCTTACACTAACCGCGAGCACGACCCCGTGTGGATGATAGTCAAACTTGAAAATGGCGAGTTGGTTGAATTTGATTCAATCATGATCGACCTCGAAGACCAGTTCGTCGAACTGCACGGTGGCATTGCCGTCCCCATCACGGCGATTTACGACGTGGGTGTCTGAGCCGAACTCCCAAGAATACTTTTGATCTGATCACGCTCCAGCGAACAGTTTATCCATTCGTTGGTGAGGTGCGATCCATACTTCTTGTAGAATTCGATTGCAGGTTCGTTCCAGTCAAGCACCTGCCACATCATGCCGGAACAATTTTGATCAAGCGCATGCTGCAGCGTACGGTCGAACAGTTGTTTCCCGATTCCATTGCCGCGCTCCGATTCCGTTACGATGATATCTTCAAGATAAAGTCGTTTCCCTTTCCAGGTTGAATAACGCCAATAGTACAGCGACAACCCGACAATTCCTTTTTCGGTTTCTGCAACAAAAAATCCAAAGATCGGCCGAGGCCCAAATCCATCGATCTCCATTTGCGCGACCGTGTTGATCACCTGTTCCGGCGCGCGTTCAAATTCAGCGAGCTCTTTCACCAGTTCGAGTACTCGGGGCAGGTCTTCTTTTTTTCCTTCGCGAATTGTTGTCATCCGACAAAAATAAGGCAACGACACGTCACAAAAAAAAAACGGGAGCGTCCTCCCGTTTTCCTGTATTGAAAAAGCTGCAACAGCCTACATTTCTTTTTTCGCAAGCGGAGGTATTATTTTCATGTTATACCAGGCGAATGAATACTGGTCCGCAGTCTTCTCGATTGTTTTCGAAAGATTCGATGCGCTATGCCCTGACTTCACGTCAACGCGAATAAGAACCGGATTTTCACCTGCATGGTGCTCCTGCAGGGTCGCTGCAAACTTGAATGAGTGTGCCGGAACAACCCTGTCGTCGTGATCCGCGGTTGTCACAAGTGTTGCCGGATATTTTGTTCCCGGCTTAACCGCGTGAACCGGTGAGTACTTGCGGAGATACTCGAACATCTCCTGAGATTCTTCCGATGTTCCGTAGTCATACGCCCAACCGGCACCCGCCGTGAACGTGTGATAACGAAGCATGTCGAGAACACCAACGTCAGGGAAGGCAACCTTTGCAAGGTCGGGGCGTTGCGTCATCGTCGCTCCAACCAACAGACCTCCGTTAGAACCACCGGAAAGAGCCAGGTATTCATTTGAAGTATATTTTTCACTAATGAGATATTCACCGGCCGCGATGAAATCGTCAAACACGTTTTGCTTGTTCATCTTTGTACCGGCGATATGCCACTTCTCTCCGTATTCACCACCGCCGCGGAGGTTAGGTTGCGCGTAAACGCCACCATTCTCAAGCCATACAATTCGCGCCGGACTGAAGTTTGGCGTCAGGCTGATGTTGAATCCACCGTAACCATACAACATGGTGGGATTCTTCCCGTTCAACTCCGTGCCTTTTTTGTAAACGATGAACATGGGAACCTTTGTGCCGTCTTTGCTGGTGTAGAATACTTGTTTTGTTTCAAACGCATCCGGGTTGAAATCAACGTCAGGCTTTTGATAAAGTTCTGATTTTCCGGTAGCGATATCGTATTTGAAGATCGTCGTCGGATAAGTAAACGACGTGAATGCATAGTAGGTATGCTTGTCTTCGCGCTTACCACCAAATCCCCCGGCGCTTCCGATTCCCGGAAGTTCGATTTCACGTTCGAGTTTGCCGGAGTAATCGAACTGCTTCACTACCGTGGCGGCATCCCTCAGATAGTTCACTAAAATCCGCTTACCAACAACACTTACCCCCTGAATAGTATTTTCAGTTTCTGGAATAAGATCCTTCCAGTTTGCCGCCTGCGGGGCTGAAGCGTCAACCTCAACAATGCGTCCGTTAGGAGCGTCAAGGTTTGTTTTGATAATCAATCGGGAGCCGTCGTTGTCGATAATGTTGTGGTCATTGTCAAAGTTATCCACAATATTGACCAGCGGACTGCCTGGTTTGGAAAGGTCCATCAGGTAAAGTTCGTTCCCTGTGGTAGAGACCGCTGCGCTGATGATAAGAAAACGTTCATCTTCAGTCGTGCCGCCAAAGATATAACGGCGCGGAGTCTTTTCTCCGCCAAAGATGAGTTTGTCTTCAGACTGCTTTGTGCCCAGTTTGTGGTAATACAACTTATGGTGCTGCGTCTTGGATGACAACTGGCTGCCTTGCGGCTTGTCGTAGCTGCTGTAGAAAAAGCCATCATTACCTTTCCATGCAATGCCGCTGAACTTAATATTCTCAAGCGTGTCTTCGACGACGGTTCGGTCACTCGTTCGAATTGTAATAGCCTTTCTCCAGTCAGACCCACCTGGTGAAATCAGGTAGGTAAGGAGCGACCCGTCTTCTGTGAATGAGATTGAGCTCAGGGTTGTCGTTCCATCTGCGCTGAATTTGTTGGGATCCAGGAACACTTCGGGGGTGCCGTTCTCACCCTGTTTACGGTAGAGAACGTTGTGGTTCTGGAGACCGTCGTTGCGGAAGAAGTACAGGTAGTCGCCTTCGCGGAAAGGTGAACCCAGTCTCTCGTAGTTGAAGATTTTTTCAATGCGCTTCTTTACGTCTTCCCGGTAGGGAATATTGTTCAGGTATCCGAATGTAACTTCGTTTTGTGCCGTCACCCAATCTTCGGTGGCCTTGGATGTGTCGTTTTCAAGCCAGCGATAGGGGTCACTTACCTCCACCCCGAAGTATGCGTCGGAGTGGGCCACTTTTTCTGTAGTCGGGTATTTCATTACTGCTTCCTGCTCTTTCGTTGAGCAGGCAAAAATAAAAGATGCTAAACAACAGCTTAGCAGTAGGTGTTTAATGTTCATGGTTAATGACGTTATTTTCTCCAAGGTAGTTCTTCGGCCGGCCGGGTTCAACGGCTTTTGCTGTGGCATTGCGTTTTTTGGTATGAAAGGCATGACTGAAGTTTCAACGAAAAATACGGCTCTATTCCTAAGGGTCATAGCGACATTGGCGTTTGTCGCAATGGTTGTCGTGAATGCCCTCGCGAACGGGCTTCCGATCAACGGTTTAACTACGGGCGAGGTGTCGGACCTCTATCCGAATCTTTTCACGCCTGCAGGGATTACGTTTTCGATCTGGAGTGTAATCTACCTGTTTCTTTTTGCATTCGTAATCAACACCTGGGTGCGTCGCGACGATGTGCAGATTACGCAGTTGCTGCCGGCGTTCGTGATGACGTGCATATTTAATTTAACGTGGATTGTGGTATGGCATAACCTCCTTCCGGGACTGTCGGTGGTGATCATGCTATTATTGTTGGGAACGCTGGTGCTCTTGTTCCTACGAATTCAACATACGTTTCAGCGAAACAAGGCAAACATTTTTCTGGTCAGCGTTCCGTTTAGTATTTACCTCGCGTGGATATGTGTTGCCACCATCGCTAACATTTCAGCGTGGCTTGTCTCATTCAATGCGGACGAATTTTTCATAAGTGGAGAAGCCTGGACGTTGATTATGATGACGCTTGCTGCCGGGATTGGCGTTTTGGTGTTGCTAAAGTATCAGGTGCCTGAATTTGTGGCAGTAATTGCCTGGGCATTGACCGGAATATTCCTGCGCTGGAACGGTTCGGATCAGATGGCGATTCAATACGTTAGTCTGGGATTGGTAGTTGCATTGATTGCATTCACAAGCTTCCTGTTGGTGCGGAAGAACGTTCATGCGAGCGAATAAATCAGAAATTAGAAATGGTACCCTCATTCAACGGCAGGCCCAAATTCGGTTAACGAAAAATTTCATACGAAGGCTGCTGAAACCTGCCAACCTGAAACTTTTTCACGTCTCTTCGTCGAACCAGATTTTGTAGTAGTGCTTACCTACTTCCTCATCGTAACCTTTTTCAATCAGTTCGCGACTTCCGTGAATGTAGATGTGAAAGTTTTTGTCAAGCTTAAGGACGCTTTTGAAAACACGTACCTGTCGTTTGACCGCGTGTGCAGAGATTTGAAAATTGTCTTCAGGGTCGTACTCGGCGTTTGCCATGAAATTCTTGCCGTAATTGCGAAAGCTTTCGATTACTTCGGCATCACCCAATACTTCAGATTCGAATTCAGCCTGATTGAATTCCTCGCGCGTCTTGAAATAATTCGCTGAGCGGTTTAGCAGATCGATTTGGTCGGCACGCGATACCTGGAAGTCTTCGGGAATCTGTTCTGCGACAAACTGCCGGGTCATGTTCATCAGTTGCTGCGTCTGATGGAAAGCATCGCTCACCGGATCAAGTCCAAGGAATTCGTTTTTCCAGAAGCTTGCCTCGCCTTTGTTAGTGTTGTCTACGATCAGTACGCGATAGCCGTCATCAGGGTCTGTATTCAGGATCAGACAACCCTTATCAAGTTTACGAACGTTGATACCTTCGTCGGCGAGAATGTCGAATTGATTGGCGTAGGTTTTCAATTTCAGGAACGAATCTTTCGTTTCGGATTTGAAAATGCCAATCGCTTCCGTGTGTTGCCCATTCAAGGGCAACGTGCTGAAGTAAACCACGAACAAGTCACCGGCTTTGATTGACGGATGTTTCGCGGATTCGTAAAGATGTTGAGCAATAGCTAAAGAGCTTTCGTGAAATGCTTCAGGTTCGTCGAATATGCCGCGAAACACTTCATGAATGTTTATTGATGATTGCCTTGCGTTGTCAGAGAACCGGAAGTATTCCGGCGTATTGAAATTGGCAAGGAAATATGTCTTCAGTAACGACGTCACTTTTTCATCGTCGAGTTCGAGTGGCGCCTCGGAAATCTTGAGCGGCTCCTCGAGGGCTGCGTTCCCAACGCGGTGTATCGACACAGACCTGATGACACTTTCCTGAGCGGCTATCATTGTTGATTGCTAAGCTTTGTTTGGAAATCCTAATTAATCAAGTCGAAGCCCGTATAGGGAACGAGCACTTCGGGTATACGTATGCCGTCGGTGGTCTGGTTGTTCTCGAGTATGGACGCGACAATTCGTGGCAGTGCAAGAGCGCTACCATTGAGCGTATGCAGAAGCTCGGTTTTTCCCTCACGGTTTTTAATGCGAAGTTTCAACCGGTTTGACTGGTAAGCTTCGAAGTTGCTCACTGAACTTACTTCAAGCCAACGTTGCTGCGCCGCTGAGAATACTTCCATGTCATAGGTCATCGCCGAGTTGAATCCCATGTCACCGCCACAAAGCAAAAGCTTTCGGTAAGGGAGTTTCAGTTTTTCAAGTAGCGATTGAACGTAAGCGCACATTTCGTCCAGAGCAGCATACGATTCTTCTGCCTTTCGAATTTGTACGATCTCAACCTTGTCAAACTGGTGTAGCCGGTTTAACCCCCGAACGTGTGCACCCCAGCTACCTGCCTCACGGCGAAAGCATGGAGTGTAGCCGACGTTCTTTACAGGAAGTATGTCCTCGTTGAGGATGACATCGCGGTAGAGATTTGTTATCGGCACTTCTGCCGTTGGTATGAGGTATAAACCGTCATCTTTCACGAAATACATCTGGCCTTCCTTATCGGGGAGTTGACCGGTTCCATACCCGGATGCTTCATTAACAACGACAGGTGGTTGCATTTCGCGATAGCCTTGCTTTTCGGCCTGGTCAAGAAAGAAGTTGATCAGTGCCCGTTGAAGCTTAGCTCCTTTTCCCTTGTAAACCGGGAATCCGGCGCCAGCTATCTTTACGCCAAGGTCGAAGTCGATTATGTCGTATTTCTTTATCAGTTCCCAATGGGGAAGTGCATCCGCAGGAAGAGTTGGTACGTCGCCGTGCTTATGGACGGTAACATTATCGTCACTGCCTGTGCCCGCCGGTACCTTTTCATGAGGAACGTTGGGTATGCGATAGAGCAAGTCAGTTTGTTTTGCTTCGAGGGTAGCCAGTTCCGATTCGAGTGCTTTGACTTTATCCTTGTCTGCTGCCACAGTTGTGCGCAGCGCCGTTGCCTCCTCGCTTTTACCGGCCTTCATCAGTTCACCGATTTTTCGTGAATCCGCATTCGACCGTGCTTTGATATCATCCGCCGCCTTTTGGGTCTCGCGACGACGCTGATCTGTTTCCAGAATCTCATTTATTAGTGCCTCCGCATCCTTGAAATTTCTCTTTTGGAGGCCCGCCAAAACATTTTCCCGCTGTTCACGGATCACAGAAACCTGCAACATGGTATTGAATTTTTACGAAGGTGTGAAATTAGTTTTTTTGAAATGCCAATCGGGTTTGCCTGCCAAGAAAAAATTTCTAAAGGTTTGATAATATTCAATTTTGGGCTATTATTGCAGTATCATTCGGCTTTTTCTCAAGCCCTCTGACTATAATCCGAACTTTATTTATCTGTTTCTTGGTTTTTAGGTTATCCACTCAATGACGCTGTATTTCAGCATTTGGCTGAAATAGACAAAATCAACATATCACCACTTTTAAGAACACAACTTCATTTTTCAAAATCTCATGTACACGATTGACGACCTCAATGTCAGGCTTCTTTCCGAATTGAAAGAAATTGCGGAAGGAATAGGCGTAAAGAACGCCAAGAAGCTCTCCAAACAAGACCTCATCTACAAGATTCTCGATCAGCAAGCAGTTAACGGCGACCCCCTCCCTCCCACGACAAAAAAAGCGACCCCATCTGAAGCACAACCCGAACGCAAGATGCGACCGCGCCGAAGAGAAAATGTAGCCCCCACGCCGCCGCAGGACGCGGAGAAGAACGAAACAGATTTCAACTCCGACGAATTGCTCGACAACATCAATATTAATTTCGAACAGGGAATGCCGTCTTTTGATGACTCTTCAGAGACACCGGCATTCCAGGAAGAAGTGGTCATCCCGACAGAACGACCTGCAAAGGAAGAACGCCAACCTCAGCCCATGCGCCTCTCTATTCGTGAATTCGATGGGGCGATCAGCAATGAAGGTGTGCTCGAAATCATGCAGGACGGCTACGGCTTTCTGCGTTCCTCTGATTATAATTATCTCGCCAGTCCCGACGATATTTACGTTTCTCCGTCACAGATAAAACTGTTCGGTCTCAAGACAGGCGATACTGTCAAAGGATTCATCCGCCCGCCAAAAGAAGGTGAGAAATATTTTGCCCTGCTTAAAGTTGAATCTGTTAATGGAAAAACTACCGAAGAAATTCGCGACCGCGTCGCATTTGAATACCTCACTCCGTTATTCCCCAACGAGAAGCTCAGACTGAGCACAACGCACGACAATCTGTCTACGCGTATCCTTGACCTGTTCTCACCGATAGGAAAAGGACAACGTGGTATGATCGTGGCGCAACCTAAGACAGGTAAGACGGTATTGTTGAAAAACATCGCGAACGCAATCGCGGAAAATCACCCTGAAGTTTACCTCATCGTGTTGCTGATCGATGAACGTCCTGAAGAAGTTACCGACATGGCACGAAGCGTAAGAGCCGAGGTAATTGCGTCTACGTTTGACGAACAGGCAGAACGCCACGTTAAAGTGTCGTCGATCGTATTGGAAAAAGCGAAACGTATGGTTGAATGCGGACACGACGTCGTTATCCTCCTGGATTCGATTACGCGTCTCGCACGTGCATATAATACAGTCGTGCCGTCTTCAGGAAAGATCCTTTCAGGTGGTGTGGACGCGAATGCCCTGCACAAACCCAAGCGCTTCTTCGGTGCCGCGCGTAAAATTGAAGATGGTGGTTCATTGACGATCATTGCAACTGCCCTGATCGACACCGGTTCCAAAATGGACGAAGTTATCTTCGAAGAATTTAAGGGAACGGGTAACATGGAGTTGCAACTCGACCGCAAGCTTTCAAACAGAAGGGTATATCCTGCGATCGATGTTCCCGCTTCCGGTACCCGCAGAGAAGACTTGCTGATGAGGGAAGACGAACTTCAACGCGTATGGATACTCCGCAAGTTTATGGCTGACATGAACTCCGTTGAAGCCATGGAATTCCTGCAGAGCAAAATGAAAGGAACAAGAAATAACGAAGAGTTCCTGCTGTCGATGAACGGCTAGTAAGAACCTCAATAAAATGAAAGAAGCTGATCCAAAAGGTCAGCTTCTTTTTTTGACTGATGTGAAGTTGAAATCGGTGTAGATATTATTCAAGTCCCTTTGCTTTCATCATCCGGAATTCGCGGAAGCGGCGCACCATTGCAACGGTAAATCCCACCATAACAACGACTGTACCAAGCCACAGGATGTTGATGAATGGCTTTTCGAGCGCTCGTATCACTATCCAGTCTTTCTGACGTGACGACACATTCAATGTAAGACTGTTGGTTTGTGGATGGATGTTCGATAGTTTGAAAAGCAGGCCGAGGTCGCGAATTTCCGAAGGCACAAGGCCCGGTCTGCCATCAATGATAAGAAAGAGCGGGTAAGCGAAGTGATCTTCATATTCGCCTTTTACACGGACTGTTGCTCTTACGCCGACGGATGATGAATCCAGTGCGATGCCATTTACTTCGAACACACGTTCAATCTTGTCGACAGAGGCTACGTAGTCGTTGGCGAAAAATTCCTGATTCAGCCTGACTTCGATTTCTTCCTCCTTTTCCCATTCGATATCCTCGCGGCTGGAGCGACGGTCGACGTGAGCGTACAGGTCTTTAGTCAGGTCACGCTTTATGTCGGGAGATGGGGCAAGACCCATCCGTGGATTGTCCTGTACCCGTGGATAGAGTTTGTGAACCTTTCCGTTGGCATCGGTCAACTCGAGCTCATAGTACGTGTTCTCCGGATAGATTTTGATACTGTCGTTGGCAGAATACAGTTTCTTGTCTTTGTATTTGATATCCCTCAGAGCCACAACCTTGTACGGATCGGGAGTTCCGGCAACGTCGTTGGGATTTATGTATCCGAATTTGCCGCGGGGTTCCAGGCGCTCGCCTTTATATTCAATTTTGTATCCCGCCATGGTCCGCGGCTCATTTACGAAAAGGAGCAGGTGATCGCGGTTGTAGTCGTCGCTGAGGCTGTGGGAAATCTTCAACCCCGTGTTATTGAGGGATACGACCTTTGAATACCCTGACGAAAACATCACCCCGATCAACATCAGCCCTATCCCTATGTGCGCAATGGCACCGCCGGAAAGCCCGGGACTTTTACGCAGCAGGGAGTACAAAATCTTACTGTTTGCAAATACAGTGAACAATCCTGAAAGCAGGAGTATCAACAGCGGCAGGTTGTAGATATTATATGCGTTGAGAAGGATGACGGTTGCAAATACACTGAGAAGGGCCGGCACGAACAACTCGTTAAGCAACACCTTCCGGTCCATTTTTCGCCACCAGAAAAACTGCCCGACAGCGGAAAGCAGTCCGACAAGAATGGCAAACCAGATCTGGATTCGTGAATAGTATTCAACCTGATCAGTAGGCGGAGCGAGATTTGACTCAATTCCGAATAACCGTATTACGGAATTCACTACAGGCAACGATGTTCCTGCAAGAACCTGGAATCCCATAAGGGTAAGAATGGTAACACCGATGAAAATCCAGAATTCACGCGAATACGTTTCTACTTCCTTTTCGGTTGTTGGTATTTCCTTCCAGCGCACGATACAAAGCGCGACTCCAATCGCAAGGAAGAACAACATGTAGATCAGCAATTGACCGGAAAGTCCAAGATCCGTGAAGCTGTGTACGGACGATTCGCCAAGAATGCCGCTGCGTGTGAGGAATGTTGAGTATAGTATCAGGATGAACGTTGCGATTACGAGCAGCATCGACGCTTTGAGCGCAGTCTCACTGTTTTTGTACGTAATCATCGTATGTATTGCGGCAACGAGCACGATCCACGGTACGTATACTGCATTTTCCACCGGATCCCAGTTCCAGTATCCGCCAAAGTTTAGCGTTTCATACGCCCAATACCCTCCCATCAGAATTCCAAGTCCCAGAATAGCCGCTGCAAAGATTGCCCACGGCAGGGCTGGACGCACCCATTCCGAGAAGCGGCGAAGCCACAAGCCCGCAATGCAGAATGAGAAAGGAACAAGTGTGGCAGCGAAACCAAGGAACAGCGTCGGAGGGTGGATGACCATCCAGTAATTTTGAAGCAGTGGATTAAGTCCGTTGCCCTCATTCGGAACGAAGTCGGGTTGAGCCTTGAAAATTGGCGCATCGCGCATTACGTCGCGAAGCAGGAGGAAAGGTGAGCTTCCGATCCGGAAATCAATCCCCGGAATTACGACGCCGAGGATCATCGATGCAAGGAACGCCTGAACCAATGCGAAGATTGTCATCACGGGACCTTCCCAGAAACGGTTCGTGTGAATGACAACAATTCCGAGAACGGCGTGCCAGAACATCCAAAGCAGGAAGCTGCCTTCCTGTCCATTCCAAAACGTTGAAATGAGATAATAATCAGGAAGCTTCGTATCGGAATAGCTATACGCGTAATGGTATTCGAAATAGTGATTGGCGATTATGGTGAAGAGGGTTACGCAAATACCGAGAACTGCAGTACTATGGATGTAGAAGGAAATGCGACCGTTCTTAAGCCAGCCCTCCTTGTTGTCGACAGATTGTGCACCGGTTGCCTTGAAGTATGAGTACGCGGTAGCGAGTGCGGCGACGAAGGAAGTGATTACAAAGATGTGACCGAGGTCACCTATCAAATAGTGGATCATGCTGATCGTCTGATGAAAAAGTTATGGGACACCACGTTTCTGAACAGGGGTGCACCTTTACACTTTGATGTCCTGTTCCTCGTATTTTGACGGACACTTGAGCAGGATTTTCCGGGCCAGAAAGGTATCGTTCTTATAAGCCCCGATAACAACAACCTTTTCGGAGCGCAGGAAATCTGTAGGCATTGGCTGGTTGTAGTATACCTTTTGTTCTTTCCCCTGATCGTCGACCATGATAAAGGAGAATGACACTTTATCTGCTCCGTCCTCGATTCCGATTACGTTGCCCTGTGTATCCTTCTTAAGTTCACCAACCACATGGATGTCCTTTTTGTTTCCGGCATTTGACATTTGCCAGGCTTGTTCAAAATTGACGTAGGTGCTTGCGTCGCCGGCTGTGCTGATTATTATACCAATAGCGGCAGCAATAACGACTATAATAAGGATGTGCGATTTCTTCATACCATTCAGCCTTTCCCAGGGATCGCAAAATTAGCCACAAATGCTTAGAAATAAAGGGTTCCCGTCACAAAAACGGAGGCACCCAGAGTTTAGTTTTGCCGCTTCTCCTTAAGGCGGTTTTCGAGCTTTCCGACCTTGCGGTCGAGTAAGAAGAGGTAAAGGATCATTCCGGCAAGTACAATCAAAATAATCGCGACAACGACGTAAATCTTGCCTTCGGAACGCATTGTGTCGGCCATTTCGGGTTGTGCAGCTGCCTGTGAACAGATCAGCAGTGCAAAAAAGCCCAGTATAGTTCTAAACAGTTTCATTTTCGATGTCAGATATTTTCTCTTCAAGTGATCTCAGGCGGATTCGCAGGTTGGCGATCCACAGTCCAAGGAGAAACCACCCTGCGACGGCCGGATAAAATACAAGGCGCATACGTGAATCGAGGTCGTACATGTTAAACCCGGGGTTTCCTCCACTGCCTGGATGGACCGAACTGGTCATTCGCGGAATGATAAAGATTAAGGGAATCATCGCGGCAAACGCGAAAATGTTATAAACAGCGCTCAGGCGGCCCCGTTGTTCCTCGTTGTCGATTGAAGCGCGGAGGACGAAGTACGCGAGATATACGAGCAATGCGATCGCAGCGCCATTTTGTTTTGGATCACCGTGCCAGAAAGAACCCCAGGTGTAGTTCGCCCATAACATCCCCGTCACGATTCCGAGAATACCGAACAGCAGACCCACGTTGGCGTATTCAACCGACTTCCGGTCGCTTTCTATGCCAGGTTTCAGAAGGTAGAGTATGGCGTGATATACGGAAAGGACGAAAAGCAGGATCATACCAAACCACATGGGAACGTGAAAATAAAGTGCACGGATGGTTTCGTTCAGGATGTCGAGGCGAGGCACGCCAAAAAGCAGCCCGCCGACATGGACATACAACAAAAGAACAATGGCGCCGATTTTCAGGAATTTGTTCATTACCCGCGTTTCCATTAACTGCGCCAAATATACGGGAAGAGCAGGTAAGCGAGGGCGGTAAGGATGCAATTAATTGCCAGCAGATTCAGCAATTCATCGGAGCTCGACGCGAATTCAAGCCCGTCAAGCGCGTTTTTTGTTGCCTTGATCGCCAGCAAAAGCACCGCGATGACCACCGGAAAACTGAGCACTGCCATGAGGACATTGCTGTTGTTTGCTTTCGAAGCTATACCCGAAATAAGGCTGAGCGCCGCGGAGAATCCCCAGGAAGACATCAGCAGTGTGACCGCGAATGTGAATTTGTCACGGACCGGGTTGTCTATGAATACGGAGAAGAGCAGGTAGCCGGCGGCCGAAAGCAACAAACAAAGCAGCGTGTTGTAAATGATTTTGGAAAGAATGATAGCCTGCGGGCTGGCAACCGAGTAGTAGTAGATGTATAGTCCTTTGCGTTCGCCGATAAAGCTCTTGGCAACACTGTTGATGACCGAAAAAAGGATTGCAAGCCAGAAAAGCGCAGCCCAGGTGGCTTCATTCATTGCGTTATTCCGGAGGTTGAAGGTGATGTAGCAGATAAAAGTGAGACTTACCAGATAGAGGCTGATGCCGGAAATAACGGCTTTGCGCCGAAGTTCAAGCGTGAACTCCTTCTTTATAAGCGTTAGCGTACTCATTCCACCGGGTGTGTGCTTTTGTATCTCTTGAAATATGCAGCAAAGAACTTAAGAAAGAGGATAAGACACAGTAGCGTGAAGCCGATAAAGAAGCCGATCAATCCGGCAAGAATAGTACTAGCCTTTTTGTCGATCAACAGTTCGTCGAAACCCTTTATCAGATGAACGGTTTCAACTTCGTCTCGTCTGACCTGAAGTCGCATACGCTCGCGAAACAATTCGATTGTCTCCACATAGAGTTGAGACGGGTCGAGATAGGTTGCCTGCACGCTGCTATTAATTTCTTTTTTAATATCATTCATGGCTCCAATCTCCTGGTCGATTTTCTTAATCAGTTCGTCATAAAATTTCGTCCGTTCCGCACGATGGCGCACCACCGGCTGGCTGGTGTTAACGAAGCCGACGATCGCTTTTTCAAGCGATGGAAATACAGATTTATCAAGGACGCTTGCCGTCACCTGAAGGTACAGACTGGTCTCGTTCAGGGCGCGGTCCGGATCCCTCGGATTTTGCATCACCTTGAATTTGAATTTCTCAACCATCCTGTCCTGGTTCGGCGTAAGCCCTGGAATGATTCCCAGCTTATCCAACTGGTCAAATAAGAATTTACTCTCGTTCTCAGTCAGAAGTGATGTTTCAATAAGAAGACTTGATTCGTACGTGCTCCCGGCGCGTTTGACAACAACGATTGCAATGACGACGCCGAGTACTGGAAGGAGAATCGAAAGGATATAATTCCGCCGCAGCGATGCATAGAAGGCAGCCAGGATTTCAAGCAAGTCGACTTCCTCCGGTTCGTGTTTCGCCATATTTGCAAGTTTATAGATTTTGAAAGGTAATTGTTTACCGAAGGGTAATTTATTTAGTTTTGCAGTTCTATTTTTTGGCCCGGGACCGCCCTTATGCGGATAATTCGGTGCCACTGGTGTGACTTGAATAATATACTAATGCAAAAAATCGGTGTTATTGGCCTGGGCTATGTCGGGCTTCCGTTAGCTGTTGAGTTCGGAAAGAAGATCGATGTCGTTGGCTTCGATATTAATTCAGAACGAATCGAAGAACTGAAACAAGGGCAGGATCGCACGAAGGAAGTTGAGCCAGGTGAATTGAAGTCCGCCGCAAGGCTCGTATTCACATCGGACCTTTCAGATCTTAAAGACGTGACTGTTTTTATTGTTACGGTGCCCACACCGGTCGACGAGTTTAAGACACCTGACCTCCGTCCGCTCCGCAGCGCCAGCAAAACAGTCGGAAGCGTTCTCAAGAAGAACGATATCGTGATTTATGAGTCAACAGTGTATCCCGGATGTACTGAGGAAGTTTGTGTTCCCGTCCTGGAAAAGGAAAGTGGATTGAAATTTAACGTGGACTTCTTCTGTGGCTATTCTCCCGAGCGAATTAACCCCGGAGACAAACTCCACCGCGTGAGCACGATCAAAAAGGTAACCAGTGGAAGCACGCCGGAGGTTGCTGATAAAGTCGACGCGCTTTACAGAATGGTTGTCACTGCAGGCACACATAAAGCGTCTTCCATGAAAGTCGCTGAGGCGGCAAAGGTCATTGAGAACTCCCAGCGTGATATCAACATCGCGTTTGTGAACGAACTGGCGATGATCTTCGAAAGAATGGGCATCGACACGAATGAAGTGCTTGAGGCAGCAGGAACAAAATGGAACTTCCTCCCATTCCGGCCGGGACTGGTTGGTGGTCACTGTATCGGCGTCGACCCGTATTACCTGACGTACAAGGCAGACAGCCTCGGTTACCATCCGCAGGTGATTCTCTCCGGAAGAAGGATTAACGATAACATGGGAGTCCACATTGCCAATACGGTGATCAAGCTGATGGCAAAGAATGATCTTCCAATTCATCACGGCAAGATTCTCATGCTTGGCGTCACGTTTAAAGAAAATTGCCCGGACATTCGCAATAGCCGTGTCGTTGACGTTATCCGTGAGCTGCAAAGCTTTGGAACTGACGTTGACATTTACGATCCGCAGGCAGATGCTGAAGAAGTTCGTCACGAATACGGACTTGATTTGGTGAAAGCGCCCTCCGGACCCTACCATGCTATTGTACTTACCGTGAGTCACAGCGAATTCCGCGAAATGGATATCCGCAGCCTGATGGGTAAGAATGCGGTGGTGTACGATGTCAAAGGTGTTCTCGACAGGTCAATTGTAACTGCCCGGCTCTAGGTCACATGAATAACATAAGAATGGTCGACTTGCATGGTCAGTATCTTCGAATAAAAGACGAAGTCGATCGTGCAATTGCAGGCGTTCTCAACTCAACAGCGTTCATACAGGGACCGCAGGTTTCGTCATTTGCGGAGGCTCTCGGCAGATATGTTTCGTCTCCTTATGTCGTTCCCTGTGCAAATGGTACAGACGCGCTCCAAATCGCCATGATGGCGTTGGATCTCAGGCGTGGCGACGAAATAATCCTACCCGTCCACACGTACGTCGCGACAGCAGAAGTCATCGCACTCCTCGGATTGAAACCCGTGTTTGTTGATGTTGATCAGGAGACCTTCAACCTGGATGTTGCGCAGGCCGAACAGGCGATCACGGCCAATACCCGTGCCGTTGTACCCGTGCACCTCTATGGGCAGTGTGCGGACATGGAGCCGCTGGTTTCTCTGGCTACAAAACACGGGCTCTTCGTAATTGAAGATACGGCACAGGCACTGGGCGCGGTTTACACATTCAGGGATGGAACAACAAAACATGCCGGCACCATTGGAACGATAGGCACCACTTCGTTTTTTCCTTCAAAAAATCTTGGCTGCTACGGCGATGGTGGCGCATTGTTCACGTCCGATGCCGCGTTAGCGGAAAAGATGAGAATGATCGCCAATCATGGTCAACGCAAAAAATACCATCATGATATAGTCGGTGTCAATAGCAGACTCGATACAGTACAGGCCGCGATTCTCGAAGTAAAACTGCGATCACTGCCGGAGTACACGCAGCGACGAAACGAAGTAGCCGCGTATTACGATACGGACCTTGCAACAATCAAGGGTGTCACCATACCAAAACGTTCCCCAAACTCCTCACATGTTTTCCATCAGTACACGCTCAGGGTTTGGGAAAGACGCGATGAACTTAAGAAGCACCTGGAGTCGAAAGGGATTCCAACAATGATATATTATCCGGTGCCGCTTCACCTGCAAGAGGCATACCGGAGCTATGGCTCAGGAGAGGGTTCGTTCCCGGTGACGGAAGAGTTGTCACGCACGGTGCTTTCACTTCCTGTTCATACGGAAATGACCGGCGAGCAACTCGCATTCATTTGTGAATCTATACACGAATTTTTCAGATGAGTAATGAACTGCAATACTTCGCGCATCCAACCGCGGTCATTGACGAAGGCTGCTCAATTGGCGCAGGCACAAAGATTTGGCATTTCTGCCACATCATGCCGGGTTGTGTTATTGGGGAAAATTGTAACATCGGTCAGAACGTAGTGATTTCACCAAATGTGGTTCTGGGAAAAAATGTGAAGGTGCAGAACAACGTTTCAATTTATACCGGTGTCAAATGCGAGGACGATGTGTTTCTGGGACCGTCAATGGTGTTCACCAATGTTATCAATCCGCGTAGCGCGGTCAATCGGCGAGGCGAGTATCTTCAAACGATTGTGAAGAAGGGCGCCACCATTGGCGCGAATGCTACCATCGTATGCGGTCATAACATAGGGCGCTATGCGTTTATCGGGGCGGGCGCCGTCGTCACGAAAGAAGTTGCTGATTATGCTTTAGTCATTGGGAACCCCGCGCGACACGTTGGCTGGATGAGTGAGTATGGGCATAAACTTGTCTTCGATTCAAACGGTGATGCTCAATGTCCTGAAAGCGGAGAGCGCTACAAGCTGGCAAATGGAAAAGTAAAAAAAGATTGATGAAGAAATTTGCACTAATAGGAGCGGCCGGATTTATCGCGCCAAGGCATTTGAGAGCGATAAAGGAAACCGGCAACGAGCTGATTGCTGCGCTCGACAAGCATGATAATGTGGGGATTCTCGATTCGTATTTTCCTGACGCGCATTTTTTTACGGAGTTTGAACGATTTGATCGTCACCTTGACAAGCTAAAACGGAAGGGTGAAAAAGTTGATTATATATCCATCTGTTCGCCAAATTACTTGCATGACGCACATGTGCGCTACGCATTGCGTTATGGTGCGGATGCCATTTGCGAGAAGCCTCTTGTGTTAAATCCGTGGAATCTCGACGGGCTGGTGGAAATTGAAAAGGAGACTGGCAAACGCGTTTTCACGATTCTTCAGCTTCGCCTTCATCCTTCGATTATTGCGCTTAGGGAAAGGGTAATGAACGGACCTTCTGAAAAGATTTATGATATCGATCTTCGGTATATAACCAGCCGAGGCAAGTGGTACCACTCTTCATGGAAAGGTGACATTTCCAAGTCAGGCGGGATTGCAACAAATATAGGTGTTCATTTTTTTGATATGCTGATGTGGATATTCGGAGAGCCGGTAGATTACAGCGTGATCACCAGTTCTGCTGATCACGCGAGTGGTAAACTATCTCTCCGCCGTGCGAATGTGACCTGGTTTCTTAGCACCGATTATCGCGACGTGCCCGATGATGAAAGAGCCCGAGGCAAACGTACATTCCGCTCTCTTTCGATGGAGGGCCAACAAATCGAATTTAGCGATGGGTTCACGGACCTTCATACAAAAAGCTACGAGGCAATACTTCAGGGCAACAGCTTCGGCCTGAGTGACGCTTATGCGTCAATTGATATTATCCATAAAATCCGGGTAGCCGGTCAGCAATTATGAGGGCACAAATCGTAGCCGAGGTCGCTCAGGCGCATGACGGAAGCCTGGGGATATTGCATTCATATATCGATGCGCTTGCCGGCACTGGTGTCGATGCGGTGAAATTTCAAACCCATATTGCCGAGGCTGAAAGTAGTGCTTTTGAGCCATTCCGGGTGCCATTTAGTTATATAGACAAGACACGGTATGATTATTGGAAAAGGATGGAGTTCACCGCCGAACAATGGCTGGAGATAAAAAAACACTGTGAGGACAAAAAGCTTGAGTTTCTTTCGTCCCCGTTTTCGGTAAAAGCGGTTGAACTTCTGGAAAGCCTGAATGTTAATCGGTATAAGATTGCATCGGGAGAGGTTTCAAACCTTCTGCTCCTTGAGCGAATTGCACGAACGGGAAAGCCCGTGATCCTATCATCGGGAATGAGCAGCCTTACAGAACTTGATACAGCCGTCGATTTTTTTAAAAGGCAGTCTATCGATGTTTCGGTTCTGCAATGTACGACGCAGTATCCGACGCCCCCGGAAGCACTGGGATTGAATGTGATCAAGACGCTGCAAGAACGATTCAACTGCAGAATAGGGTTTTCAGATCATAGTGGAACGACTCAGGCAAGCGTCGCCGCAAGAGTTCTTGGCGCGGAGATTCTTGAATTTCACGCCGTATTCGACAAACGCATGTTTGGACCGGACGCGACTTCTTCCCTGACAATTGAAGAGGTGAAAACGCTGGTAGACCAGGTGCGCTACCTGGAAAGAGCACTTGCAAGCCCTGTTGATAAATCTGTCGCAACTACAATGACCGAGTACAAAACGTTTTTCGGAAAGTCACTTGCCGTTAACGCAGATTTTCCTGCAGGGTACCGACTTAAAGTTGAAGATCTCGAATCGAAAAAACCGGCAGGAAAAGGGATATCTGCCGCTGACTACCGCACCGTTATCGGAAAGGAGTTGAAGCGTCCGTTACGAAAATATTCATTCTTAACTTACGAGGATTTGCAAGATGAGTAGAAGGAAAGTATGTGTCGTAATTACTGCGCGCCCCAGCTACAGCAGGATAAAGACAGCGTTGGAAGAAATTGAGAACCATCCTGAGTTGGAATTACAATTGGTCGTTGCAGCAAGTGCGCTCCTTGAACGTTATGGTTCGGCTGTAAAGGTTATTCAAAAAGACGGGTTTAACATCTCGGCGAAAGTTTATAGTGTGCTCGAAGGAGAGAACTTGACTGCTGCTGCGAAGACAACGGGGATAGGCATCATCGAGATATCAACAGTCTTCGATAATCTAAAGCCCGATGTTGTGGTGACGATCGCCGACCGGTTTGAAACGATTTCCACCGCGATAGCGGCTACATACATGAATATCCCGCTGGTTCACGTGCAGGGTGGAGAAGTCACCGGAAACATAGACGAAAAAGTTCGTCATGCTATAACGAAATTGGCGGATGCGCACTTTGTCGCGTCGTCCTCCGCCAAAGACCGGGTCGTGAAAATGGGAGAAGAAGAAAGTCGCGTCTATCTCACAGGCTGTCCCTCAATGGACCTGGCTCAGAGAATCTCACAACAACCTGCGCTAAATTTTGATCCATTCAGCAAGTACACGGGCGTCGGCGCAACTTTTCACATTTCTGACTCCTACCTGGTCGTGATGCAGCATCCGGTGACAACCGAATATGAACTGTCTAAGTCGCAAATAGAACAAACATTGAAAGCGGTGGAGGAACTCGGACTACCGACATTTTGGTTCTGGCCCAACGTGGATGCTGGATCCGATGGAACGTCAAGGGGTATACGTATCTTTAGAGAAGATCGTCGCGATAAGAATATTCACTTCTTCAAGAATATGGAGCCGGATGATTTTTTACGTCTTCTAAAGAATAGCAAATGCCTGATCGGCAACTCAAGTGTTGGAATACGCGAGTGCTCATTTCTCGGTGTGCCGGTTGTAAACATCGGAACTAGGCAAAATGGACGCGACAGAGGCAACAATGTTATTGACGTTGATTATAATACCGAAGCGATTAAGGGAGCGATTCGAAAGCATTTGGATCACGGCCATTATCCGAGCGACCCGGTCTACGGGAATGGTGACGCCGGGAAAAAAATTGCTGATCTTTTAGCAACGGTGCCGCTGAGAATTGAGAAGAAGCTAACATACTGACAATGGCAGGAGAACATAATCCGTGCATTTTAGGTATCATCCCTGCTCGACGAGGATCGAAAAGAATCCCAGGCAAAAATATGAGAAAGCTTGCCGGACTCCCGCTCGTTGAGTACGTGCTGAGGGCCGCGTTGAAAGCTAAAACGATCACCCGACTTGTTGTGTCATCAGATGACGACGAGGTGCTTAAACTGCAAAGCCGTTATCCCGCAGTCACCTTTCTGCGAAGACCGGACGAACTTGCGTTAGATGAATCGCCGGCTATAGATTATGTACGCCATGTTCTGACCGCGACTGGCAAGGCATGGGACGTTATTGTTATTCTTCAGCCGACCACGCCGTTCGTGCGGGGCAAAGATATCGACAGCACAATAAGCCTTCTCAGTCGTAACGATGTGGACTCAGCGGTGAGTGTGATGAGGGTTGAGCAAATGCATCATCCAATGAAACTGAAGGTCATGGATGGTGACTTGTTGAAACCATTTCTCCGCGACGAGGGAGGCATAATTCCTGCGCAAAAACTGCCGGATGTATATACAAGAAACGGGGCAGTTTATGCAAGCAAACTTAATTCGATCGAACAAGGTCAGATCATAGGAGAACGGTGCGCCGGCTTTGTGATGCCACCAGAACGGTCAATAGACATAAATTATCCTATTGACTTTGAGTTTGCCGAGTTTATCGCGTCAAGATATCCTACTGAATTTCTCGATGCGGAAACTGATTAAAGAAACAGCAAGTTATGTCGTCTTCAACTATGCTTCGCAAGCATTGTTGATCGCGAGAGGCTTTTTGCTTATTACAATCCTCACTCCGGTTTCCCTCGGGATTTACAAGCTTCTGTTTACGTATGTCTCCTATTTCCGTTATTACAATCTCGGCCTGAATGCCCTGGCTTTTTACAGGGCTCCTCCGCGTAAAATGCAGGCATCATATGGGTTCCTGCTTCGAAAAATCAATCTTACCCTCGCATGGTCGTTGGGGTTGCTTTTTACACTGATTTTTGCAATCCTCTGGTGGGATGCGCTTTCCTCTGATAGCACCCGCGATTACATCCTCTGGATTTTTCTAATCCTCTACTTCAGTCAGATGGCCGAAACTTATCTCACTATAGCGAAAGTCAACAAAGCATTTGCTACAATCAACAGATACAACGTAGCGTTTGCTGTCGTTTCTACCGTTTCAATGGTTGTTCTTGGCTATTTCTGGCAACTTCGTGGAGTAATCGTAGGGCTAACACTATCTACGATTGTGACAAGCGCATATCTAACAGGCAAGCTGGGAAAGGGGGTTCGTTATTCCATACGACTTACGCGTTGGAAAATAAAAAATCTTTTCAAACACTCTCTGACGACGATCCTTCCCGGGATGTTTATCGTATTGTTTACCACAGTTGAAATCTGGATAATTGCTTTCCGATTTGGTGCAGCGGAAACAGGATACTACTCTGTTGTTGCCACTTTTGTTAGCATTGTTCTAATGTTGAACACGGATGGAGTCGTCTTGCTGTATTCAAAGCGTTCACAAAATTTTAGACGACAGCCAGGGTTCGTACTGAACGTTACTGCTATAGCATTTTTTGTAATAGCGTCTGTTTGTTTCGCCGGCATTATCATTGTGCCGAAAATAATTGAAATGTTTTTTCCTGATTACCTAAGAGCCTCGGCTATCTACCTGCTTTGCTTCTGGGGGATACCATTTCTGGTGGCGCGGAACATTGTGGTGTCTTACATTTCGCAGAATCGAAGCATCTTCATTTCGACGATACTAGCTGCTCTGCTCGTGACAAAATCAGCTCTTCTGCTATTAGTGCAAACGTCAGCCTTCTACCTTGGACTGGCGGCTACAAATGCAGCGTTTGCTGTTGTCTTGATCATGGTATATGTGCTTGATCGTCAACGTGCATTCAACGGCAAACAAAACGCAAAAAACGGTATTACCTAAGGAAAAACACAATGAAGAACTTTCTTAAATCCATCGTCGACAAATTACTCGTTTATTTGACCCATCACTCGTTCAATAAATCGCTTATTACGCTTCAAAGTCTTGAGTATGCGAGACTTCGCCAGGACATGAGGGAAAAAACTCCGCTTAATACGGCGCTCTGGGGAAGGAAAGTCTATTCACAAAACGATGAAGACGGTGTTATTCAGAGAATATTCTCCCAGATAGATCATTCCGCCACGTTCATTGAAATTGGAATTCAGGATGGACGTGAATGCAATTCGCTCGCATTGCTTCTTCAAGGCTGGAAGGGTGTTTGGGTCGAAGGGGACACGCGAAATTGCCAGGCGATCAAAAACGACCTGGGCGCTGATTACTTTCCGGCCAGATTTCGTGTCTTGAACAAGTTTATCGTAAAGGAGAATATATGCGAAATTGTTAATGATAGCAGGCAATTCCTCGGGATTGATGAAGTAGATTTTTTCTCAATCGATATCGATGGCAATGATTACCATATCGTTGAAACGATGCTGGCGGGAAATATTCGACCGAAAGTATTCTGCATCGAGTATAACGGGAAATTTCCGCCGCCAATGAAAGTCGGTATCAGGTACAATGCAAAACATGTTTGGGATAAGTCCGAATACCAGGGCGCTTCGATTCAACTGTTTCACGACTTGTTCAAAATGTACGGATATAGTCTGCTTTGTTGTAATCTTACCGGGATAAACGCATTTTTTGTCCTGGATAGATATATGGAAAAATTCGAGCGATATTCCATAGAGGACTTGTTTCAGGAGTGCAGGTATAATCTTTCGCCCATCATACAGGGGGCGCCGCCAAGCCTTCGTTTTTTAAAAGAAGCGCTGACTGCAGACGAATAGCAAATGGCAAAGAGAATAATCATAACGGTTGTTGATGGCCTTCACTTCCGCTACATCGTGGATGCCGGTGTTCTTCGCCGGATTGCAGACCGCGGATTTGAAGTTCTGATTCTTACGATTCCCGCGCTTTGTAAGCGAATGGAGGATCAGACTTCTCAGTTCCGTCAGAATATACAAACAAGGCTACTGGAAGACGTTCCGTTGACCAGAATGCGAAGGATTTATATGTCTCTTGTTTCGGCGGCAAATCAGCGTTTGTCGGAAACGCTCAATTATAAAAATGAGCTTTTCAGGAAGAATGAGCCATTCAAGTACCTTCTTCTGCGCGTGCTCAGGAATCTGGCTGGAACACCCCCTTACCGGTGGATAAAAAATTGGACCGCGGCCTCCTTCTCGTCAGGTTATTATAGGCGGATGATTTCTGAGTTCAGGCCGAGTCTGATCGTGTTCTCCACACCCGGGCAGAAACTGCATGACCTGCCCTTGTTATACGAGTGCCTTCGTGCGGGAATTGCAACCATATCGCCGGTGTACAGCTGGGATAACCTTACCGCTAAGGGTCCTTTCATCTTCCGTGTGGATAAGCTCATCGTTTGGAATGAAATAATGAGAGACGAAGCAATCCGCTATCACGGCTTCACTTCCAACGATGTGGAAATATCGGGAGTGCCCGTATTTGATCCCTATCTTGATGTCATCAAAGAGGGCGACCAGTCCGCTGATTTCCGACTGAGTCTTGGGCTGAATCCGGATAAACCTTTGATTACAATCACAACAATCCCCCAGATTTTCTTCGGAGGCTGTCATTTTACGCTCGTCAAAAGGATCCTTTCATTCATGGAGAAAGGCTCAATTCGTCAGTGTGCAATACTGCTTCGGCCGCATCCCAAAGATATGACTGATTACGCGGAGCTTGAGGGCGAGCAGAACGTTGTTGTAGACACGTATGGCAGCGCACCGGATGATTCACTTATGAATTGGGTGCCGAGAAACGATAACATAACGCATTTGGGCCGAACGATGAAGTATAGCGATGTAGTGATTAATATTGCTTCAACGATCACAATTGACGCTGCATGTTTCGATACACCGATCATCAATGTCGCATACGACATGAAAATCAACGACGATGAATATCTGGGTACGGTGAAGCGTTTCTATTCGTATTCACACTACCAGCATGTGGTGGAATCAGGCGCAGCCGACATCGTTGGTAATGATGATGAACTCATTGAGGCAATAAACAACGCTCTTAACTCTCCGAAATCCCGTTCAGCTCAACGAGCGGCTCTCGTGAGGCAACAAACGGGATCACTGGACGGACGCGCACATGAGCGGGTCGCTGATTCTATTGTATCGATAATCACCCCGGTATGAAGATCGGGATAGACGGATTTTCATTGATCAGAAAAGATTCCGGGATCGAGGTGTACGCCCGGGAGCTTGTGTTGGGGGTCGCTCGCGGGGCGCCGGTAGAATTATATGCACCGACTAGGATCACCTTCGACGGGCTTGACAATGTCGACATTAACGTTCGGTCATCGAATCTGGAATCACCGGGGACGTTACGCAAACTTAAATGGGAGTTGATCGATGTTTCAGGATTGATATCGCCCGAGGTATCGATCTATCACACTCCACATTTTATTCTGCCCTATCGATTACCAAATTTAAGAAAAGTAGTCACCGTCCACGATCTTGCTTTTATGAGGCACCCGGAGTTCTTCGACTGGAAGACACGGGCGTATTATCATCTCTTTCTCCGTCGCAGTCTGGCCCTCGCCGATGCTATCATTTGTATTTCGAAAAGCTGCATGGAGGATTTGAAACGCTATTTCCCGTCGGTCAGCCACAAGTCGCATCTTGTTTATAATGGATTTCGGGACTTCAGCCGTGTTCCTGCTGACGACTCTATCTTTGAAATATTAAACCTGAATTCGCCTTACCTTTTGACAATTGGTACGCTTAACGCCAGAAAGAATCTTGAGGGCTCGATCAAGGCATATAAGCGCGTTGCCGAAAAAAGAGATATAGACCTCGTGATTGTAGGCGCAATGCCAAAGCACGATCTTCCGGTGCCAGTAAATGATCGCCGTATTCACGTCACCGGGTTCATTTCTGATGCGCATCTCGCTGCATTGTATCGAAACGCAGAACTGTTTCTTTTTCCGTCCTTTTACGAAGGTTTCGGATTTCCTATCCTGGAGGCGATGAGCTGCGGGCTGCCTGTAGTCACCTCTGATGTTTCATCTATGCCTGAAGTGAGCGGTTACCCGAGCGAGTTACTGTGCGACCCTTCTGATGTAAATAGTATATTTAACCTTATTGAATCAATTCTTCTTGAGACAAGCCGTGCGAAGTTTCGGGAGCACGCTAAATTGGTAACGGCCAGGTTTTCATGGAATAAAATGGTCGAGGAGACAATTGGGGTATATGAAGCACTACAAGAGAATACTTGAAATCCTTATTGTTGCCTCTCCACTCATCAATTTTTCGCTTTTGCAGGGCTCCAAGGTGCCCCTGTTTTACCTGATTGGCTTCGCTACGCTTGCGGTCTTTTTAGTGATCGATCGCCGCGTGTCCACACATTTGTTTGGACTTGAGGATCTTTTCTTTTTGGGATTCCTGCTTTTAGGAACCATCTCATGGTTCCTAAATAAGTCTCAGTTTTCATCGGCTTCCGGATTGACGCAGTTAATTAATCACTGCTTGACCTACATCCTCTTCAAATTCTGCATTGTATTGTTATTCAAGGTGAATGCAGATCCTACGATGATGATGAGAAAGTACTTTCGTATCATGAGTTGGTGGGCATTTGTCGGAATTGCGATCCATATCGCAGGAATCATTTACCCAAAGTGGTTGATCGCATTCGCCGCGCTAACAAATAATTCGGGAAACTTTTCGGTTGGTGCAATCGGGGAATCGCTGGCTACAGCACGGTCGTTCGGTGTCGGGCCAGAACCATCGTTCTGGAGTTTTCTCCTTGCCATGAACCTTTCGGTGGCCTTGATTATTCCGCGGCCGGCGAAAACAGGAGTTGCAGTTACTGTGCTAAATCTCCTTCTGACACTAGGAAGGACAGGTATTTTGATCACGTTATCGATCCTGATAATAAAGTTCGCAAAGTCGTCGCCGGCGGCTAAGCTGCTTTTAATTTTCATAGTAACCGGCCTGGTGCTTGTCGGCTTCGATTATTTCGAATTCGCGCAATTGGCCACCGTAGACGCCTCATTCGAACAACGTATCGGCAGCCTTTTTAAGGCAGCGGACGTGATCGCGGCTAATCCCTTTTTCGGAATTGGATTAGGGAATTTCAAAGACTTTGCAATAGAACACGAGCTGCCGTTCGCAGATGTGTTTAATCTTTTCCTTTCAGTTTTCGTCGGATCGGGATTGCTTGGAGCTTTTTGCTATTGGGCTATGCTTGGGGCCATATTCTTCAGAATGGAAAGGAAATACGATCTGCCATTCTACGCTGCGATAATAGGTTGGCTTACCGTGAGCGCCTACAATCTTCCATTTGTCTGGATATTGTTTGCTATCCTCATTCACGCCAAAAACAATTATTCCGGCCAAAAGTCATGAAGCGTACTATCATTTTTTCAGCCGTAAACGTCACGCAGGGAGGGCCTCTTACACTTCTCAGAAATTTTATGGAGTTCGCAGAAGCGACCCTCGCCGAAAATTATGACGTGTGGTTTTTTGTTTATACAAAAGAAGTTGTCGGCCGGGAATTCTTTCGGATTAAAATTCGGGAATTCCCAAACTCCCGCTCGACGGTCTTCCACAAGCTCTTCTACGAATACGTTCACTTTAAAAAAATATCAAAAGACATTAGACCAGCCGTATGGTTTTCGCTAAACGATTGTTCGCCTTCGGTTTGTGCGGATATGCGCGTTGTATATATCCATAATGCTACTGCGTTATACTCCTTTTCATGGCTGGACTTTCGATTTCCATCAAGAATTGTTTTGCAACGGTTTTACTACTGGTTCTTTCTTAAGGCAAATCTCAACATGAATTCCTTCGTTATAGTCCAGCAGCGTTTTATGAAGGACTTTGTCGTTCGGAAGCTCAGATTCAGACGTCCGGAAAATATTTTGTTACATCGTCCTGTTTTTTCCTTTGAGCCTCCCGTGCCAAGCGCCCGTGAAAAAGGAATTCCACTCATGATTTATCCAACAAAACCCGAGGTTTATAAAAATGTGCATCTATTGATTAAAGGACTGAAAATATTGAAGGACAAATATGGATTGTTGTTCGGCGCCCGGCTTACATTGACAGGCAGGGAGAACCGCTACTCCCGTTTCCTCGTAAAGCTCGGCCGCGATATACCGGAGATTGCCTGGACTGGAACCGTGCCGCATAATATCCTAATGGAGCAGATCGCTTCCGTCGATATTCTGGTCTTTCCGAGTAAACTTGAAACCTGGGGTCTGCCGTTAAGCGAGGCAAAACAACTTGACAAATATGTTGTGGCTGCTGATTTGCCATATGCCCGAGAGACACTTGATGGGTATCCTCTCGCTGAATTTTTCGACCCTGATTCAGCGGAAGATCTTGCGGCAAAACTGGCCCGGGCAATTGAACATGTCAAGACGCGACAGACACGTCCTGATTCCGGAAAACAGCAACAACCTGACGAGAATTCATTGAAAAATATTTTTGAAAAAATTCTTGGGGGAGTTGCCTAGACTGTAGGTGCCCGGAACCACAACATCTCAGTGATCCCTGCGTTTAACACATTCTGAATCAAACGGAATCTGAAGAAAAAGGATATTATTGCGTTTCAAAGAAGCAGTTATCCTATACACTTCAAGCATCCGGTCAGAAACGACCAATCATGTACGACCTAACCATCAGTATTGTACTTTATAAATCAAACATTGAAAAGCTTCAGGCTGCCATAGACAGTGTTCGTGAAACCGGTCTAAAATTCAAGATCTATTTGATTGATAATTCGCCGACTGACGAGTTGAGGCGATTTGCAGCAGACAATACCGAGTACATCTTCAATAATGCGAACCTTGGATTCGGCAAAGCCCATAACATTGCGCTCCAAAAAGCAATTGCCGAATCCCGATATCACCTTATACTTAATCCGGATGTGTACTTTGAGCCTGGGTGCCTGGAAACACTTCATTCGAAGATGGAATCTGATCCTGCTATCGGGTTGATTAGTCCAAAAATTCTTTATCCGGATGGGTCTCTTCAAACCCTGTGTAAACTTTTGCCTACTCCCTTCGACCTGTTTCTTCGACGGTTTTTTGGAAATGCGTCATGGGTTCAGCGCCGGAATATCAGATACGAGCTCCATGAGTCCGGATATGACAAGGAAATGAACATCCCTTCTTTATCGGGGTGTTTTATGTTTTTGCGGTCCAGCGTCATCGAGGAAGTCGGATTTTTCGATGAACGCATTTTTATGTACACGGAAGATGCTGATCTGGCCAGAAGAATTCATCGGCGATACAAGACTTTGTTTTACCCGTACGCGAGCATCTATCACTATTTTGAAAAGGGATCCTACCGAAATGGGAAACTGATGATGTACCATATTCATGGCGCAATCGTTTACTTCTGCAAGTGGGGTTGGTTCTTCGATGATGAACGAACGCGTATTAACCGGAGGGTGGTCAGTGAATATATAAACAAAAGATAATACCGGACGAACGCTTGAAGAGTTTGGAGGCAGAAAATTTTCCAAGGCAGCACAGTAGCGTCAAATAGCATCTCTTTCTTTATTTTTACGGCCGATTAAAAAACTATGGCGATCCAAATAGCCGCTGCAACGACCGCATTCCTCATAGCATTCCTCATCGTACCGGTGATCATAAAATTCTCGTTGCAAAAAAATCTCGTTGACGTTCCTGGTCGCCGGAAGATTCACAAGAAGATTACTCCCTCGATGGGGGGGATCGCAATTTTCATCGGGTTTTTCATTTCATCCTTGATATGGATTGATATCGAAGGCTGGGCACAAATCAAGTTTATACTGGTCGCGCTGTTTGTGATTTTTTTTATTGGCGTACGCGACGATTTGGTTCCACTTCGCGCGATGGTCAAACTTATCGGCCAGATCATGGCTGCATCATTATTGATTTTCCTGTTCGACTTACGTATTGGTTCTTTTTACGGTCTCTTCGACGTCTTCGAATTATCAGAGACCGCCAGCATTTGTCTCACCTACTTTACCATAATTGTAATCACTAATTCATTCAACCTGATCGATGGCCTCGATGGCCTTGCGGGAACGATTGCAATGATTGCCCTCGCAGCTTTCGGAGTGTGGTATCTACTGGTTGACGAGTACATCTTTTCGGTACTGGCATTTTCGATGCTTGGTGCGATTCTCGCGTTTTTGATTTTCAACTGGGAGCCGTCAGAAGTCTTCATGGGTGACACCGGAGCACTTGTCATTGGGATGTTCCTTGCCACATTGACGATTCATTTTATTGAAATGAATCACGGACTTCCCGTTGCCAACCCCTACCGGTTCACGGCACCCATAGGAGCCGCCGCGTCGTTCATCATAATACCCCTGGTTGATACGCTTCGCATCGTGATCCTGCGTCTATTGAAAAAGCAGTCACCGTTCAAGCCCGATAAGAGTCACATCCATCACGCACTTATGCGTCTCGGCCTTACGCACGCGCAAACGACAATCGTTTTAGGATGTATTCAAATTGTTTTTATTGCATCTTGTATAATCTTCAATGGTTATTCCGACTTCCAGGTCCTGATCGCCATAGTCGTTGCTTCTGTCATACTGGGTTTCGTTCTCGACAGATTAATACTCGCGCGGCTTTCAGGAAAGGAGATCGAGGAAGATTAATTGTTATTTTTGTCACATGGAAATGGAATCGCGCATACAGGAGTTGCTTGATAAGGTAAAGAAGTACACGGCCGTAGATAAGCAGGAGGTTGAAAACTTCCGTTTGCAGTTCGTCAGTAAAAAAGGGGCGATAGCTGAACTGTTCGACAAGCTCAAAACAATGACGGCTGACCAGAAGAAAGCGGTTGGACGTACCTTGAATGAACTTAAGCAGGCTGCTGAGACGAAATTGTCGCAGCTTTCGGAAGCTGTAAATTCCTCGGCGTCGCCGGAACGCGAAATCGACCTTACGCTGCCGCCGGTACCCAATGCCGTTGGCAACCTTCATCCATTGTCACTCACGCGTTACAGGATAATCGAAATCTTTGAACGACTTGGCTTCAATGTTGAAGACGGACCTGAAATCGAAAACGATTGGGCAAACTTCTCCGCCCTGAATTTCCCGGAAAACCATCCTGCGCGCGAAATGCAGGACACTTTCTTCATTGAAAAAGGTTCCGCCGGCGGGGAAGACATGCTGCTTCGTACGCATACTTCGAATGTACAGATCCGCCTGATGGAAAAATCGAAGCCGCCGATTCGCGCGATCATGCCGGGAAGAGTATATCGCAATGAAGCGATCTCTGCCCGCGCACACTGCTTCTTCCACCAGGTTGAAGGTTTGTACGTCGACCGAAATGTAGGTTTTGCTGACCTCAAGCAAACGATCTACCATTTTGCCCGGGAGATGTATGGAAAGGATATTCAAATACGCTTTCGTCCTTCGTTCTTCCCTTTCACCGAACCGAGTGCAGAAGTTGATATCACGTGTCTGATTTGCAAAGGCAAGGGATGTAATGTATGCAAATACTCCGGTTGGGTTGAAATCGCCGGATCGGGAATGGTCCATCCTAATGTGCTGCGCAATTGTGGTATTGATCCGGAAGAGTTCACCGGCTTCGCGTTCGGGATGGGCATCGAGCGGGTTACTATGCTAAGATACCAGATCAACGACCTGCGCCTCTTCTCAGAAAACGACGTCCGGTTCCTTCGCCAGTTCCAGGCAGTCTTATGACGTCAATCGATCCTCCCGCACGCGTAGCTCTGATAGGTGCCGGTACCATGGGCAACGGCATTGCGCAGGTTTGTGCCGCGGCAGGATATGAAGTGACGTTGTTCGATATCAGGACCGACCTTGTTGAAAGCGGGATCACCTCAATTCGTCAGTCACTGGATAAGCTCGCGGCAAAAGGCAAGCTTGCCTCTTCGGATGTGCTGGCAACTACCTCCCGTATTTCGGGTGAGACTTCTCTGGAAAATGTAAAAGCAGAACTTGTTATCGAAGCCGTAGTTGAAAACATTACCGTCAAGCGGGATATTTTCGCGCGACTTGAAATGGTGAATTC
Source organism: Bacteroidota bacterium (assembly GCA_023428695.1). Taxonomy (GTDB): domain Bacteria; phylum Bacteroidota; class Bacteroidia; order Cytophagales; family Cyclobacteriaceae; genus Ohtaekwangia. Next base: position 74,624 of record JAEYWY010000018.1, read on the forward strand.
TCCGGAGTCGATATTTGTTTCGAATACATCGTCGTTGTCGATCAACGAAATTGGCAATGAACTTAAACATCCGGCGCGGTTTGCCGGCCTGCACTTTTTCAATCCGGCTCCGGTCATGAAGCTTGTGGAGATTGTTGCGGGGAAAAAGACCGCGCCGCAGACGATCAAACTGCTTCGGCAGTTTTGCATGACACTGGGAAAGCAGGCGGTACTCGCAAACGATTCACCCGGCTTCATCGTTAACCGGGTAGCCCGTCCGTTTTATGCGGAGGCATTGACTCTGCTTGAACAGGGCGTGTGCGATGAACGCGGAATCGATCTGCTGATTCGGGGAGTTGGTTTCAGGATGGGGCCTTTTGAACTGATGGACCTTATTGGAATTGACACGAATCTGGCCGTAACAAAGTCAATTTATTCAGCATTAGACAAGCCCTCGCGATTTACACCTTCGTTCATTCAACAACAGAAGGTTGATAACGGAGAGCTTGGACGCAAAACTGGAAGAGGATTTTATGAGTATAATTAAGAAAATTGGTGGCCTTGTGGTATTGGCTGCCTTGCTTCTGTTGCAAACGTGCGCTCCGGAGGATGACGCCGACATTCCCTATATCCGCTTTGACGATATCTATGTGAATATCGGTCTTCCCGAATATTTCAGCCTGCAATCAATTGGTTCCTACGCATATATCGACGGCGGTGTAAAAGGAATCATCCTGTTCCGAAAAGGTGAAAATCTTTTCTATGCGTTCGAAAGAAACTGTCCGTTCACACCAAATGAGGCGTGTGCAACGGTTGAGGTGGACGTCACCGGTCTTCAGATCGTGGACCCATGCTGCGGCTCAGTTTTTACGCTCGAAGGCATTCCGATTGGTGGGCCCGCAAACCGCGAGCTTCGCCGCTACAACGCGATCTTCGAGAATGGTACGGTAATAATTTCGGATGACGTCCTGAACGGAATCTAGTTCAGCGCGATCTTTTCAGCGATCATCTTCTTGACCTGGTTTTCCAAAACCATTGCCTTCGGAAAAAGGATCTCATTTTCAATTCTGGCATGAGTTATGAGACTTTCCTCAAAGGATTTCAGTTCGCTGTAGAGCACCTTGATGTGCAGTGGGCAATGCGGAGGAATCTGATAATCCTTTGTGATTTTTCTGATACCCTGCATCTCGTCGTCATGTGCTTCATGGTCCATGGCGAAACGTTGCATTGCGTTTTTCTCCATCATCCAGAATAGTTTCGGGGGAACAAAATTTCCCTTTGAAGCACGTTCAAGAGCCTGGATGAATGTGAATAACGTGTCCTCTTCCTCGTAGATGTGCTGAATAAAGTCTTCCACGAAAAGCGGAAAGACGATTTTCAGATCACGTTCGATAGCTAGAAAGTCGTCATGGTTTGCTTTGAAACTTTCAACGAGCCGGGCGATGTAGGGCAGCTTATGCTTGATGAAGAGATAGTGCGAATGCTTGAGGTACTCGATGATAAGGTCAATGGGATAGGAACTCAGCGGCAGTTCAGCCTCGCGAAGATAAGTTGGCGCCTCAAGTTCCCGGACCACCTGCTCCACGCGGAGATTCCTTTTGGAACATACTTCGCCCAGCGTAAATTCGGAGTACTCGTAGAACCGGATGCCAAAGTAAAACAGCACGTACGCGTGCACATAATTCTGGCTAACCAGTTCTGCAATTCGCGTGTCTTTTAGAGCGGTCCTTTCCATTATTCCGGTAAATATAACCCAAAATGAACGTTACTTTTGGAAAAACGTGTTTAAGAATTTGGGGCCAGCGGGGCTTAGCCAATCCAAACAAATCGGGTCAACGTTGGCTAATGGAGCGGCTAACATTTATTTTCGCAATTCGTTAGACATTTTTATCGCGACAAGAGGATTAGAATAATGAGTGAGAATCAGCAAAATACCGGTTATCAGATAAAATTACCTCTGGTGCTTTGCCTCGGAATAGCCGTCGGAGTGCTCATCGGGGGCAACCTGAAAAACAAACGGGCCGGCAGTGATGTGAATCAGGACATGCAGAAATTCCGGGAAGTACTTACCCAGATTAAGGACGAATACGTAGACACGATAAACACCAGTGCCCTCGTCGACGATGCCATTCAGCACATGCTTCACAAGCTCGACCCCCACTCGGCATACATCCCGGCAAGCGAGCGGATTGCGGCGAATGAAGACCTGCGCGGGAACTTTGACGGAATAGGGATCGAGTTCAATATTTTCAACGACACAGTAGTTGTTGTCTCCGCTTTGAGCGGTGGCCCTTCAGAGGCGCTCGGAATCCAATCCGGCGACAAAATCGTCGAGGTTGACGGCAAGTCATTGGCGGGAGCATCCATAACCACTACAGACGTCATGAAGGCGCTGAAGGGCCCCAAAGGAACGGAAGTTAAGGTGAAGATACTTCGCCGGGACAAAGAGCTCTCGTACAACATCACGCGTGACAAGATTCCGAATCATTCCGTAGACGTCGCTTACATGGTAACGCCTGAAATCGGCTATATCAAAGTGAATCGTTTTTCGGCGACCACCTATGACGAATTTCAAAAGGGCCTTGCCAGATTGAAGGAAAAGGGGATGAAGAAACTTATTCTTGACCTTCAGGGCAATCCTGGTGGATACATGAACATGGCTATCGAGATGGCGGATGAATTCCTGTCGAATGGAAAGAAAATCGTTTCACAAAAAGGCAAGGAACGCAAGTATAATGCTGAAGCTTCTGCGACAGGCCGTGGCCAGTTTGAAAAGGGAGATTTGATCGTGCTCGTGAACGAAGGCAGCGCATCCGCGAGCGAGATTCTTGCCGGTGCACTACAGGATAATGATCGCGCACTCATCGTAGGCAGACGCAGCTTTGGTAAGGGTCTTGTACAATCGCCTTTCGACCTTAGCGATGGTTCGGAACTTCGCCTGACAATCAGCAGGTACTACACACCGAGTGGACGCTCAATTCAAAAGCCATACGAAGACGGCGACGAATATGCAATGGACATTGTTAGTCGTTACAACCATGGCGAGTTCTTTCACGCTGATAGTATCAAGTTCAACGACACACTCAAATATCTTACTTTGAATGGCCGTTCTGTCTATGGTGGGGGTGGCATTATGCCCGACTACTTCGTGCCGCTCGACACGACACTGAACAGTCATTATCTGAACGAGCTTTACACATCTATTTCAATTCACGAATACACATTCTGGTACGCGGAGAAATATCGCGATGAATTGTTGGCGCGCGGATTCGATGATTTCTTCAGGAATTTCAAAGTGACCGAGGAAATGATTAACGGTCTTGTGAAAGTAGGTGAGCGCAATAAGGTCAGACCCGACTACCGGGATCTGCGCAAGCGGAAGCATTTATTTGAAGCACATATCAAAGCACAGATTGCCCGGAAACTCTGGGGCAATGAAGGATTCTACCCTGTCTTCAATCAAACCAACGAAATTTATCTGAGAGCGGTGGAACTGTTTGATAAAATACCACAGCTCGAACGCGGAAAGCTCTAAGAACATAAGGCCGTTTCGTTGAAGAAGCGGCCTTTTTTGTTGTGTGTGCATCCAACGCTGTTGAGTTATCGCCGTCACTGTTAACGGCGTTTTTGTATTTTTGAGTGAATAACTCAAAACCTATGTTCTACCACCGACTTGGTACGATACCGCCCAAGCGTCACATTCAGTTCCGGCAACCCGATGGAAGCCTTTACAAAGAGGAAGTCGTAAGTTCTGAAGGCTTCTCGGGGATTTATTCGACGCTGTATCATATCCATCCGCCTACACGCATCAGGAAAATACTTGATCCCGTTTCGATAGCAACGAGACCTTTGAAAGAATATGCGCTGCGCCAAACCCACCTGAATACCACTAAGGTTCAAACCACTGGCGAAGATTTCATTTCAGCACGAAAAGTTCTTCTTACAAACAACGATTGCTCAATAGCCATATGTTCACCTTCCAGTCGCAAGATGGATTTCTATTACAAGAATGCAGAAGGCGACGAAGTGATTTTTATTCACGATGGAAGTGGAACACTTATTTCACCCTTTGGAAGGCTTGAAGTAAAGCAGGGCGACTATGTGGTGATTCCACGTACCGTAATCTTCCGGTTCGAATTCAACGAAGGTCCACTGCGTCTGCTCGTAATCGAATCGGCGTCGCCGGTCGAGACAGTGAAACGCTATCGCAACCAGCTTGGTCAGCTGCTTGAACATTCGCCTTACTGTGAACGCGATATTCGCCCGCCGTCAGAACTCGTTACCGAGACTGCAGCCGGTGAATACGTCGTCAAGATAAAAAAACAGGGCTACCTTCATCAATACGTGTACGATCATAGTCCGCTCGATCTGGTTGGTTGGGACGGCTTCCTTTGGCCGTATGCGTTTTCAATCCACGATTTCGAACCTATTACCGGGAGGGTTCATCAACCACCGCCGGTTCATCAGACTTTTCAGGCGCACAACTTTGTGATTTGTTCATTCGTCCCGCGCCTGTTCGACTATCATCCGCTTGCTATTCCTGCACCTTACAACCACAGTAACATCGACAGCGATGAGGTGTTGTATTACGCGGAGGGTAATTTTATGAGCCGGAAAGGAATTTCGCGCGGCTCGTTCACGCTGCATCCCGGTGGACTTCCTCACGGACCGCATCCGGGTACGGTTGAAAAAAGCATCGGTGCAAAGGAAACACATGAACTGGCGGTGATGATCGATACCTTCCGCCCTCTTTATGTGACTGAGGATGCGCTTCCTTACATTGATGAGAAGTATCCAATGAGTTGGACCGAAGACAACAACGAGGACACATTTAACGAGATCAATACTCCCTGACACGAAACCGTTTGTCGCGAAATGCGTTATCCCACTTCATGCAATCTGGCATAAACGAATTTACCCATCCGCTGCAGGTGCGCTGGTCCGACATTGATGCGAACCGGCACCTTCGTCATTCTGTATATTACGATTACGGGGCGCTCTGCCGAATGGCATTGTTTACAAAGGTTGGCCTTTCGCTGGAAAACCTGCAGGAACAAAAAATCGGTCCCGTTTTATTAAGGGAAGAAGCAGTTTTCCGAAGAGAGATACATTTTGAAGACCGCATACTGATCACTGCCGAACTATTGAAAGCTTCCGAAGACTACAGCCGCTGGAGTTTCAGGCACCGATTGGTCAAAGGCGATGACATCCTCGCAGCCACGCTAACCGTTGACGGTGGCTGGATCGATATCGAAAAGCGCAAGCTGGCGTTGCCTGGCGAATCGTTGCGGCAGATATTTTCACTGATACCGCGTGCACCGGAATTCGAAATCATTGAACTCACTAAAAAAACAAATGGCTAGCGACCATTAGGTGAGGATCATTTACTCCTCAGTACCCATTCTTCGATGATACGGGGATAGTGCGCATACTCCAGCGCATGGACTTTTTCAGCAATGGTTTCCGCGGTGCAGTTTTCATCCAGGTCGCATTCACATTGAAACAGAACTGCGCCATCGTCGTAATGTTCGTTCACGAGATGTATGGTGATACCGCTTGTTTTGCTCCCGGCGGCCCTCACAGCCTCGTGCACTTTCATTCCGAACATGCCTTTACCACCGAATTGAGGAAGCAGGGCCGGGTGAATATTGACAATGCGATCAGGGAAAGCTTCAATCAGGTACGAAGGCACGAGCCATAGGAATCCGGCGAGAACGATGTGTGTTATTCCTTCTTCCTTCAACCATTTCAACACTTCGCTGCTTTCGTAGAATTGAGTACGATTGAAAACCCTTGCAGGGATTCCGTGGTCTGCGGCGCGGACAAGCGCATAGGCTTTCGGGTTGTTGCTGAGCAGCATGGCAACATCAACAGAGTCATGACCCTCAAAATATCTTATGATTTCTTCGGCATTCGTACCATTGCCCGAAGCAAGGATGGCGATCCTCTTCTTGTTCATCGCGCAAAAATAACACGCAACTAGATGAAAGCCATACTCAGGATGCCCAGCAGCATAATTACTTTACAGAGATTACTGAGCACCCGATAGTCCCTTTTCATGTCGGCCCTGACCAGCCGGTATAGAAGGAAAACCAGCGGGACAAAGAGCAGAAGGACATAATAATCGAACGGCAACGCGCTGTAGAAATTGTTTAACACGAAAACGGTTGCAGCGAACAGGGCGATGATGATGTAAATAATGACTTTCGTTTTGCGAATGCCAAGGACAATAGGAAGCGTTTTGCAGCCGAATGTATTGTCACCCTTGAGGTCTTCCATGTCTTTGATAATCTCTCTGATCAACGTCATAAAGAATGCAAACAACGCATAGATAAAAATCAGGGGATTAAACGCCTGATATAGGAAATCGACAACGAGGATTGAAAGGCCGGTCAAAACCGCTACCGCCAGATTACCGACAAAGGGCAGACGCTTCAACAAATTGGAATAAAGCCACAGCAGAAAAACCGAGAACGCATTTACGAGTCCGATCTTCCAGTGAATTACCGTACCAAGTGAAATGCCCATGAGCGAAAGCAACACATGGAAGAGAATGGCATACCGTCGTGTTATGGTCTTGCCTATAACTACACGATCCGGTTTGTTGATGTAGTCGATCTTGACGTCGTAATAGTCATTGATGATGTATCCTGCGGCTGCTATCAATACGGTGGAAACGACGAGAACCAACAGTTCAATGTCATCGACAGTTCCCTTGCGAACGAGGAAAGCAGCCGTGAAATATTGTGCGATGGCGATAATCAGAAGATTCCCGACCCGCGTAAGTCGGATAAGTGCCTTGATGTACTGTGATTTGCCGGCGCGATTTTTTTTCATGCTGCTGGAATCTTACAACGATAGCCGTAGGAAACAGTTGACAAATTACAGAAGAAAAACGCCTATTCCGCCTGCTGCTTCTTTCGGACCAATGTAGTCGTAATAATCAGGGAGACAGCCCCTCCAAGAATCATGATAAGCGTTTGCCAACCGTGAAAGATCACGGTAAACGCCACAGCATCGCTCATGGCAATACCATAGAGAAGGACCAGTCCCTGGGGTACCAGCAAATGATACGAACCTGCGCCCCCGGGCAAAGGCGCCGCCATCGCGATGGCGCCAATCGCAAACAGACTCAACACTGCGCCCATTCCAAGTTGCTCCGTCGCCGGGAAAGCTTTCATCACGGTATAGGTCATTACAAAATAGAGGAGCCAGATCAGAATCGAATGCGTGATGAAAAGAACTGGACTTTTGAGGTGAAACACACTCATAAGACCTTCGCGAAAGCCTTCGAATGTTTTTTTAAGGAAAGCCCGTGCCTTGCTCTCAGGTTTGAAAATGAATGCTGCTACGATGACTATCGCGATTATGACCACTGCGAGTATCGCAATCAGCAGTAAGCCGGACTTTCCGAATTCGAATTGGATTGGCAGTGTTTCTATGAATCCGAAAAGTTTGTCTGATTCGTAAACAAACGACACCACAACGAGGACGAGTAAGCAAAGCACATCTACGATCCTTTCAGTCACAACAGTGCCGAAGGATATTTCGACCGGAGTTTTGTCAAGTTTGTACAGGTTGTAACATCGTGAAACTTCTCCGCCGCGCGGAATGACAAGATTCACCAGATAACCCACCATGAGCGAGTAAAAGCTGTGCGCGACAGATACGTCGTGACCGGATGGTTGAATAAGCATTTTCCATCGCACTGCGCGCAGGAAGTGACTAAGGAAAGCAACCACTGCCATGGCAATCAGCCAACCCTTGTTAGCTTCGTTCCACGCGGCACGTAGTTTATCCCATGAACTGGAAGGATCATCAGCGCCCTGACGAAGACCGCGAAGGGAAAACCATACCAGGAGGATCGTTACTGCGAGAAGGACGAGATATTGAACAAATGCTTTGATCCGAGGCGACACCTTAACCCTGGTTTATGGAATTCAAGGTAATTTATTATCCGGAGTCGGGAAAATGATTGTCGGCCGGAAGGATTTCGCTTTTTCAAATTTCATCGAAGCGTACGAGATAATAATCGCGATGTCGCCCACCTGGGCTTTTCGCGCCGCCGGGCCGTTCAGGCATACCATTCCGGAGCCGCGCTCTCCCCTGATGACATAAGTCTCGAGACGTTCGCCGTTGTTAATGTTTACAACAGTGACCTTTTCGCCTTCGATGAGGTTGGCCGCATCCATCAGGTCCTCATCGATGGCAATGCTGCCAACGTAGTGGAGTTCCGCCTGCGTGATTCTTGCTCTGTGTATTTTTGACTTTAATACTTCGATTCTCATTGATCGTTAAAACGGGGCTAATCTAAAAACATATTATCAATCAGCCGCACCTCTCCAACAAAACCTGCTATGCACATGATTGGCCGGTCTGCAGCCTTAACGTTGTCGATGATATTTAAGTTTTTGCTGTCGGCAATCTCAAAATACTCGAGTGTAATGAATTCTTTTTTTTCCACGATTTCGCGAACCTTTTTCGAGGTTTCATCAACATCTGCGCCGTTCTTCAATGCTGCCTTCGCGTAAGATAACGCATTAAAAAAAACCGCCGCCTCAGCACGTTCGCTCTCGGTGAGGCGGGCATTTCGCGAAGACATGGCAAGGCCATCCGGTTCACGGTGGGTCGGTACGACTTCAAGCGACACGTCGAAGTTGAGTTCTCTGACGAGATGCGAAATGATGACAAACTGTTGCCAGTCTTTCTGACCAAAATAGGCTTTGTCCGGGTCAGTGATATGGAACAATTTCGATACAATCAGAGCGACTCCGCTGAAGTGTCCCGGACGAAATCTGCCTTCCATCACTTTATCCAGGGGCCCAAAGTCAAACCGTACGACGGTTTCAACAGGATATATTTCGCCCGGTTCAGGAGAAAAGACGACATCACACTCAACTTTTTCGAGCAGGTTTGTGTCTTTATCCAGGGTGCGGGGGTATTTCTGCAGGTCAGCGGCATTATTGAACTGGGTCGGATTGACGAAAATACTGCAAACCGTGATGTCGTTCGCCGATTTTGACGCCAAAATAAGGTTAAGATGACCGTCGTGAAGTGCCCCCATGGTAGGGACAAGTCCTATTGATTTTCCTTCTGCCCTTTTTGCCCGTAGAAATGCTTTTAATGGGGCTATTTCCTTGAAAATCTGCATTGTAGGCCGCTCGATAAAGGGTCGCAAAGATAGATGGAATTCCCAAAATAAGTTGATCCCCGGGGTATTTATTTGTACTTTTGTGGCTCAAATTTCCGTTCTACTCTAAAATCTATTCATATGTCAAAAATCCGTATTCTTTATGTGGCCAGCGAGATCAATCCTTTCCTCCAAACTTCTGAAGTTGCCGACTTCGTGCGTAAGCTGCCGCAGGCAATGCAGGAGAGAGGAATGGAAATCAGGATCCTCGTTCCGCGCTTCGGGATCATCAACGAACGCAAGAACAGGCTGCATGAAGTGGTGAGGCTTTCCGGGATTAATATCGCGGTGGGTGACGAGGAGAAGCCGCTGATCATCAAGGTCGCGTCTATTCCGAATGCGAAGTTGCAGGTGTATTTTATTGATAACGAAGATTATTTCCACCGGAAGTCTGTCTTTCATGACAAGGACGACAAGTTCTATGAGGATAATGACGAACGTGCAATTTTCTTCTGCAAAGGTGTGATCGAAACTGTACGTAAACTGGGATGGGCTCCTGACGTTGTTCACTGCAATGACTGGATAACAAGCTTCATTCCGCTTTATCTGAAAACAACGTACAAGAATGATCCGCTTTTCAAGAATACAAAAACGGTGTTCACGATATACAACAACACCTTCTCTCACAAATTCAAAGGTGATATCGTTGACAAGGTGAAAATGATGGACATCGAAGACAACATGCTGGGTAACCTGAAGACCGCGGATTTCGAAGGCTTCATCAAACTCGGCGTTGAGTTTTCGGACTCTGTTATCGTTGCCGGCGAAAACAAGAAACTTGAAGACCTCTTCAAGAAAATTAAGGAGAAGAAAGTTGAAACTATCGACAACGACGACAACTGTACCGAATCGTATTACAATCTCTATAATGAACTTGTGGGTTAACCGCTTAAGGCAACTGACTCTCCTGTCAGTTGCCTTATTTTTTTTCTCCTGCGAAGACGAATCCAGCTTCCTCGGCTTTAAAAATCCAAATGACAAATTCGACCTTTACTCAGTGGAAATTCCACTTGAGTCGAGCGTTGTCTGGTTTGATTCCGTGCGAACGTCAAATGGCTACCTTCCAAGCGACATCAATCGGTTTCTGGTAGGCCGTTACGACGATCCTGTCTTTGGCCCCGTAACGAGCATCGCCGCAGGCCAATACTTCCGAACTTCATCAGCAAAACTTCCCGAGAACGTACAGTTTGAATCAGCTGAGTTGTGGCTTGCGTTTGATCTGTATTTCTACGGATCAGAAACAAACGCACCCCAGACATTCACCGTCCACACAGTAGAGACGGATATGTCGGCAACACCACGAAGCAAGTTTGTAAGCAAAACGCCAGTCGAAATCTCCGAACCGGTTGGAAGCATAACACGCGATATAAATCCCGCGGCAATCCGGGAGTTATACAATCCGCCTGCCGGTACAGCAGCGTCGCCCGATACGATGAAAATTCCGCTGACCGCCGCGTTTTACGAGCCGCTTTGGCAGAAAGTGCTCGACTGGTCTTACAACAACGACAGCTCGTACTACAAACTTGATCCATTTCTCGATACGTTTCGCGGGCTGGCCATCAAGGGTGGTGATGAAAACACAATGATTGTTGGATTCAACCTGCAGTCGTTTACGCAAATTGTTCTGAATTATACTGACGGGACTAAGAAAGGCCGTCTTGTTTTCCGTTTTGATCCAGGCCTGAACAGCTATAACAATATCATTACCGATTACACCGGGACGCCCCTGGATGGTATTACATACAACACGGATTTCAATCCCGGGGATAACCGCTACCTGCAAACGGGAACAACGGTTGGCACAAAAATCCTGATGGATAACTTCTTTGCGTTTACCGATACCGTTGGGTCGAATATAATTATCAATGAAGTTCAGCTAATAATAGATGAGGTCGCGACTCACGATGAAGGCCAGGCTCCGCCGCTCGGATTTCATCTGCGTGCGCTCAACCCGGACAATTCGATCCGGCGCCTCCTCAATTTTGATCAGGCCAATACCGCCGACAACGATCTCTACGCGGCGTATCGCGGACTCGTTGTAGTTGACTATCAACACCCGCGTGGCCTGTCGACGGCTCTTTACAACAGTAACCACGGCACACTCCTGGGATCAGACGGTGGATCTGCTGCGTTTTTCGAATACGACGGAAATAATCACAGGTACGTTGGCTACGCTACAATGTTCTTCCAACAGATGTACCGGAACAGGATTGACAAGCAATGGACATCATTCCTGATGTTCCCTACAGGTGTCGGGCGGTCCACGCCGGCATCTCTTAAGGGAGTCAACCGCGCCGTATTCCCGGCAAGCGGAATCAAATTGAAAGTTAAGTATACCAAACCAACCGTAGTCGAGTAGTTATGTGTGGAATTGTAGCCTATGTGGGGCACCGCCAGGCAAAGGATGTTGTCCTGAAGGGATTGAAACGCCTTGAGTATCGTGGATATGACAGTGCAGGTATCGCACTCCTGAATGGCGGCCTTAATGTCTACAAGAAAAAAGGCAAGGTGTCGGATCTTGAGGAACACCTCACGGGACAGAGCCTGGACAGCACTATTGGAATTGGTCATACGCGTTGGGCAACACACGGTGAGCCGAATGACAGAAATGCACACCCCCACTATTCTGCTACGGGAGAGCTTGCCATTATTCACAATGGTATTATCGAAAATTACACGGCCCTGAAACAGGAGTTGGTGAGAAAAGGCCACACGTTTCAGAGCGACACAGATACCGAAGTATTCATACATTTTATCGAGGACATTAAGGAAAACGAAGGTTGTTCCCTGGAAGAAGCGGTGCGACTCGCGCTGACGAAAGTCGTTGGGGCATATGCCATTGTTATACTTTCTGCGTCTGATCCGGACCTCCTCGTTGCCGCGAGAAAGGGTAGCCCTCTCGTTGTGGGTGTTGGCAAGGATGAGTTTTTTCTCGCTTCTGACGCAACCCCGATCATCGAATACACAAACGAGGTTGTCTACCTCAACGATCAGGAGATCGCGGTTATCCGCGACGGGAAACTCAGGATTACGAATACTGCGAACCTTCCGCTCACACCGTACATTCAGACAATAGACATGGAACTCGAAGCCATCGAAAAGGGCGGCTTTGAACACTTCATGTTGAAAGAAATTTTTGAACAACCCAAATCGATTCGCGACTGCCTTCGCGGGCGACTTGATTCACAATCCGGCAAACTTACACTCGGCGGATTGCGCGAGTACGTCAACAAACTCGTTAACGCAGACCGTATTCTGATCGTCGCTTGTGGGACATCGTGGCACGCCGGACTTGTATCCGAATACTTCTTTGAAGAGTTCTGCCGCATACCGGTTGAGGTAGAGTACGCATCGGAGTTTCGCTATAGAAATCCTGTGATCCGGGAGGGCGATGTGGTAATCGCGATATCACAATCCGGTGAAACTGCCGACACGCTTGCGGCCATTGAACTTGCAAAATCAAAAGGAGCAATAATTTTTGGGGTGTGTAATGTCGTTGGATCTTCTATCCCCCGCACGACACATGCCGGAGCATACACGCACGCCGGTCCGGAAATCGGCGTAGCAAGTACAAAAGCATTTACGGCACAGCTTACAGTGCTCAACATGATCGCGTTGATAGTCGCCCAGCAGAAAGGAACGATCAGCGAACAAAAGTTGCACGAGCTAATGGTTGAAATGGAGACCATTCCCGAGAAAGTAGAACGCGCACTTTTGTTGAATGAGCAGATCGAAAAGATTGCCTCAACCTTCAAGGATGCACGTAATTTCATTTACCTCGGTCGCGGATATAACTTCCCTGTTGCCCTCGAAGGCGCTCTGAAGCTGAAGGAGATCTCATACATCCATGCTGAAGGGTATCCGGCCGCGGAAATGAAACACGGACCCATCGCATTGATCGATGAGGAAATGCCGGTGGTGTTCATTGCCACGCGCGACAGTTCTTACGAGAAAGTAGTTTCGAACATACAGGAAGTGAAGGCGCGCAAAGGTCGTGTGATTTCGGTTGTTACTGAGGGGGACAGGCTTATTCCGCAGATGTCGGAATTCGTGGTGGAGATCCCAAGCGTTCATGAAGCACTTACGCCACTTGTATCCGTAATTCCGTTGCAGTTGCTCTCCTATCACATTGCTGTGATGCGCGGCTGTAATGTCGATCAGCCAAGAAACCTTGCCAAGTCGGTGACGGTTGAGTAATTGGCGGAATACGCCCTCAAGGCGTTGGATTTTTTTCTTTATTTTTCCTTCGTGGCCGATTTAGTTGCAGGACCAGCCAATCAGAAATCAGGTGAGTTGTCGGATGAAAACCGGAACCGTCGTGACGAAGGGTTGATTAACCAATACCGCAATGGGGGCGACCTTCAGGTATTGGGTGAATTGTATCAACCCTATATGTCACTCGTTTACGGTGTTTGTCTCAAGTACCTTAAAGGGCGCGAGGAAAGCCGGGATGCTGTAATGCAGATCTTTGAAAAGCTGGTCGGCGCCCTTCGAAAGCACGAAGTCCGGAATTTTAAGAGTTGGTTGTATTCGCTGGCGCGGAACTATTGTCTGATGCAGCTGCGCGCTGAGAAGGGTCGTCATTTTGAGGATATTTCGTTGGTTGTTATGGAAACCGGGGGATTTATGCATCCGGATGATGGGCTGGGACGTGAACTGAGCCTGAATAAACTCGAAAAGTGTATTGAAGAGCTCGGTCCTGAACAGAGACAGTGTGTTCAGCTGTTTTACCTGCAGCAGAAGTGCTACAAGGAAATTCAGGAAGTAACCGGTTTCGAAGGGAGTAAAGTCAAAAGCTATATCCAAAACGGCAAGCGGAACCTGAAGATATGCATGGAACGAAATGAGTGACTGGCAAAACGATATCGAACGATATTGGAGAGGTGAGCTCTCGCCGGCGGAAATGCACGCCCTTGAAAAACGGGCTCTGGAAGATCCATTCCTGGCCGATGCCCTTGAGGGAGCAAATCAAATCAGCCCGCAGGAATTTTCGCAGGATATTGTCGCCCTCCAGGATGAACTTAACCGACGGACAAAAGGTAAGGCAGAAGGCGGCTTCTGGACGTGGACGCTCAGGATTGCGGCAGGTGTCGCTGTTGTCGCGCTTGCAACGTTTCTGATCATCAGCATACCCTCGGAAAGAAAGGATATTGCCATGACCGAGGAGTCCAATGATGTTTCCAAACTCCTTCCTCCAACGGAGCAATCCGATTCTATTGCCTTCCATTATGGTGAAAAGAGCGCCGATTCTGGTCAGAGTGAGGCAGCAGGTCCTGCGCGAACCCGGAAAGCACCGCGCCAGATACCGCCGGCCGCGGCTGCGGAGGAAGTGCCCGATGTTGAACTGGAAATCCCACCCGTTGAAGTACCGGCTCTCGCAAGGGCGAAGGCCGCAATGCCGGAGGTGGCAGTGGCGCTTTCCGGTTATGTTGCGGGTGTCGTCGTGGATTCGGAAGATGGACGCGGTTTACCCGGCGTAAATGTCACGATCAAAGGCACGAATATTGGCACAATCACGAACGAAGAAGGGAAGTATCAGATTCCTCTGGATACGATTAACAAGGCCTTAGTCTTCTCGTACGTCGGTTTTGAAACAAAGGAAATCCTGCCGGGTACATCCGGCCAAAACGTTGACGTGGCACTTGATCCCGATGTCTCTGAATTAAGTGAGATCGTTGTAGTTGGGTATGGTGAAGCCCGCGATGAAAGTGTAATAGAACCAACTCCGATCGAAATAGCGGCACCGGAAGGTGGTAAGCGGGCATTCAAACAATACCTTGAACAAAATCTGCAATACCCTGAACAGGCGCTGAACCAAAAGATTGAGGGCAAGGTAACTGTGCAGTTCACACTGGAAAGCAATGGTGTCATAACGGACTTCAAAGTCATCAAGGGGCTGGGTTACGGCTGCGAGGATGAAGTGATCCGCCTGATCAAAGCTGGTCCGAAATGGACCCCGACGAAACGAAACAATGAACCCGTCCGCGACAGGGTAAAGGTGCGGATGCGCTTCTCACTGCCAAAGAACAAGAAGTGATGCTGCGACGCCGGTTGATAGTTTTCTCAATTTTCCTTGTTGTGCTGAGTGCGTCAGCCTATGTACTTCTTGTGATAATTCCCGAACGTGTGGCCGAAAATACCTATAACGCAGCACGCGCTATTGGCGAGGATCTCAAAGAGGCATTTCGATTCAGCCCCGAAGTACACGTCAACAATACGGTGATACTCCAGGAACAACATGATATCATGGAATTGTCTATGGTGTCGCAAAAGTTTCGTCATGAATATGACTGGACGAACACGTGGATGGGGAGCACAAAGAAGATTGCAATCACCGGCACATTTGAAGCCAAAGCGGGCTTCGATCTTGACAAGAAAATTGCAGTAGATATTCGAGGTGAGAAAGCTTTCATTTTTCTTCCTCACGCGCAACTACTATCACTCACGCCTCAGCATGATGTCGCCTTTCGTGATGAAAGTGGTGTCTGGAACTGGGTAAATGAACAGGACCGGTCAAACGCGATGAATGCGTTCACAAAGGATGCGCAGACCATTGCCCGCACCGCACAGTTTATCAGTCGCGCCGAAGCGGCATTCGAACAAAAAGCAGGAGAAATTTTCAGGTCCCACGGAATGGAACCTGTTTTCATCTACGGGACCACCCTGCAGAAAAAATAGTAGCCTTCTCAGACAACTTTCTTCCGGATCAGTTTTGCATATGTACGGCTCACGGGAAAACTCTTGCCATTTTGCATCTTCACTACCATGCCACCATTGAAGTGTTTTTCAATTTCCTTGAGGCAATTGATATTGATGATCGTACTGCGGTGAACTCTGATGAAGATTTCAGGATTAAGAATTTCTTCGAGTTTTCCGATTCCGCTCGAACTCACGAATTGATCGTTCTTCGTTGTCAGGATTGTGTAATCACCGGATGCTTCGAGATATACGATTTCTTCAACGGGAAGATTGAGCAACTTTTCGGATTTCTGAACGAAGATGTGTGCGTCGTATGAAGTTCTGTTTTCGGTCTTAAGATTCCGTAGCAATTCACCGACGTTGTTTTGTTCAACCTTCATGCGATTAATCGCACGTTCTACACCGAGTTTGAATCGTTCCTGATCAAGCGGTTTCAGGATGTAGTCGACAGCATTCTTTTCGAATGCCTTGATTGCATATTGATCGTACGCGGTACAAAAGATAACGTATGGGTCATGCGTAATTTCATCCAGAACGTCGAAGCCGGTCATACCCGGCATCTGGACATCCAGAAACACGAGATCTGGCTTGAGTTTATCGATTGTCTCGACTGCCTCTTTGCCTTTTGAGCATTCGCCGATGACCTGAATGTTTGGCATTTGTTGCAGGTACTCCTGCAAAAGGTCGCGTGCTAATTTCTCGTCGTCAACAATAACGCAGGTAATATTCATGAATTACAGGTTTATAAGTAGATGCAATTTAGATGCTTTTTTACACAGCCTGACTTTTTAGCTCTTCTAAATTATGAGGCTGCATTTCGTTTTCATACGGAATGAAGAAGCTGACGGAATAACCCCATTCGTTCGAACGGATTCGTAACCCTGAATCTGGTCCGAAAATGCTTTTCAGTCGCTGGTCTGTGTTTCGAAGCCCAACGCCGCTTGAACTTCCGTCCATCACTTTCTGCGCGTTTGAACCAAGACCGTCATCCTTCACTTCGAAGAAAATCATATTGTTAAACCGTTTTACGGTCAGAATTATTGTGCCACCGTCGTCCTTTGGGGCAATGCCATACTTCACCGAGTTCTCAACAAGTGGTTGAAGGATCATTGGTGGGATCTGAACCTTGAGGCAGGAGAAATCAACCTGCTTGACGAACTTCAACCGGTCTCCGAAACGAACCTGTTGGATCCGGATGTAGTTATCAATAAAGTCAAGTTCGTGAAGCAGCTTAACCATCTGGTCACCGTGTGATTCCAATGCGTAACGGAAAATGTCCGAAAGCTGCGTAATCACTTTGCGCGCCTGCTCCTTACTCGATCCTATAAGCGTGTTGATTGAATTCAATGTGTTGAAAAGGAAGTGCGGATTGATCTGAGACTTCAGCAATGAAATCTGCATCTCGCGATTCTTCAGATGAAGTTCACTTTTCTCCATCTCCTTGTTTTGCAATCCCTGGAAATACCGGATAACATAGTACACGCCAACCGTAATGATATACTGATCGTGGAAGTGAAGCCCTTCCCATTTCAGCAGACCGAAAAGGTGGTTCTTCCAAAGGTCCACGCCGATCCAACCTTCAACATAATCTTCGAGGTAGTATGAGAGTGATCCCATGATGAAGAAGTGCGTCATCGCTCCGATGAAGTGACCGGCCACCTGAACGTAAACACTGAAACGAAACAGGAAGTTGGAGTAGAAGAAGATACCGATGATGAGAAGGCAAAGCGCTTCAAAGAGATACAGCGCGTTCCAGAAGATATACGTGTGCGGATTCTCCAGGCGCCATTCGATTAGCGTTCCCACTGCGTAGTTCACGGCAAACCAAAGACAGAGAACCAGATAGGCCCGTTTGTAGATCCGAGGTATTTCTTCAAGAACTTTCAAGCCGGCAAATTCATCATTATCCCAAAGCCTTTCAAAACAAAACCGATTAAGAAAATTTTACAGCGGTAAACATTCGTATAGATCGACCATAATACAGAAATCGTGGCCCGCTGTTAATAATCCTCTAAGTTCCTGTTATAAAGGCAAATTCGCATCAATTAATTCCTGAAAATTAGCGCAAAAAAAAGCCGGCTTCAGGGGCCGGCTTTCATGAATTTTGGTGTGTCTCTTACTTCAAAGCGAGGAAAGCATCCTTCATGCGTTTCAGGGCTGTCCTCAGGTCGTTCTCAGAGGCGGCGTAACTCAGGCGTACGCAGTTCTCATCACCGAACGCGCCACCCGGAACAAGCGACACCTGGGCTTTTTCAAGCATATAGAGGCACAGGTCGTCGGCGTTTTTTATGGTCTTGGTGCCGTCCGATTTTCCGAAGTACGCGCTTACGTCAGGGAAGAAGTAGAAAGCGCCTTCCGGGTAGTTGGCTTTTACACCCGGGATATCTTTCAAAAGGTTATAAACGATCTCCCGTCGTTCCTTATACTGCTTAACCATTTCCAGGGTAGGAGCAAGATCGCCCGTGATTGCCGCAAGGGCTGCACGCTGGGCGATAGAACAGTTTGCCGAAGTGAGTTGCCCCTGAACCTTGTTACAGCCGTCAGCGATCCATTTGGGAGCACCAATGTATCCAACGCGCCAGCCAGTCATAGCAAAACCTTTTGCAAAGCCGTTCACGGTAATTGTTCGCTCGAACATCCCGGGGAAGGATGCGATGCTCACCTGCTCACCGGTGAAGTTGATATGTTCATAAATTTCATCGGCAACAACAATAATGTTTGGATGTTTCTGAAGAACGTCGACAATGTCCTTGAGTTCGCTTTTTGAGAAGACAGATCCGGTAGGGTTGCAGGGCGACGAGAAAATCATTGCCTTCGTCTTCGGCGTGATCGCCGCGGCCAGCTGTTTTGCCGTCACCTTAAAATCACTCTCGATAGTCCCCCTGATCATCACGGGAATTGCTTCGGTCAATCGTACAAGTGCGTCGTAGCTCACCCAGTATGGTGAGAACACGATTACTTCATCACCTGGATTAAGCAATGCGAGGAATGCATTCGCAATAGACTGTTTTGCACCGTTTGAAACGACGATGTTCTCCGCCTTGTACGGAACGTTATTTTCCTTCTGATACTTGGCAGCGATTGCCTCGCGCAGATCCTGATAACCAGCAACCGGAGGATAAGCGAAGTACTTTCCTTCGTCGATTGCTTTCTTTGCTGCCTCGCAGATGTGTTTGGGTGTCTTGAAGTCGGGCTCGCCGAGACTAAGACTGATTACATCAATACCTTTTGCCTTGAATTCTCTTGCCTTTGCCGCCATTGCCAGCGTGGCTGATTCCTGAATGGCTTCAATGCGATTGGAAAGTTTTGTCATGGTGATTTTTGAAAAGCGAGCAAAGAAAAGCATTAATGCCAAAAGTTGGAAGAAATGCCTGAACGTTTAGAGAATTTTTAAAAGACAGACGGAAGGTCACGCAAACAGAGTGCGGCCGAGAATGCTTCGACCCAGCGTAATTTCATCGGCGTATTCGAGGTCGCCGCCAACGGGTACGCCGCGCGCGATAACGCTGACCTTGATATTCAGATCGCGTACACGTTTGTTGATGTAGAAGGCAGTCGTATCACCTTCCATGGTCGGGCTTAATGCAAGGATGATTTCCTTCGTGCTACAATCCGGTGTCGAAAGGCGTGCAACCAGGGATTCGATTTTCAGATCTGCAGGACCAACGCCATTCATTGGTGAGATCACCCCTCCTAACACGTGGTAGAGGCCGTTGAACTGGGCAGTGTTTTCTATCGCCATAACGTCTCTTGCTTCTTCAACGACGCAGATCAGGCTGTGGTCGCGTCGGGAGCCGTTGCATATTGCACACACTTCGGCATCCGAGATATTATGGCAAACCTTACAAAATCTGATGTTGCTTCTGAGTTTCTGCAGCGCGTCAGCCAGCCGAAACGTTGCATCCTCCCTTTCGCGGATCAAATGGAGCACAAGGCGAAGCGCAGTCTTTTTACCGATCCCGGGAAGTTTGGCTACTTCGTTTACAGCGTCTTCAATAAGCCTGGAGGGATATTCCACGTTGGGGACCTTTAGATAATCCGGGCGTCAATACCAACTTCACAAATTGCTTCCCGCATCGGGCGCAGGAAGTCGAACGTTCCCGTTTTTACCGTGCACTTCCCTTTGTAGTGAATGATAAGTGTACATTGTTCCGCCTGTTCGGGCGTATGCTCGCAAACGCGGATCAACGTTTCAATAACGTGGTCGAACGTGTTAACGTCATCGTTAAACACCACCAGATCCATTAGGTCGGTTGTTTCTACCGCTTCCAATACCTCGACCGCCTCTTGTTCCTGATAGCTATTCAGCATAAGTGACATTTTATACAAAGTTAATAATTTAAAAAATACGGAAAATGTTCCTGCATTTGGATTTCATGCAATTTCCTGATTGTTTGCCTGCTTAAACCGATCCAATGAGCCCTGCTCTCGTCATCACGATCATGGTAGTGTACTTAGGCGTGCTCATCGCCATCTCTTACGTCACGTCCCGTGGGGCAGATACCACAACGTTCTTTACGGCAAACAGACAATCACCCTGGTACCTTGTAGCATTCGGTATGATCGGCGCTTCGTTATCGGGTGTCACGTTTATCTCGGTTCCTGGGAACGTTGGCAAGACGGGCTTCGGCTACTTCCAGATCGTACTGGGATACCTCGTCGGGTACTGGTTCATTATGGGGGTACTGATGCCGTTGTATTACCGGCTTCATCTTGTTTCCATTTACACCTATCTGGAACAACGATTCAACTTCTGGTCCTATAAAACCGGTGCATTCTTCTTCCTTGTTTCGCGAACCGTGGGCTCTGCGCTGCGACTGTACCTTGCGGCCACCGTACTGGATTTGTTTCTGTTTCGTGCGTGGAACGTGCCCTTCTTCGTCACTGTAGCCACAACGATCCTGCTGATATGGATATACACTTTCAAGGGCGGAATCAAGACCATTGTTTGGACTGACACTTTTCAAACATTCTTCTTAATCTCAGCAGTTTGCATTGCCGTGTGGCAGATTTCGGCAGCGCTGGGTTGGAGCCTGATGGATCTTCCGCGTGAAGTGAGTCAAAGCGAGTTCTCTAAAATGTTCTACTTCGACGATCCGGCTTCGCGTGGATATTTTTGGAAGCAGTTTCTCGGTGGCGCGGCTATCACGATCACAATGACGGGCATGGATCAGGAGATCATGCAAAAGAACCTTACCTGCAAGACACCTGGTGATGCGCAGAAGAATATGTTCTGGTTTAGCCTTATCATGGCTTTCGTCACACTCCTGTTCCTGGTTCTTGGTGCGTTGTTATATCTCTATAGCCAGAACCGGGGTATACCTCTTCCTGAATTTTCTGATGAGTTGTTTCCGGGGCTGGCGCTAAATGAACTGGGTCTCGCCGTCGGGATATTTTTCCTTCTGGGTATTACAGCGTCGTCGTATGCGAGTGCAGACTCCGCCCTCGCCGGACTCACAACATCGTTTTGTATCGACTTTCTGAATTTCAAGAAAAAGGAAGAGGATCAGAAAAGAAGGGAAAAGCTTCTCGTACACATTGGCTTCTCTGTAGTTTTTCTGATTGTGATTCTCGTGTTTAAGGAGATCAACGAACGAAGCGTAGTCGACGCCGTGCTCAACGTCGCGGGCTATACGTACGGACCGTTACTTGGATTGTTTTTCTTTGGAATCTTTACGCGGCGGCAGGTAAGGGATCCGTTGGTTCCGTTGATTTGTCTGATCTCTCCGGTGCTTTCGTACTACATCAGTGCGAATTCGGCGACGATCATGCCTTGGTACGGTGAAATGGGTATTGAGGTACTTATTCTGAATGGTATGATTACGTTCGCAGGGTTGTTCCTCATCTCCATCGGCGTTAAGCATACCGAGAAAACCGTATAAAAAGGAAAGGGTCGCCCTGTGTGCAGCGACCCGAATTCCCGATTAAAACCAACCCCACTATATTTTCTGGCTGTAAACAGCCTGGTGAGTTTACCTGATTGACCTTGTGGTACTTCTAACCCGTACTGGCACCGGCCGGAGACGGGAAGGAATGATAAATCCTGCGATCAAAGCGGAGGAAACCAGCACGAGGGAAAAAATTACAAGTACCATGTGAGTCTTTTTGTTTGTGGGAAGGGTAATTACGAAAGGTGTGCCACTGCCGCCTGGGCTGAAAAAACGCTAAAAACGCGACGTTTCCACACCGAAGTTCCCTATTTGGGAAGCGAGATTCTTATTTTGATACAGGAAACTGGAATTTTCAGACGCCAAGCTCCCTCGCGGGGTCCCAGAATAGCGTCTTGAAGTTCTTTACCTGATCGTTGACTACGGTTATGCCTTCACGCGCAAGTCGTAGCTCCATTTCGTCGGGAGTTTTGAAGGCGTGTTTGCCGGTAAGAAGCCCTGTCCTGTTTACGACGCGATGAGCCGGTACGCCGCGTGGACATCCGTGCATAGCCCATCCTACCATTCGTGAGCTGGATTTTGCACCTAAAAATGCTGCAATTGCACCGTACGTGGTGACGCGCCCTTTGGGAACGAGCTTCACAACGGCGTATACGTCGTTAAAAAAATTGTCGTGATCTTTCTTTTTTTTAACCGGCATGCGTAAGAGAAATCTACCTGCTAAATTTACGGCGCATTTAAACCTGTACAACCTTACGTGAAGCAATACATAGTTACAGTCCTCGTGTTTTTTGGGACTATTTTTTTCGCAGAGGCCCAGCACGAACTGATTTTTCCGGAAGAGGAGGGATGGAACATAATTAGCGAGGATGAAACGCTTTCTTTTCAGCTTCGCGCGAACCCCAGGGATTCAGTAACATTCGCGCTCATTGGAGCGGAAGGTACATCGATGCAGTTTGATTCTCTCGGACGATTTGAATGGAAACCTTCATTTGATTTTGTAGACCGCCTCGAAGAAAAGAAAGATGTATCAGTCATCTTCGAAGCACGTTTCTCAGACACACGTCACGTCCGCAAAACGATAACGTTTACTGTTAATCACGTCAATCGCCCTCCAGTGGTAGAGGAGTTGCCTGCGTTTTATGTGAAACAGTCGAGCCGAAATGTGTATCAGTTCCCGCCGGAATATGTCTATGATCCTGATGGCGATCCGATAGTTTTCAAAACCATTTTGTCACAAATGCCTGAAGGGGCGTCGCTTTCCGCTAACGGACAATTCAGTTGGGCGCCGTCGCGAAATCAGTTTCATGCCATGCGTGAAAAACCGTATGTAGTTGGCTTCATCGTTCAGGATCAACCCCACAAGGCCGAGACCGCCGGAAAATTGCGCATCGCTCAGACGCAGATGGATCTTCCACCGGAGTTGCTGATTGTACCGGGTGATTCTATGTTCGTCATAAAAGAAGATGAGCCTCTCAATCTTAAAATCTACCTCAGCGATCCCAACGGCGACGACAACGTCCGAAGCGCAGGCATGATCGCCAGTGATTTGCAAATTCCTAAGTCAGTTCTGAAAGAAAATACGCCCGTCCAATATGAATTTATCTGGACACCGGGATATCACTACACCGATGATGTGAAGAAATTCACCGACGTTGAGATCACGTTCTTCGTGCTCGACATTACAAACAACAGAACGGAGAAGAAGGTGAAGATACGTGTGATGGATACCGAGAACCAGACAGAGAAGGATGCATTACAATTCACAAAGTATCGCAACAGCCTGCTGGCCGGATACATCCTGCTCTCACAACTTGACGAAAACCAGAAGAAACTCAATCAGGATTATAAGAAGGCAAAAAAAGGAAAGAAGAAACGCTCTGTCCTCAATGCCACACTTGGTGCCGCGACGGGTATTTCGCCTATAGCGCTTGATCCGGCAGAGTCGAAGGTAGTCTCCGGTATCGGCGGAACCACGGTGCTTACGCTTGGTACACTGGAAGCAACGGAGGTTATCGGCAGGTCGAAAGAGTCGATCATGGAAAAGATCCGGATCACAATCGAAATACGAAACAAGATCCAATCCCTGGGTGATGATTTCGCGCGAAAGTATGCTTTGAAATCGTCACGCAGAACGCTGGAATTTGAGAAGGACATCGATAAGTTTCGCGCGTCAATGAATGATCAGCGCCTCGTGCTTCTGGAACTCGACGCGTATGCAAAGAACAGAGGCCGCATCGACAATAAGGATATCAAGAGAGTCTTCATAGACTTCACCGAGGAATAGCAGAACTCCTTTACCTAACGGTTATCCGACATTCGATACTATCTTTCCTTCAGGCGTCTGTGCGGCGTTAGCGGGAGTTTGCTATTTTTGGTCTTTCACGATCACCCCACAGTTATGAAAAACTCTCTCCTGACGATTGTGCTGATGGTGTTGGTTATAATCAGCCAGGCACAGTCTCCCGATGGCCTTTACATGCCTCTTGAATTTCAACGAGCTTATGAAAACGGAACGCGTATGCCGGACGGAAGCGTTTCATCCAAGTATTGGCAAAACAGTTCAACGTACAGAATCAAGGCAGAAATTGATCCGGTGACAAAGCTTCTGAAAGGAAGCGCTGTAATCACGTACGTCAACAACAGTCCTGATTCGATTCGAAATCCAACTTTCCATACGTATCATGATTACTATAAACCCGGCGCTGAACGCAGTGGATTTTTCTCTTCCGCCGATGAAGCAGAAAAGAATGACGGGATGATGATTGACCGGATCGTCATCGATGGTGTTTCATATAATCCTGCAAGTACGGAAGATGTTGTTGACGGCGGCACCTTCAGGATAGTGCGGCTGCGGAAGCCCGTTCCGCCCAATGGGAAGATGACACTTGAAATCGACTGGCACATCACAATCGCTGGTGAAGGGTTTGAGCGAAGTGGTGCTATTGACAACACGTCCATGTTTGTCGGTTACTGGTATCCGGAAATGGCCGTGCTGGATGACATCAATGGCTGGGATCGTATCAATTATAACGCTGCGACGGAGTTCTATCACGACTACTCAGACTACGACGTGGAGATTACCGCACCCGATAATTTTACGGTTTGGGCTTCTGTTGCACCGTCAAACGAAAAGGAAGTTTATTCAACACAGGTGCAGGAGCGTCTTGGAAAAGCCCGAACCTCTGCAACGCCGGTGAAGATTCTGACTGCGGCGGACATAAACAAAAAGCGTTCGGGTAAGAAAACATGGAAATATTCCGCTCGCAACTTTCCTGATTTTGCGTTTGCTTTAAGCGACCACTTTCTCTGGGACGCCCATCATTACAGGGATGCCCACGGCGAATATTTTTTTCAGGTCGCATACCCCGGCGCGCACCCCGAATTTGCGTCGGTGAACGGATCGATAGCGAAGGCGTTGAAGCTGTTTCATACGCAGTTTCCCGTATATCCGTTCCCGCATAAGTACTTCACCATTTTCAATGGACTTCAGGGTGGAGGCATGGAGTTTCCGGGGATGGCAAACAATGATAACACCACAGCAAAACAGGTGGAGAAATGGACAGGTGTGAAAATGACCGATCAGGAAGCTAATCTCGGGCTTACCGTGCATGAAATGTTTCATATGTACTTCCCGTTTATGATGGGCATCAACGAGAAGAATTATGCCTGGATGGATGAGGGACTCGCTAATTTCTCGGAGTACTTTTTGCCGCCGTGGCCACGGGGTCAGTACGATCAGGAGTATCTCGGTACACAATCTATCCTTCCAATGATGGCGCCAAGCTACGCGTATAAAAATGCAGGCATAAATTCTTACACGATAGCGGCAATATCGTACAATGCGTTATATCACTTGCTCGGAAAGGAGACGTTTACAAAGTGTCTTAACACATACATGCGCGAATGGCAATACAAGCACCCGATGCCCTATGATTTCATGTTTACCTTCAATCGCGTTTCCGGGAAGGATCTGAACTGGTTCTGGAAGAAATGGTATTTCGATTGGGGCTACGTCGATATCGGTATTGCAGATTTTACGTCGGGCACACTCACAATTGAGAACAAAGGTGGACGTCCGATTCCGTTTTCCGTGAAGGTAACTTATGAAGACGGAACGGAAGCAAGTCAGCAATTTACACCAACTGTGTGGAAAGATTCATCGCGGACTTCGTGGAAAGTACCGACAGGAAACAAGAAGCCCGCGGCGATCGAACTCGTTATCGAGGGCGATGGCGATGCACTTCGTCGCAACAACTTCTGGAAACCATGAGCGCATTGTCATTCAGGTTGCTCCCAGTCGCACTCCATACACGTGCGACCTAACGCATCGTACTCGTCGAATGCCGCACCGGGTTTGCCAAACAGTGTGATTATGCGGTCGATTCGAACGCTGTCGCCGGAGTCGAGATCGATGAACATACCATCAGGGCGATCTTCAAGACTGACGATGCTACCCTGCGCTTCATCAACCTGCAGCGGACCGGTAAAGTAGAATATCTTACCAGCGCTCTTCCGCGAAATTTGCTCTTCGATTATTTCGCGGAACTCGTACGGAACGGGTGTGAAAGTATTCTCCATATCGCAACTTAACGAAGTATCGCCAATTCAGAAAGCGGAAGACGGGCGATGCAAGGGGAAAGACCACAACTTTTAGTCCGTTCAATATTACATTTTTCTTTCTATCTTAGCATAATCCCGCCTAACGACCATGAGCTACGAACGAGTCCGCAGATGTTTTTTGATGACTACGTTGTCAGTGGTTTTATATCACCCGGCCTTATCACAAAACCCGGGCAACGTAGGGGGTGGATTGCGCTGGTGGCTTCGCGCCGATGCAGAGGCGTATAGTAATGGCGGAGGTACGACTCTGGCAACCGATGGTGTGGCGGTTCAGCGGTGGGACGATCAAAGTGGCGTTAATAACAATGCCACTCAGCCAACAGCTTTGAACCGGCCGATTTTCCGAACCAACCGACTCAACGGGTATCCGGTACTTGAATTCAACGGAAACCAGTTTCTGACAGCGGCGGCAGCCTCGGGTATTGCATCGAACGAGAGCTTTTACGTATTTCTGGTATTCAAGCAGGATTCGTATCTCCTCGGTGCGCCGACCGATGGAGCCGGGACGTTTATCATTGACCGTGGTCCGGCTGAAACCAACAACCTTATGTCATTCAAGATGGTTACCGGAAACCGGTATAACTATCAGAAACGTAATGACGGCAGCGGTAACCTAGGTGGCCCGGTGTCGACCATTGAAGCACCCACGGGAGTTTTTACGATCATCGACTACTATCGAATTTTCAATAATTCATTTGGGATCTATATCGACGGCAGGCAGGATGTGACGCTGAACACAAATACCGGCGACGCCATTACCGGACCACCTATCCAGATAGGCCGCCATGCTGTCGCAAACAACCAGGGCCTTTATGGCGAATTCGCTGAGATCGCTGTGTACGATGTTTCGTTGACCACAGCGAACCGGCGAAGGATCGAATCATATCTCGCGCTCAAATACGGCATCACCCTGGACACCACAACGCCGCAGGATTATTTCAACTCCGCCGGGGATGTTGTGTACCCTGCCTCGTCAAATGCTTCATACGCCCCGTATCGCTTCGACGTGGCAGGAATCATTCAGGACAACAATTCTGACCTCGATCAGGAAACCTCGCATAGCCAGAATACAAATTACGTCCTAACCGTATCCAACCCCAGTGGACTAGGTAATGGCGAGTCGCTGGTATGGGGCAGCAACAACGGCAGCCTTACGGTTCCCAATGACGTCGACGTCGACGGCACACTCATAAAACGCAGGTTAAGTCGGGTGTGGCGGTTCTTCGAAGATGGAAATCCCGGTAATGTTACGTTGAGTTTTGATCTAAGCGCGGTACCAGGGGCGAAAAGTCAGGCATCCCTGCGCCTGCTGATCGACCGCGACGATGATGGATTCGCTGATAACGATGTTGCACCGAGAACAGGTACACTGGTGGGAAATATAATATCCTTTACCAATCTAAACCTGCAGGATGATGACAACGTAACGATCGGAACCACCGATATAACGGACACTCCGCTACCTGTAACACTCGTCGATTTCGATGTAAAGTATGAGCAACCTGTTGTCAAAGCGTCATGGAGCACGGCAAACGAACTGAACAACGACTACTTCTTACTTGAACGTTCTCCTGACGGGTACGACTTTTCGGAAATCGCACGTATCCCCGGAAAGGGTACGAGCAACGTCCTGAACGAGTACACCGTAGTAGACGAGATTCCTCTGGAAGGTCGTTCCTATTACCGGTTGAAGCAGGTTGATTTTGACGGCTCGTATGAACACCTCGGTCTTCGAGGTGTCAATATCGGGACGTTGCACGGTGAACTCACGATTTCACCAAACCCGACAAACCGGCGACAGGTGGAGATCAGAAGAAAATCACGGGAGTTGACTGTAACTACCATCGAACTCGCCGACTTCACTGGTAAAGTCATTGAAACAAAAAATAATGGGATAGCTTCGGAAGGCGATACGGTTTATTATGAGCTTCCGGCTTCGCTCTCGTCAGGTAGCTATTTTTTGCGTGTGTACTACAATGGCACGGTGGAATCGCACAAGCTTATCTATATGCCATAGCATGTAGCCTCGCCTTGAGCGCTACTTCAAAAGCAGCAATTGCCCATAGTGCCACGCAACGTGGTTCGTCCTGTTGATGACGACGTTCAGTCGGTTTCGATGAGGTTCCTTGCGAAAGTCTTCTTCTGAAATCGCGGTGTGTCGTTCAAGCCATTCGCCTGGACCAAGCTTGCTGAAATGCGTGTTCAGTGTGTTGTTCACTTCTTTCCAGGAGTGCCTGAGATCGCCGAGGTCAAAGGATTCAATGTGTTGGCCATCGGGTTTCAATTCGAAGGGTTCGTGGAGATCAGGATGCAAGGGCGCACCCAAACCCAGAAGCGGAAGCATACGGTCGTGTACCGCTGCCAGATGTCCGAGCAGATACTTCCCTGTGTTCTTGCCCGGCGCGACCTGGAGAAGCAGCCGTTCATCAGACAATTCATCCAACAGCGAATCGGTCCGGTTTATGTACTGACGCCAGGCATCAAGTACCATCTTCAGGAATAAGTCGTTCATGACAGTAGATTTACGATCTGAACCATTGGTTTATGGTGATGTACAAGATTAAGGGATACTTATCGGGTAGTCAATAAGAACTTGTGCAACACCGGGTATTTTTTGTAATTGGGTCATGTTCATCATTAGTCTTACGTATATCGTCCCGCTCGAGGAACTTGACCGGCATATGAAGGATCACGTCATCTTCTTAAAGAAACACTACAAGGAAAACATATTCATCGCGTCCGGGCGGAAAGTACCGCGAACCGGAGGCATCATCCTGGCTCTCGCGAAATCGAAACAAGAGGTCGATGAAATCATGGCACGAGATCCCTTCATCATCCACGGGGCAGCTACGTACGATGTAACAGAATTCCTGACCTCCCAATACCACCCGGACCTGAAAAAATTATTGGGATAACACACCCTACGCAATGAGAATCAGACTACATTTAGAACCTCTGTGGCTTCTCTGTGTATACTGTGATTTCTGTTTGTACTAAGAATATCCCCACAGAACAACACTGAAGAAAAACAGGTTAAAAGTGAATAACTATGTTATACCAACCTTCGGAACAACGCTATGACAAAATGATTTATCGCCGATGTGGCAGGAGCGGACTAAAGTTGCCGGCCCTATCGCTCGGGCTATGGCACAACTTCGGGGAAATAGATGACCGCGAGAATGCACGCACGATTTTAAGGGCTGCGTTTGATGCGGGCGTAACACATTTTGATCTGGCCAATAATTATGGTCCGCCTCCGGGGTCTGCCGAGTCGACGTTCGGAACAATCATGCGTGATGATTTTCGAGCCCATCGCGACGAACTCATCATCTCAACAAAGGCGGGGTGGAAAATGTGGGATGGGCCCTATGGTGACTTTGGGTCGAAGAAGTATCTGGTGGCGAGTCTTGATCAGAGTCTCAAACGAATGGGGCTGGAGTATGTAGACATTTTCTATCATCACCGCCCTGATCCTGAGACGCCGCTGGAGGAAACGATGGCTGCACTTGACTTGATCGTCAGGCAGGGAAAGGCATTGTATGTTGGGATATCGAGTTACAGCGCCGAGCAGACTGCGCGCGCCGCAGAGATGTTGGCTTCAATGGGAACGCCATGTCTCATCCACCAACCGAAATACAACATGTTTGAACGATGGGTGGAAGGCGGGTTGTTGGATGTGTTGGGGCAAAAAGGAATTGGATGTATTCCGTTTTCGCCGCTTGCCCAGGGATTGCTCACCGACAAATACCTGAAGGGAATTCCTAAAGATTCGCGCGCCGCATCTCATCGTGGCAACGGCGCCATTGAGGAAGATCAGGTAACGCCAGAAAAATTGTCGAAGGTTGCGCAGCTCAACGACATAGCTAAACGTCGCGGTCAGACGCTTGCGCAAATGGCCCTTGCATGGTTGCTGAAAGACACACGTATTACATCGGTAATACTTGGTGTGAGCAGGCCTTCACAACTTGCGGACTCTCTTAAGACGCTGGACAACCTTTCATTCAGCCGGGACGAACTTGAGGAGATAAGCAAAGTTCTCGGGTAGCATCACCGAATGAATGTATCGGCAACTCCTGCGTCTGCGTTTTTGAGGATCGCCTTCAACCGCGTAAGCGTTTCCGATGCGGTTTTTTTGTCGTTAAGAGCTTGCGCTGAATTGAGTTTACCTTTCAAGGCGAGGATCCTTTCAGGTGAAGCTGCAAGGGCTAGATTAAATTGCTCCAGTGCTTGCGCAGGACGTCCGGTCTGCAGGAGAAAGTTTCCATAAAGTTCATGCGGTGATATCAGGAACCCTGGAGGTCCGACAACGACGGAACCTGTCGGGGGCAAAGACTCTTTGAAAAACTTGTCTGCCGGTTCGTTGTCGTTATTAAGCCATGCCTGAAGTCCTTTGAGTTGATTGAGATGCGCAAATCCGTGACGAATCTCGCGCACGCCCGGCACCTTGTTATTGTATCTCGACACACCGCAGACAGGTGCTGTTTCATTTTCTTTCTGCAGCTTTTTGTCTTTGCTCAGAGTTGCCTCGAACTGATTAACCAACGCATCCAGTGCGCGCTCGTCACGTGAATGAAACAAAGCGTAACCATCAACAAAAGTGTTTGAATAGTCTGTCGATGCATCAACGTTAGTGAGATCAACCTGCATTTTGGCAATGGGACCGGTCCATCGATTCGTGTTGAACAGGTAATGACCTTTCATTGCAAACAGGTGATATCGGGCACGAGGTGATGGCAATTCTTTCGTGTACTGCTCCTGGTCTGCGATCAGTTTTGCGGCGAGGTCGAACCGGCCTTGTTGCAGATAGCCATATGCCAACCACAGGTGTGCGTGGTAGTTCAACTGATCATTGTCGAGTTCTTTTTGAACTTTGCGATCAACTCCGGCCTGCCAGGATACTTCATTGGAACGAACAACGTCATCCCATCTCCCGAGGGCGAGGTAAATGTGTGATGGCATGTGCAACGCGTGGCCTGCGTAACTGGCAATGCGGGCATAACGGTCTGCAGAAATAAGTCCCTGCTGTGCATAGACAGGATGATCATTCGCGTGCACGCGATAGTGCAATGCACCGGCATGATCGGGATTTCGCGTAAGGATAGCTTTCGTTATCTCTTCCGCCCTGGTGTTATAGTCTTCCCACTTCTCCCAACCTGTTTTCAGCGCGAGTAGAGAGAGTGCATAGAATGCGGCGACGTCGTCATTGTCCGGGTACTTCTTCCGAAGCGTTCCCAGAAATTCGCTGTACGCTTTCTGGCGCTCGGGTCGTGATCCTTCGCCGAAAAGAATTTCGACACTTTGTATGAAGTCTTTTTCGAGCGGTGTCTCGCCTTTGCTTATCCGCGCATCCCTCGATTCTCCAAGTTTCGCAAGTGTGGCGCGTGCCACATCCAGGTTAAGTTCATTCCAGATTGGATGATCGCAAGTCATTGCTTCACCCCAGTACGCCAACACGAGGTCCGGATCTTCCGCCTGCGCCGCGCGAAATTCTTCGGCAGCGTCAACATACTCGAAGTTGTGAAGGAGCAACAATCCCTTGTTGTAGTGCTCACGCGCTTTTGTTCTGTTTATCCTTTCATCACCAGGCCCGTTGATCTGAACTGTGCGCGGTATCAAAACCATAGCAACAGCGAAGAGAATGATGTATGCATTCATGCCCGAGGGTTTTTAGATGAGACGAGTGTTGGAAATCGTGGAGAGCATTCGAATATACAAAAGTCTTTGAAAATTCTTACCTGCATATTACATGTCGTTAGCAGAGCAGAAGTCCGGTTAAAGCTTTCCGTCGACAGAGTCCGCAGTCAAAAAACGATTTTTAGAAATGTATTGTCCGTTTTTCGGTACACGGGATTGTATTTCATCGAATTGTGGTTCGGTTCGGCGGCAATAAATGGGAGATTTGGGTAAAAATTTAATTATGAATATTAGATCGTTGGTTTTGTCTCTGGCCGCCATAGTGATTGCCATTTCAGGTTCGGCACAGGCAATAAAGAAGACCGTTGAACTACCGGAATTCAAAAGTATCTATGTCAATTCGGGATATACTGTTACCCTGAAGCAAAGCAATAAACAGGAAGTGGTTGTGGAAACGCTGCCTGAAATCTGGGACCTCACAACCCTCAAGGTTGAAGACGGCATTCTCATGATCAACATGGAGCGCAAGCCGGAGAATCCCAACAAGAGCATTTGGGCAAAGATCGACGACATCAAGCTGAAGGTGCCCATGAAAATCACGGTGAGTGTTAAAGAGATCAAGGAGCTGCATGTTAACGGCGGCGGCAAGATCGTCAGCGCAAACTCCCTGGCTGCTGATCACCTGAAACTGGTTTTGGCAGGTAACGGCGACATGGACCTCGACATAAAATCGAAAGAAGTAAAAACTGAAGTCGCAGGATCCGGAAACGTTCAGTTGAGAGGATATGCGAACACAAATGACGTGTCCATCTCAGGAAGTGGTAACCTTAAAGCATTCGGCTGTGAGCTCGAAACTGCAAAAGTGAAAATTGCAGGTTCGGGTAACTGCGAATTAAATGTGAGCCAGAATCTGGAATCCCTCGTAGCAGGTAGTGGTACCGTTAAACACAAAGGCAACACAAAGGCGGTTACACGACGTGTGTACGGCTCGGGAAATGTTGAACGGGCGTTCTAATCGCGCATACACATTTCAATAAACTATCGGGTTGGTCAATGTGACGTTCAAAGTCCCCTGACCAACCCTATATTATTTCTGGCAGGAGCAAATTCAGTCTGAGCGCAAATTGTCAACCGGATTCATCAGGGCAGTTCTTATCGATTGGTAACTGATTGTCGCGATGGCGATAACCAGCGTCAGAACGCCGGCGATCACGCATACATCCCAGGTGAGGTCGATCCGGCCTTGTGATCCTCAAGCCACTTTTTTATAGTAAACCATGATGGTGAAAACCAAAATCCCGAATCTCGTTTCTTGAATCAGAAGCAAGTTTCTTACGGAAAGCATGTTCGCATTCCTATAGCGTCCATTCGGATAATGTGGAATAATGGCGGGCAGTTTGACGATTAGAGACTTTGCCATGCCGCGCGATCTATCGAATAGACCCTGCAATAGTCTTCGTTGAACGTCCTGTGTTCAACAAATCGAAAACCCAGTCCTTCATAAAACCGATGGGCACGAGCGTTTGATTCAAGCGGATCGATCATCACGGCTGTAACATTCGGATTGTCGAAGCATCGCTTAAGTGCGAGTTTCATAATAACTGTTCCAAATCCTTTACCCAGAAAGTCTGCTTCGCCAATCCAGATATCTATCGCCCGGAGGTTTTCTTCGACGTCGCCCCAGTAATGAGATTCTTCGCGCAGTGGATCGATGATCTGTACAAATCCGATGGGTTGGCCCTCAAATTCAGCAATAAGCTGTTCGCGCCAGGAAACAGAACGTTTGAGTTCCTCTTCCCAGTTCCAGTCGTCGTTGGGATCCGAGGCGATGACATGAGGCTGCGTATCCCAATATATCAGGAGTTGTAGGTCAGCGATCGTTGCCTTGCGTAAAGTGACTGCGATTAAAGGCTTCACGGATTTACAGGATGGATTGCCGGGATTAAGACGGACCAAAAAGAAATCATGCTAATCAGTAATCATTTAATCAGCGTCCATCAACGGTCATACTCTGAACCGAAGACCTGAACGGATCAACGCACCCGTAATCAATGCACAGAGTATCGCGAACAAGAACGACTTCAACAAACCAACGGCACCGGTTAAGGCAAAGTCCGGCAGCGAGAAACCGATAGCAGTGGTAGCAGCATACGCGAAATACGGAATGAGATAGCACAGGAGCGTAGCAGTTCCTGCCGGTTTGATGATGGCAAACCACGAGTCCTTATGCCACACATCGGTCAGCCAGTACACCAGTAGAAATGCGCCGATAGTTAGTGCGCTGCATATGAAGAGCCATGCAGGTGTTTCATTTATCTTGGATATTCCCCATTGCGGCCTCGTGATGAAATAGAAGACAACCATCAGTGATGCCATGGCCACCAGCATTGATGTGAGACTTAACTTGCTGCCGTTCTTCCTGTAGTAATTGAAAACAAGTGCGGTCGTAACGCCGCCGAGTGTAAGTGCAGTTAACGTTCCTCTCAATATCGGTCCGGGTATGAAGGACAGCGCATCTGGCACGTAGCCGGCGTGAAACAAAATACTGAGCAAGGCAAAGAATGCCCATGCACCAGCGACGATAGCGATCCGGTTTCTTGCGAGTATTGTCACCGTTGCGGCGACGAGGTATGCCCATCCGATAAGCCCCAGAATTCCCCACCATTGTGGGCCGAAGCGGTAGACGGATTCATCGGAACCGCCGCGGTATAGAAAAGCAAGTGTAATCAATGTAACTATGGCGACCGCCCGCAATGTCCAGATGATCATGCGATTTGTGCTGGCAGGATAGCTGTTCCAGATAAGTATGAAACAAAGGCAACATATCGAATTCCACACAAGCCTGTGAATGCCAGTAGCCTGAGCGTTGATTGTTTCCCCATTTACGAGGAATACACCCATGATGATGAGGGCAACAGTTCGCCATACGACGTGACCAAAAAGGCTGGCGTCCGAATCGCCCCGGGCTCTGCGATTATCAGTAGAGTAGGGAAGCGAAAGTCCGACGATGAACAGGAACGCGGGGAAGACAACATCCGCAAGGCCCATACCGTCTTCGTTGGCATCAACGTGACCCAACCACGCGGGAATATTCTGGAGCGACCATAAGTCGTTCACAAAAATCATCAGGATCATTGTAAGTGCGCGAAGAACGTCGATTGATACTATTCTTTCCTTCGCAATACCGGCTTGCCCATTGGTTGACGGCGGCACTTTTACTGTTGAAGTCATTGTGGTTGCTTCCATTCCGGGAAGATACAAAAATTCGCCACTGCCGTGGAATGCGGTTGATATGCAGGGCCACGACATTAGTCACTTCCGAAAGATTTTCGGCAGTGCAGGTATATGTTTTGTCACACTCGAGTCATGGACAACACCCGACTTATGGAAAACGAAGAACTGGAACGCATAGCACGGGATGAACGCCAATGGGAAATACACGGTTCGCAAAAGCGAAAAATGAATGCGTATGACCGCATGCCGGGTTCCCAAAAAAAACGGATAGATCGGGACGAGGCAGCGTTATCGCGTGGACACACCATGTCACCAACGGGCGATGTAATGCCAGCAGGGTCGCCACCTGACGATTTGACGAGTCCGCATGCTGATACGTGCGGTACGACGCCAGACGGAATCGTCCGCGGGTAAGGATCTCATCAATTCTGAATAGCCTTTACTTAGGTTGCTGCTTCCAATACCTGGACGCCCAGGCAATCCATGTGCTCCAGTTTGGACCTGTGGAATGGCCACCGGCATGCTGACGAAACGCAATGTCACCGTCTACGAGCGGCGTCCCAATCACTGGAAACTCCGATGTTTTCAGCGGTTGTTTGCCCAACAAACGGTAAACCGGTCCGGCATGAGCAGCCGCGAGAAACATGCCTTTTGCATCCACCCATTGTCCTTCCACATACGGCGATCCGGAACTGACGAAAACCGGTCTCGGAGCGCACAGCGCTACCAGTTCGTGTGCGTCAACGGGCAGGTCGTCAACGGTGTGGCTACTCGCGTACTTGATGAAGTTACCGGCAAACCAATGGTACTCGCCGGATGATGCAAGGTTTTCAACCTGTTCACCGAGGTTACGCCGCAGGATTTTCGCGCCGCCGGCACCGGATGAGCCAATAAAGCCGAGTGATATCCTGGGTTCGTACGCCATTGCCACAAGGGCAGCTTTTCCGTATCGCGATAGGCCTTCAATAGCAATTCGTTTTGCGTCTACGTCTTTGTCAGTTTCAAAATAATCGATGGCGCGACTTGCACCCCAGGCCCACGCGCGCAGTGAACCCCAGTCTGCGGGCTTTCTTGGTTGACCGCGATTTACCAATCCGATAATGCCGGCGCGCAATCCGGCACCATTGTCGGCCTGGATGCTGGCAGGGTTTAGAATCGCAAAGCCCCAACCCTGCGAAAGCAGTTGCTCTTTCCAGTTGGGTTCACCCGGAGAAAGAAGCGGATTCTGTTGAGGGGGCTGCGGACCAAATGGCCATCGTATGAAACCAAATTCCACCACAACCGGTACCGGTGCCGTTGCGTTGCGCGGTGTTCCCACTACAATTTCAATTTCAACCTTAATGTCCGGGTACCCGCTGTTGTCAACAATTCCAGCGAGCTTTTTTTCAGAGACCGCGTAGTTTCCATAGGAAGTATCCTTAACCGAAAGAACCTTCCATGTTACCTGCGGGATCTGGACCGGAAGTTTTCCGTAGACCTCCTCGTCAAAAAGGGCAACGATTTCAGCGCGGCGTTTTTCCCAGTCCTTGGCGGACTTTACAGGCTGACCGTTGTTAAATTTCAATGGGTCCGGCAAGGTATAGGCTCGCACTTTTGATTCATCCACGTTGGCAGCATCCGGTGCCTGTGGATTTCCCGAAGGCCCGGGTCTGTTTGGAACAGTAATGCCGAGTTGTTTCTTCATCTCAGCGTGATCGGCCGAGGAAAGCTTCGCTATACTATCGCGATAAGCCTGAGAGGGCTGAGCATAGGTGATTGAAACGACACTAGTCAGCAGGAGGCAGAGGATTGTTTTCATACGATCCTGAAAATAGTCAGTCGCCCTCGCTCATACCAATTTTTTTCCGGGGACGGCGCTTGTTAATCGTTATGCAACTAGTTAAACACGTGTTGCAAACGCTTCATGGATCTTCTTTAGCTGATGAGAGTGCCGTTTCAAATGCATTTCAATGAACCAGAGCCATTCAAAGCGGGTCAGGTACCCTATTGTGGGCAGCTCAAAGTCGACGCAGATTTCTGAGAGCTCTTTTTCTCCGATGATGTTCAGGTCTTTTTGATGAACGCGATCCAGTTCGGAAATCAATTCTGACTGGGAACGTTCCCGGCTATCGGGAAGTAACGGCCCGGGTGCCGGAAACTTTTTCGAAAGGTCCTCCCACCATGGACGGATTGCCGGCAACATTGCGTCAGCAGAACGATCTGTTGCAGCTGTACTTCTATCGGGTACTCCATCCGTTGCAAGGATGATATGCATGGTAACCTGCGCGGGTGTCCAGCTGCCTTCGAAGGGTACTTCATTAATTCTATCTTCATCAATGGACAAAAGAGCCGTTTTGAAATTCCTGAATGCGGAATCCAATGCAGTTCGCAGTTGTGTTTTTTGTTTTTCTGTGATCATTTCTTTTTTCGAAAGGTTGAAAAAGAATACCCATAAAGACGGGTGTATATCTGCCAACGTTGCGGGTCAACTGCGACAATGTGGGCCGAATGGATGCACCTACATTCGCGAAGCAAAGAGAGAGTGCTGGCTGGCCGTATGGATATTTCTCCATACACGGTTGATCTCTGTGGTTTTGTCTGCACCAGCCAGACCGGTGTAGGGATAAAGAATGTGAACCGAAACGAGCGCTGTTTTGTAAAGCTGAAAACTTGTTTCGCTCACACGATTAAGAATGTCGGAAGGAATTGACTGATTATTCTTACAAAATGTCCAGGCAGTTTCCGCTGCTGCGTAAAACCGCGTACGGACTTCATTCAACATCTGTCTTGCATCCTCCAACACGTTGAGTGCGTCATTCTGTTGCACACGTGACCTGACGATTTCGTCACACAGGTCGACGAATCTTTGAGCGAGCCCCGAGTAGTTTGCCACTAACGTTGTTTCGGCGAGCTGAAGAAACGGGAATTTGTAAACAGGCTTGTTGAT
Source organism: Bacteroidota bacterium (assembly GCA_023428695.1). Taxonomy (GTDB): domain Bacteria; phylum Bacteroidota; class Bacteroidia; order Cytophagales; family Cyclobacteriaceae; genus Ohtaekwangia. The sequence goes on from JAEYWY010000018.1 coordinate 112,797, forward strand.
CGTCGTATGATTCGCATCGATGATGAATGAACGTTCAGTCGGGACCATCAGATTTGTAATGCGGAACCCATGGCTTTCAGTTGCGGCCATGCCCATAGCGCTCCAGTTGGGGATGATTTCAACTTCTGCAGCGTAAAAAATGAACGACCGTATCAATGGATTGCCGTTGTCATCGATGTGTGAAACGCCATTTTTGGTCAGGATACAGTTTGCTGTGAACATTGTTGCATGCGGGGCGCCTGATGCATAGGACCATTCGCCATTGATGCGATAGCCGCCAGTGGTTTCTTCAGCAGTTCCTGTTGGCGCGCCGCTTCCTGCAAGGCATGCGTGGTCATCTGCGAATACCTTTTCAGAAAGTGCATTCGGTAGAAAGCCCACGAACCATCCGGCGCCGCTGCACAATGTTGTAACCCATGCGGTACTTCCATCGGCCCATGCAAGAGCTTCTTCGGTTCTCAAAACTTCAGGCAATGTGAAAGCCAACCCACCGTAATCTTGTGGCACGAACATCTTAAACAAGTTCGACTTGTAAATTGTCGCGAGTTGTTCGGGATGCAGTTTGCCTGTTGTTTCTGCATCTCCGGCGAATGATCGAATTGTTTCGAGTGCATCATTCGAAAAAAAATGTCTGGGATGTGCGATCGTTTCCATCATTCCTGATAAGCTTTGGCTTCACGCCGGTATTTCCGGATCCAGTCAACGTAGCCGATACAGGCCACGACAAACAAAAAAATCGTGAGCACACCGAAGAGTGGCAGCTTCTTTTGAAACAGCAGCGGGATAGCGAACGCATTTGAAATGTTGAGCAGTATCCAGTTTTCGATCTTTCTTCGCGCAAGCAACCACATGCCAGCCCATGCCGTTGAGCTGACCCACGCATCCCAGGCCGGCACAGTGGATGGCGTGAACTGGCGTAGTATGAAGAACAGGATCGCCCAGCCTCCGATAGCGATCGCAGCGGTTGTAAACCATTCCGTTTTTGTCGTGAATGAAATTCGAACAGGTGGTTCACCTTTTCTTTGATGCCAGTACCACCATCCGTAGACACTCATAACGAGGTAATACAGGTTCAGCGCCGATTCGGCGTATAGACCAACATTGAAGAGGCTAAACATCGATAACGTCACTGAAATTATTCCGGCAGGATAAAGCAGAATGTTGTTTGCGCGCGCGAGTAAAACCTCAGCGACGCCAAAGATCAGCACGATCCATTGAATGGTGTCTGTGTGTGATGCCTGTTCCTTCAACAATTCCCATGTCGGGGCTAAATCAATATCCATGTGTTTATGTGCTGAAGGAGTGCCGATAGTGTGTGATCAGCTGCGTTGTTCCCTACGCTGGCATTACCCAGATCAGGTGCATGAAACGTTGTGTTTCATCGGGTATAATCTCAGCCTGTGTTTCAGTCGCCGTACCGACGACAAGGCACCCCTTAGCACGGGTAAAGATAGACAATCAATTTGATATTCTAACAGCCTGCGTGACGACTATTCATTCGAAAGAATTTCGGGATAATTTGTTTGAATAAATTTCTGCTGATCTTTGGTCAGGAAAATATATCGCGATAGCTCCCCGTCGCTGCGACAATAGAAAAACGCGCCAGGCGCCAAGCAAATGGGCGATACGTGTGGCTTCTTCAGCCGTCAACGGTTGAGCTTCTGCAGCGAAGACCAGCAGACTAAACAACGAAAGCAGGATGAGTCTCATGGAAGGCGTGTACTACATTAAGATAA
>JAEYWY010000001.1 GCA_023428695.1 Bacteroidota bacterium
AACATCAGGAACGACAGCCGCGCCACGGCGGCGCACTACGCACAGAAAAATTATCACGCTCAATCCTACGAAGCCGGAGTCGATGTCCGGATAAAGGACATAGAGCCCGTTGCACACTTGCTGAACCTGGATCTCACCATCACGCCGGAGACAAAGGTACTGGGACGATTCACGAGTGGCTACACGACAATTTTCAACTGTTACACACACATTGACTCGCTTTCATATAAGGGGATGTGGTTTATCGGAAATGATGTAGAGGTGACTGCATCGAAAATAGCCGACAGCACAGCGGTGCTCGCCATGGCGACAATCAATTCAGAATCGCAAACCCTTACGCGAAAACTTCACACGAAGAATCTGCTTGCCGAAGGAATCTGGAGCAGAAATCACATTGATTTTGGACTCGATGCAGATCAGGAAGCTCAGTCAAACAAAATCAGACTTACGGGCAATGTGGATTTTGTTTCCGACAGTACAATTATCTCGATGGACCGGTCGATGGTGAACCTCCTCGAACGCGAGTGGCATTTTGGCCCGGGGAACTACATCGCTTTAAACCCGGACGACGTCAGGTTCAACAACGTGTCGCTGATTTCAGGCGATCAGTCACTAAGTGTGAACGGTGCGCTTTCCGATGACCCGGCGCGAATCGTAACGCTTGAGATCGACCAACTCGACCTTTCGATCTTTAACGTACTCACCTCCAAGAAGATCAAGGGCACGATGGATGCGACGGTAGATATGAGTAATTACTATCGCAACCCAACGATTCAAAATGCCATTGACATTCGCGGTTTTACTATCGACGACTTCCTTATAGGCGATATCGCCGGGTCCAACCGTTGGGATACCACCGGACGCAGATTCAATATTGACATGTTGGTTACGCGCGACAACCACGACCTCGTCAAGCTCGAAGGTCGTTATACTCCTACTGAGAAACGGAGCCCGTTGGATGTCGATGCAATTCTCCGCAATGCCGATCTGAAAATTCTTGAGCCGTTCCTCGAAGATATCTTTCCCACGATTCTCGGAACAGTTTCAGGGAACTTCAGGATATCCGGAAAACTGGATCGTCCCGAAATCCAGGGTGAAGGCAATATTGCTGACGGACAAATCACAGTCGGGTACCTTAAGACATCCTACCGCTTCACCGGAATTATCGGATTAACACCGAGATCGATTTTTTTCCGGGATATCGACCTCGTTGATGCATTCAGAAACACAGCTCAGCTTAACGGTACCATCACGCATGACAATTTCAACAGCATGCATATTGATCTGACGTCTAACTTCAGAAACTTCCAGGTACTTAACACGAGTATCCGTGACAATGAGCTGTTCTATGGTCAGGCATATGCGTCAGGTACGGTTCAATTCTTTGGTCCGGTTTCCAATCTCAGAATTTCGTCAACAGCGCGTACAGAAAAGAACACACGTATTTATATCCCCATCAGCGGATCATCATCCGTCGAGAAAAAGGATTTTATCACGTTCATAAACTTTGGTGAATCAACGTCGGGGCAACCCGGTAAGAAGGAAGTCCGTCGAAGTAAGATTCGTACAACGGGGATTACATTTGACCTCAACCTCGATGTAACACCGGACGCATACTGTGAGATTATTTTCGACCTCAAGGCAGGTGACATCATCCGCGGACGCGGCAATGGCGATCTGCGTCTTGCGATGGATACCAAAGGTGAGTTCAATATGTTCGGGGCATTCGAGTTCACCGAAGGCTGGTACAACTTCACGCTGTACGACATCATCAATAAAGAATTTGAAATCCAGAAGGGAAGCAAGATTTCATGGTACGGCGATCCATATCAGGGTGTACTCGACATTAATGCGTCGTACAATCAACAGGCAAGTCTTGCACCACTCCTTACTGATCTCGTATCCACAAATGAGCAGGAACTGAATATACCGCAGCTTCGTCGGAAGTACCCGGTTCAGGTGCTTGTAAAAATCGAGGGGTTGATGCTTTCGTCGAATATCAGCTTCGATATTATTGCCAATGACCTTCCAAAAAGCATACAGGTGCAAAGCGAAGGTGGTACACGAAGCTATAACCTCGATATCATCTTTACGGCTTTCAAGAACAGGATCGATGAGCAGGAACTGAAGCGTCAGGTTTTTAGCCTTATCGTACTGCGACGTTTTTCACCGCCCGAAGCGTTTAACACAAGTGGGTCCGTTGTAAACAGTGTGAGCGAACTCCTTTCCAACCAGCTGAGCTACTGGATGAGTCAGGTGGATCAAAACCTCGTCATTGATGTCGACCTCGGTGTTATGGATGAAGAAGCATTTAATACATTCCAACTTCGGTTCTCATACACATTTGCCGGCGGACGTTTGCGCGTTACGGGAGACGGGACGTTTAATAATAACAACAATACACCAGGTGCAAGTCAGGCGAACCCTTCCAGTATTGCGGGTGACTGGACGGTGGATTATATGCTTACTGCGGATGGTAAGTTGCGCGTAAAAATGTACAGCCGCACAAACGTAAACCCGGTGCTTAGTTCGGTCAACAACCAGAATACAATCACCACGGGAGCAAGTATCATTCACACCCAAAGTTTCAACGAGATTAAGGACCTCTGGCGAAGGAGTCGCAACCGAAAACCTGCTCCCGCTTCCGAAAGCTATCCGGAGGAGGACGAGGTGCCGGCAAAGGAGGAAGAGGACAAGGAAACAGAGCAGGAAAACAAGGAGGAAAAAGATCCTGACATTTCCCGTGAAGCCCTAAAGAAGGATAATGAGGTCGCTAATTAGACTGTTCCTGATCTTTGCGCCCTTTCTGCTACATGCGCAGGCTGACTCAACCTCCGGGCTACACGTAAACAAAAAAGGTCTTCGCCGCGCGGTAATTGGTTCGACAGCTGTTTACGGTATTTCACTAGTCGGCCTGCATCATCTTTGGTATAGAAATTCCGAGAGTCAGTCTTTCCGTTTCTTCAACGACAACGCCGAATGGAAACAAGTCGATAAGATTGGGCATGCATTTTCGTCGTTCTACCTCAGCTACGGTGTTTCGCGGGGGCTCACGCACTATCACGTGCCCGAACGAAAGAGTGATCTCATCGGTGCGATTACCGCTTTCGGTGTAATGCTGCCCATCGAAATCTTCGATGGCCATTCTGCTGCTTATGGAGCGTCGTCGGGCGATTTGCTCGCCAATGCAACGGGAGCCCTGCTTTATCTTGGCCAGAAGCGAATGTGGAACGAAGTCCGTATCGCACCCAAGTTCTCTTTTCATTTCACAGATTATGCTGATCTGCGTCCTGACCTGCTCGGAAAGGGCGGCGAGCAGATTCTCAAGGATTACAACGGACAGACCTACTGGCTTTCATTTGACATGGACAAATTTTGCCGGTTTCCCAAATGGCTGAACCTCGCTGTTGGTTACGGGGCGGACGGAATGATTTACGCGCGCGACGAGCAACACCCCCAGGATGCACAGCCATACCGCCAATACTACATCGGTCTCGATTTTGATCCCGGCGCGATTCGAACGCGGTCGAGGGCCGTGAAGACATTATTGTTTATCGCGGGCATGATACGCTTGCCGGCGCCGGCCCTGGAGTTTTCGTCCCGGGGAACGAAATTCCATGCATTTTATTATTAATCAGACCGTCTTATTGAGATTTACGCGGCGTTTTTTATATCTTCCGTGACGATTAAAACCTGTCTATGGATATCAAGAACTGCGTTCAGCAATACGCTGAACAAATCGGTGGACAATTCACCGACTATGATCACGCAAAATCTGTCGTGGTTGTTCCGGTAAATGGTAACCGTTTCCAAACCGTGCTTGCCACAACGCAAAAAAGCCCTGTATCTGGAAGAGACCAGGCAGTATTCAGTTCCAAGGTGTGCGAGCACCAGGTGAACGTCAACCTCGAGGAGCTGCTTCGTCAGAATGGAAATTTTGATTACAGCCGGTTCGTTCTCGAAGATGGCTTCATCAAAGTCGAAGCTTCATGCCTTGCGTCAACTGCAAGTGAGGCCCAACTGAAGGAGATGCTTCAGGAAGTCGCTCAGCTTGCGGACCACTTCGAGTTCAAACTCACGGGAAAAGACATCCACTAGGGAACCTTATCGGGATCTTTCTACATTTGTATTTAGCAAGATGCCTTGTCGCCCCGATTATCGGGGAGGAAAGTCCGGGCAACAAAGAGCAGCGTACTTCCTAACGGGAAGGCTCCGTTCCGATTCGTTGGTGCGGGGACAGACAGTGCCACAGAAAACAAACTACCCCGCAAGGGGAAAAGGTGAAAAGGTGAGGTAAGAGCTCACCGGTCTTCCGGCGACGGAGGGCGCATGGTAAACCTTACGCGTTGAAAGGTCAAATAGGTCACACCCCCTCACGGGGCCAATGGCTTGTTGGTATACGGTGTGACGGGTGGACTGATTGATCCCTGCCGTGAGGCCGGGACCAGATAAATGACAAGATCCTTACGGATAACAGAACCCGGCTTACAAACTTGCTTTTTTAACACCTGTCAGCCCGCGAAAGCTGACAGGTTTTTTTATTTTTAGCGCTGTTAAACCCAACGTCCATGTCAAAGATTCTGGTGATTGAAGATGACAATAAAATCCGGGCAATCCTGAAAGAAATACTGGAGGAAAAAGACCATGAGGTTGAAGAAGCCCAGGATGGTGCTGAAGGATTGAAAAAGCTTGAGCAAGGGATGTTCGACCTTTGTCTTTGTGATATCAAGATGCCCAAAATGGATGGGCTTGAAGTTCTCGAAAAAGCAAAGGAAACAGGAATACCAACCAACTTCGTTATCATCTCGGCGCACGGAACAATCGATGTTGCTGTTGAAGCTGTGAAGAAGGGTGCATTCGACTTCCTTCAGAAACCATTCGACTTGGGCAGACTCGAGATCACCTTGAGAAACGCCCTCGACAAGACGACGCTTATCAAGGAAACGAAAAGCCTCCGAAAGAAAATCTCAAAGAAATACCAAATGGCAGGCGAATCGCCAGCCATCGCATCGGTAAAAGAAATGATTGAAAAGGTGGCGCCAACGGATGCGCGGGTTCTCATCACCGGCCCCAATGGTTCGGGGAAGGAACTCGTTGCGCGCTGGCTCCATGAAAAAAGTCGCCGTTCAAATGGACCTCTTATCGAAGTCAATTGCGCGGCTATTCCATCAGAGCTCATCGAAAGCGAACTCTTTGGACATGAAAAGGGATCATTTACGTCTGCAATCAAGCAGCGCATCGGGAAGTTTGAGCTCGCTGAGGGCGGAACGCTCTTCCTTGATGAGATTGGCGACATGAGCCTCAGTGCACAGGCCAAGGTGCTACGCGCTCTTCAGGAAAACAAGATCACCCGCGTCGGCGGCGACAAGGAAATCAGCGTTAACGTTCGGGTCGTCGCAGCGACGAATAAGAATCTCAAGAAAGAGATTGAGGAAACACGGTTTCGCGAAGACTTATATCACAGGCTCAGCGTCATCCTGATAAAAGTGCCGGCGTTGAACGAAAGAAAGGAAGACATTCCAGTGTTGACGGACAAGTTTCTGGAGGATATTGCTGAAGAATACGGATCGCGGAAAAAAGGAATTCACGCGAATGCATTGCGCGCCCTTCAGGAGCACGACTGGACGGGGAACATCAGGGAATTGCGAAATGTCGTGGAGCGACTCGTCATCATGAGCGGGGAGGAAATTTCCGCTGATGACGTCAAAAAATACCTGTGATCAGGCGTTTTCTTCGGTTGCCGGCTCCTGCTTGGTTTCAGTCTTCTTGCTGTATGTAGGGCAGGTGTACTGGCTACAAGCAGAGATGAAAGCCGCTAACGCAACAAAGGCAAGAATCTTTTTCATCGATCACATTTTGGTTAAAAACAAAAATATCATTCTTTCCACACAAATCAAAAGCCGGCAGCCTCAAATCCCCGCCAAAAACTGGCTAATTCCTGAAAAAATTACACGGTTGATCAGTCCCTAGCCGGCTACGGCACCTCTGTTGTTTTGAACTGTGGCCCCCTTTCTGAGAACCAATATCATACCAAAGCACTACCACGCCCGTGGTGTAATAACGATACTCCAACTGAAAATTACATGGACACCTGCAGATTTGGGGGTACCTGACTTCTCATAGGAAAGCGGGAATGTCTTCCAGTGGACGGGCTTCATATCCGAAACTCTGTACGATCCGGACAACCACCTCATTGTCAATCCTACCTGCACCTGCGATCCGAAGAATGCGGTCGCAATCGCCAAGGTCGAAATTTGCACGATAGCCCATCCCTGCCGCGTGAATCATTTCGACGATATCAAAGGCGGTTGCCTCATCGTCCACGTTTGTCTTGAATACTTCAATCATGATTGTACGATTATCCGGTAGGTCTGACTCGCTCACGCGCCATACAAATCATTTCAACGTCGTCCTTATACCATTCAACAAAGGGCTTGGAGAAATCGACGCGTTCGTCTTCGAGTATATCCTCAAACACATCCTTTATCGACTCTGTGTTTTTCCTCCAGTCATGTACGGTCACCGCGAGATACGTGCCCTTTTCAATCACATATGATTCACACGCGTACTTCTGACCTTCGCCTTCGTACATTTCCTGGGCCATCGCGCGATAGATCACAGAGCCGCCTTTCATTTCGCAAATGCCATAGTATGGACGGTCGAATCCACCTTCCACAAGGTTTGCCAGGCGACTGAAGGCTGCGCCGATATCATGGGGAAAATTCTCCACTGCAAGACCAAATACCTTGATCTCCGTTGTCAATTGAATACGTTCCATCCTGCAATTGATGAAGCAAACCTACATCATTGAAGACGGATCGTACGGGTGCGAATCCGGCATACAAAGGGGTTGATTAGGACATTCGCAATGGATATTTTTGGAAATTGTAAACGTGCGGAGAGTGGTCGGCTTCCTGATCATGCCGCCATAAAATCCCTCGACATGAAACATATAACGATCCTGATTCCGAAAAATGCGATACTCGGAAGTATCGAAGGGCCCCGGCAATTATTGACGGGCGTGAATGGTTATTACGCAAGCCTGGGCAAACCTCCGATGTTCAAAGTTGAACTCGCCGGAATCACGAGGGAGACCGCGCTCGTCAACGGGACGTACACGATTACCACAGAACGCACGATTGACCAGATTGACAAAACCGACCTTGTCATCATCCCCGCAGTTGATGGCGATCCCGCTGCAGCCCTTCAATCCAACGGTGCGTTCGTTCCGTGGATCGTCAGGCAATATGGTTTGGGAGCCGAAGTAGCGAGTCTTTGTATTGGCGCATTTTTGCTGGCTTCCACCGGGCTCATTCAAGGCAAGAAATGCGCAACGCACTGGATGGCCGCAAACCAGTTTCGCAAGATGTTTCCAGACATAAATCTTGTTGCTGAAAAGATCGTCACCGACGAAGACGGTATCTATACAAGCGGTGGTGCTTATTCATATTTGCACCTCGTGCTTTACCTCATCGAGAAGTATTGTGGACGGCCTGCTGCAGTGTTTTCAGCCAAGACTTTTGCCATAGACATCGACCGCGACAGCCAATCGCCGTTCATGATGTTCACCGGACAGAAAGATCACGACGACGAGGCAGTCAAAAAAGCCCAGCGCTACATTGAAGAAAATTTCCAGGAAAAGATAACAGTTGATGCGCTGGCAGATATGGTTTCCGTCAGCCGTCGGAATTTTGAGAGGCGTTTTAAGAAAGCTACCGCGAGTACTGTGGTCGAATACATTCAGCGCGTAAAAATCGAGGCCGCCAAGATGAGTCTTGAATCATCCCGCGACAACGTCAATGAAGTTATGTTCCGGGTGGGGTATTCTGATACCAAAGCCTTCCGAAATACGTTCAAACGACTCACGGGATTATCGCCGGTACAATACAAGGCGAAATACAATAGTGCCGTCGTTGCCTGAAATCAGATCATCAGGTTACAACCACGAACTTCGCTGTTATCCATTCTGCCGGTGACTTCAAACGACCCGTCATCAAACACACGACCCACGTCTTCGGTTTCGATGAATGAAAGGGTGCGCCAGTTCGCGAGGTCGATAACGTTGAGTCCACACGTCTCGTCAATAATGCCCTTCGATGCGGGATCACTGAGTTCCCGGCCAATCACCTGCATCGCAGGCGGGCAATGAAAACGAAGTCCGCCCATTGTATACGCCTGAGAAAACAACTCGGTCATACCGTACTCAGAAAACACCTTGTCAACATTAAATGACTGTTTCACCGTATCGTGCAATTCCTGTCGCGTGATTTCTTTCCGGCGCCCCTTCATGCCACCCGTTTCAAATACAAGGCATTGACTGAAGTCACGGGAACCGCCTGCTGCAAGATCGAGTAATGCAAATGAGACACCCCAAAGAATAACTTTGCGCGTTCCGCCTTTTAACCTTTCAATCCGGTCTGTAAGCGATATGTGATCGTGTAAATAAAATCCACTTTCATCGGAACCGCTTGCGCGAATGAAGTGATCGATCATCGCGATGAGTGATGATCCCGTGCGTTCAAGGTATGAGGGCAATAAGGCCAGAAAGTGAAAGTCTTTCACCGAACCAAAAAATCGTTCAAAGCAACGCTGGGCATGCGCGCGATAATCATCAACAGAGTAAACCAGGTGTCTGCCGGGAGTTGAACCGGTTGTCCCGCTTGTGGTGAAAATTCTTTCGGCTTGCCATTCACCAGTCTGAATTTCATGTGTTTTGAAAAACCTTATAGGCAGGAACGGGATGTCCTCGATCCGGGAAATACTGGCAGGATTTATTCGCAGATGCCGAATGAAACTACCATAAAGCGGGTTACGTTGCGCCTGAAAATGAAATACATCCAACGCAATACGGGCAAATGTTTGCTCGTTTACTTCGTATATTTCGGGTACAAAACTTTTAAAAGTGTTCAAGCGTTACGTATCTTAACCTGCTCCAAAATTAAGGATGAAAGCCAAATACAGTTTTGCCATATTCATTATTTCCGCCTTTCTGGGCAGTTGTTTCGATGCGCCCGAGTTTCCTACCAGGCCCGAGATCAGTTTCGAGCGTATCTGTTTTGGTAAATCGGTCAATGAATTCAAGCCGGACTCCCTTGTTGTGACCGTTTCCTTTGAAGACGGTGACGGAGACCTCGGAATTGAGGCCGGATACAGGGAAGATCCTTTTCATGAATTAAACTATTTTGTTGCGAATAGCGGCCAGCTAACCCCGGTCGGTAAGAAAACAGTTGATCCACGGCTGCCACGCTTTCTGAACATCCCGCCGACTGTGGACGGAGACCTCGCCGTCAAGGCGACGCGTGACGGCGCCTACGCGACCAAAATGGCGGCCTACAACTCGGACAGCGCCTGTCTTTACTACCGGATCGACTCCGTGCTTCTGAAGACGGTGGACAAACGCATTATTCCTGACGGGATAAATTTCTATGAGATTCCTTATAACGATCCGCTTGGCGACCCTGCATTCACATCTGTCGTCGTTGTAAAGGATACGTTTTACGTCGAAAAGAATCCCAACTACCAGAACATCGACGTGAGGTTCTATCAAAGAACAACTGACCCCGGCGATCCGTCTAAGATCATATTCAGGTATATCAACTGGAGCAAGATCTTTTGCACCGAGATATTCGATGCGCGCTTCCCCGTATTGTCAGACAAGAGAAACGCACTCAGCGGTACCATTCGTTATTCGATGACGTCTACCGAGTTGGAGACTATCCTGGGCTCCTTTATCTGGAAAGTCAGAATACAGATACGAGACCGCGCCGGCAATGTAAGCAATGAAGTCTGGTCGCAGGAATTCACCCTCGACGAAATACGCGGATGTTTCTAACGTAACTTCTTAACATCGGTTTCCCGATAATTTTCAGATTCTAGTAAAGTGGCGGAAACTTCTCCGGGTCTGCCTCCGACATGCACGTGTACACTTTTTCGTACACGGATTCAGCGTTCGGTTTTGAGAAGTAGTCGCCATCCGACGCATAGGCAGGACGATGCTCCTGAGCAGTAAGCGTCAGCGGTGCCGAATCGAGATACTGGTAACCATTTTGTTCCTCGAGCACCTTCTGCATCATGAATGACGTTGCTCCGCCCGGTACATCTTCATCAGTGAACAATACGCGATTCGTTTTTTGTATCGACTTCACGATTGAGTGATGAATATCAAACGGAAGCAAAGTCTGCACATCGATTACCTCGCAGGAAATTCCCACCTGTTCCAGATCCTCGGCAGCTTCCATCACGATCCGACACATCGACCCATAAGTGACTATCGTGATATCCTCTCCTTCTCTGAGTATCTCAGGCACGCCAAGTGGTACCGTGAACGCGTCGATGTTGTCGGGAATTCTTTCTTTCAGGCGATAGCCATTGAGGCATTCCACGATGACGGCAGGATCATCACTCTTCAACATCGTATTATAAAATCCTGCAGCCTGCGTCATATTACGCGGGGTAATAATGTATATGCCGCGAAGGCTGTGCAGCAGCATTCCCATCGGAGAGCCTGCATGCCAGACACCTTCGAGACGATGTCCCCGCGTTCGAATGATCAAAGGTGCTTTCTGGCCACCCTTGGTCCTGTATTGCAGACAGGCGAGGTCGTCGGACAAAGTTGCCAGCGCATAGATAAAGTAATCCAGGTATTGAATTTCGGCAATTGGTCTCAGGCCACGCAACGCTGCCCCTATACCCTGACCGATAATCGTACACTCCCTGATGCCGGTGTCCGTAACGCGTAGTTCGCCGAATTTTGCCTGTAAGCCTGCAAAGCCCTGATTCACATCGCCGATTTTGCCCACGTCTTCGCCAAAAGCGATGATCAGTGGATCACGGCTCAGCGCGGCCGAGAAACATGCCTGCAACACCTCGCGGCCGTCAACAATCGGAGACGACTCCGAGAAAACCGGTACAACTCCCTCAACTTTTAATGCTGACAACGGTGACTCACTGTATAAATGTGAACTATATCGCGAGTAATTATCCTTCTCGGCGAATTCAAGCCACTCGATCAACTCACGCCGCGCTTCGTGATCTTCGCCGGTCATCAGGCGCAGCGCACGTTTCGCGGCCCGCATCGTGTCCATCCGAGTCGGATTCACGGCACCGTTGTGTTCATTGCGTAGTATGCGAATCTGCTCGCGATGCTCTGAAAGCTCCGCCGCCTTTTCCAGTATTCTGTTGACGACAACCTGGTCTTTCTTCACATCGGCCATGAACGCCTTCCATGCGCGGTCGCGGGATTCTTTCGCGGATTTTTTTGCCTCCGCCTCGAGTGCGTCAATTTCCTCAGGCAACACGTTAACCTCACTGACGATCCACTCACGCATCTTTTTGATGCAATCGTGCCCAGCTTCCCATGCGAGTCTTTCCTTCGACTTGTAACGCTCATGCGATCCGGATGTAGAATGTCCCTGGGGTTGTGTTACTTCTTCGACGTGCAACAGAACGGGTACGTGTTCCTCGCGGCAAATCTTTTCGGCACGTGTATATGCTTCGATAAGGCCCGGATAGTCCCAGCCCTTTACCGTGATAATCTCAAAACCTTTTTCAGTGGGTGTGCGCTGCAATCCTGACAGCATTTTGGATATGCTGCCTTTTGTTGTGTGATATTCCTGAGGTACAGAAATACCATATCCATCATCCCAGATAGACGTAAGCATTGGCACTTGCAATACACCCGCAGCGTTTATCGCCTCGAAGAACATTCCTTCAGAGGTCGAGGCATTGCCTATTGTCCCAAATGCAATCTCATTTCCCTTATCAGAGAAGTTTGTGTATTGATGAAGTGCTTCGTTCTCGCGGAAAAGTTTGGATGCATAAGCGAGGCCAAGCAAGCGCGGCATCTGCCCTGCTGTTGGCGAAATATCAGCGCTACTGTTTTTTAGTTTCGTGAGATCACGGAACATCCCATCCGAATCCAGAGTCCGTGTTCCAAAATGACCCGTCATCAGTCTGCCCGCGGTTGAAGGATCAGCCTCCAGATCCGTATGCGCGTATAGTTGAGCAAAGAATTGTTGAATAGTAAGTTCACCGATTGCAAACATGAACGTCTGATCCCGGTAGTACCCGGACCGGAAGTCGCCGTCGCGAAACACTTTCGCCATAGCGATCTGGGCCAGTTCTTTCCCATCACCAAAAATCCCGAACTTGGCTTTTCCCATGAAAACTTCCTTCCTGCCAATCAGACTCGCCTCCCGGCTTTCGACCGCAAGACGGTAATCAGCCAGAATCTCCTTCACCCTGGCTTTTGGGAATTTGGTTTTCGGTTCTTTTATCACGCTCAAATCTCCAATGGTTTAGATAGAAGTTAACACCTGTTAGGTCAAAAATAGGGAATACCATTTACATAAGAAAGCAAGGCGGAGTATCGCCAGCCCCGTCATCGCAACTCAATCGCCTCTGATGTAGAATTTAATTTGGAAAGAAACGATTTCGCGGAAATAAAAAAAAGAAAAGTCTCCATTCAACAATGATAATTCTGTGAGCAGTTTTTCGACTGAACCGGTCCCTGAGCCCGCGCTCCATCGCTCTGCTCAGGCACACCAAAAAATCAATACCCTAACTAACGACAAATAGGTTCACCCATTATATTTGCAGGCACTTAACCTGAGCATATGATCATTGGAGTACCTAAAGAAGTCAAGAATAACGAAAACAGAGTCGCGTTAACTCCTGCGGGAACGAAGGAGCTTGTTAAGCGCGGTCATACTGTTTTGATTCAACGTACAGCAGGAACCGCAAGTGGTTTCTTTGATGAAGACTACGAATCAGCGGGAGCGCGCCTCATCGACCAGACCGCCGAAGTGTTTGCGCAGGCGGAAATGATCATGAAGGTCAAGGAACCGATTGAACAGGAATACAAACTGATCCGGAAAGACCAACTGGTATTCACATACTTTCACTTTGCATCATATGAGCCGCTGACGAAAGCAATGATTGAAAGCGGCGCAGTGTGTCTTGCCTATGAGACTGTTGAACGCACCGATGGTAGTCTGCCACTGCTTATCCCCATGTCGGAAGTTGCGGGACGAATGGCAATCCAGGAAGGTGCAAAATATCTTGAGAAACCTTTGAAAGGGCGTGGGATACTCCTCGGTGGGGTTCCCGGTGTAATGCCGGCGAAAGTGCTCATTCTTGGTGCGGGAATCGTCGGAACAAATTCAGCCAAGATTGCTGCAGGTATGGGCGCCGATGTAACTATCCTCGACATCAATATTGGTCGACTTCGCTACCTTGACGACGTAATGCCGAAGAACGTTCGAACCATGGTATCAAATGAATACACGATCCGCCAGTTGATTCGCGATGCGGATCTGATCGTTGGTGGTGTACTTGTACCCGGAGCGAAAGCACCAAGACTGATAACACGCGACATGCTAAAAGATATGCGTCCGGGAACCGTACTCGTAGACGTTGCAGTTGATCAGGGCGGATGTATTGAAACGTGTCGTCCCACAACGCACGAAAATCCGACGTTCATAATCGATGATGTTGTTCACTACTGCGTGGCTAATATGCCGGGAGCTGTTCCTTACACATCAACGCTCGCACTGACCAACGCGACTCTTCCCTATGCGATCAAACTTGCAAAAGAAGGCTGGCAGAAAGCATGTCGCGATCATGAAGACCTGCGTCTTGGATTGAATGTCATCAAGGGTGATGTTGTCTACCGTGGCGTCGCAGAAGCATTCAATTTACCGCTGAAAGATGTAAACGCGTATCTGTAGTCACGGACCCTCGTAAGAGTACACAAGCTCCCTCGCGGAGCTTTTATTTTTGTTCAAATGTCGGAAGGCCGGAAAGCCGGACAGAAGTTCCCTGGTTCCAGTCTGTCTCGGCATAGAGGTGAGTGAGGCCGTTGGTGACGGCGAGGTATCTGGCACGCAACGTCGCATTGTAAACCGAAGCCTGAAACAAAGATTTTTCGGATAGTTTGATGTCTGGTGCTTTACATTCGATAATCATCCACGGTGCACCGTCGCGGTCGTAAACAACAATGTCGCTGCGCTTAAGCCGTTGGTTGTAGTGAAGGCCTCCTTCTACGCGAATCAGGGAACGCGGGTAGCCATTCGTCAGCAGGTAATTAACAAAGTGCTGGCGGACCCATTCTTCGGGAGCGAGTACGACATACTTTTTTCGAATGACATCAAAAATCCATAGTTTACCCTCAGCTTTTCTTAACTTATATTCAAATGGCGGGAGACTAAGGGAAACCATGCTGGCGTCAAATTTAAGAAACTATGAAGACCAAACAGGAAATTGTTGAGAACTGGCTACCCCGCTACACGGGTCAGGCGCTTAATCAGTTCGGTGAGTATATTCTATTGACCAACTTCGACAATTACGTGAAGATGTTTGCCGAGTGGCACAACGTTCCGGTCAACGGACTAGACAGACCCATGCGAAGTGTAACAGCCGAAGGTATAACGATCATCAATTTTGGAATGGGAAGTCCGAATGCTGCGACGGTGATGGATTGTCTCAGTGCGATCTCACCAAAGGCAGCATTATTTCTTGGAAAGTGTGGCGGTTTGAAAAAGAAAAACGATTTGGGCGATCTCTTACTCCCGATCGCAGCTATCCGCGGGGAAGGAACTTCCAATGACTACTTTCCCCCGGAAGTACCTGCGTTGCCGGCATTTGCTTTGCAGAAAGCAATCTCAACAACTATCCGTGACCACAACCGCGATTATTGGACAGGAACTGTTTACACGACAAACAGGCGTGTGTGGGAATGGGATGAAGAATTCAAACAATATCTCCGAAAGATCCGCGCACAGGCAATTGATATGGAAACGGCTACCATTTTCAGTACGGCGTTTCACAACAAGATCCCGGCAGGTGCATTGTTATTGATTTCAGATTCGCCCATGGTACCGGAAGGCGTGAAGACAGAAGTGAGCGATCTTACTGTCACCCAAAATTTCGTCGAGCTACATCTTAAGATTGGTATTGCCTCACTGAAGCAGCTGATTAACAACGGAATTACTGTCAAACATCTGCGCTACTGATTTCTGATACAGCTGCAGTAATGTTTCGGCTGCGAACCTGTAGCAGGATAACCAGGCCAACAACGAAGAACACAGCAAGAGCCAACGCGCTGTTTCGCATACTTCCTGTTACCTGGTTTACAAACCCAAACATGAACGTACCAAATACGATGGACAGGTTATATGTTACATCGTAAAAGCTGAAGTACGACGCGTGATCGATGGTTGTTGCCGGAATCAGCTTTGAATACGTTGCTCGTGAAAGAGACTGAATTCCTCCCATGATCATTCCAACGATGAAGGCAAGGATATAGAAATGATATTCATTGCCGATGTTATAAGCCGCTATACATACACCAATCCAGATCGCATTCATCAGGACAAGCGCAAAACGGTTTCCTTTTCGACCGGAGATGCGTGCAAACAACCAGGCACCAAAAGCGCCAACCAGTTGAATAACGACCATCGTTCCGATGAGTTTGTGTTCTGCGAGGTTAAGAACATCGGTTCCGAACAACGTAGCGAGATACATCACCGTTTGGACGCCCATGTTGTAGAAGAAAAATGCGATCAGAAACTTTCGCAGGTTACCCTGATGTTTTAACTGGTTCAACACCTTCCGGATTTCCGCATAACCCTTGGTCCACACGTTCCCTGAAGGTTTCCTGTTAAACGGATTGTCGGGCAGGATTGCAAAGGGAATCAACGAAAAACCGATCCACCAGAGCCCCACAAGCAGGAATGTGAACCGTGTCGCGCTTAGACCGGGTTGATCGCCACCAAAGCCAAACGCTTCCGGGTTCATGATGATTAAAAGACACACGAGCATGAGGATTACACTTCCATAATAACCCATTGAATAACCGCGCGCGCTGGTGGCGTCGAGGCGGTCCTGGGTTACGATTTCAGGGAGAAAGGCATCATAAAAAACAAGACTTCCGGAATATCCGATACTGGCGAGAATGGAACAACCAATGCCCCACCAGAGTGTATCAACACCTGTAAAAAAATAAAGCCCCATGCAGGCCAGACTGCCCATCCACACAAACGCTTTCATGAAGGGTTTCTTGTTGCCGGTGTAGTCCGATACACCCGAAAGAAACGGAAGAATGAGCGCGACGATCAGAAAGGACACTGAGAGCGCGTACGAATACAGGACCGAATTCTGAATGCTAAATCCGAGGAAATTGACAAGGTCAGAGTCGCCGTTTACGGCTACGGCCTTATAGTAGATGGGGAAGATTGCGGTTGTAATTACCAGGGTATAAACCGAATTAGCCCAGTCGTACATATACCAGGCTCGAACAACCTTGCGGTTGTTTAATTCGGGTGCGAGCGTAATTTCTGACATAAAAAAACCTCCCGGGATTAGTCCGGGAGGCAATATAAAGATTTACAAAGGCATTGATTCCTAATCCTCGGCACGTTTACCGACGGCGGAGTACAGAATTTTTCTGGCGTTAGCTTTACGTAGTTCCGTCTCAACATCAGCGATAATCCCGCGTTTTGCTTCGTTGTCCACCTTCATAGACACCGTCATGGCATCACGCTCAAACTCACCAAGTTTTGCCTTTTCTGCGTTCACCCATTGAATGATCCCTTTGGGCTCGATGAACACGTCGTTTGCCTGTATCTTCGCACTCTCTCCAAGGCCCTGCTCTTTAGGCTGACCAATGTAGAGGTACGCTATCAGTGATTTCTTAGCAAGCTTTTTCAACTGGGAGGCTTCCGGCATGCGCTGCTCTACCTTTACGCTGGTGTCGCGCATCTTTGTTGTCACCATGAAGAAGAACAGGAGCATGAATACAACGTCCGGCATGGACGACGTAGGAATTTCCTGCTTCACATTGGTTTTCTTTTTAAACTTTGACATACTCCGTTTCCTATTTTAGTTTAACTACCAATTTTCGTTGGCTCTGCGATCGAAATCGCTTTTGGAATTTCAGGCGATCCGTCAGGGAGAATTCCACGTCCTTTGTCATACAGTTCTTTGGATACAGCGTCTGCATTCGGATCGGCAGCGATATCGCGCCATCGTTCAACAGAAACTCCGGCACGGTCTGCATAAATTTCATTGTACGCAGCTTCTGATGCGTCAAGCACCTGTATGAACTTCGCGTGACTTGTTCCGCGGTCAGTCTTGATGGAAACTACTGCATCCTTGGGTGTGTCTGACATTGTTGCGTCATTGCCATAGTTGAGCACAAATCGTTTGATCCGGTCGATAAGTTCCCGATCAGATCCTGTCCACGGCTCGCCTTCAACCATGACGTTGTTGAAGGAGTTAACCTGAATTTTGAACAAATTCCGCTCATGTATCTCAACATCCAGTTGCGTGTTCTCAGGCGGAGGCGGAAGTGTCAACAAGATTCCCTTATCGTTTGCTACTGTTGTGGTCATAAGGAAGAACGTCAACAAAAGGAAAGCAATGTCCGCCATTGAGGCGTTGGGAATGTCGGGTGTTGCTCTTGCCATTTATTTAAAGGCTTTAGTTATTTCAGAAAAAACCAGGGCGGCAATTGCGCCGAATAATGCAATGTAGAACATGATCAGGGCCGCACCGATCATCCTGGCTCCATTCTCCGTAAGGCCCATGGCGCGCTGCGTCGGCGTCAGTTCCGAATCAGACAAAGCATAGGACACAAAGAACAGCACGAGCAGCGCTCCAATTCCGATTCCCGCACGCACAAGCCCACCGGGCTTGCTCACGATGTTCATGAGCGAGAACACTATCGCTCCCACCGTCGCTATTCCAATAAGTGCATAGAGCAGATAAAGTGTGAAATCCAGCATAGCTTATTTGTTATGAACGAGTTTGTGTTTTACGAGAATGTCGACCAGGGAAATGGAAGCATCTTCCATAGCGTTCACCAGACCGTCAATCTTGGCTACGAGGTAGTTGTAGAAAACCTGCAGGATCATACCTACAATAAGACCGGCAACTGTAGTCAAAAGGGCCACTTTCATACCGCTCGCAACGATGTTAGGGGAAATGTCACCAGCTTTCGCGATGTCGTCGAATGCCACGATCATACCCACAACCGTTCCAAAGAATCCAAGCATGGGACCAAGTGCGATACAAAGTGAAATCCAGATTAGGCCACGTTCGAGGCGTCCCATTTCAACACCACCGTAGGCAACAATTGATTTCTCAACCATATCAACGCCTTCCGAGTAGCGCATGAGACCCTGCGTGAAGATTGATGCAACCGGACCACGTGTGTTGCGGGTTACCTCGAGTGCTCCGTTCACCCCGCCTTTTGCCAGCGCATCCTCAATTTGCGCAAGCAGCTTGTTTACGTTTGTGGTCGCGAGGTTAAGGGTAATAATACGTTCAATACAGATCGCGAGACCGATGATCAGGATGAGCAGGATCGGCGTCATGAACTTAGTATCACCGGCGATAAATTGTTCCTTGATTACTTCGTGAAAGGATTGACCTTCGCCAGAGCCCGCATCTGATGCAGTTTCAGTAGTGGACTGCGCGGATTCAGACTGTGCCTGGGTCGAAATTGCAGAGGACGCCAGTACCCCCACGAGAGCGAAGATCGCAAGTAATTTTTTCATAGTTGAAGGTTTAAGTAAAGCTTTGAAAGCGCCAAAATTAAACGTTTTGTCGATTTCTAAACACTTTTTACAAAATTTTTCTGCTGCCGGCACCAGCGTGATAAAATTTGGAATAGAATCAGAAATGCCGATAAAAGTCACGGGAAAATGTGATTTTGGGATGTCGGCTGCGCCACTTTCCCGTAAGTAATTGACAAACACGGCAAAAAGTCAGAGCCCTTTTCTTTCAGCATGCCTGACGGAAATCATATCCGCCAGTTGAGCCACTATTTTAGTTGCAAACCCGGCAAATTTGGTCGGCTTTCAGTTGCTTCTACTGGCTGGTGCTTTTCCAACACGCAGCTTGGAATCTGTCGTTTTTATTGATTTCTTTGTGCCCCTTATCCGGAGAGGTGTCCGAGTGGTTGAAGGAGCACGCCTGGAAAGTGTGTATACTCGAAAGGGTATCGCGGGTTCGAATCCCGCCCTCTCCGCCAAAAAACCACCAGTTTCGTCCGACGTCCCTGTTACTTAGCATGCCGTTCCGGTCGTCTGAAGCGCTGCCTCGCAGAACTTCTGATACAACAACATCAGTTAGCCGCCCGTGTTTCGCTGGATCTATGGCGTTAATTCGCCGGCGATAGACTTGCCAATCAGGGAACGGGTTGTTTCGGGACCATACTGCCCTAAAAGCAGCATTAGCTTCGTCACCGCAGCTTCGGTTGTCATATCGATGCCACTTAGTACCCCAATCTCACGGAACGCCTTGCTTGTTTCATAGCGCCCCTGGATCACCCGACCACCGGAGCATTGCGAGATATTAACAACAAGTATACCGCGTTCGATACCAGCCTTGAGTTCATCGATAAGCCAGGACAACGTCGGAGCATTTCCCGATCCATAGGTCTCCATAACAAGTGCCTTCAGACCTTCAGTGTGTAGCATCGCCCGCACGGTGTTTTGAGAAATTCCCGGAAACAGCTTCAATATCGCGATGTTGGTATCGAGTCTCGATCGGAATGTTACCGGTCCGGGACTTACGGAATGCTGTATGAACGCGAAATTGTAATCAATCTTCACCCCTGCCTTTGCCAATGGCGGGTAATTACCGGAATCAAAAGCATCAAACTGCATGCTCTCTGTTTTCTTTGACCGGTTGCCGCGAAGAAGCTGATAGTCAAAATAAATGCAGACCTCAGGGACGACGGCATGTCCATCTTGTTGAGCAGCGGCAATATCCAGGGCAGTGACGAGATTTTCACGTGCATCCGACCGTGGCTCACTGATTGGAAGTTGTGCTCCAGTGAAGATGACGGGCTTCGACAGGTCCTGAAGCATAAAACTCAATGCAGACGCCGTAAATGCCATGGTATCTGTGCCGTGAAGAACAACAAAACCGTCGTATTCGGAATAGTTGTCAGAAATGATCTGACCAATCACGACCCAGTGCTCGGGATGGATGTTCGATGAGTCAATTGGCGGGTCAAAAGAGATCACGGAAATTTCAAGCATCAGATTCCTGAGGATCGGAAGTTGCTGAAGGATCGAACTGAAATCAAACGGGATGAGAACACCTTCCTGGTTGTACGTCATACCGAAGGTTCCTCCTGTATAGATAATGAGGACCCGCGCGCGGGGTTTACCGGGAAGCGCCGTGTCAATACTAACCTTCCTGAGCTGCATAGTTGTAGTTGCCCCTAAAGTCCAGATTTTTTTTCAAATCGCCATAGGTTTGTGAATCACAAAACAAACAGATCCCTCGCATTGGCGGTCGTATGATTGCGGATGGTATCTATGTCGAGACGCATAAGTTCTGCAACGCGTTGTGCGATCAAAGGTATATATGCAGGTTCGTTTCGCTTTCCGCGGTACGGAACAGGTGCGAGATAAGGGCTATCCGTTTCCAGAACAATCCGCTCCGGTGATACGCGTGGCATCACACCATCAAGTCCGCCCTTCTTAAAGGTCGACACGCCGCCAATGCCGAGATAAAAACCAAGTTCGATAATCCGCTTAGCCTGATCCGCATTGCCTGAAAAACAGTGGAATATTCCGCGCAATCTTCCATCCTGCAATTCTTCCACTATGTCGATGGTTTGATTGATACTTTCGCGGCAGTGAATCACAATTGGTAATCCGAACTGCTTCGCCCAGCCAGTCTGAATACGAAACGCTTCCTGTTGTTGCTCCCAAAACGTTTTGTCCCAATACAGGTCCGTGCCGATCTCCCCCACTGCTGCAAAAGGGCGTTTGGAAAGCCACGACTCCACTATACGCAATTCGCCCTCGAAATCCGCCTTCACATAGCACGGATGCAGGCCCATCATTGGAAAACATGTCTCCGGGAATTTCTCCGCGAGATCCAGCATTCCGTCAATGGAAGTATGGTCGATGTTCGGCATATAAATGCGTTCGACACCACGTTCGCGCGCGCGTGAGTATCGCGTCCCTGTCCTCACGAAATTCGTCGAGGTAAATATGTGCATGCGTATCGATAAAACCCGTTGTCATCACTGACCTACAATAACGTTCTCAGGTATGGTAAAAAAATCACAACTCCGGCTATTGCGGAAATAATCGCGAGTAACAATACAGCGCCTGCTGCCAGGTCTTTGACCCGACCCGCGACCGGATGAAACTCCGGTGAAATCAGATCAACCAGTTGTTCGAGAGCGGAGTTCATTAGTTCGGCCGAAAGTACCATTCCGACGAGAAGCAAAACAACCAGCCACTCAGTCGGTGTAATGCTAAAAGCCGCCCCACAAACAACAACAACACACGCTACTGCGACCTGTATCCTGAAATTTTTTCCCGACCATGCCGCGCGCAATCCCTTCAAAGCAAACTTTACACTGTCCGCGAATGATTTCATAACGGAGCAAGATGCTTAATAATCACATCATATAAAAAGTGATCGTCCGCCGGCCCGGGCTTGAATCCTGAAAAGCGCAGCGATTCATGCATTGCTGTTTGCATGTCAAACCCGGACTGCATCATCGAAAACGCCACACCCTTTGACAGAAGGTTTGTTGCAAGGTGTTCCTGCTCTGTTTGTCCGGGCGTGGGAATGAAGATTGCTTTTTTGCCCAGCGCATGCAAATCCATCACGGTACTGTAGCCGCTCCGCGCAACCACCGTTGCAGCGCGCGCAAATAATTCCTCCAATTCGTCAGTTGTGGCAAAGCTCACAATCCGGCCGCGTTCAGTTGTTTCGTCAGGCAGACCGTCGAGGACGCCGCGAACCAAAACAAAACGATATCGCGAGCCGGTCAATTGCTTACGCAGAATTTCTTCAAGGAAGGAACGCTGAGGCTCGGGACCGGAACAGATCGCGAGAACATCGATATCATTCGATCGTGAGACCTCCGGCCGATGGCGAAAACGGGAAAGAGCACCGATGTAAGACTGATTCGGATGAAAATCAGTTTGCCCGAAATTTGTGAGTGCACCCGAAAGGTTTTTGTCACCGGGATAGTCTGGTATCCAGCATGAGTCAAATCTGCACACTAACTTTCTGTTCCAAATACGTACAAGTGGCCCCAACCATCCGAAACGTCGCGGCATGAGGATGTTACTTTGATGGGTGATAAAAACTGAGAACACATTTGCCGACCAGCAACCATAACGATTGTCAGAAATTACAAGATCGATGGCGCATTCGCGGACAATCTCTTCAAGGATTCGATGCTCTTGCCGAATCACTGACATAAAGCGCGGCAACTGCAACGCCATGCGCCAGACCATACTGCCACCTTTTGGATAACGCGGGTTGTATGCGGGCAGGTTGTGAAACTGCAACTCCGGGAACTCTCTGCGCAACAATGCACCGGAGCCTCCGCTACCGGCGAGATGCACCTTGCAATGTTGCTCAAGCAGTATGCGTATTATCGGAATACAACGTGTCGCATGACCGAGACCCCAGTCGAGTGCAGCTACGAGGACACGTTTCCCTGTGACGTTCGTATCCACGGGTTAAGACATTGAGAGCGTTTGGAACGAATAACCCAGGTTCGCGAAGTGCTCCAGGAAACGCGGCAATGCAAACATCAGGTTCTTTTCGGCTTTAAAGCTGTCGTGAAAGACAACAACAGATCCGGGTCGCGTGGCATTGATGGTGCCACGCAGACATCGTTCAGGCGCTAGGTCAGCGCGATAATCCATCGTGAGCACATCCCACATGATGATCTTGAAATCGTCAGACAGGGCATTGATTTGACTTTTGCGAATACGTCCGTACGGCGGCCGGAACAATGGTGTCGTCACGCGTGCCGGTGCAAGTGCGCGTATGGCATCTTCACATTTGATTGTGTTTTCACGATACTCCTCAAGACTTGTTTTCCATCCATTCAAATGATTAAATGTATGATTCCCGACCACATGGCCGCCATCTATGACGCGTCTGAATACGTGTTCGTGTTTTCTGATGTTATCGCCGATACAAAAAAAAGTAGCACCTGCCTTGTACCGCGCCAGTGTTTCAAGTACAAAATCCGTCGGACCATCAACCGGACCGTCATCAAACGTAAGGTAGAGCACGCGTTGTTTGGCCGGCATGCGCCACACAAGTGATGAGGGAAACAGCAATGGAAGGAAGAATGGCGTACGATGGACCATCACCCTACGCGGCAGGAAAGGATCGTGATGTCGTCGTGGTAACCGTTTCGCCCTTTGAAATGATCGAGCGCGACTATAATGTCCTGGTGAATCGTACGAAGACTTTTTGTGTACGTATGATCAGAACCGAAATATTCCAGAAGTCTCTCCACTCCAAACTCCTTCCCTTCCTCATTGATGGTTTCGGTAAGGCCGTCGGTGTAGCAGAAAAGCAGGAAGTCATCGAGACCGGTTATGAAGCCCTCGTTGACAAAAGGCAGCGGATGCATCGCGCCAAGCACAGTGGAGCCATCTTCGAGCAAACGAATACCATTCTTCTTATCCCAAAGTATCGGGGGATTGTGTCCGGCATTTACATAAACCATTGTCTTTAACTGGATGTCGTAAATACCGGCAAAAAATGTTATAAACTTTTCGCCCTTTGTATTTTCCAGAACCTGGTAGTTCAACGCTTCAATGATATCTACGAGATTCGGAGTCAGTCGCACAAGTGTTCGCAGTGACGCCTGGAAATTGGACATCATCAATGCGGCTGGTATTCCCTTGCCGCTCACGTCGGCGACACAAATCAAAAACTGGTTTTTGTTAATCGGGATGTAGTCGTAGTAATCCCCACCAACGCGGTCGTGCGGCAGATAACTTGCCTCCACTTTGAGCAACGGTGTATCGGGCAATTTTTCCGGGAAGAGAAACTGCTGAACGTCACTTGCGATTTCGAGTTCCTTGCGAAGGGCTTCCTGCTCCAGTTGTTTGCGTGCAAGCTTTTTATTTTCGATCGCAACAATTATAATGTTACTCAAAGCCTGAATGAACCGAACGCCATCGTCATTGTGATAGCTATCGCCGTTTTGATCAAGTCCGCCAACGAACACCAAAGCGAGGGTGTTACTTTTATGAGCAACAGGTACAATCAGGTCAAACTCGTGGAATTCACATTCTTTGAAAGTACGCAGGTGCGCGATGTGCTGGATCGTTTTGAATTCGGGAAGGAGCTTTACTTCTGAATAGTTGCATACGGTACCGAACTGAACTTTACAGTTCCACTCATCGTCGAGTACGAAAAGCGCGAGCTTCCGGATATTGAGGTTCGACCGCAGAGTGAAGTTGTAGATTTTGTAGAGGGACTCCTCCGGCAAATTGTTGTTGATCGCTTGTGTGATCTCCAACAATGCATTGAGTTCCAACTCCTTAATCTCAAACTGCTTACGTATGTCGAGTAACTCCATAGTCGTCAACTCAAATGTAGGAATAAATTGGTTCACGTAGGTGCTAAACCCGACCGCCGGTTGCACCTTTCGAACGAAGATTCCGGCCCTTCCAGGTGTAGCCGGAGAAGGTGGCGAGCACGCCGACGAGGAGTACGTAAATTGGATAAACTGCCTGCAAAAGGATGAATTGGGCAGGTCGTACCCTCACATTCAGGTATGTGGCAACATTAAAAATCAGGATGAACTCCAGAAACGCTTTGCCGAGAACGAGAAACAGGGCAGTCTTTGCATGTAATCCCGTGAGACCCAGGGTCACAAGAACGATGAAACTCACCTGCACCAGGGCCATGAACAACGCAGCGAGAATTGTGGGAACGGAACCAGTATGCCGCCATTTCCCCGCCCAACGGACACGCTGACTCAGAAATGAAGCCAGTGTTGGCTGCGCCGGCGTATCCACTACGGATCCGGGCACATTCATATACCGGATTGAATTCGGGTATTGCGTTGCGATTTTTCTGAGCAGGAACTCATCGTCACCCGACGGAATATGAAAGTTGTCCAGATAACCACCAACCTGACGGAACGCGTCAGCTCTGAAGCCCATGTTGGCACCGTTGCAAAAGAAGGGTATGTTCCAGGCGTTCATCGCCACCCCGGTACCGAGAACAGAGCAGAATTCCATTTCCTGGAGCACATGCCATGGTCCGTTACCCGGAATGATTCGGACCGATCCGAAAACCATCTTAACATCGGGATCAGCGAAGTACTTGCGGATGTCGCCCAACCAACCCGGAGGTGGTACCGAGTCTGCATCCGTTACCGCTATGATACTGCCACGGGCAACGTCTACCCCGGTCGTTAGCGCCCGCTTTTTACCCTCGCCACCGCTTTTGATCAGTCGAAAGTTCGATTTTGCCTTAAGCAATTCTCCGGCGCGGGCCAGGCTTTTGTCTTCCGAATAATCATCAACCAGAACGACCTCAAAATTTGTGTCAGTCTGACGGGATAAGGCATCGATGAGTTGTGGAAGGTTTTGTTCTTCATTACGGAACGGGACGATAACGGAAATTAGGTCGCGCGTGGTGCCGGATGGTGCTTCGTCTTTTCCGACGGCGCGTTGCCAACCCGCTATTAGGAACAGGAGAAACAGGTAATACAGACCGAAAATGAAAAGCAACGCGTAAATCATGACGCGCTAATTTCCCAAATTTCCGGCTGCTGCCTAACTTTCAGCGTGGGAAAAACGATTCGGGAGAAAATCATTCTGGGACTTGACCCCGGAACCAACATCATGGGCTACGGGCTGATCCTAATAGCCAGGACCAAAATTTCACTGTTGCAGTACGGTGTCATAAACCTTTCAAAATATGAAGGTCACGAACTCAGATTGAAAAAAATCTTCGACCGTGTGCTTAACCTTATCGATGAATACCATCCCGATGAGGTCGCGCTGGAAGCCCCGTTTTATGGCAAGAACGTTCAGTCTATGCTGAAACTGGGTCGGGCGCAGGGCGTTGCCATGTCGGCAGCATTGTTCAGGGAGATACCCATAGTCGAATACGCGCCGAAGAAAGTGAAGCAGTCGGTAACCGGCAATGGAAACGCGTCCAAGGAACAGGTTGCGAAAATGCTGATGATGCAATTCAAACTTAAAGACGTTCCAAAACTTTTCGACGCAACGGACGCGCTGGCAGTAGCACTTTGTCATCATTATCAAAAAGGCAGCAACAAACCGAAGACGGCCTCGTGGGCGAGTTTTGTAAAGGAGAACGCGGCAAGGGTGAAGGGAGTGTGAGTGTGAAGTGAGAGCGACGTCAAGGTTGTGAAGACGATCGTTTCAAACCAGGCCCTGATGGATTTTCACGAGTTGCTTACTCGTATTTTGCCAGTTCCATTCGCGTGTGACCGCAAGTCGACCATTGTCCCCGAGGCGGTTTCTTAAGTCTTCATCACGACATAGTTTGATAACCGCCTCACGGAACGCGTCGGCAGAGTTGGCCGGATAAACAAGTCCTGCATTCTCATTCGTAACCAACTCCGCCTGCGCGGTGCAATCACTGACAACGGTAGCGCGGCCCATGGCCATGTACTGAAAAACTTTGTTGGCATACGTCGTGTCGTGATGGGGATTTCTCTTCAACGGCGACAGGCACACATGCGCTCCGGAGATGTATCCGGGGAAACTCGATTCGGGTTGCCAACCTTCGAATTGCACGTATTCATTGATGTGAAGTTCGCCGGCAAGGCGGATCAGATCTTCGTCGAATGAACTCTTCCCAACCAGCCACAGCCTGACAGTTGGTATTTCATCTTTTATAGCGTGGATGAGCTGGAGCGCATCAGCCGTGCCTCGCCTTTCTGAAGTGTCACCGATGTACAACAAATTAAAGGTTCCGCGCATGCGTTTCACGATATTGTCATCGATTGGCTGATCGAGAAAAGTCAGTGAAGGCGTATTTGGAACCACGGCGATGTCATCCGGAGACTTTCGTGCTGATGCAACAAGTTCGTTCTTTGCCAGCTCCGTTACCACCACAACCTTGTCGGCTTTCGCGACCAGTTCATCCTGTTTGCGTTTCCATGTATCAAGATCAATCAGATACTTGCCCGGAAACTTGTTAAGATGCCGGTACTCCTTCATAATGGCTGGTCTGTTCTCGTGCAGATCGAGCACGATACGACAGTCCGATTTGCGCGCGGCCCCGATTGCTGCTTCGGCAATCACCATATCATGAATATGCAATACATCTACACTATTACGCCAAATGAAGTCCCGTATTTTCGGAGCCATAAACAACCTGTAAAACGGAACCGTGTAAGCAAGTGCAGAAAGCTTGTACTCAAGTTTGTTGAATGGATACCGACGCAGATGTATCCCTTTGTGTTCCGCTTCTTCGAGGCGATTTTCATAGTGCAGGCAAAAAAGGTATACCTCAAACCCTGCCTCAATCAACGTGATTGCTTCCTTTTCAACCCGGTAGTCGGGAGGAAACGGCGCATCCAAAACCATCCCGATTCGTGTCATTCGATAAGGCTCTCCGGGTTTATAATCATTGCACGATCATACATCACCTCAAATATCAAACTAAAATAACGACGCCCAAAATCACGACAGAAAACTATACGGTTCGGGAAATTTCACTACCAACCTATGCTCGCGGATGTCGGGTATTGCCCGTACAGCTTTTGTTAACGTTCGTGCGACGGCAACAATAACGTTGAATTTACCTTTAAACATCGCAGCCACAGCCTCACTAAAGGCCCAGCGAAACCCGGCGAACCAACCTGATGATAGTGTTCTGGTCATATCACACGCACGCGACAGCCAGCCGGTGTAGTAGTAACGCTGCACTTTTTCGGTTGGCCATGAATACACGTCCATGTTCCGCGCGTCTCTGTAGTGCCTGATTTCGCATCCACTGACAACGCCGATTTTCAAACCGTGAAAATGAGCCCGGCTTACAAAATCGCGATCTTCACCATAGTGAAAGAACAGCGGTGCAAAACCTCCGATCTGACGAAACACATTTGTTCGAACCATCCACGCTGCGGCGTTCACAAAGTCAACTTCGATAATACGCGTTTCTGTTACGTTTATTAGTGCTTCCATTCCTGGATCCAAACCTGATCTGGATAAATATGAAGCAAAGCCGAAATCAAGTTCGGAGCCTGCACCATTGAGGTGTACGGGCGAGATCACTGCATACAGGTTATTCGATTTTTCGAAAGCATCCACGAGCCCTGAGATGGTGTCGTCATTGACAGTCGTATCCTGATTGAGCAGGAAAACATAATCTGCTTTTGCTCTGAGGGCCTCACGAATTCCAAGATTATTCGCCTGCCCGAAACCAAGGTTTGATTCATTTTCAAAAACGGAAACCTGCGGAAATCCGGCGCGGACAATTTCCAACGTCTCATCCGTTGACGCATTATCTACAACAATAACAGACGGCACCAACTTTCCACGGAAGACCGAGGTAAGACACGGCCCGATCCACGCGGCACCATTATAAGTAACGATTACAACCGTTACGCGGTCAGGCTGTTTTGAGGTAGTCATTCCAGAATGATACCGGCTTCAGGCTCAAATAGACACTCCGATTTTTTTCGAGATCGTCGTAGGTAAGCGATCCAATCGTACCCGGATCAATGTTTAGCTTACCCCCTGCCCCGGGCTTCCGCCGGGCAACCCCTACGCCATAGTCACAATCCATCACAAAAATTTCTATGTCGGGATAAGCGGCGTTGATATGTGCAATCGCCTTCCAGACGTCCCCGTTCCATTCAGGACTTTTGCCCGGAAACTTTTCCATAATTTCCTCCGGTGAATGCGCGTATTCGGCTGCTTCTCTTGTAATCGGATTGCAGTCGTGAAAAAGAATAAACCCGTTTGGCGAAAGGTTAGCGAGGCAATTCCCGAAATCCTTCATCACCTGTTCGTATGTGTGCAGTCCGTCGATAAGTGCAACGTCAATCTTTTTAGACGCAAACAGGTTAGCTGCTCTCGTTTGAAAGAAATCGTCGCTGGTCATTTCGAAAAAATGATCACTAAAAAAAGTCCGCAGGTTTTTTATCCTGCGCGTGAACCCAATTTTAAAAACAGGGTCAACAGCAATTCTCCGCTTTGCCTTCACAGAGAAAAAATTCTTTGCCCGCTGTACTCCTATTTCCAGGTAGGTTTCAAAATGAAATTTATCGATAAGTGATTGAGCAATAATTTGTCGATTCATCAGATTTGTTTTTTTAACGCAGTAGTTTCCCATCCATAATTGTGCGAAGCTCCTTCCTGTACAAAACAGCAAGCACAAGGAAACAAGTTATGAGATAAAATACATACGCGATATAGGATTCGAATAGATTAAGGCCATGTATCAAACCAATACATACAGCGAGGAGCAACGGAGCAGCAAATATCTTAAGTTTATTGAAACGAAAACGAAAGCGTTCTCCGATTGCCTGCCAAAGCATAGAAATTTCGAACACCGTGCTTACGACAGCAGCTCCGATAACGGCATAAACGCCGTAATTCCCGATGAAAACTACAATCAGTGCAATCTTGAGGACTGACACGAACAAATAAATCAGCGGCAGGGGTTTTGAATACTTCAACGCGCCGTAAGGCATTGCAAAATAGTAGCGGATAGCCCTGACGAGATAAACAATGCCAATCAAAGGAAGATAATGGATTGAATCCTCATATCCGGACTTGATTATACCCAGATCAATAACGACTGAGAAGCCCAGAATTGCAAGACACACAAGTACCATGATGCAGGCAATAAGACCGTGGTAGTACCGGTTCACTTCCGGCGTGGAGTTTTTTTCATCCTGCGCCATGACGATGCCAATCACTTTAGGATAGAAGGAATTGTACAGGCCGCTGATGACAAATTCAACGGCAAGCATACACTTTATCGCGAAATCGTAAACGCCAATAGTTGGCAAGGGAAGGAAGAACACCATAATAAAGCGATCGAAATAGTTCATCGACCACTGTTGGAGCTGGTAGATCAGCGATGGGTGATTAAATGGAAATGATTCCTTCAACAACGTAAAATCAAAAAGGATCCCAAATCGCCAATATACGCGCGCAAGGACCCAGATTGCGGACAACACTGCTGCCGCGAGACGACCACCAATCGGTCCCCATAGTGTCTGCGGGTAAAGTTCAAGGCCGATGATGGTGAATCCGGCAATGAGTGAAAATGAAAGCAGGTTCGCCCAGAAAAACAATCCGGGCCGCTCTGCGGTTTGCAACAGGCTGCTATGCACCTTGAAGAGGGACTGCAAAACACCGGTTGCCACGGCCATTATGCCAAACGGAAAAAAGTTAAGACCCTTTTCAGCGAAGAACGCATCGAACAAAAAATCACCCAGTACGAGGAAGATGATACCGACAATGGCTCCTACCATCAAAACAAACTGAAACACAGAGCTTACATAACGTTTCAGTTTCTCAGCGTCCTTCTTGTACTCATGAAAAAAAACGTATACGCCCGTATCAAAGCTATAGGCCGTTAATATCTGTACGAGCACAGCCAGGGCAAGATATATCGCCAGCGCACCATACATTTCGGTAGACAGGTAGAGCAAATAAAACGGCAGCAGGATTATTGCACTCGCCATGGGCAACGACCCGGCCAGCGTATACATCGCGCTGCTTTTGAGGAAGCTCTTACTGATCGTTACCATTCCTTTTTTGCAAAATGATTTCATTAACCAACTGCTCCGTCAGAGCGCGTCGCGAAAAGCGATGATCCACGATCCGATTCGGTGAATGCGACCCCTGCTGCCACTGCCGATGCAATTCAAGCAATGTTGTTACGATACGTTGTTTGTCCTGTGCACTGATCATTGATCCGCATTGACAACTGCTCAACAACTCCGCCGCGTCTCCGTTCTCCGGTCCAACACCAAGAACAGGCAGTCCTGTGGCGATGTATTCGAACAACTTCCCGGGCATGTAACCCTCCGCGTCTTTGTATCCTTCCAGCACAAGCAACAGCACGGACGAAGTGTTGTACATTGAGATCAACTGTTTGTGCGGGACAGATGGCGTGAACGTTGTGATCGCACGCAGCGCATCGTCAGACTCAACGTACTCCCGGAAAGCGGCGTGTACTTCGCCGACGAAGTCAATTCGTACATGCGCTGCAAAGTCGCTCTTATTTGCCATAACTTCCTTAACAGCGGCCATAAACGGACGCGGATTACATTTTTCATTTACGATGCCAACGTGACGGATTACAAAATCCGGCGTCCTCACCGGCGCTATGTTTTCAAAATCCGATTGATCGTAACCATTCGTAAGCAGATGAACCTTCTTTCCCGACAAGGCTTCAAAACGGCGCACATAGAACGGCGTTATGGTCGTGATCACATCGGCGGTTCTTAACACTTCCTGTTCCTGCCTTCGATGTATGTTACGGGCAAACGAACCAACGCCAAGGCTATCCAAAAACCCCCATTCACTCCAGGGATCCCGAAAGTCCGCGAT
The DNA here is from genome assembly GCA_023428695.1 of Bacteroidota bacterium. GTDB lineage: Bacteria > Bacteroidota > Bacteroidia > Cytophagales > Cyclobacteriaceae > Ohtaekwangia. Next base: position 31,359 of record JAEYWY010000001.1, read on the forward strand.
CCAGCGAAGCGTCGGGTTCTTTTTCTTAAGGTGATAACCGATCAGATGAATGCTGTGCGGCGGACCTGTTGTAATGATTGTCCTGATCCGGTTATCCTTTACGAAATCGGTAAGGAACTTCGCCGATGGTTTGACCCAGAATACCCGGGGATCCGGTATGAACATGTTGCCACGTATCCATGTGGCTATACGCTGAAACAATCCTTTTTGCTTTTGCGCGACCAACCGTGTTGGCGTATTGGCCTGTTTATCCTTGCCACCTGAAAGTCTGAAAAACACACCATACGGTTCCCAGATCGGAAATCTGATCACCTCCGCTTCAGCGGGCACGTCCTTCTCAAGCGATTCGTCACGAACGTCGAAGGATGGATTCTCCGGCGTGAACACATACGGCGTAATGCCAAACTCAGGAAGGTATTTCACAAACTTAAGCCAACGCTGAACACCACTCCCGCCGAGGGGTGGCCAGTAGTACGTAATGACAAGTACTTTCCTTTCTGTATTGATATCGGCTTCCAAATCTTTTCCCAATAATCAGCGAAAATAAAGAAACATTCACGGACACCGTTTTGAAATATGCGCGATGATCGTCTCCTCATCGGGAATTTCAAACCAGATAATTTCAGCATCACGCCGAAACCAGGTCAATTGACGTTTCGCATACCGTCTTGAATTCCGCTTGAGTAGCCGGATCGCCTCCTCCCTGTCGTACTCACCATCGATAAATCCGAATATTTCCTTATACCCGACAGTCTGCAATGCCTGGTGTTCCCTGAATGGATACAGGGCCTTCGCTTCTTCAAACAATCCGGCTGCGATCATCGCGTCCATACGGCTGTCGATACGTTCGTACAACAGGTCACGAGGCAAGGCGAGTCCTATTTTCACTACACAAAAGTCATGGAGCCGTTTCGATTCCCCGGTCTGGAAATGTCCGATTGAAAACCCCGTGCCGCGTTTCACTTCAAGTGCGCGAATCAACCGATGCGGGTTGTTCCTGTCAATTTTCGTATAGTGATCCGGGTCTTCCTCCGCCATTCGTTCCTGCAACCACGACAACCCGTATTCCTCATACGCAGCATTGATTTCTTCCCTGACCGCCGTCGAAATCGCGGGAATGTCATCAAAACCATCGAGCACTGCGCGAATATAGAGTCCGGATCCGCCACAAAGCACGACGTAGTCTTTTTCCTGAAACAATGTTTCGATTTTTTCGAGGGCATCGCGACCAAATGCTGCCGCATCGTAATCCTCCATTATGGAATGGCTGTTAATAAAGTAATGCGGAACGTGCCGAAGTTCGTCCGGCGTGGGTTTGGCTGTACCAATTGTCATTTCCCGATAGAATTGCCGTGAATCCGCCGACACCACGGCAGCGCCAAAATGCCGGGCAATGTTGATAGCCAGCGCGGTCTTTCCCGAAGCTGTCGGCCCGACGATCACAATCAGGGTCTTACTCTTTTTTCCGGAGGCCATCGGCGCAAATTAGGCATAATCGCCAATTTGGGAAATCCGGCGGAGATGCGGTGGGTAAAATGTCGGATGCCGGCAGAAATTTCAATCGCGTTTGTTAACTTTCAGGCTGAAATTAATTATCGCATCATGATTAAATATACCGTACAGTTCCTGACCAAACTTGAGGATTTGGTGGCGGAGTCCGACTACACACTTCGTTACGAAAAGGGAAACTTCAAATCGGGATACTGCCTCCTTAAGGATCAGAAGATCATGATTATCAACAAGTTCTTTACAACCGAAGGCAAAATCAACGCACTTCTTGAAATTCTTAAGGGCGTAAAACTTGATCCGACCCGCTTTACTGAAAAGAGCGCCAAACTGTACGAAGAACTCACCCAGCAATCGGAAGCGGCTTGAGGGTAACCTTCCTCGGAACGGGCACGTCACAAGGCGTTCCGGTGATCGGATGCAAATGCGCCGTTTGCCAGTCGCTTGATTACAGGGATAAACGCCTTCGATCCTCAGTCCATCTTTTGATCGGAGGGACAAGCATCGTCATAGATACTGGTCCGGATTTCCGGGCACAAATGCTTCGCGAGCAGATTGACCGTCTCGATGCTATTCTGTTTACACATGCACATCGCGACCACACCGCCGGACTCGATGACGTGCGCGCTTACAACTTCATGCAACAAATGGATTTGCCGGTGTACGGCACGGCGATGACGCTCGAACAATTACGTGGCGACTTTGCGTATGCTTTCCAGGAAAATCCGTACCCCGGTATTCCGCGACTCAAACTTAATGGAATTGATCAGGCACCGTTTCAAGTCGGCGGCACTACGGTGACTCCGCTACCGGTTATGCACCTGCGACTGCCGGTCCTCGGTTTCCGCATTGGTGATTTCAGCTACATCACCGATGCCAACTTCATCCCCGAATCGACCCTTGAGCGTCTCCGCGGAACACGTATCCTGGTACTGAATGCATTGCAGCGCGAATCGCACATCGCGCACTTCAATCTTGAAGAAGCACTGGGCATTGCCCGCCTTGTTGGGGCGCCTGCAACGTATTTCACCCATATCAGTCACAAACTGGGAACACACGCCAGCGTTCAACGTGAACTACCGGAGGGTATTTTCCTCGCGTGTGACGGTTTGCAACTGGAGTTGTAACTTGTCGCCAGTCTGCTTTCTTTGACAGTTTCAAGCTTGGGATTCAAACGTGCATAACAACTATTACTTCCTTCGGCAACTTAGTGCGCGGCTCGCAACCATTCTCAATGGAGCGGTCATCTCCGAATGCTTCAGCCAGAACAAAGACGAACTTATCATCCGGTTTGAGACTCGCGGGGATCCGTTGTTTTTGAAAGCCAGTCTTGAACCAGGTTTTTCTCACGTTTCGTTTCCAGCCGTTGTCAATCGCGCAAAACGCAACAGTGTCAACTTGTTTCCCGATATTGTTGGGTACCGGGTTTCGGGTGTGCGTCAATACACGAACGAACGCAGCTTCTCAATTATTCTTGAAGAAAAACTGCATCTCCTGTTCCGGATGCATGGACCACGAAGCAATATCATCCTCATAGAAGGAAACGACGTCCGTGACGTTTTCCGCAGCAACATAACGGTTGAAGAAAAAATCGATCCCGATACACTTGACCGAAACCTGAATTTTGACGGAGAAACATTTCTTAGTGTACGCGATCCGAAGAAACACTATTTCACTTTTGGAAATCTTGTTTGGCAGTATCTGAATGAAAAAGGATTCGACAACCTCTCACGCGAAGAACAATATCCATTCTTTCAGGCTGTCGTAAACAAGCTTGAACAACCTGAATACTTCATCATTCGTATCGACGGCGTACCGCACCTTAGTCTGTTGCCTTTTCGCGGCAGCAGATTGATTGGTGGCGATCCGATTGAAGCAGCGAATATCTTTTTTCAGGAGTACTCGCAATACACCGGAATTGACCGCAGCAAGGCAAAGCTGGCGTCAACACTCCGTTCACGTATCAAAAGCAGCGAAAACTACATTGAAAAAAATCGCGCAAAGCTGAATGAGATAAAAAGCGGTCAAAACTATAAAACGTGGGCTGACCTAATCATGGCGAACCTGCACGCGATAAAACAGGGTGAAGAAAAGGTATACCTCCCCGACTTCTACCACGAAGGCGAAATGGTTGAGATTAAGCTTAAGAAAGAACTTCTACCGCAGGCAAACGCTGCTATTTATTATCGGAAAGCAAAGAACCAGCACCTTGAAACCCAACGAATTGAAGAGGCGTTGCGCGCAAAGGAAATCGAACTGGATCGCCTGCACCGACAGCTTGAGCAGGCTGAAGCGGCGAAAGATATCACCACCTTACGAAAACTCATGCCCGAGAGTCTGCCCAGGCAGGAGAAATCAACTAATCCATACCATGAATTTCATCATTCCGGTTTTCGCATCTGGGTCGGCAAGGGTGCACAGCAGAACGACGAGCTCACGCTGAAGTATGGTTACAAGGAAGACCTTTGGTTACACGCTAAAGATGTTCCCGGATCTCATGTTATAATAAAGTATCAATCCGGTAAAAAATTTCCGAAAGATGTGATTGAACGTGCGGCACAACTTGCCGCGTACAATTCAAAACGAAAGTCGGAATCATTGTGTCCGGTAATTGTAACACCAAGGAAGTTTGTGCGCAAACGAAAAGGTGATCCGCCCGGCACGGTGGTCGTCGAACGTGAGGAAGTGATCCTCGTTGAACCAAAGTTATGATAATATGAAAGGCCACGTCCGCAGGAACGCGGCAATCAAATGGTTTTACTTCACCACGTTTATCTTGAGCGTGTTGGTACGCGCCCGTTCATGTATCGGCATACTGGCCAGGAAGATAAACTTGTCGCCACTTTGCACGTGACCTTCTTTTCTCAGAATTTCTTCCACATCGGCAATCGTGTCGTCGGTGGAATCAGTCTTGTCATAGTGGTATGCCCGCGTTCCCCATACGAGATTCATCTTGTTGATCAGCGTATCATTACCCGTGAACACAAAAATGTTCGCATTAGGGCGATGTGATGACGACTTGAATGCAGTGTATCCCGATGACGTCATACCGACAATAGCCTTGGCACCCACATCCTGCGCAAGTTTACATGCCGCGAGCACAAGGCTGTCGTTCACATAAATCGGAGAGTTTACATCGACTTCGCGGAAGCGGAAATAGATGTTAGGATTTTTTTCCACCGACGCGATCGTTCTTACCATACTGCGGATTACTTCGATGGGGTACTTGCCGGCAGCGGTTTCGGCTGAGAGCATGAGTGCATCGGCGCCATCCATAACGGCATTCGCGACGTCGTTGGTTTCAGCGCGTGTCGGGCGTGGGTTTTCGATCATGCTTTCCATCATCTGCGTCGCGACAATTACCGGCTTACCCTGACGGTTGCACTTTTCGACAAGCATCTTCTGCACCATCGGTACTTCCTCGAGCCATATTTCGACACCAAGGTCACCGCGTGCAACCATCACCGCGTCAGTAGCTGCAATGATTTCGTCGATGTTACTGAGTGCTTCGGGTTTTTCGATTTTTGCCACGATTCGTGAGTCCGCGTTATTGCGAACCAGGATATCGCGCATTGAATTGATGTCAGCCGCTTTGCGAACGAAGGACAGCGCGATCCAGTCGACTTTGTGACGGATACCAAATTCAAGATCGCGCAGGTCTTTGTCGGTAAGCGATGGCGCCGACACTTTTGAGAACGGAAGATTGATTCCTTTCCGGGATTTCAACGGGCCACCGTAAACGACTTCAGTGACTACTTCTTCATCGCGCACTTCCTTTACCCTCAATTCTATTTTACCATCATCAACCAGGATCATGTCTCCGGCCTTGACATCTTTAGGAAGGTTTTTATAGGATGTGCTGGCGATTTCGTTGTTACCAAGGAGTTCCTGATTTGTGATGATCAGTTCCTGACCGCGTTCGATGACAACATTGGGTTGCATTTCGTTGATTCGGATCTTGGGTCCCTGCAAGTCCTGCAGCAGCGACACTGTAGAGCCGAGTTCAGCATTTAATTCGCGGACAAAGTTGATAACCTTGAGGTGATCCTCGTGTGAGCCGTGTGAAAAATTGAGACGAAAAACATCGACACCTTCTTTGATAAGGGCCCTTAGCATTTCCTTTGAATTCGACGCAGGGCCTACGGTGGCAACAATTTTCGTCTTGTTGTACGATACTCTTTCTGACATAGGTTTAGGATATGACGTATTGGATTGTGTCTGTTTGAGAAGAACACGACATGCCTCAGAAGATAAAATTCGATTTGGATTTCAGTCCTTCGAGAGGAATCGCGGAGACCAGTTGCACGACCGGGATTGTTTTCAGCAGACCGATGAGTTGCTGGTTCGTATACTGTTCTTTCATGGCTGCCAAAATTATAAAATCAAAGTGAGGAAATTCAGGTATTAAAAAATACTTTCCCGGATCATTTTCGGAAGCTTTATTTTTGAACAGTTTCAATCGATTGTGGGCGGTCTGGTGTGCATAAAAAGCGAAGTTTTTTTCCTCATTATTGCGAAATCCGACAACCAGATCAGGTTGTTTGACCAGATTGATGTGTAAAAGTTGATTGATCTCCCATGCGAGCTTGTATCCTCTTACCACCGAGATCACACCCAGAAGTTCGAAGTCGAACTCATAATCAATAACAAGCCTGGTCTTCTTCATGACGTTTGAACACCCAAACCGGCTCGTTGCACGGTTGGATAATGATGCCCAAAATAAGCGGATAATGACCAAACCACCATGACAAAAAAGGTCGAAATCAGTGCCTACAGGCTCATAAACAGGCCATTACTGCCATATTGGGGCATCCGCAAAAAAGTTTGACAATATTGCCGCAAATCTCTTTCTTTGCACTGATTTTAAAATCACTAAACATTAAACACATGTCTGAAATTGCACAAAAGGTAAAACAGATCATCATCGAAAAACTTGGCGTTGAGGAATCTGAAGTTACTCCTGAGGCCAGCTTTACCAACGACCTTGGCGCTGACTCTCTTGACACTGTAGAACTTATCATGGAGTTCGAGAAAGAATTCAATATTTCTATTCCAGACGACCAGGCCGAGAACATTTCGACTGTGGGCCAGGCGATTTCCTACCTGGAGCAAAACGTTAAGAAATAATTGATCGAAGCCTCTCTACACCCCCATATCACAAAACATGCAATTGAAGCGAGTAGTCGTTACAGGACTTGGTGCACTCACCCCGATCGGGAATACGCTGGCGGAATACTGGGAAGGCCTGAAGAACGGCAAAAGCGGAGCAGCTCCGATAACACGCTTTGATGCATCTCTTTTCAAGACAAAATTTGCCTGCGAATTAAAGAATTTTGAGATAGGTAATTTCATGGATCGCAAAGAGGCCCGTAAGATGGACCCCTTTGCACAGTACGCCATGGTTGCTGTCGATGAGGCTATAAAAGATTCAAACCTCCCGCTGACTGATTTAAACCCGAACCGCGCTGGCGTCATTTGGGGATCAGGTATCGGGGGGTTACTCACTTTTCAGGAAGAAGTAAAAACCTATGCAAAAGGCGACGGCACGCCGCGGTTCAACCCCTTCTTCATTCCCAAGATGATTCCCGACCTGAGTGCAGGTCACATCTCAATCAAGTACGGCTTCCGCGGACCAAATTATGTAACGGTATCCGCCTGTGCTTCTTCTACCAACGCACTTTACGATGCCTTTACGTTTATCCGTCTCGGCAAGGCCGACATCATCGTGTCAGGCGGATCCGAGGCTGCGGTGTGTGAGGCAGGTGTCGGTGGTTTCAACGCACTGAAGGCCCTTTCGGAACGAAACGATTCTCCCGAGACAGCGTCACGACCGTATGACAAGTCCCGCGACGGATTTGTGCTCGGCGAAGGCGCGGGCGCGCTCATCCTCGAAGAATACGAGCACGCGAAAAAACGCGGCGCGAGAATCTATGGCGAAATCATTGGCGGCGGAATGTCAGCCGATGCGTATCACATCACAGCCCCGCATCCCGATGGAGCCGGTATTATTCAGGTGATGTACAATGCACTCGAAGATGCCGGTATTACCGCAGACGAAGTCGACTACGTCAACACACACGGCACATCAACGCCGCTTGGCGATATCGGCGAGATACGCGCTATCCAGAAAGTCTTCGGTGAACAGGCATATCGCATGAACATCAGTTCAACCAAGTCGATGACGGGTCACCTGCTCGGCGCTGCCGGTGCTATTGAAAGCATCGCCTGCCTCATGGCGATCAATCAATCGGTGATACCCCCTACCATCAACCACTTCGAAGACGACCCGGATCTTGATCCGAGACTCAACATGACATTTAACAAAGCGCAACAACGCGAAGTTAAAATCGCCCTGAGTAACACCTTCGGATTCGGTGGCCACAACTTCTCCGTAATCTTCAGAAAAGTCTGAGTTCCTTCCGTCTTATTATTGTCAACGGACCGGGCATTGATCTGTTCAAGGCCGTTTCCCGTATTGATAATTCTTTTATTCTTTTAAATTAGCATCGGATAATTTTGATTCAGCGATTTTGGTCTGGAAGATTCTTAAAATACGGAAAGGAAAAGTCAAACCGGATGACAAGTTGGTGCGGGCTATCAAGAACATTGCCGGCATTTCCCCTTCCAATCTGGAGCTTTACAGACTTGCCACCGTTCACAGTTCGATCGCCCGGGAAAATGGTACTGGCTTCAAAGAGTCCAACGAACGACTCGAATACCTCGGAGATGCCGTGCTGGGTGCCGCAGTCGCCGACTTCCTCTTTAAAAAGTTTCCCTACAAGTCTGAAGGCTTTCTAACCGAAATCCGCTCACGACTCGTTAACCGCGAATCGCTCAACCTGCTCGCCCGGAAGATCGGGGTCGGAAACATTGTTCAATACGACCAGAAGAATGCCCATCTGCAACAGGTGATCCTGGGTAATACGCTGGAGGCTATCGTTGGAGCTATATACCTCGACAAAGGGTATCTGCGGACAAAGAAGTTTGTTATCGATAAACTTATCACTCCGAATTACGACCTCCAGGAACTGATTAGCTCGAATTCCAATTACAAGAGCCGCATAATCGAGTGGGCGCAACGTGAAGGCAGGGAAGTCAGGTTTGAGATCGTCAACGTGAAGAAAGGCAAGAATCACAAGGAATTCACGGCCGTGGTAATAATCGATGGTGATTCACGCGGAACCGGATTCGGAAACAGCAAGAAGAAAGCGGAACAGGACGCCGCCTTCAAAACCTGCGAGATGCTGAATTTGCTCGCCGACAACCTCTGACGTTATAGTTCTCGTCCGATCCGGATACGAAACCAACATTTTTTGCTGACCTTTTTGCATATTGAGGCGTTTTCAATACGACACCCTATTGTTCCCGCATGATGCCCATTGACCCGGTACGAATCGCCGGCGGTTCAGTAAATCAGACTCCGCTGGACTGGGCGAATAATACCGCCAACATTGTTGCCGCCATCCAGGAAGCGATTCGCCAGGAGGTGAAGTTCCTTTGCCTGCCCGAATTATCCATTACCGGCTACGGATGTGAAGACTGGTTTCTGAGCGATTGGGTCCCCGCCAAAGCACTCGAGCAGCTTGAAATAATCCGTACACATTGTACGAACATTACTGTAGCCGTAGGGTTACCCATTATCTGGAAAAAGAAAGTTTACAATGGCGCGTGCGTTATCAGCAACACTGAAATCCTGGGTATCACCTGCAAGCAGTATCTCGCCCGTGATGGCGTACACTATGAACCCCGTTGGTTCACACCGTGGCCGGCAGGAAAAGTAGTCGACTTTAAGATCGGAGAGCGGGTTGTACCAGCTGGCGATGTTATTTACACCGTAAACGGGATTACCCTCGGATTCGAAATCTGTGAAGATGCATGGCACAAGTCGCGTCGCCCGGGATACCGACTGAAGGAACGCGGTGTTATGTTGATCATGAATCCGAGTGCAAGTCACTTCGCGATGCGTAAAAGTCTGTTGCGGGAAGAAGAAGTCGTAATTGAAGGCTCGGGGCTATTTAATTGCGTTTACGTTTTTGCAAACCTCCTCGGAAACGAAGCGGGGCGCATGATCTATGACGGTGATGTGATCATTGGCCAGCATGGAAAGTTACTTGCCGTCAACAAACGACTCAGCTTCGACAATTACACCGTGCTCTCGCGTGACGTACATTTCGGCATTCCCCAAAAGAGTGAGGTATTACCAAGTCGCGATAACAAGGAAGTTAACGAAGAACTGACTCAGGCACTCGCACTCGCACTGTTTGATTACCTTCGGAAGAGTCGTGCCCGTGGATTTGTTTTGTCGCTCAGTGGTGGCGCCGACTCAGCATCCTGCGCAATTTTCGTTTCGGAAATGGTTCGTCGCGCCGGAAATGAAATTGGTCTCGCGAACCTTTACAACACCCTGCGACTGGTCACACCCGGTGCAGGTCCCTCCGTTGCGGACGCCGTACACCAGTTGTTGACGTGCGCATACCAGGGTACAAAAAACTCCTCGCAGACAACCTTCGATGCAGCAAGGACGCTGGCGCACTCCATCAACGCAAAGTTTCATCACTGGACTATCGACGACGAAGTCGAATCGTACACAAAAAAGATCGAGTCCGCGGTAGGAAGAGAATTGTCATGGCAAACTGACGACGTGGCATTGCAGAACATACAGGCGCGTACGCGATCACCAATCATCTGGATGCTGGCAAACATCAATCAGGCGGTGTTGCTTACGACATCGAACCGCAGCGAAGGCGATGTTGGTTATGCAACCATGGATGGTGACACCAGCGGCAGCCTCGCCCCTATTGCCGGGCTTAGCAAACCATTCATTATTCAGTGGTTGCGTTGGGCGGAAAGATCGTTGGGCTATGTCGGACTTCGCCCTGTGAACAGCCTTCAACCAACGGCAGAGTTACGACCTCCGGATTCGAAACAAACTGACGAGACCGATCTGATGCCGTACCCAATACTGGAGGAAATCGAACGTCACGCGATATTTCACCATAAGTCACCCGCCGCCGTTTACGAAAGCATGAAGGGTGTTTGTGACGAGGATCTGCTCAAGACCTATATCCGGAAATTTTTCAGGTTGTGGGCGGCGAACCAATGGAAACGCGAGCGCTTTGCACCATCGTTTCATCTCGACGATCTCAACGTCGACCCGCGCACATGGTGCCGGTTTCCGATCCTTTCTTCGGGGTTTCGCGCCGAACTTGATGCATTGTAAATCAGCCACTTGAAGACGAATTTGTATTATCGTACACGCAACAAAAATCGGTCCCGGCCTGCTTGTCGTGACCAATTCTTATATATTTGCCGCCTATGGGTATACTAAGCTATTTCATCTGGAATGGAAGTCCTGAGATTTTCGGTAACGGTACGTTTGCACTACGCTGGTACGGGCTTTTGTTCGCCCTCGGTTTTCTGATCAGTCAGCAGATTCTTTACTACGTCTATAAGCGTGAAGGCAAACCACAAAGTGATGTGGACACGCTCACGATCTACATGGTGATTGCCACCATCCTCGGCGCGCGGCTCGGCCACGTCATCTTTTATCAACCGGAATTGTTTCTCGAAAATCCGCTTGGAATTTTTCTTCCGTTTGAATTCAAACCCTTCCGCTTTACAGGTCTTCAGGGACTCGCCAGTCACGGGGCAGCGTTCGGAATCCTGTTTGCATTGTGGCTTTACAGTCGCAAGAAGAAACCTGGACAATCTTATCTTCAGGTTGTCGACAGGATTGTTATCGTCGTAGCATTGACCGGTGCACTTATCCGCCTCGGTAATTATTTTAACTCCGAGATCATTGGGATACCTACCGATAAGAGTTGGGGTGTTGTTTTTGTGAATCCTTTCACATCCACAATAGAAGACGAACGATTTGATACCAAGGGTATTCTGGAATCGGTGGAGTTCATTCCGAATGACAGTATCGAAAGCCCCGGTGTGGGACTCAAGCCACTTAACATCTATCTGTTTTTCAAGAAGGGTACACGCGAACAGGAGGCGCACCAGTTTGCAGAACGACAAGCGGTGCGTGCACTTGATAATGCCGGTCCGGAACGCTTCTTTGAAACCAGGGATGACTATACCGACGTATCAGTGGTGCGTGAAGAGGGTGGAACGTATGCTGCACGAATCACGACATTGGGAGTTGCGCGCCACCCCGCCCAGCTTTATGAGTCAATCGCCTGCGTGGTGTTGTTTGTATTGCTGTTTGCGGTCTGGTCGCGTTATAAAGAAAATGTGCCGCCCGGCCGGTTGTTGGGCATTTTCCTGATCTGGTGTTTCGGCCTGCGTTTCGTATTTGAATACCTAAAGGAAGTCCAGGTTGCATTCGAGGAAGGTCTCTTCCTCAATATGGGACAAACACTGAGCATTCCCCTGTTTTTGGCTGGAATCGTGATTCTCTTGCTTTCGTACAGAAAAAAGGGAGCCTGAGTTCCGATTTTTGAAAAAGTAGCGTTAAACTTGTATTTGAGGGAGATTTGCGCTACAGATGTTATCCTTGATTTTATGTGTAACCCTTTCCATTTCAGGAGGACACCAGCGGGATTTCTTACAGGTCCTTCCGTCGGACTCTGTCAGGCGCCCGATAAAATCGCTTCCTAAACCCGACAGTACCGCCCGATTCGTTCGTATTAACAGGATCTTTATTGTAGGCAACCGGATTACGCGGGACCGGATTGTGCTGCGCGAGTTGTCGCTCTCACAGGGAGATTTGATTTATTCAACAGATCTCCCAGCGATTCTTGAACTGGATCGCAAAAAACTCATCAATACGCGTCTCTTTAACCACGTTAATATCCGGACTCTGGAACTCGAGCAAGATCAGTTTGATCTGATCATTGATCTTAACGAAAGATGGTACACGTTTCCTTCTCCAATTTTCGACCTTGCTGACCGGAATTTTAATGAGTGGTGGGAAAACTATGACCATGACTTCAGACGTGTAAACTACGGGCTGCGGCTCTATCAGTTCAACATGCGCGGACGTAATGAGACGTTGCGGTTTGTCGCGCAGTTTGGCTACGTCCGGCGTTTTGAACTTTCGTACCGGATTCCGAATCTGGACCGCGAACAAAAACACGGCATCGCATTCAATTTCGATTACTCCGAAGCAAAAAACGTCGCCTCAAAAACGGAAGACCACAAACTCGTGTACCTGGAATCGGACTACGTCCAGCGCCTTGCCAGGGGAATGGGAATAACCTATAGTTTCAGAAATTCATTTTTTGAAACACACGCGTTGCGGCTGGACTATCGAGTCAACAGCATCGGAGATTCATTGCGTAGCGCGAATCCGGACTACCTCGGCCCTGAAGGAACGTCGTCGCAGCAATACGGGATTCTGACGTACCTGTTCACATCGGATCATCGTGATTACGTTGCATACCCCTTGCACGGATATTACTTCCACGGCAGCCTGTCACGAAGCGGCTTGTTCGAAAATGATGACCTGAAGAAAACCGAGGCAGCCGTGACGTTTGCGAAATTCTTTGATCTTGGGAAGAACTTTTATCTGTCGAATAATCTGATAGGATATATTTCAACACCTCATGATCTCCCCTATTTCAACTATGGCGCACTCGGTTATAAGACACAATTCATTCGCGGTTATGAAGTTTATGTGATCGAAGGTCCGTCTTATGCAGCTGCAAAGACCACATTGAAGAAACGTATCTTTTCGCGCCGGTATCACTGGGCAGCAATGCCAATCGAACAGTTCCGTCACATACCGATATCCATTTATCTGAAGACGTACGCCGATCTCGGTTACGTGAATAACTATGACAATTACCCCCAGGGAGAACGCCTCACCGGAACACTACTCTCCGGTTTCGGTGGTGGTATTGACATCGTCGGTTCGTATGACGCAGTGCTTCGCTTTGAATATAGTTTTAACGGCGAAGGCAACAATGGTTTCTTCTTTCACATCAAAAAAGAATTCTGATCCGGATTCTTCCAACACAAAGCCGTTCCGGCGTCTCAGGGATCTTAAGTAAACGCAAAATACCGAAGTGACACTAAGGCTTCCCTTCATGTGATTTGATTTTCAATCACGTTTTTTCTACATTCATCCAGCTAAAAAAAACCGTTGTGTATTATTTATTTTCATTTGCGCTATGCGTAGCGCTTGTGCAATCCTCTATTGCCCAAAGTGTATCTCCCGCAATCGGTGCACGTGCTCATGCGATGGGATACTCAGCAACCTGTTCCCGTGACGGCTGGTCCATTTTCAATAACCCTGCAGGTCTTGCTGGCATCACTGCCACTGAAGCCGGCGTTGGTTTTGAACGGATCGCCGGATTTCCATCATTCGACCGATTGGGTGCATTCGCCGTTCTCCCCTGGAAAATCGGAGCAACAGCCATTGGTGCATCGCGATTTGGCGACGACCTCTATAATGAGCAGCTGATTACATTCGGTTATGCCAACCGTTTCGGGCTCGCTTCTCTTGGCGCTGCAATACGCTACATTCGTTTTCACACGGAAGGTTTTGGCGGCAAATCAGTGGCATCGGTTTCAGCAGGTGGAATCGCAGAGATAACGCCATGGCTACTGGCAGGTGCGCGGATTACCAACATCATCCAGCCCGAACTTGCAGAAGGTGAGAGACTCCCTACATTAATGTCGGCCGCGATTGCCATCACCCATCGCAAGAAGTTTCTTGCCACGCTTGAAATTGAAAAAGACCTGGATTACGAACCCGTTATCAAAGCGGGAACCGAGTATGTGTTTCACAAGAAGTTTGCGGTTCGCTCCGGCTTCAATCTGAACCCTGCGGCGGTGTTTGGCGGCTTTGGTATCACACGCAGTCGATTCACAATAGATTACGCTTTTTCCTGGAACACCGAAATGCCGGTGGCGCACGGGTTATCGTTGGGCTTTCATTTCATCAAAAAGGAAGGACTATGAGACGTCTTTTATTCGTGATTGCCTTCGCCGGATGGGTTCAGGTCCTTGGTCAAAATGAGAGCGGACTAAGTCCCGAGAGTATAATGGAAAACCAGTTGTCTGTGCAGGACGACGAAGGCGACGATCCCGAAACTGCGGAGAACTATGCACAATGGCTTGCACATCCAATCAATCTCAACCGCGCAAATCGCGATCAGCTTCGTCTGCTGGGCGTGCTTACAGAAGTGCAAATCGAAAACCTGATAACGCACCGAACGAAAAACGGCGACCTCGTATCGATTTACGAGTTACAAACTATCGATGGCTTCGACGCTGAAACATTACGGCAACTTAGTCGCATTGCGCGCGTCATCGGACCCGGACAGCGCATTGACAAATCTTTATTCAGGAGGATAATCAACGACGGCGATCACTACCTCATGGTGCGATACGATCACGCTGTGCAAGAGAAAAAAGGATTTGCTGATGAACGCGAAGACTTCCGCTTCAACGGCAGCCCCGGAAGGATTTTGATCCGCCTGCGCTCATATCGCCCGGGTGACTACAGCGTCGGAGTAACAGCCGAAAAAGATGCTGGTGAAAAAATAGTCTGGGAACCACGGCGACGCCAGTATGGAATGGATCACTATACATGGCACATCCAGCTTGCCGGGAAAGGCAGGTTTTCAAATGTGATCGCCGGAAACTTTTCCGCGCAGTTTGGTCAGGGCCTCGTTTGGGGCGGCGGACTTGGAATCGGAAAAGGTGCGGAAACGATCACCAGCGCACGACGCCCCGGTGTGGGATTCGTTCCGTACACTTCGGCTTACGAAGGCGGAAGTCTGCACGGACTCGCTGCAACATATGCCATCAACAAAAACGTATCTGTCAGCGCACTCTACTCCGGAGCGCACCGGGACGCTAGCCTCACTCAAAGCGATTCTGCTTCCGTTTCCTCCATCGGATCGACGGGCCTGCATCGCAATAGTCGCGAACTGCAACGCCGCAAGAACGTTAGCGAGAATGTCATGGGTGCCGTGGTTGCTTTCGAGAAGAATCGCATGCATGCAGGAATTACTGTTCAGCATGTTCGTTTCGGAGCCTCCATTACGCCGCGTGAATATCTTTACAATCACTATGCGTTTCGGGGCGACCGGAACACGAATGCAAGTATTTTCGCCAGTTACAACCGGAACAACGTCGCTTTCTTTTTTGAGTCAGCCCAAACGCTGGGACAGGGCTCCGCGCATGTAGCGGGGGTGTTGATGAGTGTAAGTCCAAATGTAGATCTGACCGTCCTTTACAGAAACTATCGCCCCCATTTTCAACCGATGTGGGCGAGCGCATTTTCAGAAAATACAACACCAAAGAATGAAACGGGCCTTTACTGGGGTTGGAAGTACCGCTACAGCAGGAAACTCCAGTTTGCCGGTTATGTGGATTTGTTTCGGTTCAATGCGTTGAAGTTTCGCACCTATGCACCAACAAGCGGTCACGAATGGCTGATGCGTGTACAATGGCAACCCGCGAAAGCGGCATCAGTTTTCTTTCAGGTGCGCGAAGAACGCAAGTTGCGAAATACTTCTTCGGGAGAAGAAGCTCTCTACCAGCTCGAATACGTACGCAAACGAAACTTTGCCATCAACTTTGATTTTCAGCCGTCGCAATCCCTGCGCATGAGAACACGATTGCAGATGAGTACATTATCGAAGGGTGCGCAGTTCTCTTCCGGAAACGTAGTTGCCCAGGACATCGTATGGCGTGCCGGCAAGTTCCGCTGGACGGCCCGGTACGCATTATTTGATACAGATGACTACGACAACCGCCAGTATCTGTACGAACACGACGTGTGGCTGTCGTACTCGATGCCGGCGTACAATGGCACGGGTGTCCGGCGCTACCTGCTTGTTCAGTATAACCTGAATAAAAACTGGACGTTCTGGCTGAGGTTTGGCGCTACCCGGTACGTCGATGTTGAATCTATCGGAAACGGCGTTGACGAAATCGCAGGGAATGTTCAAAATGATATTAAATTTGAGGTGCGCATTCAGTTATGAAGCGCAGGACAAATGCACGCCATCGATCAAATCACACCGGAAGTCCTTCTCGTCATGTGTATTGGCGGAATAGCTTTCGTATTAATCTTCAGAGCAATCTTCAAAAAGCGGTAGTCAGTTGCCCCGTATGGGAACCGTTGTCGTTTTGCTGCTCCGTCCCTCACGGTTGAAGGCCCGTAATTTCACGATGCGATCCGAATTAATCGGACCATTATATATTCTGCTCTTAATGGTTGGCTCCTTCCCATCCGTTGTGTATCGTATGACAAACCCCGGCAATTGAATGTTGGCCTCGACTCGATTATTCCGTACGATTCCTCCCGGTGATGGTATCCGGTATTTATAACCGCTGTGATAATAGTCCAGCCGCGGCAGTTCGCGCTTACCTAATATGTTCGCGAACGCCGACCATGCCTCGCGATACAACGTGTTCCGACGCACGCTATCGGTTTCTGTCGCCCAGCGTGGCTCCGCTGCCCAGGCGCGTTCTGCAAGTCCCAGTAACTTTGGCAACAGATGATACTCCATACGTTCGGGTCCGCGAATGGTTTCCGCCCACAGGAGTCCCTGGATACCAACGATGTTTGTCTTGCCCTGATCCGTGAGTTGTTCCTTTTCACGAAAGGCAGACTTGTCAATGGGATTGCCGAGGCGATCCTCACGCAAATTGGTGAAGTAATCGTACGGTATAAACGAGAACGGTTTATCAACATCCACATATGCTCCCCAGTAGTAGCCGGGTTCATCAAAGGATTTGTAATAAGCCATGTCGAAATACAAATGACTGACACAGGAGAGTACGACTTTGTATCCGGCGTTTGCAAGACGGTAAGCAAGATCTTCGGAACCCCAGCCTGCGACATTGTTCCATACGTCGACGTGAACGGATTGATCAACAAAATCCCGGTTGGGCACATACTCATCCTTTCCGTCACGTCTGATTTTTCTCAATGCAATTTCCTCCCAGCCGTAAAGCGACAGATCCTTTGACGCAAGCATCCGATTCACCCGATCGAAAAAGTAGTACCACAAATCCGCCGTACCTTTCACAGCGGGATTGTTATCGATGACCGATAGACATGGCGGGGAAATTTCCCATGCACCGGCAGGGACCTCATCACCGCCGAAGTGAATCATATTCAAAGGTGCTTTAGCGTCGTGGTACATGGCGCGTACTTCATCAACGACATGTTCGAGGAACGCATACGTCGACTCCATTCCAGGATCCATGACATTATCATTCCAACCCTGAACCGACTTGTATTGCGATTTGTCGTCCGGGTGGCGTAACAGGTATTCGCGCGCCTCTTTCTCCGCGCCAACGTCCATATACCTGCGATACCGTACCTCCATTGATTTTATTGCAGCGCGCGCGTGACCTGGTGTTTCTATTTCGGGAATCACAGTAACGAATCTGGTAGTCGCGTAACGAAGTATGTCAATAAAATCTTCCCGCGAATAGTAACCACTGCCATATGCGTTCAATACATTCGGCCCCGACCCGAATGAAGGCGGAAGGTGAACCGCGTTCGCGTGCGTATGTCCCCGACGCGAGCCAACCTCGGTAAGTTCCGGCAATCCCGGTATCTCAAGGCGCCATCCTTCGTCGTCGTTGAGATGGAGATGCAATACATTGAGTTTGTACAGAGCCATGACATCGATGAGCTTTTTTACTTGCTGCCGCGATTGAAAATTTCGCGCGACATCAAGGAAGATTGCACGGTGCGGAAACCTGGGTTCATCGATTACTTCGACGGCAGGTATAGCCGCATACCGCCTCACGGTTTCCAGCGTCACCGGCGGAATGAGTGTCTTCAAGGACTGGATTCCGTAAAATATGCCCGATGGCTCCGACGCCGATATCGCGATCTGCGTCGCGTCAACGCGAAGGCTATATGCTTCCTTCGCCATGGCAGCTTTTCGTAGTACAATGCAGTTTCGCGTCGTCCCCGATACGCTTCGGTGCGGACGTTTACCAATTATCCAGTAGATCTCTTCAATAAGATAGTCAGCGACCTTGTCGAAATCGGGATCCGCCACAATTGTGGTTGTCTCCGTTATCATGAAGAGTCCCGGATTTTCCTTGTAGGCCACTGGTGTCGGAAAAACCTTAACGAGTTCGCTCTCATCCATGTCACGTGCTCTTGTATTCTGTTCAAACAACTTCTGTGGCGTGGTGGGCGCGACGTTGTCATCCGGAGAACGACGAAACTGTTCCGGTCTGGATGAAGGAATGATGTGATAGTTATCGATCGTAATTCCTGAATCGGGTTTGTCGTCCCAAACCCAGTAAAGTCCGGCAGGCGCATCGGTAACATTTATCGCCCAATCCGATGAAACAAATAGGATTCTTAACGATTCGCCAGCTCCGAGACCTGCAAATGTCGGTTTCGGATAAAGACGAAAAAGGTCACCATTGATATATTCGATCGCGACATTGCCGGTAACTGACTCTACATCTACCGATCGGACGAAGTTGAAGTATAAGCTCCAGCCAGATTCAGGTAATGGTCGTGATGCATTATTGGTTAGCGTAAAAGCTGATAGGAACTTGTTCTCATTTTCATGATGATTCGCGATGATTTCCCAGGCAATCTTCAACCTGTTAACAGGGATTTTCTTCACCTGTCCGTGTACGGAAGTGTTTCCAAGGAGGAAAAAGAGACTTATGACAACAGTCTGTCGCATGAAGTTCAGCATTAAGGCGGGTTTGTTACCGCGTTAATAAGATAGTTTAAATGAGGTTCGGAGGAAACCCGACATGTAATCTTAACCCAAAATCGGCGGTGAGTTGATGGGCCAATGGACTTTATTTGAGCGCCCGGCTTTGTTATTTACCGTAAAAACGACAAAACGGACCGTTTCAGGCAAAAAAGCTTGACGTTAGGTTAAATCCAGAAAAATATATATATCTTTATGAAGTTAATTGACAAACCTTTCAGGACCCTCCCCAATATTCCCAATATTTTGATGAGTCAGTCTCGTTAAGTTTCTCAGTTATCGACAATTATTTTACATTCTTTTATTAGTAGTACAAATGAACATTTACGTTGCCAACATCCCTTTTAAGGCATCCGAACAGGAATTGAAGGGATTATTTGAAGAGTATGGCGAAGTTTCTTCTGCCAAGATCATCATGGACAAAGTGACCCAGCGCAGCCGTGGTTTCGGTTTTATCGAAATGGCTGACGAGGGTTCGGCCCGGCAGGCAATTTCAAGCCTGAACGGTTTCAATTTTCTCGGCAAGACTTTGGTAGTTAACGAAGCCAGACCCAAAACAGATTCTCCTCGTCCAGGTGGCGGCGGCGGTTTCAGAAATGGGGGAGGATTCAATCGCAGAGAATACTGATTAAATCGGAATATCCATGAAGGCCACCTTGTGTGGCCTTTTTTGTTGCGACATCACGCTTTGTTGTCACGGAGTTGTATTCCAGCTTACTATTTCGTACATTTTCTTTGACGTCGACGCATCACCCAATAATGATACTGACCAGTTAAGTTATTACTTGGCTTAACCTAAACCGAGGGCGTCCCGAAAACCGGGATGCCCTTTTTTTATTTTTTCAATTATCTTGCCGCCTCCATGCACATAATCGGAATCGATATAGGAACAGGAAGCACAAAGGCTGTTGCCGTATCCCAGTCGGGTGAAGCCCTCGCCAGTACCCGCGTCTCCTATCCTACTCTCAATTCCATTCCGGGTCATTCCGAACAGGATCCCGAAGTCATATGGCAGGCCTTTCTTACAGCACTTAGACAACTCATTACACGAACAAACGAAGCTCCTCACGGCGTATGTCTGAGCAGCGCGATGCACAGTGTTATCCCTGTCGATAACCATGGCAATGCCCTTCACCCGATGATCACATGGGCAGATAACCGTAGCGCTGACGTTGCTTCACAATTACGAACTTCTGAATCCGGAAAACGCCTCTACGAAGAAACAGGTACACCGCTGCATGCGATGTCTCCTCTTTGCAAAATCATATGGCTACGCGAGAATAATCCCGATTTGTTTTTAAGGACGGCACGTTTTATCTCCATTAAAGAATTTATCTGGTTCAGGTTGTTCAATGTCTTCGAGGTCGATTATTCAATTGCATCCGCGAGCGGATTGTTCAACATCAACACACTGACGTGGCATGAGCATGCACTCAGACTGGCTGGACTTAGTCACGAACGTCTTTCAATTCCGGTCAATACGAATCATACAATCACCGGTGTCAAAGGAACGATCCGGATTCCCGATTCTTTACGCAATATTCCTTTTGTCATTGGGAGCAGCGATGGGTGTCTTGCCAACAAGGGGAGTTACGCAACCGTACCCGGCGTAGCGGCTCTCACCATTGGAACAAGTGGTGCCATTCGCGTCGCACGACAAAAGCCTGCGCTTAACTGGGAACACATGACGTTCAATTACCGATTGAATGAAAACGTATTCATCTCAGGCGGGCCGATTAACAACGGCGGTATCGCGTTGAAATGGTATGCAGAAAAACTGCTCGGTAAAAAATTGAATTCTGATGCAGGGTATGCTGAATTGCTTGCAACGCTTTCAGATGTTCCCCCCGGATCAGGCGGACTCATCTTTCTGCCATACCTCTTCGGTGAACGCGCACCGATATGGAACAGCAACGCATTCGGTGTGTTCTTCGGAATCACGGGTCAGCATGGACAGGCTCACTTTACGAAAGCGGTAATCGAAGGCATTCTGTTTTCCCTGTATCAAATCATGCGCGGAATTGAAGCCGACGGAAATGCAATAAGCCGGATACATGTAAGCGGAGGATTCGTACGGTCACAACAATGGGTTCAATTGCTTGCGACCATTTTCGGAAAGAAGGTAGCACTCGTCAACCGTGAAGACGCATCGGCAATTGGTGCCGCCTTTCTTGGCTTTGACACGCTGGGTATCCAGGGTGATTACGACCGGTTTTCTGAAGCTGATGCTACTACTTTCGAGCCACAGTATGACGTACACGAAGTCTACCGTGAGGAAATCTTTCCAATTTTTGACGAGCTCTATCGTACGCTTTCGCCCAGTATGGAGAAGCTGCACGAATTCAAATCACGAAAAAATGTTTCAACTGCTCCGTTAACGGAGGAACAAAACCTATAATTCAAAACAACATGCAAATAGGACTTATCGGCCTCGGTAAAATGGGATTCAATCTCGCGCGAAATATAAGGAGCAAAGGCCATGACGTAATTGCTTTCGATATCAACGAAAAAACACTGAATGAAATTTCAACGCACGGCGTAGGTACAGCAACTTCAGTCAGGGACCTCGTTGAAAAACTGCCCTCGAAGCGTGTGATCTGGATTATGATTCCGGCAGGCGATCTTGTTGATCAGACTCTGAGTACACTGAAGCCCCTGCTTTCCGTAGGCGATATTGTCATCGATGGTGGAAATTCATTCTACAAGGATTCCATGCGACGCGCCACTGAACTGAACGCGTTGCAAATCAACTTCCTCGACTGCGGAACAAGTGGCGGCACTGAAGGGGCACTCCATGGCGTGTGTGCCATGATCGGCGGCAACAAATTCGCGTTCGATCATTGCGAGCCTTTGTTCCGTGCTATTTCCGTTCCCGATGGATACCTGTACTGTGGCCCCAGCGGCTCCGGACACTACGTCAAGATGGTGCACAACGGAATTGAATACGGTATGATGCAGGCAATCGCCGAAGGATTTGAAGTCATGCACAAAAGTGATTTTAAACTCCCTCTTGAACGTGTGGCAAAGGTATGGAACCACGGCTCCGTCGTGCGAAGCTGGCTCATGGAACTGACGGAAAACGCATTGCGGAAAGATCCGGGCCTCTCATCCATACGCGGCGTTATGCATTCATCCGGTGAGGGCAAATGGACACTCGAAACCGCTCTCGAACAACAGATAGCCACTCCGGTAATCGCACTCTCCTTGCTGATGCGTTACCGCTCGCACGAAGACGATACATTCTCAGGAAAAATCGTGGCCGCCTTAAGAAATGAATTCGGTGGGCACGCCGTCGAGAAGAAGTAAATTGAATATACCTGCCGTCTGAATTACGCGGAGGGTGGAGTTCCTGCCTTCAGATCAATGATCGTAATCTCCGGCGGCATGCCAATTCGTCCCGGGTATCCGAGGTAACCAAATCCACGATTGACGTAAAGGTATTGTGATCCTTCCTGATACAGGCCCGCCCATTGCTTGTACACGTACTGAGACGGGCTCCACTTCAGACCAGCAACTTCAACGCCGAATTGAAAACCATGCGTGTGCCCTGCAAACATCATGTCTATGTCCGGGTAATCGGGTCTCACCTGTGCATCCCAGTGGCTCGGATCATGTGAGAGTAAAAGTCTGACCGCCGCCTCGTCAGAACCAGCGTAAGCCTGATCAAGCTTTCCATATTTTGAGAAACCACCCGCACCCCAGTTTTCCACGCCAAGGATGGCAATCCTTTCACCACCCGCTTCAATTATCCTGTTTTCATTGCGGAGGAGCGTGTAGCCCATCAGTTTATGCGCTTCAAAAAGGTCATTGAGGTTTTTCACTCTCGCAGCTTCACTTGGCCAACGCTTGTAATCGCCGTAGTCGTGGTTTCCTGTTACAGAAAATACACCAAAGGGCGCCTTGATTCTACCGAAGATGTCAATATAATCTTTCACCTCTGCCGCCTCGTTGTTGACCAGGTCGCCGGTGAACAAAACGACATCCGGCGTTTCCTTCATAAGCATTTCAACGCCCCCTTTCACCGCTGTCTTGTTGAAGAAACTGCCCGAATGAATATCCGAAATCTGTGCGATGCGCATCCCATCGAACGACCTGGGCAGACCGGCGAGATACACAGTCTTTCTGCGAATCCGATAATCGTGCGCACCACTGATGATACCATAAGCCATCGCCGTAAACGGAACGGCAGCCATAGCGACAGCAGTCTTCGAAAGGAACTCGGAGCGGGTGATGGCCGGTCCGGGCAGGGCCTCGCCGGAGCTGCGATTGAAGTAACTCGCTACCCACCTGACACTGCGTTGTATGTCATCGATTAACAACACAGCAACGGCAAACACCTTCGAAATATAGACCGCGAAAATCCCCGTAAGGAGAAATGTACGCGCCTTATGCGAAATCGCATATGGATCACCCAGCACATAAAAAATCATTGCACCTATGCACACGGCAGTCGGCACCCAAAACGCAACGCGGACGACAGACTTCCACGCGGAAGTCCAGTCCTTCGTAATGGTGACTATCGCCTGGAAAACATACCAGTCAATCGCCAAAAGAATTGCGACAACAATTACCCAGTTCATGATTCGAATCGTCATAAAAAAAATCGTCTCTGTTTATTAAGACGATTTTTTTTATGATTTAGTTTATCTCTTATACTGCCGGAACAGTCTCATCAGCGTCCCTCGGATACTCACTCTCACGTTTCTTATACACCCTATCCTTGAGTTTAGCGATAAGCAGGTACATTACGGGTACCAATACCAGCGTCAGGAAAGTTCCGAACAAGAGGCCGAAAATCATTGTCCACGACAGCGGTCCCCAGAAAGCGACGTTGTCTCCGCCAAAGTACAAGTGTGGATTCAGGTCTGTGAACAATGTTACGAAGTCAATATTCAATCCGACGGCCAGAGGGATCAAACCCATCGTAGCTGCGAAAGTAGTCAGGAGCACAGGCGTCATACGCGTCTTGGCTGCTTCAATAATTGCCTCGTACAAAGGTCTACCCTGCTCGCGAAGCAATTCAGTGAATTCGACGAGCAGAATCCCGTTACGTACAACAAGACCCGCAAGTGCCATGATACCCACACCTGTCATAACGATTGATATCTCCATTTTGAATAATGAGAAACCAATGAGCACGCCGATGATACTGAAGATAATCTCCGCCAGTATGATCACCGGTTTGCTCACCGAGTTAAACTGAATGACAAGAATCATAAACATCAGCGCAAAGGCCAGCCCAAAAGCAACGCCCAGGAAGTCGCTGGTCTCCTTCTGGTCTTCCTGTTCCCCGGTCATCCGGATCGTTACTCCGTCAGGAGCAGGAAAATCCCGCAGCCGCGCCGTTATGTCCGCGACAACTTCGTTCGGATTGTAGTCCCCGAGTACGTTCGACGAAAGCGTGATCACGCGTTTCTGATCGATGCGCTTGATACCGGCATAGCTGTTTGTAAACTCTGCTTTTGCCACTGCTGAAAGCGGAACCTGTCTGACAATTCCACCTGCCGCCATGTCGCGATAGATAATCGGAATATTCAAAAGCGCATTAACATCATTCCGTTGTTCTTTCTTGATACGAAGCTGGATCGGGTAATCGTCGTTCTCGTCACGGAATTTCGAAACCTCAAAACCGTACACCGCGGTAGCAAGCGCGCGCCCGATGTCAGCTGTAGCAATACCTTCCCTGTTAGCCTTTTCGCGGTCGATGTTGATAAGGATCTCAGGCTTGTCCGCCTGAAAATCCGACTTAAGTTCTTCAACACCTGGAACCTGCTGCTGATTGAGGAAACGATGAACTTCATTCGCCGACTTCACGAGCAGATCAAAGTCATCCGCTGCAACTTCAATATTGATCGGCTTACCGGTCGGAGGACCGTTTTGTTCCTGGTCGACCGATATCTCCGCACCTTTGATGTTCTTCACAGCGTCGCGAATCTTCTGGAGATAATCCTTGGTCGATTGTCCGTCGCGTTCTGCGAACTTCACAAAGGCGACGGAAACTTTTCCAAGGTGGGGGCTCACCTGCCCTCCCACATCAAAAGGATTTTCACTTGCACCAATGGCCACGTTCGAAATTACCGACTCCACAATCGGATTTTTCTCACCAAGCACGTCCATGATCTTGTTTTCGACAATCGAAGTAATCGAATCCGTAACGTTTTGGTGAGTTCCAATTGGCATGCGAACATACGCATAGATGAAGTTGGGCTGTCCATTCGGGAAGAACACTACCGGAGGCTTCCGTATTGCCGTGAACACAAGTGAGAAAACAAAGAGGAATATAGTAGCTATCAGTATCCATACAGGTCGGTACCTGTAAAGACACCAGGTGATCGTTTTTTTGTAAAACTCCTGAGCGGCTGGCCAAACGGAAGTCTGAAAGTATGATATCGCCCGCGTCAGCAGGAAGTGGTGCAATACATACAGAAGATAAAGGAATACGACGAAGTTACCGAGACCAAAGTTGATCAGGTACGAAACGATGGCAATACCGGCAAAGATTACCGAGGTTACTTTGAAACCCTTCGTAACCTTCCCTACCTGGTGATCATCGTGTTCGTGACGCTTCATAAAGTCCGCTGCAAACACTGGATTGATGATGTACGCCACCAACAGTGAAGCAAGAAGGGCAACGATCAGTGTAATGGGGAGATACATCATGAATTTCCCGATGACACCCGGCCAGAATGCGAGCGGAATAAATGGCGCCAGGACCACCAGCGTACCTGACAACACGGGAAGGAATACTTCACCGGCTGCGATCTTGGCCGCCTTGCGAATCGGAACCTTACCATTATCGAAAACACGGTGGGTATTCTCAATCACAACGATCGCGTCATCCACCACGATACCGAGTGCCAGCAGGAACGAGAACAGTGTCATCATGTTCAACGTAAATCCCAGGCTCGGAAACACAAGGAACGCGATGAAACTTGAGATGGGAACTGAAAGCCCCACGAACACCGCATTTGTCACACCCATGAAGAACATGAGAATGATTGTTACGAGAACAAATCCGATGATGATGGTATTAATCAGGTCGTGCAACGTAACACGCGTATTCTCCGACTGGTCACCTGTAACGGTCACCTTGAATCCGGGAGGGAGAATTCCGGCTTCGTATTCGCTAATGATTGCACGGATGTTATCGGAGGCCTCGATAAGGTTCTCTCCGCTTCGTTTAATCACGTTTAGCGTAACCACATTTTTCTTGTCCAGTCGCGCGAAGCTTTCCTGCTCCTTGTGAGTATCGATAACTTCTGCGATGTCTTTAAGGTAAACCTTTCCACCAACAGTAGAGCCGACGACCAGGTTGCCCAGCTCATCAGCGTTCGCGAATTCACCGCTCACACTAAGTGAACGTTTCATTCCGTCCACGGAAAGTTCACCGGCAGGCAGGATTACGTTCTCACTTCCTACCGCCTGGGCAATGTCCGTCAATGCCATACCGGCAAGCGCAGCCTTATACATATCGACGTTGATCTGTATTTCGCGGTCGAGTGCACCAACGATATCCACTCTCCGGATTTCCGGCAGCGATTCAAAACGCTCCTGCATCATTTCGGCATAACGCTTCAGTGTCTGCAGGTCGTAATCACCCGAGAGGTTGACAAACATGATAGGAACCTCCGAGATATCGATGTCGATAACTTCGGGTTCGTTCTCAAGATCCGATGGCAAATCCGGTTTGGCTCTATCAACAGCATTCTGGACTTCCCGTTTCGCGTCTGCTACGTCAATGTCCGTTTCGAACTCGATAATAACGTTAGAGAAGTTTTGCAACGAGTTGCTCGTAACCTTCTTCACGCCGGAAAGTGACTTAACCTGTTTTTCGATTTGTTTCGTGATCAGGTTTTCGATGTCCTTTGGTGGTGCGTTATAGACTGTCGCTACATATATCTGCGGAAACACAACCTCAGGAAAGTTTTCCTTTGGTAGTCCGCGGTATACAAAAATCCCGGCGAGGCAGATAATGAACGTAGCAACATAGATGCTGACTTTGTTATCGATTGCCCAACTCGTCGGCTTAAACTCTTTATTCAAATCCTGCATATAGTAATAGTATATGGGTTCAGTAAACCTTTAGATTTTGATAATCTCGCCATCATTAAGACCCTGATAACCGAAGGTAATTACCTGGTCACCGGGATTAAGACCCTGCACCTGTGCCTGGTTGTTATAAACGCCATCGATCGTGACGGTCTTGCGTTTTGCAACATAGAGGTTGCCATCCTTTTCTGCGACGTAAACAATCTTCTCGCTGTTGAGTGTTTGAATTGTATTTACAGGAACAACAAGCGCTTCTTCCGCTGTATTAAACACGACCTTCACGGTTGCAGTCATATTCGGACGGAGCTCAGCCTCAGACGGCAGGTCAACTTCAACTGCGAACGTTCTCGACATAGGATCGATGTTCCGTCCGACGAAGGAAACCTTTCCGGTAACGACTTTGCTAAGTTCCGGAATTTCGACGATCACCTTGTTTCCGCGTTTAACCTGGGCGACATACGCCTCGGATACGCTTGACACGAGTTTGAGTTCGCTGTTGTTTACAATTCTCAGGGCTGGCATTCCCGGTGCGATGTTCTCACCAACCTTCACATGAATATCATCGATGATTCCTGACACCGGAGCCTTGATTCTTGTCATGTCGTTTTGCTCCCTCAGCGCCGCCAGTTGTTTTTCGAGACTCTCCTTATTGGTTTTGGCCTGCAGATATTGCACTTCCGTTCCAATCTTTTGATTCCAGAGATTCTTTTGTCTCTCAAACACAGTATTTGCAAGCTCCAGTTGAGCTTCCATACTTTGGATACTTGTCAGGATCAGTGAATTATCAATCTGCGCCAGAACCTGACCTTTGGAAACCTGCTGACCCTCCTGAACCAGTATTTTCTCAACCACACCCATTGTACGGGCGCTGATCAGAATATTATTCTCTGCTTCAACTCGTCCCTGAGTCTGAACGTAGTGGTCAAAGCTGCGGGGTTTGATTTCCGTAACGACAACTTCTTTCGCCTTGACAACGCGTGCGCTATCCGGCGTATCCTTGTCAATGAGGGTTTGAAGATCCTTAATTTCCTTTGACAATTCTGCCTGCTGTTTTTTCAGCTTCTCCAACTTAGCCTTGCGTTCGTCGCCAGGGGTTGTAGCACTGCATCCGGCAACCACTGCGCCTACGATGAGAAATACAGCCAAACGAAAATTCATAAAGTTTTTCATGAGTTAATTTTGAATAGGGTTATTGTTGGTTCATTTCGGGGTTTTGCAGCCTTCCGTATGCTTTGTCGAGGTCAATTTTTGCCACCATCGCATCATACAGAGCGCTATAGTAATTTATCTGTGCTTCTCTGAGAGAACTTTCCGCTTCAACGACTTCAAGGTTGGAGCCGACACCTTGTTCGAATTTGATTCGCGCCACGCGTGCAATGTTGCCTGCGAGTTCAGCATTCTCCTTCTGTGCCGATGCTGCCTCCACTGCGCTGAGGTAATTGGATGCAACCTGTTTGATCTCGAGGTCGATACCCGACTTGAGCGCTGAGAAAGAGTTCTCTGTCTTCTGCAACTCGAGTTTGGCCTGCTGCACACGGTAATTCCGTTGCAGTCCGCTGAACAACGGAATGTTCAGCGATAGTCCGAACATCGAATAGGAGTACCACTTATCCGGTCCGATCACGCCATTGTCTTCCATGTCGGTCTCTGTCTTGAACAAGCCGCCGATGGTTGGAGACTGCGTCGAGTATCCCAGGTTTGCAAATGCCGACAAGCTCGGCAGCCCCTCGGCGTATTTGTTCTTAAGATTAAGTGACTGAAGTTTTCTGTTTGCCTCGAGGAGCTGATAGTCGCTGCGTTGCGCGTAATCCCAGGTCGCTGAGTATTCGTTCAGGATAGCGCTGTCAACCTCGATGGACGAAATGTCACCTTCTACATCGATCGGCTCGTTCATTGGATAATTCATTTGAAACTTCAAAAGTTCGAGAGAAACCTCCTGCAATCGCAGAAACTTACTCTGTTCAACACGAAGATTGGTCAATGTCACGCGGATGCGATCCACATCAATGGACTCAGCAAAGCCATTATCAAACAGCGCTTTTGTTGTCCTCAGCAGACTGTCGACGCGGGAGATATTTGCATCAAACAAACCGATTCTGTCCTTATTTATCAGACAGGTATAGAATGCCTTCGATACGTTCTCCACCACCTGTTCGCGCGTTTGCTGGGAGTTTTTTACTGCAAGGTTGCGATATGCGTTCGCCGCCTGTAGTCCAACCAGGTATGAACTGTTAAACAATAGTTGATCGATTCTCACTCCGGCATCGCCGCTGCTCTTCAGCTGGAAAAAGTTCTGCATGGCAAACACGTCACCGTCGTTTCCGGGGAAACCGGAGGTAATCGGGTTATCAGACGACTTCTGACCAAAGAATCTGGACAGCTTCTGGTTGTGCACGAGGGATACGGATGCATTCACCTGAGGCAGGCCGATGCCGCGGGTTTCCTTCACCCTGCCATCCGCAATCTGTTCATCTATCGTTGCGTTCTTTAATTCAACATTATTTTCAAGCGCGTATTTCAGACACTCTTCCAGAGTGAGCTTTCTTACCGCGCCTGTCTGGCCGCTCACCAAATTGATGTGCAGCAGTGCGAGAATAAAAATCAGGTAGCGTTTCATGTGACTTATACGGAATAGGGTTGTGGGTTTTTCTGTTTGTATTTCTGATAAAGTTTTTTGCCTTTGTCAGTGAAAAGGCCGTAGATAAAATGGTCGAACAATTGAGCCTGGACCTCCGCCATGTTGAACTTTTCGCGCGGAAAGACCGAGCTGTCAAATGCCATCTGAACCTGTTCGAGTCGCATCGTTGCCAGGATTTCCATGTTGAAGTCATCCCTGAAAAAACCTTCTTCAATTCCCTGCTTCATACTTCGGATGATGTTCTCACGGATAAACTTATGTTTAAACTTTAACCACTCGTTCCAGGAACTCTGATGGTATTTCTGCATGTCGAACAAAACACTTGGATTGATGTTCCGCATGTTTTCTTTCAGGCAAAATGAAATCCGAACCATTTCCTCGACCGCATTTTTCGATTCCATTGCAATTCGTTCGAACTGCTCTTTTTGCCGCTGCATGTGCCCCTTGGCTACTGATTCCACGACTTCATCCTTGTCGGCGAAGTACTGGTAGATTGTTTTTTTCGAAACGCCGAGGTGGCGGGCTATGTCGTCCATCGAAACACTGCGCAAGCCGTACTTCATGAACAGTTCGTCCGCACCGCGGAGCAATTTTTCCTTGTTATCGTCGATGTCTTCCATGCGGCAAAACTATGGAAACGAAATGTATTTTAAAAGTTTCCAATGTTTCCTTTAACGCACATGGGCGTTCCAGGTTTTATTAACCCCATTATTTCATCATAAAGTGTAAAAGATTCCGGTTAAACTGTAATAAACACGCCAGGAGCGGGCCTCAGGACAACAGACGCATGGCGCGTCGTAATATTTCAGAACCGTACAGAAAAAGAAAAATCATTTCAACTATGCGTGAAGTTCGATAGTGAGGCTACCGCAAAAGAATTAATAGCGTTACAACACAAGACAAAATCTAAAGGCGTCGTGAGAAATAAAACGGTTGGAGAATAGTGGCAGCTCAACTGTTTCAAACGTTTGAACTGCCGGAAGATGAAGAATCCTTCTCCCACGAACACCACTTCTCTTTCATCTTTTGTTTGAAAGCTTCGCGCTCCTGGGGATCCATGCTGTGAAGTTTTTCGGCAAACCGGCGTTTCCAATATGGCTGACCGGAATGTCGCGGCGGCCTTCCCCAAAATCCCCAGGTCAGGAGTTTGCTCAGCGCAAGCAACCCAACAGCCTGCAGGTAATTAATGCGTGGACCGCTAAACAACTCAGGGACAAGCCAGTTCCACAGCAACTGGGTCACCAGCCCGAAAAGAATCAATCCGAGCAGAATTCCAATTACACATTTCCAAAAAAACACCTTTCCGTTCATGATGCTTTATCCATTATATGTCTTCATACAATCGCTGCAGTTTTTTGCGAAGCGCCAGTATTGCATAGCGCTTTCGCGACAGCAGCGTATTGATTGAAATATTTCTTTCTTCAGCGATCTCGCGAAAGCTCTTTTCCTCAATTTCGTTCAGCACAAATATCTCGCGTTGTTCGGCGGGTAATTCATCGAGTGCTTCCATGATCGCTTCCCAGATGACATCGCGGAAAAAGGAATCCTCCGGTGTATTATTAAGGTCGGGAAGGATGTCCTGAAGCGTGAGGGGCGCGTCTTCATCCAG
The DNA here is from genome assembly GCA_023428695.1 of Bacteroidota bacterium. Taxonomy (GTDB): domain Bacteria; phylum Bacteroidota; class Bacteroidia; order Cytophagales; family Cyclobacteriaceae; genus Ohtaekwangia. The sequence continues at coordinate 62,830 of JAEYWY010000001.1, forward strand.
GCTTGCCTGACGCTCAAGATCAGCGCGTTGCGGTCGGACAGCATCCTTTCTGTAGCGGTCGATGATCTTGTTCCGCGCCACTGAAAAGAGCCAGGCCGTTACCCGGTCAAATGACTCTATAGTGTCAAAACCGGCCACAAACTGATAAAAGACGTCCTGCAATATGTCTTCCGCCTCCTCAGCCGACGAAACCCGGTTGCGTATAAAACTGAGCAACCGGTCTTTCTCCTTAAGAAAGGTCTGTTCTTTTAGCTGCATGGCGAAATCCATAGGAGCACGTTTCAGGGTTTGATCCGTAGACGCAGTATACGTAGAATTTATTGTAACGTAACGAAGAATTACCTGCACCAAAAAACCCGGATGCTATTCCTTATTTTTGGCAAAACTATGGAATTTGAATGGAATGGATCGGTGCTTTCTTACCGTCAAAGCGGAAACGGTCCTGAAATACTGCTTCTCTTCCACGGCTTTGGCCAGGATGCCTCCGCTTTCGTTGAACTGACTTCCTTATTAGGGTCGCGCTACACGTGTTATTCATTCGACCTCTTCTTCCATGGTGGCAGCACCCGATCAAACAACGACATAGACCTGTCCAGGGAAGACTGGACGGCAATGATAGGCGGCTTCCTTGAATCGAATAACATCACGCGTTTTTCACTACTGGGTTACAGCATCGGCGCTCGTCCCGTACTCGCACTTGCAAGTCCCTTTGCAGCAAAAATCGATCGTATTTTCCTGATTGCTCCAGGTGGCCTCGCTCGCGATCCCTGGTTTAGTCTCGCCACCGCCACGCGCGCAGGTCGCATGTTATTCCGTTTTCTTATGGAACGCGAAGGTCCCATGTGGGCAGTCGTGAAGTTCGTACGCGTGACAAGACTCGTGAGCCCGCAACTCCTTCGCTTTGTCTCGACACAGCTGCACACCCGTGAAAAACGCAAGCAGGTTTTTCGTACATGGATTACGTACAGCAAACTGGAACTGGCTCCCGATGCAATCGATCAACTACATAAACACGGAGTCGCCGTCTTCATCATCGCTTCACAACGCGACCAGGTAATTCCGGGCGGAAAAATTCAGGAATGGCTGACACGTTCAGGTAGTCGTGTCACCTATGAGGAACTCGACGCGAATCACCAGCAACTGATTCGCGAGGTAGCCCGCAATCACACAAAATGGTTTACAGCTTGAAGTGGTATCCAACGCTGATCTGAATAGGCAGCGCATCAGGCATTTCAACATCCGGATTCCGATCCAACTCGTCATAGTCGTCCTTAAACTCCTTCGAACGCGCCGGGATCAGCATTTCAAAATTCCAGTAATTGCCGCTGGGTCTGCGTAACTCAATGCCGGTTCCAACGGAATAACCATAGTAGGTTTTGTTCTTCTCCTTCCAGCCATCGATTATGATAACAGCATTGTATCCGTACATCGCGCTGATAAAGGGGCAAACCATGCTTTCGGGAAGAATGCGAATCACAGCACCACCGTTATAACCCGCACCGTTCAGATTATAGCCGAGGGCACCAAAAAGTGCAACATATTTGACCGGCGCAAACGTGAGCCTGGCCCCGATACCACCGTAGTCCAATCCGATCCCGACGCCGGCGCTTACATTGATCTCCCTGGTTTCTGAAAACTCGTAATTTTCATCGTATTGGTCCTTATCAACGTTTTCCGACTGAGCGAAGGAGTAGCCGCATATCGCACAAAGTACCAGGCTGGCCAGAAGCTTTTTCATAACGATCGAAGATAACAACACGAAGGTAATTGATTTTCGCTTCAGCGACCGGGAATAGAAAAAATCGGGGTAATAATTTTCAAAAAAGTGTAGTTTTGCGGCATCTTAAAACACACGCTCAAGCTTCATGATCCTATTTTTCCGTACGAAAGCCGACACGATCTACGCGGTTGGCCTGCTACAGGCTTTGCCATCCGGTGACATTGAAAAACTGAAATGGCTGTTCGGAAATGCTGATCCCCTGTCCGATACCCAAATCCCGGGATACTTTGTGGGACCGCGAAAAGAAATGATCACCCCGTGGAGTACCAACGCAGTTGAGATCACACAAACCATGGGCGTGTCCGGGATCAAAAGGATTGAAGAATTCGCTCCTGTGTCAGGACCTGATGCGCCGCATGACCGGATGTTGCAGGTGTTGTACAACGGGCTCGACCCGGAAATCTTTACTATTCATCATACACCGGATCCGATCCTCGAAATAGAAGACATAGGAAAATACAGCTCAGAGGAAGGACTTGCACTCAGCCAGGAGGAAATCGCATACCTGGAAGGCGTAAGCCGCGAACTTGGTCGCAAGCTTACCGATAGCGAGGTATTTGGATTTTCCCAGGTGAACAGCGAACACTGCCGCCACAAAATTTTCAACGGCACCTTTATTATTGACGGCAATCAAAAGCCGTCGACTTTGTTTGGTCTGATCAAGAAGACGTCGTCAAGCAATCCGAACTATCTGGTTTCGGCATACAAGGATAACGTTGCCTTTATTAAAGGTCCGGTAATTGAACAGTTTGCTCCTGCGCGGCAGGACGTACCCGATTACTTCCGCGTTGAAGAAATCGAATCTGTCATTTCACTTAAGGCGGAGACACACAACTTTCCGACTACCGTCGAACCGTTTAACGGAGCCGCTACCGGATCAGGTGGTGAAATCCGTGACCGTCTCGCAGGCGGCAAGGGTGCACTGCCACTTGCAGGAACCGCTGTTTACATCACATCGTATCCGCGTCTCGAAGGTGGCCGACCGTGGGAAAAGAAATTCGCCGCACGCAAATGGCTCTACCAGTCACCTGAAGAAATTCTTATCAAGGCATCCGATGGCGCGTCCGACTTCGGTAACAAATTCGGTCAGCCCCTTATCAATGGAAGCGTTCTCACGTTCGAACATTTTGAAGACAAAAAAGAGTACGGCTTCGACAAGGTGATCATGCTTGCAGGTGGCGTCGGCT
>JAEYWY010000006.1 GCA_023428695.1 Bacteroidota bacterium
GATTTATGTACTTCATCTGCAACCACGTAATCGATGCCATCTTGTAAAGTTTCTTTTCCCATTTCACCCATTGCTTCAACCGCTTATTCAGTTGTGTCCACAACTCATGAGTGTAATAAGACCAGAAGTTTCAATAGTAGTTGACCACTCCACGTATAACTGGATTTAATTCGCGGGCTAACGCCTCAATGCTGATGCGCCTTTTGTACACAAGCCCTTGCTGATGTCTCGCCAGCTTTACCCCGAGCCGATTCTTTCATCTGCTTAGTTCATCGGCCAGTTCTGTTCGCTCGACCTCCGCATGATTGCCAAGGCTCGGAAACATCTTCCATCTTTTGCACAGCATCATCACCCTACAACTGGATGATGTTCAAGACACACACGTTTTGTGTTTATGACGGCTGCGGCTTTCAAAGCCGTCATTGTCCACCGTGGGTGGACAAAATTAATAAAACAAAACCACATTTTACAGTGTCACCCGCAGCTGGCATAAACACGGTGTTGCCGGCAGTTATACTTTTTGGTCAATTGCCTTTACCAATTTCACTATAAAGTCTCTTACGTCATTAATAGTCTTTTTATCGATTGGAGTCTTGTCATTCGTTACAGGATTTATATCAGCCTCATGCGCCATTTTATTGCGTCTGTGTACTATAAGTCCAAGTTCTTTCACTATATCTTCTTTATCCATTTTTAAATCTTTTGCAACATTTTGCCAAATAGATTTGATGGATATTAGCGCTAAAGCTCTCTCAACATTACTTGGGGCTTGGTAAGAATGTCTAGAATTAATTTTTCTTATTTCATTATCAAGAAGTCGTCTTCTGACAATATTGTCAGTTGTTGATAATAGGAGATTGACTGATTTAAGAGAAATATGAAATTTATCATATTCTGTATTAGGTTTACTTTTACCGTCAAATATTTCTAGCATACCTTCTCTTACAAGGTCGTGAACATAGTAATCGAAGGCGCTCACCAATAAGACGTATTCTGCTCGAAGAATTTCGGAGATATCAATCGCAGGAACTTGTTGTTCAAAGTATGAATGAATACCGTCAATTATTTCAATGCTCTCAATATTTTTTAGGAATTGTTTTAGTGGTGCGTTCATGCAGAGGTCAGAGTAATTATTTTCTCAGCCATGTTCTCAAAAAGAACCTTAAACCAATTCAATGTCCTTCTTTGTCCTGCTCCTGAGAGCTTAGATTTAACTGGATCTAATTCGTAAATGGGTAGTCCCAAACGATTAGAGATAGCTATTAATTTATTAAAATTTGATATTTCTCCTATGCAGTATTTGTCAATAGGTCGTTGACTTTTAAGATTTTGACTAAGTTTTGCTGACGACTCATATTTGCTGTTATCAAGGAGCATCCCTTCTTTTGCTAGATTAGGAACTAGCTCGGATTCTATACAACCAGCGATTTTATTCATCATCATTTCAAATGAATAAGATGGTCGGCCTTCACTTAGATTAAAATCATTAATGGTATAACCGAGAAATTTGGGAGTATTATTCGGTAAAGGATATTCAGCGTCAGCAAATATAGGTCTTGCAGACTTAGCCCATTTCTCCCAACTAGGTAGAACTCTAGAGAGCGACTTCACTGCCATATATGAAAATAAGTCTGGAGAAGTCGGCACAATAAAATAGTCGGACGAAACGAATAAGTCTTGGTTTATTGCACTTAGACTTGGGTTAAGGTCTATTAGTACATACTCAGCATTATATTTTTTTGCAGTCTTTTCAATCAAATAATTAAATGCACCCGGAAGATTCTTTAGAGTCCCAAGTGCATTTGACAATTGAAAAGATACACCTAACGAAACTTCATATTCTGTTAAGTCGAGGTGTCCAGGTAATAAAAATAAGTAAGGGTTTTTTTTGACTGTAATACAGCTAACAGGGCCTATAATTTTAGGCTTAGCTTTGAATGCAGGTTCAAGAGCATCCTTTATGTTATTAGTGTCCCCGGCTTCAAAGTGTTTTTCATATTCATTCTGTCCTACTGAATACAAAGTCAGGTTACACTGGGAGTCAGCGTCTACCAATAAAGTTCGTTTTCCCTTTCGTGCTAACATCCAACCAAGATTGAATGCTGTTGTAGTCTTACTTACACCTCCTTTGTGATTGAAAATTGCGATTTTTTTTATCATTGTTGGGCCTATTTATTTGAGTCCAATTTGTCCTAAGTATAATTGCCGGCAACGTTTGGCTATTTGCAGTGGCTGGCTTTTGAAAACGTATCTGTCCACCGTGACCAAACGTAATAGCGAAGATAAAACTTTATACTTACACCCCACCCAGCCATTGCAAATTGCAAATAGCTGCTGTTGGCGGTAGTAGCATTGTCCACTATCCCTTCTTTTCCATCTTCTCCTGAATCTTTATTTCTACAAGTGTCTTAACAGATTCGTGCATTCGTTCTTCAATCGAATTCATTTTCTTTTCAATTACGTCCTCAATTTCAATCGTCTTATAAATCTGATACCCCAGTATCAAAGTCACAATAAATGAAAGGACTCCAACCATAACACCAAGCATATTAGCTCCGTCAACAGTAATATCATCCGATTTAAAAATCGAAAGTATCAGTGAAGAAATTGAAATCACAATGGATACAAAACAGAGGATAAACGTCCGTCTATTTATTTTTCGGTAAACATTGTCAATTTCACAAACAATGTCATAGAAGATTGTTCCAATTCGTTCAGATGTATTTGCTCCTCGTCTGCTCTCGTCAGCCACTTGTTGAGATCTTCTTTTCAAATTTTCGAGGTTGAATTCCATATGTCAATGGGTCAAATTTACGTCAATCTACAACTCGTGGGATAAGTTGTCCAAATGCTATTACCGCCAACGTTCGCATACAAAACGTGCCGGCAGTCCAAATTAATAATTATTCATCAACTCTGCCGGCATGATTTATATGCATTGTTATGGGCAGCATTAGCTGATAACCCAAATTTTGTTGTATGAATAGTCGCAAATTAATTCAAACCACTCTGTCTGACAATCACCGTTCCAGTCAGATTTTTTCTCAAACGTTTCTATAAACAATTTAATCACCCTCAAGTCTGACTTCCGGTACAATTCAATTTTTTCCTTGAAGGATTTATTATCGCAATCTTCATTAATTCTTTTGTCAAGTGGGATTAGATTTCCCATAAATCCAAAGTCTGCATTGTTATTACTTTGCGGATCAACATGTTCCAAGGAAATATTATTTACTGATAACTCATTAGTCTCTCTAAGGAATTTTTCAAATGAGCGAAATATGTATTGAATAAGCCTCTTATCTCGAGTATACTGATTAGTGAACTTTAGTTTTCTCAGCTTTTCCTTAAATACTTCTAGCTTTGGCTCTTTCTCTACATAAAACTGGCTTAATTGTTCAAGTATTTCTCTTGATTCCTGCTTCGACTGTGCAGATCTTAAGTCCCGTGCAGTCTTCGAATATTTCCCTTCAAAAATATTCATCTTTAACGCACAGATTCCGGAATACTTAAAGTGGAATTTCTCCATTCTTTCAAGGATCTTACAGAAGTCAGCGTGCTGCACTAACCGATTGTTTCGAACGTTCAATAATGCGAGAATAAACGTTCTTATCTGTGTAATCTGAAATAAATTTAAAGCTTCCAAACTGCTGTATACGGTCTGATCGTTTTGATCTGGCCAGTCGGATTTCAAGGGATTTGAGATTCGTACGTACAACTCAGATTCTTTCACTAGGTCTCGTACAAAGTCAGCGTGATTAAAGTTTGACTTAGAGCTTTCTCTCTTAAAATGCTTATAAATTTTGGACTCCGTGACAAAATTGAAATTTGATAACCAATAATGCCGAAAGAACGTGTCCAAGTTTATTTTATTCGTACGAGACAATAAGTTGCCTTGAATCTTTTTCCAATTCGTTTTCGCGGAGTCGTCTGGATGAATACTATTGAGAGTTTTAAATAGATCGTTCTTGACCAGATCAACAGATGTCAAATTTTTTCCTCTAGCATTGAGCGTTTCAAAAATCATGTACGCATCGTCTTCGCTTGAGACGGTAATGTAAATAACCTTTAAAAACACAAGTATCTGGTCGCGAATACTCTCAAGGGCGGCTATGTATTTCTCGTCATCTGTCCCTACGAGCTTATTCCAAAAATTAAAATCATTCTTCAAGTTTTCCCTCCTGAGTTTGCCTAAAAAGTATAAATAAGCATCCCAAAGAGTTTCCTCTTCTTCGTTCTGCGGCTTATTCTCAGATTTAGTAATGTGTTGAATCGATTCCTGAAAAAACGGCTTGGGATTTTCATTTTCGAGTTTGAAGAATGGCTTATTTCGGACATCTTTCCCTTCGATATACGTACTATAAATTCCCTCTGCCAAATCGCGCTGTCCGATGTTGTTGAAGGACTGAACGAGTGCGGAGAGCACTATTGTTATCGTTGTCAATCTTTGTTGGCCGTCAACAATTTGGAGTGCAGACGATTTATCCTCTCCGATTAATACGAGCGAACCAATGAAATATTCTTGATTGACAAGTTTATTGTTATTCTCTCTGATATTACCTATAATGTCGTACCACAGCTCGGAGACTTCGTCCGTTGTCCATGAATACTCTCTTTGAAACCGGGGCACCACATACTTAACATTGGTCGAGAAAACCGTGCTTATGGTTCGTGTATATGCATTTAAGTCCATTACTAATGGTGTATTGATATTCTAATGTTGCCCATAACGTTTATGTATAAGCCGTGGCGCTAAGTAACATAAAAAAATGTCCTCCTTATTAGCGCCATGGATTATACATTTTGTTGGCAGCTGTACCCTTCCCAAACTTTCGCCTATAGCTTCAATATCTTGGTTAACAGGGATAGCCATGTCAAAGGTTTTTCAGCTTTAGCTTCTTTCTTCTTTTCACTTTCCTCTTCTTCCTTTATCACTTTTTCTAATACAATGTACTCAAAGTTAGACGCATCCTTTCTTGACATCGTCAAGTGGAAATATGCCACAAAACAATAGGTGATAATGAAAATAAGCCCAATGAACTTATAAGCACTTTTGTCGAAAGAAACACAACAAAAGTCACATTCATTAAAAAATCTTAACGCAACTGCAATCGCAAATGAAAATAGCGTAGCCGAAATGTTATTTACGTGAGTCCAATAGGTCGACCACCTGCGTTCCAGAAAACTAAGCTTCTCGCCCGTAATACAATCCTTAACCTTAGCCTGATAGTATGGATAAAAGCTCTCCAAGTTTTTCCTAGTCCACACGAGAGAACTTGTATTGACAATTTGGTTTTTCAGGTTCAAGTCATTCTTCAGAATGTATTCTACAATTTTGGAACTATTCGGTGGGTAGTAAAAAATTCTGTATCCGTATCTAAGAAACAAAATGCCCAGGGTGATGGTTGAGATAGCAACTCCAATTATCGGTGTCGAAAAGAAAAGAACAAATAACGCTAGCAGATTTCTGTCCTTTGACCACTCAACTAGCTCAGCCATATTATCTCCAAAAAGTAACTGGAAGAAAACAAATGTCATTAGAAACATTAGTCCAGAAATGGAAAATCTGAAAATTCTGTCGGTAGGCATCGTAATCTATTAACGCTTTTAATCTCGTGATATATCGTCCAACGGCATTGCTGCCAACGAATCGATATCAACCATAACATTCCCATATCCACCGTCCCGCCTTCTCAATTTAAGAAAATGAAGCAATATCTTAAGGTTCAACAACTCGATTTATATGGATCGTGCATGACATAACGCTGATCTCACCTGCTGAACTCAACCCTTTTTCGAATCGCCGCAACCCGTATCGTCAGGTTTACATGTCCGCTGTTCAGGCCCTGAAAATCCTTGTTGGTGATGACGACGTGGGGATTGAATGTGAGCTTAAAATACGGGGTGCAGGCGCCGATGTAGGGAATGAAGCGCCAGGATCCGGAATTGAAATCCGTGTAGTAACAAAACTCGGCGCCCAGGCCCGTGATCATGATCGAAATGAATCCGCCAACCTTGGGACCAATGGTGAACCTGTCCGTGTTCAGCCCGATGTCGCTGCCGCCATAATACGTGAAGGAGACCGGGTGGTGCCCGGCCACGGATCCGGCGGTTCTCCAGACGGCAAGCTCTGCAAAATGCAGCGACTCCGGCCTTTTGCCATCTACCTTGTCGCCGAAATTGTAATGGTAGCCCGCGGCAAACACGGTTTCTTTAAAGTATCCATGCACAACAAACGCGCTGTCCTGGGCCGCGACGCCTCCGGAGATCAGGAGGAACAGTGCCGCGATACTGTGGGTTCTTTTGCCTGAACGCATAATGGTTGTATAATGATATCGATAACGTTAGACCCGCCACGCCTTGTATGTAAACCGGTTCACAAATGACGTGCTCTCGTCAGATGGTCGTGCACATTAGTACTCGCCGCCGAAAAAGCCAAGCGCAATCCGGTTGATAAGCTCCGGCTTTTCGGCGAACACGTCATGGGATGTGTTGGGTAAAACACAAAACGCGCTGCCGCCGATCTGCCGGTGCATATCCAGTCCGTGCTCCGTAATGATGTCGTCCCGATCACCGAGTACGATCATCACCGGTATGTTGATAGCGTTATAAATTGAGTCCGGATAATAAACTTCTTTTTCATACCACATGGCGGTCAGGTCACTTACCTGTTTCTTCCAGTCACGCGGCAACAGCGACATATATCGTTCGATCATTTCCTTATTGTTTTCGGCAAAGTATTCCAATGATGGTGGATACACGGAATCAATCGGAATTTCCGGAGGAATCGCGCGCCTCACTCCGTTGTTGGCCCCGACGGCAATGATCTTCCGTACTTTGTCGGATCGCTGTGCCGCCAACAGTATCGAAGCAATCCCTCCGTCGCTCCAGCCCATAACGTAAACGCTGTCCACCCGCAGTGAGTCAATGAACGCCGACATAAACTCAGCCAGTATCGCGTACGTCAACGTGTCGGACTGCTCTGAGCGACCCTGCCCCGGAGAATCGGGTGCGATTACGCGATAACGTTCCGACAGACCGGGAATACATTTTCCGAAGTCGCTGATACTGCGGTTGATACCGCCCCCTGAAAGCAGCAACAATGGCATACCCTCACCATACTCCTCGTAATAAATTTTCGTCCCTTGTATGGTTACGTACTTGCCGTTGTTCGATCCGTATTGAACGGGCGTAGCTTCGGGCTTGCATGCGTATAACAGCAGAATCACGATGAGGAGAAGTATAGCTCTCATTTCTTATTGTAACTTTGTGATCACTCCTCTTGAACTCACTCGCGCTTTTGCCTTCTAATGCGGTATCCTATCCACGCCCCAACACCAATACTCAGTTCGTTGAAATCCTCCAGCCTGTAAAAGCGCAAAAAACAGGCGAAATGTTTGTGTCCGCCTTTGACCTCAGCCATGTACTCGACCTTTCCGTCATAAACACCCACGCGCGCAACTGCTTCAGGATAAAGCGGCATATTAAACCACATGCCTATTCCCAGCAGGGCACCAGAATAATTCGCGCGACCGGATTCCCCGGCGTTAAGACTCAGATGCGTATAACCACCAATAAGTTTGACATTGCCCGTATTAAAATCAACTTCAAATGAATTTGCCCGGCTTGCAAGGCCGTCCCGATAGTTCAGCCTACGATAATTCCAACCAAAGTCAATATCAAAATCACAGTTTGAAATATAATGCGCGAGTTGGATCCCGGCGATCTCAAGCTTGTTATCACCGAGGTCTGATTGCATCCCATATTTTCCCCTGACGATCCCACCGTATATCCATGGCGATGCGACTTCAACTTGTCCGCCCAACGGAGTATTCACCACGCCGCTCACAGCGTATAACACGACGTGCTGAGAATCAAAGAAGTCTTTATTACAGTCTGCCTTTAACTTCACGTCCAAATGTTGTCTCCCATTCAGCGGAACCTCCAACGTTTGATATCCGATAAAAGAAAAAACGAGTGTTGCTTTTGTATCGGTGACCTCAACAGAAAATGAGCCGTCTACGTCGGTTGTCGTTCCGTTCCGTGCACCTTTTTCCACGACGTTAATTCCGGGCAAGGGGGATTTGTCTTCCTTTAATATTACTGTACCTGTAACAGATACTTGCGCGGCGACATTTAACGTTACAACAAGGGTAATGTGCAATGCCGCAGCTATTGACCGAAACATATAGCGCTTGTTTTATTAAAGATCACGCCTATACGAAATACTAGCGAGCAAATTTCAGCGACCTCATCAAGTCAAGCAATTGTGCACGGTTGTGTGGATGCAAATCCGTGCCGTCCATCGTGAACTTGTAAATCCGGTTGGGTTCAAGACTGTCAAAGTACACACCGGTGATGCCCTTACCGAGGCCGACGGGTCTCACCACCCTGGCTTTCTTTTCATCAATAACAACGAAGTCGATAACATAACCCTCAGGATCGACATTGAGTGGATTCGAATACTTGCCAAAATCAAACGTGATCTCCTGGCCATCACTTGTTTGAATAACGCCCACATATGAATCATACCCTTTTCGGGTTTCACCATTCCATGTAATTGGAACATCGACCGTGAAGTAAGCGAATTCGAGGCGTTTTGTTTTCGCCGTATCGTCATCACATGCGATCATTGCGGCGATAAGAACCAACGTTGTGAGTAGCGCCATCAGGCTACGGCTTTCCAACCGCATGTATTTCTTAAAACGATTCGACTTTATCATAAAGGTATAATTTCAAATCCGTTTCTTGTAGAAGTAAATATACCCTTCCATTACCAAAATCAGAACCATCAAAAGCGGTCCGATGAGTAAGAACATACCCTTCAAGGTACCTTCCATGAACTGCAGAAACACAAAGCTGCAAAACGCCCATATTATCGCGGATGTATAAATTATCCGTCTCGGCAGTTTGAATCGCCTCTCCCGGGTGGACATCAACCAATTCCGGTATTTCACATTATCAGGACTCATCCTGACAAGCTGCTGAAATGCTTTTTCCGTATCACCAACATGCGCTGTGTAGTACGAACATGACCCAAGCGACCAAAGGAGGCCTTCGTAATATGGATTCTTCAATCTTTCCTCCGCACTCAATCCGGATTCGCGCTCGAACCGCGGGACAAACTCCCGCAGAACATCCGTTGCTTTAGCCGTAATCCCGGCGGCCGCAAGACTCAACCCATAGTCGCCGCGCATTCTGAACTTGAATTGTTTTTGGTTAGCATCACTGTCATCCAACCCTTCAATCGCCTCCATGTTCTTTTCATAGAACCGGATAAACGACAACGCGTCCATTGCTGTGTCCGACAACTCGTCCTGAAGTTTTTCGAAGTCTATATTCTGATCTGTCATTGTGACGCTTGATTAGTCGACCAGTATTTTGCTTGTATAGTCCACAACAAAGTCACGCAGAAATGAATCAACAAACTCCTCGGAGCTGTTTTCATCCATCAGCTTCTGCTTTGCCTCAAGATACTCCGGAGTTTCCCGGAATGCCTTGAATTGTCTTTCACGGAATTGCGAATACTCGTTGTGATCGTACTTCCGCTCTGCTTTCAGATTGCCAGTATAAACTTCCAGTAAAATATACCTTTCGTAAGTCGACGCATAACCCATATGGACGTAATTGATAAGTTCACCATCAGGAATCACAAGCAGTCCGGTGAGCCACGTGATTTTGATTTCCTTCTCGCCAGGGAACACGTCTTCAAGAACGCTTTTCCATTCTGTATCAAAACCCTTCTTTTCGATCATGATCTCGATGTCTTTCAGAAAAAGCTGACCGTCTTTCACCTCAAAAGTCGCGACATAACCACGCCATAGGGCCGTGCTGATTATACTGCCACGAGGTCTTCGTTCAGGATACTTATCAAAGAACTTTTCGAGAGGATTGCTGTGAAGTGCGTATTCCTTCCCCTGATAAATGATCTTATCGGGAATTTGCGCCGTGGAAAATGCTCCTGCGCAGATACAGAGAAGAACCAACGTAATCAGTAGCCGCTTTTTCATGGCACAATTCGATTCGCACAACGTGAACACCATCGAAAGTACAAAAAAGGACGGGTAACACAATGGCAGTTGGCTACTTGCCGGGGATTCCTTCGAAGTGGTTTTCGGTGACCAAGGCGTGAAGGTCGCCGGAAGGTGTGTTCATTTCTGATTTGTAATTTTGATTTCTAATTGGGGTGGGACAAGGACTAAGGACATCGATATTGAATTAATGTTTATCACCTCACACTCCGCTCTCACGCTGTTTTTATGCGGCCCCCTCGCCACGAAGCGTGGACGAGGGCCGGGCTATCCGCTATACTCCTCGTAGGCGCGGGCAGAGCCCGCACCACTGCGGGGTGCCGCTCCTATCCCTGGCCGAATGCAGGGTGAGGGTGGAGTGTGGAGTGAGGGTATGCTTAAACGTCAATCGATACAGATTTCTCGTTTTAAATGATTCTCACAGAATGCACAGAAAGCCGGAAGAAAGCACAGAAAAAAACATAGAATGAATGATAGCAGCAAACGGATCACTGCAAGCTTCGGAGATAATGCGCAACTCCGGCGTGCCCGTCTCTTTCTGCGATCGTCAAGGCGGTATCACCATTGTCCATGGTCGCTGTCCCATCTGCCCCACTTTCAACAAGTAACCGAACCAATTCCAAATTGCCCCGATGGGCGGCGGAATGCAGGGCTGTAACATTTTGCATCTGCGGCGCATTGACATCCACACCGTGTTCGATGAATAATCTACACAATGCAACATTCTCACGCGCTACCGCAGCGTGAAGCGCATTCACTCGCGTCGGGTTCGTTGCATGTATGCCGGGATCGGCACCAAATTCAAGTAACAGCTTTGCAACGTTATCATGACCAAAGAACGTCGCGAGCGATAACGGTGTAAATCCATCCGGAGAATGCTGATTGGCACGGGTGGGGTCTTCGGTGAGCGCTGCTTTTACTTCTTTAATACGCGCGCCAACGATCGCTTCATGAAAGGTGAATGAACCTTTGAGTTCGGTCGCCTTGCGGAAAACTTCCGGCATGCCGCTATACGCGAGCAGCATGTAGCCGGAGGTACCGTTCTCATCAGAGATGTCGAGGATGTCGGGAGTGGCGGTAATGAGCGCGATCAACTCGTTGGTTGCTTTTTCTTTGATGAGGCTTTTCAGTCTATCGGGCATTGGAATGTCGGGGTGGGGTGATTACCAAATATAATCAGTCCGTGGCTACGTTGCATGGTGGGAGTTACGTTTTTGAAATACCGAAAAGGATTTTTCTCACAGAATGCACGGAAGGAGGCACAAAATGAATGCAGGTGTACGATAGTTGATTTGCTTCGATTAATTAACGAGTTTGAGCGTATGATTAAATGAACGATAACTACTAACTTCAATCAATGACACATCCAACAGTATTCAATGATGTAGTGGTACTTCCGTCGGGACAGGGACGGGTGTACAACTGCGGAACAATGACGGCGATATTCAAAGCGGACGAAAACGAAACGCGGGAAAAATACAGTGTATCCGAATGGTGGCTGGAGCCCGGTTCTGAAGGTCCCGGTGCGCATCAGCACGAGGAGAATGACGAAATATTTTACGTCCTGGAAGGAACAGCATCGGTTCTTGCCGGCGACAAATGGATCGATGCCGAAAAGGGAACGTTTCTCAGAATCCCGGCGAAGACGATGCACGATTTCAGGAATAACACCGACAGGAAAGCCGGATTACTTAACTTCTTTATTCCGGGAGGATTTGAACGAAATATGCCCGCTATCGTGAAATGGTTTGAAGACAATAAATAATCGGATGACTCCTGAAAACGTCAATCCCCGAAACGTCAGAAACAATACCTTTCCCACCATCGTCACCAGCACCATCAGGGCGAGCATGACCATGACGACGCGAGTGTCCGGAGATTACCTTTCCGAGATACAGGGAGACAACGATCACGGCAAGCGTAATCTTGACAAGTACGTCGGCTGTCGCGAGGTAATCTTCATACGCTGAGTTTCACCGGCAACACTAATTGTCGCGCACGCAAATCCGTTCAGAAGTAAGACTCTGGATGACGCCTCTCTTCACCGGCAAAATTGAAGAGAATCAGTCCCATGGCAATAGCGATAGCCTTGTCGAGGATCGAATAAAGAAACGCGCCTTCATACGTCGCCTGGATCGACAGATAAAATGCCAGTTCGATGACGGCGCCGGTGATCAAAAGCACAAAGAGTTTCCTGACGATGTACTCACGGATGTTTCGCAGAAGTCCGAACGTAAGAATTACATAAAGAAAGAATCCGCCGACCAGGAAAAGATAAAAGCCGGTGGATTTTATGTACGCCGACGTAAAGGCAACGCTCTCCGTGGCGGCGTTACCGGAATAAATGCGAACAGCGATGAACTGAATAGCGATAAGGATCAGTTCTGCACTCAGAGCGGCCAGCACGACATGCCGGTACGACCAGTTTCGTTTCGGTTCCATATTTAAGTTGTTTTCGGAAGGTACCATCAATGGTGTCCGCAAGACATGATCAATGTAATCCGCGGACGGGTTTATTCTCACTCAACGCCGGGACATGCCTCACGGTGGATCACCGGTAGTCCCGCCGCCGTTTGATTTCCCGCGACCGCCGTTGACGCAATCAGCCCCTGTTTTTGTCGCGCCTCACCTTGCCGGATATTCTAAAGATTTGGCAACTTGGTGGTATATAATAGCACAACAGATGAAGACAGACTTTAAATCTGTGGATGAGTACATTGCCAGCTTTCCCGCCGCAGTCCAGTCCCGTTTGAAAAAGGTGCGCGCCATCATCAGAAAAGAGGCTCGTGAAGCGGAAGAACAATTGGCTTATGGCATGCCCGCATACAAACTCTCAGGGAAACCGCTCGTTTATTTTGCCGGCTACAAAAGCCACATCGGGTTTTATGCCACGCCAACGGGGCATTCAGAGTTTGCTAAGGAGCTTTCGCTATACAAACAGGGAAAGGGATCGGTACAGTTTCCGCTGGACGAACCACTGCCAGTCGAACTCATTCAACGGATCGTTGAGTTCAGGGTAAAGGAGAGCCAGAACAAATCCGGGAAAGCGAAGAGCAAAAGCGCGAAGTAATCTCACCGGATTGTAATGCGGCGGCTCTTCCTGAAACTTTGCTTGCAGGTTCCGTCATCAAAACGTCTCCAATCGGCGAGGGAAATAATTGTCTCACGCCCGGCGTTGAACTTCTTGAGTTTGACTTCCCAGGTGCGAAATGCGAGGCAGGAAAAAACCACGACACCCTTGTCAATGTCCGCGACCTGTATTTCAAATTCGCCACACGTACCAGTTACGACAGTCGTTGTTGTTCCTTTTATTGTAGCGTTACAACCAGAAATTGCATCCCCGTTGCGAGTGGTGAGTCTGCCCTTTATGACTACGGACGTATCCTGAGTAAACGCCCTGGATGTGATTCCTGCCCATACAATAATAATCCATGCGGCTGCGGCAAGTGGTCTCATGTCTGAATGATTGCAGACCAAATATAGAGAGACGAACAGCGTCATCCGCATAAAAGCGCGTACGTAGTATTGATGATTGCGATAAAACTGTATGCGTGGGAATGTAAGTATGAACGTTCCTTTGGCTTAGCTTTCGATATGGAAGTCGTGAAGGTCGCTGGAAGACGCGTACTATCTGATTTTTAATTTTGGCTTCTAACCGGGTGTGAGCCAAAACCAAAGTGACGATTTCGGATCATGGTTTCTCTGCGAAACCGCGTGTCCCTGCACAGTCCGTATTCAACACCGCGCAGGACGAAACAGCATTAGAAGCTCGCCAGCGATATACCTACTGTGAACGTATTGAAGTCGATAGGCCGACCCATGTTGTAGAAGCCTTCACCTTCTTTGAACAGCGGGCTCAGGTTATAGTAGCCGAACAGGGCGAAGTTGCCAAAGCCGACTTTTGCCGATACGCCGTAGCGCAAGCGGTTAAGATTGAAGTTTTGTTTGTCCTTGATCTGCTTCAACTCGCCGTCGTCCTTGAACTTGATCTTGGTCATGGCGTCGTAGAGATAGCCCACTCTTCCACCTACTGAGATCTTGAAGCTGCGGGCGGGGTCGTCGGGATTTGAGGTATAACGAAATTCAAGCGGAACGTCTATGTAGTTAGTTATGAACTGACTTTTCTTTAGTCTCGTTATCTGGTGGTCGGCGATACTAACCAGGATAACAGAGTCACGGTTGTCCGCCGGGTATGTGAGGATGTCGCCATTTCTGAACTTAAAGCGTTCGAGGCTGACGCCGATCCCCGGCACAAAGCTGATGCGTGATTTGAGGATACGCAGCTCATACTGATAATACAGGTTAAGAGAGCGTGATCCGAATAGTCCCAGATCAAAGCGGTCCGGGGCATCCAGAGCGCGGTTAAAGCCAAATTCCAGCGTAAATGTACCCGGCAAATCGGGTCGGCCAACACGGGATTTCGTTTCCGTGGTCTGGGCGAATGTGGACACAGAGAGGGAAGCGAGGAACAGGAGAACGGTGAGTTTAGTCATCTTGCTGGGTAAAAATCTGAAACAGCCCCAAAAATAGCTTTTTTGTTGGCAGGGCCAAACCAATTTGTTTTGCCGAGTTGATTAATTCTTTACATTTGCACTCCCAAAAATCGCAGATTTGAGGGGCCGGCGTCAAACTGAATCTTTGATTGAGAAACGCCGGAAAAAGTTCTAGAGTATTGAAGAAAAGTCGCGTTGGGCCTGGCGGGCCGGCTGTGTTCAAAATACTGCACTCGTAGCTCGATTGATATAGAGCATCCCGACCTGCAATCGGGAAGGTTCGGTAGGTTGGGCACACATAATATTGCACTCGTAGCTCAATTGAATAGAGCATCTGACTACGGATCAGAAGGTTCGGGGTTTGAATCCCTGCGAGTGCACTCTCCTGAAGACCAGACTTTCATCTGGTCTTTTTTTATTGCGTATTAATTAGCTCAATTGAATAGAGCATCCCGACCGTGGTCGGCATGGTTCGGGGTTTTCCCGAGGTCTCGGGACTGCGAGTGCACTTAAAAGCTTCCCCTCTTGCGAAACGGACGGACTGAAGTCCGTCCTTACAAGATCAAATCGAGGCTACGCCTCTGGGACTCGGTAACGTATGCGCAAGTTTTTCGATAAGTTATAGCGAGCGTTCCTGCCTTTCGAAACGGACGGACTGAGGTCCGTCCTTACAATCTGTCGAGGCTACGCCTCCGGGGACTTCATTATCGGCAACAACTTGTCTTGTTGGTAGACGTGTGGCAAGATGGGATCGCTACGATTTTCGAAACGGACGGACTGAAGTCCGTCCTTACAATATCTGTCGAGGCTACGCCTGCGGGGACTTCATTATCGGTAACAACTTGTCTTGTAGGTAGACGTGTGGCAAGGTGGGATCGCTACGATTTCCGAAACGTACGGACTGAAGTCCGTCCTTACAATATCTGTCGAGGCTACGCCTCCGGGTTATCTGCCTTTGAACTGCGCCTTCCTTTTTTCCAGGAACGCGTTTACCCCCTCTTTGTAATCTTCTGAGTTGCCGGCAATTTCCTGGCAGTATGCTTCGTACTCAAGCGCGTCCTCAAGGGTGCCGGTCATGGCGCGGTTCAGCATTTTCTTGATCAGGCCAATCGACTTTGTCGGCGCACTTACAAAATAGGAAACATACTCTCCCACGGTTGCATCAAGTTCTGCTGCGGGTACCGCCTTGTTGATGAGTCCCATCGCCGCAGCGTCCTTCGCCCTGACGCGTGTACCCATCGTTGCAAGCTCAAAGGCGCGGGCCCTCCCAACCGACCGTGGCAGGAAGTATGACGATCCTGAATCCGGAACGAGTCCGATGTTAATGAACACTTCAATAAACGTTGCTTCTTCCGCAGCGATAACGAGATCACAGGCAAGCGCGAGCGAACATCCCGCGCCAGCGGCTACTCCGTTGATCTTCCCAATGACCGGTTTTGGCATGTTACGAATGCCGAGTATGATTGGATTGTATCGCTTGTGCAGCGAATCGAGAAAGGATCGCTTTTCTCCAGCGTTGCCGGCTTTCAAATCCTGGCCTGAACAAAACGCCTTGCCTTCGCCAGTGAGCACAACAACACGCGCGCTATCATCGCGGCTCACCTGACGGAGCGCGTCCTGCAGTTCAAAGGTGATCTCATCATTAAGTGCATTGTACACTTCAGGACGATTCAACACAATCGTGCACACGCCTGATTCAACAGAGTACTTGAGAAATTGATAAGCCATGGTCCGGTATGTATGTGTTTACCGGATAAGGTAGGAAAATTCTAATAACGGAAGAGGTAGGAAACCATAAAAAAGCCGGTTCCCAGGCCCAACGCAGACCCAACGACAACCTCCCGCAACGAATGCATCTGCAAGTGCAGTCGCGCCGACATTACAACACCTGCGAGAGCTATCGCCGCAACCAACGGATAAAACAATACGGATGTCTCTGTGACATTGTTCAGTGGAAGCAAAATTCCAACAAAGCCCCAGATCCCTATGGTATGGACACTCACTTTATAGAAAAGCGTTACCACGGTAGCTACTATTACCAGGGCATTGATCACGATAAGAAACTTCAGAAAGTTGTCGTTAAGACTTACCTCCGCGCGGTGATAAAACACCATAGTCACCGCAGTGTAGAAACCACAGATCAATACGAAAGGAAGTATCCGGTCTTCCCTTCTGTACATGGTGAACGAGGGTGTTACGCCGATTGTTTTGAGCAGACTGATAACAAGCACCGGCAAAACAAACGTCACACAAAAAAGCAAGAATATGAACCGACTTATCCGGTCGTCGTTTATCGGATCAAATGCAATTGGGAATATCAGGGCGAACAAGCCGAAGAGATAAGTCGCAAGCAACAACGGATGAAAGACAACAGATATTATCCTTGCGAGAATTGTTCCGGTCATATTAAAGTTCTTTACGCAAACGTGCCACCGGAATGTTTAACTGCTCACGGTATTTGGCCACGGTTCTGCGGGCGATGTTATATCCTTTTTCGTTCAGGATTTTCTCAAGCTTGTCGTCGGAGAGTGGCTTATTTTTGTCTTCCTTCTCAATGATTTCCTTGATGATCTGCTTCACCTCCCGGCTACTCACCTCCTCTCCTGAATCGGTAGCGATACCTTCGGAGAAGAAATACTTCAGCGGATAAATACCAAAGTCGGTTTGCACGGCCTTACTGCTTGCGACACGCGAAACCGTGGAGATATCCATGTTGATCATCGTTGCAATATCTTTCAGAATCATCGGCTTGAGCTTGGACTCGTCCCCCTCGAGGAAGAAGTCATATTGAAAATCGATGATCGCCTTCATCGTTTTCAGCAGGGTCTGTTGGCGTTGTTTGATTGCGTCGATAAACCATTTGGCTGCATCAAGTTTCTGCTTGACGAAACTTACGGCTTCCTTGAGTTTCTTGTCTTTCTTGTCACTCTTGTCGTACGCCCGAAACATTTCTGTATAAGAGCGACTGATCCGCAACTCCGGTGCATTCTTGCTATTGAGGGCGAGTTCGAGTTTGCCGTTATTATTGGTAAGAATGAAATCAGGAATGATATACTGATTCTTCACCATCGACGACGCGCCGCCGCCACCTGGTTTTGGATTCAGTTTAACGATCAGTTCGACTGCGTCACGGATGAAATCTTCGTCTTCCGTATCAAGCTTCTTCTGAATCTTCTGGTAGTGCTTTTTGGTGAATTCGTCGTAGCACTCGGTGATGATCTTCTTTGCGACCGCAACGTCGATATCGTGACCGTTGTCCATACGATCCAGCTGGAGGAGCAGACATTCCTGGAGGTCGCGCGCGGCAATTCCCGGCGGGTCAAAAGTCTGAATCTTTTTCAAAATTGACTCAACCTCTTCAGCCGTGGTTTCAATACCCTGCGAAAACGCGAGATCGTTTACGATAGCTTCCAGATCCCTGCGTATATAACCGTCGCTTTCGATACTTCCGACGAGCTGCTTGCCAATATTATACTGATGGTCGGACAGTCCGAGGAAATCAAGCTGACTCATCAATTGCTCATGGAGACTGCTTGCCGTGGGGATGGGCATTTCGCGATCTTCGTCATCGCCGCCATCGCCCTGCATTTTGTAGCCGGAGTAGTCGTCATCCGGGAGGTAATCCTTGATGTCAACGTCTTCATCCTTTGAAGTTTGCTCCTGGGCCTCGTTTTCTTCGAAATTTTCCTCGGGCCCTTCGTTATCCTCCCCTTCTTCAAGAGCGGGATTAACCTCAAGTTCCTCCTCAATTCTTGCTTCCAGCTCGGCAGTCGGCACCTGCAGCAGCTTGATGAACTGAATCTGCTGGGGTGATAATTTTTGTTGGAGCGATTGGCTTAAACCAAGCTTTTGCATTCCTGTCCTTTCGTTATTAAATCCGCTTCTATCAAAATCAATGCAAATTTATAAAAATAGTCAACAGTCCGCTCGTATGATTTCCCGGGAGGTTGCGATTCCTGGTGGCAAATCGTGTAACGAACAAGCAGTTACCGGGGTAATGCTTTCAAAACTGCCAAGTTTTTTCGTTTTTTGCGAACCTTTCAGAACAGGCGGGCAAAACTAAGAGACTATGAAAAGGATAAAAATCCGTGAGCTACTAAAGACCGAACCCAGGGGGCAGGAAGTTATCGTCAACGGTTGGGTTAGGACTTTTCGGAATAACCAATTTATCGCCATCAACGACGGCTCAACCATACAGAACCTGCAGGCAGTAGTCGACTTCACGAAAACCGATGAGTCCCTGTTGCGTCGGATCACGACCGGGGCTTGCCTCTCCGTTAAGGGCGAATTGGTTGCCTCACCGGCAAAGGGTCAGACTGTGGAGGTGAAAGTGAGCCAGCTTGAAATTCTGGGCGACTGCGATGCGGAGAAGTATCCATTACAACCCAAGAAGCACAGCCTGGAATTCCTTCGGGAGATCGCGCACCTCCGGGGCCGCACCAATACATTCGGCGCCGTCATGCGTGTCCGACATGCGATGGCCTTTGCGATACACAAGTTTTTCAATGACCGCGGCTTCTCATATATCCATACGCCGATCATCACAGGCTCGGATGCTGAAGGTGCCGGTGCGATGTTCCGTGTCACAACGCTCGATGCGGAGAAACCTCCGAGAACTGAGGACGGACACATTGATTATAAGGAAGACTTTTTCGGCCGTGAAACAAACCTGACGGTGTCGGGCCAGCTTGAAGGGGAAACATATGCTCTTGCACTTGGCGATATCTATACGTTCGGTCCTACGTTCAGAGCTGAAAACTCCAATACTACACGCCACCTCGCGGAATTCTGGATGATCGAACCTGAGATGGCCTTCTACGACATCCATGACAACATGCAGCTTGCCCAGGAATTTCTGCAATATCTGGTCCGGTATGCGCTTGAACACTGCGGCGAGGATCTCGAGTTTCTGAATAAACGCGCGCAGGAGGAAGAGCAGCAAAAGCCGCAGGATCAGCGCAGCGATATGAACCTGCTGGAGCGACTGAAATTCGTGTCGGAAAATGATTTTCAACGGGTGACCTATACGGAGGCGATCGACATCCTGCGAAACAGCAACCCGAACAAAAAGAAGAAGTTTCAGTTTATCATCGACAAGTGGGGAGTGGATCTTCAATCAGAGCATGAACGCTTCCTTGTCGAAAAGCATTTCAAAAAACCGGTCATCCTCTACAATTATCCGGCGGAGATCAAGGCGTTTTACATGCGACAAAACGAGGACGGCAAGACCGTTGCTGCGATGGATGTGTTATTCCCCGGCATCGGCGAGATCATCGGTGGTTCGCAACGCGAAGAGCGGTACGAAAGGTTGATAAACCGCGTCCAGGAACTTGGTCTGCCTGAAAAAGATCTTTGGTGGTACCTTGAACTTCGCAAGTTTGGTTCTGCGCCGCACAGCGGCTTCGGACTTGGCTTTGAACGCCTGATGTTATTCGTAACAGGAATGACCAATATCCGTGATGTTATTCCTTATCCACGATTCCCAAAAAGCGCGGAATTCTAATCAGCGGCTGCCAACTGGCACCTGGCTTCTGGCTTGGTCTTTCTAACTTCTAATTGGCGTTCTGATTGCGGAGTCGCCACTTTTCACCGTAAACACCCCTGGTCGCGCATAATCATGTAATACACCTGCTGTGACTTATTGATGCCGGCGGCATTATGACTCCAAACTAGTTTCGATCCGCCAGGTGAGCGGCTCGTACCGCGCGGTTCCATTTACCTAAATTCTCAACGTATGGAACCAAAGAAAAACCCGAAGGTTGACATTCACAGTAGACGTAGTGTCATCTTCCCCTTCAGTCTTTCCGTCAGCCTGATCCTGGTGATCTGTGCTTTCAAAATTGTCGCGCCCGAGCGCCGTTCACCAAAGCGGCCAGATCCTCCGAAGGAAGATTTCTTCACAGTTGCAATCCCGGTTACTGTACATCCACAGGAACCAAAGGTTCAGCCTTTGCGCGACAAGCCTCGTGTTGTAAAAACTCCAGATCTGAGTAACCTTCGCGTTGTTGAAGTCACGCATGAGCCAGAAGATCACACACCTGTTGATCAGGAACAGCCTGTCTATACGCTTCCGACAATTGAAATTCCAACGGAAAAGCCAGTTGATTCAGTATTTCGAATTGTCGAAAAAGCCCCGGTACCGATAGGTGGCTATTCCGCATTCTATAGACTACTAAATGAAAACATGGAGTACCCGCGGAAGGCGAAGCAGCGCGAGATTACCGGAAAAGTGTTCGTATCCTTTACAGTAGATCGCTTGGGCAACGTCAAGGATATCGAAGTATTGAAGGGTATTGGCGGCGGGTGTGACGAAGAAGCCCGGCGCGTAATTGCATTAACGAAATGGGAACCTGGTAAACAGCGCGGCAAACCGGTCCGCGTGCGTATGGTCTTACCCGTTGTGTTCGATTTACAAAAACGTTAGCGGTAACTGCCGGGGAGTGCGCAAGTGGTTTGGGTGGAGGAAATTGGCGCACTCCTCCCGTTACGTTCTCCCGATGCTGGTCTGCACCTGACTAATTTCCCCATCCCGTCCACGGAATACATGGCTTGCTTTTTTTAGCAGGATACAGGTAGGTTGTTCAATGGTGGAACCAGCGATCAGGAAAATATATGGACTACCCTAGTTTATCGAGAGGCGCGCGATTTATGTCAGCAAGACTGTTTAACGAATCCGGTGTGGAGATCGGCGACGTCGTTGAATGGGTGATGGATATCAACAAAGGTTGCGTCCTCTTCGTCGTGGCAGAATTTTATAATACGCCGGGATTCTATCCCATACCCTGGCCGTTGTTGAAGGGCGTGCCCGAACCGGGTGTCTTTGTCGTAAATCAGGAGCAGGTTCAGCGGCCCGATTTGTTTATCAATCATCACGAACTCTCTGAGATGATCGAAGATCTTGAAATGCTCGAAAAAATATTCAGTGCACATCAAATTCCGCTTCGTCGCAGTGGCGAGACCGTTGTATTGCCGATTGATGCAAGCCAGCGGAATGGTCGGTCAATTCCTTCGGGAGAATGGATGTGGATTGAACGCAGCTCACCTGAACCCCACATGGGCGAACCTGTGAGCGGTGCCGGCTAAACATGACTCATCAAACATTTGAAACGCACTTATCGCCTGGCGCTATCCCACGATTCGGAATCTGTCTCGGGTAAACGCTCATCCTGGAATACAGTATGTATCACGTCGCCTGGCTTACGACGGTTGGTATAGGGTACACTAAGAAAGGCGGCTATCGTTGCGGCTAGCTGTTTTTGTCTGATCAGTTGCTTGTTAACCATCTCACCAGACGGTGGTGTATCCGGACCCATCACAGCCAACCATGTCTGTCGCGATCCACGAAACAACAATGCGTGACGTCGCCAGCCGCTGGCACTCGTACCACGCCCGTGATCGGTGGCTATTATCAGCGTGGTCTGATCGCGATACTGTTCCTGACTCTGCAGCCATGTCCAGAGAACGCTCAACATAGTATCGGTACGATGCGCGGATTTCAGGTAGTCATCGTAGCGGCCGTCGTGGGCATGTTCGTCGGTTTCGCCAAAACTAATGTAAAGGACGCGTGGCCTCTTCTTTTTCACATATTCAAACGCATAGAGAAACGTCACACTATCGTAACGATCGCCATATGCGCGCCTGCCTTCTTCCGTAAGCGCATTGAGGGCATGTTCCGTGTCGGTAAGCGGGAGCGTCGTTGCCTGATCATTACCGGCATTGACAGGAATTTCTGAAATTTCTTCGCGCAATATATAAGGCATGACGCCCCAGGTAGCAAATGCTGCGACGTCGCCACGAAATTCAGGCTGGTTGTTGATCGTTTCCAGTACCGTGTGATTCGGATTCACCTTAGCATCATTCTTACGCGTGCGTCTGTCCGCAAAACCAACAAACATTTCTGCATAACCTGCATAAGAATAGAGACTCATGTTTGCAAGGCGCATGCGATTGCCATACTTCCGGTTACCATACAACTGCCCTTTCGTGCCAATAACGTTCCACATAAAAGGCATTAGCTTGCGTCGCCGTTGTTCCTCCTGTTCATGCCAGAACTGATGAACAACGGATGTGTCGTTTACATACTTGTCGTTAAACAGAATATTGGGATCAGCACCACAAAACAATTCTTTCCAGCGATAACCATCGAGCGTAACGATTACCACATTGCGCGTCTTTAACGTCTGTGCCGAAACTGCAAACGTGTTGATGAACAGAAATACAAATAGCAGGCGAATCATGCAGGGCATAAAATAAATAGTAATGCCACTGCACGTTGAGAGCGGGAACCCGGATAATTACGCTTTCTTAAGTTGACTGCGGACGCGTTGCACCAACTCGACGGTTGTTGCAATACGGGAGGCAAGTGCTTTCCAGTCTTTGGTTTCGAGTAACTGGCGCGGAAAAAGATGACTACCCATACCAACGCAGCGTGCACCGGCCTTAAACCACGACGAAAGACTTTCTTCCGTGGGCTCAACGCCGCCCGTGATCATCAGGTTTACATCGGGGACAACGGGTAGTACAGACGAAACCAAACCCGGCCCGAGTACTGACCCTGGAAAAACCTTGATAAGGTCGGCGCCCAATTGTTTAGCCGTAATGATTTCAGTTGGCGTTGCACACCCGGGAATCCACGGTACCCGGTTACGTCTGCACACCGCAGCCATTTCCGGATTCATCATTGGCGATATAATAAAAGGAGCACCAGCATCAATGAAGTCCTGCGTCGTTGCGGGATCCATTACGGTACCGATGCCTATTATCATTCCCGGCAATTCTTTCATGCGCTTCACCAGAGTTGAAAAGACTTCAAGCGAGTTTGACTTTCGGTTCGTCATTTCAAAGACGCGGATACCGGCGTCGTATGCACTGCGGATTATTTCGAACATCTCGTCCGCGTTATCGTGCGTGAATAAGGGCACAACACCGGTCAGGTCGATTTGCGAAAGAATAGTATCGGCGGAGGATCGGTTCATAGTCAGCGGAGTAATTTGCCTACATGTTTACCGGCTACGATGTTTTCGACTTCATCGACGGAGACCACGTTAACATCACCTTCAACGGTGTGTTTAAGCGCGCCGGTTGCCGTGGCAAAGGTAATAATATACGTCGGGTCGGCTCCCTTCATCGTGGCGTAAACAAAGCCGGCCATAAAAGCGTCACCTGCACCTACGCGATCAACGATTGGATTGATATCGTACTCCGGCGAGGAAACGAGTTGTTTTCCGTCCCACAAACTGCCTTTAAGTTTGTTATGTGATGCACTGATTGTTTCCCTTTCGGTAGTGATAATAGTACGCACGTTTGGAAACCGCGCGCCGGTTTTTCTACAAGCATCTTCGAAGGAGCTGCCTGTGATACCCGCACAATTCTCAAGGTCCGTAACGCCGGCGACGATTACGTCACAGTGTTCAATCAATTCCGGCATGATCTCCTGGGGCGTTTTCCCATATTGCCACAGGTTTCTGCGGTAATTAATGTCACCCGAAACTGTCAATCCCTTTTTCCGGGCCATGATTACCGCTTCACGACATGCGCGTGCAGCGTTAGCCGAAATTGCAGGCGTAATTCCGGACCAATGAAACCACGTTGCCCCTTCGAGTATTGCATCCCAATCGTAAGCGTCAGGTGAGCAGGTGGCAAACACCGAGTCAAAACGGTCATAAATAATTTTTGGCGAACGTATAGAGGCACCGTGTTCGAGGAAGTAAACACCGAGGCGTCCGTCAGCAAAAACAATTCGCGATGTATCAACACCGTATTGCTTCAGGCTTGACGACGCTGCTTTACCCAGATCGTGGTCCGGTAACGCGGTAACATGACATGCATCAACACCCCACAGTGAAAGTGCCGCTGCAATATTAGCTTCTGAACCCGCGTATAAGACATCAAACTGTTGCGCCTGAAGGAACCTGCCCTGATCCGGGCATGAGAGGCGCATCATGATTTCGCCCAGAGTAACGATCTTTCCGTTCATCAGAAGTTGAAGTATCTTTTTGCGTTGTGATAACATATCGCCTCGATGAACTCGCCGATGCTGTTAAGATCATCCGGAAGTTCGCCGTTGCGAATGTCATTTCCCCACAAATTACACAATACCCGGCGGAAATATTCATGGCGTGGGAAAGAAAGGAAACTTCTCGAATCTGTCACCATTCCGACAAAGCGTGAAAGCAGTCCCATATTCGACAGAGCATTCATTTGTTTCCCCATGCCATCTTTCTGGTCAAGGAACCACCATCCACTGCCGAACTGAATTTTGCCGGGTGTAGACCCATCACAGAAATTGCCGATCATCGTGGCAAAGACTTCGTTATCCGCGGGATTGTTATTGTAAATGATTGTCTTGGCAAGTTGGTCGGTGCTATCGAGTTTATCGAGGAACCGCGACATCATGTACGGTTGGGAGAAGTCCCCAATCGAATCAAATCCGGTATCCGGTCCAAGCTGCTTCATAAGTCGTGCATTGTTGTTACGCAATGCTCCGAGATGGAACTGCTGCGCCCAACCTTTTGCATGATACATACGACCCAGGTGAAGGAGTACAGCACATTTATATTGATTTAATTCCGCCTTCGAAAGTTCTTTTCCGTCTTTCAGCTTGCGGAACAATCCATCGGCAACCTGTTCGGCATCGGCGTCAAAGTAAAGATGTTCAAGTCCGTGATCGGAAGCGCGACATCCCATACCGGCAAAGAAGTCAACACGGTTTTGTAAGGCCTGCAACAGTTCATCGAATGTTGTTATTGTTGTACCTGCGCTGGCTGCGAGTTTGTCCAGATACTCCAGGTAAGCTTTTGCATTTTCGACAGCGTATGCTTTGTCAGGCCGGAACGTCGGGAACATACGGATCGCGGGATTTGTCGCCGCATGTGCCTTGTGATATTCAAGCGCATCCGCCGGATCGTCAGTTGTACAAACGACTTCAACTTTCATTTTTGCGAGCAGGCCCTGCACGTGGAAGGCGGGTTGTTGCAGAAGTGACGAACACGTCTCATATATTTCGTCGGCTGTGTCTTTATTGAGCAGTGATTCAACACCGAAGTAGTTCTTTAATTCAAGGTGCGTCCAGTGGTACAGCGGATTGCGCATTGTGTAAGGAACTGTTTCCGCCCATTTGCGGAATTTATCCTGGGGTTTGGCGTCACCTGTACAATAGCGCTCAGGCACTCCGTTAATTCGCATAGCCCGCCACTTGTAGTGGTCACCTTCAAGCCATATTTCGGTCAGGTCTCCAAATCGTCTGTTTGTGGCAATATCTTTCGGGGAAAGGTGATTGTGATAATCAAGAATTCCCATGGGGGCAGCAAATTGCTCATAAAGGATCTGCGCATATTCTGTTTCAAGCAGAAATGACGGATCCAGAAAAGCCTTCGTTGTTCGTATCATATTCCTTTGTTATCAATTAACGTACGTTGTATTCCTAATTCAAGTCCGCGTAGTTCGGCAAGGCCACGCAGCCTTCCGATGGCAGAGTATCCCGGATTGGTTTTCTTTTTCAGGTCATCGAGCATTTGATGACCATGATCCGGACGGAAAGGAATCCGGTCATCGCGGGTCCATTGCAACGACACCAGTTCTTTCATCACGGCATACATATCAACATCACCGCCAAGATGATTTGCTTCGAAAAAGTTGCCCTCCTCGTCCCTTCTTGTACTGCGCAGGTGAATGAAGTTGATGCGTTGTCCAAGCCGGCGAACCATTCCGGGTAAGTCATTGTCCGGTCGCACACCAAATGACCCTGTACAAAAACAAAGTCCGTTGTTGGGTGACTCATGTGCTTTAAAAAACTGCACTACATCCGCTTCGGTACTCAAAACCCGAGGGAGACCGAGAATCGGGTATGGCGGATCATCCGGATGGATCGCGAGTTTCACGCCACATTCATCAGCAACGGGCCCGATACTCGAAATGAATTCATACAAGTGTTTCCGAAGACGCTGATCATCGATAGCGTCGTATTCAGAAAGCGCCTGCCGGAATTCATCGAGCGTATAGCCTTCTTCGGCACCGGGCAGACCTGCAAGAATGTTTTTCTGTAGTTGTGCAAGTTCCTCAATGTTCGCGTTCTCAAGATAACGCTGTGCCTTGTCAAGAACGTTCTTATCATATTCCCGCTCTGCTCCTGCCCTTTTCAAAATGAAAACGTCGAACGCGACGAATGCAACCTTGTCGAAACGCAACGCCCTTGAACCATCTTCAACTTCAAAAGCAAGATCGGTCCGCGTCCAGTCGAGGACGGGCATGAAGTTGTAGCAGATCGTTGTGATCCCGCATTGAGCCAGGTTCCGAATTGTTTGCTTGTAATTCGCAACATGCTTTTCAAAACCCGGTTTTTGGCGTTTGATGTCCTCATGGACGGGTACGCTTTCGACGACGGACCACTTCAGGCCGGCGTCTTCGATCACCTTTTTCCGTTTTTCAATTTCTTCAACGGACCACACTTCCCCATTGGGAATTTGGTGAAGCGCGGTCACAATACCAGTCGCGCCTGCCTGGCAAATATCGCTGAGCCGGACCAGGTCTGAAGGTCCGAACCATCGCCATGTTTGTTCCAGATATTTCTCCACTTGCCTTGTCATCCGGTAATGATTGTCGGAGTTCTCATGAGCTGTCACACGCCGCAGTAAACATTAAAACCTCCGTCAACCGGGATGGTTACGCCGGTTACAAATCGCGATGCATCAGAGCAAAGCCATAGCAGTGTTCCTACGAGTTCGTCGGGTTCACCAAATCTTCCGAAGGGTGTGTTTCGAATAACATCGGCTCCGCGCGGAGTATAACTTCCATCGGGGTTGGTGAGCAGCGACCTGTTTTGCTCGGTTACGAAAAAGCCGGGTGCGATTCCGTTAACGCGGACGCCCTCGCCAAACTTGCGTGCGAACTCAATGGCAAGCCAGCCGGTAAAGTTCATGATACCCGACTTCGCTGCACCGTAGCCGACTACACGTGTTATCGGGCGGAACGATGCCATGCTCGCTATATTGATGATTACGCCTTTGCCGCGTTTGGTCATATCGTCACAAAGCACCTTTGTCGGCAGAACGGTACCTGTAAGGTTGAGATCAACAACTTTTGCAAACGCATCCATATCGAGGTCGAAGAAGCTTTGCTGTGGCATGATCACTGCTCCTGACATGTTTCCGCCCGCGGAATTGACGAGAATATCAATTGAGCCATACGTTGCAAGTATCGTTTCTTTTGCCTGAAGCAATTGCTTTTCGTCAAGCACGTCGGCCGCAACGAAGAGGGCCTCCTGGCCGGCATCGCGAAGCTCATTCTGGAGACGTTCACCGTTCGCCTTGTTACGACCCATGATAACGGTTCGGGAACCCGCCTGTGCAAGTCCGCGCACCATTTCGCCGCCAAGGATACCGGTACCACCCGTGATCACGGCTGTTTTGCCGGCGACGTCAAAAAGTTTTTTTACATTCATGTTTATTGACTAATCTGTTTACTGGCACATGACTTCACGCGCCTTTCTTAAATGTTTCAGAGCACGTCCCATCTGTGCCTCTACAGTCTTTATGCTGATTTGAAGCTCGTCGGCAATCTCCCTGTACTTTTTTCCGGCATCGCGGCTAAGCTCGAATATGAGACGACACTGCCTTGGAAGTGTGCGCACGCACTGATCGAAATGCAATTCAAGTTCGGCATGCTCGACGGCGTCATGGAGCGTATGATTATCGGCGGGCAAATGTTCAGCAGATTCAAGTTCGCACCACGCTCTTCTTTCAGCGCTGCGAAGATAATCGAAAGCACGGTTACGAACGGCCGCATAGAGATACGATTTTGTCGATAAGACACTTATCCGGCAACGGTTTTTCCAAATCGTACAAAAAACATCGCTTACGATTTCTTCGGCTACTTCGCGAACGAGCACGATCCGTTCGCAGTAGGCACAAAGTTGGCGGTAAAGTCGACTGAAGAGTTCTCTGAATGCCGCCTCGTCCTCGCCCTGCTGCACTTTTTTCATTAGCGAATTCAGTGCATCGGGCTCAGAAATTCCCGGGAATTTACGGGTATCTTTTTCGTTGAACCGGACACTATTGATGGTCACTCCGGGAAAGTTTTATTTGCCAGACCGTATAATTTGCGTTAATTTGAGGCTTTTTCCAGAAAATGCACAGACAGCCGCTCATTTTTGATAAGTTTTTTTTCGGGACCGTTCCCGGGAATTCAGAATTTCAGCGAATGAAAACAATTCTGTATGTCCGGTAAGTCCGTAACGATTAAAGATATCGCTCGGCAGTTGGGGATTTCAAAATCCACGGTAGCGCGTGCGCTTGGAGGCAAGTCTGACATCCATCCTGAAACAAAAAAACGGATACTTCAACTCGCGACGGAACTCAATTACGAACCCAATGTTCTCGCGGTAAACCTGAAGCATCAGCATACGAATACAATCGGCGTCATCGTTCCGGAAACGATCAATAGCTTTTTCGCCCGCGCGCTTGGTGCGATTCAAACACGCGCAGCAATGGCAGGCATAAACGTCATGATATGCCAGTCGAATGAATCATACATATCTGAAAAGAAGAACATCCAATCACTGGTAACGAATCGTGTTGATGGATTGATCGCATCAATCTCAGCCGAAACAGACCGATCCGACCATTTCAATATTCTCCTTGAAAAAGGAATACCTCTCGTCTTCTTTGATCGGATCTGCGACGACATAAAAACATCACAGGTGGTCACCGACAATTATGAGATAGCGTGTCAAGGAACGGAACATCTCATCGCACAAGGTTGTCGGCGGATTGCATTCGTAGCCGGGCCGCAACACCTCAACAACAGTCGTAACCGTTTTAACGCGTACGTCGACACCCTCAAACGTCATGACCTGCCTGTCAATGAATTTTACATTCTTCACTCCCAGTTTCAAAGTCCGAAGATTGAATCGTACACCAAATACCTCCTCAATTTGCCGCAACCACCCGACGCAATTTTTTCAATCAATGATTTCACAGCCATTGAAATGATGCACGTAATCCGTCAGAGTGGTTTGCGTATTCCGGAAGACATAGCGGTGCTTGGGTTCAACAATGAACGGGTAGCAAAGTTTATTGATCCTTCCTTGAGCACGATCGACCAGCCAGCACAGGAAATGGCACGAACAGCGACAGAGTTGCTGATCAATCACATCCACCACCCGGAACTCCAGCCTGAAACCAGGGTAATAAAGAGCAAGCTGATTGTGCGCAAGTCAACGTCCCGGCTAACGTGAAGTGTGAAACTCCTTCATAAACTGATCGATGCCCGCGGACGTTAGTTTTTTTCCTTCGTGAATAATAATCCGATAAAAGAACTCGACGTGTTCGTCCCTGCCAAGTGTGAGATTTAGCTCTTCCCTGCCTTCAGTGAATACCGCTTTTCCTAATGGGTTCGCCGCGAACAATCCGTAACCGCGCGCATGCCAGTACGTTGGATAGCCGGGATTGGCAAGATGATCAATGATGACAACGGCAACCGGTTTTCCCTGAACATTCCCGTACAACTGCACCCATGAGGATTTTGACGACCACACAGCGTCGCCGGTTGTTCCTTCACGATTGATGTACATGCCGGTGACACCTTCATTGTTCTCTACCCGCTCCGTTGTTTCGGCGCCGTCGGCGGCAATAAACCGATCCTTCTGGTTTGAAGGCATCTCCAATGAACGCGCTACGCGTATTGCGATAAGGCCATCTTTCACATCCCGGAACACAACAGTGTCAGCCATTGCTTTCAGCCTGCACTTCCGATCTATCACCAGGTCGTTGACGGTTGCGGTAAACATAAATGTTGTCGTCTCCTCGAGGAGTACATCACCTTTTTGGTTCACCCAATGGCTCAACGTTGACAGCGTCGCTTTTTTTCTTTCAGCAGATTTTGAAAGCACACGCTGATGAACGATAGAACCGTAAAGGTGCTTTCTTTCCGAAGGTATGGCCGAGCTGTTGTTCCAGAAGTCAAGGCCGTTCACACTTTCATAGTTAAACCACAGGCCAACATGATGCGGGTGATCCGTCCGTTCACCTATGCGCGGCGAAATGGGGTAACCACGTGTAACTGTAATACCCGACAGCGTCCTTACCGGGAACAGCACCGGTTTCGCGGTCGAATCAAAATAGCAGTATGCCGTTACGGGTTTACCGTTGTAATTGAGTTCAATCTTCTTTGCAGCAGGATCATCCCGGAAAGAAAACCCCGACTGTGCACACGACACGTGCATTGACATCAGAACTACACAGGCACACAGTAACGGAAGGACGTCTTTCATCAATACTTAAAGACTTTTTTTCCGGCCATTACCTCCTGATTCTTTTCATCAAACGTTACTTTCTCCCCGGTACGCACAGCAGCGTTCGTCATGATCGTTGCAATGGAATGTTCATAGCCCGCTTCAACGGGAGCATTTGTCTCTTTACGGCTGCGTACACATTCCATCCAGTTTCGCATGTGATTGGTCGTAGTCACGTCACCACCGGTGTTTGCAGTCGCAACTGTTTTCACGGAGCGATCCGCGAGATCAACTTCAGGCAGAAGATTAGCCTGCATATTCATCGCCATAGCGTGGCGTTCCTGGAGGCCGCCTGCAGGAGAGACTCTGTTTGTATTCAAGTTGAGCTCACCACCATTCGAGTAATAAATTTCCTTAGGATTCTCATCACCGTTGTGCATACGGCTTGAGAAGACAACCTGGAATCCACTGGTATGGTCATCGTTGGGACCGTAATCGAATACGGCAGTCATGGTGTCCCAGTTGACGCGGCCATCCTTCCATTTGTAAACGCCACCATTGGCAACCACGCTGCGTGGATGCCTGAGGCCGGTAAACCAGTGTACGGTATCAATCTGGTGGCTCATCCACTGACCAGGCATACCCGAAGAGTAGGGCCAGAACAAACGGTACTCAAGATGTTTGCGCGCATCGAATTTTTCGAATGGCCGGTTCATCAGGAAGCGTTTCCAATCCGTATCCTGTTCGACCAGTTTTTGTACCAGCCCCGGTCTGCGCCAACGCCCGGGCTGGTTAACGAACCAGGTGAGTTCCACGGCAGTGATGTCACCGAATTTTCCGCTCTTGATAAAATCTGCGGCAGCGTGATAATTCGCCCCGCTCCGGCGTTGTGAACCGATCTGAATAATCTTGCGAGAATCCCGGATCTCTTTAAGCGCTTCGCGGTTGTCTTTCATTGTCTCGGCGAACGGTTTTTCAACGTACGCATCACATCCGGCCTTAACCGCTTCAACGGCATGAAGCGCATGTTGAAAATCCGCCGTACTGATTATTACGGCATCAACCGTTTTGCTGTCGTAGAGTTCTTCATTGTTTCGAAATGCTTTCACGTCGTGACCAAGCATTTCGGTTAAGTGCGCCTGCCCCTCCTCTCTCCGTAGTTTCCAGATGTCGGAAACGCCGGTGATATCAAAATCGAGTTCTTTGTTGCTTGCCAGAAACGCGGGAAGAAGTGACTGCCGGAACCGGTCGGAAAATCCGACTACGCCCACATTCACCCGGTCATTTGCACCGAGGATGCGGCCATAACTTTTCGGACTGAATGCCAGGGAACCCAGGTAGGTTCCTGCAGAAGCAAGTGCTGCTTTTTTGATGAATTCCCTGCGTGATGAATTGTTGTCGGTGTTCATGGTGATGATATTGTTTTCGACCGTGATGATTATTTACCCGCGGGTTTAAGTTCCCTGATCTTTATACTCCGGAAACAGACTTCATCGCCGTGATCCTGAAGGAGTATCCGGCCTTCTTCCGACATTCCAAAGTCTTCCCATTTCGCATATTTGCTCCGCGCGACGAGCGCCTGATACGTTGGCGATCCACGCTGATATTCAACAACCTTGTAACCATTCAACCAATGCTCTACACGATTGTCCGGATAAACGATGATTCGTCCGTAGTTCCAATCACCAACGGGATGCTGGCCTCGTTTGATCTTCAACGATGGAATAAGATCATACAATGACGCCTGCGTTCTGTTGCCTACAACGCCCTGCTTGGCATCGGGGTGACTCTCGTCATCAAGGATCTGATACTCGAGGCCGATCGCAGAACCGGCGTTTTGTTCTTTCTCCGTCACAAAATACTTCACCCCGCTATTTGCACCGGGTGTAATTTTGAATTCGAATTGCAAATCAAAAGCAGAAAACTGATCGTTGGTTACAATATCGCCACCGTTGGTTGACTCACCGCCGTCGGACTTCATCACACGCAGCATACCTTCTTTAATTTCCCAACCTTTACCGGGGAATTCCTTCTTGTACGCGCCACGCCAGCCATTGGTCGTTTTTCCGTCGAAGAGTAGTCGCAGCCCGTTTTTCTTCTCCTGTTCAGATAACGTATTGGGAACAAAGTTCGCAACGAAGACGTCATCCATGGGAAACGGCTTCAGATTCGTCGTCTGAATGCGGATGTTTTTCCACCGTATCTTTTGACCCGCCTCTTCAGGTTTTCCGATGGAGTGAACCTGAAGCGCGATAAATCCACGCGGCGTCATATCGTCGACAATGTTTGCGACGGCAATTCCGTTGATCCATGTTCTTATCACATTACCAATGCATTCGATACGTGCCTTATTCCATTCACCCTTGCGATACGCCGACTTTGCCGCAGGATTGTAATCGACAGGATAAAGCCATTCGCGTCGGCCTTCGTCGTAGATTCCGCCGGTCCATGCCCGCGGTGAAGGATCGATCTCCATTTGGTACCCGTGCACCCGGCCATTCTGGTAGTCGGGTTTGCTTTCACTTCGGAACTGGATTCCCGAATTCATATCAGCATCGAGTTTGAACTCGAGCTCAAGAATGAAGTCTCCATACGTTTGTGCGGTTGTCAAGAAGGAATTCGGCGTGTTTGGAACGGTCGTCCCGACAATTTCGCCGTTGGAAATCTCATACAGCGCTTTCCCGCCAAGTTGTTTCCAGCCGTTAAGGTCTTTTCCGTTAAATAGCTTTTCCCATTTTTCCTGCGCCTGCCCAACGGTAACGATAAGCGTGCACAGCATGAGGCAGCATGTATAAAGAGCTTTCTTCATTTTTAGGTTTTTAGGTACAATCATTCAAACAATATAATCAACATCAAACTTTCGTCCAGGAGATCGGTATCGCTCTCTTTTCACGCCAACTCAGCTGACAAGCTTCGATAAGCTGAATTACACGCGCGCCTTCCTGCGCGGTCACCGCTAATGCTGCATCTTTCCGGATGGCTGCGTGTACGTTCCTGTAAAACGCCGCATAGTTGCCTGGTTGTGTTTGTATCTTCCGGACATCCGTTGTTGTAGTGAGTGTTCCCCATGACGCTTCAGCTTCGGCACCCCAACCTGCACTTCGCGGATCAGTTTTATCCTTCAACGCCTGCTCCTGCGGATCAAGTCCGTATTTCACAAACGAACCATTCGTTCCGTGAATGATGTACCGCGGAAGGTCAGCCTTCACCAGGTAACTGGATTTGATAATAGTAAGATGCGTCGGATATTCCATCCTGATGTCGTAGAAATCATTGACCTTCCCGCCGGGGCGTTGAATACCAAGTCGTGCATCCACCGACTGCGGCATACCAAAAAGTACAAGTGCCTGATCCAGCATGTGAGAGCCGAGGTTGTAGAGTATTCCGGTACCCGGCCGGTCTTCCTCTTTCCATGTATTGGGTTCGATGTAGTTTCTGAACCTGTCGTAATGCGCTTCAAACTCGACAATCTTACCCAGCACACCATCGCGAACGACTTGTTGCACCGTCAGAAAATCACCGTCCCAACGGCGGTTTTGAAATACTGTGAGCACAACGCCTTTTCGTTCGGCGATACTGATCAACCTCTCAGCCTCCTCCGAAGTAACCGTAAATGGCTTTTCGACCACCACGTGTTTACCTGCTTCCAGCGCACTCGCAGCAAAGTCGACGTGGGTTTCGTTGGGCGTATTTACAACTACAAGTTCCACCTCAGGGTCGTCGACCACTTCTTCTACTGTCCGACAAATCCGGACATCCGGAAAATGTGTTTTTGCTTTATCACCCTTGCGCTGGACGATTGCCGCAAGACGAAATTCAGGAAGTGACGCAAGTAATGGTGCGTGGAACACCTCACCGGACATTCCATACGAGAGAAGAGCGGTTGTAACAGGTTTATCCATATAGGGTGGGATAGTTAAAACTTTTTTGGCAGGATTAAAAGCAAAGAAATCCGGGAAACCGGGATATTTGCTTTTACCGGTATGCGCAGTTTGCGAAAGGAGTGTTTACTTCGCGACACAAAATCATAACCATTGAACAGGATTGAATTACTTGAATCGATTTCCCGCTATGATACTCCATTCGGCGAAGAAGCTGTGTTCCTGCCATTGTTTGAAGAGCTATTAGCACATCCACGCGCATACTACAGGGACCATCTTCCAGGGCACATCACTGCATCATCGTGGATCGTTGACAAAAAAAGGCAGCATGTATTACTTGTGTATCACGCCAAACTCAATCGGTGGCTTCAACCCGGTGGCCACGCCGACGGCGATGAAGATGTTGTGGCTGTCGCCAGGAAAGAAGCTGAAGAGGAGACCGGGCTGAGGAATTTATCACTAACAACACCGCGTATATTCGACCTTGATGTTCATGTGATTCCTGCGTGGCAGAATTTTCCCGAACACTTTCATTACGATGTCAGGTTTTGCTTTCAAACATCGATGGATGAGCCGTTGGTGATCAGTGAAGAGTCGCATGACTTGCGCTGGGTTGAATTCGGCGACGATAACGAACTAACCGGGAGAAACAAATCCATACAGCGTATGCTTGAAAAGTCACGCAACACCTGACGGTTGGACATTCTTTTTCGCGGATTGCAGTCCGGATGACACAAGTTATGGGATTTTTTTATACGTTCGCTGCTATTGTTATCCATGGCACAGACCGGAACGGACATTGAAACAGCGAAACGACTTTTAAGCAGCGGCGAACTCGTAGCTATCCCGACTGAAACGGTTTACGGACTGGCAGCAAACGCATTGAATGCTGACGCTGTGGCCAGGATATTCACGGTTAAAAACAGGCCGGAGTTTGATCCGTTGATTGTTCATGTACCCGACGTTGATACCGCCGAACTTTATGTTGAGTCTGTCCCGCATCAGGCATACAAACTGGCAAACTTTTTCTGGCCGGGGCCGCTCACACTGGTACTCAAGAAAAAACCAATCATTCCTGATCTCGTGACTTCGGGACTCGACACCGTAGGAATCCGTTGCCCTGACCACATCATTACGCGTCAATTGTTGCAGGAGCTTTCATTCCCTCTCGCGGCACCGAGTGCAAACCCGTTTGGCTACGTAAGCCCTACCCGACCGGATCACGTGATCCAGCAACTCGGCGACAAGATTCCATACGTTCTCGACGGCGGGCCTTGCACGGTAGGCATTGAGTCAACCATTCTCGGTTTCGAAGATGGGAAGCCTGTCATCTATCGCCTGGGCGGATTGACGGTTGAAAAGATCGAACACGTGATTGGCCCGGTCACGATTAAAATCCGCGCCGGCTCCAATCCGCGGGCACCGGGACAGTTGATGAGCCATTATGCACCGCGCAAGAAAGTTATTCTCGGCAATCCTGACGAGTTGCTCCAACGTTATCCGGCTCATTGTTCGGGTCTCCTGACATTTTCGCGCGACTTCAACTCTCCGCATCAGGTTGTGTTATCCCCTTCGGGAAACCTGGAGGAAGCTGCGAAGAACCTGTTCTCTGCGTTGCGGCAACTTGATACCATGCCGGTTGATGTAGTTCTTGCTGAACTGGTGCCGGATGAAGGCATTGGTCGCGCGATCAACGACAGGTTGCGCAGGGCAGCTGCTGAAAATCAGGAATAAATTCTCATCCGGCATACATTTGTCGACGGTTTTTCGCTTTATTTTGTTTGAAACGCTAACATTCAATACCGCGCAAAATGAATAAAGTAAAAAAGGTCCTTGTGCTTACCGGTGGCGGCGACTGCCCCGGTCTTAATGCCGTAATACGTGGCGTTGCAAAACGTGCACGCCGTGAAAAGAACTGGGAAGTCTACGGCAGCATCGAGGCGTTTAACGGGGTGTTCAGTGAACCGCCCGAACTCGTCAAGCTGATCAGTAAAAGGACCGCTGGCATTCATGTCAAAGGTGGTACCATACTCAAGACAACAAACAAAGGAAACCCGATCAATTTTCCGGTCGTTCAGCCAGACGGATCGGTCACTCACCTTGACCGTTCGGAGGAACTTGTAAAGCGAATTACGGATCTTGGATTTCACGCAGTAATAAATATCGGCGGCGACGGGTCGCAACGGATATCGAAAGCGTTGTATGACAAGGGGCTGAACATCATCGGGGTTCCCAAGACGATAGACAATGATTTATCAGCAACTGATGTAACGTTTGGTTTTCAGACTGCCGTTCAAATTGCAACGGACAGTATAGACAAACTCGTCACCACAGCTGAAAGCCATCACAGAACGATGATCATGGAAGTGATGGGTCGGGACGCGGGCTGGATTGCCCTGCACACAGCCATAGCGGGTGGCGCGGAAATATGTCTGATCCCCGAAATACCTTACGATATCAATAAGATCGTGAAGCGATTGAATGCGCGTTACAAAAACGGCAGAGGCTTCGCCAACATCGTTATCGCCGAGGGAGCAAAACCCAAAGAAGGCACCATCACGTCGTCGGCTAACGACAAGCGTTCTGAACACGTCCGGCTGGGTGGCGTCGCATATCAGTTATCGAGACAACTGAAGGATGCCGGCTGTGCTGCTGAAATCCGCGAAACCGTTCTTGGTCATGTTCAGCGTGGTGGAACACCCGTCGCCTACGACCGCGTGCTTGCAACGCTTTATGGTGTAAAAGCTTTCGAACTTGTTCTTGAAGGCGACTTTGGAAAGATGGTTGCATTTCGCAACAATGCGATTACGTCGGTGTCGCTTGAAGAAGCGACAAAGAGCTACAACTTCGTTGACAAGGATTCCTATCTGGTAAAAGCAGCCAGAGGACTTGGCATCAGCTTCGGCGACTGACGGTTTCAAACGATTGAATTCGGGCCCGGCAAAATAGCCGGTCATTTTTGCGGCATCCGTGACCGGGGAAAACGCAAAAAGTTTAGCTTTGCATTCGCTCGAAAATTGACCTTTAACCGTTCCAAGCGGGTGGTATACTGACATCGGTACACCGAATTATCAATCATTCAAACACAATTCTACAACAGATTATGAAGACGATTAACGACATCAATTTCAAAGGCAAGCGCGCGCTGATCCGTGTCGATTTTAACGTTCCTCTCGACAAGAGCTTTAACGTCACTGATGACAACAGAATCAGGGCTACAATACCTACGCTGAAGAAAATCCTCGCTGACGGTGGCAGCTGCATTTTGATGTCGCACCTCGGTCGTCCGAAGGAAGGACCTGAAGAGAAGTATTCACTTAAACACGCCATCAAAAAAACCGAAGAACTACTTGGAACGTCAGTGAAGTTTGCCGGCGATTGCATCGGTGATGAAGCGTTCAAATTATCGGCCGCGCTGAAGCCTGGTGAAGTGTTGCTGCTTGAAAACCTGCGCTTCTACAAGCAGGAAGAAAAAGGCGATGTCGCTTTCGCTGAAAAATTAAGTAAGCACGGTGACATCTATGTAAACGATGCCTTCGGAACGGCTCACCGTGCACATGCATCAACGACGATCGTTGCACAGTTCTTCAATGAAAAATGCGCGGGTCTGGTGATGGGTGCCGAGCTCGCTAATGCAAAGAAGGTCCTTGAAAATGCTGCGCGCCCCTTTACGGCAATTATGGGCGGCGCAAAGATCTCGGACAAGATTCTCATTATCG
Source organism: Bacteroidota bacterium (assembly GCA_023428695.1). Lineage (GTDB taxonomy): Bacteria > Bacteroidota > Bacteroidia > Cytophagales > Cyclobacteriaceae > Ohtaekwangia. The sequence goes on from JAEYWY010000006.1 coordinate 38,353, forward strand.
AAAACCTCCTCGACAAGGTGAACAACCTTATCATCGGTGGTGGGATGGCCTACACATTCTTCAAAGCAATGGGTGGCAACATTGGGAACTCTCTGGTTGAAACTGATAAGCTTGAACTGGCCGGTGAACTCATCAAAAAAGCAAAGGCAAAGGGCGTTGACCTTCTGCTTCCTATTGACTCTGTCATTGCCGACAAGTTCGCTGCTGACGCAGACACAAATGTTGCAAACAATAATAACATCCCCGATGGCTGGATGGGACTTGATATCGGTCCGCAGGCAACAGCTGTGTTCAGCAAAACTGTTGAAGCTTCAAAAACCATTTTATGGAACGGTCCTATGGGTGTTTTCGAAATGGAGAAGTTTGCATCAGGAACAAAAGGGATTGCCGATGCTGTCGTTAAGGCAACCAGGAACGGAGCGTTCTCTCTCATCGGTGGTGGCGACTCTGCAGCTGCTGTAAACCAATTCGGTTATAACGATGACGTGAGTTACGTGAGCACCGGCGGTGGTGCTCTCCTCGAATACTTCGAAGGTAAGGTACTGCCGGGTGTAGCCGCACTTGACAAATAACAAAATCAGCCAACAAAAAAAGGGACATCGTTATGTGTCCCTTTTTTTTCGATTAAGTTTCTTAGCTCAGATTCTTTCGGATTTTCTCCTGCATCGCAGCGAGTTCCTCTTTCGAAGGAGATATCTTCGGCTGCATGAAGTTGATATCGTTCATCGTATTCAGCGGAACGAGGTGCACATGCGTGTGCGGGACTTCGAGTCCGATGACAGCCACGCCGATGCGTTTACACGGAACACTGCGATTGATCGCAACTGCGACTTTTTTCGCAAATACCATCAACCCACCCAGCAGTTCATCGTCGAGATCGAAGACGTAATCAACTTCCTGCTTGGGGACGACCAGTACGTGGCCATGAACCAGTGGATTGATGTCAAGGAAGGCAATGTATTTGTCATCCTCAGCAACAATGTAACCCGGAATTTCGCGGCTGATAATTCTTGAAAATATAGAAGCCATAATCAGGCAGTTATATCTACCACTTCGAATTCAACTTCGCCGGCAGGCGTCTTGATTTTTGCTGTTTCGCCCTTTGTTTTGCCGAGCAGGCCTTTTCCAATCGGCGACATGGTTGAAATCTTACCTGCTTTAAGGTCAGCTTCTTCTTCAGATACTAATGTGTACGTTACTGACGCACCGTTCTTTTTATTTTTGATCGTCACCTTTGAAAGGATCGACACGCGTGACGTATCGATGTTTGTTTCATCGAGCAGACGTGCATTGGCAACGAGATCTTCAAGTTGAGCGATTTTCGCTTCGAGGTGACCTTGTGCGTCTTTAGCGGCGTCATACTCGGCATTTTCGCTCAGATCTCCCTTGTCACGCGCTTCCGCGATCTGGCGCGCGATGTCTGCACGGCCCTTCGATTTCAATTCCGCCAACTCACTCTTCAGTCTTTCAAGGCCATCCTTTGTATAATATGACACTTTGCCCATACAATTAAATATTTAGCAGTCCGGTTGTAATTTATTCGGCGTAGGATCCATTCCGTTCGCCTGCGACAAAAAAAGAAGCAACGGCCTCCTGATAAGAGGCCGTTGCTGATATGACAAAGGTAATACTTAATTTAATTATTCCAAAAACTCAGGCGTCAACCAGCGCAGGAAAGGCTGCTTTGATCTGATCGAGGATTTCATCGTCGAACTGTGCAAGGTAGAGCGTTTTCACTTTCGCGAGTTGCTCAACAGAAAGCCCTTTGGCACCTCGCAAATCCGCTTTATACAAGCTCGCGTTTTCGAAATCCGCTCCCATCAGGTAACAGTTTCTCAGGTCGGCTTCCATCAGGAATGCATTCCTGAAGTTCGCCTTAATAAGGAAGGCGCCTTCGAAGCATGTTTTGATAAGGAACGCGTCCTTAAAATTTGCTCCGCTCGCGTAGGCCCCGCGAAGGATAGCCTGATTCAGGTTGGAATTTTCAAAGTTGGTTTGATTCAGGCGCGCGTTCTCGAAATTTGATTCGATCAGCGACGACTGCGAAACATTGGATGAATTGAGATTCGATCCGGAAAGGTTTACATAGTTGAGATTCGTTCTCGGCAGGTAACAGTTTACGAGATTGATTTCGTGAATGTTGTGACGATTCAGACGTTTGATGTTACCCACGGTGCGAAATGCCGCTTCTTCCGATTCCCAAAGACGAAAGTCATCGATCTCATCTTTGTAAGTACGTATCCGCTGACGGGTTTCTCCGTTTTTATTCAACCAGAAAATCAGGATACCGATAACCGCGATATCGAAGATCATACCGTGAGCTTCGGCAAGAACCTGCTGGATGAACGTATCAAAATCCCGGAGATAATATTGAAGACTAAGGGTGATCACCACAATTGTGACCATAACAAGTACAAGCGATGATGTGAGCAGAGGCTTTTCAATGATTGAATTGAAAATCTCCCCGATTCTTCTGATACGCCTGTTAGAGTTAGCCATATGTGCCCTGCACCGTTCAACCCAGTCAAAAGGCGAGATTAAGTGCCTTTATTTTGGAAGTCAAAACTACATTAATTTTCACGTGCGATTCAAATGTCCACCCGGCAATATGCGGGGTCAATATTACATTCGATCTTTCTCGCAGTGAATTGAAGACGGTTTGTTGTTGTGCAGTCAGTTTATGCAAACGTTCATTCTCCAGGACATCAAGTACGGCCCCACGAACCTTCCCCTCGTTTATAGCATCGTTTAAATCCGCAAGTGACACAATCTCACCACGGGCAGTGTTAATAAGAATGAATCGCTTTCTGAATTTATCAAAAAATTCCCGATTTGCCATGTTGCGTGTTTCATCCGTAAGCGGGACGTGAAGACTCAGCATATCGGCCTCATCGAAGATGCGTTCCCGCGTTGACTCGGTGGCATATTCATCAGAATAATCAGTTTTATATTTATCGTAAGCCAAAACATTACATGAAAAGCCCTTCAGCCTTCTGGCAAATGCCTGACCCATGTTCCCGTAACCGATGATGCCCACCGTTTTTCCCATGACCTCTTCCCCGCGGTTTCCCTCGCGATCCCAAACATATTCACGGACCTGATGATCGCCATGGGGAAGCTTGCGCATCAGTGCCAGCAACGCCCCGATCGTATACTCACCAACGGCGTCGCGATTTCCTTCGGAAGCATGAAGGACATGAATACCTTTTTCTTCCAGGTAAGTAACGTCCAGATTATCGAGGCCTGCACCGGCACGACCAATAAATCTCACTGTGGGCGTGTCGCCGAGCAAGTCGCGATCAATGGTCGTTTTACTACGCACAATTAATCCGTCGTAACCCTGGTGCATCGCTTTAATCTGATCACGTGTTAAATCAGGACGATAGTCGGTTTTCCAGCCGATTTCATCCATCAACCGGAACAAGCTTTCATGCATACTATCAACAACAAGACAAACCGGTATCTTCATCAGAGCATAAGATGTACAGTGAAAAAATAAATTGTCAGTCCGAGTAAATCATTCGTTGTTGTAATGAACGGACCGGAAGCCAGAGCAGGGTTGAACCCAAAGCGGTTAAGAATAAGGGGCGTAATCGTACCGATGAATGAAGCAAAAACGATCACACTAAACAACGCTATACTCACCACAGTAGAAAGCTCAAATTCATTAAACAGAACTATGTTTGCCGCGACCACCAGCACGGACAGAAACAATCCGTTAAGTAAGGCAACGAAAAAGACCTTCACAAGTCGTTTCGATAAGCTGATGTCAACGAAGGCAGAACTAGCCAGACTCTGTACGATAAGCGACGATGATTGAATACCCACGTTTCCTCCGGTAGCCTGTATCAGCGGAATAAAAAATGCAATGGCAGTAACGCGTGCGAGCTCTGTTTCAAAGAGTCCCATGAATTTTGCATTCAAAAGGCCGCCGAAAATACCAATGACAAGCCACGGCAATCTCGCGCGCGTATTGCGCCAGACGCTGTCATCTTCCTCCACGTCCTCACTGATACCAGCCATGAGTTGTCTTTCCTCCTCGGCCTGCTCTGTGATCACGTCGACGATATCATCGATTGTGATACGACCCACAAGCTGGTTCTGCACATTCACAACCGGGAGCGATTCGAGGTCGTACTTCTTCATGATTTCCGCGACCTCGCCATCTTCCTGATAGGTTTGAACACTCATTATATCGGCTTCGTAAATATCCGCCACGATGGTTCGCGCATCGGATATGATCAAATCCTGCAATGCCACTTTTCCAAGAAGACGATTCTGCTCATCGACGACGTAAACCTGATAGAATTTCGAAACGTTCTCGGCCTGCTTCCTGATTTCATCCACGCATTGAACGACAGTCCAGTCGATACGCGCCTTGATCAGCTCTTTTGCCATCAATCCACCGGCAACGTTGGCTTCGTATCGAAGCAGTTCGGTGACCTGTTCACGCAATTCGTGATCGAGAAGGACGAGTACCTGCTCGCGATCCTTTACGGGAAGTTCATTTAGAATGTCCGCACTGTCGTCACTGGCGAGCTGGTTGAGCAGCGCGGCAATTACGGGAGGCTCATAGATCGCAAGGTTCCGATGACGGGTATCAGGATCAAGATTGTTAACGACCTGTGCCTGTAATTCGGTTGAATGCAGGCCGAGCACGAACTTTCCGTCTTCGGCAGAAAGCTCCGTCAGAAGAGATGCAATGTCTTCGGGCTTGACATCTTCCAGCGACTGTCGGATGAAATCTTCCTGTTTCTCATCAAGTGCCTGCTGAAAGCGTTCGAGAAATTCCTTTGTAAGTTCAAATTCCACCAGGTGCTGTTCCACGACTTTCTTCAATAGCTTTTGTCAAACCAATAAACATTTCCACCGAAAGTTGTTCGGCGCGCTTGTCCAGTACACCCGGAGGCAGAAACTTCTCATCTAAATTTAGCGGTTTCAAGGCGTTGCGCAAGGTCTTTCTCCTCATGTTGAATCCCTGCTTTACAACCTGCACAAACAACGCTTCATCGCAATCCAGTTTACTCACTTTATTTCGACGCAGCCTGATCACCGCCGACATCACCTTGGGTGGAGGAGTGAACACACCGGGTGAAACCTTGAACAAAGAATCAACTTCATAGAATGCCTGCAGCAAGACACTGAGAATGCCATAGGATTTGTTACCGGGAGGCGACGCTATACGATCAGCGACTTCTTTCTGGAGCATACAAACGACCTGATCAACGCTGTCGCGATGTTCGAGTACCCGAAAGAATATCTGCGACGAAATATTGTAGGGAAAGTTTCCGATGATCTTCACTTTGCCGGGTGGAAGATTATCAAAATTGAATTCCAGGAAATCACCTTCTATGATGTGTTGCTGGAGTGTCGGGTAATGTTTCCTGAGATATGCGATGGATTCGCGATCGATCTCAATCAGGTATAACGTTACGCCTGAAATAGCGATCAGATACCGGGTGAGCACGCCCATCCCGGGTCCGATCTCAAGCACGACGTCTTCTCCCGTCAGTTGCAACGCTTCCACTATCCTACGGGCGATGTGCTGATCATGCAGGAAATGCTGACCAAGAAATTTCTTCGGCCTGACCTTGCCCGTATTCTGTTTCTCCATCCCGGCAAAAGTACGACGAAGTGACAAAGCCACAAAAATGCGAATGACCGTAATCCCGCGTGCCCTGTTTCGGAGTTTTCACCTTAATTTGTTATATCGCAGAGGATTAATCCAGAGACATGACCTCCAACCATAAGCCAAGGATCGGAATTACAATAGGTGACCTCAACGGAATCGGACCCGAAGTCATCATGAAAACTCTTGCCGACCACCGACTCTTCAACCTGCTGACGCCGATAATATACGGATCAAGCAAGGTTATCGCCTTTTATAAGAAGCAGTTAAACATCGAAGAATTCAATTACAGTCAGGTCAGAAACCGCGGGCAGTACTCGCCGAAGACGACCAACGTTGTGAATTGCTGGGAAGATCAGTTTGAAATCACACCGGGGAAGCCATCGCGTGATTCGGGCAAGGCATCGTTTCTCGCGTTGAAGCAGGCCTGCGAAGATCTCCGCGACGGGTTGCTCGATGCGCTTGTTACCGCGCCGATCGACAAGCACTCGATTCACAGCGAAGAGTTTCCATTCACCGGTCATACGTCATACATAACACGATTCTTCGGCGCTGAGCAAAGCCTGATGTTCATGGTCAGCGACGAGTTGAGAGTCGGCCTCGTGACGGAGCATGTCGCTGTAAAGGACGTGGCGGCCGCGATCACGAAAGAAGCCATCGAATCGAAGCTGCGCATTATGGAACAAAGTCTGCGCAAGGATTTTGGTATCCAAAAGCCCCGGGTTGCCGTACTTGGATTGAACCCCCACACCGGCGACGGCGGACTCATTGGAACGGAGGACGATCAGATTATCAGGCCGGTGGTTAACGATCAGAGAAACAAGGGGAAACTGGTTTATGGACCTTATCCGGCTGACGGATTTTTCGGGACGGCCCAGTACCGCAAGTTTGACGGCGTTCTGGCCATGTACCATGATCAGGGACTGGTTGCGTTCAAGGCTATTGCGTTCGAAAACGGGGTGAACTTCACTGCGGGATTAAACGTCGTAAGGACGTCGCCCGACCATGGGACAGCGTATCCGCTTGCGGGGAAAGGGCAGGCCAGTGAGGAGTCGTTCCGGCAGGCAGTTTTCAGGGCTGTAGACATCTTTAAGGCCCGAAATGAGCCGTTTACAGAAAAATAAGGGTACTTCTGTTTAGTATTTGGCCCTTCGGCTGCCCGCATGCATGTTCCGTAGATTAATCGTTATATTTGATTTCAAGTATTGGTTGAAATGGATATTGTCACTAAAAAGCAACTGAACATTCTAATCCAGCTGGCCGAAGCCGACAAGCACTTTGCGAAGATCGAACGCGAGATGATTTTTAAGATTGCCAGTGACCGCAAATTTCCCGAAAAGGACGTCCAGGAACTGATCCGAAATCCGGAACCCATTGATTCTCTGGGTGCTCTGTCGCCGGACCAGAAGTTTGAATACCTGATTTCCTGCATCGAGTTAATTTTTGCTGACCAGAATGTTTTCGAAAGTGAGGTCATTTTCAGCAAAAACATTGCAATCAAGCTTGGTTTCAAGAAAGGCGTAATTGACTATTTCATCGAACACTACGGCAAAAAAAGCCGCAGGGAGTTCCGCGATGTGGCTCTCAGCCAGTTTATTTAGCCTGATTCGGCCGAAAGGCGGCTCAAATCGGGCGTTTCCTTTCATCCGGCAGCGCTGAACCGCAAATTGTCTGCACCGTCTGGTGCACATTCTCATTAAATGTCCTAAATTTGCCGACTAATTTTTTAACCGCCCTGTTTGGGGAACTACTGGAGGTGGGTGATTTTCGCGTAAATATCGTTGGCCTGAGCAACAAGCTCCATCAGTTCGAATACGAGGTTGGAGATGAGTTTTTCGGGCATTACGGCACCGGGGTGGTCTCAAAGGGAAGGTTTCGGGCGGATGTTGCGTTGAACAAACACGAAACCTTTATTGAGGCGGATTTTAACATCAAGGGAACGGCTACGCTGACGTGTGACCGAAGCCTTGAACCGTTCGATTATCCGATCTGGACGAAAAAGAAGGTGTTGTTCAAATATGGCGACACCGACGAAGAGATCAGTGACGAAATCGTGATGATAAATCGGGACGCTGTTGCGCTGGAACTCGGCCAATACATTTACGAGTTTATCGTACTGGCGGTGCCGATGAAAAAACTTCATCCAAGGTTCGCAGCAGAAGAAACCCTTGATGAAGGAAACGAAGAAGGTAAGATTGTATATCGTTCCGGAGACGAGGATCAGAATGATGACGGCGACGACGGAAATATCGATCCCCGATGGAACATTTTGAAGAAATTAAAATAAACTGTTTGTACTATGCCAAATCCGAAGCGTAAAACCTCGAAAACACGAAGGGATAAAAGAAGAACACATTACAAGGCGACTGCGAGACAATTTACTGTTTGCCCTACAACAGGTGAACATCACCTCCCCCATCGCGCCTACTGGCACGAAGGAAAACTTTACTTCAATGGTAAAGTGGTGATGGAAAAAGAAGTGCTTGCCTGAGAAATGATCAAACTCGCTCTCCCGAACTGCACGTCAGGAAAAGGCATAACCGAATGGTCAATGTTGGCGAGCGAACAGAATTTGCAGCGTTCTCATAGGAACTTATCCAGATAACATCCTGCCCGATGATGGCCTCATCGGGCAGTTCTATTTTTGAAGAGGTAATCAACACCCTTCATCGGCCAAAAAAATTACTATGACAAAAATCAGAGCAGCAATCACAGGCGTGGGTGGATATGTTCCGGATTATATCCTAACCAACAAGGAGCTCGAAACGATGGTGGACACAAGCGATGAGTGGATCACCACCCGCACCGGAATCAAAGAAAGAAGAATTCTTAAAGGCGAAAACAAAGGTGTTTCTGTCCTTGGCATAGAAGCCGTTAAGAACATGCTGGCGAAAACAAACACAGATCCGAAAGATATCGACCTGATCGTGTTCGCAACCGTTACAGCCGACATGACATTCCCGGCAACCGCAAACATCGTTGCTACCGCTGTGGGCGCGGTTAACGCGTTCAGTTTCGATATGAGCGCCGCGTGTTCAGGGTTTATTTACGCGCTCACTACCGGAGCAAGTTTCATTGAATCCGGCCGTTACAAAAAAGTTGTTGTTATCGGCGGAGACAAGATGTCGGCGATTATGGATTACACCGACCGTACCACATGTATAATCTTCGGAGATGGCGCGGGATGTGTGCTGCTCGAACCAACAACGGAAGAAGTTGGTGTTATGGATTCCATCCACAAAAGCGATGGCAGCGGTGAAACATATCTTCACATGAAAGCGGGCGGAAGCCGTTTACCTGCATCCGTTGAAACTGTTTCGGCACGTCAGCATTTCGTCTACCAGGAAGGTGCAGCAGTTTTCAAATTCGCTGTAACAAACATGGCCGATGTAGCCGCACAGATAGCTGAACGAAATAACCTCACTCCGGAAAGTATTGCGTGGCTCGTACCACATCAGGCAAACAAACGCATCATCGACGCAACCGCAAGCCGCGTCGGAATTTCCGAAGACAAGGTGATGATGAACATCGAACGTTACGGAAACACAACTGCGGGAACAATTCCGTTACTGCTTTGGGATTATGAAAAGCAGTTGAAAAAAGGTGACAATCTGATCCTCGCGGCATTTGGTGGCGGATTCACATGGGGAGCGATCTATGTGAAATGGGCTTACAACCCCTAATCAGCGACGCACGCGACCGAATTGAATATATTGAATTGATTTGTAACTTAACGACTTAATTTATTTATGGCAACCGTATCTGATCTAAGCAAGGGAAACTTCATACGATACAACGGCGAGGTAATGCAAATAGAAGAATTGCAACACCGCACGCCGGGTAACCTCCGCGCTTTTTATCAAATCAAAATGAGGAACGTGCGAAATGGTAAGCTTGCTGAAAACAGATTCCGCCCCGGTGATGAAGTTCAGATTCTCAGAGTAGAAACAAAGGAATATCAATACCTGTATGCCGATGGCGAAAGTCTGGTGTGCATGGATAACGTAACCTATGATCAGGTTTATATCGACAAGACATTGCTTGGTGATTCAGTGAACTACATCAAGGAAGGCGTCACATTACTTATTGCATTTGAAGATGGTACGAACCCGATAACGGCAGAGGCACCATCACACGTTGTGCTTGAGGTGGAATACACCGAACCGGGCATTGCAGGCGATACAGCTACACGCACATTGAAGCCTGCCAAGATGGAGAACGGTGTTGAAATCCGTGTCCCGCTGTTTATAAACGCCGGTGAAAAAATCAAAGTAGATACGCGTACCGGTGAGTATGTTGAACGCGTCAAAGAATAACTACCGACCATGAGCAAAAACAGAGCATCAAAGTCATCTGCGCGAAAGGAAGAAAAGCCCGCGCGGGCAACAAGCACAACGTCGCAGCCCGAAATGAAAACATCAGAGATCCGGGACCTCATCGATTTCATTTCGAAAACCGGCCTTAATGAGGTCAACATTGAAACGAAAGAATTGAAACTTCACGTCAAGCGTGAGCCGGACCAGAAGATATTCAAGTCATCGCCAATGATGGCGCCCATTAGCGGAACGCCGCAGGTAATGCAGCAGACGACGCCGCAAGCAGTACAACAAGGCACGGCGCCTGCGACAACCCCCAAGACGGAGAAAGCCGCAGAAACGACGTCAGGGAAAAATGCAGTGGAGATCAAGTCGCCGATGATCGGAACGTTCTATCGCTCTGCCAATCCTGATTCACCGCCATTCGTGTCTGTTGGTGACAAGGTCAGCAAAGGCCAGACTGTCTGCATCATTGAAGCCATGAAACTCTTCAATGAAATCGAATCCGAACACAGTGGAACAATTGTGAAAGTGATGCTCGAGAACGCAAGCCCTGTTGAATATGACCAGGTGTTGTTCCTGGTTGAGCCGGATTAACAAGCGAAATAAGCTGCTGCATGTTTAAAAAGATATTAATTGCGAACCGGGGTGAAATCGCCTTGCGCGTAATCCGTACCTGCAAAGAGATGGATATCAAGACGGTCGCTGTTTATTCCACTGCTGATCGCGAAAGTCTGCACGTACGCTTCGCCGACGAAGCCGTATGTATTGGTGACGCACCCAGCAAGGATTCATACCTCAATATTCCACGAATAATTTCCGCCGCAGAGATCACGAATGCCGACGCTATCCATCCAGGATACGGCTTCCTTTCTGAGCGCGCCGAGTTCTCAGCCATCTGCCACGAATACGGAATCAAATTCATTGGCCCTACGCCAGGCATGATCGAAGCGATGGGCGACAAGTCGACCGCAAAGGACACGATGAAAAAAGCCGGCGTTCCTACTATCCCGGGGAGCGATGGTCTGCTGACTTCGATTGACGAAGGTATGAAGCTCGCGAAGGAAATCGGATACCCGGTCATCATTAAGGCAACAGCCGGTGGCGGTGGTAAAGGGATGCGAATCATTAACGATGCATCGGAATTCAAAAAAGCGTGGGATGACGCGAAACGCGAGGCCGCTGCCGCATTTGGAAATGATGGCCTGTACCTCGAAAAGTTCGTGGAAGAACCCCGTCATATCGAAATTCAGATTGTAGGCGACCAATACGGCAAGGCGTGCCACCTTTCAGAGCGCGACTGCTCAATACAGCGTCGTCACCAGAAGCTTGTGGAAGAAACGCCATCACCAATCCTCAACCAGGAATTGCGCGAGCGTATGGGTGAAGCTGCAATCAAAGGTGCCAAAGCGATAAAGTATGAAGGCGCCGGAACAATCGAGTTCCTCGTTGACAAACACGGCAATTTCTATTTCATGGAGATGAATACGCGTATTCAGGTTGAGCACCCCATCACGGAAGAAGTGACCGACTACGACCTCATTCGCGAACAAATCAAAGTGGCTGCGGGTGTTCCGATTTCCGGAACCAACTATTACCCGAACCTTTACGCTATGGAGTGCCGCATTAATGCCGAAGATCCGGCAAACGGATTCCGCCCCTCACCGGGAAAGATTCTCAACCTTCACCTTCCCGGAGGTCATGGCGTGCGTGTTGACAGTCACGTTTATGCAGGTTATACGATTCCGCCCAATTATGATTCGATGATCGCCAAGCTTATTGTAAGCGGCCAGTCGCGGGAGGACGTGATTACGCGTATGAAACGCGCGTTGAGTGAGTTCGTTATCGAAGGTGTAAAGACAACAATTCCTTTCCACCTGGCTCTGATGGACAACCCGACGTTCCGAAGCGGCAAATTCACCACGAAATTCCTTGAAACATCGTTTGACTTTTCTTCACTGAAGAGTTAGTTCCCGGAAAATACATCATCATAAAAAAAGGATACTCTTAAACAGTATCCTTTTTTCATTTTCCGACTACACTGGTCATCACAGCAAAAGGATAAGCAGGATAATGATAAGCAAAGCGCCAATACTGATGTAGACGCCGCCACTCAACGCTTTCACCTCGTCACGAATCTCGCGTGCTTCTTTCTTCAACGCTTTCTTCTCTGCACGCGACATCTTACTTTTGTCCATGGCGTGAATTTCCTCAACGCGCTTCTGAAGACGTTCAATCTTTTGTCCGGGTGTTTCTTCAGTTAACGAAACCGGCTCCGCAGTAACGGCAAACGCGGGCGAGGCAAGTGCCATCATCGCTGCGACAAATAGTGATTTGATCACCTTGTGTGTTTTCATAGGGTGAAATTTTTGGTATAATGACCCTCATTAAAAATCTGGTGCCACAGGCATAAAAATCATATTACCCTGATGGACCGATTATCGGCCGGAGTCCTTATTTTCGCACATAGCGTGAGGAAATTGAATGAGCAGTCTATGCAGCTAGCACAAGAAACCCTTTCGGGTTGGGGTAACATTCCAAAGTCATCCTGCAAGGTCCAATACATAAGGAACATCGCCGATCTATCGGAACCTGTTCCCGGCACCACTGTTTTACCCCGCGGGCTTGGTCGCAGTTATGCGGATCAGGCCACGAATGAAGGACAAGTGGTTCTGAAGATGGAAAAGATGAATCACTTCCTTTCCTTTGATGAGGAACGCGGTATACTGCATTGCGAGGCCGGAGTATCTCTCGAAGAAATCCTTGCGCATTTCGTGCCACGAGGTTGGTTTCCGATGATCACGCCCGGAACGAAATACGTCACCATCGGTGGCGCTATCGCCAACGACGTTCACGGCAAGGCGCATCACGCCGACGGATCGTTTGTCAATTGCGTTTACGATTTCACAATACGTCTTGCTGACGGTGCAATTTTACGTGCAAGCCGTGAGGAAAATCCGGATTTGTTTTGGGCAAATTTCGGCGGATTGGGATTAATGGGAACGATACTAACCGCCACGATACAGCTACGGAAAATCGAGACGTCTTACTTCCGCCAGAAAGCATTCGCTGCAAAGAACCTGGAAGAAATGCTGGATGCCATCGATAGAACTGCTGATGAATTCCCTGCGTCCGTAGCATGGATCGATCCCATGGCGCGTGGCAAAAGACTTGGACGCGGTGTTCTCAGTATGGGTGATCACGCACGTCTTGACGAGCTTCCGGCGAAGCTGAAAAAAGATCCACTAAAGGTTGGAAAGAAGCCCAGGATCACCGTGCCCTTTTACCTTCCGGCCTTTGCACTGAACAAGCTCACGGTCGGGATACTGGATATGGTGATCTACAACATGCAGAAATCCGCGCCGTCATTTTCGCATTACGACAAGTTCTTCTATCCGCTTGATATGATCAACAACTGGAACCGCGGCTACGGAAAGCGTGGCTTTATCCAGTATCAGTTCGTGATCCCGTTAACGGACGGACTAAAGAACATCCGACTTATACTGGAACAGATCACACAAAGCAATTGTACGCCGTTCCTGAATGTGCTCAAGAAGTTCGGAAAGGAACAGGGTGGACTACTATCGTTTCCGTTTGAAGGCTATACGTTTGCCATTGATTTTCCGGTTACGCCGCAACTGAAACCATTCACGCGCAAACTTGATCAGATGGTGCTTGAGATGGGCGGACGGATTTACCTTGGTAAGGACGCTTATCTTGATGAACAAACCTTCAAGGCGATGTATCCTCAGTACGTTGACTGGCTCGCAATCAAAAAGAAGTACGACCCGGGAAATGTATTTTCGTCGGATCTCGCGCGACGAATCGGGCTCGTCAACGCGTAGTTATTTCTGCTTTTTCGCTTTAGCTGGTTTTTCTTTCTTTTCGCGCAACGATTCTTCAATACGCTGTTCAAGTTCCGCGTACCACGCTTCGCCGTATTTTCTTATCAGCGGATCTTTCAGAAATTTATAAACAGGTACCTGCAATTCTTTTCCAAAAGCACACGCCGGTGAGCATATGTGCCATTTGTGATAGTTCAATGCTTCAAAATTTTTCTTCGATGTAACGCGAATGGGATACAGGTGACACGAGATTGGCTTCTTCCATGAAATTTTCCCGTCAAGATATGCCTGCTCGATACCGCATTTCAGAATTCCCTTATTGTCGTAGATCGCGTACACGCATTCGCGGCCCGCAATAACCGGAGTACACAATTCGCCTTCATCATCAACGGTGTGTGTGCCCTGTTTTTCAATTTCCCTGATGCCTTCAGGCGACAGATACGGCTTTACGATCGGGTAAATTTCCTCAAGGATCTCGAGTTCAGGATCTTCGAGGGGTGCTCCAAAATCTCCTTCGACGCAGCACGCGCCCTTACATTTGTCGAGATTGCAAACAAATTCCTTATCGCGGACGTCGTCAGAAACAAGTACTTCACCGACTTTGATCATTATCGCTGGCGTTTGAAATGAATATTTTCGCAATTTACCTCAATTCGTCGCCAAACTTTCGCGTTGTTTTGATTTTTTCTTGTCAATATTTGTTACTAATTCGTTTTGGATGATTTCCCATCCGATACAAATCGGAAAAATACCGTTAGCAGGCATTCAAAAAATCGAAAAAATTCACCAAACGGCACCACCGGTTTTGATGTGATTTTTATTCCCGCCTGAACACGGTAATCGTTGTGGGATGTTTTAATTTACGGCTTGAATGACTATGACTGATTATCTGGATTCGCTTAACGAACCCCAGCGTGAAGGGGTGATAAATACGGAGGGTCCCTGTATGCTCATTGCCGGTGCCGGATCAGGGAAAACGCGTGTACTGACCTTCCGAATCGCACATCTGATTTCAAAAGGAGTTGACCCGTTTAACATAATGGCCCTGACGTTCACGAACAAGGCCGCCAAAGAAATGCGCGAACGTATTGAAAAGGTGGTGGGGCACGATGCGAGAAATCTTTGGATGGGAACGTTCCACTCTGTCTTTTCACGTATCCTTCGCGCCGAGGCAGCTCACCTGGGTTATCCGAGCAACTTCACCATTTACGATACAGACGATTCAAAGACGCTGATCAAAAATATCGTAAAGGAAATGGGCCTGGACGATACTGTGTACAAACCGTCGACTGTGTACAACCGGATTTCGGCGGCGAAGAACCGGTTGATTGGCTGGGAGCAATATCTTGGCAACAGCGAACTTATGACGGAGGACGCAGCCAACATGCGCCCGGAAATCGGAAGAATTTTCAGAACCTATTCGCAGCGTTGCTTCAAGGCAGGCGCAATGGATTTCGATGATCTGCTTTTCAATACCGATAAACTGTTCAGAGAACATCTTGAAGTATTAAACAAGTATCAGCATCGGATCCAATACGTTCTGGTAGACGAGTTTCAGGATACGAACCTTTGCCAGTACTACATCATTCGTAAGCTTGCTGCTGTCCGACAAAATATTTGTGTCGTCGGTGACGATGCGCAGAGTATTTATGCTTTCCGCGGGGCTGACATTACGAACATCCTCAACTTCGAACGCGACTATCCGGATCTGCGAATCATCAAACTGGAACAGAATTACCGTTCGACGCAAAACATCGTCAATGCTGCGAATTCCGTAATCAAAAAAAATCGCGCCCAGCTTCCGAAAAATGTCTGGACGGCAAATGAAGACGGAAACCTGATCGAACTTATCAAGGCTGTTTCCGACAACGAAGAAGGTCGCCTTGTGGCAACGTCGATTTTCCAGGAACGGATGCAACACCAGCTGAAGTTCAGCGATTTCGCGATACTGTACCGGACCAACAGTCAGTCGCGTGCAATAGAGGAAGCGTTGCGCCGGATGAATATCAAGTATAAGGTAATCGGAGGCTTGTCTTTCTATCAACGCAAGGAGATCAAGGACCTGCTTGCCTATCTGAGATATTCCCTCAACCAGCAGGACGAAGCGTCGTTTCGGCGCATCATCAATTTGCCTAAGCGTGGGATTGGCGATACCACCGTCGATAAGGTGATTGTCGCAGCCAACGATCACGCGATCACAATTTGGGAAGTTCTGCAAAACGCCGGGACGTTTATCGGAGGCCGGGCTGGTTCCGCGATAAGCGATTTTGTGACGATGATCAGCAGGTTCCAGGTGGAAATCCAACGAAAGGATGCATACGAAGCTGCGTTTGAAATAGCAAAAGGGTCGGGATTACTCAAGGAACTTTACGAAGATAAAACCGTAGAAGGACTAAGCCGATATGAAAACGTGCAGGAACTCCTGAATGCGATCAAGGAATTCGTGGACGATCCGGAGCGCGAGGACAAATCTTTGGGCTCCTTCCTACAGGAAGTGTCGCTGATCACGGGACAGGATGAAGACAAGGACAAAGATCCGGACAAAGTAACGCTGATGACCATCCACATGGCAAAGGGACTTGAGTTCCGCTATGTGTATCTCGTCGGCATGGAGGAAGACCTCTTCCCTTCGCAGATGATGTTAAGCAGTCGCGCTGACCTGGAAGAGGAACGCCGGTTGTTTTACGTGGCGATTACGCGGGCGCAAAAGAAACTGTACCTCTCCTACGCATTAACGCGCTATCGCTACGGCAGGCTCAAGAACTGTGAACCAAGCCGTTTCCTTGACGACGTCGACCAGTCGTACATTAAAGTGAGCACCAAGTTCAGCGGTTTGGAGTCGACTCCTCAGGCATCGGGCAATTATGCGAAGAACCTCGTGAATGGGATCAAGCGAACCATTTCGTCCGCGCCAGCGAACAAACCTGCGACGGGCGCTGCCCCTGCATATAAGCCCCCGGCGGATTTCAAGCCGAGTGACACGTCAGGGCTCAGGGAAGGCATGGAAGTGGAGCACCCGAAGTTTGGATTTGGCAAGGTGGTACAGATGGACGTAAGCGGAGCCGACAGAAAGGCGAAAATCGCGTTTTCCGGCGTCGGCGAGAAGACTTTGCTACTTAGCTTTGCAAAGCTCCGAATCGTCGGGCAGCCCGGATAAAATTTTTAAATTGAATAATTAACCGCTATTTTGCGTTCTGAATCATAAGAGGTTACCCAAGCCCCCATATTAGCCTCCCGTCTGATGATGGCAACCTTTTTTTGCAGGAACCGTGGGTAACAAACAGATGACACACGCATTACGATTTATTTCAACCCAATGATTGGAGAATACAATAGCCAAAGGCCGAATATCATCCTGAAGGAGTACGGCCGGAATGTTCAAAAGCTTGTAGAGTATATCCGCAATATACCAGACAAGGAAAAGCGTACTGAATTGGCGTACACGCTGATTGAACTCATCAAACAACTCACGCCCACCATCAAAGAGCAGGGTGATGACCAACAGCGCCTGTGGGACGACCTATACATAATTGCCGACTTCGATCTTGATGTAAACAATCCCTTTCCGGTTCCGGAACGCGAGATACTTTTCAAGAAGCCGATGCGCATGGAGTACCCGCAAAGCGATGTGCGCTTCAAACACTATGGCAAGAACATCGAAAAGCTTGTTAAGGAAGCGTTGAAGAAGGAAGATCCCCAGGAACGCGAAGACGCCATAATCTATCTTGGCAAACTCATGAAGACGTTTTACGGAAACTGGAACAAGGAAACACTCGACGATTCAGTTATCCTGAAAGACATCCAGGCAATGTCGGGTGGAGCCTTGAATATGACCATCGACAAAGTCCGTGAAGACAACCTGTTCGAGAAACTTTACAAGGAAAGAAAGAAAAGCCGTCCACAACAAGGCGGAGAAAGACACCAGGGCGGACAGCGGCACCAGGGCGGCGGCGGACATCGTTCCTTCAACAAAAACAAAGGCAACAACTTCCGCAGAAGACGCGACCAGTAATCCGGGTTCATACGATCTTATTGTTACGCCGCTTGTTGGAGCATCGGCAGGAAAGCCATTTCTGATTTTTTATAATCGATAATTTTTTTGATTTTACCGGAAAACCCATCCCGTTTACGATGAGCATTTTCAGGATCAAAGGCGGAAAGAAGCTGAAAGGCGAAATTGTTCCGCAGGGCGCGAAGAATGAAGCGCTTCAGATCATCAGCGCCACGCTACTGTCAGCAGAACCCATTACGATTCACAACATCCCCGATATACTCGATGTTAACAAGTTGATTGAATTGGTGGGTGATCTCGGATCCAAAGTGGAAAAGGTTGGGCCGGATTCATACCGCTTCACAGCGGCAAACATCAACACGCGTTTTCTTGAATCTGAAGAATACCGTAAGAAAGCTGCGGCGCTAAGAGGTTCGGTGATGTTACTCGGGCCTATCCTCGCGAGATTCGGTAAGGCGACATTGCCGAAACCTGGCGGTGACAAAATTGGCAGAAGACGCCTCGATACGCACTTCCTCGGCTTCGAAAAACTCGGCGCTAAATTCAACTTCAATGCAGAGGAGCACCTCTTTCATATTGATGCATCATCACTGACAGGTTGTTACATGCTGTTGGACGAAGCATCCGTGACAGGTACAGCGAACATCATCATGGCTGCCGTACTTGCAAAGGGCAAAACAACACTGTACAACGCCGCCTGCGAACCATATCTTCAGCAGTTGTGTCTCATGCTTAACCGTATGGGTGCACGCATATCGGGCGTTGGATCAAACCTGTTACACATCGAAGGTGTCGAAAAGCTCGGCGGCACGGAACACACGCTGCTGCCGGACATGATTGAGATCGGTAGCTTCATTGGTCTCGCCGCGATGACTCAGTCAGAAATCACGATTAAAAATTGTCGCATTGATATGCTGGGTCTCATTCCTGAAGTTTTCCGAAGGCTTGGAATCAGGATGGAGTTTCGTGGCGATGACATTCACATTCCTTCGCAGGAGCATTATGAAATCGAAACGTTCATTGATGGATCAATACTTACGATCGCCGATGCGCCATGGCCGGGGTTTACACCGGATTTGCTGAGTATTATATTGGTTGTAGCCACACAGGCAAAGGGTACAGTGCTTGTGCATCAGAAAATGTTTGAATCGCGCTTGTTCTTCGTCGACAAACTTATTGACATGGGAGCGCAGATCATTCTTTGTGATCCGCACCGAGCCACCGTGATTGGTCTCGACCGGAAGCAGGCGCTTCGTGGTTTAAAGATGTCGTCACCGGATATCAGAGCTGGTGTAGCGCTTTTGATTGCTGCGTTGTCTGCGAGCGGAACGAGTGAGATTTCCAACATCGAACAAATCGACCGCGGGTATCAAAACATCGAAGGCCGACTCAAGTCTATCGGTGCTGATATTGAACGGATCGCTGCGTCTTAATTGAACATCCGTTTCATCGACGACACCGGTTTAGTCATCGTAAACGAAATCACCGGAACCTCCTGACTCTAAACTTTCCAACTTCAAACTTTCGCACCTTGAACTTTGCCACAGCTCTTTTCCCCTCGCGCACCCCTTGCCACTGAAGGGGAACAGCCGCACGGGAGGTAGAATGTGAATCTCAGAATCTGAGAGTATGAGTGTGAATGGAAAGAATGAGCAATAACACGAATTTAATGCAAGTGTGTTAGAACGGCGCGCGGATCCCTTCAGGGAATCAAAGGGTGCGCGGGCGGAAAAAAGCGTGACCTGATGCGAGTTTATAACAAGAACGAAAGTGCAGCAAATGATGACGCCACTACCTATGGTCTCCAACGCGCACCCCTTGCCACTGAAGGGGAACAGCCGCACAAATGAGAAAGTGAGAAACAGAGAGGTGAATCAATCAGAAATCATAAATGAGAAATTAGAAATAATCCCTCATTCAACGTCGCCCCAATTTCGCTGGCAGGAATATTATTCGAAGGATTAATCAGATTTCAATCTTGAGTCCAACCGGACAATGATCCGAACCAAAGTACTGATTGTAAATCATCGCATCCCTTACATTTCCTGCGAGACGATCTGAAACGAGGAAGTAATCGATGCGCCATCCGGCATTCTTGGCACGCGCATTCGTTACGTAATTCCAATACGTGTATTTGACTTCTTCCGGATAAAGCCGCCGAAAGGTATCGACAAAGCCCGATTCGAGCAGACGCGTGAATCCATCTATCTCGCGCTGCGTATAGCCAGCTGATTTGTTATAATTTTCCTTTGGTCGCGAGATATCGATTGGCTGATGAGCAACGTTGAAGTCGCCGCATACGATAACGGGTTTACGCTTGTCAAGCCATAGCAGGTATCGTTTGAATTCTTCGTCCCATTTTTCCCTCCAGTCAAGTCGCGACAGTCCATCACCGGAGTTTGGCGTGTAGACGGTAACGAGAAAATACGTTGCGTATTCAGCTGTCATCACGCGGCCTTCCTGATCGAATTCACTCAGACCGATATCGCATGTAACCTGAATCGGCTCTTCCTTTGAAATGATAGCCGTTCCCGAGTAACCCTTTCTTGCTTTGGAGCAGTTAACGTAGACGTGATACCCGTCGATGAGTTCAAGTGCCGAGCGTGCCTCTTCGGGTGCGGCTTTTGTTTCCTGCAGGCACAAAACATCCGGATTCATCTCGGCGACATCCTTCAAAAAATCCTTTTTAATGATTGACCGGATTCCGTTGACGTTCCAGTTTACAAAGTGTTTCGTTGATGACATTGCGCCGGGCGTTAGAAGATTGAAAGCCCAAGTTTAAACTGAAATGTTTAATAAAAAAACGATTGGCTGTTTACAAAAAGAAAGGCCCCGAAATTCGGGACCTTCAGGTTATTTCTTTGGATTATCTTTCTTTTCACTTTCCTCAATGGGAACAACCTTGATTCCCGGCCCCCCACTTTGTTCGGGCTTGGCCTCCGTTTTCTCATTCCCAAGGTAATACGGGAGATCAAGACCAGCCATTTTGAACACCTCGTGCAACGGTGGCACTGATTGATAGAGCCCTGAGATAAAGTTGGCGGTAGAAGACTTGCCATCCTTGCCATTGCCGCCATCCCACACGGTGACCTTGTCGATCTGAATGTTTTTGATCGCTTCAGTTTGCATTTTGACAAGTTCAGGCAGCTTGTCTGCAATGATAAGCATCGCAGCATCGCGCGGGTTGTTTCCTGCGGACTTCACGATCTCGCGTAAACCTTCCGCCTGTTTCGTCAATATCTCATAAATACCCTGCGCCTCCGCCTGACGTTGGAGGAGTACGGCATCTGCTTCACCTTTCGCACGTTCGCGAATTTTCTCAGCTTCGGCCTGCGCTTCGAGAATAAGTTTTTGCTTTTGTATCTCGGCCGTAACGACCACGCTGGCGGTTTGGGATGCACGTTCACGCTCGGCGCGGGCTGCTTCAGCGCGCTGCTCGGCGACGTATGCTTCTTCCAACGCCTTGGCCGCCTGTACTTTTTCCGCTGCAATCGCCTGGCGCAAAGCTTCTGCCTCGCGTTCGCGACGTTCGGCATCTGAACTTGCGATCGCCACCTTCGATTGGTTTTCACCTTTTACGGCGAGTGCGTTCGCCTCTGCAGTTTTGATACGCGTATCGCGGTCAGCTTCAACCTTACCAATCTGTTCATCGCGTTTTGCGGCCGCAATCAAGACCTCTTTATCCTTTAACGCTACCGCTACCTGCGTATCGCGATCACGCAACATTTCAGTTACCCTGATATCACGCTCTTTTTCCTCAGCCGTCTTACCCACATCACCGAGACGTTCCTGCTCGGCAACGCGAATCTTTGCCTCGTTGATCGCCTTGGCGGCCGCTTCTTTACCCAGTGCAGCGATGTATCCACTTTCATCCTTGATGTCGGTGATGTTCACGTTGATGAGTTTCAAACCGATTTTTTTCAACTCGGCCTCAACGTTGTGCGAAACGTTACTAAGAAATTTATCGCGGTTGTTGTTGATTTCTTCGATATCCATCATGGCAACAACGAGACGCATCTGACCAACGATAATATCATGAGCAAGAGCATGCACGTCGTTTCGCTGCAATCCAAGGAGACGTTCTGCAGCGTTTTCCATGATTCCGGATTCAGTGGAAATACCTACGGTGAACTTTGATGGAACGTCTACGCGGATATTCTGTTTGCTAAGTGCGTTAACGAGGTTGACCTCAATAGAAATCGGAGTAAGATCGAGGAACGCGTAGTCCTGGATGATCGGCCACACAAATGTGGCACCACCGTGAATACATTTGGCTGACTCCCCGCCTACTTTACCATATTTAACCAGGATTCGATCCGACGGGCATCGTTTATACCTCCGGACAAACGACACAAGTGTGATGAATACGAACAGCGCACTTATTGCGCCAATAATCAAAATATACTCGCTCATAAATTGGGAAATTATTTCTCAGTAACTAACAATGTGTTGTCGTTGAGCACGCGCATTACAACGACAGTCTTTCCGTTCGTAAGATCCTTGTCATCATCGGTGATGGCATCAAGTGTCCGGAGGACTCCCTGCACTTTGACCTGCACCTGACCGACACTACCGCGGTGAGCCGGGACCGTGAGATAAACATGACCCACCTGGCCAATCGCTTTTTCAAACTTCATGGTACCATCGGCGTGAGCTTTGCTTAGGATGTACGCGAGGCCGGCCATACCAAACATCATGATCAGGCCGGCGATAACTGCAATACCTGCAGACCACCAGTGGGAGACCCCGTGATCGATGGACGCAATACCGGCCCACCCGAAAATGGTCAGGAACGCGATCATGGTCTTTAAGGTGAGAAATTGAAACGGCATCCCTCCTTCAAGGGCTGCGTCACCTCCAACTTCCACTGCGTCGTCGGGAGCTTCGTCGCCACCCACGAAGGTGAAAATCAATTGAAGGATGAAGAAAACGGTAAAGGGTATGGCTATACCCCAGTAGATCTTGAGGGCCAGGCTCAAGCCTCCCCACCACTCACTCAAATCACTCATAACTATAGACGATTGCTGTCCGGAAGATACAAAAAATGCCGGATGGTTCAAGAAGATTCAATCGTTTGTAAGGCTTGCCGCAGGTGCGGAGCAACGGAATGGCTGGACACAAAAAAAGCCCTCAGAAGCCTGAGAGCTTTAATATTCTTGAATCGTTTCTGTTGCCGGGAACCGGAAACTATTTCTTCTTCGCTTCGAATTCCTTCTTAATTGCCTCAACGTCAACGTTCTTCAATACAGGCTTGAAATTCTGGATTTTCAGCGTCTGACGTCTTACTGCGGCAACGGCCTTATCCTTCCGGTTTTTTCTCTTTAGTCGTGTTACTGCCATGGCGGTTTCTGTTAAAAGGAGCGCAAAATTAACCGGTATTTCGGTCTTTCCAAAACCCTGACGCGAATTTGTAGGTGTTTCCGAAGGCTCGTCACGAGTCGCGAATGCGAAATTGTCTTAATTTGCGGCCCTTATGGAAAAACCCGCATTACCTAAAGGAACACGCGATTTCGGGCCGACTCAGATGGCCAAAAGACAGTTCATTTTTGACACCATCCGCGCGACGTTCCGAAGGTTTGGCTTCCTGCCGCTGGAGACCCCGGCGATGGAGAATCTGAGCACCTTAACGGGTAAGTACGGCGAAGAGGGCGACCAATTGCTCTTCCGCATCCTTAATTCAGGCGATTTTCTTAAAGACGCGCCCGAAGACGGGCTCAAAAACCGCGATTTCAAGGCAGTATCGCCTGCAATTGCCAAAAAGGGCTTGCGCTACGATCTCACCGTGCCGTTTGCCCGTTTCGTGGTGATGAACCGCAATGAGATTTCGTTTCCATTCAAGCGTTATCAGATCCAGCCCGTGTGGCGCGCGGATCGTCCTCAAAAAGGGCGATACCAGGAGTTTTATCAATGTGACGCTGATGTTGTTGGAACCGACTCCCTGGTATGTGAAGCCGAGATCATCATCATGATCCGCGAGGTTTTCAAAAATCTGAATATCCCGGATTACACGATAAAGATAAACCACAGAGACATTCTCGGAGGTATTGCTTCACTCGCAGGTGCGGCCGGAAATGAAGCCTCCTTGTTCGTGGCGATCGACAAACTCGACAAGATTGGCAAAGACAAAGTCCGGGAAGAACTCGCATCAAAAGGATTTTCAGATACAAGTCTGCAAACCCTGTTTGACACGCTTTCGCTGGCGGGAAGTCCGGCAGAGAAGCTTGCGCTCGTCCGCAATAAGTTTGGACAAAACCCTGCCGGTGGAAAGGGCGTGAAAGACCTTGAAGATGTGTTCAGAATTCTTGACGCCTACGGTACAGACTTAAGCCATGTTGATTTCGACTTGTCTCTTGCCAGAGGACTAAGCTACTACACGGGGTGTATCTTTGAAGTTAAGATCAACAACGTGTCTATCGGAAGTGTGAGCGGCGGCGGCAGATATGACAACCTCACAACGGCATTCGGTGACAAAGACAATCTTTCCGGCGTTGGTTTTTCTTTTGGAGTGGATCGTATCTATGATGCGATGGATGAACTCGGCCTTTTTCCGAAAGATACGGCAAAGGGAAGTCGTGCGTTAATATGCCACTTTGATGATGCCACGTTCCGACATGGATTACGCGTACTGTCGAAACTGCGCGACGCCGGAATTGGCGCTGAAATTTATCCGGACATCCAGAAGTTGAAAAAACAACTTGACTACGCGAACAGGAAAATGATTTCGTATTGCATCGTCATTGGATCGGATGAAATGCAAAGCGACATATACACGCTCAAGAATATGGAAACGGGTGAACAGCAAAAACTTCCGATTGACGAACTTGTATCCGCGCTGGCCTGAATTAACAGAATCTAAAAAGTACTAGCTTTACCAGAAGCTCTTCATGACGCACCTGATCACGGACAAACCGCTTACGCTTAAAGATCTGGAAAGCATCGTCTCGGAAGTTGCAACCCTTGCGCTGTCCGATGAATCCAGGGAGAAGATCATCCGATGCCGTGAATACCTTGACCGCAAGCTTGCCGATGCGTCACACCCGATCTACGGCATCAACACCGGATTTGGTTCACTCTATAACCGCAACATCCGCGAAGACCAACTCGGCATGCTGCAGGAAAATCTCGTGAAGTCACACGCGTGCGGAACCGGGAACGAGATTCCTGCGCACATCGTTCGGCTGATGCTTTTTCTGAAGGTGAAGTCTTTGGCATACGGACATTCAGGAATCCAACTGGATACGGTCCGGCAACTCATTAACTTTTTCAACGCCGAGGTTTTTCCGGTGGTTTACGAAATGGGTTCCCTGGGCGCCTCCGGTGACCTCGCACCGTTAGCGCACCTTTCACTGCCTTTGCTTGGATTGGGTGAAGTGCGTGTTGGAGACAAACGCGTTGCGTCGGCTGAAGTGTTGCGCGACAAGGGATGGACCCCGTTAACCTTTCAGGCGAAGGAAGGACTCGCATTACTCAATGGCACGCAGTTTATGAGCAGTTACGCCGTGTGGTGCGTAATACATGCTCATCGCCTTCTCAGACTTGCCAACCTTATTGGCGCACTTTCGCTGGATGCTTTCGAAGGCAGGATTGAGCCGTTTCAGGCTAACGTTCATGCTATACGTCCGCATGGCGGTCAGGTAAGCGTTGCCGAAGAAATCCGCAGCATACTCGAGGGAAGCGAATTAATTGCGTATCCCAGGAAGCACGTACAGGATCCGTATTCATTCCGTTGTATTCCTCAGGTTCACGGCGCGAGCGCTGACGCATTCAACTATTGCACCGGTATCGTCCTCACCGAAGTGAACAGTGTTACCGACAATCCCAACGTATTTCCTGACGACGACCAGATTGTCTCGGCAGGAAACTTTCACGGACAGCCACTTGCATTGTCGCTCGACTTCCTCGCTATCGCGGTAGCTGAACTCGGGAATATTTCTGAAAGACGCACATACCAGCTCATCAGCGGCGTAAGAGACCTGCCCAATTACCTTGTGGCGAATCCGGGTATTAACTCCGGACTGATGATCCCGCAATACACAGCCGCATCTCTGGTCAGCCAGAACAAACAACTATGCACACCAGCATCCGTTGATTCGATTGTTTCATCAAATGGACAGGAAGATCACGTGAGTATGGGAGCGAACGCTGCATTAAAGGCGTATCGCATTGTGGAGAATACGTATTCCATTCTCGCGATTGAGCTTATTACAGCCGCGCAGGCGATTACATTCCGTCGACCGAAAAAGACGTCTCCCCGACTGGAGGCGTTGATTGATACTTTCCGGCAGGTTGTTCCGTTTATAGAGGATGATCGTGTTTTACACGATGACATCAGGAAAGCCGAAGCCTTTTTAAGAAACTGGAAGCTGCCACTATGACCATCCGCGCCTGCATACTGCTTGCACTTTTTGCAGTACCGTTTATCTCAGCGGGCCAGTACTTCAGCGAAAACGGGCGCTTCTCGGTCACTGAGAACACAGCCTGTGCGCCGTACGGAAATCCAATTGTAATCAGCGCTCCCGAATGCGATGGTGTGACTACTGCGTGCAGCATTGATTTCGACTTCGCCGATGGCGTACCTAACACGCTGGCTTTGGTTGACGGACAATCCTTCGCGCATGTGTACACGGATCCCGGCACATACATCATCCGGATTCAGTTCGGAACAACCGGCGGATTCGACCAGCTTGAGATGACTATTCTTCCCAATACACCTCCCGATTTCAATATCTACACCTGTAGCGGAAACCGCGTGCAGATTGAGATCACGGACAATGTATACGCAGACTACAGCATCGACTATGAAAACGACGGCGTTGAAGACGCAACTTCGGCTCCGGGGATGGTTACGCCTTTTTACACGTATGGCGATGCACTCACCAAGACGATAACAGTCGCGCCAGATTTTGTCAACTGTCCTTCGACATCAAAAACAGTAACACCAGTCGCCGGACCAATTTCACCAGCACCACCAACAATCAACACGTTGCGTGTCATGCCCGACAATACCATTGAACTCGATCTCACAACGACCCCGAATTTTTACTACCAACTGGAGATGAGTACCAACAGTGCGGCAGCGTTTAATATCCTGCAGCAAGTAACTGATGAAACTTCATTAACACTCTCTGCACTCAATCCCGATAACAACTATTACTGTTACAGGATAGGAACCGTTGACATATGCGATGGCGTAACGCCTGTGTACACCGGAAGCAATACAATCTGCAGCGCTGATCTTAATCTCGCTGTTCAGGATGATGTAATGCAACTGGACTGGAATACGAACAGTGTTGGCGTCAATGGTTTTACAATTCTTAAAGATCCGGGTGGTCCGATTGTAATACCTGCAGCCGATGACGAATATGGTGATACACAAATTGTGTGTGGTGTAGACTACTCGTACCAGCTTGTCAACGAGTACGGCGGCGGAATACAAAGCTTCTCGAAAGTTGTTTCCGGCACAGCGATCTCAAATCGTACACCCACTCCCATCGACAACATCACTGCACAAGTCGACGGTGCAAACGTAACACTCTCATGGCCGCAGGATCCCGATTTTGTCGCCGATGAATACACCGTATTCCGCGTACGCGACAATAACACACTCCAGGCTGGAATTGTACAGGACCCCCTGTTCACAGGGCCATTCAACATCGAAGAGCCGGCGTGTTATCAGATCAAATACAAGGATATCTGTGGCAACGAAAGTCCCGCAGGTGTTGTAGCATGCCCGATCATTCTTGATGCAACACTTCAGGGCAACAACGCCGTACAACTGACCTGGCCGGCATACAACGGCTGGGCTAATGGTGTTTCCGCGTACATCATCGAAAAATACGATGCATCGGGTCAATTGCATTCGACCATCAACAACGGCACATCGCTCACCCACACGGATCCATTCGGTGGTGGAAACGACGAACAGATATTCACCTACCGGATTGTCGCGGAACCATCCGACGCTGTGTTGTTGCCGCTTCCCGCAATTTCAAACACGGAAGTAATCGTGCGCAATCCAAATTTGTCGCATCCAACGGCGTTTATTCCCGCAAGTACAATCAATGAAAACCGAACATTCAGAGTATTCGGGAGCTTCATCAATAGCTATGAACTGAAGATCTTCAACCGGTGGGGCGAACTGATCTTTGAATCGGTTGATCCTGAGACCGGCTGGGACGGCTCATTCCGCGGACAACTGATGCCTGAGGGCACATATGTATTTCAGGCGCGGGTCGTCGACTTCGCAGGCAGGACGTTTGAATACGCCGGTACGGTAGTCCTGCTCAAGAAAGGTTAAGTTTTTCATACCCCCGGGAATTGCTACCTTCACACCCTGGGTTAACAAGCAAAAGCATTCAGGATATGTTTGACATGATGAAAATGATGGGTAAGATGAAGGAAGTTCAGACCCGTCTGAAAGAAGCTCAGGACAACCTTATCAAGTTGCGTGCACATGGTGAATCCGGTGCCGGCATGGTAAAGGCAACCGTAAATGGCAAGAAGCAACTGGTTCAGATAGAAGTTGATCCAAGCCTGCTTAAGGCGGACGATCAGGTTATCCTTCAGGATCTCATCGTAGCGGCCGTAAACAAGGCCCAAGAAGAAGCGGATCAGCTTGCGAAGGAAGAAATGCGAAAAAGCACCGAGGGCCTCATACCCAATATCCCCGGCTTCGATATAAGCGGCATGATGGGATGAGCACCACCGCGGTAGTTATTCTGAACTATAATGGTGAGAAGCTGCTGCGTCAGTTCCTTCCGTCGGTTGTGCAGCACTCTCCAGGTGCAATGATTGTCGTCGCCGACAACGGATCGACAGACAACTCCATCGCAGTAATCAACAACGAGTTTCCCGGAGTCAAGGTCATCAGTCTCGAAAAGAACTACGGCTTCTGCGGTGGTTATAATCGTGCGCTGAAGGTGGTTGAAGCTGACAACTTCGTACTCCTCAACAGCGACGTTGAGGTCACGTCAGGATGGCTAACGGCTTTGGAGGAAGTGCTGAACACCAACGCATACATTGGAGCGGTGCAGCCGAAAATACTCAGTTACACGAATCGCGACCATTTTGAGTACGCAGGTGCTGCCGGAGGATTCATTGACCGGCTTGGATATCCATTCTGCCGAGGCCGCGTCTTCGACAAGCTCGAAAAAGACAGCCACCAATACGACGATATCCGACCTGTTTTCTGGAGCTCAGGGGCTTGTATGATCATCCGTGCGGAGCTGTATCACCGGTTTGGTGGTCTGGATGAAGACTTTTTCGCTCACATGGAGGAGATCGATCTTTGCTGGAAGATGCAACGTGCAGGTTATCAGGTGTATTACTGTGGAAAGAGCACGGTCTACCACCTTGGAGCCGGTACATTGGGATATGGATCCCCAACAAAAACCTATCTCAACTTCCGCAATGGTCTCGCGATGATCACCAAGCATTTTTCAACGGCTGAACTTCTGATAAAACTGCCTGTTCGGATTATACTTGACTGGGCTGCGGCGATGATGTTTCTCATAAAAGGAAAAACCGGGAATTTCAGGGCTGTATTTCGCGCTCACGGCGCGTATTTAGGTGCAATTGGCCGCATACTCGAAAAGCGGCGTGCAATCAGGTCGCAATATCCCGTTTATCCGCGTGACACTGTTTTTAAGGGTTTTATCCTGATTGAGTCTTACCTTCTGGGTCGCGAGAAACTCGTTATCAATCAATAATCCCAGATTGGATTGCGTTTTCTCAGGTGCTTTCGCATATTCATGATGAAAGCGAGAGAGAGGTAGATGATAATCGGCGAACCGAAGGTGATGAACGAAGAGTAGATGAAGAACAGGCGGATACTAGACGTCGCAACTCCAAGTTTCTCCCCTAAACGTGTGCAAACACCGAAAGCGTAACTCTCAAAAAATTGCTGGATGTGATCAGTCAGGCGATTCATATAACTCCCAATAATAAACTTTCGTCATTCCATTTAAGCCGTTCACCGACCATAAACCCCACTCCCGCTGATAGGGCAGGCACAAGGCTGGCAGAGCGGGGCTGATCTTATTTTTTTGACTATAATTGCAAAAAAACACACATAAGTATAGTTTTGCAACCTGTAAAAAACAATTTATAAACCACAATCCAATGAGAAAAGTATTTTACTCATTTTTAGTATTCGCGATCGCGACCCTCGCGGGCTGTACATTGCCCAAGATGGTCAAGATGTCGAAAGAACAGCAATTGACCGTTACCCCAAACCCGCTTGAGGTACATAAGGATACTGTTACCTTCGACATGGCTGCCAACCTGCCTGTAAAAATGTTAAAGAAGGGTACCGTTTATACGGTGAATACTTTCTACAAGTACGGTGATCAGGAAGTAGCTCTCGATCCGATACCTTTCAAAGCCGAGGACTACCCGAACAGTTCAACTGAGCAACCTCGCGTTACCAAGAACTTTTCATTTGCCTACCAGCCTGCAATGAGAAACGGTACACTTGAAGTGACTGGAACTGCATCAAAAGGTGAAAAGTCAAAGTCGACTGAACGCCTTCCTGTCGCAACAGGTGTTATCACTACTTCGAAGCTGGTTCAACCTGTGGTTTATCCGACATTCGCAGAGCATGGTTATAACAACCAGGAAGAACTTGTTCCGGTTGTAATTCCTGACTTTATCTTCCTTCAGGGAAGCTCTGTCCTCAGATCTTCTGAGGTTCGCAGCCCCAAAGGAAAGCAACTTGATGCATTTATCGCATCAAAGAACGCTACCCGCACAGTGTCTGTAACTGGTACGCACTCACCTGAAGGTGCTGAGCGCATCAACTCAAGACTGTCTCCGGACCGTGCTGCTGCAATCGAGAAGTTCTACAGAACTCAGATGAAGAAGTATGACTACAAAGGCATGGCCGATTCAATCAACTTCGTTCTGAAGCCTGTTATCCGTGATTGGACTGGCTTCCGCGCTGAACTTGAGACGTATGAAGGCATCTCTTCGGAAGAGAAAGCAGAATATCTGAACATCATCAACGGCGGTGGTTCTTTCGAAGATCAGGAAAAACAAATGAAGCGTCTCGGCACATACAGAAAAGTATTCCGCGATGTATATCCGAAACTGAGAACAGCCAAGACTGAAATCCTCGTGGTTAAGGACAAGAAGACTGACGCTGAGATCTCTGTTCTTGCAAAACAAATCACACAAGGTGCTGACGCAGATACACTTTCTTTCGAAGAACTGATGTATGCAGCAACCCTTACTCCGTCGCTGGAAGAAAAAGAAGCTATCTACTCTGCTGCAACGAAGAAAGGTTCTAACTGGAATGCACACAACAACCTTGGTGCTGTGTACCTCGCACAAGCTCAGGAAAATGAAGCTAACGCAACCGCACTTGCGGATAAAGCTCAGGCGCAACTTGAACTGGCTGCCAGAATTCAGGACGCTGCTGAAGTACAGGCTAACCTTGCAAGCGTTCAGATGCTGAAAGGCAACCCTTATGCTGCTTACAACCATGCAAGCAAAGCCCTGTCAAGTGGTTTACAGGGTGACAATGCTGCCGGTGTAAACGGTGTTAAAGGTGCTGCTGAAATCTTCAAAGCTGACTATGCCGCTGCAGTTCGTTCTACCTCCAACGCTCCTGATGAAGTGAAGAACCTCTTCAACAAAGGTCTCGCTCAACTGCTGAACAAGGACTTCCAGAACGCAGCTAACAGCTTCAACGACGCAATTCAGAAAGACAACAGCTTCGCACTTGCTCACTACGGTGCTGCAATCGCCGCTGCCCGTCAGGACAGAGCTGATGATGTTGTTAAACACCTGACCAATGCGGTTCAGGCTGACAGCTCACTGAAAGCTGATGCGCTCTCTGACCTTGAGTTTGCCAAGTTCGCTGCAACTGAAGCATTCAGAAACGCTCTCAGATAATTCATAAAGAATTCAACAAAAGGCTGTTTCGGTTACCGGAACAGCCTTTTTTTTATTGTGAGAATCAGGGATTTCAAACACTGTAATCCATTCCATATGGACCCAGCGTGCCGATTCCAGACTGCAGGAATTTAACGACCCTTTTGTTTGCCGAATCACCCCTGCAATACTATTTTTACGCGCTTTTCAATATTAGATATGAGAGAAATCCAGTTTAGAGAGGCCCTCAGGGAAGCGATGAGCGAAGAAATGCGCCGCGACAAGAGCATCTTTTTGATGGGGGAAGAAGTAGCCGAATACAACGGCGCGTACAAGGTGAGCCAGGGAATGCTTGATGAATTCGGTCCGGAGCGGGTCCTGGATACGCCCATCTCTGAATTGGGATTTGCCGGAATTGGCGTCGGCGCTGCTGTAAACGGCCTCCGCCCTATCATTGAGTTCATGACGTTCAATTTCTCTCTGGTTGCAATTGATCAGATCATCAACTCTGCTGCTAAGATGCTTTCCATGTCCGGCGGACAGTATAACGTACCGATTGTATTCCGCGGACCGACAGGAAACGCTGGCCAACTCGGCGCTCAGCACTCGCAGAACTTCGAAAACTGGTTTGCAAATACACCCGGTCTCAAGGTTGTTGTTCCTTCGAATCCTTACGACGCAAAAGGTCTGTTGAAGTCCTCGATCCGCGACGATGATCCCGTCATTTTCATGGAATCTGAGGTCATGTATGGCGATAAGATGGCGGTTCCCACTGAGGAGTACCTGATCCCGATTGGCGTTGCAGATGTGAAGAAAGAAGGCACGGACGTTACTATCGTGTCTTTCGGAAAAATTATGAAAGTGGCTCTTGCCGCTGCCGCTGAACTTGAGAAAGATGGTATCTCAGCAGAAGTAATCGACTTGAGGACAGTAAGACCAATAGATTACGCTTCCGTTGTGGAATCCGTCAAGAAAACAAACCGGCTTGTGATTGTTGAGGAAGCGTGGCCGCTTTCATCCATAGCGACTGAAATCACTTACCACGTTCAAAAGCACGCGTTCGATTATCTCGATGCTCCAATTCACCGTATAAACAGTTTCGATGTGCCGCTGCCCTATGCACCGACACTCATCCAGGCAATTCTGCCGAACGTGGAAAAGACTGTAAAAGCGGTGAAAGCTGTATTGTACAGAGATTAGTTCAATAACTGAATAATATTACAAAACCGGGTTTAGCCCGGTTTTTTTGTTGCGGCTGCAAGCAAAACCTGCCATGCATCCTGAATACGATTTTCCGCGAGCAATGCTTTCGCCAGGTGAAAACGATCCTCGGGGCGTTGCAACCCGTCGCGAGAGATTTCCTTAAAAACCGGATGTGTCGCATCGAACTCCGGTATGCTTTCAACATTCGCGAGCAAACCCAGGTCATTTCCCGAGAGAATCTTACTTAACCTTATCTCATCAGGCAGACGGTCAATACCAATTCCGGTTGTGTTAACGGGTTTCGGTACTTTGAAGACTGATTCAGCACCGACCCGCGTATACCAGTCGCCCCCAAGACGTGCAACGACATCAAGTTTTACAGGATCAATTTTGCCATCATCACCCATGATGGCTTCGTTGATGTGAATAAATACAACTTCACAAATGATGAGATTCCCGGCACCACCTTCGTCTCCGGTTGAAATCACCTGCCGCACCTTGCATTCCATCGCCACGGGGGCCTCTGCCACGCGCGGTGGCTTTACCACTCTTGAAGGTACCTGTGTGAATCCAGCCTTGACGAATTCATTAATGCCTTTCCCATATTCTGTGCTCGCCAGTGATGTTTGCTGAACCATCGCATAGTTCACGATGTGGACAACAACCTCCGGAACCTCCAGGACATTTTCGTAAGTGTGCTTGGTTGTATTATCACGAACACGACGCGAAGGCGAGAAAACAAGTACCGGTGGATTTGAACCAAAACAATTGAAGAAACTGAACGGACTGAGATTCACATTCCCTGCAACGTCGACGGTACTGGCAAGGGCGATAGGTCGTGGCGTGACGGCACCCAACAGAACAGCATGCAGCGCCTGATTTGAAACTTCCTTTGGATCGATCGTGATCATGCTCAGTAGTTTAGAGGCGGCAAAATCGTGCCGCGGCACTCACCAAAACCCACGCGGATACCGCCCTTCGATGCGTGTGCCCTGAGTATTATACTGTCGCCGTCTTCAAGAAATGTGCGTACTGTACCATCGGGCATCGTCAATGGTTTCTTACCGTTCCAACTGAGTTCAAGCAACGATCCATAAGATCCGGGTGACGGACCACTGATCGTACCCGACGCGTACATATCACCAACCTGGATGCTGCAACCATTGATCGTATGATGCGCAAGTTGTTGATGAATGCTCCAGTACAGATACTTCATGTTCGTCCTGCAAATCACTACCTCCTCCCCTGACCGCATCTGAATCGTGGCCTCAAGTACAATATCAAAATTGCGCTTCCCTCCGGCACGCAGGTACGGTAGAACTTCAGGCTCCTGGATCGGTCCTTCCGAACGGAAAGGCTCAAGAGCATCCAACGTTACAAGCCATGGTGAAACAGACGATGCGAAGTTCTTGCCCAGAAACGGGCCGAGCGGAACATATTCCCACTGCTGAATATCGCGCGCAGACCAATCGTTGAAGAGCACAAAACCTGCTATGACTTCTTCTGAAGCTGCCACCGTAATGCAATCACCCTGACGTGTTTCGCGGCACGTGACGAAGGCAGTCTCCAGTTCAAAATCCAGTTTCTCCGACGGACCAAAAACAGGATTGTCCTGATC
This sequence comes from Bacteroidota bacterium, assembly GCA_023428695.1. Taxonomy (GTDB): domain Bacteria; phylum Bacteroidota; class Bacteroidia; order Cytophagales; family Cyclobacteriaceae; genus Ohtaekwangia. The sequence goes on from JAEYWY010000006.1 coordinate 72,848, forward strand.
CGGTTTTTTTACCTGGCCGTTGGGACGATAGATGTTCGTGCCCGAAACATATATCGACGATGCGCGGCCATGGTACCCGACAGGAAGATGTTTCCAGTTTGGCAACAACGCATTCTTCGGATCGCGAAACATTGAACCTACGTTGCGCGCGTGTTCCTCACTGCTGTAGAAGTCGGAGTAGTTTCGCACATCGACAGGCCTGAGCATCAGCACTTCAGATTGACGAATCCGTGCACGGTTCACCAGATCCTTATCGCGTTGAAGTTCATCGTTGTCGCGACTGAGAAGTTCGATTACCCGTTTACGGACAGAAGTAATCGCATCGCGGCCCAACGCGAGAAACGCATTCAATGAACTTTGATTGAATATTGCCGGTGGAAGGTCCAATGTGTTGAAATATCCCGCTGCGTGCAATTGATTCAGATCGAGAACATATTCTCCGATTGCAACCCCAGCCTGAACCGACGCTTCCTGCGTACGAAAAATACCAAAGGGAATGTTATGTATGCTGAAGTCCGAATCCGGCGGAACTTCGACCCAACTTGCATCGGATGGAATCGAACTTTTCATAGATCGCAGTTTTGTTGTTCAGAACCAGACAAAGAAAGGGCTTTTAATACTCTTTCGCCAACTTAGACGCGCAATCCAGACCCGGTTGGGAAAAGTTTGCTCTTAACTGTTAGTTTTGATCCGGATGGATTCTCTGCAAGACACATTTCCACAGGCTTTCGCCGGGCAAATGAAACAATTGCTTGGTGATGAATACGCTGCGTTCGAAGCAGCGCATAGTCGGCCAGGGCCTGTAAGCATAAGACTTAACAGACGAAAATATTCAGACGCGAAAATTCAGGTAGTCTCGGAACCTGTCCCGTGGTGTGAGTCGGGGCGCTATTTGTCGCAGCGGCCTGTTTTTACCCTGGATCCCGCGTTTCACGGCGGCGCGTATTACGTCCAGGAGCCAAGTTCCATGTTTCTTGAACAGGCGTTCCTGCAACACGTTCCGTCAAATGGGGCGTTGCGGATTCTCGATTTGTGCGCGGCGCCCGGTGGAAAGACAACACACTTGCTGAACCTGATGAACACCGACAGTCTGTTGGTATCAAACGAGGTAATCCGTTCACGTGCTTCTACGTTGCTCGAAAACGTCCAAAAGAGTGGCTACCCAAACGCAGTGGTTACAAGCAATGATGCATCCGACTTTAAGAATATCCCTGGTTTCTTTGATGTGATCGTGGTCGATGCACCGTGTTCCGGCGAAGGGCTGTTTCGCAAAGACGAAGCTGCCAGGGAAGAATGGTCAGAACGCAACGTTGAATTGTGTGCAGCGCGTCAACAAAGGATACTGGAAGACGTATGGCCCGCATTGCGCCAGAACGGAATTCTGATTTACAGCACGTGTACCTACAACGCACTTGAAAACGAAGCGAATCTGAAATGGCTCAGCCAACATCACGACGTTGAATACCTCCCGGTCAAAGTGCATGATGACTGGGGAATTATCGAGGTTAACGATGGTCCCGTACGCGGATACCGTTTCATGCCACACCGGCTAAAGGGCGAAGGTTTTTTTATTGCTGTAATCCGCAAGAATGATCCCGACGATGAACAGGTAATCCGCCGGAATCAAAAAGCGTTTATGCCCGCACCTCGCGGTCTTGCCGCGGAAGTTTCGCAGTGGCTGGATCCAGGTGACTATCAAATCATCCAGCGTAACGATACAATACAAATGTTACCCGCAGCATGGAGCAATGTTATCTACCATCTTACGCACTCGTTGCGCGTGTTGTATTCCGGCACGTTCATGGCCCGGCAAAAACACAACAGGCTTGTTCCCGAACATACGCTCGCGCTTTCGGTGCGCCTGAATAAATCACGTTTTGAATGTGTTGATCTTTTGTTGGAAGAAGCGATTGCATATTTGAAGAAAGAAACCTTAAACATCAATCTCCCGCAAAAAGGCTTGGCACTGGCAACCTGGAACGACGTCGCACTTGGCTGGATGAACGTGCTACCCGGACGTATAAACAATTTTTATCCACCGGAGTGGCGGATCAGAATGCAGTAGCGAAAACATATTTACATTACTTCGAGAACTTCGAAGATTGCATCAGGCAGGGCGACTCCTGCGAAGAATATCCCGACGCACATTACTTTCTCATAAAAACCTGACTTCTCCATCGCAAGCGGCAGGGAACAAACCGACAGCGCTGCATAGCCGATGGCGAATACCAAAAGCGTAACGAGTACAATCGGCGAAAACGAAAACAAGAAGAGGGATGCGATTGCAACCGCACATACGCCGACGCTGATCAGGAAGGAACGACGAAGCCCGTATCTGTTGACAAGCGTACTGAAAGGAAGCGAGAGTATCCCGGAGACAATCAAAACACCAACGACTACCACCTTGCTGTCTGATTCGCCCAACATATCCGTCAGAGAAACTGCGAGAATCTCCGGAAACATGTGAAACAACAAGGCCGTCACGACACCCAGGATGGCACCCATCAGAAAGATGAATCCGTATGCTGAAGTGTGGCGAACCTGTGACGCTGACGTTGTCTCTTTCACCGTGTCTCCGCCACGCTGCTTCAGAAAAGTGAACGCATTTCTCTTAAGTGCGAGTCCGGCCAGGAACACAAAAACTCCTCCGGCGATAAATGTCACGGGCGCTCCAAGGTAGTCGATGATGTCCACGATCACGGGTTCGAGTGAATAAAGCAGGTTGGCCGTGATGGTGAGGATTGCCATTGCACGCGGGAGTTTCTCAATCGGAATAAACGTCTCGATAGTTGACAACGCAGGGCTCGTGAAAATACTCATGGCCACGAGCCAGAGTATAATCAAAACCGGTAGTGCCCATTTCAGCACCTCACCCGGATTCCCGATAAGGGTAAAGGCAACCGCCATAAAAACCATGGCTGCGAAGTTTATCCCCAGGCTGATCACCGGAAAACGATGACCCCTGCTGATCCTGAATTTGTCGCCAAGTTTCCCGGCAATTGGCGGAGTCAACGTCAGAATGAAGCCTTGCGCAATCGCGAGGGCACCTGCAAACTCCGTAAAACCAAACTGAACCAGCAGCCTGGGCTGATACTGTTCATAGGCAATCCAGCCAATAATAATCGACGCGTACAGCGCGACAAGACTGCCCATCACTTTCCAGTTAATTGCGGATTTTTCGACGCCTTCGGAGGGGATTGTAATCGTTTCCATAGCTGATTTTATTCAATTCCTGCCGGCTGGAAGAAGTAACCTTACCGTTCCTGCTGACGAGGCGATTTCATTCGGTTTTAACCTCAATTTCTGTATTTTTGCCGCTCTTTAAGCATTCTCCATGGCTCTTGCAACTAAATATAACCCGGCTGAAGTAGAAGACAAGTGGTATCAGTACTGGCTTGAACACGGTTTTTTTCATTCTGAACCAAATCCGAACAAAGAACCATACACTATTGTGATCCCGCCGCCGAACGTAACAGGCGTATTGCACATGGGCCACATGCTGAATAACACGATTCAGGACGTGTTAATCCGCAAGGCGCGTATGGAAGGTAAGGAAGCCTGCTGGGTTCCCGGAACTGACCACGCTTCAATTGCCACCGAAGCTAAGGTTGTTGCGATGTTGCGCGAACGCGGCATTCGCAAGGCAGACATCACGCGCGAGGAGTTCCTGAAATACGCTTGGGAATGGAAGGAAAAGTACGGTGGGATTATCCTCGAACAGCTTAAGAAACTTGGCGCGTCATGTGACTGGCAGAGGACCCGCTTCACGATGGATCCGGACTACTATGAGGCCGTCATTGATGTTTTTGTCGACCTCTACCGGAAAGGATACATTTATCGCGGACTGCGTATGGTAAACTGGGATCCCGTTGGAAAGACTGCCCTTTCTGACGACGAGGTAAACCACCGCGATGTGCAGTCGAAACTGTATTACATCCGTTACAAAATTGAAGGGACCAGTGAGTATGTTGTAATCGCAACGGTGCGTCCTGAGACAATCATGGCGGACACTGCAATATGTGTTAATCCCAACGACGAGCGGTATAAATATCTCAAAGGAAAAAAAGCGATCATCCCGCTGATCAATCGCGCCATCCCGATTATCGAAGATGATTATGTCACCATGGATTTCGGAACGGGTTGCCTTAAGGTCACGCCCGCTCACGACATGAATGACTACGAACTCGGCAAGAAACACAACCTGCCGGTAATCGATATTCTGAATGAAGATGGGACCTTAAACGAGCTCGCACAGCTACACGTCGGCGAAGACCGGTTTGTCGCGCGCAAAAAGATCGTGAAAGACCTTGAAGCAGCGGGTTGCCTGGAGAAGGTTGAAGACTACCGGAGCAGCGTCGGATTTTCGGAAAGAACCGACGCTGTAATCGAGCCACGTCTTTCATTGCAGTGGTTTCTGCAGATGGACACCATTACAAAGCCGGCCCTTGAACACGTTATGAATGACGACGTGCGGCTCATTCCGGCGAAGTTCAAGAATACCTATCACCACTGGATGGCTAACGTACGCGACTGGTGTATTTCACGTCAGCTGTGGTGGGGCCATCGTATCCCGGCATGGTATGACAACGAGGGCAATTACGTCGTTGCCAAAACCGAATCTGAAGCCTTGCAGGAATACAGTAAGAAGTTTCCTGGCAAACCAACGCCTGCCCTTATACAGGACAGCGACGTGATGGATACATGGTTCTCAAGCTGGCTATGGCCGATTGCAGTATTTGATACATCCATTTTCAAAGATGGAAACAAGGGTAACGCTGACCTAAACTATTACTATCCGACCAACGATCTCGTAACGGCACCGGAGATTTTGTTCTTCTGGGTTGCGCGTATGATCATCGCCGGGTATGAGTACCGTGGCAACCTCCCCTTCCGCAACGTTTACCTTACTGGTATTGTGCGCGACAAGCAAGGTCGCAAGATGTCAAAATCATTAGGCAACTCTCCCGACCCGCTTGACCTCATCGCCCAGTATGGCGCCGATGCCGTTCGTACCGGAATGTTGTTTAGCAGTCCTGCGGGAAATGACCTGCTTTATGATGAGAAGCTCGTTGAACAGGGTCGCAATTTCGCGAACAAGATCTGGAATGCATTCCGTCTCGTAAAGGGATGGACAACCAATGCGTCTTCACAACCAGAGGAAAACCGCGTTGCAATCACCTGGTTCAAGTCGCGCATGAGCGAAGCGTTGACCGAGCTGAATGACCATTTCGGCAAGTTCCGTGTCTCCGATGCGCTGATGTGTATCTACAAACTGATCTGGGACGATTTCTGCTCGTGGTATCTTGAGATGATCAAACCTGAATTCGGTAAACCCATTGACGAAGTAACGTACAGGGAAACCGTTGCATGTTTTGAAACACTACTCAAGGCGCTGCATCCCTTCATGCCGTTTATCACGGAGGAACTGTGGCAGGAGCTAAAAGATCGTGATAAGAAAGAATGTATCATCGTTGCGTCGTGGCCGTCAACTGAAGCGATTGACAAATTGATTCTCCAGGAAGGCGGACTCGCTTTGGAGCTGATTACAGAGATTCGCAACACACGCAGCAGCAAAGGACTTTCACCCAGGGAACCACTTCAGTTGTTGTCAAAAACAAACGAGAGCGGACCAATTTCGACTTTCTGGCCCGTCATCAAAAAACTGGCTAACCTCAGCGAAATCAAATTCGTTAGCGAAGCGCCATCTTCCGGAGCAACTGCATTCATTGTTCGTTCACTTGAGTGTTTCATTCCAATGGAAGGCCGGATCGATGCGGAAAAAGAACGCGAGGACCTGTTGAAGGATCTTGAATACCTGAAAGGATTTATCGGCTCGGTTGACAAGAAACTATCGAACGAAAAGTTTGTAAACAGCGCACCGCCCAAAGTAGTTGAGATGGAGCGAAAGAAGAAAGCAGACGCTGAAGCAAAGATTAAGGCTATTGAAGAAAGCCTGGCGCGTCTTTAAAACCTTGCCGCGCCCATAAGTAATTCGATATTCTTGTATTTCAATCCATACTTCTTTGCCACATATTCATTGGTGAGACCACCCTTGTAGGTGTACACGCCTTTCATAAACCATTTATGTGAGAAGATCATCGCTTCTACACCACCCTCTTCGGCGGCGCGTAGGATTGTTGGTGTAAAAATGTTGCTCAGCGCATTTGCTGCGGTGTGTGCTACCCGCGACGCCACGTTCGGCACACAATAGTGAATGATGCCGTGTTTTCTGAAGACCGGCTTGCTCAGCGTCGTAATCTCCGATGTCTCAATACATCCACCCTGATCAATACTCAAATCGATAATAAGCGAATCAGGTTTCATTTGCATAACCATATCCTCGCTCACCACATGACGTGCACGACCTTTTTCGGCACGTAGCGCCCCGATAACAACGTCAGCAGTTTTTAGTGTTTCCTTCATCGTAATGGTATCAATAGTCGAGGTGTAAACCAGCTGCCCCAACAGATGTTTGATCCTGCGTAGCTTGTAGAGGTGATTGTCAAAGATCTGAACTTCAGCACCCATGCCTATTGCAGCGCGTGCGGCATATTCGGCAACAGTACCCGCGCCGATGATAATAACCTTGGTTGGAGGAACCCCCGTAATACCACCGAGAATCACACCCCGACCATTGTTTGCCGTGCTCAGAAACTCAGCTGCGATAAGCATTACCGTACTTCCCGCAATTTCGCTCATCGCCCTTACGATGGGCATACCGCCAACCTTGTCTTCGATAAATTCATACGCAAGGCCGGTGATCTTCTTCTTGGCCATCGCCTGTAGCACTTCTGCTTTCATAGAACCGAGCTGGATCGCAGAGATCACCGTTTGTCCCTGATGCATGAGTTCGATTTCCTCGAGCGTAGGCGGTTCTATTTTGAGTATGACGTCGGCCTGGTAGACTTCCTGGGGTGAGTAGACGATCTTCGCCCCCGCGTCGCTGTATTGTTTGTCGGAAAATTTCGCGCCGACACCAGCTTTGGTTTCGACGTGAACATCATGACCGTTGTTAACCAGTATCGCGACAGCGTCCGGTGTGAGACTGATCCGATTTTCCTGTAGCGAAATTTCCCGGGGTAATCCGATGAAAAAACAATGGCGGCGCCTTCTTACTTCAAGCAATTGCTCCTGAGGGGTTAAAGCGGCCTTCGCCAGTGCTTCAAACCCCGTTTTCTTCTTATCCTGCATGAACAGTGATGACTATTGTTCGAGTTGTTTCGCTATCAATTCGCAGGGTAACTTCACCCCTTACCGAAGGAATCAGCGAAGGTACCTTTTCCGGCCATTCTATAAAACAGGGATAACCAGAATAAAAATATTCTTCGACGCCAATATCCAACGCTTCCACCTCAGATCGAAGCCGGTAAAAATCAAAATGATAGACACGTTCAACGGCAGCGGCATGGTACTCATTCACAATCGCGAAACTCGGACTGCTCATGGCATCATCAACACCAAGTGCGCTGCCAACCGTCTTGATAAGCGTTGTCTTCCCCGACCCGAGATCACCGTGAAACAACCATACTTTGACCTCGCCCAGGCGTGACACAATTTCGTGCGCGACCGCCGGCAGATCAGACTCCGACACCTCCGCGAACGTCTCTCCCTGCCTTACCATTCAGACGTTTTTCGAATTTAGGAAAATAATGGGAATGATCATCTCTTCCATACTTACTCCACCGTGCTGAAAAGTGTCTTTATAGAAATTAACGTAGTAGTTGAAGTTGTTCGGGTAGGCAAAGAACTGATCCTCGATGGCAAAGACATAAGATGTTGAAACGTTTGGTTTGGGGAGGAACAGACGTTCCGGTTTCGCAACCTGCATTACCTTGTCGCCTTCATACCCGAGATTCTTGCCCTGCTTGTAGCGGAGATTTGTATTTACGTTCCTGTCGCCGATAATCTTGAAGGGTCGCTTTACGCGGATAGTACCGTGATCCGTGGTTAACACCACGCGGGCGCGTTTCTCTGAAATCTTTTTCATGACGTCGAGCAGCGGCGAATGAATAAACCAGGATCGCGTTATCGACCGGTAAGCCGATTCGTCGGGAGCCAGTTCACGCACCATAGCCATGTCCGTCCGCGCATGACTCAGCATATCCACAAAGTTGTAGACTATAACATTCAGATCATTCTTGAAGAGGTTGTTCACCGTATCAGCAAGCGTTCTTCCTTCTTCCAGGTTTTTGATCTTGTGATAGGACATCTTCACATTCAGGTTATTCCTGCGAAGTTGCTTGGCGAGAAACTCATCTTCAAAGTTGTTCTTCCCTTCTTCCACGTCTTCACCTACCCACAGATCAGGATGCGTTCGCGCCATCTCCAAAGGCAAAAGCCCCGAGAAAATCGCATTTCGCGCATAGGCCGTCGTTGTTGGCAGGATCGAATAGTACGTTTCCTCCTTGTCGACCGTGAAGTAATCGTTTATGATCGGCTCAATAATCTTCCATTGATCGAGGCGCAGGTTGTCAATGAGTATCACGAACACCGGCCTGTCCTGGCTCAACTCAGGAAAGATTTTCCGCTTCATGATCTGATGCGAAAGCAGCGGCTTGTCAGCATTGGCGTTATTCAACCAGCTCTCATAATTCCTGATGATGAACTTTGCGAAGTTGGCATTCGCTTCCGTCTTCTGCATGTCTAATACATCACCCATTTCCTCATTATCGGGCTGATCCATCTGTAGTTCCCAATGAATCAGCTTGCGGTAGATGTCGGCCCACTGTTCATGGTTCATTTCATCCATGAACGCCATGCTTATCTTCCGGAATTCCTGTTGATACCCCAGGTTCGTTTTCTCCATAACAAGTCGCTTGTTATCGAGGATCTTTTTTACTGACAACAGGATTTGACTGGGATTCAACGGTTTTATCAGGTAGTCCGCAATCTTGGAGCCGATTGCCTCTTCCATGATTTGTTCCTCCTCGTTCTTGGTGATCATTACCACGGGAAGGTTCGGCTTGTTGGTCTTGATTTGCGTGAGCGCCTCAAGTCCCGACATACCGGGCATATTTTCGTCCAGGAATACGACGTCGAAATGTTTTTCATCGCTAAGCTCTACAGCATCAGACCCGTTGTTTACTGGTGTGATATCATATCCACGTTGTTCGAGAAACAGGATGTGCGGCTTCAACAAATCAATCTCATCATCGGCCCATAAAATGCTGTATCTTTGCATAGGCTATTTTTTTTCGAATTTAACCATTAGTTTGAAGTTTGGCGGCAGGCAATTAGATCCTTTTTGCATTTTGCGGACAGTAAAGCCATACGAAGCGCTCACTTTCAAATCGTCTCCAGATTGAACAAAAAAAAGACCATTAATGATCCGATCTATGGATTTATAACCATTCCGGGAGAACTATTCTACGACATCATTTCCCATCCATGGTTTCAACGCCTTCGCTACATCAAGCAGCTGGGCATGACCGACTTTGTTTACCCGGCTGCTCTTCATACCCGGTTTCAGCATGCTCTGGGGGCGTCGCATCTCATGGGCAAGGCACTAACCATTCTCAGGAGAAAAGGGGTCGACATTTCTGACGCTGAATTTGAGGCCTCGCAGCTGGCCGTACTGCTTCATGATATCGGTCACGGTCCGCTGTCGCATGCCCTCGAAAATACATTGACAGCTTCCGTGAAGCATGAAAGCATTTCGTATCTGTTCATGGAAAGGTTAAACGAAACCTTCAATGGCTCACTTGATCTTTGCATCCGCATTTTCAGAAACAGTTACGAAAGGAAGTTTCTGCATCAACTGGTGTCAAGTCAGCTCGATATCGACCGTCTTGATTACCTGCATCGCGACAGTTTTTTCACAGGTGTACAGGAAGGAAGTATCGGACTGGAGCGCATCCTGCTGATGCTCAACGTTCATCATAACGAACTTGTCGTCGACGAAAAGGGGCTTTACAGCATCGAGAATTTCCTGAACGCGCGTCGTCAGATGTACTGGCAGGTGTATCTGCATAAAGTTACGGTGAGTGCGGAGCGAATGGTAGTCAACATTGTGCGTCGCGCGAAAAGTCTGATCAGTGCGGGACACAACCTTCCGGCAAGTGACGCATTGATGACCTTCCTCAAAACGGATGTAACCCTCCATGACTTCCGCGAAAGCGCCGGCGTACTTGAAGCATTTGGTGCGCTTGACGACCATGACATCTGGGGCGCAATCAAATTCTGGCGATCGTCACAGGACAGCATACTTTCCATGCTTTGCGCCGATCTGTTGGAACGCAGGCTATTTCAGGTCCGGCTGACCAATGAACCCATTCAGAAAACGGTCATTGCAAGTATTCGCGAGGCGGTTAAAGCGAAATACCATACGTTGGGTTCCGAAACCCATTACCTGTTTTCGCATGGAACCGTAAGCAATGAAGCGTACGCTGAGGGTAAACAAATCAATATCCTGATGCGGTCGGGTGAAGTCGTTGACATTGCCAGAGCATCCGACCTTCCGGCAATTAAGGCACTCAGTAAAATCGTCAAAAAAAACTACCTCTGCTGGCCTAAAAATGTATCTTTGCAGGATTCGCATATCGATGTTCGCGATTCCGGACACTGATATCAGCCACCTAAAATCAGCACTTGAAAATGGAATTCACAGTGGACCAGATCGCAGCTATGCTTGGCGGACAACTGAAGGGAGACGGAAGCGAGAAGGTGAACATGCTGGCGAAAATTCAGGACGCTCAGAAGGGGCAGATCGCATTCCTGTCAAATCCCAAGTACGAACACTACATCTATTCTACGCAGGCGTCAGCTGTTATCGTAAAGAAAGACTTCGTTCCGAAGAAAGACATACAATCGTCTCTGATTCTTGTTGATGATCCGTATTCAAGTTTTACGGCACTGCTGGAAGAGTATCACAAGATGCTGAGCTTTCAGAAGAGCGGCATTGAGCAACCAAGTTTCATCGGTGAAAACTCGACATCGGGAAGCAATTCATACCGGGGCGCGTTTTCCTACATCGGCAATAACGTTACGCTTGGCGACAACGTGAAGATATACCCGCACGCGTACATTGGGGACGACGTTCGAATTGGAAGTAACACAATACTTCATTCGGGCGTCAAAGTGTACAGTGGTACAAGAATCGGAAACAACTGTGTTCTCCATTCCGGTGTCGTTATCGGTAGTGATGGATTCGGCTTTGCGCCACAACCGGATGGAACCTATAAGACCATACCACAGTTGGGTAATGTCATCATTGAAGACAATGTTGCAATTGGTGCGAACACGGTTATCGATTGCGCCACGTTTCTTGGTGATAGTACGTTCATTCGCAGCGGCGTTAAGCTTGATAACCTCATCCAGGTCGCCCACAACGTCGAAATCGGCAAGAATACTGTTATTGCAGCGCAAACCGGCATTTCCGGATCCAGCAAGGTTGGTGAGAATTGCGTCATTGCAGGTCAGGTTGGTGTGGCTGGCCACCTTGTGATCGCGAGCAATACGAGTATCGGCGCCCAGGCAGGTATCCTGAAATCCAACAAGTCGGGTGAAAAGCTGTTAGGGTCTCCTGCTATCGATTACAAGGGTTATTTCCGCTCATATGCGGCATTCAAGAATCTCCCTGACTGGTATGATCGCCTCCGCGAACTTGAACGTAAAGTACAGGAACGAGAGGCTGAACGACTCAAGACCTCATAATCCGACCAAAGTTTGATTATCTGGATATTGAGCTTAAATTTGCCCACTTTTCAAGCCAATGCTCAATATCAAACAGCAAACAATCCAGAAGTCGGTTACCCTTTCCGGTGTTGGACTGCATACTGGAGTGCAAACGAACATGACCTTTGTTCCGGCGAAGCCTAATCACGGAATCAAGTTTCAACGGATTGATATTCCAGGTTCACCCATCATCGATGCGGATTGCGACAACGTTGTTGACGTATCGCGTGGTACGACTATCGAACAGTCAGGCGCCCGTGTGAGCACGATCGAGCATACGTTGGCTGCGCTTACAGGCTTGGAAATCGACAACGTCCTCATTCAACTCGACGGCCCCGAATGTCCGATCATGGACGGAAGCTCCCTCCAATTCGTTGAGGTGCTTAAAGACGCCGGCGCAGAGGAACAAAATGCCATTCGCGACTTCTTTGAAGTGCAGGAACCAATATTCTACCGCGAGGCAGCGAGAAACGTTGAAATCGCTGCACTTCCGCTCGATGACTATCGCGTAACGGTGATGATTGACTACAATTCACCTGTTCTCGGCAGTCAACACGCTTCTATTACCGATATCAGACAATTTGAAAAGGAAATCGCTTCCTGCAGGACGTTCTGTTTTCTGCACGAGCTTGAGATGTTATACAAGAACAATCTTATCCGCGGCGGTGATCTGAACAACGCTATCGTTATTGTTGATCGCGTGGTCCAGGAAAATGAACTCGACAACATCGCAAAGATGCTCGGCAAGCCCAAGGTCGCCGTGAAGCAGGAAGGAATTCTGAACAATATCGAACTGCGTTACAAGAATGAACCGGCACGCCACAAGTTGCTTGACATTGTGGGCGACCTCACACTCGCAGGGCGTCCACTTAAGGCACAGGTGCTGGCAGCAAGGCCGGGCCATGCAGCGAACGTAGCTTTTGCCAAGAAGCTTAAGAAGGCGATGCAGGAAGCCGATAAAAAAGGCAGGCCGAAATACAATCCGAGCCTTCCTCCGGTGATGGACATCAACAAGATTTCATCCATCCTGAAGCATCGTTATCCTTTTCTGCTTATCGACAAGATCATTTACCTCGACACGGAGAGCGTGGCAGGCGTGAAGAATGTTACAGTAAATGAACCATTTTTCCAGGGTCACTTCCCCGGCAATCCCGTGATGCCTGGTGTGCTTCAGATCGAAGCTATGGCGCAGATTGGCGGTATCCTTGTGCTTAACACGGTTCCCGATCCGGAAAACTACTGGACCTATTTCCTGGGAATCGAAAACTTCCGTTTCCGGAAGATGGTACTCCCCGGCGATACAATGGTTATTCAGTGTGATTTGCTGGCGCCCATCAAGCGGGGAATTGCCAAAATGTATGGTCGTGCATTTGTCGGCAACACGCTTGTATGTGAAGGTACAATGACGGCCAGCATCGTCCGCAAAGATTCATGAGCCAATATCACCTAAGCAACGTACATCCAGAAGCCGTAATTGGTAACAATGTTACGATAGAACCATTCGCTACTGTTCAGAAGAACGTTGTGATTGGAGACGGAAGCTGGATTGGGCCTTACGCAACCATCATGGAAGGCTCCCGTATCGGAAAGAATTGCAAAATTTTTCCCGGTGCCGTCATATCCGGTATCCCTCAGGATCTGAAATTCCGCGGTGAAGAAACTACGGCCGAGATCGGAGATAATACAACTATCCGCGAGTGCGTAACAATCAACAGGGGCACCGTTGACAAGTTCAAGACTGTTATTGGTTCAAACTGTCTGCTGATGGCGTATGTTCACGTCGGACATGATTGTCTTGTTGGCAACAACTGCATACTCGGAAACGTCGTCCAACTGGCAGGCCACGTACTCATTCACGACTACGCAATCTTTGGTGGTTCGTGCGCGGTTCAGCAGTTCTCAAAGATCGGAGCGCACGCTTACATTGGTGGTGGTTCACTTGTACGCAAGGACGTTCCTCCGTTTACAAAGGCCGCGCGTGAACCGTTGTCCTATGCGGGTATCAATACCGTTGGCCTTCGCCGCCGGGGATTTACTTCTGAAAAGATCAGCGAAATACAGGAGATTTATCGTTATATTTTCCTGAAGAATATCAACAATTCGAAAGCCGTCGAAATCGTGGAGCACGAAATTCCTGCCAGCGAGGAACGCGATTACATCCTTGATTTCATTCGCACGTCCGAACGTGGTATCATGAAAGGATACGGCGGAATCGACTAACAAAACGCCCAGCTTGTGTCGGAATCAGCCAGTTACCGCGGTATCACAATTAATATCGACGACCTTGGTAAACGGTTTAACAGAGAGTGGATATTCCGGAATCTCACCTATTCGTTTGAACCGGGGCAGATGTACGCAGTCACCGGCCCCAACGGTTCGGGTAAGTCCACGTTGATGCAAATACTTTGGGGCCAGAGTCTCCCGTCAGCGGGCACAATTTCGTATAGCGAATCCGGTAGCGATATCCCTGCTGAAGAAATATTCAGACGTGTGTCGATCGCCACGCCATATATGGACCTGATCGAAGAACTTACTCTTGAGGAGCATATCGACTTCCATTGCCGGCTCAAGCCGCTTCGGGCCGGGATCACACGCGACGAACTGATTGAACGTATGTACCTTTCATCGTCGCGAAAAAAGCAAATTGGGGTATTTTCGTCCGGGATGCGGCAGCGCTTGAAGATCGGCTTGGCGCTATTCTCACAGGCCGATATCGTTTTTCTGGACGAACCGGGGACAAATCTCGACAAACAGGCATTTTCGTGGTATATGTTGCAGATCACCGACACGCTGTCCCATTCGTCGATAATTGTGGCGTCGAATAACCCGGATGAATATAAAGGCGCATCGGCGGCATTGAACATTATGGATTACAAATAGGCACCGGCAGGTACCATATTGGTTACCTTTTAAGAAACTGCCGATTAATATTGAAATAACATAAATCTTACAGGCAAATGCACGTTAACCGGGCATCTGATTTTTGATTTTATTTAATTTACTCGCATATTCGTAAATCTAACGTTTAAGAAATGAACCTATTAACTCGTATTCTGACACTCGCGATACTCGTTAGCGCAACCCTTTATTTTTCTGCCTGCGACAAGGGCGGCGGAGATGAGAAGTCAGAGAAGGAACAGCAAATTGACAAGCTTGTCGGAACATGGAGCGCATCGGCGGTTACTTACGATGGCGATGATCAAATGACCGATTATGGAGACTTCGAGATTACAATTGCAAAAGCCTCCGCAGAAGCGATGACTTTCACAACTGCAAACCGCCCGGACAAACTCACTCCCTGGGATGCATCCGGAACATTCACATTCGGATCACCCGTTACATCGAAGCTTGTTCGTGGCGATGGCGTTGAAATCACATATGCAGTAAGCGGAAGCAACCTCACGCTGACTATGGAAAATTATTCAGGAACGGGTTATAACGGTCGCACAGAAACCGTTGCCGGTGACTGGGTATTCACGCTTACAAAATAGATTCTCAAAATATTTTGGTATTGAAAAGGTCTCTGATTGGAGACCTTTTTTATTTCAGTACGACTACCGTTATACCGTCGCCGCCCCGTTCAACGTGCTCATCAGAAATGCTTGCGACTTCCTTGTAACGCTTTAACGCATCGCGCACAACCTTTCGCAAAACTCCTTCACCCTTTCCGTGAAGAATTCTAAGCTCACCCTGCGCGAGGAGTATTGCCGTATCCATAAACTGTTCCAGCAGCCCCCCAACTTCCTCAACACGTTTTCCCCTGATATCAAGTGTACTGTTGAAGCTTGCGCGTTTTGCGTGAACGTCGATTCCGGCCATGCGCAGTCTCTTTGTTATTTCTTTCTCAACGGCAGCTGTAATTTTTTCCAGCCTATCAACCCTCACCAGTGACTTCAACTCGCCGAATTGAACGGTAGCAGTCTTGCCCTTGACTTGTGTAACGATACCACTACCCTCCTGGCCGATAATTCTGACGCGATCACCTTCCCTTAATTCCACAGGCTTCTTTTCCTTTGCAGGGACTTTCACTTTCAACGACAGCGATTCGAGTCCCTTCCGAACTTTCAAGGTTTCTTTGCGCTCCGCCTTATTCTCACGAATGTGACGGATCGTTTTCTCGATCTCGCGATTCGTTTGCTGCAGCAGAGTCGCGGCTTCCTGTTTTGCTTTTTCAATGATCTCCTTCTTGCGCGCCTCAAGCTCATTAGACAATGTCTCGTATCGGGCCAGCGTCTCTGTAACCGCGGCTTCTTTCCGGTTCATTTGTTTCAGCCTGTTCGACAACTCCTGTTTTTCCTTCTCCAGCGAACGAACCAGTGTCTCAAATCCGGCCAGATCTTTACCTACCAGTTTTTCCGCCTCTGCGAGCGTTTGTTCCGGCAATCCGGTTTTGCGCGCAATTTCCAGCGCGAAAGAACTTCCCGGTTTACCCTGATCAAGCTGATATAGCGGGAGCAAATTTTTCTCATCGAAACGCATGGCCGCATTCTGTATTCCCTGATGCTGGCCCGCGAAAAGTTTTAGGTTGTAATAGTGCGTCGTGGCGACTCCCCACACGCGCTTTTCCAGCAGCGACGCTAGTATCGCCTGCGCAATAGCACCACCGAAGTTCGGGTCGGTTCCGGACCCAAGCTCATCAAGTAAAACAAGTGAACGCTCATCGGCGTGCTGCAGAAACACGTTCATATTCTGAAGGTGACTGCTGTACGTGCTCAAATCATTCTCGATCGATTGTTGATCGCCGATATCGAGAAAAATGCTCTGAAATACACCTATGCGACTGCGTTCGGACGCAGGTACAAGCATACCACATTGCACCATATACTGAAGCAGGCCGACAGTTTTAAGTGCAACGGACTTGCCACCCGCATTTGGCCCCGATACCAGGAGCATTCTTTCCGTTGCGGAGAGTGTCACCGACAGCGGAACGACTTCGCGTTTGCCTTTCAGACTGAGATACAGTAAAGGATGTCGCGCGTTGATGAGTACAACCTCAGGCTTCTTACCGACCATCGGAAGGTCCGCTCCAATCTCCAGTGAGAATTTTGCCTTTGATCGGATGAAATCAATCTGCGCGAGAAACTGAAACGCATGACGCAACGGATCCAGTTGTTCGCGAAACCTGTCGGTCAATTCGGTGAGAATCCTGATGACTTCGCGTTTTTCTGCGTGTTCAAGTTCACGAATCAGGTTATTCGAATCAAGCATTTCAGCGGGCTCCATGAAGACCGTCTGACCAGTTGCCGATTCATCAAGGATAAAACCTTTGAGGCGACGTTTATGCTCGGCAAGTATAGGCAGTACGATACGGCCCTCGCGGATTGTCGGAAGCGCTCCCTCGGGTACCCATTTCTCAGCGACGGCATTCCGATAAATCTGATCTGCCAACCTGCGTAACCGCGACTGCTCATCACGCAATGACTTACGGATACGACCAAGTTCCGGGCTTGCGCTATCCCGCACGGCACCCTTGTCGTCGATCAACGTGGCCACCATACGAACGAGGTCCTGGGGAACCTGTACCGGTTCGGATAATCTATGCAGATGCGGATAGATCTCATTCGCCTTTACGAGGAACTCGCGGCACTCGATGACGGTCTGAAGAGCATACGACAAATGCAGAAACTCTTCCGCTTCAAGCCAATTGCCCGCCAGTGCGATACGCTTCAACCAGTCGGTCGCGTCATAGAAAAAACGCGACGGAAAGGGTTCGCTTTTTTCAAGGATTTGACGGAACTCAAGGTTTTGATGGAGAAGCGTTGTGATGAACTCCGGATTTGTGCTGAACCTCATGTTGTCAACCCATGCCGCACCCGATAAGGATTGGCAACCCTTCTTTAGCCGCTCGCGGATCTGGTCAAAACCGAGCTTCGATTCAAAGTCTGCCGGGTAAATCATTTCTCGTCGGTGGCAAGCGGCGTACGCTGTTCCATGAGGTTGAGCGAATCGACGAGTACGCTGTAGATGGCCTCCAGATCTTTCGGACGCTGCATGTAGTACTGCATCGACCGATGAAACACAGAATCCGGAATCCGGGTTTTTTCAAAGATTTTCGGTCGCATTCTTTCGAATACCTTGACCGAGGAGTCCGGCCGGACGCCCAGACGCTGGACCTTTTCTTCCGTGAGATAAACCTCGGTCAGGACGCGCACCATATCCTCCCTGGAAAGAATTCCTTCCGGCCGCTTCTCGCGGGTGCACCCCGCCGGCAGGATCAACAGCAAAGCGGCTAACCCAACCTTCATCACGGATAAAAAACCTTTAATACTCAATTCAGACCAATATTTCATTCGGCCCAGCAAAAATATCATAATTGTTCTATTTTTCGGGGTCGGGAGTTGGCGTACTGTTATTAAGTCGTTCACGACGAGAACAGTTCCCCGCAGAAATTGTGCCCATGAAAGAGCTGCTGAAGAAACTAAGGAAGTACGAAATCCAGATTCGCAAGGCGATAAACAGTCATATGCAGGGTGATTTCCATTCCGTCTTCAAAGGCAGCGGTCTGGAATTTGACGATGTGCGACCCTATCAGTATGGCGACGACATTCGAACCATCCACTGGAACGTATCCGCAAAGGGCCACGGGACGTTCGTAAAAACCTACCGCGAGGAAAAAGAACAAACTGTCTTTTTCATCCTTGACGTAAGTGCCTCCGAGGATATTGGCCAGACAGGTCGGACAAAGGCCGATGTCAGCCGCGAAATATGTGGCGTACTCACCCTTTCTGCGGTAAAAGAATCGAGTCACGTTGGTCTGATCTGTTTCTCGGACATCCGGGAAGTATATCTCAAGCCCGTGAAGGGGCATTCGCAGGCGTACGAAATAATAAAAGCGCTGGCGAGCCTGAAGCCAAAATCGCAGCAAACAAACCTTGCTCACGCGATTTCATTTGCGTTGAACATTATTAAGCGACGAAGCGTCGTTATTTTGATTTCTGATTTTATCGACGAAGGATACTTTGACAACCTCAAGGCACTCGCCCGTCGGCATGACCTTGTTGTTATTCACATCTGCGACAAACTGGAGAGCAACCTGCCGGGCCTTGGCATCGTACCTGTGCTTGACAAGGAGTCGGGGAAGACTTTATGGGTAAACACCTCTTCTTCTGACTTCCGCAAGAAAATCAGCCAGAGCCTGGAGGCACGTAAGGAAGAACTCGAGAAGTTCAGTCGCAAACATCAGATAAATTTTATTTCTCTCGATACGCAGGAAGATTATGTGCCCAAGCTGCTTCGGTTGTTTAAGGTACGGAACAAGTCGCTGAAAACAACGTAGTGAATATGCGTATAGCGATCATCTGCATCTTCTTTACGATCGTCGCCTTACCGGTTCATGTTGCCGGCCAGGAAATCGTTGTTCACGGAGGTTTCCTCACGGACAGCATGCGCGTTGGCGATGAGATCTTTTACTCGCTGAGTGCAAGCTACCCAGCCGGCGACCAAATCGTCTTTCCCGACTCGTCGTTCTTCTACGGATCATTCGAATTCATAAACAAAAGATATTACCCGACCAGGACCAGAAATGGTGTAAGCGTCGACAGTGCCGTATACCGACTTGCAACTTTCGAAACAGACTCGCTCCTCCGTTTGCGTCTACCGGTGTTCAAAATCAACGCACTTGACAGTACGCGCGTTTCGGCGACGTGGGACACTGTGCGGATGCAACTGATGGTGAAGGCAATGCCCGAACAGATTGGCCCAGACATGCCGTTGCGCGCAACGATTGCCTACCAGGATGTTCCCAAATCTTTTAACTATCCGTTGATCCTTGCGCTCGCCGGGCTGTCTGTGGTGCTTGCGGTTGTAATGTGGGTTATCTTCGGAAACCGCGTACGTGATTACATGAAAGAAAAGAAAATGCAAAAGGCTCATGAGCTCTTCCTTTCACGTTTCAACGCAGCAGCAAACGCGGTTACTACGGATTTTTCACCGAAGAAAGCCGAGGTCGTGTTGCTGGTTTGGAAACATTATATGGAGTACCTGAACCGACGCCCATACACAAAAATGACCACACGCGAAACCGTCAGAGTTGAGAAAGATCAACAGCTTGCCAGCAGCCTGCGACGTCTCGACGCGTCAATTTACGGAACGAGCACCAGCATAACGGGAGCGCTGGATGAACTACGGCGTTTCGCCGACGCCACATTTGTAAAGAAATTGAAAGAGGTGCGACATGAACAGTGATTTTCAGCCGGTGTGGTATAGCTTCGAATGGTTCATGCCTTCGGTGCTGCGATCTTTTGAATGGGATAACCGCCTGTTCCTGATCCTCGCCGGCGTCATTCCCGTTCTCTTTATCCTTCGCTGGATACTTCAGCATCGCCTCAATCAAAAGTTGCCGGTAGCGGTCACAAGAAAGGAGCTAAAAAGTTCACCCGTAGCTCTGGTGCGGTTCATCCCGGATGTCTTGTTGATGATTGCGCTCGCATTGATTTTTGTTTCACTCGCGCGACCGCAGCGCAGCAATGAAAAAACCGAACAGTGGAGTGAGGGTATTGATATCATGATTGCGTTGGACATCAGTCGGTCCATGATGATTTCTGACCTTGAACCTGATCGGCTGACTGCAGCAAAGGAAGTAGCCCTGGATTTTGTGAACGGTAGACTCCAGGACCGGATCGGACTTGTCGTCTTTTCGGGTGATGCATTCTCACTATCACCTCTTACCACCGATTATGACTTGCTGAAATCATACATCCGCGACATCAACTTCGATATGATTCAGAATTCCGGCACAGCTATTGGAAGTGCGATGGCCGTGATGACAAACAGGATGCGCGAGTCTGAAGCAAAGTCAAAGGTTTGCATTTTGTTAAGTGACGGCGACAACAACGCGGGGCATATCGACCCGATCACCGCCGCTGAACTCGGGGCTGCTTTCGGTGTCCGGATATATACGATTCTCGTTGGAAAAGAAGGTATGGTACCCTTTGGAAAAGACTTCTTCGGAAATCCGCAAATGTTTGAGAATACTGTTGACGAAACCGTTATGCGCAAGATGTCGGAGATCGGCAATGGGGAGTTTTTCCGCGCTACGGACAACGCTGCGCTGGAGTCGATATTCCGTAAAATCGATGCTTACGAGAAAGCTGAATTCAAGGAGACACGTTTTCGGGAGAAAACAGATTTCTATACGAATTACCTTAGCTGGGCCGTTGCGTTCTTTCTGCTATGGTTAATGTCGAAATCTACCTTCCTGTCAAATGTACTTCAGGACTAATGGACAAGGTGATTCGGATTCAGGATCAGCTTACATGCAAAGACAACAAGAACCACACCAAGCAGGATATTCATCACCCGAATTGACCGCGGTGTAATCAGCACTCTTAGTTTGTCCGCAAGTTTCGCTTTGATGACATCGGTCACAAACACGGTGACTACGATCGAAGCAAAGAACGTCGACGCCTGTGGCGCTGTTACGTAACCGAATTGAGTGGTAGCTACTCCTACCGTTGCAACCCAGAAGAACAATACCATTGGACTGAGACCATTGATAATGAATCCTTTTGCAATGAGTTTTCCCGGATTCTTGTACGGAATTTGTTCGGGATCGAAGTTTGAAAGTCTGCGGCTCTTGATAAAGAGGTAATAAATACCGAATGCGAAAAGTACCAACGCCCCGCCATACGCAAGGTAGTCGCGCGATTCTGAATTGTCGATAAACCGAACCAACCCCATGTACGCGATAAGAATCCAGATCGCGTCGCTTAATGACACCCCAACGGCAACATAAACACCGCTGGTAAATCCACGTTCGACGCTTGTTTGAATGATTGTAAAAAAGACGGGACCAATCAGGAATGCAAGAACAATCCCCGAGAGAATTCCATTAACGACTGTTTCCATTCTTGCGAGACTCTAAATAAAGTTTCCAGTCCTCGAGCTGGGCATTTTTCATCACCCGGGGAAACTTGTTCTGACCGCCAACCTTGCCCTTTGTTTCGAGATAATCATAAAACACCTTAACAGGAAAAACATCAACCAGAACTTCCTTAAGGGCAGCACTTCTTTCAACGGCATAGTCATCGTTGAGTTCCCGCAGATGTTGATCGATTTTTTCGCGAAGCGCGGCGGCATCAACCTGACCATCGTCTATTCCTATAAACCAGTGGTGCGCGAACAACGAACCATGAGGAATGCCTGCAACGGTAAATTCCGGAATAGCAATATTATAATCATTGGCAACCAGTTCAATAGCCTTGTTCATATTGTCAACGGACAAGTGTTCGCCGCATAAACTCAGAAAATGTTTCGTCCTTCCGGTGATTACGATTTCAGATTCTTCAAGCGAAACGAATCGGATCACATCGCCAATCATATATCGCCACGCACCGGAGCATGTAGACAACAGAATCGCGTAGTCTTTTCCTTCCTCAACTTCATCGATCAGGAGAGTTTTTGCGTCCGGCTTTACTTCGCCGTTAACATCAAAGTTCTCCTCCTCGAATGGTACGAACTCGTAGAAGATTCCGTTGTTGAGTACAAGCCGCATTGACCTCTTGTTGGGGTAGGCCTGGAACGCAATGAATCCTTCGGAGGCAAGATAAGTTTCGATATAATAGATTGGCCTGCCCAGGAGTTTTTCAAAACCCTTCCGATAGGGGTCGAAAGAAACGCCTCCGTGAACATAAACCTGCAGGTTCGGCCATATCTCGTGGATGTTTTTCACCTTGTGCGTCTTGACGACCTTCTCCATAAGGATTTGAATCCATGCCGGCACACCTACAATGATTCCGATATCCCAGCCGCGTGCACGCGAAGCGATTTCATCGAGTTTTGCATCCCAGTTTCTTGTCTTCGCTATCTTTTTGCCAGGTTTGTAGAAGTGCTGGAACCAGAATGGCAGGCGAGCTGCCTGAATTCCGCTGAGGTCGCCTTCGAAGAAACTGCCGCGTTTGTTCAGGTGCGTGCTCCCTCCCAGCATCAATATACCCGCTTCAAATGTTTCCGGGGGCAGATCGTATTTGGATAATGTGAGTATCTGACGAATGCTGGTCTTTTGTATCGCCTTCGTCATTTCCTTCGTCACCGGGATGTGCTTGGACGATGCTTCTGACGTACCGGAACTAAGGGCAAAGTACTTGATCCGTCCTGGCCAGCAAACATCGCGAACGCCTTTAAGCGAAAGCTTCCACCAGTCGTTGTAGATTTTGTTATAGTCGTGAATCGGAACGTTCTCCCTGTAGGAGTCGTAAAATTGCTTGTGGCCTTTTCGAAACGCGGAAAGAATCTTTGGAAAGTTGTAGAACTTCCCAAATTCCGTCTGGCTTGCGTGGATCAGAAGTTCCTTTAATTCTTTTTTTTGCAGATCGAATGGCGAACTGTATTCCTGCTCAAGCATTTCCCGCAAGCGAATCCCTTTTTTAAGCA
This sequence comes from Bacteroidota bacterium, assembly GCA_023428695.1. Lineage (GTDB taxonomy): Bacteria > Bacteroidota > Bacteroidia > Cytophagales > Cyclobacteriaceae > Ohtaekwangia. Next base: position 95,891 of record JAEYWY010000006.1, read on the forward strand.
ATGTTCCCAGTATCGCCATATTTGCCGTAGCTTTGTTTACGTTAATGAACCGCTAAAAATAGGAATGAATATCAATAATAACATTAACAATATACGCCAAAACTTACCCCCCGGGTGCAGGCTGATCGCGGTAAGCAAAACACAACCGGTGAAAAAGATCATGGAAGCGTACCGCGCAGGACAACGCTTATTTGGCGAAAACAAGGTTCAGGAACTTGTCCCGAAGTACGAGTCCCTGCCCAAAGATATCGAGTGGCACATGATCGGTCACCTGCAAACGAACAAGGTCCGTAATATCGCGTCGTTTGTCCATTGTATTCAGAGTGTCGATTCCCTGAAATTGCTCGCCGAAATTAACAAGCAGGCTCAGAAGGCCGGTCGTACCATAGCATGTCTGCTGCAGGTGTTCATCGCCTCTGAAGAAACCAAGTTCGGTTTTTCCGAGGAAGAAATCTTTGAACTGATTCAGTCGGGGGCGATCGCAAACCTGAAGAATATTTCAGTCAACGGACTTATGGGCATGGCAACCTTTACGGAAGATGAAAACCAGATTCGTGCTGAATTCCGGAAACTAAAACGTTTCTTCGACCGGCTTGCATCAATGGAGTTGACGGCGAATATGAACATGAAAGAATTATCAATAGGCATGAGTGGTGACTACCGTATTGCAGCCGAAGAAGGCAGTACGCTTGTGCGTGTAGGCACTGCGATTTTTGGAAGCAGACCAACCCAGATAAAATCATGATGGCAAGAATAAGCATTATCACCGGCGCGGTTTTCGGATTTCTGAGCGTAGCCATCGGTGCATTTGGAGCCCACGCACTTAAACCGACGCTGATCCAGTCAGGAAAACTGGAGGTATTTGAATTGGGTGTCGAATATCAGTTTTATCACGCGTTCGCATTGCTGCTCAATGGCATCATTAATCACCTCCTTCCTTCCGTGAGGTTCAAGTACGCGTCGGTTTGTTTTATGTCCGGCGTGACACTTTTCTCCGGCAGCCTCTATTTGTTAAGCTTTGCACCACTGGGCATGTTTGGACTGCTGACACCGATGGGTGGTGTAATGTTGTTGCTGGGGTGGGCCTTGCTGGCGGTGGGCCTGATTGAAAAAACAAAGGCCTTCGGAAGAAGGCCTTTGCAATAATAACTCTTCAAAAAGCTTATTGTGCAGTCTTACGATCAAGCACGTTAGTCGTGAAGCTGATCTGACCACCATCGCTGTTGATGGCGTTACTCACGACTGTAACAACTTTGTTTTGCTTGCCATGTTTCCCGGCGCTGTTGAACGCGACGGTTATTTCAGATTTCTGACCGGGCATGATAGGATCGCGGGGCCATGCAGGCACCGTACATCCACATGTTACCTGAACATTCGTTATGATTAGAGGTTCAGTACCGGTATTCGAAAACTTGAATGTGTGCTCAACTTTGTCACCCTGCTGAATGTCTCCAAAATCGTGAGTTGATTTCTCAAAATTGATGACCGGACCCTTTGCTGTGCTGCTTGCTTGCTGGGCGAAAAGCTGGGCAGAGGCAAACAAAACCGCACATAAGAAAATGTACTTCTTCATACTCGATTTTTTTTCAAATTTAACATCCTACCGTCAAGAATTCTGCCAAGTTTAGGAAATTTCTTACGGTTCGTGACTTTATTTCCGATAATGAATTAGATGATAACAGCGGCATGCATGAGGATTTGGTGAATTTTTATGGCAACAGAATCCGTTTTCGTGTATGCGGGCTGTGTTGGAGTGAAGGACGATTGCTCCTGGCAAACCATGAAGGGGTTACCGATGGCGATTTCTGGGCGCCTCCCGGCGGGGGCGTTGAGTTCGGAAACTCGCTATCAGGCAACCTTGAGCGTGAATTCCTTGAGGAAACGGGCCTTCAGGTCAAAACAGGCGGTTTTCTGTTCGGATGCGAGTTCGTTCATGCCCCTCTACATGCGATAGAATTATTCTTCGAGGTTGGTATTATCGGCGGAAAACTGGCTCCCGGCAGGGATCCGGAGATACAGATCATTCGGGACGTCAGATTCTATACTCCACGCGAGATTTCGGCCTTGCCACCGGGTTACCGGCACGGCATCTTCAACCAGACCGTGGAGGAGGCAGAATTGAGGAAATTGAGCGGATTTTACGCGATTTAATTCAATTTTAGAGAAATTCTGCCTTGTTAATTACGGGTTAAAATAACTATTATTGCAACACTTAAACCTTTAACGAATGAATCTTACGAGAATACTTTCCATTGTGCTGTTCGTCTTCAGTATCGCGCTCGCGGGGTATCTGTATTTTAATATCAACAGTTCAATTGTATTTAAGGAACACGTAGCGGCAACAGAGAATAAAATCAAAGAAAAGCTCGCTATCATCAGAGAGGCGGAAAAAGCATATCTCGAACGCCACGGAAAGTACACATCAGACTGGGACACTCTAATCCATTTTATCAATAACGGCCGTGTGCCGATTACGGTCAGAAAAGAAATCATCACCCAGCTCGATTACGGTGAAGAAAAAGTCGACGTGATTATCGATACTGTGGGTTTCATGTCTGCAAAAGACCGGATATTCAAGAAGAATTTTCAACTTACCGCAACCGCCAATGGAACGTTCGGCGGATTTATGGTCAAGGAAGGCGACTATGTTGTCAAGCGTTCGAACGCCTACAGAATGAAGCCGGAAAACGGTGAGATGGACGTGTACCGCTTTAATGATTCAGGTACGATCACCGAACTGTCCGACATCAAACCTGGTGATCCTGTGAAGCGCGGTCAGATACTGGCTACCCTTTGGGAATATCACCTCAACCCTGACGTTGATATCAACAGCTTAGCTCAGGTTCCCGGATCGGACAAGAAGTTCGACATGTACGTAGGAAAGGTCAAGAAAGGCAACGTGGAAGTAAGCGTGATCGAAGTTAAGGATCCGTCGCCGATCAATCCCGACCGCAATGAGCGGAACGAAGCCCGCAACCGCCAGCCTCTTGGTTTTGGTTCCCGCATTGACGTTACGACAAGCGGAAACTGGGAATAATCTTGCAGGCCTCCGCGTTGAATTACAAACAGATAAAGAAGATCAGGGATGATCGGTTTGATGAGGAATATATTCATCAATACCATCTGCTGGTCAATATCGGAACGCGTGATTTTCAACTGGCGGTACTGGAACCAAATGAAAACCTTGTCCTCCTTATGGAGGACTTTGTTTTACCTAACATCACATCGCACGAAGAGCTGTTGCAGCTACTTGATCAGCTATTCGATTCACATCCCCTTCTGAAAGCCAACTTCTGGAATAAGATCAAAATCTCGTTCAAGAATCACAAATTTGTTCAGGTTCCGCGCGTCTTGTTTGCGGAAGAATCAATGCCGGAATACCTGAAGTTCAACGCTCACATCGATGGCCGCAAAGAGGATTTTCTTGCAACGTCCAATGCACAAGCCGATGCCCTTACGGTTTTCGCCATAAACAAGGATCTGAAGCATTGGATCGACAACGTCTATCCGAATAACAGACCACTCTACACCCATCAGTCTGCAGTAATCATTGAAGGTGTACTTAATATTGCTTCGCGACGTGACGACGAGCCCTTGTATATTTATGTAGACAGATTCAAGCTTCATATCGTTGCGTGCAGGAAGGGCAAATTGCTTTACTACAATCAGTTCGCGATCAAACAGTTCTCAGACTACGTGAAATACATCATGATGGTCATGAAATCGCTGGGCATGGATCAGCAAACCAGTGAAGTGGTATTGTGGGGATACATCGGAAAGAACTCGCCGCATTACAACGAATTCTACAAGTACATCAGAAACGTAACCTTTGGATCGCGTCCCGCATTTCTGAAATTTGGATTCCCTTTTGACGAAGTACAGGACCACCATTTCTTTGACCTGTTCAATATCGCGCTGATCCGGGAATAGCGGTGACGCAAACCCCAACCACTTGAACAATGAGCACGAAACGAATTGCACTCTTCCCCGGGTCGTTTGATCCATTCACGAAAGGGCATGAAGATATTGTCCTGAGAGGGCTTCAGCTTTTTGACGAAATCATCGTCGCGATCGGTTACAACAGCAACAAGAATACGCGGTACTTCGAGATCGACCTCATGGTGAACAGAATCACCGCTACGTTTGAAAAGTATCCCAACATTAGAGTTTTGACTTACGCAGAGCTCACAGCGGAGCTGGCGAGAAAACATGGAGCCCGGTTCCTGCTTCGCGGCTTACGGAACACCACCGACTTCGAATACGAGAACAGTATCGCTCAGGTAAACAGGAAACTCTATGATGAACTTGAGTCGGTTTTCCTCATCACTTCCCCGCAACTCACCTGGATAAGTTCCTCTATCATCCGGGAGGTTCACAAATATGGTGGTGACGTATCGGAATTCTTACCCTACAAACTCTGATCATCGCGCAGACTTCAGACCGTCTTTCTCATAAAAGCGTTCGAAGACGTAGCTGATGGACTTGTAGGAATGTTCAAGGGCGTGATAGACTTCTTTTTCGCTCATCCACCGAAGATCTTCAATATCCTCGCTAATCTGAGGCTTCATCTTTGAATCGTCGATGATTTCCATCTGATACCAGCGCGTCTTCTTCATCATTGCGCGCTTGTTCATGGTATAGGTGTGCCAGGTCGTGCAGATTTTCTTTCCAATCCTGACGCTGATATTGCACTCCTCTTCAACCTCGCGGACTGCTGTGTCGCGATAACGTTCACCTTTTTCTTTCTTACCCTTGGGAAGGTCCCACTTCTTCAGGCGATAAATCATTAACGATTTTTCTTTCTTCCGCACCAAGCCCCCTGCTGCCTTTTCGATTTTGAATTTGCTGGTAAGATGTTCTTTCGCCTGCATATAATCGGCTACCGAAATTGTGACGGAGAACACATTGGTGGGAACCTTGGAATCCAGGTATTCGAGTAACAAATCGATGTCGGCTTCACCGGTGTTTTTTATCCAAACATGATGCATCAGCTTGGCCTGGGTGATCCGCTCAACTGCCGCGTCTAACACATGGTTAATACGCCCCTCATCCGGCAATTCGTTAACCTTCAGGATCCTAAACGGAATGTCGTTGATAAAAATGATCATTCATTGCTCGTTTTGAGAGGGAAACCATGATCGCAAAAGAATAAATTAATTCCAACGCAGCAAGGCTTTTGTAAAAAATCGTCGGGTATTGAAAATTCGTCCGGTAAACGATATTTCAGGCGTCGGCAACACGTCTTTTTCTTAAATTTCGCATTATATGCCAATCCTTAAAGTTCAGGAGGAAACAGCCAGCAAAGTTGCGGCTATGCTCCTAAAGATCCAGGCCATTAAGCTCAGTACCGAAAAACCCTTTACGTGGGCATCAGGGTGGAAATCACCAATCTACTGCGACAACCGACTTTCGCTTTCATATCCGGAAATCCGTACAGAAATTCGAAATGGGCTTATTGAGGCCATTCAGCAAAACTTCTTCACTACTGAAGCCATTGCCGGGGTCGCCACAGCCGGGATTGCCCAGGGCGTACTCGTCGCCGATGCCATGAACCTTCCCTTCCTCTATGTCAGGCCGAAACCGAAGGATCATGGTATGGAAAACCTGATCGAAGGCCGCATCGTCAAGGGACAAAAGGTGGTTTTAGTGGAGGACCTTGTCTCAACAGGGGGGAGTTCGCTCAAAGCTGCTGAAGCCCTGCGCAATGAAGGATTCGAAGTCCTCGGTATGGTGTGCATTTTCAGTTACGGATTTGATATCGCCACGCGCAACTTTTATGAGGCGAACACGTCCCTCATTTCATTGAGCGATTATAGTCATCTGCTCAAGTTCGCGCAGGAGCAAAAATATGTCAGCGAAGAAGAAGTCTATTCACTGAAAGCGTGGCGCGTGGACCCATCAAACTGGAAGAAGGCTTAATCGTTACATACCACGATGCGCGTTGAGCACCCTACCTTCGAACCGGACTACAAAGATGGTAGTGGAAAAACATTTCCGAAGCCTGGCAGAAAATCCCGTATCTGTGTCATAGGTGCGGGTGCCTTCGGCGGTTGGTCAGCACTGCATCTGCTGCGCAATGAATTCGAAGTTACTCTTGTCGACGCCTGGGGGCCAGGTAACTCGCGCTCAAGTTCCGGTGACGAAACGCGCGTGACGCGCTCAACTTACGGCAGGAACGAACTTTACTTTCAGATGAACGTGCGCTCCCTTGAGATATGGAAGGAGCATGAAAAATTGTTTACACAAAAGATATTTCACAACACCGGTGTCCTCTGGTTTTGTTATGGGGAATCCACTCCTATTGTTGACGATTCCATTCGCTTTTCTGAGAAGTACAACTGCCCGTATGAGTATCTCGACCTTACAGAGATTCGAAAGCGTTACCCCGAAGTAAATACACACGACCTCCACCACGCGTGGTTTGATTCATATGGCGGCTATCTGAAAGCAAGAGAAGCGTGTGCTCAAGTCGTAAAATGCTTCCTCAATGAAGGCGGAACCTACATTCAACACGCGGCTGTTCCCGAAGAAACAGCAACCAGAAGGATGAATTACGTCATACTTGATAATGGGGAAAAGGTAAAGGCTGACTTATTCATCTTTGCATGCGGCTCATGGCTGCCCAAATTATTCCCGGCTGAACTTGGTGGTGTAGTCAATCCCACGCGACAAGAAGTGTACTACTTCGGAGTACCCAACGAAGGAGCGATTACCTTCGACCGCATGCCCGCCTGGATAGACGCTGACGGCGTATCCATGTACTACGGAATTGCCGGCAACGCGCAACGCGGTTTTAAACTTGGTGTCGACATCCGCGGGCAGAACTTCGATCCGACATCCGACGAACGGTTGCCGGACCCGGATGTCCTGGGCGCCGCAAGGAAATTCCTTGGCCACCGGTTTCCCCGATTGAAGACTGCGCCATTGCTCGAAAGTCGTGTATGTCCGTACGAAAACTCACCTTCAGGAAATTTCATTCTTGATTTTCTTCCCGGGCGAGAGAACGTTATCGTAGTCGGCGGAGGATCCGGTCATGGGTTTAAACACGGACCTGCACTGGGTGAACTAGTCGCGAAAGCCCTGACCGGGCAATCAGACGTACCGTTATTGTTTTCGCTGAGCAGCCAGTACCCGTCACGTTAGAATTGGTACGTCTTTTTTAGCTCGTTTGGTAAACGTCACGCCATGAAAAACAGGGAACGGAAACAACCAAGGTCTGACCGCCCTTCGGGACGGCAGGCGCAGGACAAAGACCGGAAGGAAATTTCCGGCATTGATGCAGAATCCCTTCATCAGGGACAGGGACCTGATTTTCCGACACAGGACAGCCGCATCCAGAAGAAGAACCCGGCGATCAAATCACAACGCACCGGCCATCCGTCAAAAGGAAATGCGGAGCCTCAAACGCCGCCAGAGACGGCCCATGTAAAAAAGGAAAGAAACGACTCCTGAGTTCCTCGGTTTTTTGCGCAACTCTGTGAAAATGGCGATTCGAGCTTAATTTCTGCTTTTTTTGTTAGGACGTGGGTGTCCCAGGATTAACTTTAAGCGTGTTTGTACGAAAAAAACCTA
>JAEYWY010000004.1 GCA_023428695.1 Bacteroidota bacterium
ACGAGCTTGTCCTGCGTTCAAATTATCTCCAGGCAGATGAATCTACAATAAAGGTCCTTGACAAGGATAAGAAAGGTAAGACACACCTGGGCTATTATTGGGTGTATCGGGCTCCTGAGTTAAACCTCGTTTTGTTTGATTATCGAGAGGGGCGCGGCAGGGAGGGTCCAAGAGATTCACTCAGGACTTTTCAAGGATACCTGCAGACAGACGGATATGGAGCTTATGATTACTTCGGCACCATTGCTGGCATTGTTTTGATGGCGTGCTGGGCACACACCAGAAGGAATTTCTTTGAAGCGCGGTCCAATGATTTACAACGTTCTGACTATGCGCTTGAAACGATCCAGAAGATATATCTGATTGAAAGGCAGGCCCGTGAACAGGGACTAACTGGTGATGAACGAAAGAAGCTACGACAGGAACAAGCATTGCCTTTACTTCTGAAGTTTGAAGAATGGCTTAAGAATGAATACATGCGGGTTTTGCCGGAAAGTCCGATCGGCAAAGCCATTGCTTACGCATTGAAGCGCTGGGACAAACTGATGGTTTACACTACCGATGGCAGGCTGGAGATTGACAACAACCTGGTCGAGAACTCTATTCGCCCACTTGCACTTGGTCGGAAAAACTACCTGTTCGCCGGATCGCATGACGCGGCGCGTAGAGCAGCAACCTTTTACAGCCTGTTCGGATCTTGCAAAATCAACAACATCAATCCGCAAGAATGGTTGTCTGACGTATTCTGCCGCATAGACGATCACCCAATAAACCGGCTCGAAGAATTGCTCCCACACAAGTGGAAGCCCACACAAACTTCAAATATGTAGCTCACCGGACGGATACGTCTTGCCAGCTAAACTCGCACAGGTCCTTCGCTCGCTGCTGGCCACCGCACGTGCCGTGCTCAGGACTGGTGCCGGTTTTTTATGTTATTTAATTAAACGGAGCGCAACGAGAGAGCCAGGTCTCACCCATTAGAAATGATAAATTAGAAATTAGAAACAGCCCCATCTTCCAGCGACGATCCCATCCCAATTTATCGCGCCCCTCCTCAAAAGACCTTCCCACTTTTCACTTTCACCTTTTAACTTTCGACTTTCAACTTACCTGCGAACCAGGGTTAACCTCATCCGAAGGTAGAATCAGTTTCAACTTCCCATCCTTATCCTCTGCCATGAGAATCATCCCCTGTGATTCGATGCCCATCATTTTGCGCGGCGCAAGATTGGCGATGAGCGTAACCTGTTTGCCGACCATTTCTTCGGGAGAGTAGTGTTGCGCGATGCCGCTGAGGATGGTGCGCTTGTCGATGCCGGTGTCGACTAATAATTTCAATAGCTTGTTTGATTTCTCCATCTTCTCGGCGCTGATCACGCGACCGATACGGATGTCGAGTTTCGCGAAGTCATCGTAGACGATTTCCGGCTTCAGTGGTTTCACTGAAGTTTCGGCTGATGCTGTTGTCGCTGCCGGCGTTTCTGTTTTGCGCAGGCGCGCGATTTGTTTTTCGATGTCGGCGTCTTCGACGTTGCGGTATAACAATTCGGCTGCGTTCAGCTGGTGGTGTTCCGGCAGGGGTTCGATGAGTTCTTCCCTGATCCAGAACTCTTTCCATTTGCCGTCGATGGCGGCGGTGTTGAACTGGCGCTTCATTGCTGCTGCGGCATCCGGGAGGAACGGCTCGCAGGCGATCGCGATGTTACCTGCAACGGTAAGGCTATAGTTCAGGATGGCAGCTACGGCTTCCATGTCTTCCTTGCTGAGTTTCCAGGGTTCGGTGTCGGCCAGGAACTTGTTGCCGATACGCGCAAGCTGCATCATCTGGAATTGTGCTTCCCGGAAGCGGAAGTTCTTCAGGGCCGTGGTCATTTCCTTTACGGCCTTGTTCAGGTCTTCGTGTGCCTGCTCATAATGTGCGAGCACTTTCTTGCGGCGCTCTGTCGTGCCTTCGAGCAGTTTCGCTGACGGTACCTTGCCTTCAAAGTATTTCCACGTCAGCACCATCACACGGTTGACGAAGTTACCCAGTATCGCGACAAGCTCACTGTTGACTTTCTGCTGATAGTCTTTCCAGGTGAAGTCAGCGTCTTTGGTTTCGGGAGATATGGAGGTGAGTACGTAACGCAGTTCGTCCCTGCGGCCGGGGAAGTCGATGAGGTATTCGTGCAGCCACACGGCGTGGTTGCGCGATGTTGAGATCTTGTCGCCTTCAAGGTTGAGGAACTCGTTTGCCGGAACGTTGTCAGGCAGGATAAAGTCTCCCGCGGCCTTGAGCATTGACGGGAAGATGATACAGTGGAATACGATGTTGTCCTTGCCGATGAAGTGAATCAGTCGCGTGTCGGGATCTTTCCAGTATTTCTCCCAGCTGTCGGGGAGGAGTTCTTTGGTGGCGGAGATGTAGCCGATGGGAGCGTCGAACCACACATAGAGTACTTTGCCCTTGCCTTCGGGTAGCGGTACCGGTATACCCCAGTCGAGGTCGCGTGTTATGGACCGCGGTTGCAGTCCCTGGTCGATCCAGCTGCGGCACTGGCCGTACACGTTCGACTTCCAGTCATCGCGATGGCCTTCGATGAGCCATTCTTTTAACCACGTTTCGAATTTGTCAAGCGGGAAGTACCAGTGTTTTGTGGGGCGTAGTACGGGTGTGTTGCCGGATACGGTAGACCGCGGGTTGATCAGCTGCTTCGGACTGAGACTCGTTCCGCATTTTTCGCACTGGTCGCCGTATGCATTGGGGTTGCCGCAGTTCGGGCACGTGCCGATGATGTAGCGGTCTGCGAGGAAGATGCCTTCCTGTTCATCGTAGTACTGGTCGGACGTGTCTTCCAGGAACAGACCCTTTTCGTGGATGTTGAGGAAGAAGTCCTGCGCGGTTTTATAGTGAGTTTCGCCGGATGTGCGTGAGTAGATGTTGAATGCGATGCCGAAGTCTTCAAACGTCTGCTTCATCAGGTTGTGGTACTTGTCGACGAATTCGCGTGGTGTTACGCCGGCTTTTTTGGCGCCAAGTGTGATGGCTACGCCGTTTTCATCGGAGCCGCAGATGAAGACCACATCCTCGCCACGCAGGCGCAGGTAGCGGACATACGTGTCGGCGGGGAGGTAGGCACCGGCGATGTGACCGATATGAAGGGGACCGTTGGCATAGGGGAGCGCCGCGGTAACTGTCGTGCGTTTGAACTGTCTCATAAAGTGCTTAACGTGAATACAGGCCAAAAGGAGCCCGTTTTTTCAAAATACCCGCGAAGGTAAAAACGTTGACCCGGACAAAAAAACCGGTCGGTAAAAAGGTATGGTTGAATCAGGTATGGCGGATCAGCGTCTCAGGGATTGTTTTCTGCGGCCAGTCATCCGGCGACGGGGGCGTGGCCGGGAAGGTGACGTAAAATTCGGTGTAGCCCTCCGGCGTGGTGAGCAGTCCGACCTTGCCACCTATTTTGGCTGTGGCCGTCTTGACGATGTAAAGTCCGATGCCGCCGATCTCGGAGCGTTCGGAGGCGCGGAAGAACATCTGGAACAGCTTGCCGGGGTTGGACTCGGAAATACCGATGCCGTTGTCGATGACGCGCGCCTTCACGGATCCGTTTTCCGACGGCCCGATGTTGATCTCGACGAAGGAGTGTACGCGGTCGGAGTCGTTGTAAAACTTGATGGCGTTGTCGATGAGGTTTTCGAGCACGATGCGCACGAGTTCCTTGTCGGACTGGATTTCCATTTCCGGACCGCCCGCGATCTTCTTGCGGATCTCGATTTTGGTGGGCAGCCCTTTTTTGCGCTCGAGCACCATGATCTCGTTGACGATGCGGTCGAAGTCGATGCGCGATACGGTTATCTTCGAGTTGTTGATCTGGTTGACGATGAGCAGGCGCGTGAGTATGGAGTTGAGTCGTTCCGCGGTGAGGTCGAGTTTGCGCAGGTAGTCGAGGGCGAGTTCGTCGCTGACGTCCATGAGCGCGACGTTACACATGCCCTTGAGCGACGCGAGTGGTCCGCGGATATCGTGTGATGTTTTATAAATGAAGTTGTCGAGTTCGTCGTTTACCTGTTTAAGGGAGAGGTTCACGCGTTCGAGGTCGGCGGTTTTCTTTTCGACTTCGCGGTCGAGGTCCTTGTTCTTCATCTCGAGCAGTTTGTTCTGACTCTGGATGGTTTCCTTGGCCTCGGAGAGCTGGGCGTTCACCTGTTTGGAGACGCGGTTACTGCGCTGGAGCACGAGGATGAGCAGTCCCGCGAGAATGGCGATGATGGCGACGGCGACGTTGAGGTCGCGCTGCTGGCGGATCACAGCCTGGTTCGACGCGATGGTCTTGATGTTCTCGCGTTCGGCAAATTCAGTTTGTACTCTGGCAATGTTTTCAATGAGGCGCTCGGAGTAGATGGAGTCTTTGAGCTGGATGTAGCGCGATTGGTATTGGGAGGCTTGTTCGAATCTCAGGGTAGCTTTATATACATCGGAGAATTCACGATATGTTTCAATCAAAAGCTCCGCGAAATTTCCCGCGTACGCCAGTCTTTCACATTTGGTCAACGGCGATACAGCATCCTCCGGTCGACCCTGCTCGACAAGGATACGCGCAATGTATATCAAATTCTCGGCCTGAAATCGGGGGGAAGGCAATGTCTCCGCAATATTTAGGGATTCATGGAAACTGGAGAGGGCTTCTTCATAGTTCTTCATTCCATAGTTTGCCACCCCTTGACCAAATTTCCCCTCCATTATGATTGCAGGTTGACACTTCCCTCCGCACGTGCTGAAGCCGTCTTTAAACGATTTTTCTGCCTCGGCAAAATTCCGGAGTTGGTTGTAGCATAAGCCAAGATTTATGTAAAGTCTATCCAAGTCATAATTATTGCCTGATTCGAGCCGCTTACCTAGGGCTTTCATATAGAAAGAAAGCGCAGTTTCGTAGTTTTTTAATTTGAAATAGACAAGACCTATATTATTCATGGTAACACTGGTTTCGAAAACGTCATTGTCAGCTTCCCTAAGAGCGAGGTTTTCGAAATGGATCTTCAACGCCTCATCATATCTTCCTAAGAACGTATAGGAAATTCCGAGGCTATTGAGAATAATCCGATAATCCCTTTCATGTTTGTTCCTCCTTGCGATGGGGAGTACCACTAAGAGTGTTGCGACTGCGTCGCTTGGTCGATTTAGGCGCATGAGAACAATACCTTTGAGTCTACCGCTCAAAACCATTCGAGACGAATCGCCAAGGTCGTGGGCAATGCCAAATGCTTCATCAATAAGTGTTAGCGACTCTTGATAATCATTGTGCAAAGCTTCTGAAATTGACAAGTCGGTGAGCACTTCGAATCTTTCAATGCCAACTGCTGAAGGTAGTATCCTCCGAAGGCTGTCAGGGCTTCTTACTTGACAGAGCCCAGTAACGCTCAGGAAAACCAAGATGAACGCGACCAGTAGCTTTTTTTCTTCGCAAGGGCCTATTTCGTACACGGGTTATTAATCAAAAAGTATCAAAAAAAAATGAGGTCAACGACGTTACAGTTTTGGGTCACAATTAACGCAAAAGTTAATCCAACTCATAACTGAAAATCTAAACCTTCTAACCTATGAAAAAGTTACTTTACTTGTTCGCGCTTGCCATCGCAGCCTCTTTATCAATCACTTCCTGCACCGAAGAGGAAGTTAAGCCTCAAACCGAGCTGATGAACGGTGGAGGAGAAGGAACCCAAGGCATCGGTCGCTAAAAGAGCGCATTTCAATTATTCTAATGTTACTTAAAAAATCCAGTCTGCTATGAAAAATAAATTAATCCTTGCAATAGTTACTGTATGTGCTATAGCTACGTTATCCTTCTCATTTGTCTCCACGAAGGAAGTCAAAGTTCAATCAGCTGTGGAACCTGTGAACGCTGTCCAACTGGATGGAGCACCCATTGGCGGGTTTGCCATGGGTGACCAATTAGAAAAGTAGCGATTTTTTGTCGGACTACAAATCCGTAGACGAAGATTTGCGGTATATGCCTGCAATTATTGGTGAATTCCGATGTGTTAAGCTTGTAATACAAGCTGGCAAATGTACACTTCGATAAGGTTTTCCTCTTGGTTACCTTAGGACCTTGTCGGGCAATTACCACCTATCATGATGTAAAGTGTTAAGATCCGAGGTGAGGAGTGAAAAGGATTAATTAATTCTGTGTCAACCACCTAGGTGCTCTGCTTGAGTTACAACGCAAAAAAAAGTGTACTTTAGGTAAGAACCTTATCCCATCAGGTTTTAGGGTGATTCCAAGCCTGAAGGACGCCAGGTTCGCGGTTTAAGCCGGCTGTTGTAAGGAATCTTGTATGACTTAGGGTAGAATTACCCAAAATACCGGACAAATAAGGGGAAAATCCCGCCGGCTGTTTTTTCCTGATCTATGTAAGCAGACCACTTAAAGTATTACTTTAAGTGAAGTTTTCTTCATTTCCCGCCAAAAACTTACATCATTTTTCAGGTAAAAATTTAATGTTTGACCATCTAAATGGTCACTTTTTAGTGCCTGTTTTAGCAACTTCAAAACATGTTCAGATTACCCTTTTCAGACAAAGCCGTAGCGCGCCAGGCTATGGAGGCTTGTGAAACAATTATCACTGAAATGGGTGCCGATATTCACGATGACCTGATACAGAAACTATCCGTATTACGGCTTCACCTCGACAAGATTGAACGCTCCTCATTCGACCCGGAGGAAACCCGAAGCGCCGTTTTACGAATGCAGGCGGATTTTCAACTCATTATTGATTCCGTGAGGCGGATCTCCCGGCAGCTGTCACCCGTCAGAATGGAGGATGACTCCGTTGAAAAGAGGCTTGAAATGCTTTGCCAGAACATGGAAACCCCCGGCACGGGTCGGATTTACCATGCGTTCATTGGTGTTTCCCAGCCCTTGGCACCTCACGCTGAAAACTATCTCCTCCGGATGATTCAGGAACTCCTGCACAATGCTTTTCGCCATTCGGCGGCCTGGAACATTTGGGTGAGCTGGACCTGGTCGCCGAAGTCCGTGACAATTACTGTGGAAGATGACGGATCGGGATTCTCACGGCTCGAAGAATTTATTGCCAGGTTGAAAAAGAAGCACAATTCTCTTCGAATGCGGGCTAATGCCATCGGTGCTACCATAAAATATTCAGCAGGTGAAAAAGGACTTTGTGCGCAAATCAAACTTCCATTATAGAAGTCCGTTGCGATAGGCATATGCAATCAGGGCAGCGGTGTTAAGTACATTTACTTTCTTAAGAAGGCGCACGCGGTATGTCTCAATAGTACCTTCACTCATCTTCATCTCATCAGCAATTTCTTTTGTCGTCAGCCCGCGCGATATTCCCGTCAACAACTCTTTTTCCTTAACTGAAAGCGTCACCGGAGGCACCTGATCCCATCGGTGTGCGTTCTTTTGAATAATGGCTACGACCTTGGTCGAATAGTAACTCTCTCCTTCAAGCACGCTGATGATCGTCTTGCGGATTTCCGCATAGCCATCCAGTTTGTACACCAATCCGTTAACGCCCGCTTTTAATAGGTTTAAGATCACCTCGGTACCATCGAGACCTGTCAGCGCGACAACCTTTACATCCGCATTCTTGCTTCTAATCCATTCCAGCAATTCCAGACCGTTGGTATCCGGAAGTTTGAAATCAAGCAGAATAATATCGACCGAATGGTCGAAGACCTGAAGGAAATCTTTCCGGGATCCCGCCTCGATGACCTTTCCAATAAATGGCTCGGATTCCAGAAGGGATTTCAGACCCTCGCGAATCAGCACTTCATCATCAACAATCAGTAATTTTTTTTGTTTCATGCTTTGTCTGTCAGGTTTTCCTGACATGCTCTATGTACGGTTTTCCGGACGAACTTCAAATGGCAGAACCTTCCACCTGTTTTCACCTCTATCTTTAATCAACGTTGTGACTAACCGTTGTGGCCATTTCTGCATAACCACGTTAGCCGACTGACCAGGGCAACCAACTCTTCTTTTTGTGTGTCAGGTTCAGGAGAGGCCCTGGTCTTTTTCGTCAGACTCTGACGTAGTAAGGTCTATTTCCGCAGCCTCCGAAGACAACCGGTTTAATACTTCTTCGCATTTCAGGATTCGTTCCAGCATCACTTTGGCACTCTCCGAATGTTCACCTGCGTCACCATCCAACGTTTCAAGCGTATACAAACCCTTGAGTGTAGCAAGCATTTGTCTTGCCCGCTGACAACTGTCCTGAAATCTTAACTGCAAACTCTTCGCTTCAAGTTCGGCGGCGCTGTTTCTTGCAGCAAGTTCCTGTGTTTGTCTGATGACCTCTTTGTCAAGGGCCTCATTCATTCGCTTACGCTGAATGCTGACTTTTCGAAGCACGTAAAGTATTACTACCATCAAAAGGGCGGCGGCGACAAGCAGGAGTATAACGAGCCGTCTTTTCGCAATGGCCTCGGCCTGAAGGTTCAACAGCTGCTCCTGACTTTCGATAGCGGCAATATTTTCGCGTTCCTCGAACTGGACCTGCAGTGCGCTGATCTTGCTGATCAGTTGTTCATTGTAAAGTGCCTGTGACAACTCAATGTATTTTCGTTGCCAATCCGTCAGTTCCACCACACCGCCTTCTTTTCGGGCGACCTCAATATATTGTCTGTAGACATCGAGCAATATCTCTTTGAGGTTGTGATCAGCGGCAACGTTCGCAGCGTCATAAAGAAGTGCTCTCCCTTTCTTCAGATCATTTTGTGCAATAGAAACGCGCGCAAGTGCCACGCCATTTTCGGCCATGAACCGGTAATCGCCGTTCTGTTCGGCGATATCCATACTGTGTTTCAGATATGGTGCTGCCTTAGCGGGGAAGCCCATGTCAGTGAAAGTTTTTCCGCGCGCAAAACAAAGAATCATATCGGCGCGAGCCGGCAGGTCTGTACCGAGCAATTCAGCGGCATGGTCATAGAAATATTGCGCTGAGTCGTATTGAGAAAGTTCTGAAAATGCCAGGCCGATGTTGATCAGAGTACGTGCGTTCACCAGATAACTTTCCCGGCCTTGTTTCAGCGCAAGCCGCTTTCGGTAGTATTCGATGGCTTGTTCATTGTTTCGCAGTTTGAAATACGCGAGACCGATGTGGGTGTATGAGTCTGCAATCGCACTGCTGTCGCCGTGCAATTCATGCAGCCTCAAAGCTTCGAACAGGTACTTCAGTGCAACGTCATAATCACCCCGGATTACGTATGCAGTGCCATAGCGTTGATAGATCAACGCGAGTTCATGGTCAAAAGCATTTCGCTTCGCGACTTTTTGAACATTATCAAGACTGGCGATGGCTTCATCTACGCGTCCTGACAGGGCGTCGTAATTCGTCCCAACGAGAACACGTTGAACATATCCTAATGAATCCGGCAGAAGGCGTTCCAGTACAATTAGAGAATCATAGTATTTCGGGAACCGAGGGTCTGACACAGACTCATAATAGCGGGCGACCTCCAATACAGAATCGAAACGCTGCCTGATTTGCAAATCTTGTGCGGTGACTGATCCTTCATGTTTGCTGTTGCCCCCACAACTTTGTAACAAGCCATGTAAGCAAGCGATGCAACAGATTTTCAATAGTCCCCTCATTATCTGAATTTGCTAAGTGCCAAATTTTTTTCGATCGAGACTGTTATTCTCTAGCCGATTTATGGATAAGAGGCTTTCGCAGGCCTCTAATTCTATCTTCAGGCGGTCCCTTGCAAGTTTCAGCCTGCAAGACCAGTTGAGAATATTCGTGCTTTTAAGATTAAGCATAGTTGATCGTTCTTGCGTCCGGAGTTCAAGTATGTCGCTGGTTTTCCGACATTGATGACTTATGTGATATTGAAGTATCAAAAGGAGCAAAACCAATGCTGCAATTCCGAAGCTGATATGTCTGATCCATAGTTGTAACTTCAAAACCTCATCCTGCATTTTCAATTCATTTTGTTGTGCAGCCAGGCTTTCCAAATGCTCCTTTTCGACAGTCTCCCCTTGTACGACGGCAATATCGCGCGCCAGTTCTGAGGAATACATCCGCGCTTTCTGATCAATGAATTTCTGCTGGTAAATTGCGAGTTTCCCGTTATCCTTGGTTTTTTCATAAAGTGCTACTGATTGCCGATATATATCAAGCAGGATTTCATTGAAGTTATTGGCCTTTGCTATAGCCTCGCCGTCAAGGAGTTCATACCTGGCCGAATCGTAGTCACCCGTGACCAGATACACTCGTGCAAGGTATACATGGTTGTCGGCTACCATCCTTGGATAGTCCCATTCCAACGATTTTTTCAGGGACCTTTTGAAATAGTGTTTGGCGCTATCAGGGTCACTTCTTTTCAGATCAATCATTCCATGCGCGAAGTCCCAGAACATCCCGCCTTTAGGTAAGCCATTGGCCTTAGCGGCCGAAGCAGCGGAATCGAGATAAAAGACTGCCTTATCAATTGAATCCATTTCGGAATAACAGAGAGCAAGATTGGATAATGTTGCCGGGTAGCCAATAACAAAATCCGTTTCCAGGGGAATCGACTTCTTATACATTCGCACAGCGGTGACGTTATCACGGATTTTGTAGTACAGAAGCGCCAGGTTCACGTACTTCCCGCAGATATCTGCCTTTTCCGGGAAGAGCAACCCTAATTCAAGGGACGTGTACGCAAAGGTAATAGCCGGACCGTAGTCGCCAGTAAAAGTGCAACTCTGTGCAAGACCATCATAGACACCCTCAATTATCCAATTCAAATAAGTGCTTTCGACGAACGGCCTCCGTCTTTCGCAGAATGGAAGTATTTGTAGTAAGACACGTTTTGCCTCGTCGTATCTACCCAGGTTACCCAGAATCAGTCCTTTGATACAAGTTGCACGAACGATCTGCAGGCTGTCCTTCAGAAACGGAATGGCACGATCCAGGGCTTCAATACCACATTCCAATTTTTTTTCTTTACCGGCGAGTTCAATCCCAAGATCGATATAGCAAACACCTTTTTCATCCTCACTGGTAAAGAGGGAGGAATTTTTTAGTGCAAATATTGAGTCCAGGCTACACAATTGGGCAAGCGCAACTGGGCCGGTGAAGTATAAGCATAGACAAATCACACAACGTTTCACAAGGGGAATTTTAGGCTTTGAATTTACTAAAACCCGTGCAATAATGAAAGCATTGGGAACTTGGATCCCTTTTCAATTCAACTGATACGCACGTGGTCGGATAGTGGCAATGACTCTAGTTCCTGCCTCAGCCTTTTCTCCAGCAACAATAATTTACGGCAGGTAAATGAAATGTGTGTTTCTCTCCGCACAAGTTCGGCTCTGCGTTCTTGGATCTTTCTGTCGAGCACGCGCTGAATCTTTATCCTTTGAATCATTCTGAATGCCACACCAAGACCCAGTAGAAGCAATAAGACGAGAAGAAGGCCCCAAAGGCGCGCATTATGCTTCTGATAACTCATTACCTTTTTTTGAACATCAACTCGCTTCTGTTGTCTGGCGAGTTCCTGGCGGTTTAAGCGTTCCTCGACCTCAATCTCAACCAGCGCCAGGTCGCGCGCAAGATCGGCGCCGTAGAGCGTTGCCTTTTGTTGAATGAATTTTTGCTGAGAGCCCGCGAGCTTTTTATAATCGCGGGATTTGGTGAAGAGTTCGATAGATTGGCGATAGGAATCGAGGAGTATTTCATTCAGGTCATTGCGCAGAGCAATTGCCTCGGCGTTAGTGATGGCCATTACGGCAGAATCGGTTACGGACGTTGCAAGATATACGCGGGCGAGATACATGAGACTCTCAGCTTCCATTCGCGATTCGTTGATGCGTCGTGCAGTTTTAAGTACAAAGGTCAAATGTTCTTTTGCGATTTTGTATTGACGCAGCTTTATTTTAACCATGCCTTTGCCGAATTCCAGGTGCATCTTCTTTCTTTTGTCGCACTGTTCACCACATGCACGGTCAGCCTCTTCTAGGAAAACGAGGGCCGAATGTAAGGAGTCCATTTCACAGTAGCATAATCCAATATTAGTCAGCACGGTGGGAATTTCCTTGCCGAACAAAGGCCATCCTTCTGTAGATCTCATATGTTCAAGTCCCTTTTTGTAAGATGCGATTGCCTTTTGATTGTCACGCATTTTGTAATAAAGTAATCCGAGATTGGTGTACTCGCGGCCTAGTCGCGCCGGAAACATTTCTGCTTTGACAACCGATTTTTGCTGGTACTTAATGGCAAGATTGTAATGCCCTGTCATTCCATAACTCATGCCAAGCAGGTCATAACAACCGTTAACGTACCAATGCAAGCCGGCGCGTTCTGCGTAATCCAGGATTGGCAAGATCGTATCTTCAACCTTAGCGTATTCGCCAATCATGAACAGAGAAACCCCTTTTAGATAGCTTGCCTCAACTATGAGACTACTGTCTTTAAGAACCGATAGTGCGTGGTCATAAAAAGGAATGGCGTTTCTGTCGTGTTTCTGAAGTCCTGTTTGAACAAATAGCTGTCCACGCTGATCCGGAGTCAGATTTGTTGTATCTCTCAGTAGCGCTTGGACTGAGTCCGGTTTCCATCTTTTTGTTTGAGGATAACATTTATTGGTTATTGTGAACAAGCACACAAGGGCTATAATACAGTGTAGATAGTACACTGGGTACCGCTTAGGTGAAATGGACTTTTTACGATGCATCTTTGGGAAATAGCTTATCCGTGCGAGCAAAACCCTTTCCGTGACCACGTTCAGAACTATTCAAATTTGGAAGCATGTTCAGAAAACTGTAACCGCGAGTGTAACAAAACCTTCTCAACTTGTGACGTCAAAACCTCCTGCTGGATAGATAGGCCAAGACTGATTTGCTTTGTACGATGCTCGTTTTTTATTAGGTTTCGTTTCCGTTCATTTACCTTCGTTGATAGCGCCGTTTCTATTCGTCTTCGTGCATTGACCCGATAGATGAGTGATAAAATAAATAGAAACATCAATAGCGTGATACCAACAGAGGTGCTGGATAGCCATCGCTGATATCTTTTTAACGTTTCCTGAGTAGCGAGTTTTTTTTCCTGTACAGCCAGCTCTTGATTATGCGCTGCCTCTGCAAGGCGCAGTTCGGCCAATACCAATTCGCTGGCTACATCAGCGTTATGTATGTGCTGCTTATGCCGAATGTACTTGTTTTGATAGTCTGCAAGTCGTGCGTGGTCACCAGCCTCACTGAATAGTACCAAAGCCTGGCGGTAAGTGTCGAGCAGAATTTCATTGAAATTGTTTTCACTGGCCAATTTTTCAGCTTCGTAAATAGCTTTTTGTGCATCAGTGTATCGCGCTGTTTCGAGAAAGACGCGGGCGGAATAGACCAGGCACTCTGCAATCATACGTACGTCCCATATGTCTCTGGCATCCTTTAAAGCCATCTGAAAGGAGGTCTCTGCCTCGGCATACTTAGCTTGCTTGGTGAAGACCATGCCGTATCCGAAATTCATGTGAATCTGAATGCCGCGAGGGAGTGAGGAATTTTGTGCGCTATCCAAATAAATCAATGCTTTGGCAAGGCTGTCCATTTCGGAATAGCACAACGCAATATTTAACAACATCTTTGATCTGTTCCTGCTGTGGCGAAGTCTTATGCCTTCGTTTCCAAATTGGCTGAGTTGAACGTGCAGAGCTTTTCGATACATCGCGACGGCTCTCTCATTATCTCTTAATTTGTAATAGATCAGGCCCAAATGATTATAGCCCCGGGATAAATCAGTGCTGGTGGGAAAGAGTGTACTTAATTCAAGCGTGTGGTTTGCGGCCACTATAGCGAGGCGATACTCGCCATCGAAGACATAGAGGCCCGACAAGAGGCCATACACTCCTTCGAAATAGCGATTTAACTCCGTTGCTTCGTGATACGGCTGGAACGTGCGTGCATAAGGAAGGATCGATTCAAGCACGGTACGTGCCTCACGGTGTCTGTTCGACATAAATAGAACGACGCCCTTACGTTGAATTGCCCGAACTATTTGTACACTGTCATCTAATATCGAGAGTGCCAGGTCATAATATCTGAGAGCATCCGCACCATTGTGTCGGCCACCGAGCTCGACATAAAGCCGACCCCTTTCGTTGAAGGCATCTTTCGGGAGACTATTCAATAACATTCTGAGTGAATCAATCTCCCGGGTGTGATCTTGTGAAAAGGATACTACCGGAATCAACAGGCAAGGTACGAGCACCCAACGCCGCACAGTATTGTGTAGCCAGTTAGTCGAAAGAACCGCAAATATTGCATTGTGCGTCATCTTTACCTTCTTGGTTTCCGACATCGGAGTCGAACGTGACAAGAGACTAAATCCAGATCAGGTTGTTCATAAGACAGATCGCCCGATGTGGTCGGGGACAAGCCTTACAAGTTGTTCTATCTCCAATCTGATAGCTTCATTTCGGCGCAACGACAGAATGCTGAGTTGCTTCGAATAATGTTCGTTATTTTTAAGTCTCGTCGAACGGTCATTCACTTTTTTAACAAGTGCTCGTCTTATTTGCATTCGCACAATCGCCTTGTAAAGAAGTATCGTTATCAGGAAAAGCATCAGCCCCACCACGAGTATCGATGCACGTGAGAGCCATTGTTGGTACCCGATTAATTCTGCCTGCGCCTGAACTTCGGCGTCTTTCCGCCGGAGTTCATTCTCATGAGTTTGTTCAACCATTCGCCATTCAGCGAGGACCATATCGGCAGCGAGTTTGGAATTATGTAGAATTTGCTTTTGATCGAGGTACAATCTTTGATACTCAGCGAGGCTCTTGAAGTCTTTCATCTCGGAGAAAAGCGCAACGTGTTGCCGGTACACGTCGAGCAAGATCTCGTTGAAATCCTCAGCAAGCGCGATTCTGTCGGCATTCTCGAGAACCATTCCTGCTGAGTCGTATTCTTTTTGTTCGATATGAATTCGCGCAAGGTAGACGTAACTTTCTGCCATCATGCGGAGGTCCTTTATGTCAATTGCATCTTTCAACGCATTCTTAAGGTGAAGCTTTGCGAGTTCGTACGATCTACTTCTGATGTGGATCATCCCGTAGCAGAAACTATTGGATATCCGCAGTTCCGGGGCACAAGCCTCGCCGCATCGATACACAGCCGAATCCACATAGCTCATAGCAGTTCTCACTGAGTCCATTTCGGAATAGCACAGAGCTATGTTGGAGAGTATGACCGTCATAGCTAATTTTTTGATGCGTGATATTTGAAGCGCTTTTTCGTAGAAATCAATAGCCTTAACGTTGTCGCGCAATTTATAATAGATCAACCCGAGATCGGCATATCTGGCCTGCATGTTTGCTCTGCCTTCGAAGAGTAGCCCAAGTTCTATTGTCATATACGCCGACCGGATTGCTGTGCGATAATCCCCGGTGAACGTGCAACTCGTTGTCAATCCACAGTACACTCCGTCAATGATCCAGTTCAGGCTGTCAGGCTTCATGTAAGGTCGTTTTTTTTCGCAAAAAGGCAGAAGCGGTAACAGTACTGCATTTGCTTCCTTGTAACGCCCGGTTTCCGCAAGGATTAAACCTTTGATACAGTTAGCGCGAACAATTTGGACGCTGTCAGTGAGATACTCAAGCGCGCGATCGAGTGACACCAATGCAGAATCCAGGTTTTTGGCTGAGGTCAATTCATTGGCGCGCTCAATGTATTTGCGACCAATTCTGTTTGCCGATACTACAGTTCCGCGTAATTCGATTTCCGTCGATACTGGATCCAAAGGGTTCGGCTGGTTCAATTGTGCGTTTGAGTTAACGGCAGCGAGAAGAGTTATCGCTATCAAACAACGGTTCATAGTGAAGGGATGGGCAGTGAGGAATCAATTTAGTAAAATTTGATCGAAATCAATGATCGAATGCTGACTTGCCAGTCAAATGTGATCTCAAAGCGTCACTTGGCCATCATCTGGAATATTGGGTACGGTCACGCACTTGAAAAAAAGTGTTCATCCATATTTGTTCAACCTTATTAATCCGGTTGCCCTGCATCATCGAACCTGCCGATATTGCACAAGTTCTATGGTCAGGCAACTCCGATATTTCACCTTGTATTTTGCAGCGTTTCTGCTGATCTCCCTTGTATGGTCCGGGACTGATGGTATCCTCGAATACGTTTTTGCCGTGGTATTAGCGGCCCTCGCCCTGGCGTGGATCTCGCCGCGGGCATTGCGGTGGCTGCGCGAATAGCTTCCCGGGACTGCCTTCTGAAGTGCTTCATCAAGAGCTGCAAGCCTCAAGCTCCAAGTTTGTTTGGTCGTAACTTAAATGTTCACGATTTTGAATCAGCGGTGCTTTTTCACCGCAAAGTCGCCGCAGGCGCAAAGGGACGCAAAGAGGGTAGTCACACCAATTAGAAATTTAAATGAGAAATTAGAAATCATCCCCTCCTTCGACGCCCTTCTCAACTTAGTTTGTACACCCGTTTTCCGAAGGAACCACCATTATTTTTCAGGGTTGACCCTCCCCGCCAAAGTAGCGTACTTCGAACCACCAACCCCACTTAACCCTAACCACCAATGAACCCCGCTTTGCCCTTCGTGGGCCATAACGCGTGCGCGTGCGCCGCTGGCCAGTACCTGTTCCGTTGTCGAAACCTCGCTAATCAAGTCGTTGTGCGCGGTACGCAGTCGGGGCTAATGACTCCCTGCACTATACATCAATCGGATTCTTAAAGTCTTCTTTATACACCTAAACCCTGATCGTATGGATGCGGAAATTATTGCTTTCATCCTCGGCGTAAGCCTTGCGAGCGAGAGGCTCATCGAACTGTTCAAGACGCT
Organism: Bacteroidota bacterium; assembly: GCA_023428695.1. GTDB lineage: Bacteria > Bacteroidota > Bacteroidia > Cytophagales > Cyclobacteriaceae > Ohtaekwangia. The sequence continues at coordinate 16,789 of JAEYWY010000004.1, forward strand.
CTTCCCGGCGCTGGCGTACCAGCATTCACTCACCGATGAAAACTCGGAGAACCTGACTTCAGAAAAATCGCGGCGCATTGTGATACAGCTTATCTCTGTGCTGTGTGGCTATCTCTCAGTGGGTCTTATCTATGGTGAGTGGTCCGGCAGTCACCAATTCCCCGGCGGTCAAAATATCAACGTGTTTTTACTGGCAATTCTCTCCAGCGGCGGCTCTGTTTTCTGGACACAGATACTGGGTTACTCGAAGGCCCTGAAGGATCTCAAGAAACTCGAGGCGCGTAGTCAGGGCAGCCTGGACGCCCGTGCCGAGAACATCAATTTTGCGCGGTACCAAAACTTTATCAAAGGTCTTGACTCAGAACAACCTCCAAAATTCGGCGAGTAACCACCACAATGCAACGTCTATGGAGATCAGAGAAATCACAATCAGCAAGACAGCCGGACCGGTGGTCCTCACGGTCACGTCTAACCGACCCCTCGGCCTCGGTGGTAACGTCTGGCGCTACAACGCCGACAAATCCCCGGACCTGAAAGCGGGGACCTTCACGACAGATAGTCCCGATGTTCCGCTGGGTGCACCGGACGTGCTCAATGGCAAGTTTATCTATGTGAAGGGCACCGTACTTCATTTCAACGACAATCCACCCGTGCGTTACGAGGTCGCACTGTCGGTTATGCAGGGCAACACAACCCTCATCAGTGAAGTGCCCAAAGGCTGGTCCGGACAAATCGGAAGCAGCGACATTGGTATCGGTTTCATCTTTCAAATCAAGGTATTATGAAAAGACTTTTGTTTGTGATTGTATGCCTTGGTGCGCTGCGTGCGTATGGGCAGTCCGATATAATCAACAACTCCTATTACGGCGTGCCGTCATCGCCGGCATTCGAGCTGCTTCCCGACAAACCGTCGGAGGTGACGCACATACTTACGCCGAAGGACTTCACATCGTTTGCGCCACTCGTCCTGGATGGCAGTTCACTCAAGGCCAACGTTGGTTTTGACTTCAGGCCTGGTTCGTCTTTCGTGGGTTCACTGAAAGATTATCGCGAAAGCAAGACGAAACAAATTCTGTGGCGTACTGTACTTAGTGGTGGCACGGCGGCAATCAAGGATTCCGAAGACCAGTATCTCGCGTTCGGCCTGCGTATACCAATCATTGACCGCGGCGACCCGCGCGCAGATGAAACATTTGTGCGGGCGTTGGAAACCGAAACGACCCGCGTTGACAGTGTGCAACCGGACTTTCCTGAATCACCCGATGACCTGACGCGGATTGATCCGGCGCTATCGAAAAGGCTCGAGAAACTCAGAAAGGAATTCGTTGAGAACAACTGGAACAAATTCCGGCTGGATGTGGGCTTTGGCAACCTGTTCCTGTTGCAGAGTGCGCGACTGAAACAGGACAGCATAAGACAGGATCGCTTCGGTATGTGGACTGCGGCAAGTATACCGCTTGGGAAGAAGGGTCAGCTGATGGTAAGCGCGAAGAATGCGTGGATTATGTCGAAGTCGGAGGAAGATGAGACGTCGCGAACTTCCGCGGGTGCGCGGGTGCGTTTCTTTCTGACCAGCGTGGCGTTGTCGGTGGAGTATGCGAAGATCTGGAGCACGTACAAGGATGCCGAATCATTGAGTGAAGACTGGAACCACTTCGCGGCGCTGCTCGAGATACCCGTTTCCAGACTCAACGGCGTCATCGGCATTGCCTATGGCGGCGATAGCTCGCGCAGGAGTGATGCTGATGCAAAATTCGAGTTCCGATATTCATTCTATACCGACAAACTGATTAAAAAAGACTAGGAAAAAGCTGCAAGCTTCGAGCGACAGGCTGCAACTTTGATTCATCCGAGCTTGTATACTCACGATTCTGATTGAAGGGCAGCCTTTTTCACCGCAAAGGCGCTGCAAGCAAAGGAACACAAGGAGGCTTGTCCCACCGAATCAAAAATTGCAAATTAGAAATGGTCCCCTCCTTCAACACTCCTCACAACTTAGTTTGCGAAAGTGTTTATCGAAGGAACCTGAATGCCTGCCCGCAAGGGCGTTTCGTGACGGCGGGAAACCTGAACCCCTACTCGGAATGCTTAAGATGAACAACAAACTCACTCCCCTTATCCGGTGTGCTGTTGATATCGACAAACCCATTCAGCTGATCCACCTGCGATTTGATCATATATAGTCCCAGTCCCTTGCCTTCGTGCCGATCGTGGAAGCGTTTGTACATTTTGAACAAGTCGTTCTGGAAGGCGGATAAGTCGATGCCGAGTCCGTTGTCGGCTACCGTGAGCGTTGTGTATTGTTGATTGCGGCGCGTGGTGATGCGTACCTGCAGTGTGCGCGCGGGAGAGCGGAACTTCAGCGCATTGCTGACCAGGTTAAGCATGATGCTTGTGACCATGGGCCGGACAGAGAACACCGTGGGTGCAGCCTGAAAGTCTACGCGGAAGACCGTTGCGCGCACGGTTTCGGTGATGTCGAGTTGTTCGGCGACGTCTTCCCATACTGTGTTGAAGTCAACGTCTTCGCGCACCTGGTACATGGCGCGGCGGATGTCGACGATGGAGTTGAGTTCACGCACGACGGTGTCGAGTTCCTGGACGGATGTGTCGATGTGGTGTATGACTTCGGCGGCTTCGCCGTCACGCGGAAGATCCGGGAGGAAGCGCAGGATGTTGGCGAGTCCGAGGATGCGGGCAATGGGACCGCGCAGGTGGTGGGAGAGGGAGAACGAGAACTGTTGCAGTTCGTTGTTGTGCTTGACGAGTTCTTCGTTGGCTTCCTGCAATTCGGCGTTGACTTCGGTGACCTTTTGTTCGAGTGCGATCTTTTGTTTTTCGATGATCTGGTTTGCCCGGATGAGCGACTCCTGCCCTGTGATGAGTTCTTCACTTTGCGCTACGATCTCTTCGTTTTGTGCTTCGATGTCGTTGATCGATTCCTGGAGTTTCTGGTTCGTCTCCTGCAGTGTCTGGCGATACTCTTCGTTGAGGCGTTCTGTTTTAGCGATCACGCGTTTTAGGGCGAGTGCGCCGGCGGTGATGGCGAAGAACGTCATGATCACCGCGAAGTTGATGTAGTAGTAGGAGCGACCCGTAAAGCCCACCTGGAAGTAGCCCACGCCAAGCAGTTCGTGAACGGGATCAAAGAGCGCCAGCGCCAGGAAGACAAGCATAAGCGTGCTGAACAACTGCCAGCGTTCGTGCATCTCGAAGATCAGACACGGCACGATGGCGAAGATGAGCAGGAAGAAACGCGAGTCGTAAAAGAGCATGTCGGTATAGCCCTTCCCAAAAACCTTGGCGAGCAGTGCGGCGGTGAAGGTGGCGATGACGGGAATGGCGCAGATGGCGATGCGGGTAAAGTTATAGTGGCCGCGGCGGTTGAGCCAGGGGATGGTCAGGAAGAAGGCGCCGAGCGCAAAGATGAGGGGAGTATTAATATTGGCACCGAAGGAGGTGACAAGCACGACCAGGAGGGTGAAGGAGCATATGGCGAGGATGCGGGCAATTCTGTTGGCCACCAGCACGTTCCGTTCAAGAGATGTCAGCATTGCCAGTCGGGGATCAGGGTCATACTTGGATTTTAAGATAAGGAAAAAAACAGAATGTAGGGAACGGTTGATCGGGAAGGTCCGGTTTGTCAGTTGGGGCGCACACGCGGGGGGTGGGGACAGTGAACGCAGTCCCAGACCATCTTTCAACTTGTGTGCCCGAGCTATTACGCACCCCGAACGAGTTATCGCGCGTGGTTTTTGAAAGATGAGACAATAAGATTCGACGAGTAGTCGGCGAAAGGATCCTGGTGGAAGAAGAGTCTCCCTTTGTTTACCGGTGTCCTTCGCAACAACGATCTACCCCGTGCATCGGAAAGTGTACTTCTTCGGACCGTGTAATCCAATCCGAGGTGCAGTAATTTGGAATGACACGCCATTATGCCCGTAGTGACTTCCCGTAAAGACGTACACTTGTTGAAAATCGTATAGAGCATCACGGTGAGGTGCTCGTACGTGCGAAAGACGTTGCAATAATGATCAGCGGAAAACTTCTTAGCGGACTTCTGAACCTCCCAGCGGGGGATCATTCTAAGCAATTGTGCAAATACCGGCTGTCCGAGAAAAAAATTACCTTTGCTTATTGCTATTCTTTGTTAGGGTGGTACCAACAAAGATAGTGGGGAACGTTCTTTACAGAATTTCCCCTTAATTTTCCCCGGACAGTAATAATTCAAATTAGAAGAAACAGAAGTGCAGCTTGCTCTCTTTAACGTGCACGAAAAGACTTAACCGTAAAAGCGCAGGAGACGCAAGGTAGCGCAAGGAGGAATTATCCTAATTAGAAATTACGAATTGTACAGACTCATCGTCCTTTCCGGACCAATCGTACAAAACGATAACACCATATCATTTGCTTTTTTAATTATCGGCGGAAGCTGTTCGAGTTCTTCGGAGGTAAAGTTGCTTAGAACATAGTCAGCCTGCTGGCCTTTGCCGAAGTCGTTGCCGATGCCGAAACGAAGGCGCGAGTAGCTTTGCCCGCCGAGGACTTCCTCGATGCTGTTGAGTCCGTTGTGGCCGGCACTGCTGCCTTTGGTTCGCATACGCAGACTGCCCAACGGGAGTGCAATGTCGTCGAGGATCACGAGCAGATTTTCGCGTGGGATTGAAAGCTGCTGCAGCCAGTATGATACGGCCTTGCCACTTAGGTTCATGAATGTCGTGGGCTTGATGAGGTGCAGCGTCTTGCCCTTGTACTTCATCTCCGCGCGTTCTGCATGACGCTCGACTTTGAACTCAGCCTTGTGCTCGTCGGCGAGCTGGTCAAGTGTGAGGAACCCGATGTTGTGTCGGGTGAGTTCGTATTTCGGACCGGGATTACCAAGACCGGCGATCAGAAATTTCATGCGTGTATCGTTAGCGGTGCAGGAATGATTTTACTGGCGAAGATAAAAAAAGAAAGTCCTGTTTTTGGCAGGACTTTCATTACGGATATGCGTAAGGTTATTTCTTTCCTTCGTCCTTCTTCGCAGGAGCGGCAGCAGCCGGTTTTGCTTCGGCACCTTCTGCAGGAGCGGCAGCAGCTTCATCAGCGGCCATCTTCGCAGCGCGCGGTACTTCAACCACAGCGATTGAAGCCTGTTTCGGATCGAGGAACTCGAGGTTCTCAACTTTGATATCAGAGACTTTAACGGCGTGGTGGAAGTCAAGTTCACTCACGTCAACGTCGATGTGATCAGGCATGTCTTTCGGGAAAGAGTATACCTTTAACGATGAACGCTTGCGTACAAGTGTACCACCTTTGGTAACGCCGGGAGCCTGGCCTGTAAGACGAATCGGAATATTCATTTTGATCTTGCGATCTTCAGCAATGCGCAGGAAATCCGCGTGCAGGATGACTTCACTTACAGGGTGAAACTGCACTTCCTGCAGAATCGCCTGGTATTCGTCACCTTCAATGTTCAGATGAACAAAGTGAGCTTCGTTGGTGTAAACGAGCTCGCGGAACAGAATCATCGGGGAGTAGAAATGAATTTGTTCATCACCTCCGTACAATACACAGGGAACAAGACCTTCATCCCGAAGTTTCTGAGAATGAGCCTTGCCGAGATTTGCTCTTTTATACCCTATAATCTCAACAGTTTTCATGGTATTAATTGTTTATTTAATTGTTATATGATTACAGTTTAATGAACAACGAACTGATGGATTCGTTGTCGTGAATCTTGCGTATCGCCTTCGCGAAAAGCGTCGACACGGTGAGTACCTTGATTTTTTTGCTTTCCTTCTTCAGCGGAATCGTATCGGTTACCACCAGTTCTTCAAGCACCGAGTTCTCGATGTTCTCGTACGCATTGCCCGAAAGCACTGCGTGTGTACAAACCGCGCGAACTGATTTTGCTCCTTTTTCTTTCAGCAAGGCCGCGGCTTTGCAGATGGTCCCCGCTGTGTCGACGAGGTCATCAACAAGGATTACGTCCATGCCGTCAACTTCACCAATGAGGCGCATTGATTCGACCTTGTTGGCTTCTTTCCGGTATTTGTCGCAGACAGCAAGGTCAGCGTGAAAGAACTTGGCAAAGGAACGTGCGCGTTTGATACCGCCTACGTCGGGTGATGCGAACATGATGTCGCTTAGTCCGAGTGACTTCAGGTACGGAACGAATATATACGAGCCGTCCATGTGGTCGACGGGGATATCGAAGAAACCCTGGATCTGATCAGCGTGAAGGTCACATGTCATGATACGTGTGGCGCCAGCGGCTGAGATCAGGTTTGCGTGCAGTTTGGCGGCTATCGCAACACGTGGTCTGTCTTTCCGGTCCTGGCGTGCATACCCGAAGTAGGGGATGACTACGTTAACGCTGGAGGCACTTGCACGACGCGCGGCATCGCACATGAGCAGTAACTCCATGAGGTTGTCGGAAGGCGGGAAGGTAGACTGGATAAGGAATACTTCATGGCCGCGGACGGATTCCTGGATGTAGGGTGACATCTCACCATCGCTGAATTGCTGGTAATTGACTTCACCCAATGGTTCGCCATATGCGTTGGCAATTTTTTCCGCCAGGTAGGAGGTCGCTCGTCCGCTGAAAATTTTTACAGCCATGCTTGCACTTTTTGTTGTAACGGCTCGCGGGCGGCGGGTCGGCTCCCGTAACCGATAACTAAAAATCCCCCCGGCCTTTCGGGAGGATTCTGTTGTCCGACCAGGGCTCGAACCTGGACTTTCCTGAATCAAAATCAGGCGTGTTGCCAGTTACACCATCGGACAATCACGCCAAAACGGGCAAATTCCGCTTGGGTGCCTCATTTTGGGATTGCAAAGGTAGGATAAGTTTTGAAGATTTCTAACGCCCGCCGGGAATTTTAGAGATCATTTTCCTGCGAAATCGTGGTCGTTCCGTCAATAAATCCCTCAGCCCAGAACCGGTATTTGTCCAGGATTGAGATCACCGCGTTCCGGAGATGGCGGCTGTTCTGGAAATCGATTGAACCGTATTGCGTTGTGGCGTAACCCTGCCAGATCGATCTGTTCTGACGGCGGTCGTAAAATTGTATGAGCAATGTGCCCGTCCGGAGATAAAATTTCTGCTGATCGTAGTCGAGGTCCTCTTTCCCGGTGCGCACCCATTCTTCAATATCAGGCTGATTGTAGCCGTTGAATTTCAGGCTGTCGTTGAACATCTTGAAGCCAATGATGAGGTGGGGCTTGTTGGTGACCTGGCGGTAACCGAGGAATTTCATGCGGGCGATCACGGACTTCTCGATGATCTCGTTCGTCATTGTCGAGTCGGCAGGACCGGCAGGGCGCATGATATCAAAAGTGCGATACTTCTTGAAGTTGCCTTTGTAACTGTAATCGTACTCAACAGGAAGCTCCTTGTAACCAAGGCACGACGCGAACAAGACACCAAGCAACAAGATTGGAAGCACTTTTTTCATATCTCCGAAGGTTTACCGATGCTGAATATAGGGAAAACTTCTGATCGGAGAATACGTTGTGGCGTGATTTGTTTTCAGCGGTTTTCTTCCACCCATTTCCGGGCGTTGACAAAGGCTTCAATCCACGGCGAGATTTCGTCTTTTTTCCGATTTTCAGGATAGTACGGCCAGTTCCACGGGAACAGCGAGCGCTCAATGTGCGGCATGATCGCGAGGTGGCGTCCGTCCTTCGAGTAAAGCGCAGCCACCGAATAATCCGAGCCCGCCGGCGTGCCGGGATATTCTTCATAGCTGTAGTGCGCAGCAATGCGGTAGAGCGAAGTGTCTTCCGGAAGTACGAACTTGCCTTCGCCGTGTGCAATCCACACGCCGAGTCGCGATCCTGAAAGTGATTTGAACATCACCGATTCGTTTTCAGGTATCGAAACATTCAGGAATGCAGATTCAAATTTTCCTGAATCATTGTGATGCATCTTCGGATGATCCTTCCAGTCGGGGTAAAGCAGACCAAGTTCCATCACCAACTGACAACCATTACATACGCCGAGGCTGAGCGTATCTTTTCGGGCGTAGAATCGCTCAAGAGTTTGCTTCGCGCGCTCATTATATAAGAATGCCCCGGCCCAGCCTTTGGCGGAACCGAGTACGTCGGAGTTCGAGAAACCGCCCACAAAAACGATGAGGTTGACGTCGGCGAGATCTTCACGACCGGAAACGAGATCGGTCATATGAACATCTTTTACATCAAACCCTGCGAGGTACAATGCATACGCCATTTCACGATCCCCATTCACACCTTTCTCACGAATGATAGCAGCGCGCACACTGGTCTCCGGCTTCCGTTGTGGCGAAATGCCAAAGCCGGAAAAAGTACCTTGGAATGTTTCCGGGAAACGATAATGCAGTATCTGGTTGTCGTAATTCCGGTAACGCATTTCTGCGTTGACTGGATTGCGTTGTTTTTTATCCAGCAGGTAGGAGGTCCGGTACCAGTCGTTGCGCAGCTCATCGATGCTCAATTCGAGTTGCTGATTGCCGTGGCGGATGTTGAGTTTGCGTTCGCCCGAGACAATTCCGATGATGTGGTACTGGATCTTTTGTTCGTCAAGAACGGCAAGTGCCGAATCATCTTTAAGCTGAATGACTACACCCGGGTTTTCTGCGAAAAGTACTTTTACGAGGTCCGCGTCAAGGGTTTGGAGGTTCAGCGTCATACCAACGTGCGGAACCGCGAAACACATTTCAAGCAGCGTTGTGATCAATCCACCGGAAGCGATGTCGTGTCCGGCGGCGATTTTTTCCGACTGAACAAGTTGCTGAACAGCGGCGAAGGCTCGACTGAAATACGCTGCATCCGTTATGGACGGAACCTCATCACCAAGTTGATTGATGATCTGGGCAAAACTGCTTCCACCGAGTTTGCGTGCATCGCGGCTAAAGTCTATATAAATGAGTTTGGAACCTTCCTCCGGAGACAGCACAGGCGTCACCGTCTGTGTGATGTCAGCAACTTCACCTACGGCCGAGATGATTACAGTACCCGGCGCGTACACGACTTCACCGTTAGGGTACTTCTGTGTCATTGAAAGTGAATCCTTGCCCGTGGGTATGTTGATGCCAAGGTTGATGGCGAATTCACTGACAGCTTCGACAGCGTTGTAGAGTCGCGCGTCTTCACCCTGATTGCGCGCGGGCCACATCCAGTTTGCACTGAGTGATACGCCCTTTAAGCCGTGACTCAACGATGCCCACACAATATTCGTAAGCGCTTCTGCGATGGCTAGCCGGCTTCCTGCAGCGGGATCAACAAGTGCAGCTGCGGGTGCATGACCAATTGCCGTGGCCACACCTTTGTGTGATGCATAATCAAGCGCCATCACACCAAGGTTGTTCAGCGGAAGCTGGATTGGTCCGCATGTTTGTTGGGTCGCGACCTTGCCGGTTACGGATCTGTCGACTTTGTTTGTGAGCCAGTCTTTACACGCAACCGCTTCAAGCTGGAGCAGCTGCGAAATGTAATCGCGAATATCGGCTGCATCGTACGTGAGTGGTTGCCATGTGGCTGGCCGGGTTGTATCGTTCAGGATAGTTTTCGGCGACGATCCAAAGAGGTGGTGTAATTTAAAGTGGACCGGTTTTTTCTTCTGACCTTTTTTCTCGAACGTAAATTGTTTGTCACCCGTAGCCTCACCGATAACATAAAAGGGTGCGCGCTCGCGTTCCGAAACTTTCCTGAGTATATCGACATCCTTTTGGTGGATGGCGAGTCCCATGCGTTCCTGCGATTCGTTGCTTATGATTTCCTTATCGGAAAGTGTGGGATCACCAACGGGAAGTTTGTCGATGTGAATAATGCCACCGGTTTCTTCAAGCAGTTCCGATAAACAGTTGAGGTGTCCCCCCGCGCCGTGGTCGTGAATTGAAATGATAGGATTCTCTTTCATTTCCACCATCGCGCGAATGGCATTCATCGCGCGCTTTTGCATTTCGGGGTTTGATCGCTGGATTGCGTTCAGCTCGATCGCGTTACCGTATTCACCGGTAGCAACGGAAGACACAGCGCCACCGCCCATACCGATGCGGTAGTTATCACCACCAAGCAGAACGATCTGGTCGCCGGGCGAAAGATGCTCTTTCTTGCTGTCTTTAGCTTTGCCAAAGCCGACGCCACCTGCAAGCATGATCACCTTGTCGAAGCCGTACTCTTTTTTGTCTTCAAAATGTTCGAACGTGAGAACGCTTCCATTGATAAGGGGCTGACCGAATTTGTTACCGAAGTCGGACGC